>NZ_JAGEPF010000018.1 GCF_017573465.1 Actinomadura violacea
GGCCGCAGAGATTCATCACGCCGGCCTCGCCAACGAACCCTGGGTGAACTCGCCAACGATCTCCGGAAACCCACGGGAAAGGCGAGCCCGTAGAAAGATCATCCGCCAACCATCGCTGGGCGTCACACCGAGGAAGCGGATCAGCGTGGCCAGCAGGGGAGGAGCGGTCAGGCAGACCACGACCGCATCTGCGACCCGGTCGAGCCGGCAGACCTCATCGCGGCGCCCGCTGGCGAGCACCACGATGAGGCACTGGCCTCCTATCGTTCCGGCGAGAAGGACGAACGCGGCCACCGCAAGGGCCAGCCCGGCGAAGCCGATCTGCAGTACAGCCCAGGCGCTCACCACGCCGCAGCCGCTCGCGTACACGATCGACGCAAGGGCAAGACGACGCCCGCGACGGCGCGGCGACCTGATGGAATCCTCCGATCTCGGCTGATTCGTCATAGACGTCATCACAGCATGCGAAGCGTTGCGACGAGGTGCAGTAGCAGGTCCTGGCCCTGGCCGCCTCCGACCTAGGCGATCCATTCACGCTCTTTTCGCCTCGTGAGCTCCATGAAGCGGCCGTTGACACCGCCGGCTTGCGGACGACGAATGCTCCGCCCGCCCCCGGGAGGTGAAGCGCCGGGCCCCTCCCTTTGGTGGGGCCCGGCGTTTGGTGATGCCGTGGTTCGTCGCGAAGGCTCCGGCTGCGGCTCGACTCAGGGTTGTTCGGGCGGTCGCGTGCGGCGGGCAGCGCTGGCGCGCTCGCTGAGTCAGTCGGCTTGGCGAGGGTGAGGGAGGCGGTGGCCGCGGCGGCGGCGTGTTCGGGGTCGCCGGCGCGCAGGTGCGGTTCATCATCGCGCCCGCCGACGGGACCCTCACCGCGATCACCGGCCTTCCCCACGGCGAGCCCGACGTGCCCGACGTCCGGGTCCGCGCCGCCGCCGGCGACCAGGTCGAACCGGCCGTCAGCAACCGCGGCCGCCTGGGATCCTTCGTCGTCACCGGAGACGACCCGCAGCGCCTCGAGCAGCGCGCCGACGCGCTGGCGCGCTGGCGCGCGGCATCCACGTCACCGTCAACGGCGCCGACGTCGCAGCGGGCCGGGCGGGGCTGGCGAGTCAGGTCAGCGCGGACACCACCGCGGCCATCTCCTGATAGGAGCGGGTCACCGCGTCGTGGTGGCCGAGCCGGAACCGCTCCAGACGCAGCGCCCCGACATGCCGGGCCTCATAGATCCGCGAGCGCAGCACCGCGCCCGGGGACGTGCGGTCGAGCCGGCCGTACCCGTCCCAGAACCCGCGCCGCTCGTCGTCCTTGGCGGTCGCCATGCGGACGGTCCAATCAGCGGAGACCTCCCCGAACCACGTGCGATCGAAGTCCAGCACCCCGCTGATCATCGGCGCCGGCGCGGTGTCCGACAGCATCACGTTGACCGTCCACAGGTCCCCGGTGAGCAGCCGCGGCTCGGTGACCTCATCCAGCACGGCGCGGTGCTCGGCGGCGACCGCGGCGACCTTGCGGAGGTCGGCGGCGTCCAAGCCGACGCTGTCCACGTCGGCGGCGATGTCCTCCAACGACGCCAGCACCGCCTGCGACCAGGTCGCGTGCCCCGGGCCAGCGACCGGCCCGAAGTGCGGGCCCCGCACGGCGTGCACCGCGGCGGTGATCTCGCCGAGCTGCGCGAAGTACCCGCCCCAGATCCGCCGCGGATACTCCGACAGCCGTTCGGGTGCCGGAACCCCGGCCAGCAGGCTCTGCACCATGTAGTCCCGGCCGATCACCGTGTGGGACCAGTCCGCGGCGATCACCCGCGGCATCAGCGCAGCGATCGGCGTCAGCCACGGCACCGACGCCAGCTCGTTGCGCATCAACTCCCGCTCACTGCGGAACTGCCGGCCCGGCTCCGGCGCCACCCGCAAGATCACCGGCTCAGCGCCCGCGACCTGGACGCGGTAGGTGGAGTTGTACATCCCCGCACCCAGCTCCACGGCGGACGTCACCTGGCAGCCGGCTCCGAACACCCGCCGCATCACCGCGCGGATCTCCTCGCCCGTCAGGGACTCTTGGAACGCCCCTTCGCCCCGGGCGATCGGCTGGTAATCGAGCGGTATGTCCTGGACGGGAGCGATACGGGCCTGCCGGTCCGCGGCGTCGATCCCACGTGACCGCAGGTCGGCGTACACGGTGTCGCGACGGACATCGGCCGCACGCGCCAGAGCGGCGACATTGCGGATCCCCGCCCACCAGGCGGCGGCGAGCAAGTCGGCGCGGTCCTGTGGGAGACGGTTGCGGCGGGCGACCCATCCGCCGAGCGCAGCCAGGGCCTGCCGAGAGGCGGCATCATCAATGTCCACCCATCCAACCTATGTCGACCCATTCGACATGTCGAGTGAGTCGACATTATCCGTGCCGGATACAGCGACTCGTAGGCCTGGGCCAAAGGTCAGCTCTTCCCCGCACTGCACGTAGCGATCTGGAAGATCATCCGCGGATGACCTGTGGTCGAAGGGCTCTGTCGCTACCGTCCAGGGCCATGACCACGATCTCGATGCCCCTGTCGCCGGGCCCTTTCGGCCCGGCGATGCTCGGCACGGTGCGGTTGACTCCCATGCTCTCGGAGCCCGTGCATGAATTGATCTGCCAGGACTGCCCGTGGGCACTCAGCATCGGCCCGCGCCCCGTCGCCGTCCTGGTGGCGGCCTCTCACTCGCGAAAGGTCCATGACACCGCGGTGTGCGGTGACCTTGATTTGCCCAGCGAAGCGGCCCCTGCCGCCAAGACGGGCTCTACGGCAACTCGACCTTGACCGGGACGGTCCAGTCCGGCAGGCCGTCCTTGCGGCCGACCAACTCCAGCACGAACGGATGCTCGGCGCGCTCGGCCTGCCAGGACTCGCCAGTCATGGAGGTCCAGTGCGGCGGCCGGGTCGGCTTCAGAACGAACTGGCGTCGTTGGCCGACTCGTAGCGCGCCGCACCGGACGGTGCGGCCGTGCTCGTCGGCGCCGTCGCCGCCATGGACGAACTGGTGGGTCGCCCAGACCTGCGCGGCGATCTCCTCCGCGCTCGGCCCGCCGGGGGAGACCGGCGCGCGGCCGGGGATGTCGTCGCGGACGCTGATGGTGATGGCATCCAGGCCGCCGAGTTCCACCGGCCCGGACAGCTCGATCCACACGTCGACATGGTCGAGGTTGCCCGGCCGGGCGGTGATGGTGACGTGCGGGGTCAGCTCACCGTGGCGGCGGTCGGCTTCGATCCGGCTGGTCGTCTGGTCAGCCGCGGCCGACCGGTGCGCCGCCCTCCAGGCGAGGACGCTGACCGGGACGCTGAAGGCGGTACCGACGATAGAGACGCCGAGCCCGGCGAGGGCGATGGGATCCACCTGCGGCACGGTAGCCGCGGCGCCAGCCCGCCAACACCGGAACACCAAACGGCGGCTGCGCCGGTGGGAGTCCGGCAACAACCGCGATAGTGGCAGCCGTGACGCCGACTGCGATAGCGCGCATGTACGGCTCCTTTTCCGACTCGGGCCGTGGATCCCCAGGCTGTGGGATGGAGTCTTACGTGCCGTTCCACTGCCGCGCGGGCACTGATACCGGCAAGAGTCCCGGCGGTGACGTCGTTCTCACCGGCCGGTAACAAGGGCCGGCTGGGCGGCTGCTCTTGGCGTCACCTGGATTCTGTCGGCAGCCCGGCGTAGAGTTGCGCCCGTTGGATCTACAGCCCCGCTCAGGCGGGGATGGTCCTTGGTTTTGTGTGGCCGGCAAGTTGGCCCCGCGTATGCGGGGGTACCCCAAGCCAGGTGATGGTGCGAAATGCTCCCCGCGAGAGCGGGGGTGATCCGGCTGCTAGGGGTAGTTGACCCTGACGTTTGGATCTTGCTCCCCGCGAGAGCGGGGGTGTGGCGCCGCCTTCGGGCGGCGCGGATCACAGCCAGGTAGCGCCCAGTGGACGCGACAAGGGCCCCGGTGCCGAAGCGCCGGGGCCCTTGCTTTCCCTCAAAGGGGCGATGATCGCGGGTTCGCGGGCGGATTCAGCAACAAACCCAACCAGTTGCGATCCCTCAAAGGGGCGATGAAGAAATATGCAGATCGGGTGAAGAAACTCGATCAGTTGCGAACCCTCATAGGGTCAATGAGTTCCCTACGTTAGCACCGTTCTCGCGCGCCGTGATGCCATGGGCGCGCTTTCCTTCCTGGCCGATCCCGACCAGCGCTCAGCTTCCTGGTCCGGGGGATCTGGCCAGGTCGCCGGGGATGGCGTCCAGCAGTTCGCGCGGCCCTGCGGGCCGGGGGAGGGAAGTCGCCAGGAACAGCGGAGCACCCTCCTGGGGCAGCTACCGGTCGTTCTGGACCCGACTGTCACCCTCGCGGCTGGCCGCCGTGGCCTGGTCGATAACCGCGAGCTCATGCGGCTCCATCTCGCATGAACGCACCGTTCCCGCGCGGGGAGTAGGCCCGTCATCGATCAGCGTGATCGACACCCCGGCAGCCCTCATCGTGGTCCCTAGCACCGCAACCTGATCGTCCGGCATCTCGGTCACGTTCGTCATGAGCTCGACCTCGGACGGAGCGATACCGTCCTGCGCGGCCCCCTCCACCAGCATCCGGACCATCTGGTCCACCTCGGTCTCAAAGGGCAGCCCTTCAGGGCGCACCACATACCCGGAACCCGGAATCTGCATAGCTACGTAGCGTAACCACGCTCACACGTGAGCGCAGACGCTTGAAGTTCTCCAGGCCAAGATCAGAGGTATGGATCGGGGGTCAGCCGCCTTGTTGGGTTGACCGCTCGGGGAGCCCGCTGAGGGTGGGGTGGGCGAGGATCCAGGTGTAGAGGATCTCGTGTAGGCGGCCGTCCCAGTGCGGGCGGTTGTAGATGCCGGTGGTGGTGCCGGTGTGGCCGAGCAGGCGGCCGACGCGGGGCTCGTCGACGTCGGCGGCGCGGGCGGCGGTGCTGATGCCGGCGCGCAGGGAGTGCGCGGCCAGGGCGTCGACGACCTCGTCGGGTTGTCCGGCGTCGGCGGCGGCGTCCTTGACGGTGGTGGCGACGTACCGTTCGGACAGTGCGGTGGCGCGGACGTTGCCGCCGTTGGTGATGCCCGACAGCAGCGGCGGCGCGGCCTGGCCGGTGCGGACCCGGCGGCGCCGGGCGAGGTGGCGGCGCCGGTCGGCGGCCTCCAGCCAGGCCAAAGTGGCGCGCACTGGGCACAGCCAGGTCAGCTCGGCGGGCGCGTAGGGGATGTCGATGGTGCGGCCGGCGCCCTCCTGGTCGGTTTTGCTGTGGCCGAGGGTGATCCGCAGGCCCTGTTCGAGGAGCTCCAGGTCGTCGACCCGGATGCCGGTGAATTCGGTGCGGCGGACCCCGGCGAAGAACCCGAGCAGCAGCAGGCAGCGGTCGCGGAGCGCGATCAGGTAGGCGCGGCGGACGGCGGCGCGGGCGGCCGGGTGCGGGCGCGGCGGGACGGGACGGGCGCCGACCATGGCCGCCAGCAGGGGCAGGGAGACGGCGTCCTTGCCGGTGGCGTGGACGCCGTGGGTGCGGCGCATGCCGCGGCTGATCTGCCGGATCCACGGATGGTCGGTGGGGGTGGGCAGCCCGGCCTCGCCGTGCTTGTACCGGATCGCGGCGATCCGCTGCGCCACGGTGCGCATCGCGATGCCGGTGCGGCCCAGCTCGGCCAGGTACAGGGCGACCACCTCGACCTCGGTCGGCCGCGCCGGCACCCCGACCGGCAGGCCGAACCGGGCGCAGAACCCTTCGAACTCGGCCCAGCCGTGCGCGTACTTGCTGCGGGTGGCGGGCGCGTGCGCGGCGGCCAGGTACCCGGCGACGTCGGCGGCCAGCGCCGCCAGGTAGGCGGCGTCGGCGTCGCCGTCGGCCGGGACGCGGGCGCGCACGAACCGGGCCAGGTCCGGGGCGGCGCCGCGGCCACCGGGCGGCGCGGCGGGCACCACCTGGCCCTGCAGCGGCTCGGATCGAGGCTCGGGCGGAGGTGCGGGGGAGGCGACCAGGTCGGTCATGCAGGTCCGTCCGTCGGTGACGCGGCGGGAGACGGGGAGGGGGCGGAGTCGGCGACCGCCGCGCGCGGGCCCGCGCCGGGCTCGCCAGCGGGCTGCTCGGCGGGAGCGCCGGTCCCGGACCCGGCGACGGGGTCGGCCGGGAAGCCTGCGGAGGCGGAGGAGGAGTCGGCGTCAAAGATCAGCGGGCGCGCGGCGTAGTCGCCCAGGATGCCCAGGGTGAGGGGGGCGTGTTCGGTCTTGCCGGCCGCCGGGAGGCGGATGTCGAGTTCGGCGCGGTGGGCGCGGCTGGGGCGGTGGGTGAGTTCCTCCACGGCCGCGGTCTCCTCGGGGGTGGGGGCGATGTCCTTGAGCGTGGAGGCCGAGCGCGCGGCCGCGGTGGCGAGCGCGGGCCAGGAGACCGGATCCGGGGTGACGAACTCGCGGCCCCAGGCCACGCCGAGCGCGCGCAGCAGCTCGGCGGTGCGGGTGAGCCGGTCGGCGTGCTGCAGCATCGCGGTGACCAGGTCGGTGTTGGTGGCGGTGCCGTCGGCGGCGCCGGGCAGCAGCGCGGCGACGTCGACGCCGAGGTCGACCAGGAAGTCCAGCAGCTCGGGCGGCGGCGGCTGCCGCCGCCCGGTCCCGCCGGGCGGCCACGGCTGGCCCGGCTGGTCCCGCTCGGCGGCGGGAGCAGGGCTGGGGACGGATGAGTCGTCGCCGTCGATGGGCCGGAAGGTGTCCAGGCTGGTCAGCGAGCGCTTGCGGCGGGGCATGAGGTCCTCCAGATAGCGGGCGGGCGGCCGGGAAATGGCGGCCGGGGAACTCGCGGGCGAGGCGGCCGGGTCAGGGGCGGACGGTGCGGTGGCCGCGGGCGCAGGCGGTGAGCGGGCCCAGGCGCTCGATCAGCTCGGACCAGGAGTAGCTGCGGTCGTCGGACGGCTCGCCAGCCCGGCGCCGGGGCGACCAGCAGTCCACTGGCAGCGCCCCGAACGAGTCGCGGTCGTCGGGGTGCCGCTCCCACACCGTGCCGTCGCAGTCCACGACGTCCCGCCGCACGTCATCGGCCGGCCGGGCCGACCGGCCGGCGGGGTCGGACCAGGTCCTGGGGGAGACCCAGGACGGGTCCAGGGTGTCTAGGGAGTTGCGGCGGGCTTCGGTCAGCGCCAGCCGGGCCGCCTGGCGGCGGTGGGCCGGATCACGATAGGAGGCGACCTCGGGCAGCGCGAGCACGTCGCGCACCGTCAGGTCGGCCGCCAGCCGGCCGTGGCCGATCTCGGCGGCCGAGGCCGGGACGTGGCTCAGTGGTGGCTCCAGTGGTGGCTCCAGTGGTGGGTCCGGTGGTGGCTGCATCGGGGTCGTCTCTCCTGTGCACGGTCCGGTGGGTGCCCTGCGTCGCGGCCGTGCGGACGGCCGGGAGCATGCCCGGGGTGATGTTCGATGGGTCGGCCGGTTTCCGGCCGATGCGTCGAGAACCCTAGTACGGATGGTCAAGATCGGTCGGTCGAAACACCGCAGTGGGACGGAGTGCATCTGATCGGCGGAGATCCGGAGCCTCGGGTGCCGGGCATCCCTGGGGACGGGGGGCATCGCAGCGAGTGGAAGACGGGCGCCCGGTGAAATCTTGGATGGCGGACTGAAATCTCCAGTGGCAGCGTGCTGTCGGCGGTGCGGCCGAACCTGGGTTACCTGCGAGTAAGGTCCGGGAAGTTTCCCTTCCCGAACCCATTTCCAGGCATCCGGCCGCGTCCCTTCCGAAGCTTGGTCAACCGACTCCGTCATGCTGGGGCACGCGGCGAGTCGACCGCAGCTCCCGATGCAATGCCCGGCGTTACGACCAAGTGACCCGCCGTGCCGGGCCATCGCCAGCAGTTTCGGTCATCTGACCGAATACCAGGGCAGTGGCGCGCGTTGGCGGTCGGATGACCGCGAGGCATGAGATGATCGACGCGGCTCCGGTCATTCGGTCGGAGCGGGGGCGGCGGCGCGGAGGGAGCAGTCGGATGACCGCTGAGCGGGTGCGGGACCGGGAGCCCGCAGTCGGTACGCCGGCCGCGGCCGGTGCCGCCCGTCCCGGCGGCGGGGAGCGCCCGGCGCCGTGGGTGTGGCTGATCAACCTCGGGATGGGGCCGCAGTTCCATGCGTTACCGGCGGCCGACGACCCCAGAGCGGCGCGTCCGCGCGGCTTGGAGGCGGTCACCTGGCCGACCGTGGACGCCGCCGCGGCGTGCGGCCACGACGGCCGGTTCCGGCGCGGCGCCTTCCAGCACGCCGACCTGCCGCGCTGCCCGGGCTGCTGCGCGGCCACCGGCACCGAGGAGGGCTACGGGCCCCGGCCCGGCGCGCCGGCCGGCACCACCGGCGGGAGCGCCCGATGACTCCGCGGGACCTCGCGCCCTGCGGCGACAGCGAGAACAGCGCCGGGAACGGCACCGGCGACACCAGCCTGAACAGCGCCCCGAACAGTGCCCCGAACAGTGGTGGAAACCGCAGGGGAAACAGCATGCGGAACCGCACAGAGGACGGCGCTGAGGACCGCGCGCGGATGCGGTTCCCCGTCGCCGGCTTCCCTCAGCCGCCCGCGGCCCGTCCGCTGCCGCGCCGGAGCGGTCCGTGCCGGGAGTGCCCGGCGGTCAAGGCGCACGCCACGCAGGTGGTGTCGCGGTTCCCGGCGGCGATGTGGCGGTTCCTGCGCGCCACCATTCAGGCGCCGGACGGAGGCTCGGCGGGACCGGACGCGCCGCTGTTCGGCTGCCACGACGGGATGCCCGGCGCCGCCGGCGCCGGGCTGGACGGAGTGTGCGCCGGGTGGCTGGCGGCCTTTGGGCACCGCAGCCTGAAGGTCCGGCTCGCCGAACTGCAGGGCCGGGTGCCGGCCTCGGCGCTGGCGCCCGCGGCGGGCTGGCCCGAGCTGTGGGAGGACTGGGACGCCATGGCGGCGGCGTGCACGCTGCGGCCCGGCGACTCGCTGAAGCACCTGCCGCCCGCTCTGCGGCAGATCACCCGGTGGGAGTGGGCCGGAGTCGCGCCGGAGGACCTCGACCGGGTGGTCGCCGAGTTGATGGCGGCCCCGCGAGCGCCGTCGCGATCGTGTGCACCGACGAGCAGGGAGACGACGGCCGAATGACCGTGAGCGAACAGACGGGCGACAAGCCAGCCGGACGGCCTGCCCGGGAGCCGGACGCGCCGCTCGGGCCGGGCGCGCTGTGGGGGCTGGCGCAGGTCCGCGCCTACACCGGGGTCGGCAAGGAGAAGGCGCGGACCTGGTGGCAGGCCACCCGCCGGCGCGCCGCCGACCCGGCCGCGGCCGCGGCCGCCGACGCGCTGCCGGTCCCGGCCTTCCTGCTCGCCGAGGGCGAGGGCACCGCGGGGTTCTTCTCCGTGCGCGGCGACCGGCACGTCCGGGACTGGTGGACGATCCCCAAGGTCCGGCCGCTGTGGCGGCCCGAGACCATCGCGCTGTGGGCGGCCATCACCGGCCGCGCGGTGCGCGCCGGCGGCGCGCTGTCGGACGAGTACCGGCTGCCGGTGCCGATGTGGGTGGACCTGCCACCGCTGCCCGAGCCGCTACCGCGGGCCACCGATGAGCTGGTGCGCCTGGACTGGCCCGGCTACACCCCGAGCGACCTGCACGTCCGCATCTTCGACGGGCCGTTGCCCGCGGACCAGACGGACGCGTTCACCCACCCCGGCGGCATGAGCGGTGCGAGGAAGACGCACACGCCGGGCGTTGCGCGCATCCCCAGGAACCCGGGCGGGGCGGTGCAGGCCCACCGCACCGTGGTGGTGCTGGCGATGCCCGACGGCGCCACCCTGCCCCCCACCGTCTGGGCCGAGGAGATCGCCGCGCACCTGCTGTCGACCGGGCGGCTCAGCATCGAGCAGGCGCGCCGCGCGTGCTGGTTCGCGCTCCTGTCCACCTCACGCCCGTTCCTGAACGAGGACAACCGCCTGATCGTGCTGCCGGATGCGTACTACCTCGGATTCGCGATCACCGACGCCGCCGCGCTGGCCGACGCGCCGGCCCTGGTCCGCCAGCGGCACCGGCTGACCGCCGCGCTGGACCGCCGCGCCGACCGGCCGGCCGGCGGCCCGCTCAGCGACCCGCGCGTCGAACGCGCCGACTTGGACGACATCGACGCGCTGATCGGCCGCCGCCTGGAGATCTATCCCCGCGGCAGCTACACCGCCGACACGGTCGCGCGGTTCACCGCGCACGAGCGTCCGGTCCAGGAGCCCTGGGACCCCGAGCACCTGGCCGCCGACCTGGAGCACCTGCCGGTGCTGCACGCCGCGGTCCAGGACGCGGCCGCCGGCGAGCAGCCGCCCGCGCGAGCGAAGGCTCTGCGGGAAACGGCTGCGGGGGAGACGGCTCTTCCCGAGCCGGTTCTGCGGGTGGCGCGTGATTGGGTCGCCGCCCACGCCCACCATCTCCTGAACGGCGGCTACCTGGACCCGGTCGGTACGAGCGAGCGGGACGCGGTGATCCGCGTCATGCCCGCGCCCACCGACGCCGACCGCGCTCTGGTCGCCCGGCTCATTGCAGATGAGGAGCCGTACCTGTACCCGATGGCGGTGCGCGACCTGCTCGCCGTGCGCGCCGCCCACGACCACGCCGCCGAGACCGGACAGCCCTCGGAGTTGGCGGCCGCGCTCGCGCACGCCGCCGACCGCATCGCCCTGCACCACCGGCAGCAGATCGGGGGCCGCGCGCAACTGCAGCAGTGGATCCCGGCCCGGGTCGACGCGCCCGGCCCCGCGCCGCTACCGCTCCCAACCCCCGACACCTCCGCCGACGCTGGTATCGAGGCAGCCCCGGACGCCGCTCCGGACGCCGCGGCCTACCTGGCGACCGTGTCCTGGTGGGGGCCGTCGGCCGACGACCGAGAGCACGCCGGCCTGCTGGCGGCGCTGTTCTACCGGCACGAACTCGACGCCGGGACCCGGCACGGCTACGACCCGTTCGGCCGCCTGGTGCTGTGGTGCCCCCAAGCCCGTGCCTTCGGCGTGGCCTGGCCGGTCACCGACCACACCGCCGACCTGCAGGACCCGCAGTACCGGTTCACCGCGCTGGGCGACGGCCGCGTCGACCTGGCCCCTCTCCAGGACCCGCGACGTCGCCGCTGCGAGAACGGCGGGATGGGCAAGACCGTCACGACGATGAACGCAGTGGACGTACCCGATGCGTTCGGAGCCGGGCCCCTCATCATCGACCTCGACGGACAGTCGCCCTCAGCCGGATGACGCGGCAGCGGCGGGCACGGCGGTCGGGAGCCGCTGCCCGCCGTCCCCGCTTTGCCGCCGCAGGCGGGGCGCCCGCGCCCGACCGAGACATAGTGTTCCGCTGCCACATCAGCCCCGTGCACGCGCGCATCGCGGAGGACGACCACCTGATGGTTGAGATCCGCTGCCTCGGTGCAGTTACCGGACCGAGCCAGCGGCAGTTGTTGATCACCATGAGTGGGATCGCGGTTGTGGCGGCCTCGGTGACCCGGATGATCCATCTGGATCCGGCCGAGACCGTCAGCGGAGCTGGGAAAGATGGTGCTGCTGGTGGTGGCGACGCTGCTCACCGCGTCACTGGCCGCGGTAGGGGCATAGCTGGTCAGACGCCTGCGATAGGGGAGCAAGGGCCCCGACACCACAGGGCCAAGCCCGGCCTCGGTAACTCTTCATTGCTCTTTACCTATGACAAGATCCAGGGCGGCGAACTTCTGGCGCACCCCTGTGACCTGCTGCTTTGATGTGGAACAGAGGATCTGGTTCACCAAGTCGCGCACGCGAGTGGCGTGTCTACACAGGCGCGGCGGAGGGTTATCCACACGGGGGTTAACAAATATGCCCCGCCTCCGCCTACCGTGGTCTCGCGCTTCCGCCTCGGCCGAGTCAGCTGGTCGACCGAGGATCTGGGCCTCTCGGCCGGTCTCTCCCCCTCCAGGGGAGTTCGTTCCAGGCCCAGGCAGCAGGGAGGTTCGATGGTGACGCCACCGGATGCCTCCCGCGGTGCGGAAGCGCACCCCGTCCCGGGGTCGCGGTGCCATTGCCGCCACACGGTCGCCCTTGCGGTGAGCGGTGTGGCGATCAATGGAGTCGTGGCCGTCTGGCAAGTGATCGGGCCGCTGCTCGGCCACTAGCCTCCGGGAACGGCAGGGCCCCTTGGACCGGCCGGCCCAAGGGACCCTAGCGGGGCGAAGTGGCCCGGTTCGGAGTGCAGACCAGCCGGGCCATCTTCGCGTCAACGGGGACCACGCGCTCCCGAAACCAGGACGCCGGCGCAGTACGGCCGCACCTCAATGTAGGCCAGGACCTGCAGTGCAGTCGACTCTCGGTCCCCCTACCAGCCACCGGAGTGCATGACCGGCCAGCAGAGTTGCAGGCGCTGACCGCAGGACCGGTCGTGCCGGGCTACATCTCGCCCTCGACGTGGCCATCTCGCTCTGGAGTCGGACGTCGAGCCGGGCGCCCGACGCGGTAGCGACCGCCGGGGAGCGGGGTGAAGGCGGGATGCCGCCCCAGTACCTGGACGACCTCGCGGGCGGTGAGGTCGACGTCGGTGACCGCGGCGGCGAGCGCTCCTGCGGTGAGGGGCTGCCCGCAGCGGGCCAGGTGGCGGGCGAGGGCCTGTTCGAGGGTCAGCGGGCCGTAGGGCTCGACCGCTTGCAGAGCCGCGCGGGCCTTCCCGTGGTTCTCATAGGCCTCGGATGCGGCGTCCAGCAACGGCAGGATGGCCCGCCCGGTCTGCCGAAGCCGTGTCCGGGTGCCCTCACGCGACAGCAGCCCGGCCTTGTGCACGACGAAGGCGAGCGCTGCGACCAGAGCCAGCGCCGGCGCCGGATGACGGCGGGCGAGGTCCACCACGCCGGCTCCCGCCGCACGGCCAAGGGCCAGGACGCAGCGGGCGACGATTTCGAGCAGTTCCAGGGTGTCGGTCACGGTCGCCTCGAAGCCGGCGGCGTGCAGGAAGGCGTAGGCGGTCGGCAGCCAGGTGTCGGCGAGGGTGCTGCCCAGGCCGAAGCGGGTGAACACGCTGTCGGCGGACAGGATGACCGCCGGAGCGAGGAACTCGGCGAGCGCGGCGGTTCCAAGGTCGTCGACGTCGCCCCGCAGGCGTTTGGGCAGGTCGGGGTCGGCGCGCATCAGCGGCTGGATCCTTGGATGCAGGAAGTCGCGGATCGGCAGGTCCACCACGGGCACCGTCGGCATAATCTGGCCCCACAGCGCCTCCTGCGCCAGCCGCAGTCCTTGCTCGGTGGACCGCGTGGTGGCCTCGGGCAGCCGTAGCTCTAATTCTGCTGGGACGTGCGCGGCGACAAAGGTCGGGGACCGGCCGGTGCGCGCCAACCCGGTGAACAACTCCTCTGCCCGGCCGTCGAGGGCCGCATGCCAGGCGCGGGAGGCCAGCGCGTTGGTGTCGGTGACCGCGACCAGAACCGGCGCGGGAAACAGCAGGGGATGGCGCGTCGGCGCCACCCGCCGCGGCAGACCCGAATGCTTACGTGTGCCCTCCACGGCCTCATTCTCGCCGGGCCCGGCACATCCGCGCCCCCGGATTCCTCCGATATCGCGGCCCGACCCGGCGCGGCGCTCGATCGAGTTCGATCTGCTCCTGGTCGCCGAAGGCAGGACGGTTCGCCGCCTCGTCTTCGCTCATGCTCGACACGCCGGTCGTCCTCACCCTTTACCGGAGCGGCCGGTAGGCCGGGGTCTCGCGTGTTCCGTTGGCTTCGTCGCCGACCCGCACGCCGACCCCGACACCACCGGCCACCGGATGGTCCGGCTCCCGGACCGGCGCGTCGACCTGATCCCCCTCACGGCCCGGACACCGAGGCAGCAATCCCGGTGCGGTCGTCAGAGCGGCAGGGAAGCCGGGAGCCTGATCCAGTAGACGCCCCAGCGAATCCTGCCGGTGGTGAGATGCGTTGACCGGGGAGTCCGCTACGCAGTGCAGCGATGATTGGCGCGAAACCCTTGACCGCTACGGCTTCGTCGTCCTGGACGACCATTCCCTCGCGCAGGTCGCCCCGGCCCTGGGGCGGCCTGGGACCTCTGCGCTCCTGACACCACACGACCGCCATAGGGCGGATCCTTGGAGCCTGTCCGGCGTCTACGGGCAGGATGCGTTCCCTTGGCATACCGACGGTGCGGTGTCCGCCCGCCCGCCGCGCTGGCTTGTCCTTCGCGCCGTCCAGATCAACGACGCGCCTCCGACCGAGCTGCTCGACCCCGCCCCAGCCCTGCTCGCGGAGCTGCGCCGGACCGTGCTGAAGGTGACCGACCGGCGTGGCCGGGTCCGCTATCTCCCCGCAGCCAACCACGAGCCTGAGCCAGAGTCCGGCCGCGGTGATGGTCGCTGGCGACTGCGGTGGGACCCGCGGACCTGCGTCCCACGCGCCGGCGTCACCATCGATGAGGTTTCCGCGCGCGCACCGACCGGCACCGTTCAATGGCATGAAGGACGTATCGCGATCGTGGATAATCATCGACTCATGCACCGTCGCCCTCCCGTTCCTCGTGAGAGCGAACGGGTTCTTGAACGCACCTATTTCTGGGACGAGTGATGTGGGATTACGATTCCTATATCGGCAAGGCGAAGCTGTACTTCACCCGCGCAGCCGAGCACCCCCGCGTCGACGACGACGAGATGCCGCTCTGGCTGCTGCTCGGGCTGGAGTTCCTACTCGGAGCCCCCCTGGCCAAGATCAGCCCCCTGCTGCTCGCGGACGTCGAGAAGGCCGGCGGCGCTTCGATCATGGCCGCTGCCGGATACCCCTCGAGCGCCGCGCCCCGCACGGTCCCTACTTCGACGGTCGTCTCCCGGCTCGAGATCGCAATCCCGGACTTCACTCCGGACCTCAAGAAAGAGGCGCTCGGCCTCGTCGGCCTCCGAAACGAGGAGCTCCACACCGGGAACTCGCCTCTGTCCGTCGACGCCGAGCAGTGGCTGCCCAACTTCACCCGGGTGCTGGAAGTCGTCTGCGCCCACTTGGGCCGCGACCCGGCGGACCTGATCGACCAGGAAATAATCGACCAGGGCCGCAAGCTCGTCGCCAGCCAGGACCAAAAGCTCGAAAACGAAGTCCGTAAGCGTATCAACGAGGCCAAGGCATTCTTCGAACGCCTTAAGCCCGATGAGATCTCTGGACGGCGAACACGCGGCAACGAGACACAAAGAGTACTGATTGATACCTTTCCCGAAGCGACGGCATTCCAGGTCGTCGCCTGCCCGGCATGCGGCGATCCCGGATTGGCCCGACTGGACGCCGTCCGGACCACCCGGGAACGCATCGAAGACGACGAGATCCACCAAGAGGTGGTCTACATTGCTGGCGGATTCACATGCACGACGTGCGAACTAGCCCTCTCGGGCACCCCGGAGATCCGCGCGGCGGGAATGCAACAGCAGTACATCCGAAGGTTCCATGAAGAGGCACGGGATCGATACCTGGATGCCTACGAGCCCGACTACGGGAACGACTGAGGCTTCAAAGAAGCCGCCGCCGCGATGAGCTGGCCTGGCTCGCGAAGCCAGGCCAGCCGGATGTCACTGCAGGTCAGTACGGGGGACAGCTGCGATGGTCATCGCCGGATCCGATCCGGGGATAAGGGTGATGGTGTCGCCGTGTGGCGACGCGCTGGTGGCGCTGGCGTCCTGAACACGGGCGCTCTTGCGGACGATGTACTGGTCCATGTCGAGCCGGACCTTCCTGCCATCGATGTCGATCAGCAGAGGAAGGGTCATGGTGACGGCGAATTCATCGTCAGAGGCAAACAGACTCTTCGGCGCCGGCAACTTCGCCCATGTGCCAGTGAGCTGTTCACCGTTCAGGATCCGTGCGATGTTCAACACTCGACCCCACCACTTGGCGTAGAGCGGGCCCGCAGGCAAATCAGGGATTTCGACGCGTTCATAGGTGTGCGCCTGGATGGTCTGCAGCGCTTCCAGCATCGGAACGTGCGATTTGGCCTGGGATGTAAGCGAGGACTTCAGGTCCTGCCATACCGGGCCGATAGGTTTTCCTCCGCTGCGGACCGCCAGCACGAGAGCATTGTCGTCCTCAAGCAAGGCGATCAGCCTCAGCGCGGGCAGCACTTCGGCCGGGACCCGCCCCGCCAGGGGCATCGGGATGATCTCCAGCGTGTTTCTCTCGGCCCCGTTGAGGCGCAGTTCCAGCCGCAACACCCCGCTTCGGTCTCGCGCGGCGATCCAGACTCCTGGGCCGGCGGCGGCGCTGCTGATCTCCACCTCGACCATGTCGAGGGTCTGAACGACCGAGCCGTCGGGAGACAGCGCACGTACTTCGAGGTCCGGCATGTTCTGCACCGGCCGCGGCCAGATGCTGATGCGTCCCTGCCCGGGCAGTTCGGTGATTCCCGGTGGTCCGGTGACGTCGAAGATCCTGCCCGGCATGTCCTGCAAGGGTGCCCCGAACTCGCGGAAGTCGGCGAGTGCTTGGGCCTGGGGTGTGCCGGGTGCGGCGGTCAGCTCGCTGGACATCACGATCGGACGCAGCCGCGTGGATTCGGCGCTCAACGCGATCAATCTCATCACCAGGTAGGTGACGGCATCGAGCTGCTGGTACTGCACCAGCACGATCATGGGATCGCTGTGGGTGTCGGCATCCCACGGCTGGTCGCTGACCTTGCCGGCACGGACTTCGACTTCGTACCGGTAGAAGGGGTCGAGTTCGTTGAGAGCAACGGTGAGAGCCTGATGCCGCCCGATCACGGCGGCGAGCAGGTCGTCCCCCGCCGCCTGTGCAGGGACCTCCTTGCCCGCGTGCAGGGCCTCGGCCATGAGGCGCTGCAGACGCTCACCACCGTCTCCGAAGAAGTACTCCACCAGCGACGGCCGTTGCGCAGCCATCCCATCAAGGATGCGGCCCCCCATCCATTCGACGCGGATGCCGTGGCCGGCGGTGAGCTTGTCCAGCCATTCCAACCGCTCGTTGGTGGGCTCCCAGGGCGTGACCAACGTCCACGACCGCACTGGAAGGACGGGAAGGGCCTTGTCGACGAAGGTGCGCCAGGAGCGCGCGATGTCCTTTGCCTGCTTGGCGGTCAGCTTATCGGCGTACCGTTTGACCTGGTAGATGTCGAAACCGTCCGGGTGCCGCACACAGATGTCCACTCCCCGGTCTCCCCGGGACGGGGTGATCTGGTTCCCGTGGGGGTGATCGAGCAACAACATCGCGGCGACGAACTCCTCGACGATCTCGCCCGGCTCGCGTTCCCAGTTCACCTTCGCTATGCGGCAATCTGAGCACGGACGAGCCGCGCGGAAGCGCCGCCACGCTGCCGCTCAGCAGGCCGGATCCGGTCGTCGGCCTCGCCGCTGCATCCATCAACGACCCGGATGACCGACGCATACTGCTCTCAGAGCGGCACTCGGGTCTCTGACCCGCGATCCCGTTGGCATAGGCGAGAACTGCGTCATGCCCCAGTTCGCACAGTCGCAGCGTCAAGGCGGCGGTGCACCAACGACAGCATCGAGAACAGATCGAGCGCATCCGCTTCGGTCAGCGCCCAGCCCGCCGCCGCCCGCGGCGTGTGCGCCGGCGGGTTCCGGAAGGTCCCGAAGATGCCCCTGAGCAGGTTCGCGAACCCGCGATGCTCACTGACCTCCGACCCGGTGCCATAGTCGTTGATCCGCACGGCCGGCACGCCTGCCGCCGCGCCGAAGCACTGGTCGACCAGTCCAGCGCCGTCACCCGACAAGCCGCTCATCTGCCGCAACCGTTCGCTGACCCCCTTGGTCGCCTCGAACACCGCATGGAACAGCGACTCGCGCAGCAACTCTTCCTCGCAGTAGCGCAGGACCTCCGGGTGAACACCGCGACGCGCCAGCTCGGTCCGCATCCGGCCGGCCAGCCGGGCCACCTCATCCAGCGTGGTCGCCGTCGCCGCCGCCCTTGCGACCTTGCCCTGTTCGTTGACCCGCAGCCCGACCAGCGACAACGCCTCCGTCAGCCCATCACGGAGTGCGTCGAACCGGCGCCGGTCCTGCAGGAACCGGCCCGGTGCCATCGCCTCGGTGATGAACCGGATGACGCAGTTGCTCGCCTGGTCGCGGTGCTGTTGGTCGAGCAGGGCACCGCCCAGACGAGTGCGCTTGTTGGGCGCCTCAACATCAGCGATCCTGAGCATCCCCAGCAGCCGGGTGATCTCAGGATTGCTCAGCCCGGGCCACCCGGTGCTGGCCAGTACGTCGGCGATCGCCTGGACAACGTCCGGCGACCACGGCGGATGCAGATCCTTTGAGGGCACGGCTCCATGATGGCGGTCACCCACTGTGCCTCCGCACCCGGATTCCCTGCTCTCGACCACATCCGGTACCCCGGAAGCGTGGGCGGCTCGCCACCCCTCCGATGAGTGCCTCTGGTCTCCGCGCCCCCGTCAACGTTCGACGTCAGGCTCTACGCCGAGACAACGCCACACGGGCAATCCGACACGACCCCCGCCGCCACCGTCCCGCTGGGTGCCGAGCAGGCGCTGCCCGGTGCCGTCCGCCGCGCCGCCCGGCACGACCACGCCGAAGGCCGCAGGGCAGAATGCCACTCCCCGTCGCTACGGTCAGCGACATGAGCCTCACTCAGGGTTTGGTGCCGCCGCGCACCCCGCTGTGGCGGTTCCTGGATCGAGAGCTGTCGACCGGGGTCCGCCGCGTGCGCGCCACCTACCGATCCCGACTGCCCGCCCGTCCGCTGATCCTGCCCGGCCCCGGCGTCGGCTACGAGGCTGGGACCATCGGTACGGCCATCGACCAGCGGCTGCAGCTGGCGTTCACCTGCAGCTCGCCCGTCGACGCGGCCACCCTGCTCGGCGTGGAGGGATGCGTCCTCGCCGCGGAGCAAAGCGGCGACCCGGCGGTGCGCGCCATCGCCGAGACCGGCCGGCACCTGATGGCGGAGCTGGCCGCCGCGGTGCGGTCGATGCGCCTGGACGACCGCCGAGCGAGACTGACCACCGCCAGCCGCGCTCTCTGTGAAGATGGAATCGTGCCTTCACCACGCCTCCGAGAGGCCGCCCGTGTCATCGTCCTGGACAAGGACGACCACGTCCTTCTCCTGAGATACGAGGAGAATGATGGCTTCTGGGCGGTTCCTGGTGGCTCTTTGGAGCCTGCAGAGACCTACGCCGAGGCCGCGCACCGAGAACTGCAGGAAGAACTCGGGCTGATCGACGTGAACCTCGGGCCCGAGCTGGCCATCCGCACCAAGGACCACCTGGTCGGAGGCGTCACAGCGCGGCAAATCGAGAGGTACTTCGTGGCCGTAGTGGACCCGGCGGCGGTCGACCCGGCTCTGGCCAGCCAACCCGACGCCATCGTCGTGCGGCAATGGTGGAGCCTGCTCAAGATGCAGAGCACCGACCAGACGATCTATCCGCTCGGCCTCGCCGAGCTCGTCACGGACTACCTCCAGAACGGCGCGCCCACAGCACCGTTCGAACTGGCCGGGTAGCAGCCTCCCATCCCAACCCGGACAGGACCATGCTCGGGGAAGGCTTGACTGGTGCAGAGAAGAAGCCGCCGTTCTCGTCGTAGCGCAGCAGCAGGACACGCTGGTCGGCGTCGAGAACGACGGCTCAGGCGGCCTCCCGGAGGGGCAGAGTGCTCATGGGTCTCAGCCTGGCAGGCGGTTCAGCTCAGTGCCGCTCGACCAGGTAGTCCCCGATGCACATCGCGTCCAGGTCGCACGCTTGGAACGTGGCCAGGGCGTGCGCTGGCGTCTCCACGATGGGCTCGCGGTCGTTGAAGCTGGTGTTGAGCACGACGGGGATGCCGGTGAGCTGGTGGAGGTGTTCGATCACGCCCCTGCTGCACGGACCCGTCGCCCTGGTCGGCCGCTCGAGGAGGGTCCATGGACCGACGAGGGCTGGGGGCCCAGCGCAAACGCCGCTGGAACGCCGCAGATCGTAGGTCTAGGTCGTCGCCCTCGGGTCGATTCGTTCATCAAACGATGAAAATTTCTGGGCTCGGCTTGGTCGGGTCCGGGGCACCGCCATTGTCATGGACACCATGACGGGCTCGCCGTGCGGCGGGCCAGTAGGCGACGACGCTCGCCATGCCGCGTGGCTCGCGCGGCTCCTCGGCGTGGATCCCTCCACGATCAGCAAGGCCATGCCTGAAGCCGGCGGACCGCCTTTCACCGTGGACCCGGCCACCGGGCGCAAGCTGTACCCGACCAGCGCCTTCCTGCAATGGTGGGATGCTCGGCCCGGTCCGGGGCGGCCCCGCAAGAACGCCGCCTCGGCCCAGTCCGCTGGCTGAGCTCTTACCTGCTCACCGAAGAACAGCCGCTCAGAAGAAGAAGCGATCGCAGCGCACGTTCCGGGCGACCTGGCGCAGGACGGTGCGCTGCTCGGCGGCGGTCAGGCCATCCAGAATCTGGGTGACCTGCTGAACCTGTTCGGTGACGTCGCCGTGCGGAGCCGGAGTGGCGGCCGGTGAAGCCAGATAGGCCGCGACCGCGCCGAACGCCTTCGCGGGCATTCCGGCTGCGGTCGCGGCGCGCCGGAGGATCGACCGTGTCTCCTGCCGCATCGCCGGGTGGTCGTAGCGGTTCGGGTCCCAGTCGTGGGCGAGGATCAGCGGTTCGGCGTGCTGGAAGATCAAGTCCCGGGTGGTGCGGTATCGGGCGTCTCGCTGCTGGTCGGCGGGATCATGCAGGCCCGGCCGGGGTCTGGGGAAGTCGTGCTCGGCCCAGTCCGCGCCCAGTGTCACGCATTCCTCGAAGGCGTACTGGCGGGCTTGGCGGGTCAGGCGCTCGCGGACTTCGCGCAGCTGCTCCTCTTGCCTTACATCCGCGGGGAGCGGCGAGGGTCCCTTCGTAGGAGGCATGGGGCGCATCCTAATCACGCGCGAACCGGTGCGTCTTGGCGCCGAAGGGGAGCCGGGAGGGAGCGAGCAGTGGGCGCTGGCGGTTGTGTCGCCGCGCTGGTGGCGTATATGGCGGGCACCGGCCCGGCGATCGGCATCTGGATTCCGGCGTCGTAGACGGACGGAGGGAGCCGCTGGTTGGCGTGGGGCGGCTGGTGGCTCAGGGTTTTCTGGCGATGCCGCCGTATGCCTCGACGGTGTCGGGGGTGAGGGGGGAGGGGTCGGGGCGCCAGTGCGGTACGGGCACTACGCCGGGGTCGATGAGGTCCAGGCCGGTGAAGAAGCCGCGGAGTTGGTCGGGGCTGCGGAGCCGGTAGGGCGCGGCGCCGGTGTCGTCGTAGTCCTGCTGGGCGTCCAGGAATGCCTGGTCGGTGGCGGTGCCGTCGTAGAGGGCCAGGAAGCTGCCGGACGCCAGGGCGTCCACCAGGGTGGTGATGGTGGCGGTGGCGGTGGTGTCGTCGGGGATGTGGCCGATGACGCCCATCAGCATCAGCGCGATCGGCTGGGCGAAGTCCAGGTGCTGGCGGGCGCCGGCGAGGATCTGCTCGGGCCGACGCAGGTCGGCGTCGAGGTAGTGGGCGGCGCCTTCGGGGGTGCTGGTCAGCAGCGCGCGGGCGTGGACCAGCACCAGCGGGTCGTTGTCGACGTAGACGATGCGGGAGTCGGGTGCGGCGCGCTGGGCGACCTGGTGGGTGTTGTTCTCAGTCGGCAGCCCGGTCCCGATGTCCAGGAACTGGCGGACGCCCCGGTCGGCGGCCAGGTAGGTCACGGCGCGGCCGATGAAATCGCGGCTGGCCCGGGCCAGGGCGGTGATGCCGGGGAAGGTGGTCGCGTATTCGTCGCCGGCCTGCTGGTCGACGGGGAAATTGTCCTTGCCGCCGAGCCAGTAGTTCCAGATCCGCGCCGAATGCGGCACGCTGACGTCAATGTCACCGCCGGAATCGCTGTCCGACCCACCCTGGGCTTCGTGCTGAAACCGCTGGTCATCGCTGCCCATCGGTGAACTCCCTGCCTGCGCGTCGATATTCCCTTCTTTGTCATGAGAGCAGACGGGTCCGGTGATGCCCAGGCTGGAGCGGGTCATGGCTGGAGCCGGTCAAGCATCCGCAGTAGGAGACTGACGCTGTCGTGCGGCTGTAGCGCCTTGCAGGCCAGCCGGGTGTAGCGCAGCGAGAGCTCCTCGATGGTCTCGGCGTCGTGGACGTAGTGGCCGTAGTCGTGGTGCTCGAGATAGACGATGTCGCCCAGGGCGGGCTCGGGAAACCGCATCAGGGTGATCGGCCCGTCGGGGACCCCGTGGTCGGCATCGGCGCTGCTCACCAACTGCAGGGTGATGTGCTGGTAGGCGGCCATCGAGATCAGGTGCGCGAGCTGCTCGCGCAGTACCGCCGGCGGCGCCGCGTGGTGGGCCAGGGCCCGCTGGTCGATGATCGCCCAGTAGTTCGGGGCGTCCGGGCGGTGCAGGATCTGCTGGCGGACCTGCCGGAGCTCGACGCGCTGGCGGAGCTCGGCGGCGGAAGTGCCGGGCAGATCCTCGGCGATCATGTGGCCGGCGTAGCCGGGTGTCTGCAGCAGTCCGGGGACGCGCCGCGGCGCGTACACGCGGATCAGCGACATCTCCGGTTCCAGGGTCAGGTAGGGGCCGAACCATGAGGGCACCACCTGGCGGTACTCGCGCCACCACACCCCGGCGTCATCGCCGCGGACACGGTCCAGCAGCAACCGCGCGGCCTCACGGAGGTCATCACCCGCGCCGGGGCCCGGGACGGCCAGGGGGCGGAGCCGGGCGCCGGTCTCGGTGCCGAGAGAGTCGGGAACGAGCAGGCCGGTTCCAGGCGCGGAACCGTCGTCGAGCCGGCCCGCTCCCAGCCCGGGCCGTAGCGGCTCCAGCTCCCCCCGGCCCGCCGCCACCGGCCGATGGCGGCATGGCGCCGCGGGCTCTGGGCGCGCCGGACGCAATCTGGACTGCGGCCAAGGCCGCTCCGACTGGGTCTCTCGCGGCTGGGTCTCTCGCGGCTGGGTCTCTCGCAGCTGGGTCTCTCGCAGCTGAGCCTGCTGCGGCCCGGCGGGCTCGGGCCGGGCGGGCGGCGCCGCGGGCACCCGGCCTGCGGTCTCGGTACCGCAGGGTTGGTGGAAGGCGGCCCGGAGATCCTCCAGGGAGGTCATGGTCGCGGTGTCGATGCCGCGCTGCGCGGCGATGTAGTGGATCACCGCCCACAGGCTCGCCACCAGCTCCCAGCGCAGCCTTTTCTCGTGCCGGCCCCGCAGGACGTCGTTGGCCGTTGAGCGGGGCACCCCTTCGACCTTCACCCCGTACACCGTCTGGCCCGACAATTTGGACGAAACACTCTTCATGGAGACATATGACGGCTTATCGGCCGCGCGGTAATCGCCGTTGAGCAGCGCGACCACTGTGGAGTACCGCGCCCCACGCCCACCTTCTGACATGGCCGTATCCGATCGTTCTCGAGCCGCTCACGAACCGACGCGGCCGACCGTAGCGGCGGCGCGGCAGTGGATAGCGGGTCACATGACACATAACACCGACCCAGTCGAGGATCACCTAACACGCTGCGCCACAGGGATATCAAGCGAATGTCAGATTGACGCGGATTCTCGGACACCTCCCGGATACCAGTCGGTATATCCGAGAACGTCCGGGAAACGGTGTTTGGGTCGCACCCCGCCGCCCGCCGGCGACAGGGTGATCTCACCCCGCGCCGCCCGCGGTCTACCTACCAGGCGAGCGCGGCGGCTCCCTCATCTGCCGTACGGAAGGAATCCCGCTATGCCGCAGTGCGCTGCCTCTCCACTCCGACGCCTCCTGGCCGACAGCGGCACCGGCACGGGCTCGGGCGTCCCTGATCCCGCGGGCGCGACGTGCCTGGACGACGCGCGAACCGCGCTGTCGCTGATCACCATGTGGGCGCTCCAGACGGGCCGGACCCTGCCCGCGGTGCCGATCGAGCAGCTCACCGCCCGCCAACTCGAGGACTTCTGGGCCGACGACTCCATGCTCGCCTGACCCGCCCCCCGTTCACCGGCCGGCAGAACCCGGCACGCGGCGCCCGCCCGGGCGCTCCCCCCTCCCCAACACGAGCGGACGATCATGCACACCACCCTCATCGGCGTCGACATCCCCTGCTTCGGTGATCAGCGGCGCGACGCCGACGCCCAGCGGCTCTTGCGCAAGCACCTGTACGAGCACCTGCAGGAGGCATTCCGGATGTCCCGGCTGCCCTGGGAAGCCTGCCATGTCGAGGACCGCGGTGACGGCGCGTTGATCGTCACCCCGGCCGACGTGCGCCCCACCGACGCCATGGACCCGCTCGGCCACCACCTCACCGCGCTGCTGCGCCGCTCCAACCGGCTCGCCAACGACCTCGGCCGGCTCCGTCTCCGCGTCGCCGTCCACGCCGGCGAGGTCCAGCACGACCAGCACGGAGTCCTGGGCCATCCGCTGACGCACCTGTTCCGGCTCCTGGAAGCCCCGGCCTTCAAACAGCACCTGCAGCAGGCCGACGACGCCGACCTGGCGATGCTGGTCTCCCACGAGCTCTACCGGCACGCCGCCGCGACCGGGCTGATCAACCCCGACGCCTACCGCCCCATCAACGTCCGACACAAAGAGACCCGCACCTGCGGATACCTCTGGCTGCCTCCGACCTACAGACGCTGAGCCGAAGCCTCGCGCGGACGCCGGTGAGACGACCGGCGTCGCGCGCGTCGAGGCGGCGGTCAGGCCGCGGGCACTCGGGTGTGGACGCTTTGCGAAACGCCTCAGGCGCGCCGGAGGGTCTGCAGACCCCGGCCGGGTCGCCACAGATCGATGACCATGTCGGGTCCTTCGATCCGGGTGAGAACGACTTCGCTGATGTCGGCGGTGAAGAAGTGGGAGTCGCTGAAGGAGTCGGGGTCCAGTCCCCGTTCGGTGAGCATCGCGGCGATCCGCTGCCGGTCGGTGGCCTCGATCGCGCGGCCGGTGACCTTGGCGTCGCCCGGCGCTGCGGCGGGATCATCGGCCGACAGGATGACCGGCGGGCCGTGGAGCGCGAAGCGCGGGTCGCGCTCCAGGTCCCGGGCCTTCAGCGCGCCGGGCATCGACCCGAACCACAGATCGTCCCCGACGAAGTAGGCCTCGATGCCGCTGACCCGCGGCGTCCCGTCCTTGCGCAGCGTCGCCAGGGTCTTGTGCTTGTGCGCCTCGAACGCGCCCCTGACCCGGGCCGCGAACTACGGCACCGACTCAGCGACCTCACGCCAACTGGCCAACGAACCCTCCCGTTCATCGCATCGGTCACACAAGACGCCCAGCGTCCCATCCGGGTCCGACAATCCGCCGTTGGGACTCCCGCCCACCAGCCCCCGAACGTCTCATTATATGAGAAGAATTGTCTCACAATACGGTGAACGGTCTATGATTCCACGGATCGGCCTTTCGAAGAGGAGGTGAGACGGTGGTCGAGGCCATGGCGCTTCCGATCCCCTGGCAAGTCAGGTTCCACGCGGGCGACAACGAGGGCGTCGCCGATACGCTCAAAGCCGACACAGGCGGGTCAACGGGGATGCGGCCGCACGAACTGCTGGAGGCCTCCCTCGCCGCCTGCATGACCATCTCGGCGCGAATGGCGCTGGCCGATCTCGGCATCACCGCCGCCGACGTCGGCGTACGGGTGCACCTGGAACGCGAGGAATCGGCGACGCGGTTCCGCTACGAACTCGTCCTCGCCAGTGAACTCGAGGCCCACCGGGCCGTGATCGCGGAGCGCATCGCGCGCTCGCCGGTACTGTCCACGCTGAGCAAGCCACTGGTCTTCCAACCTGCATGAGCGAGCCGGTTCAGGCAGGCCGGTGGGCCGGGGTGTCTTCGGTGCCGGGGACGCACCAGTTCGCGCGTGATCAGGATGCGCCACAAGCCCGGGTTCGGGCCGTCGGGTCGCAACGAGGCCTGGACGGTACAGACTTCCGGTCGGAACGGAAGGCTTCCCTGTACTGACCTCATCCGTTTGGGGGCGTGATGTCCGATCACCTTCGGGCCCGGTCCAAGGGACCGGTCTTCACCAGGGATCACCCGGTTGAGCGGCGGGAATTGGTCGGCGCGTTGTTACGGTGCCGCAATGACATCCGACCAGACCTCCTCTCCCCACGGTGGTGCGCCGGTACGCCAGGCGGTCATCCTCGCCGGCGGCCAGGGGACCCGGCTGCGCCCGTTCACCGACGACCGGCCCAAGCCGATGATCGAGATCGCGGGCAAGCCGATCATCGACCACCAGATCGAATGGCTGGCGTCCCAGGGCGTGCAGAAGGTCGTCGTATCGTGCGGGCATCTGGCCAAGGTCCTCCAGGACCACCTCGCCTCCCACGACCAGCCGGCCGAGATCTCCACGGTGGTGGAGACCGAGCCACTCGGCCGCGGCGGCGCCCTGAAGTACGCGGGCAAGAACCTGCCCTGGCCCGATGAGCCGTGGTACGCCGCCAACGGGGACGTGTGGACGCGGTTCCCGCTGCGGCAGATGGCCGCCTTCCACACCGAGCGCGGCGCCACCGCGACGCTGGCGCTGGCCCGCCCCCGCCTGCCGTGGGGCGCCGTCGAGGTCGACCAGCTCGGCCGCATCACCGACTTCGCCGAGGCGCCCCGCCTGCCGTACCCGATCAACGGCGGCGTCTACGTCCTCGGGCCGGACGTCATCGACCTGCTGCCGGACACCGGTGACCACGAACGCAGCACCTTCCCCCTATTGGCCAGACAGCGCCGGTTGGCCGGATTCTCGATTGAGGGTTACTGGCGCGCGATCGACACCCACAAGGACATCCAGGAGGCCGCGAAAGAACTGGAAGGCCACGCGAATTGCTGAACGCCTAATCCGAGTGCGGTTAATCCGCACGGACATCAGGCGTTGAGCCCGCGCCCGGGGGAGGCGGTCCGGGCCGGTCCTGGCCGGAGACCGGCGCCCAGGCACCCAGGCGCCCGTCGACAAGGCCCGACCCGGCCGGTGATCCACGCCCGGCACGCATCCTTCGCGTTCGCCGGGGATGCGCGAGGGCCACGACGGCCCCGGAGGCGTAGAGCAAAGGGGTCAATGCGTCGCCCCCGGGGCCGTGCCGGCCGGGCCGGTACCCCATCCGCCTTGCCTCAACGGAAAACGGCCCGGTGACCCATTCTCGCAGGCGCACGCGCGGCTTCCCGCCCGCATGCAGGCCGCGCCATCGGTCCGCTCTCTAGGTCCTTTGGGGTTCGGGTTCGCCGAAGACGAGCATGCCGTGGTCGTCGGTCTGGAAGCAGGCCGACTGAACGCGCAGCAGGTTCCCCGGATGCAGTTCCTCGTAGCGGGCCAGGACCTTCTGGTAGCGGCGGGCTCGGTGGGCCTTGACCGCTGCGCCGTCTTCGTCGAGCCCGCACGCCAGGGCCAGCGAGGCACCGGCCTTCGAGGCCGCCTTCTCCGAGGCATAGAGCCAGACGTCCAGCCTTCCGCTTCCGGAGTACCCCTTGTGGGCCAACGTCCACACCGCGGGCGCCTCCACGACCGTACGCGTGCCGTCGGGATGGTGGCTCTCGGAGGCGACGACGCGCGCCACGTAGGAATCCAGATCTGTGCCGGGCAGGTCCATGGCCTCACGCTACCGAGACGGCACGGCCCGCGACCTGACCGTGCGCTGACCCGCCCCATCCCGCTTCGCCTGGTGTTCGCCTTGCCGTTCCGCTCTGCCTTGGTGGGGGAGACTGGCCGGATGACCTCGACCGGTACTGCCGTGCGCCCGAGCTGGGAACAGCTCCCCGCGCGGCTGCGCGACGGCCTGGCCGACCGCCTCGGCCGCGTCGAGGGGGTGCAGGTGCAGACGGGCGGGTTCACCCCTGGCCTGGCCGCCCGACTCCAGCTCGCCGACGGCGACCGGGTGTTCGTCAAGGGTATCGACGCGGGCCATCCGCTCGCGGGCCGGTACACCGACGAGGCACGGGTCACGCGCGCCCTCCCGGCCGCCGTACCCGCCCCCAAGCTCCGCTGGGACGCGCGGATCGCCGGATGGCTGGTGCTGGCGTTCGATGACGCCGGGGGCCGTCACGCCGACCTGGCGCCCGGCTCACCGGACGTCGCGGCGGTGGTGGAGACGGTCGCCGGGCTCGCGGCCGCGCTCACCCCCTGCCCCGTCCCCGACGTCCCGGACGCCGGGATCGAACTCGCCGACTTCGTGCACGGCTGGCGGGAGCTGGCCGCCGGACCCGACCTGCCCGCCGACGCGTGGGTGCGCCGCAATCTCGACCTCCTCGCCGACGCCGAAACGGCCTGGCTGCAGGCGGCCGACGGCGCCACCCTCCTGCACGGCGACATCAACCGCAGCAACCTCCTCATCACCGAAGCCGGAGAAGCCGGCGGGGTGGTGCTGGTCGACTGGGGGCAGCCGGTGCGGGGCGCGGCGTGGATCGACGTCGCCGACCTCATCCCGCACCTGATCCTGGCCGGGCACACTCCGGCGGCGGCCGAGGACGCCGTCGCCGGCGCGCTCGCCGCGGCGCTGCGGGAGGCGGGCGCGGGCCCGGAGATGGTGACCGGGTACGCCGCGGGCTTCGCCGGCTACTGGGCGCGGACGTCGCGGCTGCTTGACCCGCCCGGCGTGCCGCACCTGCGAGGTCACCAGGCGCGGGCCGCGCGCGCAGCCGCCGCGTGGGTCGCGCACCGGACGGGCTGGGCGTAACCGGGCGGACGCGGGGAGCGCGACGCGGGGCATCGCGTGGTCGGCGACGTTATCCATGCGGGGCAGCGGGCGGACGGCAACTCGTGCGCTGTTGCGGGATCGCCGGTTAGGAGTAGCTGACCGGGGCGTCGCCGTGCGTGCGGACCACCGCTGCCAGCCGCGCGGCGGCGATGCGGAGGGTCTCCCAGCTCATCGTGGTGTCGTGCCCCCTGCGCTCGGCATCCTCCACCGCGCCCCGCGCTACGAGGAACTCCTGCAGGGGGAACGCCAGCTCGGGGGAGTCGAACGTCGCGGCCGCGTTCTCCAGCATCGCAGCCGCGGCGACCATGTGGGCGCCGGGGCCGAGGTGTTCGAGCCGGTCGGCGATCTCGGTGGCGGTGAGCCCCGCGTACGGAAGGTTCGCGCGCGTGCCCAGTACCGCCCCGGTACGACCTGACCGGCCGGCGACCTCGGCGAGCAGCGCGGGGTTGCCGGATTCCGCGGCGGCGCTGGAAGCGATGCCCTGCACCAGGACGGCAGCGGAGGCGAGCTGGTCGAGCGCGCCCGGGCTGCTCTGCCAGTCCAGAGCCTTCATCCGGCCGATCAGGCGGCGGAGCTGGCGGGACGCCGCGTGGGCCTCCAGGGCCACGCCGGCGAACTGTTGGGGGGTGGGCTGGGTCACCGCACGGCCTCCTTGCGGGGTCGGGACAGGTCGGAGCGTACGCGCCTGCGCGATTGCCCGAGCGGCCCAGTCGCGATGATGTTCCGCCTGCGCCCAAAGATCGGTGCCTTCGCCGAGCATGGCGCGACGAACCAGCATCGCTCCCATCCGGGCCACCTCGTACAACAGGTCGAAGGGCCGGCCCCGCTCGGCGTCGCCGATGAGGGAGGGAGCGGCATCGAGGATGTCGGCGCCTTCGCGTGTCAGACCGGCGAACTCGGTCAGGTACCCGGCGGCGCGCGCGTGTTCGTCTGCGATCTGCCCAGCGAACGTCGCGAACTCCTCTGCCTTCGTGCGCAGCATGTCCGGCAGCATCACGCCTCCTGCGTGGTGGTCGCGGCGGAATCCGGGGTTGACGGCGGCGGCTCGGACCGGACGGCGTCGTCGACGCTGCGATCTTCTCCGGAGGGTCGGCGGCCGTCATTGCGCTCCTGGCCGTTGAGGCTCTCGATGCAGAGGGTGTCTCGATCCGCGTTGCCGCGAAGGGCCTCTGTCGGGTAGAGGTTCTTTGCGAGTGGATCGCGGCGACAATCTTCTACAACCGAACGGGCTCCTTTCGGCCCGAAAGCCTCGATCAGGTAGCCGATCTGCGCCTCCAGTCCGCGGTTGTTTATCTTCGACGCGTGCCCGCTCGCCGCATCATGCACTGCTTCGCAAAGATCCTCGGGATCTAGTCCCATATCCGCAGCCAGGGAAACTATTTGAGCGTCCTCCGGGGTGGGCGGGGTCGTTGCTCCGGAAGACCTGGACGAACATTGCTCGCCGACGATGACCTCTGAGACTTTCTCCACATTTCCTCCCATTCATGGATGGTTTTCATGACCTGTTTTTCCGAAGGCGGGCGCCGCCCTGCACGCCTCTGGCGCCTTGATCATGACTCGGTGCCCTCGTACTGGCCGCTCCGTCAGGTAACGGGGGTGAGGGTCAGGAACGGCTCGTTCGGCTTCTGGCTCACACCGCCGCCGCAGAGCCGAATCACACCGTCAGCATCAACCGAGACCTGCGCCGCCTTCGGCCACTCGATCGGCGACTCGCGTCCGCCAGCGGCCTCCGCCATGTAGAAGCGGTTGGTGGTAACGCGGGTGACGATTCTCCGAGTGGTGCCGTAAGCGGGGTGGTCGGCGCGGGTGATGTAGTGGTTGGTGACGTCGTAGACCTGGCCCGGCTGGACTCGGCGCTTGATCTCCGCGAGGGTCATCTGGGCGTCCCTTCGGTGTGTAGAGGTACACATTGGTTCTCTGGCTGCGGCACGGCCTGAGGTCATGCCGAATCTTCGTTGTCCCTGCGATGAACTGAACGGGGGGCGCAATTGCGTCCGAGGTCGTCGTGGCGGGATGGGCCCGGGGCGGGCACCTTTCATGGCCAGCGCCGCGGTATCCGAGTGGCGCCGGCGCCCAGCGCCGAATTCGAGTCGCTGCTGAGGACCGACGCGCTGCGTCCCGATGAGCCCGACCACGACCGAGCTGCTCAGCTCGGTTCGGATCAGAACAGGGCGGCTTGGCCCCGGGGCTCGGCGTGCAGCGTCTCGGTCAGCACCGCGTACACCTCCGCGGAGATCACGCGGCCCTGCTCGTCGTGGGCGGCGAGTGCGGCACGCCATGCCGCGACCTGGTCGGGGTCGGTGGAGGAGTGGGTGAGCAGGCTCCCCGGGGCGGGCGTCTCGGGCTTGGCTTTCTGGTGCGCGGTGAGCGCGTCGAGCGCTGCGCTCATCCGGTCGCGTATCTCCTCGGTGACCGCGTCGCGGAACTGGGCGATGAGGTTCGCCCAGGGGATCCGGTACGGGCCGACGGCGATGCCATGGGCGGTGACCTCGCAGGTGTGGCCGGTCGCGCAGGTGTCGATCATCTGCTGCTGCCACTGCTGCTCGGCGACCGGGTCACCGGCCGCCGCGATGATCGGCGCGAAGTCCCACCGCAGCAGATGCACTGCGGCCTGCAAGCATTCGCGTTGGTGGCCGGTGAGCCGCTCGGGGATCGTGCTGGGCGCAGGTGTACGCATCGGGTGCCTCACAGACTCTTACAGAAGAAGTAGGGAGGGAGTGTCGGTCATCGGCGCCGCAGGGGCAGGGCGCTGCAAGCCGGGGCGCCCCGGCCCAGCGCTTCACCAACTCGCCGACAACAGGCGTGGCGTACCTTCGTTCGTTGCCCGGGTGGCTTCACGTGCGGCGCCGCCGCACCGGCGTGGCGGTGCGGCGGCGCGGTCCTGGTCGAGTCGGGCGGTCCTGGTCGAGTCGGCCGGGCGGCCGATGCCCCGGCCGGCCATGGCTTACAGGGCGGTGTCTCGTTCGTCGTCGGTGAAGGCGAAGCGGCCGTGGCGGGTTCCGCGGGAGACCATGTGGCCGGCCGAGGTCATGCTGTCCTCGGTCCGGTCGCTGGAGTAGGGCAGCGTGGTGTTGCGGGGGATCCCCAGCTCCCCGGCGACCGAGAACGCGTCCTGGTTGGCGCCCAGGAACACAAACGTCCATCCGTTCGGCCCCTCGCGGTGTTCCCGGATCAGGCCGTTGATCTGGTCCGGGCTGTAGCGCTGGGAGGCGTTGTCGCGCCCGTCGGTGACGATGACGACGATGACTTCGTCGGGTCGCCAGCCCGCCGGGATCTGCTCCAACCGCCTCCCTACCTTGCGCAGGGTGCGACCGATCGCGTCCAGCAGCGCCGTCCGTCCTCGAGGGACCAGCCGGAACTGCGGCACATCCTCCAGCGGCTTGGCCTCGTAGACCACCTCGTATTCGTCGTCGAACTGGCGCAGGGTCACCGTCGTGGGGACCTCGACCTCCCGCTGCGTGTGCAGGAACGCCTCCAGGCCCCCTTCGGTGTCCTCCTTGACGTCCCACATCGACCCGGAGCGGTCCAGCAGGATCTCGATGTGACGCAGCCGCGGGCCCGGGACGAGCTCGTTGTCGCGTTCGTTGTCGCGTTCGTGCACGGTTTCTCCTCATAGCTGGGATGCGGGCACCACAGGACGCGCCCCGGCTGATGAGCCGGGGCGTGTCTGCTCTGCGGGAATGAGCTGGTTGCGGTGGCCGCCCTGCGGTCAGGCGTCCTCGGCGACGCCGTCCGGGGCCTCCGCCAGTGCGACCGAACCGCCGTCCGGCGCGGCGGCCGCGCCGTGGTCCCCCTTCGCGTGCTCCCTCGTCCTCGAAGATTTCAGGGAGAGGGCGGGGGCGTCTCTCCCTGTCCGGCCGACAGCCGGTCAGCCTTGCCGGGGCGGTGACCGCAACCCGAGGTACTCACGGCCGCAGGACCCGCGAGGTGGAAGCCGGGTTGCGGTCACCGCCCCGGTAAGGCAGGCTGCGCCGCCGGACAGGGAGAGACGCCCCCGCCCGGGAGAGAGGTCTTGCTGGACGAGGCGAGTGCCTCCCAGCGCAGCGGCCCGCCCCGCGCCCGGAGGACAAGGTTGCCCGCCCCTCGGGGGCGCGGCCGGTCCGCCCGGTGCAGGGCCGTCGGCTCTCAGGCGCCCTCGGCGAGATCGGCAGCGACAGGGGAGGCCGGCCGCTCGTCCAGCCGGCCCTGGCCAGACGGCCGGCGGCCAGGCAGGCCGGGTTCTCCTCCTGTGCCTGGTCCTCCTGCGCCTGGTCCTCCCACACCGTCAGCGCATTGTCCTGGTCGGCGTCCTGGTCGGCGTCTGTAGGGTCGATGGATCTTGCTGGTTCGGCGGAGGCGGTGGTCGTGATGTTGGGCTTTGGGCGCAAGCGAGGGTTGGAATGGGCCGCCGGCGAGTTGGGCGCTCAGGTGGGAGAGGCGGGCACCCGGCCCCCGTTCGGAACGCTCACCGGGCCCTACACGGGAGCGATCGAGACGCCCGCCGAGTGGTTCGCGGTGACCCACCGGGGCCGCCAGGTCGTCGCCTTCAGTTGCGAGCAGAAGCCGGGGCCGTTCTCCTCCAAGGGCTGGAACCACCTCGTGCAGGTGCGCACGCCGTGGGTGCCCGAGACCCGAATGCTGCCCTACACCCGGCAGGTCCAGCAGGTCTACGAGCAGCTCATCCGGCCGGAGATGCCGATGTTCGTCCCCGACCACGCGCCGAACATCATGGTCTACTCGGCGGACCCCCGGCAGGCCAAGGCCGTCCTCACCGCGGAGTTCCTCACGGCGATCGACCACGACCGCCGGCCGCGGCCGAAGATCATCCCGCCGGTCTCGTTCAACGAGGGCGTCCTCAACCACCAGTCGCGCGGACGCCTCGACCCCCGGAAGGCGCTCGACATCGCCGACGGGCTCATCGACCTTCTCGCGCTCATCCCGGCCACGGCCTGGCCGGGCGACCCGCGGACCTGGCCCCCCGGCCCCTGGCTGCCCAACTGACACCCGTTGTCCGCGAAGACTCCAGCCGGGGCCGCCCGCCGCCTCACCGGTTGTGCCATCGCTCGCGCCGGTCGGGGCGGGCCTCCGGCCGGGCGGCACGTGTGGTGATCCGGCGTTCAATGCCGCCAGACGTTGACCCGCTCGGTCGCCAGCAGCGGCGCCCCCTCGGGGCCCTTGATGTAGGCGGCGATCCAGGTCTTGCGGCGCAGGGCGCGGTCGGGTCCGTGCGGCTGGTCCCGCCAGTGCCCCGACACTACCCAGCGATGCCGGAATCGACGGCCGTCCTGGACCCCGGTCTCTTCGCGGTCGTCTGGCCGGTACCGGCGCCGCAGGTCGATCACCGTCACCGCGGGGTCGCCGGTGTCGGCCTTCCGGGCGCTGGTGCGAGCGGGCTTGTCGGGGTCCGCGCGGGACCGGTCGGCCAGGGTCGGCTGCTGCATCAGGTGCCACGCTGCGGCGAGCGCGGCCAGCACGGTGCGCATCCCCGGGTCCACCTCGGCCATGGAGACCTCGCGGCCCACCGGGAGGACGTCGCCGCCGATGAACAGCAGCGGCGGCATCCCGTCCAGCCCGACCCGGTCGGGGAGGTCCCGTTCGGCCAGGTGCGCGGCCAGAGTCTGTCGGGTGAGGTAGGCGACCACCGCCAGACCGTCGGGGTGCGGGCCCCACAGCAGCCCGTCGGCCGGAACCAGGCGGCCGCGGTCCCCGACCGGCAGGGACCCGATCCCGCCATCGACGTGGAGCAGCCCGCAGGGCGCGGGCCGCACGTGCGGGCCCCACGCGGTCGCGGCCAGTTGCGCGCCGGCGTGCACCGCCAGGGCGGCCATGTCCTTGCTCACCCAGTACAGTTCCGCCGCCCTCAGATGCCGGACGAGCCGCTCGTGGGCGTCGCCGGAGCCTTCGGCGGCGGGATCGGCGTCGTCGTGGACGCGTTGCGGCGGCAGCGGCCCCGACATGCGCAGAACGGTCTTGGCGCGACAGGTCGGCAGGCGCCTCGGATGCATCATCGGCCTCCAGGTCCCAAGCGAAGCTGGCCGACTTCAACCAGGTGAAGTCGGCAGAACCCCTCTGAGGGCCAATGAGGTACCGAATTTAGCACCCTCGCAGTCCAGGGGCGGGGAACGCGGCGTCATCCGCTCCGCCACGTAGGCCGTTGACGGAGGGGGTGCCGCGGCGACGTCGTCGGTGCGAGATGTCGGCGTACCGGTCACCCGCAGCCGGCGGCGCTGAGACCTCGATCGAGCGCGCCACGCAGTTTGTCGTACTCGTCTTTGCTCAGGGTCTGGTTGGGGATGTCGAGCCGGATGGCCTGTGCGGGGTGCGCGTCGGTATCCACGGCGATGTTGGTGTGGAAGGCATCGGGGACGAGCGTTTCGGCATCGGGGTAAGTGACGCGGACACGGTAGTGCTCGATCCGGCCGCCCGGCTTCTTCAGACAGCTTTTGGCGCCGGCCTCCATTCGCTCGTAGATGCCCCGGTTGATCGCTGCACGTTGGGGGACCAGGTCGTAGCGGCGGTCGACGCCATGAAGCGTTGCGGCGATCAGGTGCCCGCCGTCGTACTCCGCGCTGTGCGCCATATGGCCGACCGCGCGCTGGCAGGAACCGCGGTCGGCGACGCTGGTGGTCAGGTCGTCGGCTTGGGCGCGTTCGGGTCGGCCGTGGGCGTCGGTGTAGTACGCGGCGCCCTCGGCGCGGTACACGGCATTGGCGGCCAGGTGCTCAGTGCAGGGAGCGGGATCGATGCCGCGCGCGTCATGGACGGCGGCAGGGCCGGGGGAGCGGATGGCGGCCTGGGCGGGCGCGGCGGTGAGGGCCGCGATCAGCGCGACGACCACGGCGGCGGTGATGGGGGCTGCGGAACGGGAGCGTGCCACGGTCGGGGGCGGTCCTTTCGATGGTCGGCGCGTCCGCCCTTGCGGGCGGCGAGCGCATGCCAACCAAGGAACCACTAACAGCAACGCAAGGTGACTATCCGCGATCGTGGAGTGTGGTGGCGGGACCGGTGCCACCGGTGTTCCCTTACGGCCTCTTGCGGCGAAGGCGGCCGCTCACTCCGCGACCGGTCCTTCGGAACCGGGGTGATGCCCGACCCTCGCGGCCACCTGGGCGCAGTGGACCTGCCGCCCTGCACACGGGCGCGATCGCGGGGGGCCGTCAGCGGGCGGCTTGCTCTCCCAGGTCGTGCAGGACCTCGGCGACGCGACGGGCCAGCTCGGGGGTCAGGGTGACGGCGCTGAAGTCGCTGTCGAGGAGGCTCAGCTCGACTTGGGTGGGACCGGGCGGGGCGTCCAGCGGGGTGACGAACGCCTGCAGCTGCATCTGGACGGTGGTCGGCTTGCCGTCGGGCACTCGGCTGACGTGGGTGGTGATGATGTCGATCGGCTCGCTGCTGTGGTGGAAGCCGTCCTCAAGGTGCAGGTAGGCGCCGGGTTCGAAGTGGTCTCCGGTGCACCAGGAGGGGCAGGGCTGCAAGGTGACCTGCTGCCCGTCGTAGGTCGTGGCAACATCCATGTCCCTCACTGTCCTACGGCTCCATCCGCCTTGGGGGAGCAGTGCGCTGATCGGACGGGTCTCGATCCGATGACGCGCGATCGCCGGCGCCGGGAGAGCCGGGGCGGCTCGGCCCGGCGGCCGCCGGATCGAAGCGGAACCGCAGCCGGTGGCGGCGCCCGCGGCCGGTCCCCAGCCCGAGCAGTTCGGGCAGGCTGATGCCGTGCGCGGCCCACCTCTCCAGCTCGGCCCGGCCCAGCAGCGCGATCCGGAACTGCTCGGCGTTGCGGCGGGCTGAGGGGGTGAACCCGCCGTTGGTGACCACCACCGCGACGTCGGCGCGGTGCGCGGGCCCGGCCGTGCCGTTCACCTGGTAGATCACCGGCGCGCCGACGTTCGCCGCCCGGGTGGTGTGCTTGCACTGCACGACGATCCGGGTCCCGGTCGCGGCGTGGAGCCCGATGACGTCGGCGGCCTGGTCGTCGCTGCCACCGACCCGCCAGGCGGTGATCTTGTCGCGCATCATCAGATCGGCGACGGCGACCTCGAACTCCTGTGGGTCCAGCACGTCGATCTCGGCCAGGGGCAGCGTCAGGTCCGCGCGCCGCTGCGCCTGCACCAAGGCCCGCAGGCTCCGCGCCCGGCCGCGCGTCCACCACACCGCGCCGCCGGCCACCAGGAGCGCAGGGATCACCCACCAGGTCGCGACCAGCGCGCGCAGCAGCTGACCGAGCAGCTGCACGGCCACGGCCACCGCGAACACCGTCAGCAGCGCCGCCCCGATCCAGTCCTGAACGGTCCGCGGCCGCCGGACGCGCCGGACCCGGCGCAGCAGCCACACTCGCGCCTGCACGGCCGCCGCCGGGCGACCGCCCGCCCGGTAGGGGCCCGCGGTCACGGCGTGCCCGACCCGTGCGGGACCTGCCCGTGCGAGGTCTGCCCGGTGGTCTGCCCGGTGGTCTGCCCGGACGGCGCCGGGGCCGGTTTGGCTCCGTCGGAGTCGCCGTCGTGCTGGCGGGCGGCGAACAGCAGAGCCAGCGCGATCAGCCCGGCGATCAGCCATCCGGACGCCTTCCCGCCACCGCGCGATGACGGCGCGTTCACCCAGTGCCCGCGCCGGTAGTACCTGGCCATGAAAGGGGGTCTCCTCCCCGAGCCGGTCCCGCGCGGACCACCCGCGCCCCTTTTTGACTCGACTCAGACCCGTTACTGAAACACCCCAGTCAGACAAAATCCGCCAGATTCCATGCGATCACTGCAAGTTATGCACATTCGGATAGGAACCTCTCGCGCGGGCGTCAGCTGCGCCTAACCCCCCGCGTGCCGCTGGCCCCGGGTGGATCACCTCGGGGACGATCGCCTTGGCGTCGTCGAGGGCGAGCACGTCAGCCGTCGCGCGTCTCAACAACGCGAGCCGTGACCGGAACGTCTGGGAACTCCTCGCGGTGCTCGACGACCCAGTCAACGGCGGTCCAGTAGTCCATCGGTCCCGCGAGTTGCTCGTCGGTGTCATCGCTGAAGATCGCGTACTTGGTGTCGTCGGTGATCGTCACTTCGCCTCCTCGGTCAAGGTGGCTGCGCCTGCGGGTGTTGAGTTCAGCAGAGCAGTTCGTGCTTCACCGGCGCGCACCTGGCACGCTAGGGCGACGTCGCTCCAGGAGGTCCGGGTGAGCCGCAGGCTCCGGACCGCCTCGCTCAATGCCTTCTCGTACTGCGCGCGGGCCTCGGCGAGCGCATCGAGCTGAGCCGAACGCGGCCTCACTCGCAGCAGAGGTTCCTGGACGCCGGTCTGCAGGATGACCGCTTCCCGCGCGGACGTCGCCAACGCCAGCAGGGTCCTGCCATGGACGAACACGCCGTGCTGCGGCGCGGCGATGATCCACCACCGGCCCTCGCGCACAGCCGGCAATACGATCTCCTGCCGGTCCTCGCCCGTTCGCTCCGCACCGGTCCCGGCGTCTTGGGATTCGAGTTCCTGGTCAGTGTTCAGTTCCTGGTCAGTGTTCAGTTCCTGGTCAGTGTTCACAGGCTCTCCACGAGGTTGAGAAGTTCGGTGGCCAGCGCGGACGGCAGGTCTCCGCGCGGTACCACCACCTGGTGTCCAGCGATCTCGTACAGGGTGTGGGTGTCGCTGCCGCGGACCCGCCGCACCGGCACGTCGCGCTCGCGCGCGACGGCGATCACCCGGGCCATGCTCAGCGTCTGCGGACGTCGCATCTGCGCGGTCACCTTCTGGGTCTCCGCCCAGTACTGCGGCGTCACGATCGCCGGATGCGCTGGTTCACGTGACCACACCCATTCCGAGATCGGGTTCCACCGGCCCTGGCCGGAGCTGGTGGCACGTCGGTTGTAAACCATGAAGCCGGTGTACTTCGGCTGGGCGAGCATCGCCGCGACCCGTACACCGCGCCACGGCCGCCGTCCCGGGTCCTGCGGATAGCGGCCCGGGTCGCGGCGCAGTTCGGCGGCGATGTCGGCGTCGCCCAGCCGCTCGTCGCGGCGAAGCCGGAACACCTCCCGGACGGTGTCGGCACGACGGCCGTCGGGATGCAGCGCCAGCCGGCATTTCGGGCGCCCGGCACCGAACCGGTTCGCCGTCGGGGCCGCGTCGGGATCCTCGACGGCGATGTAGCCGTAGCAGGGGTATCCGTGGCGGTAGCCGTTGGCGGCGTGCTGCCGCTGCCCCCGCATGGACATCTCCACCATCTCGTGGCGGGCGACCTCGGCGTGGACCTGCGCGGTCCGCCGCGCCTGGAGCCTGCCCGACTCCATCCCGCCGCGGGGCTCGTTGGCGCACTCCAGCGTGATGCCGCGGCGTTTGAGGTGGTCCTCGACCATGAGGCTGGTGAGCATGTTGCGGGCCGCGCGGCTGATCCGCTCGCAGATGACCCGGGTGAACTCGCCGCGCTCGACCGCCTCCAGCAAGTCGTTCACCCCGCCGGCGCGGGGCACCGGGATCTCCAGGCGCTCGTAGTCGGCGTCGCTGACCTCGCCGCGATCATCCAGCCCGAGCATCCCCGACTCGACGTCGAAGAAGTAGGCGGCGATGCTCTGCCCCTCCTCCAGCAGCGTGCAGGCGTCGGCGACCTGCCCGGCCAGAGACGATCCCGGGTCCTGCTGGTCCTTGGTGGAGCAGCGCCCCAGGAACGCGATGCGCTCCTCACGGCGCCGGCGAGGCTCCTGGAAGTTCGGTAGATCACTCAAATCAATGGGGGCTTCGAACATGATCCTTCCCTGATCGAGGAAGACGGGACGCTGGGCGTGCGGTGGGGCGGCGCAGATGCGGGCCGTTCGCGGCCGGCGCTCACGGTGGTGGTGTCAGTCCCCGGCGCCCCAGCCCGAACCGCGGCCGGGCGCCAGCGTGCGCTGCTGCACGAACCGCACCGGATAGGGCACCTCCAGCGGCTTGTGCTTGCGGCCGTCCGCAGGATGGTGCACGAGCCGACGTTTGTAGGCGCTCCACCAGTGCGAGGTGACGGTCTCGCCGGTGTCGGGATCGGCGCGGACGTCCTCGCCCACCCATCTCGACGGGGTGTCGTAGCGCTGGGTGGTCTCGATCGCGTAGATGTCGCCCTGGCGGAGGACGCGCCGTCCCGCCTCGCGCGCCTTGACGACCTCAGCGGGCGTGACCCACCTCAGCGCATCGGCGACGGCGGTGATCGCCCCCGGGACACGCACCGCCCACGGGCCCGCGTCATCGACGCCGCACAGGTACGACAGCGCCGCGGCCCGCGATCCGACACGGCGGGAGTAGTACCGCCAGCCGTCGACGTGCAGCACCACCATCCCGTCACGCCGGTCGACCAACGCCAAGGGCTCGCGGCGCAGCGCCGACGCCTTGAACCCCTGCTCGATCGAGGTTTCACCGCCGCGCCGTACGATCTCGGCCGTATACCGTCGGGTCAGGTGCTCCACCAGGCGCTCGTCCACCGAACGGGCACGCTCCCGCAGAGGGGCCCGAGCGGCGCGCGAGCGTCTCAGCTCGATGATCGCCGTTCGGGAACGCGCGCCCGGCAATCCCAATTCGGCAGCACGTTGCGCCAGCCGAGCCGGATCGGCGATCTCTGCCGGCGTCAGGCGATTGGCCATGCCACTTCCCTTCAGAGTGAGATGCGGAAATTCGGTTGATCGGCAGTCAGATAGGAGCATTCACGCCGATTGTTGTTCGCCCCGAGGGACTCAAGTGGGTCGCCCACGACAGGAGACGTCATATTCGGGAAGTCTCAAAAAAGGTTCATGCATGCAGACTGGTGGGCCGCCTACACGGCGGCCCACCAGTGCAATGCTCCTATCGAGCTACCGTGGCTCACTTGTTGACGCGGTGGCTCGATTCCGTACCGCGGCCCTACAGTTGATGGCGTCGGCGGAGCGGAATGACCGCAGCCAGCTCGGCGATCTGCTCGTCCTCAGACTGCTTGATCAGCAGTTTCCGCGTCTTGATCCTCAGCTTCATGGCTTCGCCGGTCTGCTTTCCCTGCATGACGTAGAGGGCCGCGGCCACCCCGGCGAGAGTGGCCGTCAACTGAGAGGTGCCGGTGCACCAGCCCAGCAGGAAACCGAGTGCGCCACCACCGTAAGGAGCAGCAATGGTCGCGATCACCGAATGGCGAGCGCGTGCATCGACGTATGCGAGGTACCGCTGCAACTCTTGGGCTCCTATTGTGATCTTGTGGGAGTTGATGGCTTTCCCCTTTCTCTGTAACGGGGGAGTAGCCGCTCGATTCTCGCGGCCTAGCGTGCTCCGTCCCGGCGTGCTGCCGGACCGGGCCGCCGGGGGCTGGCCCGCATAAGTGGAGCTTGCGGAGCGTTGCGGGGCGGCCCCCGGCGACCCAGGCTGCTTAGCCGGGACGGAGCACGCCAGGCCACCGCTGATCAGGTCCCCGGGGACGGGCACCGATAGCGCCGGAAGTTTCAATATGGATAGTTCGCCTTCGGGCGCTATGACCTCACTTCGCCGATCTCGTGGGTCAGGCCGTGCCTGGACAGGCAGTTCCACATCGCGACCTTCTCGGCGAGGAACCGGTCGTGTTCGGCTCGGATGTCGGCGATGACCTGCTCGGCGGAGCCGGGCTCCGGCTCGCGTTCGAGTTCTTGCAGAAGCTCGTGCGCGCGAAGCCCCAGCCGGCTGAAACCCTCGCTCTGCGCGATCTGCCTGGCGAGGTGGCGCAGCGGGTCTCGCAGGGACGCCAGGGCGTGCACGGCCATGTTGAGGCTGCGCGCGCGGGCGGCGTCGAGCGCGGCTTTGCGGACCTGGTCGCCGTGCTTGCGTTCGTCGATCAGGCGGCCTCGCTGCCAGTCGCGCAGCTTGGTGTTCTCGGCGGCGAAGATCCCCAGGTCCTCGCGGAGCCGACTGATCTCGGCGCGCAGCTCCAGGCCGATTTCGGGGAGATGGGACTCGACTTGGTCCAGGATCTCGGTGAGATGCTGGTCGCTGATCGGCTCGATCATCGCACTTGTCCGTTCTTGTCATCGGGCTGCGCCGCGATGGGGCGCCGCCGTGGGGCCGTATGAGGCTTGCTCAGCGGGACGGCCGGCCCCGGGGGGGGTCGGTCCCGGCGGGCAGCAGAACAGTTCACGCGCCCTCGTCGGTGGCCGGCGCCTCGGTCAGGTCCTTCCATGCCTCGCCGGTCCACACCTGCCAGATGTCCCCCTCCTCCAGCTCCTGCGTCTTCAGCTGCTCGACCAGCGCCCGATCGTGCGCGGCCTTGTATCCCGCGGGCGCGCCGTAGGGGATGTAGGTGGTGCTCAGCCCGAGCGAGGGGTCGAAGGAGCGGACGCCGCCCTGCCCAGTGGCGCCGATCGCGGCGAGCCACGTGCTGGTCTCGTACTCGGTCACGAGCGCGTCCGCCACGTATTCGGCGGGAACCTTGCCGGAGTCGGTGGCCCGCAGCCTGGTCACGCTGGCGCGGGCGAACTCGGCTCCCGCCACGAGTTGGTTCCAGAGCGCGATCCGCTCGGAGATGGCGGAGGCCGGCGGTCCGGGAATGAACCGGGTCTCGCCCCCCGTCCCCTCGTTCTCGATCGTCCCGACGATCTCCTTGTCCAGCTGCACCGTCGCGGCGAACGCCTCGCCGTCATGGGTTCGGTGCGCCGTCTTCCCGGTCACCCGCAGGCGCCCGTGGGGCAGCCGCAGCGGCGAGTGCTTGAGCTCGTACATCACAGGAAGCCTCCTTCGAGAAAGCAACAGAAAGCCCCCGGCATCCGTGCGGATGCGAGGGACGTGGCGGCCCTGGTCCGTGGAGTGTCTGCGGGGCCCTTCGCTGGTGAGAGGCATCGCCGCCCGGTCAGAGCGAACAGCCCAAGACCAGGGAGCGGTGTTAAGAGTCGGTGAGGACCAAGCCGATGTGGTCGATGACGTCCTGACGGGTCAGGGCGGCACCAGCGTTCGCCAGCAGCGTCCGGTCGCCGGATCCCGCGAGCCGCCTCCATCGTTGAGCGGCCTGCCAGACCTGCTCAGCCGTCATCGCGTCCAGCACCTGGATGCCCTCCGAGGCCATGAGCTCGGCGAGCGCGTGCGCTCGGGAGACGATCTCCTCGGCCGCCACCAGCCTTGACGCCCCGGCTGCACCCCGAGCCTCCAGCAGCGCCTGGTCATGCTCGTGCTCTTCCTCGTACATCCGCCGGATCTGGGGGTCGTGGATCGAGGACCAGTCCCAGGCGATTCCCACGTGTTTCTCCCTTCAGCTTGTTCGTCGTCGCCGTGTCCATCACGGCCGACGTGCTGCAATGCAGCCAGTGCCCTGTCGGCTGATCTGCGCCGCAATGGCGAGCGGCATCAAGGAGTCCAGCGATGAACCGCCGACCCGGCAGGGGAACGAGTCCGGGCCACGCCGTCAGGCAGCCCCATGGGCCGCCGCCCTCCGCGCGCGCGGCCGGGGCTTTCCGCCTGCCTTTTCCAGTTCGGCCAGGTGCTCGGCGACCGGCGGGTACATCGCGACGATCGCCGTGACCGCCGCCTGCCGGCTCGCGAAGCGTCCCAGCGACCCCGGGATCCTCGCGCCCGCCGCCCCGGCCGCTTGGGTCGCCGGGTAGGACAGCCGCGCCGCCCAGCTGTTCGGCTCGCTGAACGGCTCCTCTGGATACCAGGTGCCGTCGACCGTCACCACCCCGGACTTGGCCAGGTCCACCGCGATCCCGAGCTGCACCCCGTCGAAGTCGACGTGCGACCACTCCGGCGCCCAGCCGAACCGCCGGTACACCGCCAGCCGCAGCGGCGCCCGGTCCAACACCGCGTCCAAGGCCATCGGGAGGTGCTCCAGCGCGTGTCCGCGGCACAGCACCGTCTCGCGCTCGGGGCCGCGCGCCGGCTGGTAGACCGTCGCCGTCCACGTCGCGATGCGGTCGCACCGCACCGCCCGCCCCGTCTGTTCGTCCGGCTGCAGCGTCCGGCACCGCGCCAGCAGGGCCGGCAGGTCCGCCGCGGCCCTCACGACTCGGTCCCGTCCGCCGGGCCGGCGTCGGCGAGCGATCTCACCCGCTCGGGCACCTCCCGCAGGCTCGGCGGGAGGTCGTCCTGGTCCACCAGGTCCGCCGCGAACCGCAGGAACCTCCGCGCCTCCTGCAGCGACAGCCCGTACAGCTCCTCCCCGGTGAGCGCCATCGGGTCGACCCGCACGACCTCGGCCCACTCCAGCTGGTACGTCTCGACCAGGGCGCGGACCCGCGTCCCCTGGACCGTGTGCGCCAACGCCGCCACCAGGTCCTCCATGTCGAACTCGGCGGCGCCGGTCTCGATCCCCAGGTCGAACACCACGTTCACCACCTCGACCGCCCCGGCCTCCGGCGGGAGGCCTTCCCGCCGGCGCACTGTCACACCGGTCGGCGGCCGGCCCGCTTCGGAGCGGTTCGGCTGAGCGTCGGCGATGATGGCCTCCAGCTCGTCGAGCCACCTGCGCGCCGCCGCCAAATGAGCCCGGACCTTCCGGTTCTGGTCGTCGTCGAGGTGGCGGGCGCTATCGGTCGCGCGGGCGACGGCGTCCTCCAGATCGGCGGCGATGAGATCGAGCACGATCTCCAGCATCCGGGCGCGCTCGGCACGCGTCGGCTCATACCGGGGCAGCTCGCCGCCGGCAGAGACGAAGGACCGGACCTCGGCGTGCGGATCCATCCACTTGGCCAGATCGTCCTTGGGCATCTTGCCCTGGCCGACCAGGAGCGAGGCCGCCATGAACCGGATCGTCTCGCGATGCAGGTAGTCGTCGATGAACAGCCGCTGGAAGTCGGTCAGGTCACCGCGGACCCACTGGTTCGTCTCGCACAGCAGCTGCACCACGTGGGCGCGGATCTTGAAGTAATCCTGCTGCTGCCGGACGGCGGACTGCCCCAGCGCGATCCCCATCTGCCAGAGCGCCGCGGCGACCGCCGCCGCCCGCGCGAAGGTCTCCGTACGGTCGGCGTGGTCGTTCTCGCCGCCGTGCACCTCAACTGCCATCGGTCTTCTCCTTAGGGTCGTGTCGCTGTCCGGCGAGCCACCGCGCGTGCTCGGCGGGCCCGAGGTGGTCGTAGATCGCCTTGCCGATGCCGTAGCCGGCCGAACGCTGCTGATGGCCGCAGCCCTTGGTGCACTCCCACAGAGCCGCGTCGCCGTAGGGATCGTCGGGATCCCTGCTCCACCGGGCGTGGCCCGGCCACCCGGGAGGGCGGTGGTATCCCTGCGCGCACGCCGACACGCGCCGCGCCTGCATCTGGTCTTGGTCGCGGGCCATCCACGGATCCAGGCACGCTCTCGAGCAGAACTCGAAGCTGTGGTCGGGCCCGATGCTCTTCACCGTGTACCTCACGCGGTGAAGAGGGTCCAGCGGCCGGTCGCACACCAAACACTCGTAGGTCACGCTCTCCTCCGTCTCTCCCGCCGGAGAAGAGCTATCCATATGGATAGTTCTCCTCCGGCGGGACTCGTCTAGTTGAGGGGGTGGTTTCCGCTGCTCATCGGCTGGAGCTTCTCTGCCGTTGAACGTTTCGAGGGACCCGGTACACCGTCGTTCCAGGCTTGGCTGGCAGGTCCTCCCGGACGGTCAAGGGCCGGATGAACTTGGTCCGCCGCTCGAACGTGACGCCCTCGATGGCGCCGTCCTTGTACACCGGGCCCACGAGCCGGTCGTCGGCGTCGCGGATCCCGACCCGCATCCGGTACTTCCAGTAGCCGCGGCGTTCCTGCCGGTACTGCAGTTGCTTACCGGTGCCCGCCGGGCGCTTCTTGGCGGCCGGGGCGTCGGGTGCCCGGTAGTCCAGGACCCGGACTCCGTGGTAGGCGCCCTGCTGGGCCTGCTTGGAACGGTGGACGCGTCGCGTGTGCGCGCGGTTGCTCTCCCGCTTGCGTCGGCCGGGCGACCGGGGCGGGGACTTCCAGTCCTCCCACGACAGCAGACCTGCGTAGTTCCAGATCACCTCGGCGGCGCGGGCTCCAGCGGTCATGGGGACCGGGATGGGCAGCCATCCGTAGCGGCCGTTGCGCAGGGGCCGGGCCACGATGAGGAACGCCAGGTCGTCCACGGCGAGGTCATCGGTGGCGGCCATGAGCACGCCGAGCAGGAGCGCTTCGGCCGACAGCAGATGCCGTCGGCCGCCCTGGTAGTCCTCCAGGGTGTCGTCGTCCCCGGCGACCACCGACAGCGGGATCCCGTCGTGGAAGATCCAGGCGTACCGGGCCGGGAGGCGGATCTCTGAACGCCTGGCGGGCACCGGCGGCGTCGCGGTGGCGACCTCGACCGCGATGTCGGCCGGGACGAAGTGCGGCGTGCCCAGGTAGGCGTAGGCGGCCGCGACCGATTCGGTGACGCGGGCCTCGGCGATGGACCTTTCATCTGGTGTGCGGGGAGCGCCGTGCGGCGACATGAGCAGCGTCGCCATGGGCCAGCGCAGGGAGCCTGCGTCCGCCGGGACGTACCCGGACAGCCGGCACCGGTCGCGGAGCCATCGACGGCTGCTCATCTCGAAACGCACGTCGTTGCGGTAGCCCTCGGTGAACATGCTCACCAGTTCGTGAGCGAAGTCGACCGTCTCGCTGATCTTGTCGAGGCGGTGCAGGGGCGAGATCACCTGGGCGGTGACGGTGTAGGCGTTGTCGGGGAGGTCGTCGAGCGAGATCCCGAAGTCGCCGAGCCTGCGGCCCATGCCCGAGTCGGCGGCGACCCGCTTGAACGCTCGCGGGACCAGTTGCTCGGCCTCGTGGGGGAAGTCCTGCTCGGGGCCGAAGAGGAACAGCTGGTCGTCGTCGTTCAGATGCATCCATTCGCCCGGCTCGCGTGGCACGTCGGAGGCTCCTTTCCGCAAAGGAGGACGCCCCCTCCGACACGCGGTCGGAAGGGGCGTCCGAAGGGGGCTATCTGGTCCAAATGAGGGGCTGCCTGAAAGGCGTGACCGCGCCCAGGGCCTCGGATCAGGTCAGGTGGGCCCCAGGGGGCTGCGTAGCCATCACAGCCAGGGCGGCCCGCCGCTGTACCAGGGGATCGCTGCGGCCAGCGCGGTCGTGCAGACCTCATGGTCCAGCGGGATGTCGGGCTGGTTCAGGTAGGTCTTGGCGAGGGCCAGTGCCGGGGGGACGTCGGGGTCTTGGAGTCTGCGGTCCCGCTGGTCTGCCGCGTAGCGCAACCAGAGGGCGAGCATCGCCCATGTTCTGCGGTCGGAGCAGGTCATCTCGCGATAGACGAGCATGCGATCGGCGGCCTCGCGCAGAGCCGTGGAATCGGTAAGGGACGGCATGTGAAGTCTCCTGGTCTGCGGCAGCACATTGAAGGCGGGAAGCCCTCCCGGGCGCTGCCCGGCGATCGGCCGACCGCCTCACCGGGACGGTGGCCGCAACCCGGTCAAGAATTGAGCGCAGCGAAAGCCGGGTTGCGGCCACCGTCCCGGTGAGGCAGGCTCTCCCCGCCGGGCAGCACCCGGGAGGGCGTTGCCGAATTGCACTGGTGCGCGAAGGCCGGTCGATCCGTGTTCATGTGGCGATGGCGGCGACTTCAGGGACGGTTGGCGCCTCTGGATCCAGGTCCAGGCCCCGTACCTGCCGCAGCGCCAGCGGCGCGAGTGCCGCGACGGCCATGACGAGCGCGCAGGCACCGATGACGTGCTGGGCGCCGACGTGGTCGGCGCCGGCGCCCACCAGGAGGTAGGCCAGGGGGACGGGGACGCTCTCCACCAGCAACGCGTTGGCTTGGACGCGTCCCAGGAGATGGTTGGGGATCTTGATCTGGATGATGCTCTGCTGGGTGTTGGCGGCGGGACCGGCCATGAACGCGCCCAGCAGCATCCCACCGATCACGCCCGGCAGCGGCAGGCCCGCGCCCATGGTCGCCGGCCCGAGCGCGAGCATCGCGGCGCCCAGGCATCTGGTCCACCCGGCGCGGTGGATGGTGATCCGGCTGGCCAGCCAGGCTCCGGCCGCGCTCCCTGCGGCCAGGGAACCGTTGATCAGTCCCCAGTCCCGCGAGCCTGACAGGCTCGTTTGAGCGTAAAGGGGACCGATGATGAAGGCTGACATGAAAGCGCCCTGCACGAAGGCCTCGGACAGCGTCAGGGCCAAGAGCCAGCGGCGTCGGCGGAATGCCCGCCACCCGTCGATGAACCGCGCGGGCGGCGGCGCGGGAGTTGGCCGCTCGGCCGATGCTTCGGGCGGGTTTTGGGGGCGGGTTCGCGGGAGGCGGGTGAACCACCATGCGGAACCGATAAAGGACAGACCGTCCCAGGCGATGCACCATCCGGGTCCGATGCCGGCCACCGCGATTCCGGCGGCGGCGGGGCCGATCGCCGCGATCGCCATCTGCACGGTCCGCATGGTGGCGTTGGCGCGGGTCAGTAGCGTTTTGTCCACGACCAGGGGGAGGATCCTGGTGCCGGTCAGGTAGGACACGCTGGCGAAGGTCGCGCCGCCGGCGGCGACCAGCGCGAGCGTCAGCACGGTGGCGGTGTGGGTGAGGATCAGCGTCGCCTCGATCCCCTGGCACGCTGCGGCGCCCAGCTGCGATCCGATCAGCATCCGGCGCAGGTCGCCGGTGCGGTCGGTCAGGACCCCGACCAGCGGCATCAACAAAAGCCAGACCGTGTACTCCACTCCGAGGACGACGGCGATGCCGGTGCCGCCGCCACCGGACGCCAAGATCGCGAACGCGAGCGCGACCGGGGCGACCGCTCCGCCCAGGACCGAGGTGATCCGGGCCCCGAAGTAGGCGCGGAACCCGGGGTTGCTCCGCAGCAGTTCAAGTCCGCCCGCCACCCGGTTAGCTCCCCGTCCGGTCGTCCGATGCCGCGGCCCCGGCGTCAGGCGCGTCAGGCCCGGCGGCGGGCCCGGCTAGGACGGCCGTGACGTCGTCGATCTGAGCCGATGGGAAGAAGATCTGGGTGCTGGTGAACAGCCCGCGATGGTCGCGGAAGGAGAAGCAGTACCAGTGCTCGGGGCCGGGTCGAGGGGAGACGCGGTCGGTGAAGCGCGGGTCGGCCGCGACGGCGGCCAGGAACGCATCCGCGTCGTCGTTGCCGAGCTTGAGCCAGGCGTAGCCGGCGTAGTAGGCGCCGGTGCGCTCCCCGCCGGGAGCGCCTCCGTGCCGGCTGGCCTCGCCCATGTCCTGGCAGGACCCCAGCGTGGTCCAACCCCGTTTCCACAACTGCCGCACCAGCGGCAACACCGCGATGTCGACCGTGATCGGTGCGCCGTCGGGAGCGGTCACCTCGGCCGCGGGATGGAGTTGGACGAGCTCGGTCATCAACCATCTCCTCATCCTGCGGCCGTTGCGGTGCGCATCCCCAGTGTCGTTGCGGGGACCGACGTGCGGGAGGCAACGACACATCGCTTCCGGGGAACAGCGCCGTGACCTACGGTGGTGGATGACTATGAGGTCATGGCGCGGCCGGAGAGCGCGCTGGTTTTCTGTCCCCGCGGAGTCGAACGGCTGTTGCGTCTTGCGACGTGAACGCGAATGGCGTTTCGGGGCCAATGCCGGTGTGTCCCTGTTGGGCTTGTGTGCTCGGGCGTACGGTGGCGGTCTATGGCGATTGATGACGACCGGTTCGCTTGGGAGTTGGATTTGCCGGTGGCCGGCCTGGACCGGCCCTGCCGCTATGTGTGGCTGTCGTCGATCTCGGCCGGCTGGCAGCTGATCGGCTGGGTGCTCCAGCAGGTCGATCTGCTGCCGCTGTCGCAGTCCCTGGTCGATACGGCATGGCGCATCGAGCCGGAGGTGTTCGACCGTGTCCTGGCCACGATGGCCGCCGCGGTAGCCGAGCAGGCGTGGCAGCAGCGATCCACGCCGAGCGATGCGACACTGACCGGCGTAGCAGCGCAGCTCGATCGGATCGCCGACCTGCGCCACCTGGAGCATTACGGCGACAACGACCCTCCCGACGACCTGCTGCCGATGCTGGTGGCCGCGACGCCGGACGAACTGGACGGCTACGCCGACATCGCCCGCCGCATCCTGGTGGAGCACGCGGCGGCGCACACCGCGGCCCTCGCGGACGGCGCAGGGCTCACCAGGGCCGTGACGGTGGGGGATCGGCTGCCGTTGTGCCCGCATCATTGGGGTCCGGCGACACTGACGCACCGCACGCCTCGCCGCGTTCGGGACTCGATGATCCGACCGGTGCCGCCCGAGCGCCACATCACCGTCAGCAACACGATCTGTGTCAGTGAGGCGGGAGATCTGGTGCGGTGCCCGCGGTGCGGAGCGACCCACGGTCTGATGCTGTCGTCGGAGGCCGGCGGCTGGGCGGTGACCGTCCGGTGCACCAACGGGCACAGCTGGCCCGAGCCGCGGCTGTCCTCGGAGAATCTGGGAGAGTTGTTCGCGCGCATAGAACAGGAGGAGAAGGAGGAGACCGACTCCGACTCCGAGGGCACCGGTTCTTGACGGCACCTGGTGCGCTCCAGGTGGGGAGGGCTCGCGGCGGTTCATTCGATGCGGGACTGCTCGGGGTGCACAGGCATGTCTCCGCCGCGGCGGGCAGCGGCGCGGCTCAGTACTCGTGGTCCCCGGAGGCGATCGCGGCGAACACCTCACCGATCGACCCGAACCCGGTGAAGAACTTTTCGGTGTCCGCCAGGTCCTCGAGGAAGCCGGGAGCGTCGGCGAGCGCGTCGTCGGAGTCCAGGGCGCGGGCCCAGCGCTCGGCGAGTGCGGCCAGCTCGTAGCAGGCGCCTAGCAGCCCCCCGAACCCTCCGCCGGATCCGTCCCGCCCTGCACCGTCCCGCCCTGCACCGTCCCGGCCTGCGCTGTTGTGTCGTGGGCTGTTTTCGGGTGCCGGCGGGGCGGGGACGGGCTGCGGGTGGTCGTTGAGGGTGACGCCGGTGGCGCGCCCGGCCAGGCGCAGGATCCCCGCCCAGGCGGCCAGCCGGGCGGTGCGTATCCACAGCGGGTCATCGGTGTGCGGCGGCAGGGTGCGGGTGGGGATGCGGGCCGCTGCGACGATGTCGGCGGCGACCTGCTGCTCGGCGGGGGTGGGTTCCCACCGCCCGGTCTGCAGGTCGTGTACGGCTCGGGCCGCCCGCGAGCGGACGGCCTCCGCACGGTCGCGGTACCCGGCGTGGTCATGGAGGTCCAGCACGCCCGCAGTCTGGCAGATCCCGACCGGTCGCCCGCGCCGGTAGCCCGCTGCACCGGCGATGACCGGAGTTGCGGCCGCCGGTTCGGTGAGATCGCCGGCCTCGATCGGCTGGTCGGCGGTGACGTCGTCGGCGAAGACGTTCACGTCGCCCGCCCGGTGGCTGAGGTCTGGCGCGAGCTGAGGATCTCGGCGCAGGGGCTGCATGCCTGGACGCGGGCGGGGAAGCTGCGGCCGGCCCGCGCGGCCAGCACCGTGACGGGGACCTGCCCGACGTGCAGGCACTGGTCGCGGGACTGGGGATGCACGGAGTAACACAAGCATCCGCACCCCGGGCCCTCCGTCTCTGGTCCCTCCGTCTCTGGGGTGTCTGTCTCTGGGGTGTCCTGAGCCGTGGTCATGCTGATGATTGTGGCGGCCGCCACCGGCGATGGTGCGCTGTTTCGCGGCGGGGAACACCACCTGGGAGCGGAGCCGGTCCGCCGACCAGGGCCCGGTCCGCTGAGCGTCAGGGGCTTCTCCGGCCTTGGGCGCTGGGTTATCGTCCGGTCATGGGCGAGGGGACCGACTCCGGTGGTGGCGGGGCACGTGAGGTGAGGGTCGTGGAGATCGCCGCGCGCGTGGTGGAGGCGCTGCGCGCGACGGGCAACTACCAGGCCCGCTACGACAACGACGAGGAACGCGCGGTGCTGCAGCAGGCCGCCCGGATCGCTCGCGCGACGGTCCGGCCGCGTCGGATCACCGCCCGCACCACCGCCGGCGTCTTCTACGCGGTGTGGAGCGAGCCGACTCCGCTGGAGGACGAGGTGCGCTGGCACCAGATGGTCGAGGCGGTCAACGCCGTCCAGCCCAAGAACTGGCGGCAGCGCCGCCCGTAGGCAGTGCCCATAGGCGGGCGGCCGGAAGGATGCGCTGCCTCAGCAGTAGCCGGCGTGTCGGAGCTGCACGTCATTCATCGCCCGACGGCCGGTGTGTCCTCGATCCGGATCACTTCGGAGCGTCGGTGCCGGGCGGTGCCGGGCTTTTCGCGTGCACCAGCAGGACGGCGCCGTACCGGTGACCGGTGGGGTTCTCGCGGTCTTCGGCGTCGTCTTCGGTGGTGGGCTGGACGGTGAAGGCGAAGCCGTTCGCGGTGAGGACCGCGGCGATCGCGCCGATCATCACCGCCGCGATCGGGTGGCGCCCCGGTTCCTCGTCGAGGAACTCGTCCACCGCGTAGAAGACCTCGACCTTGTCGCCGTGGCCGCGCAGCCGGAAGCCGCCGTCCCCGAAGCCCTCCGGGTGCCGCGGCTCCTTCCCGGTCTCCAGGCCCTTGAGCCCGGCCACGTCCAGCGCCGCCCAGACGGCCGTGGACAGTTCCTGGCCAGCGGGGGTGTAGAAGCCCATGGCGATCACCGTAGCCAGCCCGCCCGGTTCGCTGTCGGCCGCGGCTGACGATCGCCCTGGTTTCGCCACGTCCGCCGCGGCGTTCAGGCGCTGCAGCTCATGCGGCTCTGGCTCGCGGGGGTATACCCGCGGGTCGAGGTCGCCGACCTCGGCCGCCCCGGGCCGGGCGGGGCAAGCAGCCCACCGGCACCGGGCCGCCGACCGGACCTGCGCGCCGGCGGAGGCGTGCTCGGGGCCGCGAGGACGTGACTCCTTGGCGAGGGCGGATTCCTTGGTGAGATGGGGCGCCTGCCCGCGCCCGGCGCCGGCTCCGGCGTCGTTCAGCGTCTGCCTGCGCGGACGGATGCTCCCCGGGTCTGGGCGCGGGCCTACCTAGCAGGGGTCGAGGGGTTCGGGGGAGGGGGCCATCCGCAGGAACGCGGTGACGGGCACGTCGGTCTGGTAGCTGTGGCCGGCCGGGCAGCGGGCGGTGACCTCCTGCGCGCCCGGCAGCAGCCGCAAGACGACGCCGCGGCGGGCCTCGCATGTCGGGCAGTGCACCTGGTGCGGGCGGCCGTGGCAGAGCGGGACGCCCTCCTCCTGCTGGTCCGCGGAGGGATCGCTCACCCACCAGGTCTCGGTGAGCAGCACCGACACCTCCTCGGCGCGCAGCAGGCACCGCGGGTCGCAGACGCGGGCGCTGTCGGGGGCGGGTGCGGCCAGCACGACGGGGCTGGGGTCGGCCGGAGTCACCGGCCGGCCCTCTCGCACCGCCGCAAGGCGGATGGGGGGAGCCGGATCGGCGATGGTCCCGAACCGCCGGTGCACCCGCTCGGGCAGTAGCGCCAGCAGCCGCAGCGTGTTGCGGTGCGCGGCGAGGCGACCGTCCCGGTAGGCGCTCTGTCCGCCGACGTCGCTGACGGCCGGGACCGGCCAGGGCGTGACCAGCCGCGCGCAGGCCCGCAGCACCGTCACCCGAGTACGCAGCATCTCGGATCTGAGGTCGCCGTAGCAGTAGTTCACCAGCGAGCCGTCCGGGCCGCCGTCCTGGGGGCCCTTCAGCTCGCCGTAGAGCGGGGACCGCCGCGACGGCACGAGGTTGAACAGCCGCTCGATGTCGGCCGCCAGGCAATCGTCGTCCACAGCGTGGAACGGCCGGCCGCCCAGGTTCTGCGTCAGCTCCCGGGTCATGGCGGTCGGGACGGCAGCGACGTAGTACACCTCGGCGGTCGCGCTGCCGTGGAACAGGTCCGTCACCATCTCCGCCAGCAGACCATCGGAAGACGTCAACAATGTGACCTCCACGTCCCCGCGACGAGCCCGGCCACCAACTGCACCGACACCAGCACCGGCGCCGGTGCTGGTGTCGGTGTCGGCGGGCCACAACGCCGTCGGTCCGGCCGCCGCCTCGAACCCCAACTCGCCCAGAACCCGCTGGACGCGGTCAGGAGCCTCGGCGTAGCCCAGATCGTCCAGCCGCCGGGCACGAGCCTCCGCGCGGACGGAGTTACCGTCCCGCAGCACCTCCCGCGTCCAGTCCGCGGCCACGGCCCAGACCCGCCGCGGATCGGGATCGCCTACCGCAGCCTCCCACCGCGCGCCGTGCCCATCGCGGCGCATCAGCGCGGCCACCTGCCCAAGGTCCTCCCGGCACCACCCTCGGCCCATCCCGTCCCGTCCCCCTCGGCTCTATCCGGGCACATGGGCCTGCTCGCGTCCCGAAGCATCCCGCGGCCGCAGACCACTTTGCTCCCAGAAGACTCCCGGGCTCAAGGGCGCTCGGATGCCTCCAGCGCCACGACGCAGGAGGGCGAACCCAGCGCACCGTTCCTGGCGCGGCGGCGGCCCCGGCCGCGGACCGGTCGGCGGCGCGGTGCGAGGGGCGGGCCCTGCTCGACCGTGCGGCCCGAGGCGACCGCCGCACCCCCGCCGCACCCCCGCCGCACCCCCGGCCGCGCCACCGCCGCGCCTGGTCAGCGGCCTCGGGCGAGCACTGTGCGGGTCGTTTGGACGCCCCAGTCGTCGAGTTCGTCCAGGCGGTCGCCGCTGGCGCGCACGTTCCGCGGCAGCGCGTCGACGTGAGCGGCGATCTCCTCGCGCCCTTGAACCTCCGGGCCGACCATCAGCACGTCGGGGTCCGGGCGGGTCAGATGGGCCAGGTGCGCGCGGGCGGTGCCCGTCAGCACGGCGGACCTGCCCGCGGGCTGGGACAGATCCCCCTCGGGCGGCTCCCACACCGGCCCGTTGTCGGGACTCACCCGGTATGCGGTCAGACCCGCATGGACCGACGCCAACGTCGGGTTTCCGCACCCCAGCAACACAGTTTCCGGGCCGGCCGCGTCCCGGATCAGCCGCAGCGCCTCCCGGTAGGCGGTGACCGGGCCGACGCCCGAGGCGCGCCGCCCGGGCAGCGCCCCGGTCCACAAAAAGTCGAGCTTGAGGACCTGGAACCCGGCCTCGACCACACCGGTGATCAGGCCGGTGAGCAGGTCGGCGCCCGCGGGACTGGTGGGATCCAGCACGCGGACCCGGCGCGCCGTCCCGAACGGCGCGTCCACCTCCGGGACCCACGCCTCAGGGTCGGCCCGGACCGCTTCGGAGTCGACCTGCGCCAGGGTCGGGCACAGCCACAGCCCCGGGGCGAACCCGCGGTCGCCGACCCTTGCGGCCATCGCCTCCAGCGAGCCGAGGTCGGCGCGGACCGAGGTGCGCCAGTCGCCCAAGGTGGCGAAGTACCCGTCGTCCCACAGCAGCGACTCAACCGGGAGTTGGTGCCGGCGGATGGTGTCCATGGTGGCCTGGACCGCGGCGTGGTCCACGCGCCTGCGGTAGGCGTACCACGAGCACCACAATGGCGGCACCGGCCGCTCGTCGCGGGCCGTCCAGCACTCGCCGCCCGGCGCCCACCGCGGCCCCCAGGTGTCCGGCCATGCCGCCGCCCAGGCGTCGAGCGCACGCCGGATCGGGCCGGGGAAGCGTTGGCGGGTGCACGGTCCGTCGGCGGTGATCCGGTAGGTGCGCGCCCCGTGCGGGGTGGCGCGAACGACCGGGATGTGAGCCGGGTCGGGCGCGGCGTACACCATGACGTCGTCGCCGACGCCGGGGTCGAGCGCCAGCAGGCCGCCGTCGGACTGGACGGTCCCGGCCGCATGCATGCCGGGGTCGCTCCAGGACGCGCCGCGCCGGTAGAAGTGATCGTGCAGGCGCTCGTCGCCGGGCCGCGGACCGTTCTGCCGCCACCGGGTCACCAGGCTCGGAGACCAGCTCTGCCAACCCTCGCAGTACACCTGAGCGACGTCGGGATCGACCTCGACCTCGTCGAGCACGATGTCATCCAAAGCCTCTCTCCCTTTCCTTGCGATCAAGCCGCCGGCCCCCGCCGCTTGCGGGTGAGGCAGCAGACGATGCCTTCTGAAGGCGCGGCGGGCGGCCGATCACCGCGGACCGACCACCGGCCCCCGCACCGCGCCGTATCGCAACGGCCTGGGGCGGCGGGAGGCACGGGAGGCGCCGCGACCGGGCCGGGTGACCGTGACAGCCGGGGCCGCGTCCGGACGGTCGGACGCGGCCCCCGGGGCGTCACGACGACGGCGAAGCGCCGTCGGCCGCGGCGCCGCCGCCGGTGTGGCCGAGGGGGATCTCCGCCAGGACGCTCCAACGGATCTCGCGCCGATCGTGGTACTGGCCGACATACACCAGGCGGTCGGCGCGCAGGGTCACCTCGCCGCGGCCGTGGTCGCTGAGCCACGCCTTCAGGGCGGCGCGGTCGACGCCGGCGGCCTCGGGGCCGGCGGCGTAGCCCAGGCTGACGTGCGGCCAGTAGGTGCCAGGGATCCACGGCCACCGGTCGCCGACCACGGCCCGGGTCTGCTGCCAGGTCATCTCCCACAGCGCGCGGGCGGGCGGCCCGGGCCGCCCCAGGCACTCGATCGCGACGTTGCCGGGGGACGGCTGGCTGAAGGTCACCGTGAACGGGTCGATGTCCGCCGCGCACACCCGGACCCCTTCGATGATCCGGGCGATCTCCACGGCGCTGGCGTCATCCTGCGGGCCGGAGTGCAGGACGGTCATGTGCAGCCACTCGGGGGCGACCGGCTCGATACCGGGCCGGTGCGTCAGTTCGGTGTAGGGGTCGGTCAGCGCCGTCCGGACCTGCTCGGTGTCGAACAGGACGTGCCAGTGCAGGTCGGCGCGTCCGGCGGGCCAGGCGTCCTTGCGGGACTCGACTCCGGCGAAGAAGTCATCCATGATCTGCTGCCCTTTCCCATGAGGGGTGTTGTGGCTCTGTGAAGGAAGGTCGTTCGGGAAGATCGGGGATCGGGGAACGGTCAGACGTCCAACTCCACGCTGATGCGCAGATGGTCGCTGTCGGGATGGTCGGGGTCGGCCGGCTGGTGGACCTGGTAGGAGGCCAGCCGGTCGGCGAACGGCTTGTTGAGCAGGATGTGGTCAATGGCGCAGGCCTGGCGGCCGTCGGGGCGGGGAAGCTGGGTCGGGCTGGTGTCGCCGGCGAGTTCGGCGGCGTCGTAGAACCCGACGCCTCCGACGCGGCGGCCCGGCTCGCCCGGCCGTCCCGGTCGCCAGATGCCGCACAGGTAGTCCAGGGCGTCGGCGTCGGGGACGTTCTCCTCGGCTCCCGCGAGGGCGGGGGACCACCGGGTGCGCCAGGCGGGCCGCCACGGCTGCTCCGGCGGGTATATGGCGGTGTCGTTGAGGTCGCCGGGCTCCCAGTCAGGCCCCGACAGGGTGGTGTTGAAGTCCCCGGCGATGGCGCAGGGGATCTCGGTGGCGGCCAGGCGCTGGAGCTCGCGGGCGTCGGCCAGGCGCTGCTGTCCGCTGAAGATGTCGCCGTGCACGGCGACGATCCGGAACTCTTCGGTGCGGCCGGGCAGGCTGCCCACCAGCATGTTGCGGGTGCGTGCGGCGAAGTCGGGGGCGGTGTCGTCGTACCAGCGGTGCACCACGATCCGCTGCAGGTCGACGAAGACGACCGGGGCGAAGGGGCCCCATTGGCGCGGCAGGCTGCCGATCAGCGGGGTGTAGGTGGGGCCGCCGGCGGCGCGCAGCGCGTTCGCCGCGCCCCACGCCGCGGCCGCGCCGCTGAACCGGTAGTAGTCGCCCTCACCCAGGACAAGCACGGCTGGATAGCTTCCGGTGCTCATGATGCGCACCAGGCCGGTGAAGTCCCAGCACGTCCCGGACAGGCTGATGAGGTCGTTGGCGTAGCCGATGCCGTCGGCGGCCACGCGGCCGCCGTGCTCGTAGTTGATGTAGTCGATCCTGAGCCTTGTCACGGTGGTTCTTGCCTCTCCTTGCTGTCGTCGGCCAGTGGATCCGGCGGACGCTGGGACCCGTTCGGGAATGGCGGGCTGGGCGGGTGACGCATGGCTCGCTATTCGTCCTGGCCGGGCATGACCGGGTCTGCTGTTCTTGAGGCTCGGTGCTCTCCTGTGTTCCGGTAGGGGATTTTGTTGTTCACGGGCCAGCGGCAGCCCGACGAGGGCTTTTAGCGGAGCCGCCATTTTCCGACCGCATGTTCGATGAACTGTTTCGACTCCGCCGGAGGCAATGCATAGTCCTTCATGGCGTTCCAGGATTTGCGGTAGAGCTGCGCGCCGTCCCCGAGGTACAGCTCGGGTGAGGCCAGGCCGTCGAGGTAGGCGATGTCGGTGAGGCCGAGCTCGCCGGCGAACTCCAAGACCGTGAACGACTCCCCGAAGACCGGTCTGCGAGCCATCTCCAGCGGCAGGATCCGGATGTCGACGTTCGGGAGCTCCGCCTGCTCCAGCAGGTGCGTCATCTGGCTCTCCATGACCGTCGGGTCGCCGACAGCGCGCCAGAGCGTGGATTCGTCGATCACCGCGGCCAGGCGCAGCGGGGCGGCCGGTGGATCGGCCTGCGCATCGGTCTGGCGCAGCCGCTGCTGCCGGTGAAGACGCAGCTCCAGGCGGCGCGCCACCTGATGCGGGGTGGCCACGCCGATCGCCTGGCCGCTGTCCAGGACGCAGTGCGCGTAGCTTTGGTGCTGCAGCAGCCCCGGGACGGCGGCGAGGCTGAAGGTCAGCGCGGCCCGTGCCTGGGTCTCCATGGCGAGGTAGGCGGCGAAGGTCCCTCCGGCCACATCGCCGTAGTCGTGCGCCCATCCTCGGCTCGTCGGCGCCTGCAGCGCCAGCAGCGCGTCTCGTGCAGGCCCCTGCACGTGATGCGCATCCAGGAGCAGGCGAAGTTCACCGGCGCCGATCCCAGTTCGGCCGTGTTCGATTCGGCTGAGCTTGTGAGTCGGCCAGCCCGCCTGAGCCGCGACCTGCGCGATGGTGCGGCCCGACGTGCGTCTGATACGGCGCAGTTCATTGCCGAGGCGGCGCCGGTGGACGGCGGCTGCGTTCACGATTCATCGTCTCCGCTTGGTCGGGGGCGGTGGAGTGGTGGAGCGGTTCTGCCGCCTCCCTTGCCCCGGTGGCTCGTCCGGGTGGGGCGGCCGTCGGTCATGGCTGTCCGCCCGCGTCGGATCGGCCGGTCGCTTGCCGGCCGAGGTATCTGGGCAGAACGGACAGATCCCGGATCTGTGGGAGGTCTTCGATCAAGGGCGGGTAGGCGATGTCGAAACGTGGCAGCAGCACGCCGCGAAGGCCGTGGAGCTGCGGAGCGGTCACGTCGTTGGTGATGCCGGGCCCGACGCTCAGCACGCGGCCGGGGACGCAGTCGGCGGCGGTGATAATGCGGGAGTACACCAGCGGACTCGGTTTGCCGGCGCCGACGGTCCGGGGCTGCACGATCATGTGGAACAACTCGCCGATCCCGGCGGCGCGCAGAGCGGGGGCCAGGTCGCGATCGTGGACGCTGGTCAGCACGAGCCGCAGTCCGGCTCCGGCCAGCTCGTGAATGGTGCGCGCGGCGTTGGGAGCGATGCCGGGGTCGATGCCGGGCCGACGCGGCCAGCTCGTGGGGATGAGGGAGGTGTAGTCGATCGCAACGCAGCTGATCGACGGGCCGAAGTAGCGTGCGCGGGCCGGAGGGATCGCGGTCGGGGAGACGCCCCAGACCGAAGGGTTTGAGCCGTCTGGTGACGACGCGGCGGGCCGGCCGGGCTGGTGGCCGACGGCCGAGCCGATGTGATTGATGGCCACGATGCGTCTTCTGGTGAGTGGTGGAGGCGGGCGGGGTCGCCGTTGCCGGTTCGTCTCACCGGCTGGCGGGGTGCGATTCGCAGGACGCGGGCCTGCGGGCCAGGACGGATCGGGCGCCGGCCAGCGGGCTGCAGCCGGGGTGTGATCTGGCGGCGGATGGCTCCGGCCGAGGGTGAGATGCCTTCGGCGGCACGCCTGCTCCTTGGACACGCGCCCCGCTTTTCCTGAACCGATTGGGTCTGTGAGAGCAGACCGGTTCCGTTGCGAACCTCATGCATCGCAACCTTCTGCCCGAGCCGCCCCCAGCTCACGAGTGCCTCGCGTCGCAAGCTCTGGGGCATCGGCGCCGGTGTGCTCGCCGGTCAGCAGAGCGGGCAGCTTCTCGAAGTGGGGGATCCGGGTGACAATGACCTGCGGTTCCTCGGGGAGTGACTGCCATCCGACGTAGACGGTGCGGATACGGCCCCTGGCAGCGGGGAGGATGCTGTGCTCGATGTCACTCCCGCACATGACCAGGTGTTCCGGCCGGACTTGGAGGTCGGCGAGGATGTCGCGGTACAGCATCGGGAAGAGCTGCGGGTCGGGGTGGCGCCGCTTGCGGCTGCTGGTCTGGTAGATGCGGTCGCCGAACAGCGCGCCGATGCCCCGGACGTCCAGAGCGGGCCGGATGTCGCGGTCCGGCATGGTGTCGGCGACCACCGCGAGGGTGACGCCGCCGGTCTCGTGCAGCTGGCGGAGCGTGGCTGCGGCGTACCGGCACACCGGCCGCATCATCGTCGCCACGTCGAGCGGGTCACAGGAGCTGGTCAACACGTCGTAGCCGACCAGCAGGTGGGTGATGCGGCCGCCGTGCCCCTTGGCGCGGAACAGATGGTTGGTCATCGGCGAGGCGTCTTTCGCGTATGGGGATCGGGAAAGGGATCTGGTCCTGCAGGTGTCGGCGGTCCGAGGCCGGGGCCGGATGGAGCCGGGCCGGACGGGCCGGGGCCTGCGCGGGATCGCAGCGGCCGCGACCGCGCTCCTGTCCCGCCGATAGGGGCGGGTATCACGCCAGTGCGCCGGGCGAGGCGACCGGCGGATCTGCGCCGCCACTGGTTCACCGCGTCCTCCGGTCGACGATGCGGCTGGTGAGGCAGGCGCGCATCCGGACCGGCGGGTGGATCGGGGAGGTCCGCACGATCCGCAGGTACCAGGGGGCGCGCCGCATGGTGTCGAGGACCGCGGCGTGCCAGGCGGCGGCGCCGTCGCCGGCGGTGCCTGCCGCGGCGGTGTCGGCGGTGAGTTCCCGCGCCCAGGCGACGCCGATCAGCGCGGCGGCGAGTACCGGGACGGCCACCCAGAGCGCGGCGGGTGCCAGGAGCAGACCGAGCAGCATCCATCCCGCTGTCATGGCCATTCCCCACAGGAGGTGGATCCGGCGTTGCAGCCGGGTGGTGTGCTGCAGTTCGTGGGCGAGCACCCACCGCAGCTGATCGACGGTGCCGAGCAACCGGTCGCCGACGATGATCATCGGCGGCGACAGGCAGACGACGGCGCCGATCCGCATGAGCGGCGGAGCGTCGGGCTCGGTGATGTAGACCGGCACGTCGGTGCCGAACCGGGCGGACGCCAAAGCCCGGGCGTTGTCGATGACCGCCGCCGCCTGCGGCGGAAGCTGTGGCGCCGCACGTCGCCGGCGTTCATAGGTCGCACGGGGGGCGAGCGTGCGGACCTTTTTGATCGGGCGGACCTTCAGGGTGACGAGCCGGAGGATCTGCGGTGTCATGAGTTTGCCGACCACGAGCGCGGCTCCCGCCGCCCACGCCGGGCCCGCGGTGGAGCGCACCAGCATTCCTGCTCCGAGCAGCGCCGCTGCCAGGGCGTAGAGCCCGATGATTCGGAGCCCTGCGGCTCGCTTGGAGGCGATCCCGCGGTAGAGGGCCTCGTGCACAGGAGTCGCGAACTCGACGACCTCGGTGTCCGGATCGATGGTCTCCGTGCCGGCCCGGCCGGGCGCCGTCGGCGCGGCGCTCGACGCCTCCCGACCGGACTCGGCCCCCTCAGGTTCCGCAGCGGGTTCCGCGTCGGGTCCGGTGTCGGGTGCCGTGTCGGGTGCGGGCGGCGGGGACTGCTGCGGGCGGGTCATCGGTGGGTTGTTTCCTTGGTGGTGGGTGTGCGGGCCAGGCCGCCCCAGGCGTGGACGGGCGGGTTGTGGCCGGGGTGGGGGTGCCATCGGTGGATCGGCACCACGCCTGGTTCGGTCAGGTCCATGCCGGTGCCCGCGAGCAGGCGGGTGAGCTGGGCGGGGGTGCGCAGGTACCAGGGGTCGGCGCCGGTGGCGTTGTAGCCCTGCACGGCTTTGGTCAGGGCGGTGCTGGTGGCGGTGCTGGCGGCGGTGATGTCGCACACCGCCAGGTAGCCGCCGGGCGTGAGCGCGTCGGCCAACCGGGAGACGATGCGCCGGGCGGCGGAGTCGCAGGGGTCGCTGATCGGGATATGCCGCAGCACCGACATCAGCAGGACCGCGACCGGCTCGCCGAAGTCCAGCCAGCCCCGGGCGGCGGCCAGCAGCGCGTCGGGGTCGGTCAGGTCGGCGTCGATGACGCCGACGGCTCCGCCCGGCGCGGACCGCAGCCACGCCCGCGCGTGGGCCAGCACCAGCGGATCGTTGTCGACATAGACCACCCGGGCGTCCTCGACCACCTGCTGAGCCGCGGTGTGGCTGGGCGTGCCGGGCGGCAGACCGACCCCGACGTCGACGAACTGGCGGACCCCTGCGCGCGCGAGCCGGGTCACCAGGCGCAGGGTGAACTCCTCGCAGGCGCGGGCGAGGACATCGATGGCTGGGTAGATCGCCCGGAACCGCTCGCCGCTCACCTGGTCGGCCCGGAAGTTGTCCTTCCCGTTCAGCCAGTAACCCCAGATCCGGGCCGAGTGCGGGACCGCGGCATCAATACCCGACAGCTGCCTCTCGGCTTCCCGCCAGTCGAACGAGCCGGTGCCCTTCACGGCGCCCACGACCCGGGCTCGGGCTCGGGTGCTCGCCCAGGGGCCGCCGCCCGGCGTACCGCCGCGGCGACCCGGCCGGGGCGCGGGTGAACCCGCGGCCCGGTCTGAAGGGACCGGGGCTGCCGGGCGAGGCCGCTGGCCGCCGCGGTCACCACGCCAGGGCCGACCGGCACGGGGCCGACCGGAATGGGGCCGGGTGCGCGTGAGATCAGCATGGGTCTTCTGCCTGGTCGAAGGGGTGAGCGGGCTGGTAGGGAGGGGGAGCCGCGTCGGGCGGCCGCCGGAGCGGAGTCGCCGGGTGGCCGCCCGAGGCGGCTGGTGTCACCTGGGTGGTGCGCCGTCGAGGTGGACCGGCAGGTCGGTCGGGCAGTTGGTGAACATCGAGGGGACCTGAGTGAGGTCGTCGTCGGGGACGGCGAGCGTCAGGTCGGGGTGGCGGTCGAACAGTGCGTGCAGGGCGATGCGGGCTTCGAGGCGGGCCAGGGGCGCGCCGAGGCAGTAGTGGGCGCCGACGCCGAAGGCCAGGTGCTGGGTGTTGGCGCGGGTGATGTCGAAGCGGTCGGCGGTGGGGCCGTGGACGTCGGGGTCGCGGCCGACGCCCCCGTACAGGCCGATCAGGAGCTGGCCGGGCGGGATGGTGGTGCCGCCGATCGGGACGGCGGCCTTGGTGTATCCGGCGACCAGGTAGTTGATCACGCCGTCGTAGCGCAGGGTCTCCTCGACCACGGCGCTCCAGCCTTCGGGCGGGAGGGTCTTGGCGTGGGCGAGCTGGTCGGGGTGGGCGAGCAGGGCGCGGACCGCGTTGGTGATCAGGGTGAAGGTGGTCTCGTGGCCGGCGACCACCAGCAGCCAGAGCGTGTCGATCAGCTGCCGGTGCGTCAGGGCGTCGCCGTCGTCGTCGCGGACGCCGATCAGGGCGCTGGTCAGGTCGGCGCCGGGCCGTGACCGGCGCCGCTCGACCAGTTCACCCAGCAGCTCCAAGCGGCCGGTCTCGACGTCGGCGGCGTCCTTTGCGGTCTTGTCGCCGGTGCGCATCAGGGCGTCGACCAGGGCGCGCATGCGGGGCCGCATCGGGTCGGGGATGCCGAGCAGCCGGCAGATCACGCCCATGGGGATGGTGTAGGCGTAGTGCGCGCGCAGGTCGACGGCGCCCTCCACGCCCTCCGTGCCGGGGCTGCGGTGGTCGGGCAGGGCGTCCAGGGCGTCGTGGACGATGCGGGTGATGTCGCCGGCCATCTCCTCGACCCGGCGGGCGGTGAACACCCGGCTGATCATCTGGCGGAGGCGGCGGTGCTCGGGGTCGTCGAGGAAGAACATGTTGGTCAGGCCGATGAACATGCCGGCCAGCGGCCAGTCGTCGGGGACCAGCCCGTCGCGGTAGGCGGCCCAGTGCCGGTGCGCGACCCGGGAGATGTCGGGGTGGCGGCTGAGCCGGCCGAGGAGGTCGTGGCGGGTGACCGCCCAGGCGTGGACGGTGTCGGGCAGGCCGGGCAGCACGGTCCGCACGACCGGTCCGGCGGCGCGGAGCCGGGCCATCTCGCCGTGCGGGTCGGCGCCGTCGGGGTCGATGGACACGATCGGGACCGCCGGCTCCGCGCCGCCGGAGCGGACCTCGGGCTGCTGGTCGGACTGCTGGTCGGGCCGGGTGTCGGGGCGGCTGGGGTGAGGGGTCATCGGTTTCCTCCCGAGGTCGGGAACTGATGGGGGTGCGGCGGGGGGCCGGATCGGGTGCTGGCGCTGGTCAGGTGCGGGGCGGGGTGGAGAAGCGGACGGGCAGGACGGCGGGGCGGCGGGCCCAGGGGGAGGGCTCGTAGGGGATGTCTTCTGGGGGGATCGCCAGCTGCATGGCGGGCAGGAGCCGCAGGGCGGTGTCGACGGCGGTACGGGCGATGAGCCGGGCGGGGATCTTGGCGGGGCAGGCGTGGTGTCCGGCGCTGAAGGCCAGGTGGGCGCGGTTGCCGGTGTCCAGGCGGGGGTTGCCGGTGCGGGCGCGGGGGTCGTGGTTGGCGGCGGCCAGTCCCAGGATGAGGGGGTCGCCGCGGGTGATGAGGTGGCCGCCGAGTTCGTGGTCGTCCAGGGCGTAGCGGGCGGGCATGTTGGCCATCGGGGGGTTGGCCCACAGCATTTCGTCCAGGGCGTCGTCGACGCCGAGGCGTCCGTGCCGCAGTTGCCCGGCGAAGCGGGGGTCGGTGAGCATGTGCCGCAGGGTCTGGGTGATCCAGTTGGTGGTGGTCTCCCACCCGGCGACCACGGTGATCACCATGCTCTGCTGGACCTCGTAGTCGGTGTGCAGGTCGGGGTGGTGCAGGAATCGGGTGGTCAGGTCGTTGGCGGGGGCGGCGCGGCGGGCGTTGATGATGCGGGTGAGCAGGGCGTTGAGGGCGCGGTCGCCGTCCTGGGAGTCGGCGCCGGAGCCGATCAGCGCGGTGATCGCCCGCTGCAGTGCGGTGTTGTCGGCGGGGCTGAGCCCGAACAGGTCGGTGACGGCCAGCATCGGGATCGGTGCGGCGTATCCCGACATCAGGTCGGCCTTACCGTTGCTGGCGAAGCCGGCGATGAGCTGCTGGCAGCGGGCGCGGACGGCGTCGAGCATGGCGATCTGGTCGATGCCGTCGAGGGCCTCGGTGATCGGGTCGATGAGGCGGCGGTGCTCGTGGCCGTCCCGGAAGTAGCCGTTGTCGCGGGGCCCCATCATCGGTAGCAGCGGCGAGTCGGGCGGCACCAGGCCTTCGGCCAGCGCCCGCCAGTTCGCGGGGTTGCGGGAGTAGAGCTGCTCGCGGCGGGTCACCTGCAGGATGTGGTCGTAGTCCAGGACCAGCCAGGCGTTGATCGCGGTGCGCTGCCGCTGCGGGTCGGCCGGGGTGAGCTCGACCGGCGCGATGGGCCCGAACCGGGCACGCAGGTGCGCGTAGACGTCGGCGGGCTCCGGGCAGGCGGTCGTGGCGGCCAGCGGTGTCAGCCCGGTCAGCTCCGCCAGCCGTCGCCCCGGCGCCGACACCGCGCCCGGCACCGCGCCCGGCACCGCGCCCGGCAGGGTGTCCGGTAGGGCGGCCTGCTGCAGGTGGAAGTCGCTCATCAGATCTGCCTTGGCGTGGAGGTTGTCGTGAACGGAGCGCTGCCGGGCGGTGCGGGCGTCGGAGGGGAGTGCGCGGGCGCCAGCCGGTGGACGTACTCGACCAGCGCGATCAGGGCGCTGAGGCTGGAGGCGCGGTCGCGGGCGTCGGCGTCGATCAGGGGGGTGTCCTCGCGCAGGTCCAGCGCGGCGCGCAGGTCACCGTGGTCGAAGGGCGGGGTGTCGGGGAAGTGGTTGACCACCACCACCAGCGGCAGGTCGGGGTGGTGTTCCTCCATCTGGTCGAGCGCGGCGAACGAGACGTCGATGCGGCGGGCGTCGACCAGCACCAGCGCTCCCACCGCGCCGGGCACCAGGCCCTGCCACAACTGCCAGAACCGCTGCTGGCCGGGCGTGCCGAACATGAACAACACCATCCGGGGAGAGATGGTGATCCGGCCGAAGTCCAGCGCCACGGTGGTGGCCGTCTTGTGTTCGAGCTGGGCCAGGTCGTCGACTCCGACGGAGGCGGTGGTGAGCGCTTCCTCGGTGCGCAGCGGCGCGATCTCGCTGACCGACCCGATCAAGGTGGTCTTGCCCACCCCGAACCCGCCGACCACCAGGATCTTCACCGACCGCTCCACCGAATCGGGCAGCGCATCGAACACCGGCCCGGACAGCGGCCCGGACAGCGGATCGGGCAGTGGGTTGGGGGGCGCGGCGGGCGCCGGGACGAGCGCCGAACCGGCAGGGGCCGCGCTGGCTCGCGCCGTCTGGTCCGGCGCGGGGTCAAAGGGCGCGGAGGCCATCGAGGATCTCCTCCAGAATCCGTCGGTCGACCGTCACTGGGCTGCGGAAACGCAGCAGGCCGCTGTCGATCAGGTCCGCGGCCAGCACCGTCACGACGCTGACCGGCCGCTGCAGGCGCGCCGCGACCTCGGCCACCGACAACTGCCGCTGGCACAGGACCAGCAACGCGATCTGCTCCCGCGACGCGGTCACCGGCAGCCCCCGCCCCGGCGGCGAAGCCGACAGCGGCGAAAATGCCGAGCCCGTCAACGCCGAGCCCGTCAACGCCGAGCCGGCCAGTGGCGGGCGGGGCGATGACGGGCCCGGTGCTCGCTCGCCGGAGTCCAACGCATCGGGGTCCAGCGCACCGGGGTCTGCCGTGTTGGCGCCGGCCGGTGCCGACGGTCCGGCCGATGGGCGGTCGGTGACGGTGCGCAGCAGCGTTTCGGGCTGCAGGGTGTTGCGGGTCGGTGTCGTCCGTCCGCCGGTGACGACGTAGACCGGCACCAGGTGAACGGGTTCCGCCGGCGGGGGGCTGTCATCGAGGCCGCTCATGGGGCGCCCATCGCGCCGACCCCACCACCGGCGGCCCCGCCACCGGCTCCCGTCCCGCCGCCAGCGGCGCTTGCGGCGCCGCTCGCGGCGGCGTGGCGGCCGCCCAGGTAGCCGGTGGCCGAGGAGGGTCCGGCGGTGTCACGCGCCGGGGTGGCCAGGTTGGTCTCACCGATCTTGTTGATCAGGCTGCTCATCTGCTGGGCGATGAGTCCGGGGTCCAGGGCGGCGGGATCGGCGACGACCGCCAGGTGCGAGCCGCCCGCCGCGCGGCGGGTGAACAGCACCGCGCCCGGCAGTTCCATCGAGGACCGCCGCATGCCGGGATCGCTGGTGTCGCTGAAGTCGCGGGCGATCCCTTCGGCCAGGCTGTTCAGCCCGGCGCACACGGCCGCGAGCCGGGCGGAGACGGCGTCGTCCATGCCATCGGACCGGTGCTTGACCAGGCCGTCGGCGGTGGCCACGAGCACGTGACGCACTCCGGGCAACCGCAGCAGGTCCGCGAGGATCCAGTTCTGGTCGTCTGTCATCGCTGCTCGTCCTTGGGGTCGTGGCCGGGCCCGGTGCCCGGCCGGAGGTCGGTGTCGGCGGCCGTGCCGCCCGGCGCGTCCGGGATCGCCGAGCCGCCGGAGTCGGCGCTGTCGGTGCTGGCGGGGCCGGTGAGCGGTACCGCGTTCCAGTAGGCGTCTATCCACGCCGCTTCCGCGGCGGGATCGGCCGGCGGGACTGCGCTCGCCGACGCCCCGCCCGCTTCGGCCGCGCCGGGTGCGGGTGCGTGAGCCGGTCCGCGCGCAGCACTCGGAACGCCCGGAGTGCTCGGTGTGGGATCGCCGCGGCGGTGCCGACGACGCTGCGGGAAGCCCTCCGTCGGGCCCGCCCCGGCCGACGGCGCGGCCGACGGTGCGGCCGACCAGCGCTCGGTACCGGCTGCGCCGTCGGGGCCGGAGCCCGCGCCGCCGCCGAGAGACGCTCCCGTGCCGCGGAACGGCGCGCTGCCGGAGGGGGCGCTGCCGGAGAGGGTGCTCGCGGAGGGGTCGGTGTCGCCGTACGGCTGGTTGGGGTGGGGGAACGGCGGGATGGCCAGGGGGACGGTGGTGACCAGATTCTGCGGGATCAGCACGATCGCGCGGACCCCGCCGTAGGGTGATGCGGCCAAATCCACGCCGATGTTGTGGCGGCGGGCGTACCGGCCCACGACCGCGAGCCCGGTCTGCGGCACCGCGCCCATATCCTCCAGCCGGACCGGCCGCTGCCCGGCGGCGACCTGCCGCAGAGCAGACAGCTCGTTGTCGCGCAATCCCAGACCGGCGTCGTCGATCTCGACGACGGCACCGCGCTGGACTCGGTAGACTTGGACCTGGACCGCGGTGGTCGGCGGGGACGACTGCGCGGCGTTGGCCAGCAGCTCGGCGATCAGGTGGATGACCGTCTCGACGATCGGCGACGCCACCGCGACCTCCCGGTCGCCGGCGACTTGGACCCGGTCGAAGGCAGTCATCCGGCCCGAGGCCGCGCGGACCACCTCCACCAGCGGTTCGTCGTTCTGCCACTGCTGGCCCGGCCATTCCCCGGCCAGCGTCACCACGCTCTGGGCGTAGCGGGCCTGCTGCGCCGCCGCGTGCTCGACGCGCGCGCTGACCCGCAGGGCCACCGGATCCTCGGGCATCTCCCGCACCATCTGCTGCGCCTGACCGGCGATCTCCAGAGCGGAGGCCTGCAGCCGCCGCGCCAGCGCGATCTGCGTCTGCCGCATCGACCCCAGCTCGCGGTGCCGCCGCTGCGCCAGCGCACCGACCTCCGCCACCAGCCGCTCAAGCAACACCGCGGTGTCAGGGGCCAGCACGCCGGGCGTCGCGTCGGCCGGCAGGGTCAATTCCGCCTGCGTCCCCTCGGCGAGCACCGGCAGTTGCCGCTCGACCAGGTGGGACAGCGCCGACCGGACGGCATCCAGTGCCCGCGCCATCTGAAGGTGACGCTGCTCGGCCGCTTGCCCGGCCTGCGCGCTGGTCCACTTCAACTGTTCGAGCTCGGACCGTGCCGCCGCGAGTTCTCGCCACGCCTCGGTCGACTCTTCTTCGGCCAGGACGTGGGCTTGTTCGGTGGCGCGGACTCGGCGCCACATCCACACCGACGCCCCCAGCGCGGCCCCTGCCCCGGCCACAGCGACCAGTGCCGCGGCCGGCTTCAACCCGCCGGTCAGCAGCGGCGCCGCGACGGCGTGCACGACCAGCAGCGCGCCGCAGCCGCTCGCCGCCCACCCCACCCAGCGCGGCGCCGGATCGGCGTCGGGCGGCAGCGGGCGTGATCGCGGCCACGAAGCCGGAGACGGAACCGGTGCCGGCGGGGAGCCGGGAGACGGCCTGTGCCGTGACGGTCGGGTGGGGCGCTGCAGGGGCGTGGTCATGATCGCCTTCGGGTACGGCGGGATGGACGGGGGGTCGGACGGCCGGGGTAGCGGGCCGCCGGGGCGGCTAGTCCGGAGCCGGGGGCGGAGTGCCGTACCAGTCGTCGCGCAACTGAACGCACAAGGCCACCAGCCTCAAGACGAACTCGGGGTGCAGGTCGGGCGGGACGTCCTCGACCGGAAGACGGCGTAGTTGCCGGTGCAGCGGCGCGCGCAGGCCCAGCTCGTCCTGGCCGCAGACCGCGTGCAGGTGCGCCGACAGCGCGGCGCGGGTGTGGCCTCGGCCGTGCGCCTGCGCCAACTGCTTGACCAGCGCGGCGATCTCGCGGGTCAGGTGACCGGCGACCTGCTCCAGCCCATGCCGCGCCAGTAGCCGGTCCACTGCGGCCAGGGCCGCGCCGTCCTGGCCGCCGCGGCAGGCGTAGCCGCGGCACAGCTCGGCCGCCTCGAACTCCAACCGCGCCGACGCGCCCTCCACCGGCGGCGGGGGTGGCGGCGGGGACGCCACCGGCGCGAGACCGGTGACGCCCGCGACGTGGAGGATCTGCTCGGCTGCCTGTGCCACACTCGCCCCGGCCAGAGCTCCCTCGTCCAGGCCGTCGAGCCAGAAAAAGCCACCGCCGCACCATCCGATCTGCGAGACCGGTTCACCGTCGACGACGACGGTCAACACCACGGCGGGCCGCGCCGCCCCGAGCCGGGGGAGGTGTTCGGACGTCGCCTGCACCGCGGCCCCCGCCGGGAGATCCGCGTGACCCGGCGAGAGGTTCGCCGCAGGGTCCGCGACAGAATTCGCCGCGGGGTTCGCGGAGCGGGCCGGCGTGAACTGCGCCCGCATCACTCCGGTCACCCGCGAGCTCCGGATCTTCAGCTGCAGCAGCAGCCGGCCCAGGGGCTCCAGCCCGGGCAGATCGTCACCGCTCATCGGCATCCCCTCGCGGTGAGGCGAAGGGGTGGTTCTTGCGCACCCCGGCCAGACGTATGGTCGCGCAGCCGCAGATGATCCCCAGCGCCTGGATCAGATCGCCGGGGGCAATCTGCGGGTCGGGCGGCGGAGGCGGCGCCAGCAGCAGCAACCGCGGCAGCACTTCCCATGCGCGGCGGTCGAAGATCTTGGGCGCGGAGCGGAAGGCGCCCATCAGCGTGGCGAGCGCGGCGGACCGGCTCTCCCCGGTCTCCTGCGCCAGCACCCCGAGCAGACTCCGGGCACACGGGAAGGCGACCACGACCACCACCTCGGCCTCGTGGCGGCGCAGCAGCTCACCGAGCAACTCCCCGGGTCCACGGCCCGCCGATGCGTCGGCCATGTTCAGAGCGGTGATCCCCAGGTAGAACCGGCGGAAGTCCTCGTGCACGTCCCCGGGCACCTCCCGGGGCACCTTCTTGTGCACGTTTCCGGGCGGGGGGCCGGTGGTCGGCCGCGCGCTCATGCCCGACCCCCGCGCCGACGGCCGCCGTGCTCATGGTCGTCCCCGGCGCCTCGTGCTCCACCTATGCGGCCCGGGGCGAAGGACACCGACACCAGGCGGTGATCACTGGCCCGGTCACCGACGTCGGAGACCTCCACCTTGTAGGTGTCGGGCAGCACGGCGCCGGACAGGGCCCGGCTGAAGGCGATGTGGTCGATCCGCTGGCCCTGGCCGTTATCAACCCCGCCGTTCACGGTCGGGGTCATGTCACCGGCCAGGCACCCCGCGCTGACGAAGCCGGCCTCGGCCAGCACACGCAACGCGCGCCGATCCGACACCAACCGCCCGCCGCGCGGCCGCGCCCCCGGAGGCAGCGACTTGTGCAGCCGCTTGTGCGGCGGGCGCTTGGACCAGTCCGGCTCGAACTCGCGGTGCCGCCGCGGACGCCACGGCCACCAGGACGGCCCGCCCCGGCAGTCGGGCCACGAGGAGTTGGCGTCGCCCAAGACGATGGCCGGGGTGCCCGGGCCGGCGTACCGGGTGAGTTTCAGGGCCGCCTCCAGCCGGGCATCCCCGGACCAGTGCGGCCACTGCACACTGCGCACCGCCACCAGATGGCCGCACACCTCAAGCTCCAGCCAGCCGACCTGGTCGTGGAACACATCGGGCAGGCCGGGCGTCCAGTGCCGCACCGGGCGGCACCGCGCCGACCGCACGAACACCATCTGGTGCAAGGTGCCGGAGGTGCTGGGGGTCAGGAAGCTGCGGTCCAGCCCCGACGGCCGCAACGCCTCCTCGGCCTGGAACCGGCGGGCCTGCCCGTCCCCATCCCAGCCCTTGGCCTCCTGCAACGCCAGAATGTCGACCGGCCGTCCGATGCTCTTCAGCAACTGCGGCACCAGGTCCAGGCGTTCGCCGTCCTGAAGGTTGAGCGTCGCGACGGTGACGACGGCGCCCGCGTTCACCGCTCGCCCCTCGGGCGACGGCCGAGCAGCGCCGGCAGCTCACGCAGATGCCCCAGCACCGGAACCCTCGTAGGAACCTGCTCCTCCAACGCGCCCCGGTCGGCGGGCCCGGCGATCAGCACCGCCCGCATCCCCGCCGCCAACGCCGGCACGATGTCGGTCTCGATCCGGTTGCCGACGTAGCAGCAGTGCCGGGGCGCCGCGTCGGCGACCTCGGCGATCGTGGCGAAGAACTCGGGATCGGGCTTGCGCACCCCGATCACGTGGCTCTGGATGACCGCCAACAGCAGCCCGCGTATCCCGGCCTGGTCCAACCGTCTGTCGCAGAGGCGATCCGGCAGGGTATTGGAGGCCACCAGCACCGCCAACCCGTTCCGGACCAGCGCACGCACCGCCTCGGCGGCCGCGGGATCGACCGGCGACGAATCCGACCGGCGCGCATCCAGCCGGCGCGCATCAGCGCCGAGGTTGGCGGCCAGGAACCCCTCATAGCCCAGGCCGGGCGTTGATGCGCCGTCGTCCGGCTGAACGGGCAGGTCCAAGACCCCTCCGTAGTCGACCGCGACACACCGGACCTCCCCCGCCCAAGCGGGGACACCGGCGCCGCGCACGGCCGCAGGAGAAACGACGGAGACCTCACCGCGGTCATCGAGATCAGACATGGGCCACTCCCGCCTCGTCGTTGTTGCACGCCAGCCCGCAGTGCCTCATTCGGTGACCACCGCCACCGCGCAGAGGGCGTCGTCAACGGCGGACGACAGGGCGAAGGGGGAGGGCTGCGGGCGCCACCGCGTCGGTGTCACCAGGCCGGGCTCCACCAACTCCAGCCCCTCGAACAGCTCGCCGAACTCCTGCGGTGAGCGCAGCACGTACCTGGCCGCGCCGGTGTCCCCGTACTGCCGGGCCGCCTGAACGTGCCGGTCGTCGGTGCCGGTCTCGTCGCTGATCGCGATGCAGCTGCCCTTGGGGAGCGCGGCCGCCAGCCTCTGCACGATCAGGCGCGCGTCGAGCAGGTCGGGAACGCCGCCGAGCACATGCATCAGCAGCACCGCGACCGGCTCGTAGAAGTCCAACTCCCAGCGCGCCTTCTCCACGATGCCGTCCGGGTCCTCGACATCGCCCTCGATATAGGCGACCTCGCCCTCCGGGCGGGAGGTCAGCAGCGCACGGGCGTGCGACAGCACGAACAGATCGTTGTCGACATAGACGATTCGGGCCTGCGGGTTGACTCGCTGAGCGACCTCGTGGGTGTTGTCGACCGCGGGCAGCCCGACACCGATGTCCAGGAACTGCCCGATCCCGGCCTCACCGGCCAGGAACTGCACCGCCCGCGACAAGAACTCCCGCACCCCGCGGGCCAGATCCACGATGTCGGGAAACGTCTCCTGGTACTGGGCGCCGGCCTGGCGGTCCACCGGATAGTTGTCCTTGCCGCCCAGCCAGAAATTCCAGACACGCGCCGCATGGGGAACGCTAGTGTCGATCAGCGTGTCGGTCATACGCGGCCCTGCCGATCCCCGGCGGACTCCCTGACACGTCCGACACCCATGTACTGCGGCGTCGTGATGGGGGCCCAGGGGCTGGTGAGGTCCGGGTGCCACCACGCACACGTCACCAACCCAGGCTCCAGCAGATCCAGCCCGGAGAAGAACGCTCGCACCTGCGGGAGGGAGCGGGCCTGCACGGGCTCGGCGCCCAGCGCCGCGACCTCGTCGGCGCCAGCCTGCCAACCGGCCCCGCCATGCTCGGCCGTCGGATGGCTGACGACCAGATAGCTGCCCGCTACCAGCGGCGCGAGCAGGCGGGGGACGACCGCGGCCGCCTGCTCGTCGGGCAGATACTCCAGCCCGCCTGCCAGGACCGCGACCGGACGGGTCAGGTCCAGCCAGCGGCTCGCCCCGGCCCATACCGTCTCGGCGTCGCGGACGTCGGCCTGCACGTGGCCGACCGAGCCGACCGACGCGCCGGTGAGCAGCGCCCGAGCGTGGACGAAGACGAGCGGGTCGCTTTCGACGTACACGACCCGGCAGTCCGGGGCGGCGCGCTGGGCGACCTCATGGGTGTTGTCGACGCCCGGCAGGCCCGGCCGGATTTGCAGGACCTGCCGGATCCCGGCATCGCGGACCAGATGCTGGATGGCTCGGACCTGTGCGTACCGGGCCTGCCGCAGCATGTCGGAGACCTGCGGATAGACGCCCATGAGGACATCGCCGGCCTCACGGTCGATGGCGTAGCAGTCCTTGCCGTGCAGCAGGTAGTTCCACACCCGGTCCCACTGCGGAACGCCGCTGTCGATCTCGACCCGGGGCGAGAACGGCGCCCGAGTGAAGCTGGAGGCCGTCACCGGGCGCCGCCCTCGGACAGCCCGGTCAGCTCGGCCACTAAGCCGACAACACGGACGCTCTGCTCGCCCTGGCAGGCGCGGGCTTCGGGGCGCCCCCAAACGGCTACGTCCCGCAGTCCGTGCTTGGTGATCCGCCATCCCCTGACCAGTGCCCGGATCTCCTCTTCCGATCGAAAGAAGATCGGGTCGGTCGCCTGCCGCTCATAGACCTCGGTCATGTCCTCGACCCGGTCCTGCGCCGTCGCGGTGGTCGTCGCGTGCGACAGCACCACGAAACTCCCGGGCGTCAACCAGTTCCGCAGGTCCTGCATGACGCGTGCCGCGTTAGGCACGAAATGCAGCACGGCGGCGAGCACCACGACCATGGGCTCGTCCAGGTCGATCAACTCGCGCAGGGCGGGATCGGTGAACAGTGCGTCGACATCGCGGACATCGCCTGGCAGGACACCGCCGTAGCCCGGTTGGGCGCGAGTGTGCGCGAGGACCTTCGGGTCGTTGTCGATCCCTACGACAAGCGCGCTCTTATCCACGTGGTGGACCTGATCCTCCACCGACGCCAACGGCACATCCGTGGTGATGCCGCACCCGATGTTCAGCACGCGGATCAGAGCCGGGTGAGCACGGGGAAGCAACTCCTTGACCGCCTCAGCCGCGGCGCGGCCAGAGAACTCATAGTTTGCTCTGGCCACGGCTCTGGCCTGAGGCGCTATCGCAGTGAGTTCGTCGGCAGCCTGCCGATCGACTGCGATGGCGTCCCTGCTACCGAGCAACGCGGCGTAGGTGCCAGCGGGGCTGGTCTTCTCGGGCTGGCTGTCTCTGTCGTAAGAGAGCGCTTCGCTCATAACGGGTCCGTTGTCATAGGAGAGTGGCCGGCGACGGGGGTTCTCTTTCGAGCGGCGTCTCAGCGTCGCGGCGGTCGTCCGCGCTTCCTCGGCCGGAGGAGCGGAAAGGAGCGATGCGGGCGTGGGCGCTGCGCCAAGGAATCTCATGTGGCTTTTAGTTGGGAAATCAGCGTTCGCGAGAGTCACCGGAGCCATCGCTTACGCTGCTGTGCCCTGTGGACGTTCAGAAGGATCGGGCTGAGTTCTTGAAAACGGGGCAGGCGGGTGACGTTTGCGTCAGTGGGTGGCACAACCCAGCGGGTGTGGTCGTTCTCCCCCGTGCCGCCCGAGGGCAGCACGATGAGCTGACCTGGTCCGGTGTGGACGAGCTCGGCCCGACTCGCGTCTACCGAGTCAGCCCACGCCCCAGTTTGTCCGGATTCAATCAGGAGGCTGATGGTTCCGTCGTCGGACATCACCGGACCGAGCCACGCCCCGCGTTCGGTCAGCGCTTCCAAAACCCTCTCGCCCACCCGTATGGGCAATGTGATTGCCTCGAACACCTCGCCGACGGGGGTGACGATGCCCGCTTCCGGCCATTTCTTCCACCATTGATGGATGCGCTCAAGGTGGGTTGTCGGTTCCAGTACTCCGCTAATGCTGTCCAGTCCAGCGGCATAGCAGCCCGGGGTCGCGGCCCCCACCATGACGGGCCAGCCCCACCGCGCGTAAGCGAGAGCCGCCTTCAAAGGGGTGATCGCCCGGCCGTGGACAGGAGGCGCGGGACGTGCGCGCTCGGAGTCGGCACGCCTGCAGGCCGAGCGACCGGGCGCACGCCAGCTGGGCAAGGAGGCCGTCATGTCCTTTACCCAAACCGTTCGGGGACGAGCGCGGGAGTGTTCACAACGGGTGCACTGCACGACAGGTGGGTGCAAAAGGGGTGCACACTCGCACTACCGAATCGCTGGCTCCACTCCCGTTGACGTGGCCGAATGGCTACGCTCGGCACCAGGTCGCAGGGATACCGGTGATAGGGAACTGAGCGCCATGGACAGGGAACCGAACCACGACCTGGTCACCGTCATGCGGGAGGCCGGGATCTCCAACAAGGCCCTGGCCAAGGCCGTCCGGGATCTTGGACGCACGCGCGGCCAGGATGTCCGCTGCACGCACGTAGATGTGGCCCGATGGCGATCGGGCATGATTCCCCGTGGGATCAAGCCCGAACTCATCGCCGTCGTGCTGGGCCGCTGTTTGGGCCGCCCTCTCACTCTCGCCGACATTGGCATGGCCAACCCCGGCGGTCCGCCCCTTACCCTGGGCTTGGACTTCACCGCCGATTCCACGGCTGCACTGCGGACAACTCACGCGCTGTGGAGTGAGGATCTGAAGCGGGCGGAGTTCCTCCGCCATGCAACTGTTAGCGCTGCAATGCTCACCACTCCCATGGCGCGTTGGCTGATCGCCCCGCCGGCTGACCCGCTCAACCGGACCGGGCGGACCCTCACGGTCGGCCGCAGTGATGTCGAGGCGGTCCGCACGACCGTGCACATGTTCGAAGACCTCGACCACCAGTTCGGCGGCGGCCACGCTCGAACCGCAGCCGTCCAGTACCTTCATAGCCAGGTCACTCCGCTGCTGCGCGGCAACTACACCGAGGCCGTCGGTCGCCAGTTGTTCGGCGTTGCCTCTCAGTTCACCTACAAGACCGGGGCAATGGCCTACGACATCGGCTGCCACGGGCTGGCCCGCCGCTACTTCATTCAGGCTCTCAACCTCGCGCATAGCGCTGGGGATCGGGCCTTGGGCGGCAAGGTCCTGGCGCTGATGAGCCACCAGGCCAATTTCCTTGGCGAATACGCCGAGGCCGTCGACCTCGCCAGAGCTGCCAAGCTCGGCGGCACCGGACACGCCACCCCAACGGTCCACGCAATGTACTGCGCCATGGAAGCCCGGGCCCTAGCCAACCTCGGCGACGTCCGCGCTTGCCTCCGCGCACTCACCGAAGCCGAGAAGGCATTCGCCCGACGGTGCCCCGACGAGGACCCCGACTGGATCGCCTACTTTGATCTGGCCGAATTCCACGACGAGTTTGGCCACTGTTTCCACGCCCTCCGTCAGGCACCACAAGCCATCCGCCACGCCTCGCAGTCGTTGAGGGCATCCGGCGACGCCTACCCTCGTAGCCGTGCCTTCTGCCGCTTCACCCTGGCTGGCTCCTACCTCAACGTCCACCGCACGCAGCACCGCGATCTCGAACGAGCTGTAGCGATCGCTACCGAGGCCCTTCCCTGGGTCAACCAACTCAAGTCGGTGCGGATCCGGAGCTACATCAGCACCTTCGACCGGTATTTGGATCCTTACGCCGACGACAGCACGGTGGTCGACTTTAGAGAACGTCTCAAAGCAATCGTGAACGCCGCCTGAACAGGTCAGGTTCCGGGTGTCCAGCGCCGGGGAGCCGTGGGGTCGCGCAGCGAGGCGATGCGCCGCTGTGCTTCGCCGATCAGGCGAGGCTCTCGCCCGGTACGGGCTGCTAGCCACGCGGTCATCCGCAACTCCCGGATCGCCGCCAGCGTCGTGAACCCCTCCCAGCCGGTTACATCGAGGCCGTAGGCGTCGGTGAACGCTGCGTACTCGGCGTCGTCGTACCATCCCACATTCCGATAGACCGCTGGAACCGTCAGGTCCCACTCGGGCGGCCCCAAACTAAAGCGTTCCAAATCCAATAGCACCGGAATCCCATCGCCACCAACCACGATGTTCTTGCGGTGTGGATCACCGTGAATAACAGCTGTTGGCAGAGCGAACTCAAGGTCGGCATAGGCTGCTTGCAGGCGTACCAGTACGTCCCGCAAGAAATCTCTGTCTTCGGCGTCGATGCCGGTAGCGGAATTGATGTGCGAGCGTTGTCGGACAAAGGGCTCCAACGGCTCCACCAGCCCAGCGGGCGGAGCCGGCAGGGCGTGCAGGCGACGGAGCAACGCCCCCATCTCGGCTGGGGTCGCCTGGCGAGGATCTTCGATCTCCTCCCAGAACGTGATCACCCTCTCCCGGTCCACCACAGGCTGCTCGACGGCTTCCGCTGGCCGGACCGCCGAGAAGCCCTGCGAAGCCAGCCACCGGGCCACCCGTAGCTCCCGCTCCACCCGAGGCAGGGCACCCACAGACGAGGCAACACGCACCACGAGCCGAGCCGCGGGAATCCGGAACACCGCGTTGTCAGCGACAGGTCCCAGCAGCACTGCTCCGCCAGGATTGACCCCTGCCGTCCGACATACTTCGATGATGGCCTCGAGGGCCGACTCTGCGGTGAACGGAACCGCTTCCCTATCCGCTGGCACCAACCGACCCCACCTTCACAACCGAGCCCCTCCGGGATGTCCCGGAGGAGTCCAGTGTTCCAGCCGGGCTTCTCGCCTGCCGTCCAGAATCCCCTTGTGCACCCACCAGCCAGTCACTGCACCCGTTGTGCACACTCCCACACCGGGCCCTCAAGCGGTTTGGCTAGAGGGACGTGACGGCCCGCCTGCAGCGAGCGTCGAGCCCCGGATTGGCGAACGGAAGCGGCGCGATGGTTGGTGCCGGCTGGGAGCCCAAACGTATCCGGGTCGCCCAGCTATGACCTCAGGGAGCATCCATGGACCAGCGGATCGGCCCGGTCCCAACGCAATCCACCAGGAACTGCACTACAGGAGCAAACACCGGCCGCGGCGAGATCGAGCGCCTGGAGATCCTCGGAGAGAGCTCGACGGTGACCATCACTGTCTGGCCGCTAGAGCGTGGCATCGGGACCTCCTACCTTCGCAGGCTGTGGCGCGGCGAAGTAAGCCGCCACTTGGATGACGTGACCATGAGGGAGCTGGAGACGGTAGTCAGCGAGCTGGGCACCAACGCCATGGTCCACACCGATGGTGAGTGTGAGTTTCGGGTGGTCAGGAACGCGGGTGCCCCGGTGCTCTGCGAAGTCGCCGATGCCGGCAACGAGATCGAACTGATCGCTGGCCGTCTCGCCGAGGCCATCAGCTCCACCAGTACCGACAACCTGATCGTTGCGGACGGCGACGCTCACGATGGTGACGTCGTCGATCCCGAGGGGACCGTTGCGGGCCTCTCGGAGGGAGGACTCGGACTCGGGATCGTCGCAGCATTTACTCACGGCAAATGCGGCGTTCGTCCAACTCGCCTGCTCAGTAGCGGCCTCGTCGGCAAGAGCGTTTGGTTCGAACTCCCGGACGCATCGAATTCAGCGTCCAGGACATGACGTCGTAGTACTGCGATGCGCTGGTCCAGCGGGCGGCCGGGCGGTTTGGGCCGGCAGACCAGCGGGATTCGGGGCTTGAGCAGCAACCGAACGGAAAACGGCGTTAGCGAGCCGGCTCAGGCGGAGTTACCGCCGTTGGCCGTTCGGATGCGGGTGGCGTGGACCCTGTGGGCTTTCCGTTCGGCGGGGCTGGCGGTGTCGGCGGTCGGCCGGGTGCGGTGCGGGTGGCGTGGGAGGCTATTTCTTTCGGGGGATCGAGGGGTCTTCCAGCAGGTCCAGGTAGGAGTTCCACAGGTGTGCCAGGGAGGCTCCGATTCCGCCTTGGCGTTGGTGTTGGCGGAGGCGCTGGTCTCCGAGCTCGCCCTCGTGCTCGAACAGGCGGTTCAGGTGCAGGGTGGCGTCGGCGGCCGCCGCGGCCGAGTCGGGGAGCACGGTGTAGATGATCAGCGCTTTCATCGCGGTGAGGACGACCTCGGCCTTGGCCATCATGGGGTCGCCTTCGGCGAACAGGAGGGTTTCCCACAGCTCGTTGATCTCGTCGTATCGCTGGGCGGGGGACCCGATGAGCGCGTCCAGTTCATCGGCATCGAGGTTGGTGAACCGCTCGCCTGCAGTGCTCATGGGCACGTCCTCATGGTGGGGGGCTGATGGGTGGTGTGCTGGTCAGCGGCCTGGTGGTGGCTGTTGTTCGGCGGTTTGGAGGCGCGTGGCGTACACCCGGTGGGCCTTGCGTTCGGCCGGCGCGGCGCCCTCGGCGGCCAGGGCGGCGCTCTGGTGCAGCGCGGCGAGGTGGAGGGTCAGCGGGGCGGTGAGGCGGACCGAGTGGCCTTGGCCGCGGCGGATGGTCCGCCCGGCCGCGATCGCCTGGCGGATGGTGTCGTCGCCGGCGGCGTGGAGGTGGTCGGCGAGTAGGCCGGGCAGGTCGAGCGTGACCGGGGCGTCGGCAACGGGGCCGGGCGGTTCGGCGGGCTCGGGGGCGTCGAGGTGTTCGGGGAGTTGGCGGGCGCCGGCGGCGTCCAGGACGCGCCGGATGGTCTTGGGCGCGACGTGGTGCCGGCGGGCCAGGGCCTTGACGGCGGTCCCCTGGGAGTAGGCGGTGACGACGTCGGCGGCCGCGGCGTCATCGAGGGCGGTCGGGCGGCCGAGGGTCTTGCCGGAGGCCTCGGCGGCGGCGACGCCCTGGCGGGTGTTCTCGCTGATCATGTCGCGCTGGAACTCCAGCACCGAGGCCAGCACGTTGACCATCATCTTGGTGCCGGGGTCGTCGGCGGCCAGGTCGATCCCCGACAGCAGCCCCGACTCCACCCGCAGGTGCAGGCCGCGGCGGATGAGGACGGGCCGCAGGGCGAGGATGTCGGCGACCGAGCGGAACAGGCGGGCAGCATCGGCGATGCGGATGGTGTCGCCGACGGCGGCCTCGTGCAGCAGCTTGGTGAACCCGGCACGGTCCAGGGAGAGCCGGCGGCTGGAGGTGGCGGGGTCGTCGTAGACGGGGGCGCCGGAGGCCAGGAGCGCGGCCAGGGCGTGCCGCTGGCGGGCATCGGTCTGCTTGTCGGTGGAGTGCCGCAGGTAGACGCGGTCGGCCATGCCCGATCGGTTTCCCTTCCCGCGGTGGCCCGGGAGGTCGTCCGGCGGGCTCTGGCGGCCATGTTAGGGGGCGAAAAGGAGGGGCGGAAGCGGGGATCGGATCTGATTGGATCGGCTCGGGGTTTCGGCAGGTCGGGCGCGGGGTTCTCATTGGATCGGCGGCGGGGGCGCAGACGACCGATTCCGCCCCCGCCACCGATTAGCCTCTGGGTAATCGGTGGGCATGGAAGTGGGTATTTTCTGGGCACGCCGTGAGAGACTGGGGTCATGGCCCCTTCCGAGACGTCCGTCCGTGATCAGGAGAGCCCGCTGCTGGAGTTGGCCGAGGAGATGCGGGCGCTGGTGCGGTACGGGCTGCCGGTCCGCGCCGACCGGGCGGGCCCGCATCTGCTGGCCCTGCCCGCCGTCCGCGCCCGGGCCGTGGACCCCGCAGACCGCGCCAGCCTCGCCCGCGCACTGGAGTTGGCGCTGCGCGAAGAGCTGGACCGGCTGAACCACGAGCTCGCGCCCGCGGCCCGGCTGCTGCTGGGCACCGATCCGGCGACCGCGGGCGCGAGGCTGACCGTGCGCCGCCAGGCGGCGGCCCAGGCCAGCGGGTACGAGGTGCACCACTTCCGCAAGCGGATCGAACCGAAGATCTGGGACCTGCTCACCGGGCAGCTCGGCCGCGCCGGCGACGCGTCGGTTCTGGTCGCGCCCGTCCTGCATCCCGCCCGCCGGCCGCTGGTGCTTCCCGCCGATGTGTTCGCCTGGGAGGCCGTCGAGCATCAGCAGGCGCTGGCGGCCCTGTGGGGCGCGGTGTACCTGCTGCGCGCCGAACTCCTCGCGGTCGCCGCGCTGGTCAGCATGGACGCCGACCGGCTCGCGCTCGATGCGGCGGCCGAGAGGGCGCTGTGGCGGCACGCGCTGGTCCTGCACGCCGCCGCCTCCTACCGGGCCGCCTACGGCCAGGTCCTCCTGCACACTGCCGCCGACTACGGCCAGGTCCTCCTGCACACTGCCGCCGACCCCGGCCCGGCCCCCGGACCCGACGAGATCGCCGCGTCGGCCGGCTGGACCCCGGAGCTGACGCCCGCCCAGGAGCTGCTCCTGGCCGAGCTCGCCGACCCCGAGGCGGGCCTGCCCGGCTTCGCCACCGCCCTGACCGCCGCCCGCGGCGGCCGCGAGCTCGCCAAGTCCTGGCGGGCGGCGCTCACCGGCCGTACCCCCGAGGGGACCGGCCCCGACCAGGAAGAAGAAGGCTCATGAGTCTGGAACAGCTTCTCGACCCGTCCACCCCGCCCCGCCGCTACGTCATCACCGGCGGCCCGTCCTCGGGCAAGGAGGGCGTGTTCGCCGAGCTGCACGCCCGGGGCATCCCGGCCAGTGAGGGCGAGTTCGCGCGGGAGATCTACCGCAGGCACCGCGACCGGCTCGGCCGCCACCTGCAGGTCGGCGACCGCCGCGCCTACTCCCGCGACGTCCTGGAGGCGTTCGTCGCCGAGTACTGCGACCACACCTTCGGGCTGCGGTTCTACAACCGGGGCATCCCCGACGGGTACGGGTGGGACGCCTTCTTCGGCCTCGGCCCCTACCCCGAACTCGAGGAGGCCTCCCGCGTCTACCGCTACGACGCGGTGTTCGTCCTGGACGCGCTGCACGACTTCGACTCCGAGGACGACCTGGTGTGGGCCAAGGAACGCGAGATCCGCCGCGTCCACGAGCTGATCATCCAGGGCTACTACGACGCCGGCTACCGGCCCATCTTCGTCCCGGCCGACGAGGCCGCCCGCCGGGTGGAGTTCATCCTCGCCCAGCTCCCCATCCCCACCCTCTGACCGGGAGGCATCCCGTGAACGGCGACAGCGTGGAGATCATCAGCCCCAACAACGTACTGGCCAACGCGATGCTCCGCTCGGTGGACATGGTCCGGCCCCGCCTGCAGGCGATGGGCCCCGACCGGGTCGCGTTCTGCGTCGGCACCCAGATCAACGGCGCCCCGCACCTGGGCACCTCGCTGGTGCAGACGGCGGCGTTCCTGCTGGCCAAGCAGACCAAACGCGCGTTCGGCGTCGACACCGTGGTCCGGTTCGGCGCCCTGGACAACGCCCCCTACGACGTGCAGCTCGACCCCGAGACCCACCACGCCTACCAGCAGACCTACTTCCACGCGCTCGGCGCTGAACGGATCGAGGACCTGGTCGCCAAGTACTACCGGAGCATGTTCGACTCCCTGGCCGACGCCACCGGCGTCGACTACGAGGTCGAGACCTACACCAGCCAGCAGGCCAGCCCGGAGTTCCGGCACGAGTTCCTGGCCACCCTGGGGCGGCTCGACCAGATCCGCTGGCCGCTGGCCCCCTCCCACGGGCAGGTCCACCTGCGGTTCCCCTGCCCGCAGTGCGGGTGGGCGGAGAAACGCGCCGAGCGCACCGAGCTGCTGCGCACCGGGTCCGGCGGCGCGGACTTCGCCGCGGTGTGCACCGACCACGGGCCCTACGAGGTGGCGGTCACCGCCGACACCACCACCTACCTGGACCTGGCCACCCTGTACCGCAACCTGGTCAAGGAACGCCTGGCCGCCCGCGACCACGTCACCTTGTCGGTGATGGTCAAGGGCGGCGACTGGGCGTTCGGCTGCCAGCTCGTCGACGAGGCCTTCGCCCAGCTCCCCAGCCTGACCCCGCCGCCCCGGGTCTTCACTCCGATGGTGCTCACCGACACCGGCGCGAAACTGTCGAAATCGCTGATCCGCGAGGGTAAGGTCGCCCCGCCGCCCGGCGCGCGCCCGTGGATGCTGGACGTCACCGCGTGGGAGGGCGACACCGACTCCTACGTCGACGCCCTCGTCTGGCTGGTCGGCAGGATGCTCGCCGACCCCAAGCACTTCTACCGCTCCTACACCACTGCCGAACTGGACAAGCTCATGGCCGCACGCCCGACCGCCACCACACCGGGCCTGCGGGCCCGCGAGATGAACCTCTACCGCCGCTACTTCGACCTCGTCGCCGCAGGAACGAAAACGATCGAGGTCCGGGTGCAGTACCCCAACCTGCGGCGCCTGGCCGCCGGCGACTACATCCGCTTCGTCTGCGGACGCGACGACGCCCTCACCCGCGTCAAGCGCGTCGCCCGGTACGGCTCCTTCGAGGAACTCCTGGACACCGAGGGCCCGGACAAGGTCAACCCGGCCAGCCCCCGCGACCAGCAACTCGCCAACATCCGCCGCATCTACGGCCCCGAGAAGGAGGCCCTGGGGGTGCTGGCCATCGAGATCGAGCTCGTGACCGGCCCCACGACCTGATCCGTCCGGCCACCTGACCTGCCGCGATGCGGTCCCGGCGCCCGCCAGGTGTCACAGCTCGTCGTCGTCCTCGGCGGCGTCGGGGTCGCGCAGGTCACGGATCGCGCCGGGCGCCAGCTCGGGCAGCACGAAACTGTAGGCGCCGTGGACACCCAGGTGCCGGTTCACGAACGGCGAGAGCCGGGCCATGTCCTCGTCACGGACCGGGTAGCCCTGCGCCTTGAGCTGCCGGACGGCCGCGTCGAGGTAGACGGTGGTCCACAGCACGACGCAGTTCAAGACCAGCCCGAGGACGCCGAGCTGGTTCTCCAGGCCCCGCTCATAGCGGTGGTACAGCTCGCCCTTCTTGCCGTGGCAGATCTTGCGGGCCAGGGCGTGCCGGCCCTCCTGCAGGTTGCGGACGTGCTTGATGTCGCGCCGGTAGGTCTCGTCGGTGTCGATGTAGGCCAGGATGTGCAGCGACTTGAAGATCCGGCCGTAGGCGGCGAAGGCCTCGCCGAGCGCCGTGGGGTGACCGTCGCGCTGCAGCATGGTGACCACGTCGTAGGCGCGGACGGTGCCGGTGTAGATCGAGGCGACCACCCGCAGCATGTCCTCCCAGTTCCGCCGCACCTTCCGCAGGTCGATCTTGCCGCGGGCGAAGGTGTTCAGCGGCCCGTAGTCGGCGTCGGCGTTGATCCGCCAGCCCTTCTGATCGGGCAGGTCGGCCAGCGCGGGCCGGTAGGAGATGCCCAGCAGTTCCAGCAGCCCGAAGACCACGTCGGAGTAGGAGCCGGTGTCGGTGACCACGATCTCGGGCAGTTCCCCGCCGTCCAGGCCGAAGATGACGTCGACCATGTGCAGGGAGTCGCGGATCGTCCCGGACACGACCTTCGCGCCCCGCCCGATCCCTTGATCGTTCATGGCGTTCAGCCAGGTCATACCGCGCCGCGATCCGAAGAACTTGCGGTTGGGGCGGGCGAACGCGGCCGGGACCGGGACGATGAACCGCATCCCGTCGACCGCGGCGACCATCCCGCCGCCCCACGCCCGCGCCAGCCCGAGCCTGGCCTGACGGGCGACCAGCGGAAGGTTGGCCGGGGCGAGAGTCTCGGGCCGGAAGTAGTTCTGGAACACGTGCGACAGCCGTGAGCGCTCCAGCGCGGGCACACCCTGCTTGGCGATCGGCCGGTACCCGACGTTCATCGAATGCGCGGCCAGGCACGCCGCGATCGAGATCGGCAGGTCCTCCAGCCGGGACCGGCCGCCCGACACCGCGGTGAACGCCTCCGCCACCGCCGGCTCCCACGACATCACCTCCAAGATGACCTCGGGCAGATCGACCCGCGGCAGCATCGCCGTGGTCCGGTCGCGCAGGTCCACCAGCGACGGCGGCTCCTCCACCGCCTTCACCCCGGTGAGGTGGATCTTCCCGGCATCGTCCACCCGCACCTCGGTGTTGGCCGCCAGGCCGCCGCCGACGTGCCGGTAGGCCGCCTCCAGCGTCACGGCGTGCTCGGCCAGCAGCGCGTCCGGATCCTCGGGCAGGCCCAGGGTGGTCAGCACATCTGGCCGGACCGCCTCCCACGCCGGGCCGGCCAGCAGCGAGGCCTGCGGGTTGCGCCACTTGGTCGAGGCGTCGGCGTAGATCTCCCGGCGCTTCAGGGCCCGGTAGAACTGCTCCAGCACGCAGAAGGTGTAGGCGTGCCGGTTCACCGCGCCGCCCTCATGCTCGGGGTGACCGAACACCAGCCGCTTCCACGGCCCGTTCACCACGCCATGCTCGATCGTCCGCGCCGGGATCAGCGGGGCGGTCAGCCGGCTGCGGTAGGCCAGCACGTCCGGCAGCCCCTTCATCGCCGCGAGGATCGCAGAACCCTCGGCGTTCGCGCCGAACTCGATCACCCTGGGCAGCAGCTTCAAGAACCCCGACACCGTGGTGTACCGGCCGACCAGCTCAGACCGCCAGTCGTCGGGGTCGGCCGCATCAGCGGGCGGGACGCTGTCGCTGACCACCACCAGCGCCGCCCGCAGCTCCGCACGGGACACGATCGCCTCGATCGCCTCCCACACCTCCGCCACCCGCGGCTCCTCGTCTTCGCCGCCCCACCCGTCGGAGTCGAACAGCGCCTCCACCGCGACCGCCAGCCGGGCCGCGGATCTGGCGAGCTTGGGGTGCTTGCGGACCGTCTCCTTGTTCGCCGCCGTCTGCGCCTTGTTCAACAGCTCGGTGGCCATCAGCAGGTCCAGCAACTCCAAGGTGTCATCGACCGACTTGGCCTCCAGGAACCGCACCGTGGCCAGCAGCGTCGCCAGCCGGCGGCCGTCAGGGTGACGACGAAGCTGGGACGCGTCCGCGCTCATCCCGTACCTGGCCAGCTCCGCCAACCGGCGCGGCGGCACCAGCGCCTCGGCGCCGAGCTCGGCCGTACCCAGCCCCATCACCTCAGCGACCTGGTCCAACGCCTTGATCATCGTCGGCCCCGACCCGCGCGGCGCCGGACCCTTGCGCCACCGTTCCAGATCCGACACCCGCGACCCGGGCGCCACCTCCAACAGCTGATCCAGCACGTACCGCTGCCCCACCGTCAGCAGGCCCTCCAGCACACCCCACAGCCGCTTGGTGGTGTCGTCGCGGACCTGGGCCACCAGCCGCGCCAGCGTGCTCACCCCCGGAAGCAGCACCTGCCGCTCCCGCAGCTACCCCGCCGCGTCGTTGAAGATCGCCTTCGGACCATCACCCGTCGTCCACGACCGGGCCGCCACCCACGCCCGCAGCTCCGCCTCAGCCGCCGATAACTCGATCAGCCCGTACGCCTGCCGGATCTCCCACTGGTGATCCAGCTTCGTCTTGGCCCGCTCGGTATACCTCTTCACCTGCGAGGAGTCCGCCACCACGAGCTGCTCGGCGACGAAGTCCAGCACCGCCACCGGCACATCAAGGGGATCCTCCAGAAACGTCCCCAGCCACCGGACGGTCACCAGCTGCAGGCTGAACCCGAGCTTCATGTGATCGCCGCGACGACGCTCCACCAAGGCGCGGTCCTCGTCATCGAGGAAGAACACCCGCTCCAGATCACCCTGCGACACGGTCCCCGCGTACCGGCCGAAGGCCGCCGCCTCATCATCCGTCAGGAACTCAACCGGCATACGCCGCAACGTAGGGCACACCCACACACGAACGACACAGAGTCACTCAACCGTTACAAGATTCGCCCGCTGGTCCGCTCCACCCGCATCCGAACGGCCAACGGCGGTAACTCCGCCCGAGCCGACTCGCTAACGCCGTTTTCCGTTCGGTTGCTGCTCAAGCCCCGCAACCCCGCCAGCATCTTGTCGGCCTTGCGGACCTGCGTGTTGCCCCGGTACGGCTGCCAGGCGGCGCGGATCTGCGTCACCAGCAGATCGATCCGGCCTGAGGAGACCACTTTCAGATCCGAGGCGATGCCCAGCAAGGTGTACGCGGCCTCGTCGGGCTGCCGCCGCCGCACCTGGATATGGGCGAGCCGCGCCCCGATGAGCGCGCGGCTGCGGCGCTCCCCGGGTTCCCGCGCCCGCACCGACGCCGCGAAATGCTGCTCCGCGCTTTTCAGGTCGCCGAGCTGCGCCAGCGTCAACCCCATCTGATGCTGATACGAGGAGGGCTGGTAGTTGCCCGGCCACCTCTCGCTCTGCGACTCCGCTTTCTCCAGGTACGACTCCGCCTCACGCAGCAGCGTGAACGCGCGGTTCCGGTCTCTGTCGGCCGCCGCGAGCGTCTCGGCGCGCATCCCCGTTATCCACGCCCGGGTCCGCAACGGCGCCCCGCCGCTGATGCCCTCGGCGGCGGCCTCGGCCAGGTCGTGGGCCTGCCGGTCGTGGCCCAGCTCCACCGCCTGCACGGCCAGGCCGCGCAGCGCGCACGCGCGCATCAACGGGTCGCCGGCCTCGTCGGCGAGCCGGGCCGCCTGCACGTAGTACTGCTGCGCGGTGCCCGCCCGTGAGGCGTCGGCCGCCATCCACGCCGCCAGATACGCAAGCTCGGCCGCGGCGACGAACAGCTCTGGTCTGGCTTTGCCGGTGGTGCCGCGCAGCAGCGGCGTCACCTCATGGGTGATGTACGCGGCGACGGCGACGCGGCCGTGGCCGCCGCCGTACAGGTCGTCGAGCCGCCCGAACTGCTTGGTGGTCTCTCGGATGCGGGCAATGTCGGAGGCCCCGGCCCGGCGGTCCTCGCCGGGCCGGCTGGCCATGCGACGCAGCCGGTCGGGCATCGTCGCGGCAGCCAGGGAGTACAGGCCGGCCGTGAGGGTCGTACGGCGGTCAAGCATGTCTTCTCGTCCAATGCGCGTCAGCAAGGCGACGGGGTCCCCGCGCCACGGGTCTTCGGGGGCGGCGGGGACGTTCGGGGGCCAGCCGAGGTCCGCAGGCGCCAGACCGGGACGGTCGAGCAACCTCGCGAACGCTTCGACCGCGTACGCCATCGTCGCCGGGAGTGGGATCGCGCCGTTCAGCCATTTCCCCAGGGTCTGGGCGGCGCACCGCAACATCGTGCCGTCCTCGGCCGCCACCGCGTTGATAGTCGCGGCGATTGATGCATAGCCGCAGCCGGTGCCCTTAATCGCGGCCTCCAGCTCCGGATTAGCTACGGCGCAAGTCCGCGGCCGAGACATCGTCCTCACCCTCTCCCCGTGTCACCCCCAAGCTTCGCGCTGTGACCAGGCTGAAGCAATACGAAGTGAAACATGGAAATGGAAGCGACGCCGTGTCCTCTTCCAGACGCGCTCAAGCAAGGCTTTCCTTATGGGCGCGAGGGCCCCGCCAGAGGGGTTCCACTCATCATCTGGAGGACAGATGAGCGTCACGACCAGCACCACCAAGGCCCCGTCCGCCGCCGCCGTGAAGGCGCTCCAGGACCGGGTGGCGGCGTTCGCCGGCACCGGCGCGACCGCCGTCGCCCCCACCTCCTACCACCGGTAGCAGCCCCCCGGGAGGTGGGGCGGCAAGGCCACCCCGTCCCACCCCCGAGACCTACCACCGGTAGGAACCCCCCGGCGGGGTGGAGCCAACCCCCTTGGCTCCGCCCCGCCACCCCTTGGTCGTCCCTCCCTCATCCTTCAGCCGCAAAGGAACCCCCATGCCCTCCGACCTGGAGTTGACGTTCCTGGGCCACCAGACCTGGCACATCGCCACCGGCAACGCCACGGTGCTGCTGGACCCCATCCTCAAGCCGGCGTTCGGCGCGGGCACCCTCGACTTCCGCATCTGGCCGCCCCGCCAGGTCGACACCGACGCGATGCCCGCCCCCGCCGCGGTCGTCCTGTCGCACGAGCATCTCGACCACCTGCACCTGCCGTCGCTGGACCTGCTGGACCGCACCGTGCCCGTCTACACCGGCCACACCGTGCCCCACGTCGTCTCCGACGCCATCGAGCATCTCGGGTTCGAGGTGCGGCGCGTCGACCACTCCAAGCCCATCCGCATCGGCGACCTGGAGATCACGCTGTACCCGGCCGGGGCCCGCACCATGTTCTGGGAGAACCGGGTCGTGCAGCCGCTCGTGCGTTCCTACGGCGGCCGGGAGGTGTTCATCGGCGTCGACGCCGACGTGTCCGACCTGTACCTGGAGGACATCGCCGCGCAGCGCCGCCCCGTCCCCTACATGGCCGTGGTGTCCAACAACTCGCAGACGGTGCCCTACGGGGCACTGGGCGCCGACACGAACCTGCTGCCGGGCATCGACGGGCCCCGCAAGCGCCGCACCGGCATCGAGGTGCTGCACAGCCTGTTGATCGACTACCTCAAGCCGCTGGACGGCGTCGCCGAGGTGGCGCTGTGCGGCAACGGGTTCACCGCGCCCCGCTCGCCGCACGGCCCGTTCCTGTACGCCGACCACCGCAAGCTTGCCGAGCAGGCCAACGCGCTTCAGCATCTGTTCCGGGTGCACGGGCCCCGCCCCGGTGACCGCATCACCATCCCCGCCGGCGACGCCCCCGCCGCCTGCTCTCGCGTGCCGTGGGTGACGATCGACGAGCAGACCGAGGCCGCCAAGCTCGCCGAGCTGGAGGCGTTCGTTGCCGCGCCGGTCGCGGTGGAGCCGACGCCCATCACCGGGCCGCTGTCGGGTGAGCAGTGGGGCCAGGCCCGCTCCCGCGTCGCCAAGGAACTGCAGCGGCTGGCCACCGACCTGATCTCCACCCGCACGGGCGCGCTGGCCATCGGCATCCACGACTACCTGTCGGGGCCGCTCGGCTCCGAACGGCTGGTGCTGCGGCTGCTGGACCCGCCCGGCAAACGCGGCTCCGTGGAGTCCTACGCCTGGGACGTGTCCCGCCCCTCGTTCGAGCGCGTCACCTCCACCAGCCGCGACGAGGCGATGACCCGCTACCCGTTCGGCATCGAGATCTACTACCAGGACTACGTCGCGGTGCTGGAAGGCCACGCGCAGATCTGGGACGTCGTCGGCGGCTCCTACCAGGGGTGGAACATCGGCGACCCGCTCGACTCCCCGGTGTACGCGCTGTTCGCCGTGTACGGCGAGCACCAGCGGCCCGACCTGGCCGCCCGCGTCTACGACGAGACCGTCAAGCAGATGCGCCTGCAGGCGTCCGGCGCGGTCAAGGCCGGCCGGTGAAGCCGCCACCCGCCGGGCCGCTGGACGGTGCGGCGAGGGCCCGGCCCGGCGGGTGGCTCCCAAACCCGCTCACCACCTGCCCCGAGGACGCCATCGCCGAGGCGCACATCCTGCTGCGCCACTTCTACCCCGGCCACTACGGAACGCTGAGATGTCTGGCGGCCCGGTACCGCAGCCACGTGTTCACCGTCGACACGCCGCCGCGGCTGGTGTTCAAACGGCACGCAGCCGAAGGCGCGTACCTGGGGGAGGTTCTGGCCTACCAGCTCCTTGAGCACGCGGAAGTGTTGCCCCGCCTGGTCGCGTTCGACGACGAGTCGCGGACGCTGCTGGTCCCCTACATCCGCGGCACGGTCGACCTGTCCCACGGGTCGATGTTCGACGAGCTGGTCCGCGTCGTCGCGCGGGTGCACACCGCGCCCGCGTTTTGGCACGACGACGTCGCCGGCACCGCCGCGCAGTGGCGCATGGACGTCATGCTGGACGGGCCGCCGCCGGAGTGGGTGCCGCAGCCCGACGACTGGCGGTGGCTGCTGCGGCTCGTCCAGGACGCGCACGGTGAGGCGCACGTCCCCATCGGGAATCTCGACCTGAAAGCCGAGCACGTGCGGCGCCGCATCGACGGGCGGCTGGTCATCGTCGACGGCGAGACGCTGCGGCCCGACCTGACGGGCATCCCCGACCTGGTCACGCTGGCGTTCATGGCGGCCGACGTCTCCGGCTACAAGCCGCGGCGGATCCGGGACGTGTATGTGCAGGAGACGCGGGCGCTGGGCGCAGACTGGACGGACTCCAGCCTGGTCGCGGCGCTGAACGCGTTCGCCGTCGCGACGGGCCTGAAATCGTTGCACGGCGCGGCTGACTGACTCCGCGCCCGGCGGGCCCGGGACGCGTGTTAGCGTGCGCTCCCGTCCCGTTGAGAGGCCCGTACGGCATGTTCCAGCGCGTTAGCACCGTCATGTACTTCGCGACCGACCCCGAGAAGGCCGCCCGCTGGTGGGCGGACGCTCTCGGGGTCGGGTCCGTTCACACCGACGTCGACGGAGATTCGGTGTACGCCTGGTTCAGCGTCGCCGGCATCGAGCACGGCTTCCACCAGGCCGACGACGAACGCAACCCGCGCGGCGCCAGCCCCGTCGTGTACTGGCAGGTCGACGACCTGGACGCCGTCCGCAAGCATCTCCTCGATGCCGGGGCCGTCCACCACCGGGGCCCGCTGACGGTCGAGCCGGGCCGCCGCATCTGCCAGCTCACCGACCCGTTCGGCGCCGTCGTCGGCCTCGAAGGCCCCTAGCGGGCGGGCGGTTCCTGCACGCCCAGCAGCGTGCGGATCTGCGCGGCGGCCGTCTCCGCCGCCTCCAACGCCGCCAGCAGCGGCTTCCCCGACGTCGCCGAGTACGCGACGCCGTCCATCTCTACAGCCGGGTTGTCGTGCGCGTCCCGCCACGTGTGCACCATCGTCGCGGCGGCGCGCAGCAGCTCGACGATCGGCGGCGCCGGGGTCGACTCCACGTGGCCGCGCCCGATCTCCTGGATCGTCAGCGCCGCCCATTGCAGCCGCCACTCGGTGAGGTTCAGCGTGATGACGGGGTCGCCGGCCGCGACTTCTTGCTCCGCCGACGACACCAGCATGTGGACCTCGTCCAACGACAGCGGGTCGGCGTTGTAGTTCTGCGACATGGAGTAGGCGTTGGACCACGCCACCAGGACGCCCAGCAGCGCGGTCACCTGCCGCTCCGGGGTCATCTGCTCCAGGCCGATGGAGTTGGCGTCGACGGGCACCTGCAGCAGCCGCAGCGCTTCGCGCAGCTCGTCGGCGGTGGGGAGGCCGTCACGCACCTGTGGGGAGGACATGCGGGGGAGCGTAGCCGCCGCCGCGGACACTCCACAGTGGAAGACACCCAGCCGGCCCGGCCGGACTCGAACCGGCGACTTCGCGGTTAGGAACCGCGTGCTCTGTCCTGCTGAGCTACGAGCCGTTACGCAACCCGCCACACAATGGGCGACTAGGCTGCCCGCCATGGCAACGTCCACCGAAATCCTGGTCGCCGCGCTCACCGACGCCGGCGACCCGAAACTTGCACCGCTGATCGAGCGGGCGAAGACCGGCTACTACAACGACTTCCAGTCCCCGCTCGTCTCGCCCATCATGGAGCTGGTAAAAGACCTGCGGAAGGCAGGCCACCACGACCTGGCGCGCCGCGCGATCGACGGCGAGTTCGACGGGACGAAAGAAGAGTCGGACGCCTGGGCGGCGTCCCCCGAGGGGCAGGAAGTGTTCCGGTCTCTGCTGCGCGGAAACTGATCAGCGGCGCAGTCCGCCGCGTGCAGCCCCCCGGTGAGTGCCGGGGGCTTTGCTGTGCGCCCCGGGCTCGCGCACCGGCCACGCCAGCATGACGCCGAACAGTGCCATCACCATCGCGCCGCCGCCGTACGGGCCCACGCCCGTCCGCCAGTACAACAGGCCGAGCACCACCGCCGACGCCAACGCGATCGCGCCCGACAGTTCGGCGCGCCACGGCGCCCGCCTCCACCCCCGCATACCGGGGACCGTATCGGCTGACCGGCCGTAACGTCGCAGCGTGACCGGACCGGTACGGGGTCGTGGAACGCTTCCCCCGCCGCCGCGATGGTGGCGGCGTTGCCGGGGCCGTCTCGCCCGTACCGGCACGGCCGTTGAGGGTGACCGGAGGGACTCGAACCCTCTCATCCCAGGTTCACAGCCTGGGCCCTCGTCCACTTCGGGATCGGCCACAGTGCCCGGTGGAGGACTCGAACCTCCGGCCAACGCCGCGTGAAGGCGCTGCTCTGCCGCTGAGCTAACCGGGCTCAAGCCGCGCGAACGCGGCCCCGCGCCGCCGGAAGTAGTCGGCGACGCGTCGTTCATCTCGCCCGATGGCCCATCGGGCGATCGGCGGGGCGTCCACCACCACACCGTCGCGGACCACCAGCCCGAAGGTGGCGTGCCGCAGCGAGACCCAGACCCACTGCTCCACCGCCCGCTCCTCTTCGCAGGCCGGCGGCTACGCGTCGCCGGGGACCCCGATGCCGACCGCCTGGCCGGGGCCGATCACGTCGACCCACAGCTGGTCGCGGCCGGGCGTGAACTCGACCGGGCCGTCGTCCATGCCGACGGCGATGAACGACTTCGGGTCGTCGGGCTCGGGCTCGAACTTGATCTCGACCACGGTGCCGTCGTGCCGGGTGATGGTTCCCCGCCGGGGCCGCACTTCCTCATCGCTCATCAAAGCATCTTCCATTGTGGGGCGGGTTAAGGCGAGCACTGTCTACGTTCGCGACCATGAGCAGGGCAGACGACGTCGACGCCGAGCTGGAGACCTTGTACGCGCAGGTCCCCGGAATCAACTGCAAGGGGTTGTGCACCGACTCGTGCGGCCCCATCGAGGCCGGGCTCCGCGAGCGGGCCCGCATCGCCCGCGCGGGCGTCCGGCTTCCGCCGCACGAGGACGCGGTCCGGGAGGCGGGCTCCACCATCGAGGACTACGAGTGCCCCGCGCTGGTCGACGGGGCGTGCAGCGTGTACGACGTGCGGCCCATGATCTGCCGCCTGTGGGGCGCCTCAGAGATGCTGGTGTGCCCGTACGGGTGCCGCCCTGAGCCCGGCACCAAACGGCTTAGCCACGCGCAGGGGATGGCGCTGCTCGACGCCGCCCGCAAGGCAGGGACCATCGAGCAGCCGATCCCGCTGGCTGAATGGGAGCGCCGGTTCGCCGACCCGAAGGTGTTCCGCCGCTTCCGGGCGTTCGTGCCGCAGACGGAGGCGGTCAAGCCCATCCCGCCGAAGAAGCGCCGGCGACGCTGAGGCGCCCCAGGCCGCGAGGCACGATGTCTCGGTGACGCCCCACGCCACCATGCGCCCGATCTTGATCCGGCCGGACCGCACCACCGTCCGGCCGGGCGAGGCTTCCAACGCGATGTGCCGGTCGACCTCGGCCGTGTACAGGGCGCGGTTGGCGCTGCGCGCGCCGAACAGCAGGAACGGCGCGCGCTGGTCGCGCTCCACGAACGACCAGAAGCCGCAGTAGCCGGCGGGGTGGAACCCGAAATGCTCGTGCAGGGGAGCGGGGCGGCCCGGACACGCGGGCTGCCCGCATGCGGCGTCGTACCAGACGCCCGGCTCGTACTGCTGCCCGAACGGCACCAGGGAGGACGGCAGCCCCGTCCTCCAGTCGACCGTCAGAACCTTGTAGACCTTCATCGAGCCTCCTCCCATGGGGCTGAACCCGGGGACCGGCGTGGCCAAGGGCGGACCTTGCAACCGATGCCCCCGCACCGCGTAGCAGTAGGGCCGGGCGCCCGGCCCCGGCGCGGGGACGCGCTACCGGCCGTTGCGTAGCGACGTCGAGCATTCACCCCCGGGTTCAGCGTCGCTCGGGCGGGACTCGAACCCGCGTCCTCCCGTTTATAAGGCGGGTGCGCTGCCAACTGTGCCACCGAGCGGAGAAAAGGAAACAGCGGGCATCCCAGATAAAAGGGACACCCGCTGTCGGGCCCGGGACGTGAGCCCCGGGCGGGGTTAATGGCGGGAGCAGGATTTGAACCTGCGACCTCCGAGGTGTAGCCCCGGCGGGCTACCGAACTGCCCCATCCCGCTTTGTTCAGCGTAAGACGCGGCCCGTTCGCCGGCGACCTGTTCCGCCGGATTGCTGTAGCGCAGGCGGGGCTCGAACCCGCATTCTCCGGGATGAAGGCCCGGCGACTTCCCGTTCGTCTACTGCGCCTTGCGTTTCGCTAGCCGCCTCGTCTTGATCGCGGTGAGAGTGTGCGCCTATGGTCGGGGCGCATGACGGATAAGCGGGCAAATGACCCAGCCGGGGCGGACGGCCCCGACAGCGCCGACGAGCACGAGCCGGTGGTTCAGCACGACGACGAACGCCCGCTCAACGTGTTCAACGGGCACGCCGAGAACGTCGTGCAGATCGCCGGGGACGTCGGAGTACTGAACCTGTGATCGGCGGTGGTTCCGGTACCGCCTGAGGGCGAAGCCCGACTGCGGGGCCAGCCGGGCGCGCGCAGCGCGGAAGGCGGAGGGCATGATCCTCATGCAGTCGCCTGCACCACCGGTTTTTAAGACCGGGGCCACCTCCCCCGATGGCGTCACCTTCCTTGGGCCTGTGAGCCGAGCCGGCCTGCCGCACCCGGTCGCCCTGGCTGAAGAGAGATGCGGGTCGGCTCGCGTCCCGCAGACGCCCGGCCACACGGCCGGGCGTCTGCTTTCGGCAGGGGCTATGCGCCCCTCAGCGCCCGCCTCGCGGCCTCGCGGCCCCGTCCGGGCACCCGGTGTTCACACCCGGGTCGGCAGCCCCATGGCGGCGTTCACCTCGGCCAACCGGATCTCCCAGTACTCGGCCTGCCGCGCGCGCCGCAGCCGGCGCCGCTTGGGCCCGTACCTCGTCTCGTAGCGCAACCAGTGCAGCATCGCGGTGATGGCGAACTTCATCCTGAGCGTCTCATCGGCGTCGCTCGCGACGAGCCGCGCGATGTACCGCTCCGCGGTCCGGAACTGCCGGGCGTCCGCCACAACGATGCACGCCGGGATACACCGGTACGGCTCGGTCACCCTGGTGACGAACATCGTCCCGCCCATCACCAGCACGAACAGGCCCGGCACGGCGAGCGCACTCCACAGGTTCATGTGCTCCTCCTCAACGAGGCCATGTTGCGCGGCCGGGGCCGGCGACGCCAGCCCACGTCGCCGGGCGTCCCGGCCGCTGGGGATCGAGGGGGGCGTGAGCACCGACCCGCACCCTCGATCCCAGAGCCTCCGGCCGGACTCGAACCGGCAACCTCTCCCTTACCGAGGGAGCGCTCATACCTGGTGAGCTTCGAAGGCGTGCCGCGCGGCTGCGCGGGGTCATTCGTCGGGCACGTACCGGCGCGCGACGCGTCGCCGGCGACCCATCTTCTTCAAGACCGGCCACGGCATGCGCACCGCGTCGCCGTGCCGGTCGTCCTTGTGGTCCTTGCAGATCGGGCACCCTTTCCAGCGGCGGTGCGGCGAGTGCGAGGTCATGGCGGGTCCCCCCTTGGGAGCCTTCGGCCGGACTCGAACCGGCGGCCTTCTCGTTACGAGCGAGGTGCTCTGACCAGCTGAGCTACGAAGGCATGCTGGGGGCGGGCCGCCCCCAAGGTCTACGGCTTGCGCGCCAGGCCGGCGAAGTTCCAGCCGTGCACGTCGACGGCGTCCTGGCCGTCGTGCCTCCACTCGTTCACCGGCACCAGCCCCGGCTCGACCATGTCCAGGCCGGTGAAGAACCGGGCGATGCCGTCGGGGGTGCGCTTGGCGATGGTGGCGGTGTCGGTGTTGGCGTACAGGTCGACGACCGCCGCGAACGGGTCGCTGGCCTCGTTGCGCACCGGGTGCGACATGGCGACGTACGAGCCGGGCGGCAGCGCGTCGACCAGCTCGGCGACCACCCGATAGGCGAAGTGGTGCTCCGGGACGAACTGCATGATGGCGAACAGCAGCAGCGCCACCGGTTCGCCGGGGGAGAGCAGCTCCCGCACCTCCGGCGCCGTGAGGATCTCGGCCGGGTCGCGGACGTCGCCGCGGATGATGTGCACGTTCTGGTGCGGCATCAGCATCACCTGCGAGTGCAGGATGACGACTGGGTCGTAGTCGACGTACACCACGTGGACGTCGGGGTCGGTGGCCTGCGCCACCTCGTGAACCTGCCCGCGGGTCGGCAGCCCGGCGCCGATGTCCAGGAACCTGCGGATGCCGCACTGCTCGGCGAGATACCTGGTCATCCTCTGCAGGACGGCCCGGTTCTCGCGGGCCATCTCCCGCACCTGCGGGACCCTCTTCAGCGTCTGCTCCGCCAGCTCGCGGTCGACGGGGAAGTTGGTGTCGCCGCCCAGGTAGAAGTCGTACGTGCGGGCGACGTTGGCGACGGTGGTGTCGAAACTGGAGGCATCGGACGCTGTCATGACCGGAGATTAACTCTCCGCCGCCTGAAGGACACCAGCGTTTCGGTGGCCACCGTCGGCCGTGTTTGCGCTGCTGGAATGCCTGAGCGTCGAGTGCGGGAGGGGGGAGTCGAACCCCCAGAGCCACCGGGTTTGAGCCGGCGAGGTATGCCAGGTTCCCATCACTCCCGCGAGCGCGGCGGCGTGCACCGTCTTCGCGTGGTCGGGACGGCGGGACTCGAACCCGCACCCTCCAGCCCCCCAGACTGGCGCGCTGCCGTTGCGCTACATCCCGTAGGTGCAGGGGACTCGACCGGCTCAGCGATGGCCAAATCGGAATCGCACGGTCAGGCTCACCCGTCGCCGGCGTCGCCCGGCCGCGGCTCCGCCAACTCGAGATGCGCATCATCGGGCGGAACTCGAACCCGCGCCTCCTGGTTCCCCAGGCGCTCTGCCCTTGAGCTACCGACTATCCCCTGGCACTCGCAGCAGGGCTCGAACCTGCGACCTCCGCGTCCGTAGCGCGGTGCTCTGTCCACTGAGCTATACGAGCTGGGGCGGGAGGCGGCCGACCGGCGGGCCCATGCCGGTGCTAAGCCGCGGGCGTTCCCTCCGCTCCCCGGCGCAGTCGCCAGCGCACCTCGCTGGCCGCACCGAGTCCATCCCGCCTTGGTGGCGCGCCGCCGCTTACCGCCCTACGGCAGCCAGCAGCGTCCACCCCGGCGACCCGGCACCCGCGCGCAGGTTCCGTGATCACCTTGTGGTCTCCCGAGGAGTCGAACCTCGCCTCGCCTCAGGGCTTCAACCTGGCGCTCTACCGATGAGCTAGAAGACCAAGACGCCCGGCGCTTCGAGCCCCCCGGGGGAGATGCGCTCGACTACGCCGGGCCGCGCGTCCCCGCGCGGACCGTCCCGTGAGACGGCCCGCCGGTTGGCGGCTTCGCGCACGGCCGGGATTCGAACCCGGAACCTCCCCTTCAGGGGGCTCTGCCGATTGAGCTACCGTGCCACCCGCTTCGCAGAGCGGGCCCAGCCCGCCTTCCCGTCCGCCGCGTCCCCAGCCTGCGTTCCAGGGCGGCGGCGGCGGTTCGGCGTGCGTCGGGACGGCAGGATTCGAACCTGCGGCCTCCCGGTTCCGGACCGGGCCGTCTGACCAACCTGACGTACGTCCCGTTGTGCGCCGCGAGGATCGCCCCTCGCGGCCGTTCTCGATATCGGTGTCCTCCCGTGCATGTCAGAGGATCGAACTACGGTGTGGGGCCATGCAGCGATACGCGGTCGGCGAACCGTACGACCCCAAAAACCCCCGGCGCCGCTACGACGACGGCTTCCACTTCTCCTTCAGCGACACCGGCATCATGCTCGTCGGGTTCATGGCCGGACCGAAGCCGGCGGAGATCCAGGACTTCAAGTCCGGCGTCGCGCAGTTCGCACTCGTCGACGGCGAGTCATGCGCGGTGCTGTGCTTCCGGTTCGGCACACAGCCGTGGAGCGACGCGCCGTGGGAGGCGTGGCGTCTCCCAGCCGGCTACCGCCTGCCCGAGCAGGGCGCGAACCTGATCACGATCGTCCTGGTCGACGGCGATACCGGGATCGTGAAGGTGGTGCGGACGATCGGCTGGAAGCCAGACTTCGCCGCCGCCGCGCATCGGGTGTTCAGCCGCCTGGTCGCCGGGCCGGCCAGCCCCGAGGCGGCGACCGCCGACCTGAACCGGCTGTTCGCCCTGCCGACCGCCGAGCTGGTGAAGCAGGCCGTCGCGCGCGACTGAGCCGTCAGTCGTTGTCGGTCCTGCGGTTGAGCAGGACGCGGGTCTTGCGGGCCTTGCGGACTCGGCCCGCGCGGGCCAGCCGGTTGCCGCGCCCGCCCGGGGCGCTCTTGCGGTGCCGGGCGTAGGTGCGCAGGGTCCCTCGCATCGCACACTCCCTTCCCACGGTGGGGCCGGGGATCCAGCCCCGGCCCCACCCCTGCGATATCAGCAGACCCACGGAGGGTCGTGGAGTTGCCCGGAATCGAACCGGGGTACCGAGACGGTCCGCGTGCGGCTTTCGCCTCGGTCGAGACCTTTCAACCCCATGCGGCCGCCGTCGGCGCCGCCGTACCGCATGCGGGACTCGAACCCGCGGCCTCCGGATCGAGAATCCGGCGTCTTCCCTGCTCGACCAATGCGGCATGGTTCGGGGGCCGCCCGCTGGTGACGGGCGGCCCCCTGGATGGGATCTCTGCCAACCGCGCGCCCCGCCGTCCGTAACCGGGGAACCACCCCCGGCCGACGGGCCCGCACCCACCCTGCGGTCTACGGTGGACCGGCTCGGACTCGAACCGAGATCTCTCGCTTGCAAGGCGAGTGTGTTGCCGTTGTCACTATCGGCCCGTGACGGGTTCCCGGTGGTCGCCGGCCGCTGCCCCGACCCGTGATGGTGTCGAGGTCCCACGCTGCGCGGCTGCCGCGCGGTGACCCGTATGCGGGTGCCCCTGACGCCCCTACGGGCGCGGGGCACCGTCTGGGCAACGCCGTGGCGTTGCCCTTGGGTGTCTTCCACTGTGGAGTTCTCAACGTGTTGCCGAACCCATGGCCCCGGTGGTCGCCCGGTGGGGCGGGTAGTAGTGCTGTTGTCCTGGTACGCGAACCGCCTCCAGGCTGGCCTGGAGGCGGTTGGCGCGTCGACCGGGTTTCCGGTCTACACGGCCACCACTCCCAGGGTCGGGTCGGCGGGCTGCGCGGCGTGCTCGCGGTGCGTGGTCTTCGTCTGCGGCATGCTCTTGCGCCTCCCTCCGTGGCCGGTGTTGCATCCTGCCACCCATTGTGTGGTCGGTTAACGCCCAGTGCAAGGAGGTAGCGGGGAAAAATCTTGCGCCGGGTGTGTTCTGGCAGCTCAGGCGAGCCGTGCCCGGTGGGGCCCGCCGCCTGGCTTGGGCGTGTCCTAGTGGGCCTTGACCGTCTCGATCAGCGACCGCAGCGCCGCGACCGGCATGGTGAGCCGCGGCCCGTCGGGGTCGACGGAGTCGCGGATGGCGCGGACGCCGTCGCCGGTGGCGGCCAGCTCCACACAGCACGCCATGTCGGGGTCGCTGCTGTGGCTGCTCTTGCGCCAGACGGGCCTCTGGGTGCCTGCGCTCATGTCGTGCCCTTCCGAGGTTGGAGATGTCGGAGGGCACCACGCTACGGCGCGGCCCCCCGGCGCATCAGCACACCGGGGGGCCACATCGATCCGGCTCAGGCGGCCAGGGCGCTCTCTCCTCCGGTGAGCGCGGCCGCCTTCTCCTCGGGCGACAGCAGCAGCCCCGCGACCATGCCCAGGCCCAACGCCACCCGGACGGGATCGGAGCGGCGGTCAGCGGCGTGCGCGGCCAGGACGCCGGCGACCTCCGCACCCCGCGCACGAGACCCGGGCCGCAGCTCGACGCCGAACGCGCCGTCGCTCTGGCGGCGGTTGGAGCACTGGAAGAACAGCCCGACCTCCTGCCGCATGGCCCGCACCGCGTTGTCGGTGAGCCCGGTGCGCACGGCCGCGCTGTGCGCGGAGTGCCCGTCCAGCAGCAGCCGCACCGCGTCCAGGCGCGCCTGCGCGAGCCTGCGCTGCACGGTGCGCCGCTCGTCGTACCGCACGGCACCCAGCACCAGGTCTCCGTCGTCGTAGGCGGTGAGCGCGTACCAGCCGGCGTCGGCGGCCTGCCGCGCCTCGGTCTGGTCGGGGCCCCACTTGCCTTCCATGTGGTCGGCGAGCGCGACGAGCGTCTGGTGGACGGTGCGGGGCAGCGTCCGCAGGTCGCCGGACGCGATCCGCTCCAGCCATTCTGGGTCGACGCCGAGCTTGTCGGCCTGCCAGCGCAGCCCCCAGCCCTGCCGCTGCATGCAGCGGATGAGCTGGGGGTGCAGGTTGGTGACGCGCGTGGAGTTGGGGGCGACGCCGCCGATGTTCGGCCGCGCCGCGGCCTCCTTACGGACGTCGTCGACGGTGACGTGCAGAAGCTGCTGCACGTTGTGAGTGGCCGTGGTGTAGGTCTGGCGGTGGAGGATCTGCCGGGCGGTGTTCACGGGAATCTGCGCGAGCCGCGCAATGCCCTTGACGGAGGAGCCGGGCACGGTCAGCAGCTTCTCCATGTGCGCGGCGGCGGGCTCCAGCGAGGTGCGGGTGCCGTGCTTGGCGGCGTCCGCGGTGGCGGTGGTGTTCACGGTGGGCTCCTTGATGCGGGGCCCGGGTGCTTCCCCGGGCCGGTGAGGTGAGGCTACGGGGCGGGCGCCGGCTCGGGCGCGTCTTCTGCCGGTGTGTCTTCGCGGCCCCGGTAGTGGCGGTCTTCGGGGTAGTCGCCTGCGGCGTGGCTGTCCATCCACGTCTTCGCGGCGTCCTGGAGTCCGGCGGCGTGGAACAGCTCGGCGAGCGCCTCGGCCTCGTCGCAGGTGAGCGCCGTGGCGACTTCGTCGGCCAGCTCGCCTTGCGCCCAGGTGCGCGCGAAGGCGGCGGCGCTCTCGTGCAGATCCGGTGAACGCTTGGCCTCGGTCACGACTGGTCTCCCCGGGGCGCCGGTTCGGGTGCGTCTGCGTCTTCGGGTGAGTCTTCGCCGCCCCGGTAGTGCATGTCTCCGGCGTCGTCGCCGTCGGCGTGCCAGTCGATGAGGTTCTTGGCCTCGTCTTCGAGCCCGGCGGCGGTGAGCAGTTCGGCGAGCGACTCCGCCTCGGTGCAGGCCAGCGAGGTGCCGATGTCGTGGGCGAGGTACCCGTCCCTCCACACGCCCAGGAACATGCGCAGCGCGTCGTGCAGTTCCGGGGTGTAGTCGAACTCGGGCAGCGGCTCGTTGGCGCGGTTCACTGCTCCTCCAGGGCGGTGTCGAGCTGGCGGAGGACGTCCTGCACGCGGAGGCGGTAGCCAGCCATGACGGGCAGCAGCGCGGCGCGGATGGCGCGGGCCTGCGGCAGGCTGTAGCCGTACTCGCCGCGCCAGTCGTCATGCATGACGGCGAACCACTGCTGGCGGTTCACCGTCACCGTGGCGGCGGTGAACCAGATGACGGGCCGGTGGCGGCCGTGCCACCAGCGGCGCGCCTTGACGGCTTCGGCGATGGCCAGCTCAAGCGCGTCGTACAGCTCGGCGGGGCTCATCCCGGTCACGGCCGTGACTTCCGGCGTGCGGCGCCGTGGTGCACAGCTTGGTGCACGGCGCGGCGCGAGGTGCGTTGCCATGAGGCTCCTTGCGTCGGGCCCGGCGGCTCAACCGGGCACCCCTTCATTGTGGGGTCGGTTGCCGTTCGTCGCAAGGAGGGGCGGGAGAAGTCGGGCACGTCGTCACGGTGCCTGACCAGGCCCGTTAACGTCGCGGGCTACTCCGGCGCGGGGCGGCTCAGCTGGCCGCCGGGGTTCTGCGGTGCATGACCGGGGGAGAGGGCGGGTCGGCGCGCTGGCCGCCGCGCCGGGCCCGCTTGGCGCGCCTGTGCTCGCGGCGCGTCGACCCCATGATCTTGCGGGTCACGCGCGAGACGTAGGAGTCGTTCACTCCGGCGGCGTCGCCGATGACCTGACCGGTCAGGTCGGTGTTGTGGCCGAGGACCGCGACCAGGTGGTCGCGGACGTCGCGGAACAGGTCCATGAACATGTCGCCCTGCGCCATGCCGTCGCGGATGGACGTGAGGGCGTCGAGCGCCTGCTGGACGAGCTGGTCGTCGGGGGAGTCTTCCTGCAGCGCGTGGATGACGTACTTCACGGTGTCCAGGTATGCGCTGAGCTGGGCGAACGATTCTTCCAGGGCGCGTGAGTGGACTGCGGGTTGGGCGTCAGTTCGGGTGCGCGGGCGCACGAGTGATGCTCGCTCTCGTCTCTGCTGGCCCTGAGGATCAGAACGGGGGGTCATCGCTGCCGCCCGCAGGGGTGTTGGCCCACGGGTCGTCGGCGGGCTGGCTGGGGGAGTCGCGGCGGGCCCGGTCCACCTTGGCGGTGGCGCTGCGCAGCGACGGGCCGATCTCCTCGGCCTCCAGTTCGAAGACGGTGCGCTTCTCGCCCTCGCGGGTCTCGTACGAGCGCTGCTTGAGCCGGCCGGTGACGATGACGCGCATGCCCTGCCGCAACGTCTCGGCGGCGTTCTCGGCCTGCCTCTTCCACGCCGTGCAGCGCATCCACAGCGTCTCGCCGTCCTTCCACTCGCCGTCCTTGTAGAAGCGGGGAGTGGAGGCGACGGTGAAGTCGGCCTTGGCGACGCCGGAGGAGGTGAACTTCAGGTCGGGGTCGCGGGCCAGGTTCCCCACGATCGTGAGGGTGGTGTCTCCTGCCATCTTCAGCCTTCCGTGACGGGGTGGGGTGTGGGTGGCCCGTTCCACCGCTGCGGGAAGGCGGGCCGGGGGCGGTCCGCGGCACCGAAACCTTTGTGGCCATACCCGACGATGGTTCCATTGCCGGACGATGTTCCCGTGCAGAACATCGGGCCACCCGGGGAAACCCGGGGTCTCCAAGACGCGGTCACGCATTGTGGGGTCGGTTGTCGATTTCTGTGATCGTACCCGCGTACGAGCCCGGTTCGTAGGTGCCACGCCCGCTAATCCGACGCTAACCCGACGCTAACCTTCTCCGCACCGTCAAGGCGGAGTCAATAGGAGCCCAGCCCGTTGGCAGGTTTCGTGATCACTTGACGCGCAGCAGCACCGGCCAGGTGTCGGGGCCCACGATCCCGTCGGCGGCGACGCCGCCCCACTTCTGCACCGCCTTCACCGCCGTCTCCGTCACGTCGTCGAAGTGGCCGTTGACGTGCACCTCCGGGTGCGAGCGGGCCAGCAGCAGCCCTTGCACGCTCTCGACGTGCTCGCCGGTGTCGCCCTTGCCGAGCGTGGGGAGCTTGCCCATCATCGCCTCCTGCCATCCGCCGGCGAACATGCCCGACGGCATCGGGCCCGGGTCGCCGTGACTGTTGCCGGGCACGTGGCAGTGCCCGTAGTGGCCTGCCTTGCCGCGCCATGTGGCGGCCGAGCGGGAGTTGCCCGACCACTGCGGGCGCCCCGACGGCCACACGTCGGGGATGCCGAGCGTCCGCATCCACGCCACGATGTCCTCCAGCCCCTTGCACGGGGTGTCGGCGAGCGTGGCATACGTCTTGCCGTTCACCACGCAGCCGGGGGAGAACCACGCCTCCACCTGGATGCAGCGCGAGCCCATCCGGTTGGTCTCCACACCGCCGGGCGGGTGCTCCAGCGCGCGCGCCGACTCCTCGGCGCCGTAGAACTGCACGATGCGCCCCGACCACGGGTCCCACATCAGGTGGGGGCAGTACCCGACGTTGCGCAGGTAGGACGCGACGTTGTCGAACGCGGGCAGCCTGCCGTGCTTGTCGAGTGCGTCCCAGGTGATGTGCCACACCGCGCGGGGCGGCCCACCGGCCATCGAGCCGCCGTTGCGCTGGGCGCTGCGCGCGATGCCCGACATCCACATGCTGGTCATAGCGAGCAGGATGCGGGGCCGGGCCCGTTAACGTCGCGCCCTTCCCCCGCAGGCTGTAGGGCTGGTTGTCGCCCAACCTGCGATCAAGACGCGATGTTTGTTCGGGGTTGTGCGCCCCACGCCAGTAGGGGACCCTGACGAACGTGGCCACCGAAATGATCGATAAGAAGCCAACGACGCTGTACCGGGAGGGGAACCGGTCCGCCCCGGTCATCCGCGGCAAGAGCGAGTCGCTGCGCGCGTACCGCCGCCAGATAGCCGACGCCGAGTTCGGGCCCGACGCCCGCGCCCACGTTCTCCAGCAGGTCTCCTCCGGCGTCCCCCTCGCCGAGGCGGCCGCGCAGGTGAACGTGTCCATCGTGCGGGTGTACGGGCGGGCGCTGTGGGACGAGGAGTTCCGCGTGCAGCTCGACGACGCGTTGGACGCCTACTCCGCCCCGTTCATGTCCGACAAGTGCGGGACCCCCGCCGGATACCGGCGCCGCAAGTGCCGGTGCCGCAACTGCCGCGCCGCGCACAGCGAGGAGACCGCCCGCTACCGCTGAGAGACCGGCTTCCACCCCTGCAAGTATCTGCGGAGCGTCGCCGCGGACACCCCCATCCGCAAGGCCGTCTGGCTCACCGACACCCCGTCCTCGACCATCTGCCGGGCCTGCTCCACGGCCGTCTCGTCCATCGCGGGCGGGCGGCCAGTCGGGCGGCCCGTCTTGACGCGCGGCGTGCCCCGCCGCCGGGACGGCACCACCTCGATCTTCTGGGTGCGGGGATTCCACCGGAGCCGCTCGATATTCCCGTCGACCAGCTTCAGCGCCGCGGCGACGGCGTCGGCCGGGACGTCCACCGGCGCCAGCTTGGCGCGCTTGGCGATCGGGGTGGTGCCCGGGTGCCCGTCGCGCATCACGCGCGAGTAGTGCCCGGCACACAGCCCCAGCGCGTGGTGCGGCTCGTCGCAGAATTCCAGCGCGCACGTCTCGGCCGTGGGCTCGGTGTAGGCGGTGAGCCTGCGCAGGCGCTGCGCCATCACCGGGTCGCCGGCGTCGCCGGTGCGCCGCCACCTCGACTTGTGCGTGGCGCACCACCAGCGGGTCGCCCTGCGTGCGGTGCAGCCGTAGGGGGCGAGCATGCAGTTCCCGGCGTCGACGGCGTCCTGCTCGGCGCGCGTCAGCGGCCCGATGGGGCGGCCCGGAGGCGGCGGCGGCTTGCGGCGGTACAGGACCAGGTGGTCACGGAGCCCGTCGTAGCGGAGCCGGCCCGGCGACCACGACACCTCGGTCCAGTCGCGGTCCAGCAGGTTGAAGAACCGGTCGTCGGCGGTGCAGCCGCGGTACTCGCCGCAGTAGAACAGCAGGTCGCCGGTGTACGCCCTCAACGCTTTGTAGGCGGCCGGGTCCCGGTAGGGCGGCCACACCATCATCAGCGGGACGTCTCCGGCGGCAGCGGCGGCCTCAGCGGCGTCCATGGCCTGCACCGGCGCCCAGCACGGGCCCGCCGTGCCGGTGTACTGCTCGACGAGGCCGTACGCGGCGGGCGGCATCTGCCCAGCGGGGCATGCGTCGGTCGCGTCCACCTCGACGCCGGCCTGGGTGAGCTGCCACGCCCAATACCCGGCCCCAGCGCACACCTCGGCGATGCGGCGCGGCAGCCCGGCCGCGTCGAGCTGCCCCACGATCCACGCCACGTCGGCCGGCGACGGCACCACGTACCCGAACGCGACGGTCAGCTTCTCCCGCATGCCGAGCAGGTGCAGCAGGTCGGGCGCCAGCGGCATCGTCATGACCGCGCCCTGGTCGGTGGTGGGCAGCAGCCGCGCGATCTCCCAGTACGGGTTGACGGTGGTGGACTGCTGGTCGTGCACCGTGCCCGCGATGGGCGGCTCACCCCACCCCCAGCCGAGATGCGGCGGCGTCTGCACCGGCTCCCGCTCAGCCCAGAACGCTTCCAGCTCGGCGCGCAGCCGGTCCACGTCCAGCAGCGGTCCGGCCGGGACCGGCTCGGCAGAGGGCACCGCCATCAAGACCTCCCGGGGCAGAGGGCAAGGAACTCCTCCACCACGATGTCGTACGCCGCGACCTTGACGGCGGGGCCCCGCACGACGACCTGATGGGTGCGGGTGAACCAGCCACCGTCGTGCTGGTAGTCGACGGCCAGGCCCAGCCGGGTCGCGTCCATGGCGATACGGCGCCACAGCCGGTGGGCGCCGATAGTGGAACGGAAGGTGCGGCGCAGGGTGGTGGTGCCGCCCCGCTTCCTTGCCTCGGCGAGCCGGGCCTGCTGACGCGCGGAGAACACGATGTCCATGTCCATCACCCCATCCGCCCCAGCTCGGCGCGGAGCCGGCGGCGGGCCAGGACGTACCGGGTGCGCGTGAGCACCCAGCAGCCGGGCCCGAACAGCGACAGCGCGGCCACGCACGGCAGCTCCCATCGCGGCATTGGCGGGCCGTCTGCGGCCCAGCAGATGACCTTCCCGGCGGCGAACCCGCTCCACGTCAGCAGGACGCCGGCGACGGCGGACAAGCGCAGCAGCCGCTCCTCGTCGCGCAGCCGCACCACCGTCGCCGGCGACGAGTCCCGGGCGGTCACCGGCCGCGCCGCTCGTTGCGGCATTCGTCCAGCAGCCGCAGCGCCGCGGCGTCGAAGTCGCGGTTCAGGCGGCGCATGGTGTCGTAGTCGGGGCCGGGAACCCGAACCGGCGGGGCCGGGGTGGGGCGGGCCTCCACGGGGCGGGCACGTCGTGCGCGGCGCGGATGGCGCGGTGGTGGCGCACCAGCACGTCGGCCAGGCGCGTCACGGGATTCACGATGCGGATCATCAGGCGAGGTCCTTGTGAACGCTGCGGGCGGGCAGGGTCTCGCGGCGGCCGTCGCGGTGGCGGACCACCGCGCAGTTCAACGTCCGCGACTTGGTGGGGTCGGTGGACGCCGGCTTGTCGACGGTGTCGCGCCTCTCGAAGACGACGTGGTGACCGTTGGTGGTGACGAGCCGGTCTCCCGTCTTGAGGGCTTCCAGGTCCTTCACGAACATGTCGGTCAGCTCCTTGTCTTTCGCGGCCCCGGGTGCTTCCCCGGGCCCCACTCGTACATTGTGGGGTTGGTTAACGCCGGTGGCAAGGGCGCAGGGCCGGTTATGGCGCCGTGCCGAGGTGGCCGGGCGGCGGGGTGGACGGCTCCGGCACGGCCGGCTGGGTGAACGCCGCGGCGACGCGGACCGCGGCGGCGCGGCTGAACGCCACGGCGACGGGGCGGCGGCGCGTCACCACCAGATGCATGCCCACCTCGTGCACGGTGCGCTCGATGACCACGTGCAGGCCGGGCAGGACCCGCACGGCGTGCGCCTCGGTGTGGCGCGTCGGCTTGTACCCCATCAGTCCTCGTCTTCGTCGGTGTCGAACCGGGCCGTGAACTTCGCGACGGCGCGGCACAGGTCTGCGGTCGACTCGGCCAGCGTCTCGACGGTGACTGCACCGGGGGTGGTGGTGTGGCGGGCCAGCAGGCGGCGGACGGCCGCGAGCTTGGTGTTGACGGAGTCCAGGTCTTCGGGCCACACCACGCTCGCCGTCACCTTGACGATGCGGCCGTCGACGACCTTGCACATCCACGGGTCGTCGTAGCTGTCGGCGTCGTCGCAGGAGAAGTGTCCGGCGAACGTGCGGGCCGTGCCGTCGGGTGCGGTGCCGTAGACGCCGATGAACCCCTTCAGGTGGTCGACGAGGTCGTAGGCGGGGTACGGGTCGTCCTTCAGCGGCTCCAGGGCGACGCCGGTGCGGCGGATGAGCGTGCCGTCGGCGGTCTCCTCTGGTGTCTCCTCGATGCGCACCTTGAACGCCATGTCGAACTCGTGGTCGCCGCGGTGCTTGACGAACCCGCAGACGTTCAGCTCGCTGTTGGTGAGCGGCGGCTCGATGGTGATCTGGCCGTTGACGGTGGTGGATCCCATGTTCAGTCCCTCGGGAAGGCGGGGCGGCCGTGCAGCGGCTCGCGGTGGCAGGTGGCGGCGTGCTCGTTGGCGAGCTGGTTGGTGGTGGCGTCCGGGTGCACGGGGCTGGAGCCGCTGCACCCGCTGCAGAAGTAGTGGGACCGGCCCCCGGGCGGGCCGCCGGAGCCGTCATCGGGGATGGCGAACATGAGCTGCCCGGCGGCCGTCCGGTAGCAGGCGAGGGCGCCGCTCGGCTGGAACATCTGGCCTGCGGTGACCTGCGGGGAGTACTGCACGAGGTCTCCTTGAAACGGGGAGCCGGGCGTGCTCGCGCACGGCCCCCTACATTGTCTGGTCGGTTAACGTCTGCCGCAAGGCGGCGGGCTCAGCGGGCCGCTATGCCGAAGAACAGCCAGCCGGTATGGCGGGGCGCCGGATACTCCACGTCGACCGTCAGGGTGGCGCCTGCGGCCACCCGGAACCGGTTGCCGCCCCGGCGCGGCGCGTACGCGCCGCTGCCGTAGTCGGGGGCGCCCAGGTACTGGCGCGGCACCCCGAACGCGATGTGCGGCAGGTCGACGGGCCTCCCGCCGCAGAAGTCGTACGCGCGGACGGCGGCGCGGATGGCTTCGCGGTCGGTGTCGTACACGCCGGGCGGCACCGGCACGCGCATCTGCACGCGGGTGCCCGACACCGCCACGGCACCGGCGGGCCCCGTCTTGGCTGCCACCAGGTGGTCGCGGGTGCCCAGGATGCGCCCGGCGAGCGCCAGCGCGGCGTCGGCGTCCATCGGCGTCCCGGCGACCACCACGTAGCGGTCCTTCTCGGCGATGGTGCCGGTGTAGCGCCCCCCGTGCTCGCGGGCGGCGTCCGCGACGGCGCGGTCGAACGCCTCGTCGGGGTCGGTGCCCGCCGCCGTGGTGTAGAACTCTTCCGCTCCCATGAGCGTGGCTCCTTCGATGTGAGGGGCGCCCGCCCGGGGCCGGCTGGGTGCCGGGCCCCGGGCGGGCGCCGTGGGGAAGGTCAGTTGAAGGCGCGGTACATCTGCCGCACGAACTGGGCGTCGTCGCCGTTGCTCTGGCTGTACGCCCACGCCACCTCCTTGATGAACTCCAGGGCGGCGAGCGCCTCGTACATGCGCGGCGCCTTGGCGTTGCCCGCCATCCCGTTGGAGCGGACCTCGCGGGGGAAGCGGAACACCGCCTTCACCGCGTCCTGCACCTCGCTCATCACGACCTCGCGAATGTCGTGGCCGCTGCCCACCGCCCGAAACACGCGGTGCGCGTACCGGGCGAGCCGCTCGGCGGTCTGGAAGTCGTCGCCGTGCCACTCGATCTGGTACGCCATGTCGTGCGGCTCAAGGGCCCGCACCGGCTCGCCGCTCTCGTCGACCTCGTGGGTCAGCTTCACCTTCGCCCGCTCGGCCGCCTTGATGAACCCGTTGAGCCGGGAGGCCATCTCGCGGTCGCCGCTCGCCTCCTCGGCCAGCCGGCGCAGCGTCGCGCCCGCCTCGTTGGCGTCGGCGTACGCCTCCACCGCCGCGTCGACCAGCTCCGCCTTCTTCTCGCGGCCGGTGAGGCGTGGGTTCTTGATGGCGCCCCGCTCAACGTCCTTGGTCAGCGCCGCCTTGATGTCGGCCATGTCCATGGCGTCGATGTCTGGGCGGTACCGGTCGGCGGCGGCGTTGCGCTGCTCGGTGAGCGTCTCGGTGCGCATGTCCTGCTCGCGGATGGCCTTGCTGGTGAGGGTGGCGAGATCGAACACGGCTGCTCCTTGCGATCGGGGCCCGGGTGCTTCAACCGGGCACATCTTCATTGTGGGGTCGGTTAACGCCGAACGCAAGGAGGGCAGCCGGTCAATCTGCGGGTTCTTCGACGAGCTGCCCGTCCACCACCCGGCCCGGCGGCATCTGGTCGCGGTCGGGGTCGCCGGCCAGCTCGTGCAGCCGCGCGGCCAGCGACGCGATCACCTGCGTGTGCTCCACCACCACCGGGCCGCCGCCCTCCCCGGTGACCTCGATCGCCGAGCGGCGCGCCCACCGGTCGGGGAACGCCCGCGAGGCGTAGTCGAGCGCGACCCGGCCGTCCGGCTGCGCGTACGTCCGCTCGGTCACCACCGTGCCGTCCGGCTCCCGCCGCGTCGTCTCCTTGATGATCTGGCCGCCCATGATGACCCGCTGGATCTGCCCGACGACGCGGACCTCCGACTCCGCGCGCGCGCGATTCACGGCATCACGAAACTCGCGCTTGGCGCGGGGTGCGCCGGGTTCGTCGCCTTCCTTCATCCAGCGGAACACGGTGCCGGGGTGGACGCCTGCGTAGGCGGCGGCGGTCTCGACGTAGTTGCCGGCTCGGACGGCGTTGACGATGGTGTCGTGGACGTCGGGGGTGAGTTTGGTGGGGCGGCCTCCGGTGCGGCGGGGGCGCCGGGTGGTGCTGGTGGTGGTGGGTTCGTTGGCCATAGCCTCCTCACGGTGACGTGTCTGGGGGGTTTGCGTCACGGGCTGTCCCCGCGCAGGCAGGGGAACCGGCTGTTCGGGAGAGGGGGAGGACGTGTTCGACCGGGTGATGTCTCAGGTGGAGCTGGCAGAGCTGCTGGGGGTGGGGGAGGAGCGGGTGTCGCGGACGCTGTCGAAGGCGCGTAAGGAGGGGCGTCCGCTGCCGGAGCGGGGCACGCATCCGCAGACGGGGCGGCCGGGGTGGGGTGTGGCGTCGTTCGTGTCCTGGTGGCGGGCGCAGGAAGGGCGGCGCGTGGAGCGGCCGGCGACGCCGTTGCGGCGGCCGGAGCTGCTGGAGTACGCGCGGCGCGGGTTCGATGTGCAGGACGTCGCCGAGGCGCGGGAGATGGACACGCGCAACGTGCGGCGCGCGGCCGAGCGGGAGGGGGTGGAGCTTGCGGACCGGTGGAAGCGGCGGCGGGAGCGGTGCCAAGCGATGGCGGCGCAGGGACTCGGTGCGGCTGAGATCGCCGCGAAGACCGGCATCCCGTACTCCACGGTGCGCAGGTATCTGCGGCAGTGGCGGGCCGGTAGCGCAGATGTGGCGGCCGGGGAGCCGCCCCGCTCGGTACCGTGAACAGGCAAGGTCCCCGATGCGACTCGGGGATTATGCGCGGATGCCGACGGCCGCCGGGGATCTGCCCGGCGGCCGTCGGTGTGCCCGGGGGTCACTTCTCCCAGTAGGTGCCGTCCTGGATGCTGTACCAGCGGTGCAGGTCGGTGTCGCCGTGGCCGTTGTCGACGATCTCCACGTCCTTGGACCAGCCGCCGTCGGTGCGGCGCGTCACCGGCATCACGGTGCACACGTTGCCGCCCGCCAGCTCGGCCTTGGCGGGCGCCATGACGTACCCGACGTAGTAGCCCTTCTTGGCGTCGTTGCGGCGCGCGACGCCCTTGCGCTCCGCCTTGGAGGGGTTGAACCATCCGGTGAACCGGCCCCGGCCGGTGTCGTCGGGCAGGAGCCCGAACACGTCGTCGGTGTCGTAGCCGCGGTTGACGGTGATGAGCTTGGCGGGCACCAGCCGGCCGTCGGTGTCGAACAGCGCGGGGAACATCGCCTTGCCGCCGTTCTCGGCGAGGTCGGCCTTCAGCAGGTCCAGGCCCGCCATGCGGCCGTGCGCCCACTGGGTGAGGGCGCCGTCCATGCCGGACCGCTCGAACGACTCCTCGGCGGCGCTGTGGTGGGCGGCGGCGCGGTCGCGCAGCTCCTGCGGGGTGGTGGCGGGTGCGGTGGCGGCGGTGGCGGCGTTCTGCATCTGGTGCTCCTTGACCTGGGTCCCGGCTGCTCTACCGGGGCACACCGCCAATGTATGGTCGGTTAACGCCCATCGCAAGGCGAAACGATCAATATTTCTGCTGGTCAGGACGCTGCGGCGCCGTCGCCGCGGACGTACGCGCGGAACGCGGCCGAGTCGAGCCTGAGGTGCCGCACCTCCCCGTGCGGCACGTCGCCCAGGTGCACTTCCCGCCTCCGGTCCACGGGCTCCTGCGCCCAGTACGCGGCCTGGAAGCGGTCGAGTAGCCCCGCCACCACGTCGACGTCGGCGTCCGCGGGCAGCATCGTGCTGAGCGTCCGCGCGATGCGCCACCCGGGCGTCGGCATGTTCGGGCCGTGCTCGACGCCGGCGACGTCGAACAGCGCCGCGGTGGTGCCGCGCGCCGCGTACTGCGCGACGACCGCCTCCCACTGCGCGGCCGTGGTCTGGGTGGCGGCGTGAAGGACCTGCTCGTACCACTGCCGGGCGAACACCGGGCAGTTCGCCTCGGACACGGCGCCGGAGCCGTGCGTGCACGGGCCCGCCGAGCGGCCGCGCCGCGACCCGGCCGCCGAGTCGCCCGACACCACGCCGGGTGCGATGAGCTTGAGGCCGAGCTTCTTCACCCCGAAGCCGTGCAGGCGGATGTTGCCGCCGAAGTGGTGGTGCAGCGCGGCGAACCGGTCGACGATCTTCACGGTGGACTGGAGACGGCAGACGGAGCCGACGCCGACGAGGGGTTCCTTGGTGAGGTCGATGCCGTGCTTCTCGTACATGTCGGCGCAGCGGAGCTGCGCGTCGATGCTGTTGCCCTGGATGACGGGGAAGATGGGCAGGTCGGGGTCGAGCCACCGCAGTTCGAGCGTGGACGTCACCGAGCGCGCCAGATGCTCGATCTCGGTGAGGCCGGTGGCGGCGCGGATGTGCGGCTCGGTCATGTAGTCCATGGGGGCGGCGCCGACCACGTGGCCAATCTCTTGCACGTAGCGGCGGACCTCGGCGATGTACTGGCGGGGCGTGATGGACCAGGTGGTGTAGCCGTCCTGGTCCTCGTCGGGGTCGAGTTCGGAGAAGCCGCCGGAGTCGATGAGGACGGGCGCCTGCGCGCGGGGCAGCGTCTTGCGGTGCGCCAGCCGTACCCGCGACATGCACAGCGGTATCGGTTGCTGGGGCGGGCCGCCCGGGTGGGCGGGGGCGAGCAGGGGCGAGTTGGGGCCCGCCCAGTGCGGCATGGACGCGCCGAGGAAGTACAGCTCCACGGGGTGTGGCTCCTTGAAGTGGGCGCCCGGGTGCTCAACCGGGCACAGACCCGCTGGCGGGTCGGTGTGGGGTGTACGACACCGCCCCGCGCCGGTAGGGGCGCGGGGCGGTGGTGAGGGGCCGCTAGACGCTGGCGCGGGCGGCGTGCATGGCGGCGGCGGCAGCGGCGTGGCCGGTTGCGTGCGTGGGCGTGGCCATGAACTGCTGGACGATGTCGTCGTCTCCGCCGGGCTCGGGGCGCCACGGCTCGGGTGCGGGTGCCCGCCAGTCGACCCAGCCGGCCGCGGGCTCGGGCACGCCGACGGCGGCCGGGTTGATGAGCCAGTGGCCCAGGCAGTCGATGACGACCAGGCGGGCGAGCACGAAGTGCTTCTCCCAGAACACCAGCCGGCTGCTCTCGCCCACGGGCACCATGCGCTCGCAGGTGGGGCAGGTGTCGCAGAACCACTTCCTGACGACGGTGTGGTCGTGGCTCAGCAGCGCGTGCTGCACGGCTTCGAGGTAGGCGACGTCTGCGGCGCTCACGGGCCGGGAGACGGGCGGCAGGGCGATGGGCAGGACTGCGTGATCAGGCACGACGTGTGCTCCTTGCGGTGAATCCCTGGGTGCTCGTCCGGGGATCTCATTGTGGGTCCGGTTGCCGGGCGCGGCAACCGTGTCGCGGTAGGTGAGGCGCACACCGACCACACATGCATTGTGTGGTCGGTTAACGTCCGATGCAAGGAGGCGGCGCCGTCATCCGGGCTGGTTGGCCAGCGTCAGGAACTCGTTGCGCAGCGCCGCGGACTCGCGGAACTGGCCGCGCATGTGGGAGGTGACCATGGCGGCGCCGTCGGCGCGGGCGCCGCGCAGCGTCATGCACGAGTGCTGGGAGCGGATGACGCAGGCGGCGCCGTCGGTGTCCAGGCTGCGGGTGATGGCCTGCACGATCTGGTCGCCGAGCCGCTCCTGCATCTGCGGGCGGGCGGCGTACTCGCGGGCGACGCGCGCGAGCTTGGACAGCCCGACGACGGGGGCGCCCGGCCGGGGCAGGTACCCGACGGCCATGGTGCCGGTGAACGCGAGCGCGTGATGCTCGCACACGCTGGTGAAGCGGATGCCGGGGACGATGATGATGCCGGGGTCGGCCGACGGCGCCGGGAAGGTGCGGGCGAAGTGCCGGTCGGGGTCGACGCGCAGGCCGGCCGTCAGCTCCAGCATGGCCCGGACGAACCTGTCCGGGGTGGCGGTGGTGCCCTCCTGGTCGCACGGCATGCCGAGCGCGGCGAACATGGCGCGGGCGTGCCGGATGGCGTCGCCGAGCTGGACACCGCAGTCGCCGTTGTCGGGGTCGCCGTCCTGGCCGGGTCGCAGGAACGGCGTCCAGTCGCCCTTCATCACGTCGGCGATGTCGGCCATCAGCGTCTCCGTTCGTCGGACCAGATGAGGGTGTGCAGGCGGGTGGTGAGCCGGAACCGGTGCGCCACGACGCGGTCGGCGATCGCCCGGGACGCCTCCAGCACCGTCGCCGGCGACGTGCCCTCCGGCATGATCCACACCCGGTCGCGGGGCAGGCGGTGCGCGGCCACGATCGCCGCGGCCTCGTCCACGTCGCCGGGGGTGGCGGCGACGAACTTGAACACCGCCTTGTTCGTTGCGGCGAGCGCGGCCAGCGCGGCGGGCACCACCCGCCGGGCGGTCGGCTCCCCGGAGTTGGCGAGCTTGGGCGAGCAGTTGAACTGCGCGACGCGGTGCGAGGTTAGCGACGACGGCACGATGGTGCCGTTGGTCTCCACCTCGATGCGGCGGCCGTGGTAGCTCAGCGCGTTCAGCAGCCGGTCCCAGCCGGGCTGCCCCTGGTGCAGCAGCGGTTCCCCGCCGGTGATGACGATGAGCGGGGTGTCGTGCGCCAGGACGTCGGCGACCACGTCGGCGACCGGTGTGCGGCGCAGCTCGGCGCGAAGGTCGTGGCGGCGGCCGTCCCAGGTGTAAGGGGTGTCGCAGAAGACGCAGCCGAGGTTGCAGCCGCCGGTGCGGACGAACGAGGCGGGCGTCCCCGCGGACGGCCCCTCACCCTGGAAGGTTGGCCCGAACCACTCCGCCAAGACGAGGGTCTCCCCCGTCGCCACGGCGGGCGCGGTCACCGCGCCTCCCAGACGGCGGCGTTCACGGCGGTCTCGGTGACGTGCACGCGGGTCACCTCGGTGCGGGCCGCGATGGTGGTGTCCATCGGGTCGTCCCACATCGACGACAGCCACCCGTACGCCTGCGCGGCCAGCAGCGCCGCGACCGCCTCCACCGTCGGCCACTGCGCGCCGCCCCAGTCGCCGCCCTCCCACTCGGCGCCGAACACGAACACCTTGCATCCGTCTTCGCGCAGCGGCCCGACCAGCGGGTCCCTCAGGCCGAGCATCGTGCCGTGGTCGAGCCGGTCATCGATCCATTCGCGCATCAGCTTCTTGAACCGCCCGAACTCCACGACGGTGCCCGCGCTGGACGCGCCGAGCTGGTTGCGGCCCGTCAGGCTCGGCGCCGACACCGTCACCTGGGCGCGCCAGGAATGGCCGTGCAGGCTCTGGCACTTCCCTTCCAGATGCGGGAGCCGGTGAGCCGTCTCGAAGTTGTGCTCGACGGTGATGGAGTGGGTGGTCATGGGCGGGACCGTAGGGCCGCGCGGGGGTTAGCGTCTCCGGCTGCGTTCCCGGCGGCGTCGTCGGCCGCCTTCACCGCCTGGATGGCGCCGTTCAGCTCCCGGTTGTTGACCACGCCGAGGAAGTAGGCGGGGCCGGGCGTGCGCCACCCGGGCGGCGGCGGGACGCGGTGCCGCCCGCTCAGCCATTCCTCGAACCGCAGGATGCCGGTCGCGGAGATCCGCAGCGCCATGTAGTAGTCGCGGACGTAGTCCTCGCGGGGCCGGTCGCCCAGCAGGCAGAACCCCTTGCGGGCCACGTCGGCGGCCACGCCGGAGTGCGCGCGGATCAGCTCGCGGTGCCGGTGCGCCTTGCCGTGGTCGCCGAACGGGATGGTGACGAACCGGGCCCGGCGGCCGTCCCACATCTGCAGGTTGCCGTACCGGATGCCGGCCTTCCAGGTGGTGGAGTCCACCGAGTAGAACGGGAGCCGGGCCAGCACGTCGGGGGTGGTCATCCCGAACCCGTGCAGGCCGGCGTCGTTGTCGCGGGCGATGCGGTGGCATTTGATCAGCCACTGCATGAGGAGCCGCTGATTGTTGGTGGCGGCCGAGGCCATGCCGCCGACGCCGACGTAGCCGTAGGCGGCGCACAGCCGCTCCAGCTCGGCCCACGGGGAGCCGGTGTGGAAGACCGGCAGCACCTTGCAGCCCGCGGCCTCCAGCTTCTCGCAGTTGCGGGCCGAGGCGGCGTGGTCGCCGATGACGTCAAGGTTGGCGGCAGTGGTGATGAGGGTGCGCCATTCGTGCAGCCAGGAGGCGTAGTCGGCCAGGCGGACGGTGGCGCCCACCGACTCGGCGGAGTAGGCGCCCGAGTCCACGAACAGCTCCACCGGCCCGTCGTAGTCGGCCAGCGCCGACAGGTCGATGTGGGAGGCGTAGTAGAAGGACACCAGCACCCGCAGGATCGGGCGCGTCACGATCGGGCCCGATCTGCGTGGATGCGGGCGTAGTTGACGATGCCGCCCGGGTGCAGCCCCCGGATGATGACGAATTCGCCGCAGTCGGGGTACTCGGTGGGCATCAGGGAGAAGAACTGCACGGGCAGCCCGTCCAGCAGCCGCGCGAACCCGGCGGTGTCCATCTCGGCCAGGTGGTAGGGGTTGTCGGCGCCCTTCCAGATCGGGATGCCGCCCGGCAGCCACGTCGGGCCCGACGCGTTGACCGACGACAGCAGCACGACGCGGGAGGCGACGCGCACCAGCTCGGCGACGGCGGCCAGCGGCGTCGCGACGTGCTCGACGGTCTCAAAGCACGTCACGAAGTCGAACGCGCCGTCGGCGAACGGCAGGTCGGTGACCGAGGCGGTGTAGTCGCAGCCGCAGGCGGGGTCGGCGTCGACGTCGGTGACGTCGCCGTACAGCAGGTGCTTGCCGAGCCGCTCGGTGCCGCCGCCGACGTCGAGGATGCGGCCCCGCCCCGACAGGGTGGCGCACGCCCAGTGGTAGGCGGCGCCGAACACGTCCCGGATCACCTCGGGGGCGCCGGGGTCGACCCGCTCGATCATGCGTGCTCCAGGATGTCGGGGCCGTAGCCGAGCGCGGTGAGCGCCTCGTCGGTGCCGGTGGCGCGGCCGGTACGCAGGCCGCCGGAGGCGCGCGCGGTCTTCTTGCTCCAGTACTTGGCGGCCGGGACCGACAGGTCGATGCCGCCGGGGAACGTCGCCTCGCACTCGGCACGGTGGCCGGCGACGGTGAACGCGAGCAGGCGTTGCATGCACGCCCAGCAGCGGCCGCAGTGCTCGGGGCGGCCGGTGAAGCAGGTGTAGGTGGACAGCGCCTCGTCGAGCCGGTCGCGGGCGGCCCACCAGCGGACCAGGTCCGGTTTGGTGAGCCCGCCCAGCGGCGACACCAGCCGCAGGTCGTGCCCGGCGGCGGTGAGCAGGTGCTGCGCGGTGGCCAGGAACCGGACGGACTTGTCGCCGCCGACGAGCTTGGTCTCCTCGGCGTGGTTGCCGAACCACAGCTCGCCCCACCAGTCGTGGTCGCGGGCCCATCCCGCGACGGTCCACAGCATGATCATGTTGCGGCCCACCTGGATGTGCTGGAACTGCTTGAACGCCACGGGCGGGCCGGACAGGACCCGCAGCTGCCCGCCGGTGAGCCGGCGGGCCCGCTCGATCTCCACGCCGGTGTAAGGGGCGTGGTTGTCGACGTAGACGGGCACGGCGGGCAGGTCGGCCTCGCACGCCATCGCCCACAGCGTGGAGGAGTCCAGGCCGCCCGACATCGGTACCACCACCCGCAGCGCCTCGTCGAAGTCGGCGCCCGACCAGTCGGGGTTCTCCGCGCAGTCGGCCATGGCGCGGCGGAAGGAGGTCTTGCGGGTCTCCCCCGCCCAGGTGGCGGCCAGCGGCGCGGTGGCGGCGCGCATCCACGCGTACTCCTCCATCGCGGCCGGGGGCAGCATCAGCCCCTTGTCGTCGATGTAGACGTCGACCGGCGGCTTGGCCGACAACGCGATCTGGCTGCAGGGGACGTTGTGCTCCTGCAGCCAGCTCTCGACCGTGAGGTGGTCGACGAGCGGGCGGGCGGAGTTCACCACCACCCACCAGCCGGTTTCGTGCAGGCGGCGGGCCAGCCGCACCATGGGCCAGCGGGGCCTGCCGGGCGTCTGCTGGCGGGTGTCTTCGCACAGGGTGCCGTCGAAGTCGAACGCCACCGACGGCGCGGCGTAGTGGTTACCCACGGGATGCCTCCTTGAGCGTCGCCGGCGCCTTCGCGGCGGCCTGCACGACCTGGTCGAAGCCGCCTTCGTCGCCGACGGCGAGGTACACCTTGGGGCCGGTGCCGCGGACCGGGCCGGGGGCAGGGACGGGCCGGTGCCGGGCCCGCAGATCGGCGCCGTAGGCGTGCCAGGACTCGCACGCGGCCAGCGCCATCCACTCGCGGTCGGTGCGGCCCATCGCGCCGCGCTCGGCGACACGCCCGAACCCGGGCGTGGCCACCTGCGCGGGGTCGCCGCCGTAGGCGCGCACCAGCGCGGCCATGCGCCGCGCATGCACCTGCCGGGTGCCGACGCGCATCCGCCGGAAGGTGTGCGCGGCGGGGTCGTACAGCCCGACGGTGCCGTTGCGCATGCCCGCCGACCAATAGGAGGAGTCCACCGAGTAGAACGGCAGCCGGTCGGGGTAGGGCGGCTTGGTCATCCCGAACCCGTGGAACACCGCGCCGTTGTCGCGGGCGATGCGGTGCGCCTTCACCAGCCACGCCATGAACGCGCTCTCGCGCTGCCCGACGCCGACTCCCCCGCCGAGCCCGACGTAGGGGTGGGCGGCGCACATCGCCTCCAGCTCGGCCCACGGAGACCCGACGTGGAAGATCGGGATGATGTACACCTGGTCGCCGACAGCGTCCCGCAGGGCTTCGGTGTTGCGGGCGGTCGCGGCCGGGTCGCCGATCACGTCGAGGGTGGCGGCGCAGTTGATGACGTGGCCGTGCACCGCCAGCCACGCCGCGTACTGCTTGACGGTGATGACCTTGCCGGAGGAATGGGCGGTGAACGCGCCGGAGTCGGCGAAGAAGTCCACGTCCACGCCGTACATGTCGCGGGCGCGGCGCACCAGGTGCGGCACGTCGGCCTTGGCAAGGTAGGCGAAGGATGCCAGCACGTACGCGGTCGCCATCACCGGATCCGGTTCGCGCAGGTGTCCCAGTGCATCCCGGTCGCCGCCCAGTAGGAGCATTCGCCGCCGTCGGCGCACGTGCCCGGGTTGGCGTGGCAGCTCTGGCAGTACCGGTCACCGTGCGCGGGACAGGTGGCATGCGGGTCGGGGAAGTGCGGCAACCGCTCGGCCAGGGCGGCCAGGGCGCGCCGCAGCCACGCCCCCGCCCGCACGGCCAGCCCGCAGCCGGTCACGCGTCGGCTCCGAGCTGGTCGGCGGCGACCTCCACCAGGTGGATGAACCGGGTGGAGTCCTCGGTGCCGCCCGCGTTCTCGGTCAGGGAGTAGAAGGTGTTGCGCACGTGCGGCGGCACCTTGATCCGCAGGATCGGCCACAGGTCGGAGTCGTCGGGGTCGCCGTACTCGTCGGCGAGCGCGTCCAGGTCGGGCGGCGGCGCGATCGCGGCGAGCATGTCGTCCAGGGCCTCGCGGGTGAAGCCGGCGACTTCCAGCATGTCGGGGTTGTCGGCGGCGATGTCGTCGAGCCATTCGGCCAGCGCCCGGTCGTCCCAGCCGCCGATGACGGTGAGCTGGTTGTCGGCGATGACGGCGGCGCGGGCCTGCTCGTCGTCGGCCGACGCCCAGCCGCGCACCAGCGGCACCAGCCACGTCCCCTCGGAGTCCAGGCGGACGCCGTCGGGGTGGCGGGCCAGCCCGTTGCCGCCCGTCAGGCCGTCCTTGACGGGCTTCTCGCTGAACACCGGCTCGTACTTGTCGGGGACGTCGTCGCCGTTGACGTAGGCGCGGATGATGCGCAGCGCCTCCAGGCGGCCGTTGCCGATGACGAGCTGCTCGGTGCGTTCGTCCAGCACGGCGGGCGCGGTGTAGCCGAGCGCGCAGATGGACCGGATCACCGAGCCGATGTCGTGCGCCTTGGGGTTGCCGTCGGTGCCGGCGATGTCGTCCAGCGGCACGTAGTCGATGCGGCGGCCCTCGCCGGGGCCGGTGACGTCGGGTGAGGTGCTGTCCACGCCGGGGACGGTAGGACCGCGGACCCGTTAACGTCGCGCCCTGCGCACGTAGGGGCCGGGCAGGGGGCGGGTGTGGCTGTGGTGGCCGCTCGGCGCGCCGCACTCCGTGCGGGCCGCCGCCATGTCGGGGCCCGCAACGCCGCGCCGAGCGGCCCGCTCAGGAGGCCGGCGTGTGCCGGTTGCCGCGCTTGCGGGTGCGGCGCGACGAGCCGCCCGGCTCCTCGGCCTTCGGCTCCTCGGCCTGCTCGCCCTCCGGCCGGTCGGTGTCCGGCTGGTCGGCCTGCGGTTCCCGGTTGGCGGTGGGCGCCTCGGCGGGCCCGGTGGCGGGCTCGGCGGTGCGCGCCTTCCACTCGGCGGCCAGCCGGTCGTAGATCGGGGTGTCGGGCAGCAGCGGGATGAAGGCGGGCGGGGCGGGGCGTGTCCCGGAGAAGTCCTGGTACGGCGGCGCGGCGTGCATGCCGGGCGCGGGCGCGTCCGGGTAGCGGGGCGGGGCCGGCTGGGGCGTGGCGTCGTCCATCGGCGTAGGGGGCGCTGGGAAGTGGTGTCCCGGGCCGCCCACCCCCCCTTTTCCTTTGGCGGGCAGCCCGGGACTGGCGGGACGCGCGGCACGCATGCGGTAGTTGTGGCCACCGGAGCAGCAGGGCGCGTCCCGAACTCGAGGATTTACCCGGCGGGTCGGCCGGGCGCCACGAACAGCCGGTCGTGGCAGTTGGCGATCCGGGCGGCGGCGCCGCCCGGATCGGTCACCTCGTGGTGGCGCACGTTGCCGCCCTCGACCCACCGGAAGCGGCCCGACAGCCGTGACACCGCGATGAACAGCTCGTCGGTCATCAGCCCGAGCGGCACGAGGCGGGACCTGACGCCCTGGCGGGCCAGCGCCGCGGCGAGCGTCTGCGCGGCCGGGTGGGTGTCGACGATGCTCACTGCGCCACCCCGAACAGGTGCGCCAGGTAGGTGGCGGCGGTCGCCGGCGATTCGCCGATGGCCCCGTACGCGGTGGCGAAGCACCAGGACACGCCCTGGCGGCTGCATTCCACGTCGACGTGGGCGGAGGGTGCGCCGGGGATCGAGGCGCGGGTGAACGCGCGGCCGTCGCGGGTGAACGCGCGTCCGTCCAGGTGGTGGCGCTCGATCTCGGCGGCGAGCAGGTCCGCGGCGGCGTAGGCCGACGGCGGCGCGCCATGCATGGTGGCGGTGCTCATGCGCATCATCCGGGCCCCCAAGTCCCCCACTGATCACCGTTAGCGTTTGGCACGATACGCGGCGCAACACCCCCGAACAAGCAGTTCGGCCGAACTCATTGTTCGTGTCGCGGGCAGACCGAAAGCCCGCCGGGGGTCGCCCCCTTCGCCCCGGCGGGCTTACGGGTTAGGGCAGGTCAGCCGACTGACGCCAGCGGCGCTTCAACGCCGACCAGCAGTTCGGAGGCCGTGGTGTCCAGCGCTGCGGCGATCCGGAACAGCGTCATCAATGATGGGTACCGCGACCCCGCTTCAATCATTTCCATGTAGCGGGTGGTGGTCTCTGCGGCGTTGGCGAGCCGGGGGACGCTCAGCCCCAGGGCGAGCCGGCGGTCCCTGATGTGCTTACCGATTCGCTGCATCACGACTCGCCGCCAATCGTCGTCCGATTCGCTTCGGGGGGAAGGGTATTCAGCTCCCGGTGGACGCACACCGGACACTCGCATCTGTCGTAGGTGACGACTCCGTTGCGCAGACGTTGCACTCTTCCGTCGCAACTTCGATGTGCCGTCGCGTTCCCGGTGGTCAACCCGACCGCGCATATCGCCGTCACCTCCTCCGCTCGCACGCCCTCCGGCAACTCCGTGGGAGTCGCGGCGGGCCAGTACCTGCTCCGCTTGGCCACATCTGGCAGCATCCCATGTCGCACCTGGGTGCGAAACGTTACGCGCGGTGCCCGTAAGCACACGCAGGGCCCCCGCCGCAAGGGGGCGGCGGGGGCTTGTCCGGGGCCTGTCGGCGGGGCGTTCAGCCGCGGTTCGGCCGGCGCTTCCCGCGCTGCCATTCCTCCAGCCCGACGGGGTTGTGCAGGCGGCCGCACTCGGTGTGAACCGCAACCCGGGCGGCCTTCGTCGCGCCCAGGTACTCGCCGATGCTCCACTGGCGGCGCTCGCCGTGCACGGCGACGAGCACGACCTGCGCCAGTGCCCGCTGCGACCCGAGCGTGGCCAGGGACGAGCCGCGCGCGGCCTCCCGCCAGTCCACCCCGCCCTCGGCCACGATCATCTGCTGCTCGCGGTAGGTGTCCACCGCCACCTCCCAGATGGCGGCGACGTAGTCGTTGCCCTCCACCAGGTCCTTCACGGTCTGGCCGGTGATGTCCATCGCGTCTCCTTGTCCGGGCCCGTCTAGCGGGCCAGCAGCATCGAGTTCTCGGCGGCGGTGCGGCGGCGCTGGCTGCGGCTGCCGCGCTCGGCGGCGTCGGCGGCGCGCAGGCGGCGGCGCATCAGGCGGGAATCGCGGGGCAACTCGGTGGGCCGGGTGCGGTGGGCCATGACGTTCTCCTTGACGAAGGCGTGGGCCCGGGGTGCTTCTCCCCGGGCCCGGTGGGTGGTGCGGGTCAGGCGCCGGTCGGCTCGGCGGGTACGGTCGCGTCGGGCCGGGAGTGGAACGTGATCTGCGCGCGGTACTCGCCGTCGGCCTCCAGCTTGTAGAGGGTCTGCGGCTGGCCGTCGACCCACAGGCGGGCGATGGAGTCGATGGCCTCCTGCGCCGTGCGGTAGGGGCGCTTGCGCTGGAAGCTCGACCCGGCCGTGTACTGCGGCTTCGCCATGTTCTGCTCCTTGCGTTGTGGTCCCGGGTGCTTCAACCGGGGCCGTACCCCTTCAATGTATGGTCGGTTAACGTCCAATGCAAGGGTCTACGCGGCGGGCGTGTAGACGAACTGGGCTGCGACGTTCATACGGGCGGCGCGGATCCGCGCCACGCAGTCCACGGTGCCGTGCGAGTCGTCCAGGCACCACGCCAGCGCCACGTCGGCGCCGGTCTCGACCATCTCGGCGTTGCGGCGGAACCCGGCGGTCGGGCAATGGGTGAGCTTGCCGCCCCGGGTGGCGCGGCGGTGCCCGTGGTCGCGGGGGTTGCAGTCGGGGGCGCAGGTGCGCCAGTCGGCGGGGTGCGGCTCGACGGCGACGGCGGCCAGGCCCGCCGCCGGGTTGCGCTGGTGGTGGCGGGCCCACTGGTGGGCGATGCGGTCGACGCCGGGCGGGTAGTCGCGGTCGGGGTCGTAGCCGACCACCACGACCAGCACGTCCCCGGCGCGGAGGCGGGCCCGCTGCGCATCGAGCGCGTCGGTGACGGTCGCCGGCCAGGGCCAGTTCCGTGACCCGGTCACCAGGACCCGCCGCGCCGTCACGGCTTGAACGCCAGCCGCAGCCGGTGCCGCCCCCGGCTCCACAGCCGGGGGCGGCGCGCCGCGCGCAGGCCGCGGCGGGGCTCGGCGCGGCGGACCAGTTTCCGGCCGGGCAGCGGCGACTCCTGCGACCAGAGGATCACGACCGCTCCAGCGTGTACCGGCGGGCGGCCATGAGCAGGTCGTAGGCCCACACCGCGTCGTCGTAGGCGTGGTGGCGGGCGTACCCGGTGGGGTCCAGACCGAGCGCGGCCGTGAGCGCGTCGGAGGAGTACGGCGGCACCCAGCCCAGCGCCCCGGCGGCGTAGGTCTCGGCGTCCATCAGGTGGTAGTGCCACGGGGTGGAGTCGTAGTCGATCAGCCGGGTGCGGATGAGCAGGTCCCGCAGCGTCGACTCGTCGAAGCCCGGGACGGCGCCGACGAGCGTGGGGTTGCCGCGCAGCCACGGGCCGTCCATCAGCGTCTGCGCCGCCGACATGTCGGTGCACACCGGGGCGGTCGGGCCGACGGCGGGGTTGCGCTGGGGGTGCCGTTGGTGGAACCCGCCGATGTCCAGCGACTCGCAGACGTCCTCGGGCAGGTGGTGGAACCAGGTGCCCTGGTGGCCGGGGGTGGGGGCGTCGTCGCCGCCTTCGGACAGGGCGCGGGCGGCGTCGGGGCACTCGCGGGCCAGGATGCCCTCCAGCCCGAGATAGTCGATGTCGGTGAACAGGTGCAGCTTGTTGCGGGAGCCGTCGGCGTTGACGCGCAGCCCGCCGATCTCCCAGGCGCGGCGACCGCCGGGCAGATGCGAGGGCCGCAGCCGGGTTGTCTCCAGATCGATGACGATGAGGTCGCCGGGCTCGTGGCCGGGCTGGAAGTCGCACTGGTCCTTCACTGTGTCTCCTTGGTGTGCCGAGGGTGTGCCGAGGCGGGTGCCGAGGCGGTGATGGTGGCGGGCGCGGGTGGTTAGCGTCGCCCCGTGCCGTCGTCGTCCAGCAACGGCGCGGCGGCGGTCGACACCGAGCCTTCGAGGATGCGGATGTCGGTGGCGCCCGCGAGCCACTGGCGGGCGGCGTGCAGGCGGGCGCCGCACCGGGTGCGGCACTGCTGGAAGCGCATCCGCACCACCTCCCGGTCGCCGGCGCCTGCGGGGGGTCGGTGCGCGGCGGGCGGGATGTAGGGGTAGACGCGGCCGGACGCGGGCGCCACGGGGATCGTCGCAACGCGCCGCCGGGACACGACGGTGAACACAGGGGCACTTCCATTGTGGGGTCGGTGAACAGCGCGGCTATGGGCCGCCCAGGGGCGTACAGGCGGATTCCTGCAAGTATGGAGCGGCCCGCCCCTGCGTGCGCGGGGACGGGCCGAAGAGGTCCTGAAATTTTCAGTCGGCGTAGCTGCGGCGGTACCGGGCGCCGCCGAAGTACACCCGCTGCCCGTCCATGTAGTAGCGGCCGTCCTTGCGGCGATGCGCGTACTGCCGAAGCTCCGGGCCCTCGTACCGCATCGTCTCCAGCTCGGCGTCGCTGTACTCGTGGTCCCACACCGGCCACGGGCCCACGTGGTAGGCCGGCTTGTGCCCGGTATGGCCGCCCACCGTCCGCAGCGCCTCCAGCGCCACCTTCGCGCCCGAGGGGCTGATGGCGGTGACCACGAACGGCATCCGGTCCTGGGGCATGGCGTGCGTGGCGCCCTTGCCGAGGACGGGCGTGTTGGCGCGGCGCACCGCGGCCTCCTGCTTGGCCTTGTAGGCGGCGCGCGCGGCGTCCACCACCTCCCGGTAGCGGACGCGCGCCTGCTCGGGGTCGGTGACCAGCTCCACCGTGCGGCCCGCCGCCCTCAGCTTGTCGGCCTCCCGGGCCGCCTCGTCGGCGTCGGTGAAGCTGCCGTAGGAGAACCCGAACCGCTCGTCGCCGGGCTCGGCGGGGGTCCACACGATGAGGGCGGTGGGCTGGTACATGGCTGCTCCTTGCGGTTGGGCCCGGGTGCTTCTCCCGGGCACACCCTCAATGTATGGTCGGTTAACGCCCAGTGCAAGGAGGGGCAGTGCAAAGAACAGCGCAGGTCAGGCGGGTCGCACGCGGCGGCGGCGGCGCCCGGCCGACTTGACGTCCGCCAGCCGGATCTTCACGGCGCCGGGCCACACGCGCAGCTGCACGGTGGGCGGCAGCGGCGTCTCGCGGGGGCCGTGCTTGGGCAGGTCGGCGTCGGGCGCGTCGACCTCCAGGCGGGTGGACACCCGCATCTCCCAGTCGGGCAGCGGGGTGTCCTCGTCGGTCTGGCCGAGGCCGAACGACCACGTGCCGTCGTGGACGCCGATGACGCGCATCTCCTGGCCGTCGTCGCCGCGCAGGATGGCCGACCACAGCAGCATGCCGTCGGCGCCGGGGTCGTAGGCGTCGAAGACGCCGTCGCCGGCGCGGGCGCCGGAAACGCGGACCCCGCCGTCGGGCGTCCCGTAGATCTCGATCATTGCCGTGCTCCGGTGTGGGGGCAGCCGTCATCGTCGACGGCCAGCGGGGCGGTGTCCGGGCCGGGGGCGGCCAGGACCGGGGCGACCCGCGGCGGCGTGCGCGGCGGCGCCGTCGTGGTCGGTGTCGAGCGTAGTCAGGGCGGGCGTCGGCGGCCGGGCAACGCCGATTCCTTCGCGTCCGGCGGCGTGCCGGATGCGGCCAGCGGGCCGGTACGGCGAGCGCCGCCCGCCCCCGGGGTGCCGGGGCGGGCGGCGCTCGGGCTCGCGCGGGCTCAGCGGTCGCTGGTCTTGAAGTGTTGGGGGTAGTCGCCCTCGCCGTGCCCGTCGGCCACCACGTGCAGGTAGAAGTTGACGTCGAAGTAGTCGGTCTGGATGTCACTGCGGTCGTAGTTGTAGGCGTTGGCAAGATCCTTCAGCGCCTGCCCGAGCGCGGCGAGTTCGGGCCCGGCGTCCTTGTACTTGACGTTGTCGTCCCAGTAGGCGGTCTTGGTGACCCACCAGTCGGCGGGCACGTTCTTGATCGTGATGTCGATCGAGCGGCCGCCCGAATAGATGTTGCGCCGCACGAAGATCCGGATGAAGTCGGGGGCGTCGCCGATCGGGTCGGCGTAGGGCACCGCGACCACGCCCGACTTCACCAGCGCCCCCGCCTGCGCCTTCCTGCTCTGCTTGCCGAGCTTGCGCGCCAGGGCGATGTCCTTGCGGATCGCGGCGGCCAGCTCGGTGGCGCCCATGAACTTGCCCGGCTCGTACTTGGCGCCCGCCCACCCGTCGGGCCGCTGGTAGTAGCCGCTGGACTGCGCGGCCTCCTCCCACTGCTCCTTCTCCTTGGCCCTGAGCCGCAGCAGGGCGCGGCGCGCGGCGTCACGCTCCTCTTCCCTGGTGGTGGGACGGTCGATGATCTGGGTCAGTGCGTCGATGCGGTGCGAGAGCGCGGCGACCTTGTCCTGCTTGGCGTTGGTCTTCACAGGCACGTGCTGCTCCTTGTCGTTGCGGCCCCGGGCGCTTCCACCGGGGCCCACCATTCAATGTATGGTCGGTTAACGCCGAACGCAAGGAGGGCGCGACAAAGAACGCGCTGGCCGGGCGGCTACTTCCCCGCCCGTGCGCGGTGCCGGTTGATGCGGTGCAGGACGCGGCCCTTCAGGACGTCGACGGTCGCGACGGTCGCGTGCTCCCAGGCGTCCAGGCGCTGCTCGCGGATGTCGCGGGCCGCCTGCTCCTCCCAGTCGGGCGCCCGGTCGTCCCCGGCGAGCGGGATGCCCAGCACGTCCATGGCCACCTCGTCGACGTGGCCGAGGTGGTTCTCGCAGTACCGGGCCAGGCGGGTGCGGGTGAGCGCTGGGTTCGGGCACCCGGCGGCCGTGCACAGCATGCAGACGGTGTCGGGTCCGCCGCCGATCTGAAGCTCGACGTTGAACCGCAGCCCGCCGACGTTCAGGGTCGCGGTGTCTCCGTCGCTGGACTCCAGCACGACGGGCAGCTTGCCGGGGTCGTGCCCGGCGGAGCCGGGGGCGGCGCCGGGCGCGCAGCAGTTGCCGTCGTCCAGGTCGTCGGCGACGGCGCCGTACAGGCGGGCGGCGGAGTCGAGGCAGATGAAGGTGCCGAACGGCTCGTCGAAGCAGTGTCCGGCGGCGGCCCGCTTCAGCAGGTCCCGCAGGGTGCGGTCGGGGTACATGCGTCTCCAGTCGTGGGGTCGGGGCAGGGCGGTGGCGGGGCTCAGCGCGTCACTGGCCGGATGGGAAGGCGACGATGATGCCGGTGCCGGCCTCCTCGGTCTCGGCCACGATCTCGAACAGCTCGTGGCGGGTGAGGATGTCGCGCAGGGCGTCCAGGGTGCCCCGGGCGACCGCGTGCACGCGGAAGGTGCCGTCGTCGGCCTGCCGGGGCGTGCCGTCGGCGTTGCCCTCGAAGTAGGCCAGGGTGACGTGCTGGATGGTCTCGTTGGCGTGGGCGACGCGCCACGCCGGGTCGGCGGCGTCGTGCTCGCCGGTGCGGACGGTCAGGACCGGATGGGTGGTGGTGGCGTCCATGTCTGCTCCTGGGGTGTCGGGGGTGGTCAGTTCAAGCCGCCGATGATGTACCAGCCGGGCACCGGGCCCACCTCGCCGAGGCGGTGGTGCCAGGCGGGCACCCGCCCGCTGGACATCACGATGTAGGAGTCGCTGCCGGCGATGAAGTCGCCCAGCGCGCGGACCTCATCAGACCCGGGGGTGGGCAGGGGCTTGGCCGGGTTGCGGCCGGGGACGAAGTCGCCGTAGCGGACCATGGCTGGTGCTCCTTGGAGTGGGGCCCGGGTGCTTCTCCCGGGCACGTCTTCATTGTGGGGTCGGTTAACGTCCGATGCAAGAGGGCGGGCAGCGAAACGCCCCCGGCGCGGCGGGCACCGGAGGCGTTGAGCTGGCGGGCGGTCAGCGGCGGGCGCGCCCCCTCCCCCGCCGCGGCTTGCGGTCGCCGCGGTTGCCGTCGCGGCGTTTGGGGCGGGGTGCCAGCAGCGGCAGCACCGCCACCGTCAGCCCCCACGGCCCGAACGACAGCAGCATCGCGGCGGCCAGCGCGGCGGTGAACCCGAAGTACACGGGCCCGTTCTCGGCCTCCCCGTTCACCTCGATCAGGTCCACGCCCCGCATGGTCTGCGACCAGGGCCAGCCGAGCGGGCAGCCGCCGGGGGTGACCATGTCGCCGGCGATGTGGGTCAGCGCGCCCAGCATCGTTGCAACGGGCACCACCCGAAGGTCGACGTGGAAGTGCATCAGCGCCCAGGTGATGGGCAGCGGCGCGATGTCGTCGAGCAGGCCGCGGATGTGCCACAGCCGGATCAGGGAGGCCAGCGCCAGCACCAGCAGCGCGGCCAGGACCGCCTTGCCTGCCACGTCGCCGTAGACCTTGGCTGCGGCGGTGAACACGGCGGCCAGGCCGGCGGTGGTGGCGAGCGCGGCCGGGCCGTGCCACGGCTTCTTGTAGGCGGGAGCGCCGCGCCCCTCGCCGGTGTCGGTGAGCGCGGTGACGTACCCGAGCGCGATCAGCAGCATGGCCAGGACGGCGCCGACGACCAGCCACATGACGTCGCCGCTGTAGGCGGCGTTGCCGCCGAACGCGGCGAAGGTGACCACCGCGACGCCCAGGAAGGAGTGCGTGCCGTTGCGGTGCCCGCCCGACAGCCACCGCACCAGCGCCGAGAACATCCGGGTCGCCGGCCCGAACGTCATCGTCACCCCGGAGTTCTGGTGGTCGATGTCGGGCAGCACCGCGAACCCGGCGGTGGCGGCGACACCGAGCCCGATCTCCAGCGGCGTCAGGTGCACGATCTGCGCGACGGCGGGCGCGGCGGCGGCGAACACCGTCGCGCCCGTCAGCGCGTGCGTGCGGCCCATCACGACCACTCACCGCCCGGCGTGCTGTCACCGGTGATGAACGCGTACAGCACCGTCGCGCTGCGGATGAACTCGGCGGGGTCGTCGCCTCCACGGGTGGAGGCGGCGATCAGGTTGGCGTGCCTCTTGCCCAGGGCGCTCTCGCGGGCGCGCAGGTCGTCCTCGTCGACGGCGTCCTGCAGCCACTCCAGCAGCGGGAGGGCGTTGACGGCGACAGCGATGCTGTCGGCCGGGTCGTCGGTGATGTTGGCGGCCCATGTCAGCACGCGGCCCCGCAGGGTGGGGCTGACGTTCATCGCCGCACCGCCTGGAGCCGGGTGCGGGCGGTGCAACCGCACTCGTGGACACCGACGGGCGCAGACCCGGGCGGCTCGTCCGCGGGGACATCCGCGGCGGCGGGCGCGGCGGCGGGCGTGGCATCGGCGGGCGTGGTGTCGACGAGTTGGCGGCAGGTGCCGGAGGCGTTCAGCCACCGGTCGTCGTACATCGCGGCCCAGTCGCCGTCGGCGCCGGTGCGGGGCGGGCCTCCTCCGCAGTGGACGCCGTTCTGGTGCCCGCACGCGGGGCAGTTCTGCTCGTGTTCCTCAAGCAGGATGCGGCGGCTCATGACGCCGCCTCGGCGGTGGGCCGGGTCTGGGTGGCGGCCTGCCGCCGGGCGGCGAGGTCGTTGGGAATTGCCACGGGCGCGCTCCTTGATCGGGCCCCGGGTGCTTCTCCCGGGGCTCCTCCCCATTGTGGGGTCGGTTAACGCTCGCGGCAACCCCGCACGTGATCATGCGACGGGAACTTTGCCGTTGCTGGTGTGCGCGGCCGTGGCTGCGTCGGCGGCCTCGTCGGCGTCGCCGGCGGGCTCGTCCTGCACGCTCTCCCCCGGGGTGTGCACGGCGGTGTGCGTCTCGTCGTGCACGGGGGTGTGCGCGGGGGTGTGCGCGTGTGCATGCAGGTCAGGGGCTTGCACGGCGTGCACGGCGCCGTCGTGCACGACGGGCTGTGCGTGCACACCCTCGCCCTGTGCACGCACAGTCTCGTGCACGGGCTCGTGCACGGCGGCGGCGTCCTGGTCCTGCACGGCGGGCTGTGCATGCACGGGTTCGCGCACGGTCTCCGGCTCGCGCACGGTCTCGGCGGCGGGCTCGGCGGGCGCGCTCGCCTGCTCGATCTCCCACCGCTCGTCGAAGTGCTTGGACATCCACCGCGACACCGACGACCGGTCCTTCTTGACCCCCGACTCCTTCCACACCTCCGCCGGGCGCGGCCGGGCGCCGTTGGCGGCGTACAGCGTGCGGTACGCCTCCCACGCGGCGGCCACCTCCGGGTCAGCGAGGAGCTGCTCCCAGGCGTCCTCGTGCACGGCCGCCGGCTTGGGCACGTCGTGCACGGCGGGCTGTGCAGCAGGCTGTGCACGGCGCTGTGCGCTCGACTGCGCGTCGTGCACGGGCGGCGCGGGCGCGGGCACGCGCGGCGCCGCCTCGTCGAGTGCGGGCTGGCTGCCCGGTGCACGCACGGCCGGAGCCGCGTTCGCCGACAACGTCTCGCGGGTGAGCATCGCCGCCGTCTTGCGCATGGCGCCCTCGGGGTTCAGCGCGTACGTGCGCACGGCCCACAGCTCGTCGGCCGAGGCGTTCTTCTTCCAGGACGGCCACCACCACCGCGCGAGCTTGCCTGTGCGCTCCTTGAGCCGCAGCACCGCCAGCTCCCGCGCCTGCTCGCGCTTCACCAGCTCGTCCAGGCTCTTCACGCGCCACCGGTTGCGGCGGTACCACATGCGGAACGTCGACAGCGGCGTCAGCCACATGTTCCACGGGATCGGCTCCATCACGGCCTCGTCGCCGTGCTTGTCGACCCACTTGCCCAGGCTGTGGCGGATCGCCTCCACCACGGCGATGTAGATGATCGGCATCATCGCGTGGAACGCCTTGCCCATCGGGTCATCCGACGCGGCGGTGTTGAACGAGATGGTGACGATGTTCAGTCCCAGGACGGCGTACCGCAGCCACGGCACCCCGACGGCCAGCCGGACGGTGAGCAGGTCGTAGGCGGTGAGGACCAGGATCGCGCAGTCGATGCCGATGGGGGCGATCCACGCGTCGTGGTGAAGGTACGGCTCGGCTGCGGTCCGCATGCCGCTGAACGAGCCGTAGAACCCGATGCCGGCGATCCCCAGCACGCCCACCGCCACCGGCAGCGACAGCAGCACGAACAGCCAGGTGGGCAGCGATGGCTTCTTGCGGCCCGCGGCCTGACCCGCGGCCTGTTCCTCGCCGCTCACGCCGACTCCTGCAACTGCGCGGCGGCCGATCTCAGTGCGGGCCCGTGCACCTTCACGGCGATGCGGACGGTGCCCTCCGACAGGCCGGTGCGGCGTCCCACCTCGGCCTGGCTCAGCCCGTCCAGCAGATGCATGGCGGCCAGCGCCCGGTCGCGGCGCTTGTACATGTCGCCCATCGTGGCGAGCTGGACGATGCATTCGAGCGCCTCGCGCTCGTGCTGGGAAGTGGTGTTGGTCAGCGTCGTTTCTGCGGTCACGGCACGGCACCGTAGCCCGCAACGCGTTACGGGTTACGGACGACGCGCCGAGCGGGCGCATAAAGAACCGCCCCGGAACCTGGATCCCGGGGCGGTTGATGTCGGTCTGGCATCAGATGAGCGCATCGCGCTCCAATGAGAAGAACCGGACCACGGCGTCCTCCACGCCCGGGTCGCTGTGACTGTCCTCGAAGGCGATGTCCTTGGAGTCCTTCAAGACGTCGGTGAACACCGCTTCCCGGGACGTGCCGGGCGCCACGTAGTAGCGGTCGAACCAGGTGCGCGACTCCCGGTGGCCCTGCACGGAGTCCCATTCGATCGTGAGCACGTAGTGGTAGGCGATCAGCCCGTCCCTCTGCCCCGCCGCAGCGGAGTTGTTGGTCCGGCGGGCGGCGTCCACGGCGTCGGCCAGGTTGATCCTGTCGTCCCGCATCGCCGCGGCGAGGGCCCGGCCCACGTCGGCCACGGCCACCATCGGCGCGTCCACGTCCGTGGGCGCGGGTTCGGGGACGGGGGTGAGGTTGGCGTGGCCGGGCTGCTCGGGGACGCCCAGCGGGTCGCCCTCACGGGCGGCGTACTCGGCGCGCAGCCCGCGCATCAACGCCAGCACCTCGGCCAGGGAGGCACACAGCGCGGCCCGCTGCACCTGCTCGCCGCTGCCCTCCTCCTCCCAGAGGGCTTCCACCTCGAAGGCCAGGCAGTCCGGGTCGCTCTTGGCGGGCACCGTCATGTCGGGGCGCGGCGGCTGGTAGCCCCAGTAGGCCGAGACGAGATAGGTCATCTCCGGCTCGTACTTGTTCCCGGCCGCCACCATCGTCAGCTCCTCGCGGCGCCGGTCGCTGTTCCAGCCGAAATCGACGTGGTCGAAGTGGACGTCGGCCTTCAACGCCTCGGCCATCCCCCTCAGCGCCTCGTCCCGCCTCCTCTCCTCGTGGCGGGAGTGGTGGGAGGCGATCTCCCAGAAGTCGACGTCGTGGAGCGCGCCGGCGATCGTCTCGCCGATGTTGAACGTCGCGTCCACGGCGTCGGGGCCGTAGAACCGCTCGCCCTGGAAGCCGATGCCGGTGCCGTCCAGGGCGGCGTCGATGGCGCGCCGGTAGTGGTCCTCCAGGCTGATGTGGTTGTAGTCGCCGGCCTTGTCGCCCAGGGCGCGGCGGACGTAGTCGCTGAAGTCGGCGGCGCCCAGCGTGTCGCCGGTGTGCTGCAGGAACGTGCCGTAGTCGGCCATGGGGTTCGCCTTTCGGAAGGTCGGACGATGTCGGCCCCCGCCCGGCATGGGCGGGGGCCGTGCCGGGGTCACCAGATGAGCATGGCCCCGGTGGGAAGGTCGATGATGGAGGCGGCGGGCCCCAGGTCGAACTGGGCCGACGCGGTGTCGAGCACCTCGGCCGCCATGTGCCGGTAGTTGCCGCCGGTGATGTCGACCACCACGGCGCGGTCGCTCTTGGTCCACGCCACCAGGGTGCGGACGGCGGCGTGGCGGGCCGGGCGGTACTCGGCGAGTCCGTCGTCATGGGCGAGGGCGGCGATGCGGCCGTCGATGACGTCGGTGGCGGCGGCGGTGAGGGCCTGCGCGGTGGCGGCGTGCTGCACGGTCTGCTCCTTGAGTCCGGGTCCCGGGTGCTTCTCCCGGGGCCACCACTTTATTGTGGGGTCGGTTAACGCCTATCGCAAGGGTCGCCAGTGGACGGGGCCGTGGATGTCGCTCCAGTACGCGCGGAACTTGTGCGCCGCGTCGTCGCCCACGGTCCACCGCGCCACCGCCTCGGGCGCGGCGCGCATCGCGGCCGAGGCCAGGTCCGCCAGCGGCGCCCCGACCTCGTCCTGCGCCAGCGCCTCCAGCGCCTGCGCTTCCCGCTCGAACGCGCGGGCGCGGCCCTCCCTGCCGACCTTGGTGGTGGTCAGGTACTCCTTGGCCACGAACGCGGCGAACTCCTTCGCGCGCTCGTAGGCGACGCGCAGTTCGGTGCGGCGGGCGAGCGCGGCCCGGTACGCCTCCACCTGCGGAATGCCGGTGGCGACCTGCATGTCCACGAGCATGTCCGGCGGCGTGTGCACCTGGCGCTCCTCTCGCTGGGTGTGGGACCGGCCCCCGGGCGGAGCAGTTGCCCGGGGGCCGGTGGTTCAGGAACCGGCGGCGGCGATGTCGGCGCTGGCGGTGTTGGCGGTGACTGCGTTGGCTTTGGCCTCGGCCAGCAGCCGGGTGAGTTCCCGGTGGGGCACCGAGGCCAGGATGGCGGCGGCCCGCTGCTGCTCGGCGGCGGCGGCGACCTCCTCGGCGGTGGCCACGCGGCGCCACCCGCGCATCGAGGCGTGGACGGCCAGGATGTGCTTGCACAGGTGCGGCTCTTCGTCGTTTGCCTTGTCGCGGTACTGGAAGTCCGGGCAGGTGCAGTGCGGCATGGTGACCACGTAGCTGCCGTGCGGGTTCTTGCCCGCCTTGTCGGCCTGCACCTCCACCTGGAGAGGGCGGATGATCAGGTCGCTCATGGGCTCGCGCGCTGGCATGAAGGCTCCTTGACGTCGGGCCCGGGTGCTCTTCCCGGGCACCACTTCATTGTATGGTCGGTTAACATGCGCCGCAAGGCGATGCGGTGGCGTGTTCGCTGGTGGCGGGCGGGTCAGGGGCCGTCGGGCAGCGCCACGGTGCCGTCGGGCTCGATGGCTTCCTCGGCGCGCAGGACCGCTTCCTGCAGAGCGGCGATGGTCACCGCGACCGCGTCGGCGCCGTACTGGAACTCGGTGGTCTGCAGGACGCCGAGGATGTCGCGCCAGCACCGGTCGGCGAGGCGGAGCTGCACCACCTGGTCGGCGGGGTGGTGCCAGGCCCGCTGCCCGATCATGGCAGCCTGCTGGTTCCAGGTCTCGATGCGGGTCAGGCACTCCTCGCGGCGGGCGGGGTCGGCCTGCCCGGACATGACGCGGGCTTCGAGCGCCATCCGGTTACGCAGGTGGCCGGCGACGGCGCAGGCCGCCTCGGCGGGCAGGAACACGATCATCGCGTTGCCCTGGATTCGGGGAGTCATGGCCATCGATCCTTCCGGGTCGAGAGCGATCCGGTGGGCGGTCTTCAGACACGTCTTGCAGGTGGGGACGCGATCCTGGCCGTCGTCGTCGCGCTCCAACCCGCGCAGCGGGTCCCGGCTGGTGCCGTTGCGCGGGGACACGCGTCGGCTGGCCGCCGAGCCCTGCGGCTCGCACAGCGCGTTGCGGGCCGGGCGGTACAGCCGCCCGACGCGCAGCTCCGCGGCGACCACGATGTGGTCGCCGCCGGACTGGTAGGTGTGGTCGTGCACGAGCGTCCAGTTGTGCCCGACGATCACCGGCACCGGCAGCCGGTCTTGCAGCTCGTGCCAGACCTCACGGCGGGCGGCGTCGGCTTCGGCGGCGGCTCGCTCGCGTTCCTGCCGGGCGCGGTCGGCGGTGGCGCGGCGCTCCAGCGCGGTGGCCGGGACGGGCCGGTCGGGTTCGGCGTCCAGCGCCAGCGCCAGCAGCTCGATCTCCCAGTCCTGCAGCTCGCGCAGGCCCGGGTAGGAGCGGCCGAGGATCGCCGTCGCCCACTCGGTGTGGAACCCGGTCGTGCGCACCTTGCGCAGCGCGTCGGGATCGATGAACCGGCCGTCGCGGCGCGCCTGCTCGCGGAGCCGCTCGAGATGGGCGGCGCTGAGGTTGGTGGCCACGGTCACCGCTCCTTGCGGCGGCGCAGGACGCCGGCGACGGCGGAGACGGCGTAGCCGATCGCGGCGGCTGCGGCGAGCGTCCAGCCGTACGGGGCCCCGGTGAGCACGACCAGCAGGCCGGCTGCGACCCCCAGCGGCACGAGGACGGGCATCTGGCGGCGGGTGCGGTGCACGGCCGTGCGCCACGGGTTCGGGCCGTTCGACATCGTTGGCTGGCGTTCGCTGGCGTTCACTCGCCCTCCTTGACGAGGCGGAGTTCCTCGGGGCGGTGCCAGCGTCGCCCGCCGTGCGTCCACGCGACGAGCACACACTCCCTGATGCCGTAGATGTCGACGTTGAGCGCGGCAGTGCCTTCGGTGCGCTCGATGGCGCTGGGTTCCACGACGGTCCCGAAGATGCGCGGGCCCTGCCTGGTCGTCACCTGGGCGCCGACCAGCTCCCGGGGGAACCCGTGCTGCTCGCGCAGCGCCCGGAGTCTCGGGGTGGCCAGCTTGGTTTCGTGGAGGGCGGCGCGGGCGTTGATGACTCGCTGAGCGCACGCCACCGCGTCAGCCCGGTTGTCGTACGCGCGGCCCTTGATCTGCTCGGTTCTGGTGGCGTGCACGCCGGTCTGTGGGCCGTAGTCGATGACGGGCACGTACGGCCAGCGTGGGTTGCGGCCCCGCTTGGCGGCCTTGGCGGTGCCGAAGTCCGGCTCGTTCACCAGGCCCCCTCGGTGTGGACGGTGACGCGGCCGGTGGGCGGCGTGACGGTGATGGTGATGTGCGCCTCGCTCAGCATCGCGCGGATGTCGTCGGCCACCCGGAACTCGTTGTTCGCGTCCACGCTGCCCATCAGGTGCTCGGACACGAACCTCTGCACGTCCATGTCGTCGAGGTCGGCCAGCAGGTGCTCGATGAATCGGCCGGCGAACCCGGCGATGGTGGCGGACGGGTACTCGCTGCGGCGGTTCACGGTGGGGTCCCTCCGGGGTCTTGGGTGCTGGTGATCAGTTCTTGGGCCGGACGCGGTACTGCGAGCCGGTGATCCGGTTGGCGATCCACTCCAGGGCCTTGGTCTGGCAGTCCTCGCCGGTGAAGGTCTTCACCGGCTTCCACTGGCCGTCTGCGTCGTAGCGTTCGACGTCGCACTCCGTGGTGCTCACGGCTCCTCCGTTCCAGACAGGTGGCGCCGGGCCCGCCCGGCGGGGCGGGCCCGGCGGCGGGGCTACAGCTTGATGGTGGTGGGGCGGGCGGCGCGGTAGTCGTTGGTCATCGTCACCCCGGCGAGGGTGCGGCGGGTGATGGTGACGAACCCGGTGCGCCCCTCGGTGGGCTTGGCGTCGCCGACGGCGGTGGCCCACCCGGTGTCGGTGCGGAACTGCTGGCCGTCGTGCACGTCGCCCATGGTGGCGGGGCGGACAGTGCGGGGTGCGATGGCGGTGACCATGTGCTGCTCCTTGACCTTGGGCCCGGGTGCTCTTCCCGGGCACACCCTCAATGTATGGTCGGTTAACGCCGAACGCAAGGAGGCGGGGTTGACTTCCTTGTTAACCTGACCCACATTGAAGACGCGGCCCGGTTGAAGCACCCGGGCCCTGGATCAAGGAGCAGCGGATGCCTTCCTTCCCCTCCCCCACGTGCGCGACCGTGCGGACCTTCGCCTACGGGATCGGCGTGAGCGGCGCGGCCAGCCTGGCGTGGGTGCGCCTCACCGGCGAGCACGCCAGCGTCGCCTACTACCTGCTGGCGCTGGTGCAGCTGTGCTGCGCGGGCGTGGTGCTGTACAAGACGAGCCGGACGGCGCGGACGCGGCGGGCATGGTCGCGGGCCCGGACGCTGGCCGACCTGGGCCGCCTCACGGCCGACTGGCTGGAAGGCCGGCTGCCCACCACCCCCACCTACCACGGGCCGCCCGACCCCGAGACCCGCCCGGTGGCCGAGGTGCTGGCGCGGGTGAACCGCGCCGGGTACGTCACCGACGAGTCCCAGACGCACTGCGACATCCCGGCCGGGCAGGGCGGGCCCCGGCGGCAGCGCGACGCCGTCACGGGGTTCTGCGGCGAGGCGATGATGGAGCGGCTGCGGGAGCTGGCCGACCGGCACGGCCTGGAGTACCGGATCCACCAGGGGTTCACGCGGCGCCGGTCGGGCGAGTGGGCCATCACGGTCAGCGAGTACGGGTCCTACGCCGACGACCTGGGCCGCCAGCAGGACCGCGCGGACCTGTCGTGGTGGGCGGCGGTGTGCTCGCCCCCGGCGCTGCTGGCGCTCAAGCGGGCGTGGCAGGTGACGCTCGTCGATCCGCGGTGGGACCGCCCCGGGTACCTGTGGCGGGTGCTGGAGGAAGTCGCGCAGACCACGGGCCGGTCACCCTTGCGATGATCGTTAACCGACCATACATTGAAGGTGTGCCCGGTTGAAGCACCCGGGCCCCAACCGCAAGGAGCAGCCGTGAGGTTTCCCGTGGGCACCCAGGAGTACGCCAGCGCCGTGCGCCGCACCCTCTCCCAGGACCCCGACAGCATCGCCCGGTGGCTGACGCCGGTGTGCCCGGAGTGTGAGGAGAAGCCGGTCACGGCGGGCCCCGGCATCACCACGGCGGACGGGAAGATCGAGTACGACCGGTGGGGCCACCTGGTGGTGGACGGGAACGTGGTGGTCGGCTGCGAGGCGTTCTGGGTGGTGTCCCCGGCGGTGGTGGGCGTGGCCGACTCGGCCGGCTGGTGCGACTGGACGGAGTAGAACCCCGGGCACGACGAAACCCCCGGTCCGCGTTGCGGGCCGGGGGTTTCTACGGTCCGTACAGGAAGTTGATTCCCGGGCCGGTGCGGTAGACGGCATGGCCGACCACCAGGCAGCGGGCGCCGGGGTCGAACAGCACGCGGCGGGTCTGGGTGAGCACCGTGGCGGTGTCGGGCAGCCCGAGCGTCTCGGTGTCGGCCTCGGTCGCGGTGCGGATGCGGATGTCGTCCAGCGGCGGCTGTGGGTGCGGCTGGGAGCCGGTGGCCTCGGCCACGACCTGCACGGTATCGACCGGCTGCTTGCGCATCAGCGGGGTGGTGCGGGCGATGTCGAAGTCGACGTAGTCGGCGACGAAGGCCAGGGCGGTGCCGCCCTCGTCGCGGAACACGCGGGCGCGGCACACCGCCAGCCCGGACTCGCCGAGGCCGAGCAGCTCCCCGAGCCGGTAGGCGCCGACGTGCTCGTCGGGCTCGGCGGTGGCCACCGTGAGCGGGCTGGCCTGCGTGGTGGTGCACACGCGGGCGTTCAGGTCCCAGGTGGCGGTCAGCGAGCTGGTGACGAAGTAGCCGCGGCGCGGCCGGTTGACGATGAGCCCTTCGTCGATGAGCAGTTGCAGCGCGCGGCGCACGGTGTTGCGGGCGACGTTGTAGCGGGCGCACAGGTCGTGCTCGCTCGGCAGCGCGGTGTCCACCGGGTAGCGCCCGGACACGATGCCGTCGCGCAGTTCGCCGGCGATGAAGTCCTGGGTGCTCTGGGCCGCGCGCGGCGGCCGGGCGGGCTGCTGCGGTGTGGGCACGGGCGTGTTCCTTTCCGGCGGGAGCGGGGCGCGCGGCTGGCCATGGTCATTCAAGCAGGGTTGACAACCGATACGACATCTTGTTTATGATTCGGTGTACCAGGTATACCAAGGTGTACAAAGGTATACTAGACGTGGCTGGGACCGGAGGCAAGGCCCCCGCCACCGACACAAGGGACCTTCAATGACCTGCCGTAGCTCCTCGGCGCCGCCGCGCCCCACCACTTTCCAAGGACGGTGAATCGCCCATGTCCGCAAACGATGCGCTGCTGGCCATCACCTTCGCCGTCGCGTTCACGACCTGCCTGCTCAAGGGCAAGCAGTGGCCCACACTCGTCACCGCCACGATCTTCGGGTGCTTTCTCGGCGCCACCCCCGCCGGGCACAAGGCCACCGGCGTCGTGAAGGAGATCGTCGGCCTTCTTCTGTCCTTCGCCCACCTGGGCCACTGAGAGGGGCCGACGTGCACGCCCGAGCCGCGGCACACCCGTCGCCCGTCCCCGTCTTCAAAGGAGGTGCACCGACATGATCTTCCTCTTTGCGATCCCCGCGCTGGTCATCGTGGTGTTCGGCCTGAAGGCGGCGCACGAGTACGCCAACCACAGCAGCACCATCGGCCGCAGCGCCTCCGGCACGACCCGCACGGCGGCCCGCACGTCGGGCGGCGCAGCGGCCCGTTCGTCGGGCGGTGGCCGGTCCACCGGCTCCCGTGGCGGCCGCTCCGCGTCGCGCAGCGGCACCGGTGCCCGGGGTAGCACCGCGGCGCCTGGCGCCCGCAGCGGGGCCCGTAGCCGTTCCACCGGTCCCGCCGCGCATGTGGTGGGCCGCATCCTGGTCCACGCCGTGAACGACGGCGCCCGCCGCCGGTACCGGGCCGACAAGGCCGCCCGGTACATGAAAAAGGCGCAGGACAAAGGGCGCACGGTCAAGACCCGCAACGCGCCCCGGTCGGGGGTGCTGATCCACCGGCGCTCACCGCGCGCGGCGCTGCGGGACCTGCGCGAGCAGTGGTTCCCCGGCCGAGACAAGGCCCGCGACAAGGGCTCACCGGCAGACCCGGAGCCCGCACCGAACCCGACCCCGACCCCAGCGCCGACCCCGAACCCGACTCCCAATCCGAACCCGGCTCCGGCACCGGATCCCACCCCGGCGCCGACTCCGAACCCGATTCCGGCGCCAACCCCGGCGCCGGCTCCGACTCCGGCGCCCGTGCCTTCCCCCAGGGGCGCACCGGACGCGGCATCCAAAGCCGCGCCGACCCCTGCACCCAACGACACCAAGATCCTGGAGGGAACCATCGTGGCGGACAACAACGGCAGCAACGGCGGCACCGGCGGTGGCCGGGGGCAGTTCATGGACAAGACCGCGGTCGCGCACCTGGAGCTGCTCCAGAACTTCTTCCCCGAGTCCGAGACCGATCTTCTGCGCATGCTCCGCTCCGAGACCAACTTCGATGCCGCCCGCAGCCTGGCGCTGGTCGGGCTGTACGAGACCTGCGTCAACACCATCGGCCTGGACCCGACGGCGATGGAGCAGGTCAACGTCGCCGGCGAGGCGGTGCAGGAGTGCGCGGCGGCGATGTCGCTGGCTTTCAACCGGTTCGTCGCGGTCTACCAGGAGGTCATGCAGGCCCGCGCGAACGGCGTGGTCCTGCCCTACAACGGCCGGTTCATGACCGGCGAGGCCGCCTGAGGCCGGCCGCCCCGCACACCCCATGACTCGGCGATCGAAGAAAAGGAGGCTCGTGATGCGCGCCATCGGCAGCGGGAAGAAGGCTCCCGCACGCAAGACCATCAGCAAGACGGTCAGCAAGAACACCGGCAAGACGACCGGCAAGACCGCTGCGGCGAACCGCGCCGTGCGCGAGCTGCCGCCGTCCCGGCCCGTCCGCGTCTACCGCTGGTTCAAGGCGCGCCCGCCCGAGCGGGTGCCGTGGGCGATCGCCCCGGCCCTGTACCTGGGCGGCGGGATGCTGCACGCCGCCGACCTGCCGTGGTGGGAGGGCGGCGTCGGCGGCGCCGCCGCCGGGTTCGGCGTCTACGCGGCCGTGCGCCGCAACACCGGCGACGAGGTGCTGGCGTCCAAGGCGGCCGGTGCCATCGGCGCGGCCGGGGTGTGGCTGGGGCTGTCGGCCGACTACGGGCTGGGCGCCGGGCCGCACGGGATGCTGTCGCTGGCCTACTGGGGCCTGTACGCGATCGCCTACGGGGTCTTCCGGATGGACGACGGTGTCCGCACGAAGATCGCCGACAGGAAGGAGGAGGAGGCGTTCGAGCGGCTGCTGCCCGCGCTCGGCCTGGAGGAGTGCCGGCTGCAGAAGCACGAGCCGACCCGGCTGGGGTTCAAGCTGGTGATCGACACCCGGCCGTCGGGCAAGCGCGCGTCCAGCTTCGTCAGCAAGGACCTGCAGGAGCGGATCGCCGAGCACTACCGCATCCCGATGACGCGGGTGCACGTCGGCCCGCACCGCATCCCGGGCGCCATCGAGATCAAGGTGAAGACCCGCGACCCGTGGTCCCAGCCGCTGGCGCACCCGATGCTCGACGCCGAGGCCGAGATCGAGCTGCCCGCCGTCGCCGACGCGCGCGAGCCGCTGGTGATCGGGATGGACCCCGACACCGGCAACCCGCTGAAGATGGTGGTGTGGAACAAGCAGGGCGCCGCCCACTGGGTGATCGTCGGGATCAAGGGGTCGGGTAAGACGGTCCTGCTGAACAACGTGCTGGAGCGGCTCACGGCCGCCGACAACGTGTTCACCGTGCTGATCGACCCGGCCAAGGGCAAGGACGGTCTGCGGTGGCGCGAGGCCGGCGCGCTGGGCATGTCGGCGCTGGGGCCTGAGGAGATCCCCAAGGCGCTGGCGATCCTGGAGTTCTGGGCCGACGCCGTTTCCTACCGCTCGAAGATGAACGCCCAGCCGGTGTTCGAGGTGGGGCCCGGCCGCCCGCTCGTGATGATCCTCATCGACGAGATCGACAAGCTGTTCAAGAAGCGGCCCGACCTGGCGCCCCGGTTCCAGGCGGCGCTGGCGATCCTGACCTCCACGTCCCGGTCGGAGTCGATCGGCATGATCCTGTGCGGTCAGCGCGGCACCGCCGCCTACCTGGGTGGGCCCGACACTCGCGCCAACATCGACCGGTTCGCGCTCGGCAAGGTGCAGAGGCTGAACGAGGCGCTGCACGTGCTGGGCGAGTTCGGGCTGGAGGCGCCAGACATGTCCAACTACGGGGAGGGCCACCCCGGTGTGTGGCTGCTGGCCGACGACGCCAACCGCACCGAGATGGGCCGGTCGTTCAACCTCACCGAGTTCGCCGACATCGACCGGCTCGCCGAGGGCCGCCGCCCGGCGGACCTGGAACCCGGTCTCGTGGAGTGGGCCGGCGACCACTTCGAGGAGCTGGTGACGGTCGCCGCCACCACCGACGAGAACGGCGAGCGCAAGCCTCCGCCGCCGCCGCGCGGCGCGCGCCGCCGGGCCGCGCCCGGCACCGCCGGTGACCCTCTGCCCGGTGACGACGTCACCGCGGCGGCTCCGCCCGACTTCGTGGCGCTGGACGCCGAGGTCGAAGCCGGGCTCCCTCCAGATCTGAAAGCGCAGCGTGACGCAATGGCATCCAGGCACCAGACGATCATGGACCGGCTCACGCCGATCCCCGACCCGGCCGACTTCGGCATCACCGAGGAGCAGGCCCGCGAGGCGTTCGCCGCGCGGGCCCGCCAGGCCGCCGAGCAGACCGACATCGCGCCCGAGCACCGGGCGGCGGTGATGGCGCTGCTGAAGAAGGGGCCCGCCTCCATGGCCGAGATCCGGCAGGCGGTCGGGCTCGGCGACGTGGAAGAGGACGGCGAGGCGGCCCGCAAGAAGAACGGCGCCCGCCGCAAGGCGGCCGGGCGGATGATGGCGCGCCTGCGCGACCTGGAGAAGGTCGTGCGTTCCGAGGGGAACGGCGCCGCCGCCCGCTGGTTCCTGGTCGACAACGCATCCGCGGAAAGTGACTCTCAGTAGTCGCCGCTGTGGGGTTGGGACATTGGGACAGACGGGACAACCCCCTGCCTATAGGGGGGCAGTCCCAACCCTGTCCCAACCCCCGATGTCCCATCCCCTGTCCCGTCCTTCGTCACGCACAGTCACGGAAAGGAAGTGAAGATCATGAGCCACACCGCCGAGGCAATGACGATCGTCGACACCGACCAGCTGGCCGTCGGCCTGTCGCACACCGCCGGGCGGTGCCTGGCCTCCGGCCTGGACCCCGACGCCTACCGGGGCGTGCTCAGCGCGTGCTTCGCCCTCGCGCAGCGGCCCTGGCGCGGCACGTCGGCCCAGTGGCGCGACGACCAGCAGATGTTCGGCGAGGTGGAGGAGCTGCACACCGCCATCACCGCGCAGATCGGCCTCATCGACCGCTACACCGACACCGTGTCAACGCGGCTGGCCGCCGAGCTGGCCAAGGACGAGGACGACCGCAACACCGCGCTCATCGCCGACTGCAAGCAGGCACTGCGGATCCTGCACGAGGCGCGCCCGCAGTTCGAGGCGCTGGCCGCGATGCTCGCCACCGTCCACGACGACACCCGCGACACCTACCAGGCCGCCTACGCCCTGGTCGACCAGGGCCGCGTCATGCCCTACGACGGGAGGTTCGTCGCCGGCCAAAACCCCTGACCCACCGGCCAACCAATCGGCCGCCCGCGACCCGTACAGCATCCCGATGAGGAGAACCCGATGAGCCCCACCCGCTGGAAGATCAACTGGCGGAAGGTCGTCCAGCTTGGCTTGGGCGTCGCCGCCGGCCTGGTCGCCGCGTTCGGCGCGCTCGCCGTGGCGGTGACGAGCTTCTCCCTGTCCTTCGACGCCATCACCGCCGTCGCCAAGGCCGCGCGGATCCGCGACTCGCGGGCGTGGATGATGCCGGTGTCGGTCGACGGCGCCATCCTCGTCGCCGCCGTCGCCGCCGTGGTGATGAGCCGCCTGCAGGCGGGCAAGCGGGTGCTGTACCCGTGGACGGTCGTGGTGATCGGCGTGGTCATCTCAATCCTGTGCAACGCCGCGCACTCCACCGGCCACACCGACGCGCACGGCGCCATCGCCCTCGATCTGCACCCGATCATTCGCGGCGCCATCTCGGCCATCCCCGCGCTGATGCTGGCGCTCGCGGTGCACCTGGTGATCGAGCTGCTGGAGGCGTTCATGAAGCTGGCCTCACCCGACCCGAACGGGCCCGAACCCACCCGATCGATCGACCCGATCGATCGGGTGGTCGCGGCGGCTCGATCGACCGCCGCCGACGCCCGGCCCGCCTCGGTCAGCATGCCGATCGACGCCGGTCCCGGCACCCGATCGCTCGGGGCGGGCGGGGCACTCGATCCTCGCGCTGACCAGCAGGAATCGACCCGATCGATCGGGTCCGGCGGCGCACAGGAATCGGGTCGGCCGACCCGATCGAACGACCCGATCGATCGGGTCGGGGCGGGTGCGCCGTACCCGATGCACCCGGCCAACCAGACCGGCACCGAGACGGGGAAGCCGACCCGATCGAACGCCGGGTCCGGCACCCGATCGACTACCCGATCGAACGCCGCGCAGGGCACCGCTCGATCGGGTCGCAGCGCGCCGAAGGTGACGCCGATCAAGACGGGCAAGCGCCGGTCGATGGACGACCTGCGCGAGCAGTTGCGGGCCGGGATCGCCGCCGGGCAGATCGACCCGCACCCGGCCGCCGACCCGATCCGCGAGTTCCTGCGGTGCTCGCCGAAGCGGTCCCGGGATCTGCGCGACGAGTTCGCCGGCGACCCGATCCCCGCGCCGGACTCCCCCGCCGCGAAGACAGCCGACTGACCCGCATCCTGTCCGCCTTCGGGCGGACCCCTTGACGCCGTGCCCCGCTCCCGGGTCCGCTTGGCCGCGAACCCCCGGGGGCGGGGCACGGTCCACGACCACCCCGCCAGTCACCCGACCCCACTCGCCCCTCAGGGAGCCCCACCATGCCGACCTACATCCACCAGTTGCCCGTAATTGACCTACCGGGCAACGAGCACTACACCGAACCCGGCCGCCCCACCTGCGCCACGAGCGCCAGGTACACGCGGATCTCCTTCGTCGGAGTGGTCGACGCCGACGACCCGCGGTTCGCCGAGGCCGCCGACGCCATCCCCGACCGGTACCGCCCGGTGGGCACGTTCGGGGTCGCCGGCATGGAGAGCCAGGAGACCGCGCTGTTCTGGCACGGGCCCGCCGACGTCATCACCGGCGCCCTGAACCCGGACTTCATCGACGGGCCCGCGCTGTTCGAGCAGCTCCGCGAGCACGGGCTGTTCAGCGGAGGATGGCCTGAGGCGCAGCCGTGGAACCAGCTCATCCCGGCCCGCACCTGGCACCCCGGCGGCTCCGGCGTCCTGGCCGAGTACCCGTTCCCCGACGGCCAGCCGGGGCAGGTGGTGGTGTACGAGATCTCCGGGAGGCCGGCGCGGCTGTCCAACTACGGGCCCGGCGACCGGCCCGGCCCCATGCCGATCGCCACCTGGCACTGCACCCGCTGCCATCTGCACGGCGACACCCACGACCGGTCGGAGTCCGGCGGCCCCGGCGACCGGCAGCAGATCTGCCGCGCCGCCCGCACGCACCTGCTGCCGGGCCGCTGCGAGCCCCGCGAGGAGTTCTGGGACGACGCCATCGCCACCATCCAGGAGGTCGGCGGCGGCCAGCGGCCAGCCGACGAGCGGGGGCTGCACGCCTCCTTCTGCGCCACCAGGGTCGTCGACCCCGAGCAGGTGATGGCGCGGTCGACGTGCGCGGAGATCCGCCAGGCCCGCGCCGCTGCGGCCGCGCCGTCGCCGGCGAACGGCTGAGCCGCCCCCTCCCAGGCAAAACGGAAGGGCCCCGACCGCATGGTCGGGGCCCTTCGTCGTCCCAGGTCAGGCGGGGTCGCCGGGCGCCTTGTCCAGGCTCACCGTGGCGGGCACCTCCTCCTCAAGGCCGGGGTCCTTGTCGGGCTTGGAGACAGGCTCGCGGGCGGGCTCGTTGCCGGGCGCGGCGACGATCGGGGCGGGCACCAGCGGCGTGCGCAGCGCGGCGACCGGCGAGGGGCCGGTGTACTGCTGGCACGGGCACGGCACCGACGTCCACCTCACCGGCACCTTCACCTCGTTCTCGTCGTCCCACACCCAGTCGACGGCCTGCTGGGCGGGGCCGTTGCAGCGGCCGGTGATGTGGTCGTGGAACGCCAGGTGGTGCTTGCAGCCGCACACTGGCTTCCCCGGGTCGGGCAGCATGCCGAGCCGGTGCCGCTGCACGGCCCGGCGGTGGTCCATCCAGTCGTCGAAGCGGCGCCAACCGGAGCCGATGATGATGAACACCAGCACCAGCGTGAGCAGGGTCCAGTCCATGGGGTGTATCCCTTCGTGTGATCGTTTCGTGTGATCGGTTGGTCGGGGTTACAGCGACATCCACACCACGGCGTCGCCGGCGGCCTCGTCCGCGGCCGCCCAGGCGGTCGCGAACCCCGGGGCCTGCTTCTCCTCCACGCACGCCGGAGCGGCCACCAGCAGGTGCTCCACCGTCGGAAAGGACATGGCGCGCCGCTCCAGCCAGACGCGCGGAAATCGGGCGTCCATGTCGTCGACGGCGATACCGAACTCGGCGGCGTAGCCCTCCAGCGCGACGGAGGTCTGCGCGCGGGTGCCTCGGCCGAGCCGCATGAGCGAGCGGGCGGTGTATCCGCGGGTGGTGCGGTCGGGGCTGCCGTCCTCGCGCTTCTTGGCCTTGAACGCGCGCCGCACCTCGTACACGCCCCACTCGGCAGCGTCCAGGTGCTCCTCAGCCAGCAGCAGCGCCGGTTCCATGCCGGGCGTGGCCGCCAGGATGTTCCACAGCCGTTTCCCGGCCACCAGCCCCATTGAGGGGTTCAGGGCGACGGCGCCGTGCTCCATCACCAGCGCCTCCACCGCCAGCTCCGGCCGGGCGCGGTACTCGGCGACGACCTCGGCGAGCCCCGCCTTGTTCGTCATCCGAAACGGACAAAAGCCGCACGCTGACTTGCGCCACGTGGCGCCGGTCTGCTCGGCGATGTACGCCAGGCACCGGGCCCGGTCCCACCCGAGCGTGATGAGCGGGTAGACGCCGGTGCGGGTCGCGCTGTCGCCGTCGGCCGCGTCGCGCTTGGCGCGGCGCCGCTCGTGCTTGGAGTCCTCGAACCCCATCACCTGGTAGAACGGCTCCCCGCCGAAGTAACCGTCCAGGAACGCATCGGTCGGCCACCCCTTCGCATGGATCGAGCATTTACGGACGAGTCCGGTGGTCGGCACCGTCCCGGCCCGCGTCATCTCCTCGTACAGCCGCAGGTCGCCGTCGGCGTGCAGCCGGGACGGGCTCGTGGACAACTCCAGCACCGTCACCTCGCCCTGGCCGCCGCCCCGGGGCCGGGCCACCTGCGCGTAGGGCAGGCCGGCGGCGGCCAGCCGCGGCAGGATGTGCTCCTCCACGAGCGCGACGGTGTCGGGGTGCTCCGACCCGGTCATCGCGGTGACGACCACGACGCGCGACAGGTCGGTGTCGGCGGGCAGCCCCAGCCGCTCCGCCGCCTGCGGGCCGGGCCCCTGCTCGGCGAGCACGCTCAGTAGCAGCAGCACCCAGCCGCCCGAGTCGGCACCGAGCCCGAAGTTGACGGCCAGCGGCCGACCCGCGGCCGTCACGACGCCCGCCGGTTCAGGAAGTACTCGACGCCGTCGGCCGGGCGGGCGTACTCGGGGACGTCGGTCAGCAGCAGGACGCGCCGCCCCGACCCCAGCACGATCGGGACGCGGGCGGGGTCCATGCCCATCGGCACCAGCCACCCGGTTGCCTCGGCGACCGCCCGGTCGGACTCGGTGTCGCCGTGGCATCCGACGACTCCGCCGAGCTTCCCGCCGCACAGAAGGACCATGTTGCACAGGTGGTTGATTGCGGGGTCGGTTGTTCCGCCCATGCCGCGCGGGTTGCGGTGGTGGACGGTCGCCGTGGTGGTCATGGTGCGGCCGTCCAGGTACACCCCGCACCGCTCGCAGTGCTGCTGCGAGCGGCCCGCCAGCAGGCTGCGGATCAGCCGCCACTCCTCGATCGTCGGGTGGGCTCCCCAGGACCACAGCCGCCCGCATGTGCAGCCTTCGCCGTCGGGCACGTCGGGCCCGAACCCGCGGTCGCATCCGGGGCACCGTGCGGCGCTCACCGAGCACGCCTGCGGCTGTGCGTGCACGGGCGGCGCGGCGTGCACGCGGCGGTGTGCATGCAGGTCAGCGGCGTGCACAGCGTGCGGGAGAGGGTGTGCGTGCACACCCTGGTCGTGCATGGGCGGGTGTGCGCGGCGCCGTGCACGGCGGTGTGCGCCGCCCTGTGCACGGTGGCGTGCACGCGGGTGTGCGCGGGCCTGTGCACGGCCCGGCGGGTGTGCGCGCACGGCGCCGTGCACACGGTCTCGTGCGCGGGCGGCGGTGTGCGCACGGCGCCCGTGCAGGCGTGCACGGGCGCCGTGGTGTGCGCGGTGGTGGGCATTGGTGCTCCCTTGCGATCGCCCCGGGTGCTTCTACCGGGGCCCCTCCAACCCATTGTGGGGTCGGTTAACAATCATCGCAAGGAGTGCGGCGTGTTCCACGGCAGGGCCAGGCCGTCGCCGGCGCTGCGCGGCACCGACGGTCTGGCGTGGGCAGGTCCGTTCGGACCCGGTTGTGGTGTTGTCCCGGTAGGAGCCGATTGCGCTCGATAGCCTCGCCTCGCCCGGTGATCCGGGACTGTCGAGAGAAGGGGTGGCCGGGGATGGCGCAGAGGAAGCAGCCGGGCGAGTACATGGACAAGGTCATCGGCCTGAAGGAGCTGGTCGACCTGCTGGCCCCGTTCGGGATGATCGTGCAGCTCGACCCGGGCGCGGAGCCGAACTACCAGGCAATGCAGATGGCACACGCGCTCGCCGGCTGCGTCCAGGCGCACGCATCCCGCGCCGAGGACGCCTACCGGGTCAGCGCGGCCGCCAACGGAGAGACCGACAAGGAGACCTGGGAGCACATCACCCAGGCGTCGCTGATGGCCTTCGCCGGGATCAACTGCCGGTCCGTCACCGACGAGCTGGCGCTGATCAACTGGCAGGCGACCCGGCTCGCCGGAGTGCTCGGCGCCCTGGACTTCCCCGGCCCCATCAAGCGGGAGGACAACGTCGGGTCCGGCGACACCCTGATGCGCACCATCCGGCTGACGGCCGCCGCGCTGTCGGGCATGGTCAAGGCTGCACACGCCGCCTCGGACCCGCACCGGCCAGACGGCGAACTCACGACCGCCGGGCAGGGGCTGGTCAAGGCGATGTCCGCGCTCGCAGCGGCTGCCGAGGACGTCAAGCTGCACACCGCGACCGGCGAACTGATGGCCATGGGCGACTGACTGCCCGCACGTCCCTGCGAGAGGCGACGGTCTCGCAGGGACGGGCACGGCACCGGCTACTCCCCCAAGCCCGCGAGGTGTGCACGGTAGGCGGTGTGCACGGCGCCGAGCGTCTCGCCGTGCAAGGACTCCCCGCACGTGCACACCATCACCGGCCCTGCACGGTCGCGCTCCCAGTACGGGAAGTGTGCGCTGTGCGTCCACACCTTCGAGTGCCGTGCACACATCCCCCAGCCGTGCACGCGGACCCAGCCGCGCACGGCGCCCGGGTCGCCGATCGAGTTGGAGACGGCGTCCATCAGCGCGGGGCACCCCGGCCAGGTGCAGCCGCGGTGCAGGCACCCGCCGTAGGCGTGGAAGACCGCGTCCAGGTCGACGGGCTCGCGGGGGATCCGCAGCCGCCAGTACCGGCCCCGCCGGGTCGGGAGCACCGTTATGTCGCCGCGGGCTCGACGCACCGCGACGTTCAGCGGCCCGCCCGCCCTGGGGGCGGCCGTCCAGTGCAGCCACGGCCACACGGGAGCTGAGGGCCGCGCGGACCTGCCGGTATATGCGATGAGGACCGTCACCGGCTCGGGCGGGACGCGGTCGCCGGCGAGCTTGTCGCCGTGGTCGAGGTAGATCCGGCCGAGGACGGTGGCCGGTCGACCCTCACCGCTCCCTACCTTTACTTCGTAAAGCTGGTGGGCGGTGTGGTCACCCGCACTCTGCTCCCCCGGGCCGTCACTAACAGTGGCGGCAGCGGCCGGGGCGGCGGCGTTCCGGTCACTCACCGTGCAGCCCTCCGAGGGAGGTCTGCCCGTCGCACTGCGCCAGCGAGTGGTCGGCGGGAATGTTCCACTCGGGGTCGGCGTGCGGCGCGGCGGCCAGGACGGCGTCGGCCTTGGCCGGGCCCCACGGGTGATGGACCTCGTAGTCGTCGACGGTGCCGCCATACTCGGCGACGACGTCGGAGCGGACCCGCTGCCACAGCCACCAGCCGATGTAGGCGGCCACCCGCACGTCGCATTCGCAGCCGCGGTCCAGCTCGTTGAACGAGTCGAAGGCGCTGTCGTCGCCGTTCCACCGGTCGCGGTAGTCGGGCCAGGCGGCGCGGTAGTCGGCCAGGTGCTCGGCGATGTAGGCGGGCACGTCCAGGGCGTTGCCGTAGAACGGCTCGTATCCGGGCTTCTTCCAGTTCTGCGCGCGGTAGGGGGCCGACAGCAGCGGCAGGCCCTCTCCGATCCCGAAGCCGGCCTCGCCGGTGCGGTAGGCGATGAACCACACGGCCCGGGGGTCGAACCCGTCGCCGGCGTCGGCGCCGTCCTCCTCGGTTCGGGCGTCTTCCTCCTCGACGGCGGCGTCTTCGAGGAGGACGCCGGTCACGGTGAGGGGGTGCGGCTCGTTGCGCGCGGTGTGCTCGGCGGGCCAGGCGGTCAGCCACATCGACTCGAAGGTGTCGATGGACACCCACGACCCCTCCCCGATCCGCACCATCACCTGCCCGGACGGGCCGGGCTGCTCGAACCCGAGCACGGTGTAGGAGTCGGCGGCGATGCAGGCCCCCGCCAGGGCGGCGCCGCGCACGCGGACGCCCTCGGGCCGCGACCACACCTGCCCCACGGCCAGGACGACGGCGGCGTGCGCCTCGTCCACCTGGTTCTCGGCGTAGCGGCGGGCCCGGTCCAGCGGCATGCCGTGCTCCAGCGCCAGGACGTCGGCCTGGCGCTCGATGAGGCGGGCGCGGCGCTCGGCGCCGATGACGGTGGCGGCCAGCGCGGCGCGTTCGGCGGTGTTCACCGGGTCACCTCCGGGCCGCACCAGCACGAGCGGGTCGGCTGGTGCAGCGGGTGGTCGCCGAAGCCGCGGCTCCCGGCGTGCACGACGATGGGCCGCTCCCCGTGGGTGCGGGACCGGGCGTAGGCGAGCGCCGCCTCACGGGTGGGGAGCCGGTCGACGTGCACGTCGCCGGCGCCCTCGGCCGGGCCGCAGGGAAGCAGGGGCAGGCCGGCGACGGTGTGGGTGTCGAACGGGCACGGCCACGGGTGGTCGCCGTGCAGCGTGCAGGCCAGGCCCCACCGTTCGGTGGCCTCGTCCAGCAGCGGGAAGTAGATACACATTCGGCGGCTCCTTGAATGGGGCCCGGGTGCTTCTACCGGGCCTACCTTCACGTTCGGGGTAACGTCGCGGCCTGCCCAGCGCGGGATCGCGCGGCAAGGGTGCGGGCAGACCGCGACGTCGTTCATTCAGTTCGCGGCGCGCAGCCGGTCGCCGATGCGGTCGATGCGGGCGCGGGCCGCCGTCAGGTGCGGTTCGGGCGGCAGCTTGTCGGGCGGCAGATCGTCGAGGCCCTCGGCCGCCCACGAGTACAGGAACGCCACGTCGGCCAGCGGCAACGTCACCTGCCGCCGGTCGCCGGCGGGCTGCACCGTCACCACGACCTCGTGCCCGCACGCCGCGGCGATCCGCTCGGCCCAGTCCAAGGTGAGGTTCGCGCGGCCGGTGAGCATCGCGCACAGATGCTTGCGGGTGACGCGCAGGTCGGCGGCGACGGTGGTCTGATGGCGGCCTGCGGCGTCGATGCAGGCGCGCAGGTCGGCGCGCAGCCGGTCCACCGGCCCGCTCACCGGGCCCCCTTGGTCTCCAGGCCGCCGGGGCGGCCGTCGGCGGGCTGGTGGGGGCACACGCCCGCCGGGATGTCGGCGCACGTGCGCAGCGGCAGCACCATCGCCAGGGCGGGCCAGCGCGCGAACCGGGTGCGGCAGCGGCAGCACTCGTACACCGCCCGCCACGTCGCCGGCGCGCCGGTGTCCACCACGGTGTGGCACTCAGGGCAGCGGTGCGCCTTGTCGGCGTTCCAGCGCCGCACGGTGATCACGGCGCCTCCCGGTGCCCGGCGGCGGTGGCGGCCCGCAGCGTCCGGTCGTCGAGCGCACCCAGCGCAACCCGGGCCGCGCCGTCGGGGTAGGGCTCCACGTCCACGAATCCGCGGCCCCGCGACACATACCCGGCCACCCGCACCAGACCGGGCAGCGCGGCGCCGATGCAGCGCCGCAGCTCGTCCCGCTCGGCGCGCAGGCACCGGGCGGCGTTGACAATGTCGTCCCAGTCGCGGGTCGGGGCCATGTGCAGCGCTTCCAGCAGCGCCGCCTTGCGTGCGTCGGCGGTCACGATGCCTCCCGGTGCTCGGTGTGCGCGGCGCGGTCGTGCTCGCGCAGCAGCTCCGCGGCCTTCAACGTCACGGCGCGGGACTCGGCGGCGCCGCCCAGCGCCTCCACCGCCTTGGCCTCCCATTCGTCGCGGTCGGGCACCAGCGCCAGCAGCGCGCGGGCGTGCCCCAGCTCGCGGTCCTCGTCGGCGGCGGCCGGGCGGTGCCGGATCGTCTTGAGCTGCCTGCGGACCTCGGCCGTCTCGGGGCGCGGCTCGGCCACCTCGAACCCGGCCTGGCCGGGCTTGCCGACGTACTTGGGCGGGGTGATCTCCTTGGGCAGGTCACACGCTGGGGGCCGCCGCACCTCGGCGGCCTGCCCGGTGCGGGCCCGCAGCTCGGCGATGAACCCGTTCGCCTCGGTCCGCGTGATGGGCGCGATGGCGTTCTGCACGTCGTGGGCGATGGCGGCCTCCCGCGCCGCCTTCACCCGCTTGATCACGTCGGCGGGCATGATGAACGGGCGGCGGCCGGTGCGCTCGTCGGTGCCGGTCTCGCAGTAGTACGCGACCACGGCTTCGGTCAGCGCGTCCTCACGCATGTCCCCCACCGCCAGCGACCACGCGGTGATGTCGGCCTCGCCGACTTTGCGCTGGTCGAACGCGGCGGCGTACTGCAGGACCCGCGCCACCATCGAGATGACGTCTTCGGTGATCCGGTCCGGGGTCAGCACGCGGCCCCCCCCTCGATCGCGGCCTGGCCGCTGCCGCGCTCGGCCGCGAGCTTGGCGCGCATGCGCGCCGCGACGTCCGCCACCTCCGAGACCCGCTGGTCGGTGGTCGACAGCGGCACGCCGGGCATGTCCGGTGTGGGCAGCCCGGCGCGCTGCGCGGCCAGCTTCTCGCGCATCCGGGCGGCGACCTCCTCCACCTGCGCGACGCGCTGGTCGGTGGTCGACGACTGCGCCGCCGCGCCGCCGGGCTGGGGCGGCGCGATCTCGCCGCGCAGCGCCTTGGCGACCTTCCACGGCGGCGGCACCGGCTCCTGGCACGCCCACAGCGCCTGCGCGAGCTGCCCCTCCGTCGCCCCGGCGCGGGCGAACTCCACCAGCCGGGCCTCCAGCGCGGACTGCTGCTCGCCGAAGATCCGGCCGTTCTCGACGCACCAGCGCCACCAGCGTTCGGCCAGCGGCCGCACCGCCGCAAGCTCCTGCTCGGTCGGCGGCGGGCCCGCCTGGCGGCGCCGCTGCCCGCGCTCGGCGGTCTGCTTGACGTTCGTCCGCCACGTCGCCGGCCAATCCCGGGTGACCTGCGCGAACTCCGGCTGGTCCCAGTAGGCGTTGAACTCGGCGATCTGCAACTCGAGGTCCACCGTCGGGTAGTGCTTGGCCGCCCACGCCCGCTGCGCCGCGTCCGGCTCGAACCGGCCGGGCCACGGCTGCTTGCGCGACGGCTTTCGCTTCGAGGCGGCGGCGGGGCCGCCGTCGAGCGTGTCCTGCTCGGCCGCGCCGTGCTCAGCGGCGGGGGCTCCCTCGCGCGTACGCGTGTCCGCGCTCGCGGGGGCGTGCGCGTACTCACCCCCCGAAGGGGGGTGAGGGGGTTCATGTTTCTGGTTCCGTACTTGTGGTTCGGGGGATTCTGAATCCCCCCTGGCGGGATTGGTAATCCCCCCAGCTGGGATTGACAATCCCCCCTGGCCGGTCTCGTCCTGGGGGGATTCTGAGTCCCCCCAGGGCTGTTCTTCCTGGTCAGGGCGGGGTCCGAGGCTCTTGGGGCGGCGGGCCGGGTTCGACTTGCCCTTGTCGCTGCGCTCCACCTTCGGCGGCGGCGGCGCAATCGCCGGCCGGTCCTCGGGCACCAGCGGGCCACGGCCGCGGCGGAGCCGGTCGTCGTTTACCCGAGCGATCTTGCTGCCGAACCAGGCGTACGGGATCAGCAGGTCGTACACCTTGGGGCGCCGGTTCTTCGGCAGGTAGTCGGCGGCGGACTGGTCTCCGAGCGCCAGGAGTCGGCGCTTGACCATGTCGCCGATCTTGCGCTGCACCGTCTTGGGGTCGCAGTGCGCGATGTTGGCGAGGGTGTCCTTGGACAGGAACGCGGCGCAGCCGTCGTCGTCGGCGGTCTCGGCGAGCGCGCTTAGGATGCAGCGCTCATGCGCGTCGGCGGTCGGGGCGTCCTTGGCGGCCCAGATCATCGCGTCGAGGCTCATGCGGTTACCGCCTCGACGTGCAGGACGTACCGGGCGCGGGCGCGGCCGTCGACCATCTCGTGCTCGGCGTGCAGCAGCCCTGCCTGCGTGAGTGCGAAGAGCTGGCGCTGCACGGTGCGGCGGTGGACGCCGCGGTGGTCGGCGAGGCGCCGGTGGCCCATGGGGCACACGAACGCGCCGTTGGAGCGGGAGAGCATGTACCGCAGCAGCGACAACTGCGCGGTCGCCTGTTCACCGCATAGGGCCTCGGCCCGTCGCATAAATGCGATTTTGCGGTCACGGCGAGTGATCGCGGGAGTCGAATCGGCACCAATTTGGGTGTCGAGTGTTGCAGACGACGTGGTTCCGGGTACGCTCAGTCCCGGACGCGTCGGATCAGACATATTGCTACGCCTTTCCAAGCGATGATCCGATGAGTCCGCCCGGCCCGGAGGTCCAAGTCCGGTCTGGGGCGGAACGGCGGCGACGGTTCGCTGAAGATCCTCTGTGGGTTGCCAGCCCGAGGGTCCTGAGCCGATCGTCGCCGTCTTCGTTTTCAGTTGTCCTGCATGCCTGCCGTGATCCCTACGTCCGTAGGGCGGCCGGGGCCAACCGTACCGGCTTTGTGACGCCTTGTCGCGCACCTGCGGGCAAGAAGTTGTGTGGCGCGGCGCGGACGTCACCGCAGGTCACCCCCCTGATCGGCGACCTTGGGGGCCTCCTGGGGGTCGCCGGCGGGCTCGTTGGCGGGCTCGTTGGCGGGGCCGGTAGCGGACGCGGCTGGGGTGTCGTCGGCGGGCTCCTCAGCGCTCCTCTCACCGATGATCGTGAGCAGGATGCGGCGGGCGTGCGTGAGGTCGCGACGGTGCCCCTCCTCCTCCGGCTGGGCCTGCGCGAGGGCCTTGGCGTAGGCGAACTGGACCTCGGCGGTGGAGTACAGCAGCATCTGCCACTGCCCGGCCCGCATGTCGTACATCCCCGACTCCCCCGCCAGGAGCTTGGCGGCCTGCGCCGCCGCGTCGGGGGTGAACGTCGTCTCGTCGCGCAGCAGGCCGTGCGCGGCGAGCACGTTGCGGTGCGCGACCAGCGCGGCCTTGAGCTTGCCGACCTCGTTGGCGGTGCGCATGGTGCCGTAGGCGCAGAACGCGGCGCGTTCGGCGTCGGCGAGCGGGTCTTGGGCCATCTGGTCCCCCGGGATGCTGGTGTGCGGCGCGCTCATGCCGCGCCGGCCTTCTGTAGGTCGATGACTTCGGCGTCGGCGGCCTCGGCGGCGCGCGCGGCGGCTTCCTCGGCGTCCAGGTCCGCGGCACGGACCGGCTTGACCTCCACCCAGTGGTCCCACCGGTAGGTCAGCGGGATCTTCTGGAGCTGCTCGGCGGTGGCCCCGTCGTCCAGCGCCGCCTTCACGGCCTTGGCCCACTTCTCGTGCTCGGGCATCTTCCGCGACTTGTTGGTCACCAGGACGTCGCCGTAGCGGCCGTTGTGCAGGCCGACCAGCAGGCTGTGCGCCCGCGTGTACTCGGTCTTGGCTTCGGCACGGTCCCGCTTGAAGCTCAGGGCCCGCTCGGCGGCCCACACCGCGTGACGCTGCTCGGGCTCGGCGCCGAGGATCGTGTACGACTCGGGGGAGCGCCCGGCGGCCTTCGCCGCCGCGACGTTCCAGCAGTGGTCGCGCACCGGGCAGAACCGCTCGCAGATCACGTCGCTGCTGGGACCGCCTCTGTCACGTTCCATTTCGGCGCCGACGTCGAGCGCGAAGTTCACGCCCGACAGCCAGTCGAGCGCTTCCTCGGCCGTGCCCTCGTCGTAGGGCTCGGGGAACCGCTCGACCTCGCCCTCCATGCGGTGCATGTACTCGATCTCGACGGTGTCGACGGGCCGCCCCTGGGCGCGCATGCCCAGGCCGTAGATGTGGCCCTGTCCGCGGTGCGCGGGGTCGGGGCCGTCGGCCAGGTCGTTCCAGGTGTGCTCGCCGGGGAACTTCAGGTCCTTCACCCGGGCCAGGACCCCGTCGTACTCGTCGAGCCGGCCGACGCGGTCCAGGCCGGGGATGGCCACCTCGTGCTCGTACTCCCGCCACGGGTACTGCTTCTCGCGGGCGAGGCGGGTCAGCTCGTGCCAGCCGGACCCGGCGCGGGCGGCGAACATGTCGACGTCGTTGCGGACCATGCCGGGCGGCGGCGCCTCGCGGAGCTGGATGGCCTTGCGGCACCCCAGGTAGTCCGAGGGGCCGACTCCGTGGCCGCCAGGCGCCGGGGTGGGGCGCGGGTACAGGCCGGTCAGGTAGGCGTCCACGTCGTCGAGCGGGTGGGTGTCGGCGTTGTCGACGGCGCGCGCGGCGAGCTGGTACGCGGTGTCGGGCCGGTAGCGGCGGCAGCCGGTGCCCGGGTGCCCGCCACGGTGCGCGGTCCCGGCGTGCTCGACCTCAGGGCCGCCGCAGGCGCACGGGTTGGTGCGCTCGCTGTCCATGGCGCCGGAGACGACGAAGGCGTGGGCCCGCTCGGCGAGGGCGCGGGCGAGGTCGGGCCTCACCGGCGGCGGCCGGGGGAGCGCGGGCAGGACAAGGCGAAGCTCATGGGCTGGCTCCTTGTGTCGCCGGGTCCCGGGTGCTCTGCCGGGGCCGCGGTGATGTGTGTGCCGTAGGTCATGAGGTCGGACGCTAGACCTGCGACGGTGTTAACGTCGCGTCCTCATGCATTGTGTGGCCGGTTAACGTCCACGGGGCCATGTTAACCGCTTGTGTCGGCTGTAACCAGGTGGGGCGCGCGGCGGGCTGCGGGCGGCCGGCGACACGCGGCGGGCGGGCGGCCGAGGGCGGCCGGATTCGGCATCGGGAAGGTCAAGAGAGCCTAAAGCCGCACCCGGCTGGGCATGACCGTGAATGATTCACCCGTGGCGGAAGCCAGATCGGTTGGCCGCCCCGAGCGGGCGACCGATCCCACGAGCAAGGCCGCCCACCAACCCCAGGAAAGCCCATGACACGCGAACCCCACCACGCCCCGCCATCCGGAAGTCACGTTCCGTACCCGAGTACGATACGGACCGTGGCAGCCCGCACAGCACCCGATTTCCTCGCCCGACGAACCGAGCTGGCTCGTACTGTCGCGGCCCGCGACATCCACGACGCCACCCTGGCACTGACCTGCCTGCACACCCCCGACGAGGACTGCATCCGCGCCTCCCGCCACCTCAACGTCCTGCAGAAACGCTTCAAGACCCTGTGCGTGCTGTCCGAACGCATCCTGAACGGCGCGAGCTGGGAGACGATCGCCGGACAGCTCGGCGTCACCGCCGCCACCGCCAAGGCCCTCTACGCCTCCCCCGAACAACGCTGGCGGGCCGGCGACCCGCAACCCTGGGCGCCGGTCCTGACCGGCCCCGACGCCATGGCCACCGTGGTCGGCGCCGCCCCCATAGTCATCGACACCCCCGCCCAAGCCGACGCCGTCGAGACGGAGCTGGCCGCCTACTGCGCCCAGCGCGGGTGCACACCGCCGTGCACACCGCCGTGCACACCCGCGCACACCTGCACAGGCTGAAAGCCCCCCCACCACCGCGCACAGCCGCGCGCACCGCTCCCCGTTTTCGGTGCACACCGCCGTGCACACCCCCGCCCGCCGTGCACATCGTGCACGCTCCCCCGGGTACCAACATCCGCGTGCACACCACCGTGCACACCGCCCTTGACGTGCACACCGAGCGCACAGTGCATGCCCCGGGCATGAGAAAAGGCCCGCCCCGTCCGGCGCGCACACCGGACGGGGCGGGCCCCCTCCTGGGCCTCCTGCGCGGTCAGGCCGCGCGGCCGAACAGCACCTCCACCGGAGCCACCATCTCCTCGCGGTACGCCCGCTCGTAGGCGTCGGCCTCGACCGTCCGGCCCTGCTCGCGCAGCGCCGCCACCACCCCGGGCCGCGACTGCCCCATCAGCCGCAGCAGCCGCCGCGACGTCGCCTGCTCCAGATCGCACCGCAGCCGCTGCACCAGCCGCGCCTCCAACTGCCCGACCGGGCGGCCGAGGATCTCGGCCATCTCCCCCAGCTCGGCCAGAAGCCACTCGCAGCGCTGCGCCTCCCCGCCCGCCCGTGCACCAGCGTCGGCCGCATGCACACCGGCAGCGTGCACGGGCCGCTCAGCGGCCGGCTGTGCGTCCGGGCCGTCCTGCTGTGCACGCGGGTGTGCACCGCCCTGTGCGCGGGGGTGTGCGCGGGGGTGTGCACGGTCCTGTGCACGGTGTTCGCGCAGGTCAGCGGCATCCTGTGCGTCCTGTGCGCGCTCGCCGTGCACACCGTCGTGCACGGGCTCGTCGTGCACGATCTCGCCCTCCACCACGTCATCGGGGGCATCGTGCGCGGCGGCGTACTGGCGTGCACGCTCCTCGTCCATCAGCGCCGCCTCGTCGGCGTCCTGCGCCGCGCGGACCCGGGAGTCGGCCTCGTCGTCCATCTTCATCAGCTCGATCAGCTCCGGGGTCTTGGGGACCCTCTTGGCCAGCGCCCGCACCGCCGACTTCAGCCACATCGCCAGGAAGTTGGTGTGCCAGGGGGAGTTGAACTTCCCCCAGTCGGGGTTGGCCTTGAAGAGCTTGGGGTTCTTCTTGCGCTCCCGCTCGGCCCGCTCGTACGCCTTGGAGTACTTGTCGCGGATCTCCTCGGCATCCTCCAGGTTCAACGCCATCACCTGGGAGCGGGCACCGCCGCGCAGCCACGCGAACGCGTACGCCAGCACCACCTCGCCGCGGTCCTTGGACAGCAGGAACGGCTCGTGCTCGAAGTCGTCGGGTGCGGGGCGGCCGCGCTTGATGAACCAGTCGTCCTTCTCGAAGATCCAGTCGAACACGACCGAGGTAACGAACCCCGACCGGTACATCAGGTCCACGTACCCCTGGTACATCGGGATGAAGGTGGCCACGCGGCCGTAGGGGACGATCGCGGCGTGCGTCCCGTCGGGGTCCAGCCCGAACCGGGCGCAGTGCATGAGGGAGACCGTCAGCGACTCCGGCGTGCAGTTCTGCAGCGCCCGGCTGGACTTGATGGAGGTGAGCGCGACCTGGATGAAGTGCCGCTCGTTGACGTGGCGGGGGAGCGCGTCGGCGAAGTAGGTGCGGCGCTGCCCCAGCCAGTCCAGCCACCCGTCGTCGGCTGCCAGGTCGACCGGCTGCTTGCGCAGCTCCTCGGGCACGGCCAGCGCCACGTCGGCGCCGCCTTCGAGGACGTCGCCGATGACGGTCCCCTCGATCGCCTCGCCCCCGGCCGGCTCGGCGCCGGGCCCGGCGGGCGGCGCGGTGGGCGGGCCGGTGGGCGGGGGAGCGTCGCCGGCGACGGCGTCGGTCACCAGGGTGTCGTTGGGGTGGGGCGCCTGCGGATGCGCGGCCATAGGGCTGCTCCTTGAATAGGGCCCGGGTGCTCAACCGGGCCATACTGTGTCCTGGGGAACGTTAACGTCCCCCGGTCACTCACGGTACCGGCCGCGCCGCCGAGTACGCTAGGCGATCAATCCGCCGGGGTCGAAGCACGCCCCGGCACGACCCTCAAGGAGTGCGCCCATGCCGCCCCGCCAGCCCATCCCCGGCCGCCCCACCACCGCCCGCCCGGCCCGCCCGTCCGGCAGCCCATCCGGCCGCCCGGCCGCGCCCGAGGGTGCCGAGAAGCGGCCGCGCCGCAACCGGCCGCCGCAGCCGCCGCGCGCCGAGACCCGCGAACAGGCCGTCGCCTACATCAACCCGACCCCGCCCGCGAACCTCACCGCGAAAGACCGCGAAGAGATCCAGATCCTCGCCGGGCTGCAGGACCGCGAGTACGACCGGGCGGTCAACGAGTGGGTGTCGCTGGACCCCACAGCGCCCGCCTCCGCCGAGGAGGCCGCCGAAGGCGCCCGCGTGTTCTACTCCGCCGAGCTGGCCATCCGCACCTTCCAGGCGTCCGGCCGGCTCATCTCCAACGTCGAGAGCAAGTTCCGCGGCCTCGACCGCGCCTCCCAGAAGTTCCTTGACCTGGAGTCGCACAAGAACAAGCTGTCGGCGGTCCGCGCGCAGAGCCGCAGGATCCGCTCGACGCTGTTCGAACAGAAGGCGGACGAGTCGCCGAAGAACCAGGCGAACCGGGTGATCGCCGACCTGTTCCCCAAGCTCCAGACCCACATCCGGTGGCGGATCAAGAACGGGGAGACGCCGGAAGAGGTGTACGCCGACCTGCGCGCCAAGGGCGTCGGTGAGCCCCCCGAGCAGGGAAAGTAAAAGGAACCACCCCTAGCCAGGCATCCATATGGGGAGTCGATTTCAAGGTCTTCGACTCCCCGGAGTACGAGGCGTCCTCTCGCATGCGCGCCCTGGGGTCATCCCGCGAGCATGCGGTATCCCAGAGTCTCGCACCCGGTGCCCCTACAGCCGCGGCGTGCCTAGCGCCGAGACCGACCAAGGTCGGGTCTGATTACGCGTGCGAGGGGGTGGTCCGAGCGACCATGCTAGACCACGGCGGGGCCGCAGAGAACTCTGCGACCCCGCCGCTGTCGGGCCTGCGGCCCGATCCGGTCACGCCAGCGGCGCCGGGTCCTGCGGTGGCACGGCGTCGGGGTCGGTGCGCGGGGTGTGCCGCGCCAGCCACCCGGCCGCGAACGCCACCACGCCCGGCACCACCACGTCCACCACCGCCGTGACCGCTTCCGGCACGTCCCCGGGGAACACGTACGCGCCCAGCAGCCACACCACCAGGCCCGCCACGGCCGCCCCGGCGGCGCCGCCCTTCACCTTCGCCTCCACCACAGCCCTCATTCCGGGTCCTCCTCGGTAGCTCTGGGGGGTGGAACCGGCCGGACGCCGGCTTCGATCAACTGGCGGCGCAGCCCCGCGACCGTCCGCTCCAACTCCCTGATCTGGGCGTTCATCGTCTGCACCTGCGAGCGCAGCGTGTTGGAGGTGTCCTGCTCGCGGGCGAGCTGTTCCCCGAGCCGGTCCGACTGGCCCTGCAGCCGGTCGATCTGCCGCTCCAGCTGCACGAGCGCAGCCTCATAGATCGTCTTGGCGCGGTTGTAGGCTTCGGCGTCCACCTTCGAGCGCTCAAGCGCCGCCTGGCGCGCGGCGGCGCGTTCGGCCTGCTGGGCGGTGATGCGGTTGGCGGCCACCGCCTGCCGGTAGGCGACCACCGCAACCACGATCGGCACCAGCCCGAGCCCGGCCTGCACCAGCAGCGACCCGAGCGTGTTCATCGCGACCGCCCAACGATGCCGCCGCCGTTGCCGTGGCCATTGCCGTTGTGTGCCCAGTTCTCCCGCCACCCGGCGATCAGCAGCACGACGCCGGCGAACGCCATCCAGATCACCGCGGACACATAGCCGCGGGGGATGTCCTCCACCAGCCAGCCCAGCAGCCCGAGCCCGCCCCACACGATCTTCAACGCGATCGCGGCGCCGAACGCGAGCTGGTCATTGCGGGCCGGGGCGAACGCCCCGCACACCAGCCCGACCCCGACCCACACCGCCGCCCAGGCGTGCAGCGGGAGCACCTGCGCGGCGAACTGGTAGGTGGGGGAGATGCGCGCGTAGTGCCCGCACAGGCTCGCGCCGTACACCCAGTCCAGCAGCGCCAGGAACAGCAGGAACGTGCCGCGCCGTCCCACCCGCAGGCAGGCGCGGCGGGCCGCGTGCTGGATGCGCTGCTGCCATGCCACAGCCCGAAGGGTGGCGGGTTCGGGGGGTTAACGTCGCCCCGTCCCCCGGGGCGTCAGCGCTGCCAGGCGCGGATGACCGCCATGGTGGTGGAGTCGGATCCGCTCACGCGCATCGCTTGCGCGTAGACCAGGTGGACGGCGCCGACCGTCCACGCGTCGGGGAAGTCCAGCTGCACCCGGATGATCCGCTGGGTGCCGCCCGAGGCGGTGGTGACGGCCGTGCCGGTCAACGCCAGGTCGGGGCAGGTCAGCTGCACGCGCAGCACCGACCCGGCACCGGTGCCGCACGCCACATCGCAGAACAGATGGCTGCCGGACCGGTAGATGTTCATCTGCTGGACGTTGGCCATCGCCGCGGCGGTCGCCGGCTCCCACCGCGACGGGACCGCGGGGATCGCCACGATCGTCTCGGTCTGCTGCGCCGTCGCGGCCCGCTGAATGTCGCGGCGCATCGCCTTCAGGGCACGCACCAGGTCGGGGTCGTGCGGCACCAACCGCGACCCCGGATGCCGCGCGTTCACCATCACCGGCCCCCTTTCACAGGCTTTCCAGCATGTCGCCCATGGTGAAGTCGTACTGCTCGTCGCCTTCCGCGCCGGGCGTGACCTGCACTTCCATGATCCGCATGTAGCCGGCGTAGCCGGGAGTGCCCGCGCCCGGGTCGGGCGGGAACCGCCAGTCCGAGATCCGCACCAGCGCCTCATCGCCCAACTGCCAGTCGCCGACCTCCACGCCCGGCTGCGCCATCACCGTCACCTTCGCGGTGACGTGGTGCCCGCCGGCGAACGCCGACAGCGCGTTGGCGTGCGCCTGCAACGTGGCCAGGTTGGTGATCCCGTCGAACTGCTGCGACTGCTCCAGCAGCGGATACCCCTGCCCCAGCAGCGCCGAGTTGGTCGCCGACGCCGTGAGCTGCACACCCTCGTCGGTCTCGGTGGACGCCCACGACCGGGTGAACAGCCCCGGCCCGTCGTCCCAGGTGTAGGACACGATGTTGCCGCCACCGCCGAACGCGTCGTACTCCAGCACCAGCCCCGAATCGGCGCCCGCCCGGCCCAGCCGCGGATACCCCAGCAGCACCGTCTCGGCCGGGGCGCCGCCCGACCACACCGTCTGGGTGGCGAACTCGAACCCGTTCTCCACCTCCGACAGCTCCGTCAGCGCCGTCAGCACCACCGTCTGGTCGGCGGCGTTGTAGTTGCGGTCCCGCAGCACCCCCGAAAGGCCGGCGGTCGCGCCGACGCCCATGTTCCCGCCGGAGTCGGCCTGCGGCGTGGACAGCAGCGCGCGGGCGATGTCGAACTGGTCGGCGCCCAGGAACGACAGCGTCGGCAGGTACCGGGAGGCGAACGCGCCGATGGTCTCCTCGGCCGTCACCGACAGCATCCCCGACGCGGAGTCGTAGCTGCGCGGCGGCACCAGCCGCCCGCCCCACACCAGCGCGTTGTCGCGCTCAACGAAGATCTTGGTGTGGTCGGGGATGGTGGCCTGCAACACCCGCGCGGCCGTCAGCCCGTCGCCGTACATGGGCAGCTGGCCCCGCAGCGACCCCACTCCGCGCATCTCCCGGGAGTAGGTGACCTGCTCCAGCGGCAGGGTGTCGATCCGCACCCCGGACGCCAGGTCGTACAGGTGATACCGGTACTCGGCCATCAGGCGATCTCGTAGGTGCCGAACACCTGCAGCTCGTCGGTGTTCGCGAACGTGAACGGCTGCGTCGGGTTGACCGACACCAAGCTGGTGGTGCCCTGGTAGGTCAGGTTCGGCTTGTTGGACCCGAGGTATGCCTGCCCGGCCCACGCCGCTCCCGCGGACCCGTCCAGCATCCGGGAGATCAGGAACTGCGACGGCTCGCCCGAGCGGGGCGTGAACGGCAGCGACACGGTGTAGGTGCCCGTCCCGACGGTGCTGGTGGACCCGAGCCGGATGTGGGCGAACATCGAGCACGTCTTGCCGACCAGGTAGTAGCGGCCGGTCGCGGCGCCGTTGCCGAGTACCGGCTGAGTGCCTCCCGACCCCCACGTCGGGGTATAGGACGTCCACACCCCGTACGACAGGGTCTGCCAGTTGGTCCCGTCGTAGATCATCTCCGCGGACAGGTCCCGGCGCCACACCTTCTGGCCCGGGTAGGGGTTGGGCGGCATCGCGTACACGTCGTTGACGGGCAGGATGCCGCCGAGCGCGACGGTGAGCCGCCGCAGATCGTTGATCTTGGCGTTCGTGACGGCGGTGAGCCCGGCGGTGATCGACAGCTCCGCCAGCGCGAACGACTGCTGCGGCATGTCTGGCCGCGACGGCGCCGCCGCCGGGGTGCCGGTCAGGACCTCGATGGTGAACTGGTTGAGGGCGCCGACGTCGTCGACCGCGTCGTACACCCGCGCGATCACCAGGTCGAGGCGGTTCAGCGTGGCGTGGGCGGCGGCCACGGTGACGTCGTAGGCGGCGTCGTTGCGGCAGGCGTACATGCCGCCGAGCGAGGAGGTGGCGTTGATGAACACCGGCCCCGGCTCCACCGTGACCTTCATGTCGGGGGTGGTGCGCTGGTGGACCAGCATGCCGCCGGTCGCCGGCGCGGGCACGAACCCCGGCCGCGACCCCAGCGCCCCGTATTCGGAGGCGGGCGTCAGCAGCGAGGCGATGAGCTGCCGGTCGTTCTTGGCCGAGTAGGTCCCGGCCTGCTGCCAGGTCGGCGGGTTCACCGGAGCCACGGCGGTTCCTCCTGTGGTTCCGTGGGGTGTCGCGGATCAACAGGCAGAGGGGGCGGCGGGGGAGCGGCGGGCAGGGGCAGGCGCTCACGTCCAGGCGGAGGCGGCGGTCATCGACATGACCGGCACGGCGCCGGTGCCGGAGGCGCCCGCGTCGCCGCGGAACTGCACCTCGTTGAGACCTTTGGTGAGCATGAACCACGCAGAGCCGGGGGTGACCGCGCTGGCCCGCGACGCCGTCCCGTTCAGCATCACCGTGCGGGCCAGCAGGTCGACCACCAGCCGCTGCCCCTCCAGGACGGTGATGCCGAACGACAGCGTCCGGCCGGTCTGCACGTGCGCGATCCACGGGTTGATGACCGGCCCCCAGATGGTGATGACAGCGGGCGTCTGGTCGTAGTCGCCGAGATTGTTGAAGAACACCGAGCCCGTCCCGCCCGCCGGGATCGGATAGGAGTAGGGGTAGGTGCGGTTGTAGGTGCGGCCGACGGCCCCGACCACCGGCAGGCCGGTGGAGGGCTGTGCGGAGTCGGCGGAGTAGCGGCGCGGGTCGGCGGCCACCACCGTCAGCGACCACACGAACCCCCGTGCGCCCTTGTCGGAGATGTCGATCTGGTCCGACAGCCGCACCTGTGAGGTCAGCGTCAGGTCGGCTTCGGCGACCGTGAGCTTGGCCAGGGCGCGGGCGCCGATCGCGGCCTTGATGCGCCGCTTGGCGGCCAGCATCGACAGCCGGTCGCCGGCGATCGCGGTGCCCTTGAGGTTGATGACGCGGGCGCCGTAGAAGCCGGGGCCCTGCCAGGCGCCGTCTCCTTGCGACTTGTCGGTTTGGGTGGGCTTGATCGGCGGGGAGGACGACCAGCCGTCCTCGGTCTGCACGACCCAGTCGACCCCGTAGTCGTCGGTGACGTTGCCCGCCCAGTCGCCCAGGTAGTAGACGGGCGAGGCGATAGGGATCACGACAGCATCACCCCGATCTTGCGTGCAGCGACCATGCCGATCTCGGTCTCGGACTGCTTGGGCTGCGGGTTGACGATGACCTGCGCGGTGGGCCCGCCGCCCAGCGCCGGGCGGGCGGGCTCGGCGGGGGAGTGGGCGCGGCGCGCGGCGACGGCGTTGATGGCGGCCACCGCGCGGTCGCCGCCGAGGTAGTCGACGGCTTCGGGGGTGAGGACCCATTCGGTGCCGGACAGGCCGTTGAACGCCCACGACCCGGGCGGCAGCGGCCCGCCGGAGTCGCGCTTGAGGGCGGGCGCGCCGGGGCCGGGGCCGGGGTAGCCGACGGCGATGCCGCCGGGGTCGCCGGCGACGCCGAGGTAGCGGGCGAGCTGCGAGCCGGCGTCGCCGTTCTTGACGTACCGCTCGCCGAGCCGCTTGAGGATGCCGCCGGCTGCCATGCCGGGCGGCCACCCCCACCACGGCGTCGGGCGGGTCAGCAGGTGCTCGGAGACGTTGGTGCCGGTGTGCGCGGCCTCCACGACCCACACCCGGCCGCCCTGCACGCGGGAGGCGAGGTAGGTGTGGCCGGGGTGCGGCTGGCCGGGGGAGCCGGGCCGCGGACCGGGGATGCGCTTGAGGTATGCCTTCTGGGAGTAGGTGGTGCGGGTGATGTTCTTGTGCGCGCCGTCCAGCCAGGCGCGCATGGTCAGGCCCGAGCAGTCGATGCCCGAGTGGGAGGTGCCGCCCCACACGTAGGGGACGCCGATGTACTTGCGGGCGGCCTCCACGGCGTTGGAGGAGCCGCCGCCGGAGAACCCTTCGTTGAACGCCTTGGTCACCGACAGCGCGGCGCCCTTGGCGGTGTCGAGGATCTTCTTGGGGATGGCGGCGATCGCCTGCGCGTAGGGGGACCCGCCGATTCCCTTGGCCATGCTGAGGACCGGCTTGGCGAGCTTGTCCCAGATCTCGCCGGGGTGGGCGAGCAGGTCCAATCCGGCCTTGCCGACGTCGACGACCTTCCCGGCGATCTGCTTGACCTTGCCGAAGAAGCCGCCGATGACGCCGCCGCCCGCGAGCATCTGCAGTTTCGACCCGGCCGCCGACCACAGCGCCTTCGCCCGGCCCCGGTAGCGGGGATCGGTCGGGATGACGTATTCGGGGTATTGCGGGCGCCCTTCTCCGACGATGGCCATGGGGCGGTTGACCTGCATCGGGACGGCGTTTGCGGGGTTGTCGATGGTGCCGCCGGAGGCGAGCAGGCCCATCTGCCCGAGACGCATTCCGGGGATATGCAGCCAATCAATGATTTTGTTCCAAAGGCTGACGATCCCGTGGTTATAGACCGTCCCGATCATGAAGTTTACGGGCTTTTTGGTGACTGCCTTCAATTTCTCCCAGGCTGCCCCGAGAGATGCCACTCCGGTGGAGAATGCGGAATGGAGCTTGGACATCAGGCTCTTCACCTTGGAATGCAGGGTGTTCGCCCACGAGGTCGTGGTGTTCACCACCGTGTTCCAGGCCCGGGAGAAGGCCCCGGCGACCTGCGAGAGCTGGCCCTTCACCTTCGAGAGCACCCACGACAGCGCCGCCCCGAAGGCGTTCTTGATCTTGGTCCAGTGGGAGGTCACCGTCGAGACGACCGCGCCGAGCGGGCCGGTCACGACGCCGACCAGCAGCCGCCAGTGGGTCTTCACCCACCCCACAATGAAGTTGACGGCGGCGAGCGTCCCGGACTTGATCTTGTCCCAGTAGCGGACGATCAAGCCGACCGCGATGCCGATCGGCCCGAACAAGATCGCGGCGAGCAGCTTCCAGTGGTCGCGGATCCACCCGAACACCGCGTTCACGGCGTTGCGGAACCATCCGACCTTGGTGTACGCCAAGATCAGCGCCCCGATGAGCAGCCCGATCCCGATAACGATCAAGGAAATGGGGTTGGCGTTGAGGGCCGCGTCGAGCAACCACTGAACCGCCGTCCACGCGATAGTGGCGGCCCGCACCGCATACGTCGCCACCGTGTACAGCGCGGTCCGCGCGGCCGACAGCGCCGCCGCCGCGCCCGCCCGCACGTACCCCAGCGCCAGCGCGCCCAGCGCCACCGCGCCGCGACCCGCGGCCGTCGCCGCGCCCGCGATCGCCGACCCGGCCGTCCGGATGGCGTTGACCGTCGCCGCCGCGCCGGCCTTGACGAGGTTCGCCGCGAACGACGCGGCGTTGCGCGCCGCCAGCCCCGCCTTGCTCGCCGCGCCCGCCAGCGCCGACCCGGCGGTGCGCGCCCCGGCGGCGGCCTGCGCCCCCACGGTGATCGCCGCGGTCTTCACCCCGCGCCCGGCCGCCGCCGCGCCCCGCCCCGTCGCCTTCGCGGCCGTCTTGACGCCCCGCCCCGTCGCCACCGCCCCGGTGCGGATGCCGCGCCCGGCGGCCTGCGCCCCGGTCTGGGCCGCCGACCCCACCGCGCTCGCGCCGCGCTTCACGCCTGTCCAGGCGGACGAGAACCCCCGCTTGGCGACCTGCCCCGCCCGCGCCGCCGCGTCCTTGGCCCGGTTGAACGCGTCCTTGACCTGCCCGGCGGCCTCCTTCACCTTGCCGAGCGACTCGGTGACCTTCTCCCAGCCGGCCTTGAGCTTCTCCAGCGGCCCGCCGCCGCCCTCGCCTCCGCCTCCGCCGCTCTCGTCGCCGCCGCGGATCAGCTTGAACAGCTTGGACAGGCCGGTGTACTTGGAGATCTTGCCGAGGTTCTCGACGATCTTCCCGAGGCCCTTGGCCACGAACCCGAGCCCCGCCCCGGCCGCCGACAGCAGGAAGATGGTCGACAGCACCTGCCCGGCGCCCGGCATCGACAGCAGCTTGTCCAGCACCGTCAGCAGCAGGTTCAGCACCGTGAACAGCGGGTCGAGCGTGCCGCCCCCGGTCGCCTCCCCGAGCTTCAAGACCAGCCCGACGATCCGCTTCAACGCGTCCCCGGCGTGCTGCATCAGCGGGACGGTGTCGTCGAAGAACTTCTTGAACCGCGCCTGGTTCTTGGGGTCGGCGGTGGCCTTGCGGAACCGCTCGGCCGCCTTGGCCAAGGAGTCGAGCATCCCGTTCCCGGCCGGGGTGCCCTGCCGGAAGACGTTGAACAGGCCCACCACGACGTCGCCGAGGATGTGCGCGAGCTGGCTCGCGGTCTTCCACGCCCGGTCGAAAAAGGCCGCCATCTTCCCCGACGCGCGGCCCGCCTTGGTCTGCGCCTCGGCGAACTTGGAGAACCGCAGCACCAACTGCGCGATCTTCTCCACCATCGGGGAGGCGACGACCATGATGTCGCGCAGCGCGTTGGCGAAATGCAGGCCCGACTCACCGAACGCGCTCAGCGCCCGGTTGTTCGACGACATGATCGTCGCGGTGTCACGGCGGAACGGCGCCGAGCCCGCCAGCTTCCCGAACTTCACCGCCAGACCGCCGATGATCTTCCCGGTGGCGGTCATGTGCTTCTTCAGCACGTCCAGCAGCGGCAGCGCCGCGGTGATGCCCCGCTGGACGCCGGGAAGCATCGCCTCCTGGATCGACTTGCGAAGATCGTCGAACTTCGGCTTCAGCGTCCCGGCGATGAACTTGGCGAACCGCCGCCCGGCCGGCGACAGGTTGTCCAGCGCGGTGCCGAGCGCGTTCACCGACGCGCCGGTCGCCGCCGCCTGCTGCCCGGTGGAGGCCATCGCCTGCCGGACGGCGTCCTGCGCCGCCTTGATCTGCGCGGCGCCCTCCGCGCGCGCTTGGGCGACCTCCCGCGCACCGTCGGCCTGGGCTTTGGCGACCTCCTTGGCGCCGTCACGCCGCGCCTTGGCCGCCTCCTTCTCCGCGTCCCGCAGCGCCCGGTTGGCGTCCGACACCCGCGCCTTGGCGGCCCGGACGGTGTCAGACCCCTCCACGCCCTCCTTGGCGGCCTTCTTGTTCTCGGCCGCCAGGTCGGTCGCGCGGTCTTTCGCCTCTTCGAGATCGAGGATGGCCTGCTTGTAGTCGAGTTCGGCCTGCCGCTTGTCCAGCGGCGACATGGTCGCCGACTGCCGCGCCGCCAGCACCTTGGCCTTGGCCCGCTCCAAGGTGATCTCGGCCTGCTCCTCGCTCAGCACCGATTCGCGCAGGCTGAACGACAGCTGCTCGATCTCCTCGCGGGCCTTGGCCCGCGCCGCCGTCAACTCCTCCTGGGCCTGCTTGACGCCCCGCTGCGCGTCGGCCACCGCCTGGTCGGCGCGCGCGATCCGCTCGGCCGACTGCTGCTGCGCGGCGGCGACCTTCTCCGCCGCCTGCTGCTGGGCGGTGGCGACCCGCTCGGCGGCCTGCTTGCGGGCCTGGGCGAGCCGGTCCTGCGCCGACTTGATCTGCGCGGCGGCGTTCACCTGCTGCGCGGCCGACCGGCCCGCGCTGACGCCGGCCTGCTGGTGGCTCTTGCCCAGCGCCTTGACGGCCTCGCCGATGCCGGAGAACCCCAGCATCAGCGTCCCCATACCCTGCGCGGCCACCGACGCCAGCCCCGGCAGCGCTGCCAGCACCCCGATCGCCTGCGACGCCGACGCGGCGACCGCCGCCAGCCCACCGGCCAGGTTCACCGCCGCCCCGCCTAGCAGCGTCAACCCCGACGCCATCGCCGGGAACTGGAACAGCCCGGTCAGCGCCTCGCCGAAACTGGCGATCTCCGAACCGATCTTCGCCAGCGACGACTTGTCGGTCTCCGGCCGCACCGGCGGCCGGATCGGGTTGCGCTCCTGCTCCTGCCGGAACCGGGTGATGGTCTCGCGGGCCCGCGAGGTGTCGGCCTCGACGCGGATCTGCGCCTTGACCTCGCGGGCCGCCTGCGCGACCTTCGTCGCCAGCTCCCGGCGGATCTGCGCCCGGTCGAACACGACCGTCCCGGTGACCCTCGCCTGGATGTCGGCGCGGACCCCGCGGATCTCGGTGTCGAGCTTGGTCTGAAGGTCCCGGCGGAAACCGGCAACGTCGGAGACGACCTCGACATACAGTCGGCCGCCCTCGACAGGCTGCTCAGTCACACGCCCCTCCCGGGCACGGCGGTGCCAAGGTGGGGTGTGTGTCGGGCCCAACGTAGGGAGCGGCCCGGGTTACCGTCGCCCCCTGCGATCAGCGCAGGCGCCGGCTCAGCCGACGGGGGACAGCACCGTGGAGTTGCGAACGGCGTTGCGCGCCGCCAGCGCGGCCGCCGCGCCCTTCACCACCGCCACGGCGGGCGCCACGTCCACCACGCCCTCCTCCCCGCGCCGCTCGGGCTCCGGCTTCGGCTTCTCCGGGCGCGGCACCTCCCGCGGCTTGCGGCGCCGGTGGTCGGCGGCCAGCACACTGATCTCCTCGATCACCTGCGCCAGCAGCTCGGCGTCCACCGGCCACGCCCGCGCCAACCGCATCTGGTCCCGCCCCCGGTGGGTGGTGCGGGTCCAGCAGTCGTCGGGCAGCCGCTCGATCAGCCCGGCGAGACGCCGGACGCCAACGAAACCGGGGTCTCCGGGGCAGAGCCAGGCGCCGTTGGGATCGATGCCGGGGTAGTGGTGGGCGAAGTCGGACTCGAGGTCCCTCCACCGTCCGTGGGCGTGGAGGATGACGAGAAATCCCCCAGGTTCACCCCCCACCAGCGCAGCAGGTTGCGCGCCAGCGCCGCCACGTCCCACGGCGTCGGCCGCTGCGCCATCAGCCGGTCGTACCCGGCCGGGGTCAGCAGCCTGCGCGCCGACTCCTTCACCGCCGCGACCAGCTCGCTCGGCAGGTCGGGGTTGGCGGCCAACACGCTGACGATCATGTCGAGGGTGTCGATCTGCTGCTCCGAGCCCTGCGCCTGCGCCAGGTCGATGCCCTTGCGCACCAGCAGCGCCAGGTCCACCTCCTGCGCCAGCGAGGTGAACGGCTCCAGCACGTCCAGGCCGAACTCCGCCTCGATGAGGGCGATGTCCTCGCCCCGGTTGCGCAGCAGCAGCTTGGAGCCGCGGGCGCCGCGCTTGGCCGCCCGCGCCTGCTGCCGCTCGGCCCGCTCGGCGTCCAGGTCCAGCACGTCCACATCGGGATCGAGCTGCAGCGTCATGAGGTGTGCCTTCCGTCGCGGGGAACGGGGTGTCGCCGGCGACGCTAGAAGCGGCCCCCGCCTAACGTCGCCCCCTACTCGCGCGGGGACAAAGCGCCAGGCGGTCGGGCACGAACCCCGGTAGTCCCCGACCGCCCAGCGCGAACCCTCCCGACAGAAGGGGAACGACCCCGGCCAGCATCAAACCGGGGCCGTCCGCGCAGCACATTAGGACCGGGCCCGGCCTAGCGTCGCGGCCTGCCCGATCGACCCGCCGTCAGGCGGCCGCGAAGCTCGGGTCGTCGGTGAGGATCTGCCACGGATCCCCGACGTCGGAGCCGACCACGGCCAGGCGCAGCGGCAGCGTGCCCTCCGACGCCTTCTCCAGCTTCAGCTCGACGCCGTCGTTCTGCTCGGCGATCGGCACCAGGATCCGGTAGTGCTTGGACCCGTCGATCACCTCGATCATCGCGGCGGTCTGCGTCCGCCCGCCGACGGCCGGGGGCGAGTACTTGTAGTAGGCGGGCGGCCCGGTCACCGTGGTGACGGTGCCGCCGCCGTAGACGGCCTTGAGGTTCGCGGCCGAGAACTCCTGCAGATCGACCTCGATCGTCGCCGAGGCGGAGGTCTGCATCCGCCGCGTCGGGTAGTCCGACTGGTGCGAGGTCACTTCCTCGAAGTTCAGGTCGGTGTTGAACGCCAGCGAGTCGGGCGTGAACAGCCCGACCTCGACCCAGTCGGAGGCGGGTGCCACCACCGGGTCGGCGGGCGCAGCGGTGCCGACGGGCGCGAGGTACACCCGGGCCATCTGCGCGACGAGAATGCGGCTCCTGTTGACCGCCACGGTCCACCCCTCCGGGTCCCGTGGGGCGGGCCGAGTCGATCGCCAAGCTAGAGAGGCTGAGGGGTTAACGTCGCGGCCTGCGGCCCGGTGAGGCATTCTGGATACGACCGTGACCAAACTTGGGCGGCCCCTACCCCACAAGGAGCCCCGCCGATGTCCGCGAGCACCGCTGGCCTTCCCGCACCCGACACCCCGCCCGTGCACGAGCCCGTGCGCGCCGCTGTGCACGCCCCTGTGCACGAGCCCGCGCACACGCCCGCGTGCACACTGGCGGCCGTCGCCGACGACGGCGCCGTGCACGCCGCACGGTGCACGGGCCCCGCCGCGCCGCCCGGCGGCCACGACCTCACCGACCCCGCCAACGCCTACCGGCTGCCCGGCGGCGGCCTGGTGTGCATCCCGTGCACCGACGCCGGCGACGCCGCCTATGCCGCCCGCCGTGCACGGCGCGCGGCTGCCCGTGCGCACGGCGGCCTCCCGCACGCACACCCGCACACCCGCCCGGCCGCGCCCTCGCGTGCACGCACGGCAGCGCTCACGCTCGTCCAGTGACTGCGGTGCGCACGAAGGCGTGCACGAAAAGCTCCACCAAACAGTGGAGGTTTTTGGGCTCGTCTTGGCCGGTCCCGGGGCACCGCCACCGACATGGAAACGATCAACGACTGCGGCGAGCCGGTGGGCGACGACGCCCGCCACGCCGCATGGCTCGCGCGGATCCTGGGCGTGGACCCCTCCACCATCAGCAAGGCCGTGCCCGAAGCCGGCGGGCCGCCCTTCACCAGGGACCCGGCCACCGGCCGCAAGCTGTACCCGACCAGCGCCTTCCTTCGATGGTGGGACGCCCGCCCCGGCCCGGGACGCCCCCGCAAGAACACCGCTGCGGACCGCGACGCCGGGCGCCGCTGAACCACCCGCGCGCGCATCCGGGGATGCGTCCGGGTATCCGGGATGCGTCCGGGCTCATCTGGGATGCATCCGGGTGGTGCACGGCGAGGGGTGTGCACGGCGAGGGGGGTGCACGGCCCGGCGCCCCGTGCACGGCGCCGGGCCGTGCACGGGCACGGGTGTGCACGCCGGGGTGTGCACACCCGGCGTGCACGGCGCTGTGCACGCCCCTGACCTGCGTGCACACCCGGCCCGTGCACGCACACCGCCGCCGCCGCGCGCAGCGCAGGGCCCCGTGCACGAGCGTGCACGGGGCCCCTTTTGGCGGTCACGAAGTCAGCGGCTCCAGCGCCGGCGCCCGGTACAGCGTGGCGAACGCCGGGGTCCCGTCCCCGACCCACGCGCCCAGCACGTTGAACTCCAGGTACTCGGTGGCTTCGGTCTCGTCCATCCCCTCGGCCATCAGCACCCGCATGCAGGCGGCGTAGTCGTACAGCGCCACCTCGCGGTGCCCGCCGGTGAACCATCCCGCCGCCATTCCGACGAGCCCGTCGTCGAGCCCGTCGGCGAACAGCAGCTCGCCCTCGGACTCTGCCGCCAGGAACGCGCGCAGCTCCCCGCCCGACACGCTCATGGGTGCGACATCACCCGCACCGCGCCCCGGTAGCACGGCTGCCCCGTCGGCTCCGGCGACCACGCCCCGGCCCGCAGCGACCGCACCCCGGAGATGACCGGCGACCCGCCGGGCTGCTCGGGCAGCTCCATCAGCACCCCGAACGCCAGATACAGCAGCCGCCGCAACTCGGCCTTGCCGGGCGCGCCGTCCAGGTCGCCGTACGCCTCGATCTGCACGTCAGTCCCGGCCAGCCAGGTCAGCGCCCGGTCGTCGCCGCCGGTGTCCACCACCCGCAGCCGCGGATACGGCGGCTCGTTGTACAGCCCGACCCGCTCCCCGGGCCCGAGCGCGGCGACCATCGCCTCATGCCCGGCCAGCCATGACAGGACCCGAGGCATCGGGTCGGCCAGCACCGGGACTTCGGCCGGGACGTCGCTCACTTCTTGGCGGTCTTCTTCGCCTCGTCCACCGGCGCGGCGCCGACCGGTGCGGCATCGACCGGTGCAGTGTCGCCCACCGTGCCGCCGTCGGCCGCCGTCGCCGGCGAGGGCACCAGCGGCTTGTCGGTGCCCAGCGCCTTGTTCACCGCCGCGGCATCGGCCGGGTCGACGCCCGCCGCATACCCCGCGTTGATGATCGACAGCGCGTAGTCCGCCCGCACCGTGATCTTGTCGCCGGTCTGGTAGTCCTTCGCCTCCTTGGCCAGTACCCGTGTCGCCTGCTCGGCGCGCAGCGGGTAGGCGAGCGTGAGCGTGACCGTCTCCGACACCAGAACCCCTTTTCAGCGGTGATGTGATCCGCCGCCGAGGATGCCGCCCGCACCCCGCTAACGTCGCGGCCTGCAAAGACGGCAGCGGGCCCGCCCCTCCTTGATGGGGCGGGCCCGCGCGCAAAGGATCAGGCGGTCACCAGCACTGGCACCCCTGCTCGCGCTCGGCCGGCTTGTGGTCCACGCAGCATCCGGCCGTGCCGCGCTGGCACGGCTCGGTCTCCTCGCGGTCCCACGCGACGGTGAACGACTCGGCCTGGGTGTCGGTGTGCGGCATCTGCTGCTCCTTGCGCCGGGCCCCGGCTGCTTCTACCGGGGCACACCTTCAATGTATGGTCGGTTAACGATCATCGCAAGGCGAACCGGGCAAAAGATCCACTCCACATGCAGGCGGGCCCGCCCCCCTTGGCGTGGAGGACGGGCCCGCGCGGCGCGGCGGCCGGAGTCACACTGCGTGGAAGACCCCGATGGCCGCGTACGCACAGAAGGTGATCATCGCCAACACGGCCAACAGGGCGGCGAACACGGCCACGATCGCGGTGGTGTCGCGGTCCTTGCCACGGCGGCCGGCCTGGGGCTTGGTGGTGTTCGGCATGCCTGCTCCTTGAGTCCGGGGCCCGGGTGCTTCAACCGGGCACACCCACACCGTATGTAGGGTCGGTTAACGCCCGCAAGGGTGTTTGACCAGGCTTTACCGGCGCATACCCGCCGCCGCCTCACGCAGCGCGCCCGCCATGAAATGCGCCCCCCGGTCCCGCGAGGTGCCCGTCTCCGACTCCGCCGCCCGAGGAAACCTGGTGTACACCTGCGCGACCGCCGCCGCACCCCGCAGCACCGCCGGAGTCGTGAAGATGGTGCGAGCGAGCGCGCCGGGCAGCTCGAAGGACGCGCACCGGCAGTTCGCCCGCTGCTCGATCGGCAGCTCCGGATCGCGCGGGAACCGGGCCAGGTCGTGACGGCCCGGCACCGGCTTCCACCCGCCCTCGGGGTTCCTCGCCTTGCCGTGCTCGTCGCGGCCCTTGCGGACGTACACCACGGCGGGCAGCTTGTACCGCAGGTTCGCCGGGATCATCTGCGCGTCGGTCTCCCGGTGGGAGTACCGGACTCGCTCGTCGTGCGCCGTCACCCACAGCTTGCCGGGCGGCGCCAACCGCTGGGCGGCCCGCTGCACCCGCTCGGCCAGCCGCCCGGCGGCGGGCAGCCCGATCCGCATCGCCACCTTCTGGTCCAGGTCCCGGTCCAACTCCACCCGCGTCACGCCCATGACCAGCATGCTCGCCGCCCCGCCGCCTACCGTCACCCTGTACAGCCCGCGACAACCGGCCATACAATTCCACGGCCGGAGGTGAAGCACCCTCCGGCGGACGAGGAGCCCTCATGTTGACCAGCCTGGACGCCTGCCGCCACTGCCGCCTGACGCTGCGCGAAGACCCGCGCGACCCGTTCACCTTCCCCATGCACGCCCAGCGCTACAACGCTGTGGCCGGCTGGCACGCCTGGACGCCCCCGACCCAGCAGCAGATCCTCGCCCGCATGCGCGCCCGCCGCGAAGTCGAGCTTGCGGCCCGCGCCGGACGGCGGCCCCGGGTCCTGCCATGACAGCGCCGTCCTGGGGCGGCCGGTACGTCGTCGCCGTCGAGCGCGTCGACTGGTGGGCGCTGCGGCACGCCCTGCCCCGCCCCACCCTGCCGCTGCATCTCATCGAGCGCGCGCCCGCCATGTGCGAGACCGTGCAGGTGCTGCCGCTGCTGGTGATGGGCACCGCGATGCTGGACTTCTGGGGCGAGGAAAGCACCTGCCCGGCGTGCCGCACCGCGATCGCCGCCGCCGAGGCCGCCCGCCCCGCCGAGAGCAGCGACGACAGCGGCGGGACGGGCGGCGGCAGCGGGGGCGCTGCGCGGGGCGGGTGACGGCCGACGGGGGATCGAAATCGCCACCCGCCCCTCAGAAGGTTCCACGGGCTCGGCACGGACCCGCACGGAACACCCTGCAAGGCTCACACGCAGCCGCGGCTAACGTCGCGGCCTGCCCTGCCCGCCGCTGTAAAAGGTTGTGCGCCGCTGTCAGTGATCGCACGACCGGTTGCCGCCCGCCACCGGATGCGGTCCCATGGACTCGTTCCTGTCTGGTGACACCCCAGCGAGTGCACGGAATGGCCGAGACCGGCCCCGCCCGGACGCTAGCCCGTCCGGGCGCCCCCGGGCGCGGCGCTTGCTCCGCCCGCCCGGCGGAAACGGGCTGGTCCCGGCGCACCGGCCGCGCATGTCCTACCATCGCGGTATGGACGAGCGCGTGCGCATCGACGGCAGCGAGATCACCGAGGCGATCCGTGACGCCCGTGGCGGGCACCCGAAGATCGTCTCCGACCACGAGGGGAACGAGGCCGTCGTGATCTCCCGCGACGCCTACGAGGAGCTGGAGCGGCTCCGCCTGGAAGCCCAGCGCCGCGCCGTCCGCGAGCGGCTCAGCCGAGCCGACGCCGGTGAACCCGCCCGGGTGTTCACCGACGCGAACGAGATGTTCGCCGTCGCCGCCGCCGACCGGCGCGCCCGCAACGTCGCCTGATGCCGCAATCGGTCCGCTGGCTGCCCGAAGCGTGGATGCAGCTCGTCGCGCTGCCCGAGACGCTGCACAAAGAGGGCCTGTCGGCCGCCGCGATGCTGATGGTGAATCCGCACCCGGACGACGCCGAGCCGGACGCCGAGATCCCCGACACGTTCGTGTTGCGGCGCGGCATGGTGCGGATCTTCTATCGCGTGGTCGGTACCGACGTCGACGTGGCCGGGATCTGGCCGAACAGCTGACCTGCCGCTCCGGCGCACCGCCGGTGTCCAAGACTGTAAAAGTCCGCCCATCGTCGTCCACGTCCGTCCACCTGGTTGCCGCCCGGCGCGGCGTGCGGTGCCATGGACGCAACGCGCCTCGCAGGCGCGGGTGGGATAGGAAGCCGGGGCCAGCCCACGCAGCTCGGACGCTGTCTTGTCCGGGCGCCCCGGGCTCCACGGGGGCTGCATCCCTCGCCGGGGGCTACGGGCTGGTTCCGGCCTCCGTGCGCCGGTTGGCCTCCACCCGGATGTAGTCCACGGCCGGGTCGACGCTGTGGGTGATGAGGTCCGCGGACGTCACCAGGAACGCCGTCGTCTCCGTCCCGTCGCCGGCGACCTCCACGACCAGGTCGCCCTGGTTCAGCGGCCACCCGGCGGGGTCGACCGCCAGCCGCCACGTACGGTCGCCCTCCTGCCCGCGCGGGGTGTCGGGGCCCTCCATGGCCCGGCCCGGCCATGGTCCCCGCAGCGGCCCCCACCCGGCCGGGAAGACGTCGCCGTGCGCGTCGCGGGCGCCGGCCTGCTGCGCACGGACCCCGAGCACGCGGTCAGCCAGCAGAACCGCCACCGTCACCCTCCGGCCGCACCGTCCGCGTCGCGCTCCGCCACACCGGAGGCGGCCCGTCGCCGATGCGCACGTACCGGCGCCACAGCCCGCCCGCCGTCTGGTTGTCGAGCCACACCAGCCGCGTCGCGCCGTTGTGCCCGTGGATGGCCTCCACGTCGTCGATGGAGTCGGCGACCGAGGTGGTGGCGGTGTCGGTGTTCCACCTGTAGGCGCACCGCCCGTCCGGGAACTCCACACCCCAGACGACTACGCCCTCACCGGAGATCCCCGACACGTCCACGTCGCGGACCAAAATCCACCGCCGCACCTAGAACCCCCCGCCGTAAGGCCACTCGTACGCCCAGTCGCGGCACGGCCACCAACCCGGCCCCAGCGGCGTCGGCCGCTGGTAGACGCGGCGGCCGGCGATGCGCCACCGGTCGCACGACGACAGCGGCGGCACCTGCCCCACCCCGTCCGCGGCCCCCGCGCCGCCGCCCGGCGGCACCGCGTAGGTGTCGGAGTAGGTGACCGACTGCCCGTCCACGGACAGGTTCGTGATCTGCCGCGCCAGCTCCGGAGCGACCCGCTTGAACCAGGCCCGCACCTCCGGCGAGTAGATCGCCGCCGCCCGCACGTACCGGCGCAGCGGCGCCAGGTCCGGATCGTTCGCGCCATCCAGCCCGGCGATGTACTCCACCGTGTACAGGCCCGTCGGGTCGCCGTCGGCGTCGGTCTCCTCGGTCACCGTGGTGACCGACTGCACCGGCGTCTCCGACAGCCGCCACTCGTCGGCGCCCGGGTACCGGTACCGCCGCACATGCTGGTCGGTGTACGCGCGCGGCGCCACCGGCCTCCCCAGATACGCCTCCAGCCCGGCCTGCCCCTCGGCGATGGCCTGCTCGATCAGCCACTCGTCGTCGGGGTCCAGCGGGCGCGGCACCCCCAGTCGGCGGGCGATATCGTCGGCCGACACGATCAGCGTGGGCGCGGGCTCGGGCACGTGCGTCACGGTGCCCGACCAGCACCGTTAACGTCGCGGCCTACCCGGCACCATGATCGGCGGGCCCCCTTGCGAACGTTAACCGACCCTACATATGGTGAAGGTGTTGCCCCGGGAGAGCACCCGGGGCGGGATTCAAGGAGACGCCTTATGGAAGCGCGCGACGACGCCCTCTGCCTGGACTGCAACGAGCCCGCCGGGTTCCTCGGCCCCATCAACCCCGACGGCTACCACGACGCATGCGACCCCGAGCTGACCGCGTTCATCAAGGCCGAGGAGGCGCGGGGCCCGCTGGCGTTCTGCCCCGACACCCTGCCCTGCTACGACGACGAATGCGAAGGCCAGGACCGTACCGTCGTCGCCCTCGGCAGCACCGTCGACCGCGCCGACCCCACCGAGACCTACCGGCTGGCGTGCGGCCACACCGCCGCCTGAAAAAAGGGGGAGCCCGATGGCCGTCATCTTCACCGACCCCTACACCAAGACCCGCACCGTCCGCTTCGACGGAGCCGTCCTGGACCTGCACGAACAGAACCTCATCGACGACTCCTACTTCCACGCCATCGTCTGGGACGCCGCCGCGCAGACCGTCACCTCGATCGAGTACGGCGCCACCGCCTACGCCGCCACCGGCCGCGCCGAGGTCGACGCCACCGACGACGTGCGGGCCGCCGCCCGTGCCTGGGCGATCATGGCCACCAAGGACACTGTCCGCGCCGACCACCGCGCCCTCATCACCGAAGGCACCGCGGTCCGCAGCCTCACCAGCCGAGGCAAGGCCAAGGGCCTGGAAGGGAAGGTCGAGCGCATCATCGACTCCAAGCACGACGACCCCTTCACCGCCCGCAACGACCCGACGAAGGTGGCGCTGGTCGTCGACGAGAAGTCGGACCGCCGCGCATGGGTGCCCACCGGCCGGCTGGAGGTCACCACCCCCATCAGCGAGCAGCAGGTGACGGCCCTGGCCGTGCGCATGGTCGACGAGCGCGGCGCCGCCGACATCTACCGCCGCCGCCGGTTCCGCCGCTGAACAACGCCTAACAGCAGACGGCGCGGGCGCCCTTCCCCCGAGGAAGGGCGCCCGCGCTCTGTATGTACGGCGGGGACCCGCCCACCCCACACGAAACGGGGACCCGCCGTACGACTATGGAAGCGCTCGCGCGCTAGATCGCCGAAGCGCGCGGCTCCGGCTCCGGCTCCTCGGCCACGGCCCGCAACGCGTCCCGCACCTTCAGCGCCTGCTGCACCGGCACCACCGCACCCGCCGGGTAGAACAGCTGGCTGGTGGGCGTGGACGCCTCCGGGTAGGTGAACTCCCGCAGCACCTGGCGCGGCACCGTCGCCATGTGCGACGGCGACTCGGCGGCCGGGAACTCGTACAGCGTCTCCGGGTCGATGTCGTTGCCCGCCAGGTCGTGCAGCCGCACATGCCGCGCACCCGGCGGCAGCATCAGCGCCGCGTTCGCCGCCACGAAATCGGTCGACGACTCCGGGTGCCCCAGCCGCCGCGGCTTGGACTCCGGCGCCTCCAGCGGCGCCGCGTTCGACGGCTCGGCCTCCGACGGCACGACGTCCCCGGGCTGGGGGTCCTCGGACTGGGGGTCGACCGTGGCCTCTTCGTCTGCGGCCTTCGCCGTTGCCGCCTTGGTCTTACGCTCGGCCACGGTGCGCTCCTCACGTCCGGCCGGATGTCGCAAGCCAAGCTAGAAGGCCGCCGGCCTTAACGTCGCGCCCTGCCCCCGGGCACACAGAACGGCCCCGGAAAGCCGTGCTTCCCGGGGCCGCGCCGCACCGTTCAGTCAGGGGAAGATCAGTGGTCCACCTTCACCGCGACGACGCCGTCCACGGCGTCCACCGTCGGCAGCAGCGTCCGGTACCTGCCGTCCAGGGTCGAGAGCATGACCGGGGCGGTGCCGGGGACCGGGCGGGTCTGGCCGCCGTCGCCGTCCCGCAGCGCCGTCAGCTGCTCGATCAACCGGTCCAGGGTGAGGTGCCCGTCCATGCCTGCTCCTTGACGTCGGGCCCGGGTGCTTCAACCGGGCACACCCTCATTGTATGTATGGTCGGTTAACGCATCAAGGAGGGTGGCCAGGACGTTAACCAGCGGGAACGCCTACCGTGCCGGACCGTGCCCCGGGGACCGGCCCCGGGCGGAAGGAGGACCCGTGTTCCACCACTTCCATCACCTGGTCGACCTGGCCGCCGTGCTCGCCGCGCACCTCACCGTCCTGTAGACCCCGGCAGGCAGCAGAACGGCCCCGCCGCCCGGCCCACAGAACCGGAACGCCAACAGCGGGGCCGTCTGCCTCATACCCAACCAACAGGGCGCCGACCCGACGAAGGCGCCCGAGCCACGGTAACCCGCACCCACCCCAGACCAGAGCCGACGCAACGGAACTAAACGACTCGCCCCCGGCTGCCCGGCCGGGCCTACATCCAGCGGTCCGCGGCTACCACGAACTCGCCGAACTCCAGCACCATGCCGTTGCCCTCGTACCAGGTGTTCTGGCCGTACAGCACCGGGTCGCCAGCCGCCACCCCGAGCCGCTCGGCCTCCACCTCGCTCGCGCGCCGCGCGCACACCCGGTCGGTGTCCCGCTCCACCTGCCGCCCCGTCTTCTCCAGGACGATGCCGATGGTCCCGCCGCGGATACGGTCGGTCGACAGCAGCTCAGGCACCAGCCCGGCCAGGTCGCCCGGCATCCACGAGACCGAGTACGTGACCGGCACCTCGCCCCGGAACGTCACCCGCTCCCGCCGTATCACCGCCCCGCCGGTCTGAATCCCCATCACCAGCGCGACATGCTCAGGCGCCCTCACCAGCTCCGAGGAGTACACCTGCGCCCGGTCCGACGGCGGGTAGATCCGGCCCGTCCGCCGCACCGCGTCCAGCCGCTCGCGCGGCGTGTACGTCGACGTCAGCCCGAACAGCACCCGCGTTCCCCGGTTCGAGGTCTCCACCAGCCCCTGCGCCGCCAGCCGCCGCACCGCCTTCGCAGCGGTGGTGAACGCCACCCCGTACTCCTCCGCGATCTCCCGCACCGGCGGCAGCCACGACCCGTCGGGAAGCTCACCACTCTTTATCTGGGCAGTGATCTTGTCCACGATCTGGAGATAGGGCGGCTGCGGCCGATCCAGACGCGGCTTCACAGCAATGTCCTCCAAGCGCACAAAGGGGGGAGTGGCCCACAGATTAGCCCACGTGCGCGCTTGTGCGCGATGTAGGACGCGCACAACCCACCAACCCGCAACCCCCCAAAGACACGGGGTTGTCACCCCTTCACCAGGCATGCATACTGGGGCGCGTGCGCGGGCCGCACACAGGGCGCACAAACGAGCGGCGCAGGAGGGAAACGTGAACACGACCAGCACCGCGGTCGACCTCAACACCCTGACCATCGCCCTCTACGCCACCAAGGCGCACACCCACAACGGCCGCCTGGACGACGCCACCTTCGACACCTACGTCGCCGAAGGCACGGCCGCCCTCGGCCCCGCCCACATCGCCGCGCTCGCCCGCCAGCTCAACGGCCTCGACTTCGCCTGGGCGCACGGCCAGCTCACCGACGACGACCGCGACGCTCTGCGCGCCGCCGTCCTGCCCAAGCTCCCCGACGCCACGCACCCCGACCTGCACCGGCTCGAACGCTGCTACCAGCACGCCCTCGGCGGTTGAGCCTCCGGCCGCGTCTGCTCGGGGCACGGCCACCCCTCCACCTCGTCGGCGGGCGGCGCCGCCTCCACGTACATCACCAGCAGCATCTCCGGGAACTGCGCGGCCAGCGCTGCACGCACCCGCTCGGCCAGCGCCTCGGCCTCAGCCTGCGGCACCTCGGCGTCGTACCACTCCGCCAACACCCGCACCCGATGCCCGCCGCCGCTCACCGCGTCTCCAAGCGGTCATGCCACCCCTGGTGGTCATCCAGGCGCCCGGCCCGCACCAGCGCGAAGCACACGGGGCACTCAGCCACCGCGACCGCCGTGCCGTACCCCGTCACGGCCAGGAACGGGTCCGCGTCGTCCTCCTGGTACGCGCCCCCACTCACTTCACCTCCAGCCACACATCCCCCGTCGCCATCATCCGGTGTTCCTCGACCTCGTAGCCGAGCTTCTCCACCCGTGCGACCAGCGCCCGGTCCGGGCCCCAGAACCCGGTCCCCTCCACGCGCACCTCACGGCCCCGCAGCGGCTCCGCCCGCACCCACACCGTCTCGCCCATCGCCCCGGCACCTCCCCGTCTCGCCGGGGAGCGTACAGGGGCGCGAGTGGCCCGCACCGCTGAGAGCGATGCGGGCCACGTTTGTGCAGGTCAGACTAGGCAGGCGTGGTCAGAGAACCGGCCACGAAGGACTCAGGACGATCAACCACCAGACCCAGGCGCTCCTCGCACCTCAAGGTCACAGCGTTCCTCTCGAAGAGGTCCCTGTTCTCCGTCGAGACCTGGATGTTGACCTGCTCGCGGTCGTAAAGCTTGGCGCCGGTGCCGAACGCGCCGAGCAGGTAGCGGCCCTCGGTCATCGCGGGGGTGTCGATGATGTTCATCCGCCAGACGCGCTGCTCGCCGCCGACGGCGACGTTGACGGCGAGGCGGTAGGCGCCGGTGGAATCGCGCTCCAGCTCCAGGTCCTCCCAGTCGAGCGGGTGCATGACGATGCCCGTGGGGACGAAGTAGGCGAGGATCGCGCGGGTCATGGCGCGGCGGAGCTGGGCGGTGCGCGGGTCGGCGGAGTCGCCGGTGTACACCTGGATGCCCGGGGTGTTCATGATCCCCGTCAGATTGTCCCCGCTCCCGTCGCCCCAGAGGATCTGGAAGTCCTCCTGCATCTTGATGCCGTCGGTCAGGTCCCGGTCGATGATCCCGCGCATGCGCGGCTCGTCGGCGAGGGTCTGCTTGTGGACGTACATGATGTGCGCGATCGTCGCCAGCGGGTAGGTGACGGGGACGATCGTCAGGTCCGACTTGGGCTTGAGGCCGTACACGTCGGACGGCCCGCCGGTCGCCGGCCCGCCGTTGGAGGCGGTGCGCTCGGGGACGACCGCGGCGTTGTTCGTGAACCCGGTCTCCCTGATCCCGTGGAGCAGGTTGGCCGTGGTGGTCTCGACGGGGAACAAGTCCCTGACGCGGCCGGGCCGCAGCATCCGCGGGGTGAACCCGAGGTCCTGCTGGGTGCCGAGCGTGGGCAGGGAGTACGACCCGGCCATGGCCGAGTAGATGTCCTTGGTCTCCACGAACCGCGCGATGGACTGGTCGAAGGCGGCGACCTGGCCGAAGCGGCGGAAGTCGGACTCCTTCATCTCCATGTAGGCGTCGGAGTCGAGCCACTGGTCCGACAGGCTCTTGCGCTGCATGCCGGTGCGGGCGGTCTCGGTGGCCTCGGCGGCGGCGGCCGACTCGCCGCCGGGCTGCTTGAGGAACTCGAAGACGCCGGCGGCCTTCTCCTCGGCGACGATCAGGTTCTTGATCTCCTCGGCGTCGCCGATCGCCTTGAGGTAGGCGGTGTGCTGGTCGGTGTCGACCACCACGGTGTCGCCGTCGACGCTCCAGGCGTTGGAGATGTTCTCGATCTCGGCGGCCTTGGTCTGGAGTGCCGCGTTGAGTTCCTTGAGACGGTCCTTGGTCTCGCTCTTGGGCATGTCGGTGCTGCTTTCTGGCGTGCGGCAGCGCGGCCCGTGGGGTGCGGGCCCAACAGGGTTGGGCGGCCCGTGCCAGGGCGGTCTTGTGTATGCCGCTCGCCCGGTCAGCACCGGGACGATCTCGGTCTGGGAGGGACGGTAGAGGGGCGGTGTGGTTTGTGTCGCGTCCTGCCCGGGGGTCGGGTTCGCGGAGGCGGTTCGTACCTGGGTGCGAAAATAGGTGCAAGTTGCCCGCCCAAATCACGCCACGGACGGCGAGGGGTCGGCTACCTTACGGAGTGCGTTCGCGGGTGTTCCGGGGGTTTCGAGCCCGTCCTTCCTGCTTCCTGGGGAGCTTGGGGCTCGATGGCGAAGACCGGCGGACGCACGGGGGGAAACCGGGGAAGTGCCCGCGCGCCGGGCACGGCGCCGGGGCGACCATCACGTAGCAATGTCACGCCCGGGTCGGTCGCCCACGGACGCCCCGACTTGCGCGCGGCTCCGGCCCGATGACCTGGTTCGGGGGGACCATCACCGGGCCGGGCCGCGCGCACTGCCCCTCCCTCAAAGCCCCCGCCGCCGGTGGCGGGCCCGACCAGCGAAACGGGCCCGCCACCAGGTGGCGGGCCCGCCAGCCCCCGATTCGGCCGCTCAGCGGCGCGCGTGGACGTCAGCGAGGATCCGGTACGCGCGGGCGTGCACCGACGGGTCCACCACGCACTTCCCGGCCGGGATGCTCTCACCCCGCGCGCTCGGCGCGGTGGAGTCCTGCTCGGACGGCGGCTGCTCCTCCGGCTCCTGCTCGTCCGGCTCCCCGATCTCGATGCCCGCCACCTTCAGCACCGCGACCAGGTGCTCCACCGCCTGCTTGAGGCGGGTGGCGTTCGCGCCCGACAACACCTTCCCCGCCTTGGTCTCCAGCCCGGCGACGTCCAGCAGCGTCTTCACACCGGCCGCGACGTCGTCGACCATCGCCGGGAACGGGCCCAGGTCGGCGCCGTCGCCCGACACCCCGCCGTGGTCGACCGCGATACGCACCGGCACCGGCTCGCCCATCTCCACGCCGTCGCCGGCGACGGTGTACGGGATCTCGAACGAGACCGCCTTCCCGTCCCCGCCCGCCGGGTACCGGGTGGCCACCACCCGGTCGGGCCAGGTGCCCAGCAGCTCCACCAGCCCCGGCTCCTCGCCGTCGGCCAGCAGCCCGGCGGCGGCCGCCTGCAGCTCGTCGTGGAGCTGCTCGAACGACCCGGGCAGATGCGCCTTGACCCGCGTCCACCCGTCCAGCGTGTCCTTCTTCGCTGCGTCGCCGGCGCGGCGGGCGGCGGTGCGGGCGTGCGAGGTGGCCTTCAGCTTCTCCCACTCGGCGACCGCAGCCGCGGCCTTCGCGCGGGTCTCGGGGGTGACGCCGCCGCCCCCGGCCGCCCACTTCTTCACCGCCGCGATCGCCGTGGGGATCGCCTGCCCCAGCGGCATCCCCTTCTCCTCGTGCAGGTCCTTGGCGATGTGCTGGATGTAGGCGGGCAACTGCCCGGCCAGCTCCACCCAGTTCTTCTTCGGCGAGGAATCCAGCGGCTCGTGCCGCATCTTGCCCTCGGCGCCGCCCTGCCACCGGTACGGCTCGCCTTCCAGCCGGCCGACGACCTCGCCGACGACCTCGGCGAGGATCTTCTGCTCCGGCGACCAGGACAGCGCGATGCTCTTCTTGCCGCCGCTGTCCTTCTTCCACCCGTCGGGGATCAGGTCGGGGCGGTTGAGGGCGAACGCGCGCTTCATGATGTGCGCGCGGATCTTCTCCTTGTCGCCGGGCGCGGACCCGAACGCGCGGATGGCGGCGCGCAACTCGTCGACGTTGGTGATCTTCCAGGTGTCGGAGTCGCCGCCGGGAGTGGTCGCGCGCGAGCCGGAGCCGGACTTGGGGGCCGGCTTGCGCTTCATGCCGGGGGGCAGGCCCTTGGACTCCTCCGTCCCGGCTCCGTCGCCCTCAGCGCCGCCGTCGCCCTGCGCGGGTTCCGCGGTCTCCTCGGTGGGCTCGGTGTCGCCGGCGGGCTCGTCCTGGCCCTCGTCGGGCCCGTCGTCGGTGCCCCCGTCGTGCACCTCGTCGGTGTCCTCGGCCTGACCGTCGTTGTCGTGCACCGCGCCGCCTTCGGCCGGTGCATCCTCGGCGGGCTCGTCGTCCTGCGCCGCGCCGTCGGGCCCGTGCCCGTCTACGGGCTGCGCGTCCGGCGGGCCCGGCACCTCCACCCCGCCGTCTTGCTCCGCGCCGTCCTGGCCGGTCTCCTCGGTGTCGGCCGCGAGCGCCTCGGCGACCGCCTCGGCCTCGGCGAGCGCGTCCAGCACCGCCGCCGCCTCGGCGACCGCGTCACCGTCCGCGGGCTCCGCGTCCGCGGGCTCGGCGTCCGCGGGCTGGTCCTCGACGTCGCCGGCGACCGAAGCGGCCTTCACCGAGAGCGTCCCCGACAGCGACGCCGCCCCGAACAGCACCGGCGAGTACTCGAACAGGTCGACTTCCTTGATGCGGCGGACGCCGTCCTTGGCGCGCGACGACTTCCCCGCCGGGACCTTGTAACCGATCGACCATTCGCACTCGTCGCCGAAGAACTTCACGTTCTCGTAGGCGCTCTTGCCCTCGTTGGTGGCCAGGTTGTACCGGGTCCGCACGTACAGGCCGCCCGCCTCCACCGGCCACTGCTTGCCGATCTTCTTGGCGTACTCGGCGAGCCGCGGGTCCCCGGGCATCAGCTCTTCCACGTGCTCGGTCCGCGACGCCCACTGCTTCCAGTCGTGGGAGAAGATCCCCTTGGGGCGGCGCCGCGCGAGCGTCGCCTTGTAGGCGCCGGGCTCGATGATGTCGTGGTCGTTGTCGACCACCCCGGTCACCGACACGATCGCCTCGACCACACCGGTCTCGTCGTCGGTGCCGATGACCCCGGAGTCGGCGCCGGTCTCGGCCGGGCCGGCGACCGCCGTGGCCGTCTTGTATTCCAGCCCCGGCGTACCGGCGAACGCGACCGATCCAGTCCCCACGGGCACGCAGCCCCTCTCGCGAACCTGGTGGGGTGGTTCGTGTCACCGCGAGGGTAGGGACGGCGCCCGGCTAACGTCGCGGGCTCAGAACACGGCACCGTCGGGCGGCGGGTTGCCGTCCTCGTCGGTGGCGTCGAACACGTCCGGCACGTCGTCGCCGGTGACGGTGGCGACGGTGGTGAGCATGAACAGGGCGGACAGCACGCTGGCCGGGTCGCCGGTGTCCAGCGGCGCCGCCGCCGAGGTGGGCGACGCCTGCACCTGCGTCTCGGCGCTGGAGGCGAGCAGGTCGAGCACGTTGTCCGAGCCCGACACCACCCCGAACGCGGGCTTGGGCCCGCCGACGTCGATCTGGTAGCCGACGCCGTCTTCCATCAATCCGGTCACGGTGAACACGTGGGGTGTCCTTTCACAGAGTGGCCAGGACGCCCAGCAGCCATTGCCGCAGGTCGTCGTCGAGATACAGCGAACCGGCGGTCAGCGACTCCTTCGCGGTGGTGAACACCTCGTAGTTGCGGCCCCCGTAGTCCTTGCCGGTGTACAGCTCGGGGAAGTCGTCCTTCCACGCCTTCTCGTCGTCCCCGCCATAGATGGAGACCTTCGGGGGCCGGGTCCGCGACCCGATCGGGCCCGTGGCGGTGCGGTCCCACATCAGCGCCTCCTCTGCCGCCACCAGCCCGGGAACCGACTCCTCCATCTCGTGGCCCAGCTCATGATCGGCAACGTTCGCCGACGCCGTCTCCCGCACCCCAGGCCCGCCGTCGATCTTGTCGCGGCCGGGGGACAGTGCGATCGTCGTCTCCTCCCAGCCGTTGCGGTGGTAGCCGCGGTCCACCTTCTTCAGGACGATGTCGTTCTTGCGCTTCCCGCGCCGCGCCTTGGACTTGTTCAGCCAGTCGGTGGGGTAGCCGGCCTCGGCGAACCGCATCGCCTTCACCAACGGGTCGGACTCGCTCTTGACGCCGCCGCGCGGCCCCACGTACGTCAGCTTCGCGCCGCCGACGCCGGTGTCGCGGACCTCGTTCAGCAGGTCCAGGCTGTGCTTGCGGCGGATGGCGGCGCGCTTCTTCTGCGTCAGCTCCCCGGCCACCTTCAGCGTCGCCATCTCCTTCTGGAACCGCATGAACTCCTTGAACTGGGGTTCGGCGAACCGGTCGCCGGCGTCGCGGGCCTGCGACATCAGGCGGCGCAGCCGGAAGAACTCGGGGGTGCCGGACTCGGACTCGTCCATCGCGGTGATCAGCGCCAGATACGACGGGTAGCCGTGCTGGCGGGCGAACGCGTTGCGGCCGTTGGTGCGGTCGTCCTCCATGTTGGCCTTGGCGCGGTCGGCGAGCTTGCGCAACCGGGCCCGCTCGCCGTCGTCCTCGTTGCTCTGGAGCTTGGCGATGTCGGCGTCGATGCGGCGCTGCAGCTCGGCGTCCATGTCCTTCCCGGCCGCCCGCACCACCGCCAGATGCGTCATCGCGATCTCGCCCGGCCCGCCGTCCTCGGCCCGGTCCCGGACGACGCGGGTGACCTCCTTCGGCTGCGGCGCCCGGCCGGCCTCCAGGTCGGCGAGCCTGACCTGGTCGAAGCCCTGCATGCGGACGGTCTTGGCGCCGAACCGGGCGCCGAGCGCGTCCCGGTAGGCGTTCATCCGGGTCTTGAGGTCGGTGCCCTCCGGCAGGTCGGGGACCTTCGCCGCCGTCGCGGTGGCGCCCGTGCCGCCCCTGAGGTCGGGGGCGATCGTGGCGAGGAACTCCGACGCCTTGGCGTAGTCGGCGGAATGGTGGCTGCCGGAGTCGACCAGCGTGTTCACCACGTTCCGCATCCGGCCGTAATCCGCGGTCCCGTCGGGGGTCTGTTCGGTGTTGCGGAGCGAGTCCAGCACCCGCGCCATGGCCCGCTTGCGGCCCTGCACCGCCGCGTCGCGCATCAGCGGCACGAGCTGCTCCTGCAGCGCCGTCAGGTCGTGCACGTCGCCGCCCGGCGCGATCTGCCTGGCCACGTTGGTGGCGCCGAGGGCCACCTCCCGGTCGAAATGGCCGACCTCGGAGAGTTCGAGGTGACTCTTCAGAACCCCTTCAGCCTTCTTGACGACCTGCTCGCGGGTGGCGACCGGCATCGTCGCCGTCAGCTCGTCGATCAGTTCCTGCGCCCGCTGCGCGGCGCGGCGCTGCGCCTCCTCGTCGGCCATCTCCAGCTCGTGCCGGATGTTGACGGCCAGCATGCGGCGCTGCGCGGCCGCCTTCTCCGCCGCGATCCGCTCGGCGGCGCCCGGCCCGCCCTCGGCGACCCGGATCAGTTCTTCGCTGTGGGCCAGCTCGACGGTGTTGCCCCTGCCGTCGTCGCTGCGGAACCCCACCAGCCAGCGGGGGTCGTTGCGGGGGCCCGAACGGGTGATGCTCACGACCACACCCGTCCGGGTCCGGTCGAACCCGGCCTGGTAGGTGAACCGGTCGCCGAGCTTCAGCTTGTCGGCGGTGATGGTGGCGGGCTTGTCCTCGGGCAGCACCGAGTCCCACGGCTGCGCCTGCGAGGCGTCGCCGCGCCGGGTGCGGACCACGCTGGGGTAGCCGGACCCGTCGCCGCGCAGCAGTTCGGTGGTGCCGCCGTTGCCGCCGCGCTTGACCTTCACCTTGAAGTGGCCGGGCGTCCACGATGTCACCGACTCCACCTCGGCGTCGGTGCCGTCGCCCAGGTCGATGCGGTCGCCGGGCCGTAGCCGGTCGGGCGTCAGGTGCTCCCGGCCGCCGGACGGCTTGGGCGGCACCGGCACCGGGTCGGGGGCGTCGGGCAGCAGGTACACGTCCGACGTCGGGTGGACCAGGCGCTCCTCCTGCGACCCGTCGGGCGCCTCCAGCTGCATCTTGTACTGGCCGTAGAACTCCTGCGAGGCGACGACCTTGCGGACGTCGGCGGTGCCGCCCCGTCCGGGCAGCGCGATGGTGTCGCCCTCCACCACCTCGCCCGGGTGCGCCTTCTGCGCGTTCTTCTGCGCGGGGACGTGTTCCTGCCTGATGCCGGTGAGGGCGTGCGACACGGTGTCCATCCGGACGGCGATGCGGTCCAGCACCCGGCCGCGCGCCGCCGGCTCCTTGGCCTTGCGGGCGCGCAGCGCGTCGCCGAGCGCCTGCGCCTGGTCCGCGGTGAGCGGCCGCTTGCCGCGGACGGCCGCCGCGGCGTCGCGCAGCACTGGCGGGTGCCCTCCGTCGGGGGAGTCGAAGCCGTACTCGTTGATGGTGTTGCGGTAGGAGGTGGTGAGGTCGGGCCGCAGCGTCGCCGGCGACGCGGGCGCCTTCACCGGCTCCGGCGTGAGCTTGGCCGCGCCGCCGTGGTCCTGGCGGCCACGGGCCTCACGCTCCTGGTCGACGGCGTCGCGGCCCATCACCCCGGGCGGCCCGGCGTCCGGGCGGTCCTTGCCGGTGGTGACCAACTGCTGCGGCGGAACCCGCACCACCATCCCGTCGGAGTCGCGCTCCACCAGCAGCCGATTGGAGCGGCCGCCTTCGCGGCCGATGACGCGGCCGAGGCCCTCGTGCATGCCGCCGGTGATGCGCACCTCGGCGTTCTTGCGGATGAACCGGCCGCGCGCGTCCCTCGGGTGCTTCTTGGGGTCCCAGTCGCCGAACCGGTCGCCCTCCGCCTTCGTCGCGGTGAGGTGCACACCGTTGCGCGTCCACGTCATCGCGGTGCGGTAGGTGACGCCGTCGCGGGTCCACTCGCGCACCCCGGCCCCCTCCGTTTCCTGCGGGTTCGGGACGCAGCGTGGCAGGCCGCGACGGTTACCGTCGCGGCCTGCCGGAAGGGTGCGGGATGGTGTCACGCGGCGGATGGCGCCTGCGGCGGCATGCCGTTGGTGACGTGCGCGGCCACCCACTTCAGCTCGGTGGAGGTGTCGGTGAGGATGCGGGCGAACACGGCGGCCGACACCGTCTCGGGAGCGTCGACGGCGTCCTGCAGCACCTCGGCGAGCGCCGCGACGTTGGCCTGCGCCACGTTCAGCAGCCGGTCCAGGTCCCCGCCGTGCGCGGCCAGCATGTCGTCCATGACCGAGTGGGTGTTGCGCATCTGCCGCTCCTTGATCGGGGCCCGGGTGCTTCAACCGGGCACACCTTCATTGTGGGGTCGGTTGCCACCCAATGCAAGGCGAACGGGCAGTGTTTTGCCTGGTCAGGAGGTTACGGTGGGCTTCTGGAGCACAGTGCCGGGCCTGTGCTGGCAGTCGCACCACCGGCCCGCCCCGGCGGTGCCGTCGGCGCTCTCGGCCTGGATGCGGTTGCGCTGCACGTCGGTGCACTGCACGTGGCGGCGTTCCCGGCAGGCCACACAGATCATCGCGGGCGCTCCTCAGATCGACGGTGCGGGGCCCGGCGGCAGGGACGAGACCGCCGGGCCCCAGGGAAAGGGCTCGCGGGCCCTGTGCGGATCAGACGAAGGTGTAGCCGCCGGTGAGGGTGGCGGTGCCGCCCGTCGTGGTGACGGTGACGTCGACCGCGCCCGCCGACACCGCCGGGGTCTTGCAGGTGATGGTGGTCGCGTTCACGACCACGATGTTCGTGGCGGCCGTCGCGCCGAACTTCGGCGCCGCGTCCTTGCCGAACCCGCGCCCGGTGATGGTGACGGCGGTGCCTCCGGCCGCCGCGCCCGTCGCCGGCGACACGCTGGTGATGGTCGGCGCCGCGAACTCGGCGTTCCACACCGACGTGGGGATGATCTGCCCGGCGCGGAACGCGAGCTGCTTCTCCGCGGTCGGGTAGTTGGCGCCGTCGTACGGGGAGTCCCGGTAGACGTTGATCAGAACCTTCACCTTCGGGTCGGCCTCGGCCTGCGCCTCCAGCACCGTCCCGCCGGGCGACTTGGCCACCGTCGTCCCGTCCGCCTTGACCAGGGTCATCGCACTCCCGCCTCCATGCTCGTCTGCGACGGCATGGTGGCAACCCGGGCCCGTTAACGTCGCGGCCTACTTCGACGGCAGCAGCCGCAGCGTCACCACCCGCCGCCCGTTCTTCACCTCGTCGGCCACCACCTCGAACCGGCTGCCCCGGGGCAGCAGCAGCTCACCCTCCCCGCCGTGCGAGGACAGATGCCCGGTGCGCATCACCCTCGACCCGGCGGGCAGCTCCACCAGAACCGAGGTGTCGCCGTGGAATGGCGCGGTGGGCGAGGTAGACATGAACCCCTTGTCGGTCCACGTCTTGCCGACCCTCGACCCGACCGGACCGAAGATGTCCTCGCCGTTGCGCACACCCCGCTGCGTGCGGATCTCGTACCGGGTCGGCTCGACCTTCCCGAACGCATCGTCCATCCCCGCGACGAGGCCCCGCGCGTCGGCCGGGTCGATGAACTCCTCGGGCAGATCGTCGAACTGCTGCCCGCGCAGCTCGTTGTTCAGCGGCCCGAAGTAGTCGCCGGTGTACTGCCGGATCGCCTGCCCCTCGGGGGAGTCCCGGCCGATGTCCATCTCCGCGGGCTTGACCAGCCGCAGCGCGGCATCGCCAGTGAAGATCGGGATGTCCGCCGAGGACGTGCCGGTGGGCAGCGACGACGGAGCACGGTCGAAGGGCGGCGGCCCGACGGGCTTGGCCGCCTCCAACTGGGAGACGTGCGCGATCGCCTCCTCCTTGGAATCGAACCGCTTGGCCGTGAACCCCCCGGCCCCGGACGCCCACCAGCCGGTGTCGTCGCCGCCCAGGAAGTTCGCCGGGTAGATCGAACCGCGTTCTTCGCCGTGCACCAGGACCGTCGTCGTCGGGGGAGTGCCGGCGACCAGCTCGACGCCGTCCGGCAGGCCCGGCGCACCGCCGCCGGGCTTGTCGGAGAACTTGCCACGCCGGTCCCGGGGATGCTCGGCCTCGTCCCAGTGCACGGCCTTGCCTTCGGTGCCGGTGCGCGGGGCCTGGCGCAGCGCGGCCAGTTGGTCCAGGATGGGCTGCGCCCGCCGCCAGTACTCGGCCTCCGCCTCGGCCGCTGCGGACTCGTCCACGTCGCCGTGTTCGGCAGCCCAGGCGTCCCGGACCTGCTCCAGTTCGTCCAGCAGCACGTCCCGGCGCGTCGGCGTCGTCATCGCTTCACCAGCTTCTTGACTCCCGACCACGTCTGCTGCTTCATGACCTGCTTGCCCGGCCAGTCGGCCGCGCCGGGCCTGTACCCGAACGCGGCCAGTTCGGCGGGCGTCGGCCACGCCGACGGGTCGTAGGGAGCGGCCTTGACCTGGGAGCGCCACGTGTCGAGCGTCTGGCGCAGCGCCGCATCATCCGGCGCAGCCTTCCCCAGCTCGTCGAACATGTGGGTGAGTTCAGCCTGCGCGGTGTGCTTGTTCCAGTCGTAGCCGGCCCGCGCCCAGGTGTAGCCGCCGTTGAACGGCTCGCCACCCTGCGCGGTCAAGGTGATCTGCTCGATCCCCGACTCGCGATACCAGTTCTCGAACTCCCGGTTCACCGCCGTGGCGATGCCCTTCTTCTGCCAAGCCCGTTTCACCTTGGCCGTCTCGTGATGCACGAACTTGTGATCTGCGTTCACCATCCGCTCGAACCAGCCGACCTGTTCTCCGTCCTTGGTCTGGAGCCGCAGCATCCAACTGCCCTGGCTCGCCGAGACCTCTCCCACCTCGACCCCCTCGGGCAGGTCGGCGCGCTGAGCGACGGCCCGCACCGCCTCGCGGAGCTTCTCCCGGTCGCCGACGGCCGACAGCAGCGACTCCACCGGCGGATGCTGCCGGGTGTCGGCGCCGCCGTCCTGCTGCCCGCCGGTGAGGTGGTCGGCGCCGGCGAACGGCTTGCCGTGCCGCGCGGCCGTGGCCGCGTCCAGGGGCTCCCACCCGTGCCGCCAGTGGTACGGCGTCCCGGGCACATGCCGTCCGGCGACGGCGTCCTTCACCCGCAGCGTGTAGGTCTTGCCGTCGGTGCCGGTGGCGGCGAGATGCTCGGCGCGCGGCACCTCGCCCTCGGGGGCGCTGGTGTACTGGCCGGAACGGCGGACGCGGAACTGCAGCAGGCACCGGCAGTTGAACGTCTCGCCGGGCGGCCCGAACGGGTCGCCCGGGTAGCGCAGCGTCGCCTCGCCGACGTGGAACGGCTCGCCGAGCGGCTCATGGTGGCCGTGGACGGCCTTGTGGGTGTCGCGGACCTTGTCGTCCTGGCGGGTCAGCCACATCCGCTGAACGGCGGCGTTGGGGTCGGCGTCGGCGAGGGCCTGCGCGGCGGCGTCGCGGGCCCCGGCGGTGGTGGCGGTCGCCGCGGTCGCCGCGATCCGGTCGGCCCACCCGGTGAGCTGCTTCTCGTGCGCGCGGACCAGGTCGCGGATTTCCTCGAGTTCGCGGCCCTGCTTGTCGGCCTGGTTGATGAGGATCGCCAGGTGCTGCGCCTGCCGGTCGGCGGACTCGGCGACCAGGTCGACGATCTGCCCGGTCAGCTCGTCGACGTCCACGTCGGTGTCGCCGGCGACGTCGTCGAGCAGCGCCCGGGCGGCGGCGCGCGCCGCCGCTTCCACGATCGGGGTGACGGTGTTGGCCGCCTCGGTCCGCCACGCCTGCGCGTTGACGGCCTTGGCGGCGTCCAGCGCCTTCGCCCCGACGCGGGTGTCTACGTCGTACTGCGCGACCCAATGCCTCGTGCCCTTGCGGGACTTGGGGGACGCGATGCGCGCCAGGGCCCGCTCGGCGAGCCGGACGACGAGCGCGGACAGCGCGGCGGCCAGCGCCGCCTCCAGCTTGTCGTGCGCGGTGCGGTCCGGGTGAGAGACCGCCTCCTCGTCGTCGGCACTACCGGGCTGGGAGCGGGTCCGCGGCGCCCGGTCGGCCTTGGTGACGATCAGCCGCAGCGCCTTGCGGGCCGGGGCGGCGGCCGGGCGCGGCGGCGGCGCGGCCCGGCCCGGCGGGGGCGGCGTCGCCGGCGGGGTCCGCGGCGGGTTGGGCGCGGCCCCCTGCGCGGGCGGGGCGCCGTCTGCGGGCGGCTCAGCGGCCGGCTGCGCGCCTTGCTGACCGGGCGGCGCCTGCGGGTCGCCGTGCAGCGGCGGAGGGTTCTGCAACGGCGGCTCAGCCGCGCCGACGCCCAGCTCAACCGCGTCTTTCTCCGACGTCGGGACCGGGGTGCTGCCGGACGGGATGTACAGCGCCCGGGTCTGCGGCATGTCGACGGCGTCGTAGCCGGCGTACTCGCGGTACTCGTCCGGCGTCACCAGACCCGCGGCGAACTCCTCGCGCATCTCCGCGCGCTTCTCGGTCTTCGCCTGCTGGAGAACCTCCACGTCGGAGGTGTCCAGGAAGGTGTCCAGGTCGTCTTCGGAGTCCTCGTCGAACCCGGTGGCGATGAGGTCCAGATGCGGCTTCATCGTCGCCCGCCAGAACGTGAGTTCTTCCTGGCTGGCGTTGTCGAACGTGCGGTCGGCGGCGTAGCCGAGGATGCTCTCGGGTACCCCGAACGCCGCGAGGATCTCCAGCTTCGCCGACTTGGACGTCACCTCGTACTGCGCGTCGCGCGGCCGGGCGGCCAAGTCGACGTAGGAGATCTTCCCGTTGATGACGGTGAGCTTCCCGGCGTCGACGGGGCCCGGCGCGAACCGCGACTCCACCGTCGCCATCTCTTTCTCGTCCATCTCGCCGTCGATGCCGAGGATGCCGCCCGGCCGCGCGTCGTTGCGCATGAACGACACGTTGTAGAGGCGGGAGAAGAAGTCGAGTTCGACGCTGAGCCCGGCCGCTTCCAGCGGCGTCACCCCGCAGTACGGGTCGAGCGGGTGCGGCTCGCGGAACCACCGGACGTTCTCGGGGTCGATCTCGGTCTTGGAGCCGTCGGCGCGCCACACCTCGTAGTGGTCGACGAGCGTCTGCCCGGCCCCGGGGATCGGGCGGGTCCGGCCGGGCGGCAGCAGGTCCATGCGGACGATGTCGCCGCCGCGCGAGCGGGTCAGCTCGACGAACGCGCCCCGCTTGCTGAGGAGGAGCTGCGCCGACAGCCGCTTGCGGAACTGCCGCCCCGTCTCCAGCGGGTTCGCCTTCTTGTTCAGCACCCGGTACAGCGGATGGTCTTCGATGACCTGCTCGCCGTCCTTGATGCGCACCGGCAGCCGGGAGGCGTGCCCGGCGATCGCCTCCACCGACTTGAACACCCAGACGAGCCGCTCGTACGCCTCGGCGACGGCGCGCTCCACCGGCCACGGCCGCGTCTGCCGCGTGTTGTACAGGCCGGCGGCCGTCAACGCGTTGTAGTAGCTGGCCAGCACCACCTTCTCGTCGGTGGCCACGGCCGGCTTGGTGTCGACCCGGGCGGGCCGGGCGAGCGTGGGAAGGAACCGTCGCGGCATCGGCTACTCCAGCCCCATCCAGATCGCCGCGGCGACCAGCAGCGCCCCGGTGGCGGCCACTCCGGCGGCGGGCGTCCACCACCATGCGGCGGCCAGGACCAGCACGCAGCCGACGGTCAGGCAGGCGAGCGCGACCCGGTCCTGCGCGCGGCGCGTCCACCTCGGGTCACCGTCGGCCCGCTTGCCCAGCACTCCCCGCCCCCCAACCCAGCCAGGTGCCTGCGGTTGGGAGGCTAGGAGCCGCGACGGGTTAAGGTCGCCTGCTGGTCATCCGGTGTCGGCGCGGCCGTCGTCGTTGCAGCCCAGCAACTCGCAGTTGTGGGCATGGCTGCGCTTCTTGCGGGTGCCGATCGGGCCGCCGATCAGGTGGGCCCGCTTGTCGGCCGCGACGCACGGTTCGTCGGCGACGTCGTCGTAGGGTCGCCGGCACTCGGCGCAGTACACCTCGAGAATGGGGATCTTGAACGACTCCTGGACGGGGATGCGCACCGAATGCCGCAACACCGCCCACCGAGCCTGCTGGTCGCTGAGCCCCACGGTCGCGGCCCCCACCCAGACGTGCCACTGGGTACCCGCGTCTGCGCCTGCATCGTCTGCCACTGAACCGCCCCCTCCGGTACGCCGAAGCGACCGGCGGGCCCCACGCGGCCGGGCAGGGCCCCCGGCTGCGTCGGACTGTTGGCCCCCCGGGGTGGGCGAGTCGACCCCTGCCCCGTGATGCTGACGGAAGCGTGATCGTTCGCTGAATACGGTAACGGTGCAGGTCGCAGGCGCCAAGCACGCCATATCCCAACTGTCGGGAAAGGAACGCACCCGGGCGGTAACCCCCCGGCCCCGGCGAGGTTCAGGCGAGCAGCCGCGCCTTCTTCTTGCGTGTCTTGGGTGGTGCCGGCTCGTACACCGCCAGCAGGCACGCCTCCGCCCGGTCGGGCGAGGACAACCCGCGTTCTTTCAGCGACTCCTTGGATTCCACGCGGGTGTGACCGGTGGAGGTGGTGCCGATCGTCGGGGCCCGCATCTGCGCGAGCGTCTTGGAGTCGATCCGCAGCCGCAGCCGGCCTTGGCCTTCCTTGCCGGGTTGCAGCAGCGACCGCGCGGCCAGCCACATTTCGTCGCGCTTGCGGTGCGGGCGCAGCGTCGCGGCGTCCGGCTCCCGGTCGGTGGACTCCGACACGATCACCGGGACGATCTCCGCGCCGTGCAGGCCCTCGCTGCCCCAGGCGGCCAGGATGCCCGCTACGCCCCACCCGACGCCGATGCCGTCGACCTTCACGCGGATCTTCGCCTCCGACCCGAGTAGTTCGCGGAGCCGTTCGGCGTGCCGGATCTCCTCCAGCACCCGCCCGGCCACGTCCATCGGGTGGATGTTGGCCAGCCCGGCGGCGGTGTGCCGGATCTGCACCAGGTCCCCGACCGCGCGGGCCACCACGAACTCGTCGCCGCCCCCGGCCGCCACGTCGACACCCAGCCGGATCCACGCCCCCTTGGCGACCCGCCACCCGTCGGTCTCGCCGTCCAGGCTGTGCAGCGACACGTACTCGTCGCCGGCCGGCTCGTCGGCCTCGGCGGCGGCCTCCACCCACGCCGACGGCAACGCTCTGCTCGGGCCGCCCTTGGGGAACTTGGCGAACACCTTCGCGATGACGTAGTTGGCGTCCTCGCCGTTCTCGCGGATGGTGTCGTCCACCCATGACTTGTCGACCAGGTGCGCCGCCAGGCTGTGCACCGGCATCTCCGGCGGGCACGACCGGCACCGCGGCGCCTCCTCACCCGACAGGTTCGGGGTGTCGTAGGCGGAGATCGGGATGGTGGTGACGTCGGGGTTGTCGCAGAGCTGCTCGAACCAACTGGACTCGTCGTCGGTCGGCGGGTTCCCGATCGCCAACATATGGGTGCCGTCGCCGGTCAGCATGGCGCGCAGGTTCCGGCCGATGACGTGCCCGATACCGCCCGCCTCGTCGACGATCAGCAGCAGCGACGCTTTGTGGATGCCCTGGATCGCCGTCTCATTCCAGGGCGGCGCGGCGAGCCCGTACGCGGTGACGTGCTCGTGCCCGGCCGCGTCGGGGAGCTTGAGCTGTGTCGCGTCGACCGTGCCGAGCAGCCCGGCGCGGGAGTGGGCGTTGCGGATCTCCGGCCAGAGTTGGCGGATGACCTGCCGCCACTGCGGGGCGATCGTCACCGCCAGCGCCGTCCCGACGGGGCGGGTCATGGTGAACCAGAGCGCGGCCCGAGCCGCCGTCCAGCTCTTCGAGCTTGCGAAGCAGCTCGGCACGGCGACCCGGCGGGCGGACGGGACGGCGGCGAGGATCTTGCGGGGCAGGCTCCACAGCGTCTCGCCGAGGACATCCTCGATGAACCCCACCGGGTCGTCGGCCCACAACCCGTAGGGAGACCCGGACTCGCGCGCCGCCACGGCGAGCACCTGCTGGGTCTCGGCGACCTCCAAGCCGCGGACGAACCCGCGCCGCACCTCCGGGGACACCGCCATCAGCTCGGCGTACAGGCGGGCGGCCTCTCGGGACCGGCCCCGCGTCGGCGCCCGGCCGGTCACGTCCCGGTGCGCGGATAGCAGGCGGGGCACAAGGCGGCGTCGCGGGCGGCAAGTTCCAGCGGCCCCGGCCGCCCGCAGGCGGTACCGCCCTCGGCGGGGGAGCGGCGGTGCGCCAGAGCATCCCCGGTGGTGTCGCCGGCGGCCTGCCACCGCAGCGCCGGGTGCCGTGCGGCGTGCACGGCCGCGAGCCGGGCCCGGTCCGCGCGCCGGGCCCGCGCCTCTTCCAGGTCGGCGAGGGTTCCCACGCCGGTCACAGTGGCGGCCCGGGACCGTTAACGTCTCCGCCTGGTCCCGGGCCGCCCCTACCCGCGCGGGGGCGCTACGACTTCGGCGGGACGTACGGCTCGGGCACCCGGATCGGCAGCTTCCACCCGATGGACCCGATCAGCTTCCCACGACACGTGTTGTTCCACGCGTGCATCACCAGGTACAGGTGGAAGACGTTCTTCGGGCCGGTCTGCGAGGCGTTGTAGGTCACGCGACGGCTGTTCTGGCTGAGCAGGTAGTTGCGCAGCTTCAGCGCCGGAGCCTTCGGCTCGGGGATCGCGCCGGTGACGAACTGCTCCCAGAACTCGTCGATCGGCGCGTCCGGCCACGCTTGCCGGATCAGGACGTCGGCGGCGGCGACGGACGTCGGTGAGATCTTCACCCTCTTCACCCGGTTGGCGATGGTGACCGACTCGCGGACGCCTGGGTACTTGGCCAGCATCGCGTCCAGATCGTCCTCATCGACGGGCGTGCTGTTCCACTGCTCCTGCGGGCAGTGCTCCCACAGGTGCAGCAGCCGCAGCGTCGAGCCGAGCAGCGGGCCGTTGCTCTCGCCCTTGGAGTACAGGGTGTCGCCGATCGAGCGCCTCTTGCCCGAGTCGACGACCCCGAAGGTGTCGGGGTTGGCGTTGCGCCACACCACCATCGGGATCGGTACACCGGACTCCATGCACGCCTGCATGCGGTTCTGGCCGTCGAACAGCCACTCGGTGCCGTCGGGGTTGGTGGAGAACGCGATGCCCTGGTGGGTGAGCCGCCACTTGCCCTCCCGCATCGTCCTGGCGTAGTCGGCGATGGACCGCTTGGCCTCGGGCCGCTGACGGCGGCCGGGCGGCGGGTTACCGGCGAGAGCCGCGTACTCCAGCGCCTGCTCGGGGGTGATGACTTCGGCTCTCATCGTGAGGCCGTCGGGGAGTTCGACGGGGGCGACCGTTTTCACGGCCTGCTCCGCCTCCTTGAGCAGCTCGCCGTAACGCCGCTCGAAGTCTTCGTCTGCGCGTGCCATGCGCTCGTCTCGTTCCTGTCGTCGCTGCTCGTCGTAGAGCCTCTTGGTCCAGCCGACTCGCTTCAGCCGGGTGAGGTCGTTGGCATGCGTGCTGGGGATTTTCGGGTTGCCGTTGTAGGTGACGCTCGCGCCCGTCTCGTCGTTGATGACCTTGATTGCGGTGCCGTGCTGGCGGACGGTGAACCCCTCGGTGTGGACGATCATGTCGAGCGTCTTGGCTGCCTTTGCCTGCAACGTGGCCATCGGTCGTGGTCCTTTCTTCACTGCCTGTAATGGCATCCGGGTAGCGGTAAGAGGGGAACCGTCGCTTCTTGTTAGGGGGTTAGTGCGCCTTCGCGGCGGGGACGCCGCGGCTTTCATCTTCTGCGCGGCGCGCACGGAGCGGCACCGGAATTCCGGTATTGGTGGAGTGCGTGGTGGTCGCGAGCCGCCGCGCGGTCGGCCTGAAGTGCAGGTCCACGCCCCGGCCCGGCCCGTACGAGCGGAACACGCACGGGCCCAGGCCGGGATCGTTCATCGTGCGGTGGACGCAGGTGCCGGGTTCGCCGCCGCTCAGTGCGTCGACGCCCGCCACCTCACGCCACCTGCTTCTTGCCTTGCCGCAGATCGGTGACGTAACTGGCCTTCATGCGGCCGGTCCGCGCGACGTCGGCGTTGCTCCACGCCGGGCCGTGCACACCGTTCATCAGATCCAGCGCCACCTCGTCGCGGACCCGGCCCGCGGCCTTCCAGACCGCCTTCAGCCGCCGGTGCTCCTCGGCGGTGTCGCGCACGAACTGGGCGACCTCGGGCTCCGGCTTGGCGACCAGCTCTCGGTACATGGTCTGCAGCTCGTCCATGTTGCCGCGCGCGATGATGTCGTCCCAGTCGACCGTCTCCGGCGGCACCTGCATCGAGGCAGGCATGGGCCTGAGCGCGTCCTGGAAACTCGACCGGTCCAGCAGAGCCGCCCGATAGCAGTTCGCCTGGATGTCCCAGCCCTTGTCCTTGTGCTGGAAGTGCAGCACCGCGAGCCCAGCGTTGCGGGGGTGCCGCAACGCATCGGCCTTCTCCCGCGCCTTGCGGGCCATCTCGCCGGCCTCGGCGAGCCGGGTCGCCGGGTTGTTGATGGAGGACAGCTTCGCCTCCACCTCCGCCTGCTCGCGGACGCGGCGCGCGGCCTCCCAGACCGCCGTCTCCTGCACGTACTCCCGGGCGGCGGCGTGCAGGAACTCGGCGACCTCGTCCTCCGGCTTGCCGACCAGCCTGCGGTACACGGTCTGGAGACCGTCCATCTCGCCGCGCGCGGCGACCTCGCCCCAGTCGACCGTGTTCGCCGGCGCCTTCATCGTGTCGGGCAGCCGCTCCAGCACCTCACGGAAGGTGAACCGGTCCAGCAGGGCCGCCCGGTAGCACTTCGACTTCCCCCACCCCGCGTTCCGGTGCTGGAAGTACAGGACCGCCAGCGCGGCGTCCCGGTGGTGCAGCGCCGCGTCGGCCTTCGCGCGCGACCTGCGGACCGTCTTGCGCGCCTCGGCGAGCCGGTCTGCCGGGACGGCGATGCCGGTCAGCCTCTCCCAGGTGCGCTCGTCGTACTCGTTCTCGTCTGTCATCGTTTCCCTCCTCTCTGTTCCTCGGGGTCGACCGCCCCTAACTGTAGGGCCGGTTAACGCCCGCACCTAGCTTCTTGATCGTTAGTTCTCGAGCAGCTCGACCCGCACGGACGCCACTTCGATGCCGGGCACCGGCGCGATCTCCACCCGGTTGTCGTCGAGCACCACGGCGGCCAGATGCCCCACCGAGGCGCCCGACGGCGTCTTGCACACCACCCGCACGTCGGGGGTGCCGAGCCCGTGCTCGACCAGCAGCAGTCCGTCCGGGCCCGGCCGCGCGGCCAACTCCACCGCTCGGCCCGGCTCGGGCGGCTGCTCGGCGCGCGCCTCCTGGTCCGCGGCGTTGACCAGGGTTCGGCAGGCGTACGCCAGCGTGTCCTCGGCCTCCACCGGGTCTCCGTCGCGGTACTCGGCCAGCAGCATCGCCAGGGAGGCCCCGACGACCGCACTCCGGCTCCACTGGACGGTGACCGGGCCAAGGAGCCGCCGCCGTGCCGCGCGCTCGCGCGCGTCGGCGCCCGGGGGCGGCGCGTTCCAGCCGTCCGGCCGCTCCCGGGCGGGCAGCGCGTCGACTGCGGCGACCAGGTCCCGCGCCGCCGCCGTCATGTGCTCGGCGGCGTCCTTGGCGTCGCCGGCGTCGCGCTCGGTCTCCTCCAGGTCGCCGGCGACGATGTGCAGCGCCGCGGCGGTGACGCGGTTGCGCAGCACGCTGATGGGGGTGGTGCTCATCCGATTCCCTTCTTGCGGTCGGCGCCGACCGCGTTGATGACGTCGGCGTCCAGCGCCGAGTGGAGCACCGCGCCGCCCGCCGTGCAGATCGACCCGGCGGTGCGGCCTTGTTCGACGAGCGTCTTGGCGGCGCCCGGCCGGAACCCCTCCTCGGCCACCAGGTGGGCGACCAGATCGTCCGCCGTCTCGAACACCGGCGTGATCGGCGCCCCCTCGGTGACGCTCTCCCAGAGCTGCCAGCCGTCACCGGCGGGCGGCTCGGTGGGCCGCCACGCCTTCGCCTCGGCGCGCTGCCCCGGGTACGCCTCCACGTGGCCGTCCCCGCCGCAGGTGGCGCACGCGTAGGCGACGCCCTCCCGCACGCAGCGGGCCTTGATGACGACGCGGGCGTTCATGCTGTCGTGTCCCATGCCTCGCAGCGACCAGGCGTTGACCTGCTCGGCGGTCAGCGCGGCGGGCGGGTCCTTCGGCTGCCACCCGCCCCCGGCGCCGCGGTCGTGGGTGAGTTCCGTGAGCCGCCCGGCCGCGACCAGCGCGTCCACGTCCTCCTGGGCGAGGTGGTGGCACCACATGGAGTTGAACAGCGCTCCGAGCCGGGCCGCCTCCCGGCAGATGGCGAACTCGTCGGCGCCGTAGTAGTCGGGGGCCTGGGCGATGTGCAGTTCAGCGAGCGCCCGCACCTGCGGGGTCGCCGGGGTCAGCAGCGTCGACCCCGTCACGGCCGGGTGGAACGGGATCTTCCCGTGCCACAGGTCGAACAGGTACTCCCCGCTCGGCGACAAGCCGTGCTCACAGTCGGGGCAGGAGTCCGGCAGCAGGTGGTCGGGCGTCAGGTACCCCTGCCACCGCTGGTCCAGCGGCCAGACGAAGTCGACTGGCACCCGCTTCACTTCCCTGCTCATGTCCGGCTCCTTGCGTCGGGGCCCGGGTGCTTCAACCGGGCCTCCCGCATATTGTGGGGTCGGTTAACATCATCTGGCAAGGGGGCAGGCCGCCTGGGCTGGTCTTTGCGCTGCTCACGGCCACCGCACAGCGGGCACCGGTCGGTCCGCCGGAACGACGCGCACCCCTCGTGATGGGTGCCGTGTCGCGTCAGCAGATGCAGCTGGAAGGCGTTCCACGCGCCGCCCTCGTGCAACGCCACCTGCTCCTGCGGCTCGAACCCGGCGTGGGGGTGCGGGATGACGCACCGCACGGAGTGGTTCCCGACGCCGGAGTGGGCGCCGGCGACGCCGACGAGCATCCCCCCGACCCAGAACTCCGGCGTCTCGGTGTGCATCCGCGCCGTCTCGATCCCCTCGACCGACTCCCAGCGCCGCACCATGTGCCCGGCGACAGGGGCGAGCTGGCCACCAGACCAGCCCAGCCAGCCGTTCACCTTGTCGACGGCCGCCACCACCCCGCCCGTTGCGATCGCGGCACACACCGGCTCAGCGAGCGGCCGCATCCCGTCCACCGGCAGCCCGTGGCAGTCGCGGCGCGCGACCTCCACGCACCCGCCGCACGGCACCTGCTCGATGCCGGGGCCCTCGGTGCCGCCCCACAGCACCCCGCCGTCGGCGAGCCGCAGCCCGCACAGCGCGTCACCGTGCGCCATGTCCTCGGTCTGCGGCACCAGGTGCACGGTGTACCCGGTGCGCGCGTACACCTGCAACGTCGCCAGCGACGCGGCGGCCAGCGGCCCGGCCAGGCCGTCCATCACACTGCCTCCTCACGGGTGGTCCAGCCGCCTGACATGCGCTAGTCCTCCTTGGGCTTGTTGTCGGGGTGGACGTTGTCGAGCCGGACGCCGTCCGGTGCGTCGACCGTCAGCAGCACCGAGGGGGACGGGGTGCCGTCGTAGCCCTTCTGCTGCTCGAAGCGGATCGGCCAGTCGGGCAGCGGAATCGTCTCGTCGACCTGCCCGACGGAGACGTGCCAGCAGCCGTCGAAGAAGACGTGGACGCGCATGGCGCCGCCGGGCGCGAGCGGCCCGCCGGGGGCGATCAGATCGCCGTGCCACACCTCGCCGTAGGAGCCGAACTCGTCGACGCCGGGGCACCCGTCGACCTCCACCAGGTCGTCGGACGAGCCGTAGAACGTGACTTTCATGCGATGGGCCCCTTCGGGATCGCCGGGCAGCGGTGGTCGAGCGCGGTGCCCACAAGGACACTCAGGTCGTCGCCGTGCTCGATGGTGCAGACGACCGTTCCGCAGGGGACGTGGATCAGCGGCGGGTCGTCGTAGGCGTCACCGGCGGGTCCGATGCGGTACGCCTCGGGCAGGACGCTCACGCGGCTTCCTTCCGTTGGGCCGCCTCGTGCTCGAGACGGAGTTGGGTGAGGGTGAGCGGCCGGGTCACCTTGTTCCGGGTCCGCTTGAGAATCGCGATGTCCTTGCCGAGCCGGGCCCGCATCCGGTTCTCCGCGGCCTCAGCCGCGGCGTACCGCTCGGGGAACACCTCCAGCAGCCGCTTCCATTGGCGCTGCCCGGCGCGCACGCAGGCGCCTGCGCAGTTGTTGTGCGCGAAGCCGAGGTCGTACAGGCGGGGCGGCTCGACCCCGGCGGCCCGCGCGAGGTCGAGCATCTCCGCCTTGGTCAGGTGCGGTTCGTCGCACATGGGGAACTCCACGCGCCACGGCGCCCAATTGCGGGTGATGGCCTCGCAGCGCCGCTCCTCCGACCAGTCGATCCCGACGTACAGGACCGTGTCGGCCGGGTCGCAATGCTGTTCCAGCCAGTCGCGGCACGGCTTCTGCTTGAGGTGGTGCGAGCAGGGCGCGAGCCGCGAGTTCCCCAGGAAGCTGACGTCGGCGAACACCTGGAATGGGGTGCGGCCGTCGGCTACCCGCACCGGCGCCCGGAGCGCCAGCGCCGCGGCGCTGGCGTCCAGGAACCGGTACAGGTCGCCGTCCTCAACCAGGGTGTCGGCGAACAGCAGCACCACGTCGTCGCGGCCGTGCCGCTCGATGACGCGCAGCGCGGCCGCGAACGACCCGATCCCCCCGGAGTACTTCACAACGTGCGTTGTCACGCGGCGGGCTTGCCGAGGCGGCCGGCGACGGTGTCCCAGTCGGCGACCTTCGCGTCGCCGGCCAGGTCGTCGGGCGCCTCGTCGCCGCGGACCGTGGACGCCTCGTCGGGCTCGAACGCCACCAGCCCCTTGCCGACGAGGCGGACGTTGCGGCCGGGCGCCTTGGCGGCCACCTCGGTCGTCCAGTCGGCGTCGTCGGTGTCGAGCACCTCGGCGATCCACTCGGCCAGTTCGCGCAGCTCGGCGCGGGCGGCGGCGATGGCCTCGGCCTCGTCGTGGTGGCCGCGCAGCCGCGCCACCACCTTCGGCTTCCCCTTGGGGTTGTCGGCGTCGCCGGGCCCGAACGGGGCCCGCACGACCGTCTTGAACTCGCTCACCGTGGTCTTGGTGGGCATGGCATGTCCTTTCCTCGTGGGTCGCCGGCCGGTCAGCCGGCGGCGGTGTCGCCGGCCAGGGCGGCGGACGTCTTCACCTCGGGGGCGCCGGGGATGCCGGTGAACGCGGCGCGCCACGGCGCGGTCAGCGCGTCGTAGGCTTCGGCCGTCCAGCCGGGCGCGGTGTCGAGCAGGTCGCGGGCGCCGACGGCGACCATCTCGTGGCCGTACAGCTCCCAGCACGGCTCGCCCCAGGCGTGCTCCCACCACCACCGGTCGGCGCCGTGCTTCTGCAGCGCGTCGAGCGCGTACTGGACGAGTTCCTCCAGCCCCCAGGTGTTGCCGTCGACGGCGCCGTAGTACTGGTTGGCGTGCGGGGACTCTCCGGCGTCGCCGTGCAGGTGCTCGGCGGCGAACCGGGTCATGGCGACCAGCTCGGCGCCCTGCGGGCCCAGCAGCGTCTTGAACGGCGCGGCCCCGGTGATCTTCCAGCCGCGCGAGGAGTCGTAGGCGACGTGGCCGTCGTACTCCAGCTTCTCGACGGTGGCGCCGGGCGCCGGGACCACGGTCGCCAGACGCGGCACCGCGCGCCCGGCCACCACATCGGCGGCCTGGTAGGTGTTACCGAAGAGCATCTCCGACACCTGCACGCGCCGGGCGTCGCCGAACGCGACCAGGTCCTTGTTGGTGACGACCGCGCGGCTGTAGACGGCCTTGACGGGGGAGACCACGATCGGGTTGTCCAGCAGCGTCGTGAAGACGCGGGGCATGCTGTCGCTCATGGGGCTCAGTCCTGTTCTGGCTGGTGGGAATGGGACTGGCCGGGCGGCGCGGCGATCGGCTCACGCGGCCCGGCCAGGGCTCATCTGAGGGGCCGTTACCGGTCCCCGTACAGCAGGCGGTCCAGGGCGTCGGACACCATCACGCGCTGCATCTCGGCGGCGGCGGTGTCGGGGTCCGAGCAGGCGAGGTCGGGCGCGATCTCGTACCACGGCAGCTCGCCGCGCTCGATGTCCTGCTCCCGCTCCACCTGGTCGCAGAAGTCGTCGAACGCCTCGCGGCGCACGTTCTTGGGCAGGTACGGGGAGACGCGCCGCGCGGCCTTGCGCCATGCCTTGTCGTACGCCTCGGGGTCCTCGATGACCCGCTCCGCGAGGTCCCGCAGGACCACGGCGGCGGGGCGCCGGTCCCAGAGCAGGGCGTTGCGCAGGCGCCGCGCCCGGTTCTGCAGCGGCGCGGCGGCGGTGGGCAGGCGGCGTGCGGCGGCGGTAGCGGACATAAGGCGTCTCCTTGAATCCCGCCCCGGGTGCTCTCCCGGGGCAACACCTTCAATGTATGGTCGGTTAACGTTCGTCGCAAGGGTCGCGGCAGGATTTTTTCCGTGGCGTGCCCCCTTTCACCTGCTCGGACGATGCCAGGCGCGGCCGGTTACCGTCGCGGCCTCACGCGGCGCAGCCGACCACAGGGCCGCTGTCTTGCGGGGTGTGGATGACGGCGCGCAATCGCTCCCCGATCCACTTGCCGACCGCCGGCGACACCGCGTTGCCGTACCCGTCCACCTGGTTGCGGGCCGACCCCCACACCACGAACGTGCCTTCGTAGCCGGGGAAGGACACGTCGAACCCGCAGCCGCGGCCCACCTCGTGCGGGCCCATCATGCGGAAGTAGCACTCGTCCAGCGGGATGTCGTCGAGCTGCGCCCGCCACTGCGCCATCAGCAGCGCCGTGGTGTCGCGGGCGGTGAGGGTGCCGAGCGGGTCGCTCAGCGGGTGCGGCGCCGTGGCGTCACCGGCCGAGCCGTTCTGCTTGAACCAGCCGGCGGCGCTGAGCACGCCGGGGATCTGGTCGGAGGTGACGGTCGGCATTGCCTCGCCGTGCGCCACCGGCCGCGTGTTCTTGCGGAAGGGGATGACGCCGGACGACACCACGGCGAGCGTCTCCGAGCCGACCTGGGTGGGCAGCGGCGTGTCGGCGCCGCGCGGGCCGCCCTGGTAGTTGTCGACGGCCAGCAGGATCGCCTTCTCGTGCGTGGCCGTGACGGTGTCCATCGGCCGCCCGATGTGCTGCCCGTCGCCGTTGTGGCGGTGCGCGGCGATGACGGCGCCGGTGGACAGCAGCGCGGTCTCCTGCTGGCTGGTCTGCGTCGACATGGGCCGCCACAAATGCCGCTCGGACCCGTGCGTGGCCTTGGCGGGCATGAGGACCGCGGGGAATCGGGAGAACCGTTGACGGCAGCGCTCAGCGCGCGCCAGCGTCGTCGCCGCCAGCGGCCGTGCCCGGTCGCCGATGCGGGTGCCGAGGTCGGACAGGTCCAGCGCGGCCAGCGACGGCGTCATCGGCGGCACCACCGGCCGGTAGCAGCTCGGGCACCGGTACTCGTACTGCTTGCCGTACCGCACCGTCCCGGTCGGCGGGATGTGCGTCTTCCATGACCACACCGCCTCCACGTTCTTGTCGCAGTGGCGGCACCACGACACCGGCCGGTGCTCCAGGTCGGGGGCGCGCATCGACCGGTCCCAGAACACGATGTAGAGCCGGTCACGCGACTGCGGGACCCCGAAGAACTGGGAGTTCAGGTACAGCACCTTGTGCTCGTAGCCGAGCACCCCGAACTGCTTGAGCCACCACCGGTAGGTGGACCCGTTGCCGACCTTGCGGCGGCCGGGGACGGCCAGGCCCCACGACGTCAGCTCGGTGGTGCATTCGACGAGGATCATCCGGGGGTGGTGCTTGGCGGCGTAGTGCAGCACGCAGGAGGCCGTTGCGCGGTCCCGTTCGGACCGGGTGACCCGCTCGTCGTAGTCGGGGTCCTCCAGGTCGAACAGCGTCTCGCCGCGTTCGTACGCCTTGATCGTGTTGGCCTGCGAATGATTGGTACAACTGATTCCGGCGACGAGCAGGTCCGCGGGTGGCAGGTCGCGGGCGGAGTGGTAGTCGGACGCGTCGGGGTTGACCAGGTCGGCGATCCAGTGCTCGGTGTCGGGGTGGTTCGCCTCGTGGATCTCCACCTTGTAGTCGTTGTGGTTCGCCGCCATGATCACGGTGAACCCGGCGGCCTTGATGCCGTCGGTGAGCCCGCCGAACCCGGAGAACAGGTCGACGGCCACGATCTCGTCGTGCTTGAACCGGCGGTGCCGGACGGCCGGGCGGTGAACGGCGACGCGGCGCGGCCTGGTCTTGGTCTTGGTCTTGGTGGGCATGGTGGGGTTCCTTCGCAGGTGGTGCCGATGCGGGTTTGCCGTGCGAGTGGGGAGCCTCCCCGTCAGGCGGCGACGGGCAGCGCCTTCTTGGCGACGGCCTGGGTGGCTTCGGCCTCGATCTCGGCTTCGAGCCGCTCGAACGCCGCGGTGACGCGGTCAAGTTCGGCCTGCTGCTCGAACTTGTGGCCCATCAGCGGGGCCAGTTCCTCGGCCTGCTGCCGCAGGTAGTCGGCGCGCTGCCGCTCGGCGTCGGCACCGGCCGCCGCCCCGGCGATGGCCTGCTCGATGGCGGCCAGCAGCTTCTTCTGCCGCGACGGCCGGTGGCCGTTCTTGACGGGCGGGAACACCACCGGCGCCATGTACCGGTCCGGGGCGGCCAACGCGAAGCCCGGGGCCGGGTTGAGGTCGCAGTAGGAGTACCGGATCTTCACGCGGATGCCGCGCCACGTCCCGGTTTCCTTGTCGGTCTTGTCGGCGACCACGTCGCGGGCCACGTCGCCCACGTACTCGGCGACCTGGTCGGCGTCGGCGATGGTGCGGTTGAACAGCTTCAGCACCGGGTCGCCGGCCGCCTCGGCGATCGCGGCGAGGTGCGCGGCGTTGCGCTCGGCGTCGCTGGCGTTGCCGTGCAGGCGGGCGGCGTCGTTGCGGAGCCGCGTCTGCTCGCGCGACCACCCGGTCTCCAGCATCCGCAGCCGCACCAGGTCCGAGCGGAGCTGCTCCAGCTCCATCACGCGTTCCTGGCCGGTGGAGACGGCCTTCAGCAGGGCGTACTGCTGCTCCTGCTCGGACGGCACGTCGATGATCTCCCGCACCGAAGGGTCGCCGTCGGTGAGCTGGTCGATCATCCGCATCTTGCGCTCCAGCCCCTGGAGCATGTACGGGTCGAACGACCCGATCGCCGGGTACAGGAAGATCAGCAGCGTGTCGTTGTGGTTGCCGGGCCGGTCGCCGCGCCCGTCGCGCTGCTCCATCTCGTCGGGCCGCCACGTGAAGTCGACGTGATGGATGGCGGCGAGCCGGTGCTGCACGTTGACGCCCGTGCCCGCCTTCTCGGTGGAGGCGATCAGCACGCTGATCCGGCCGTCCCGGCACGCCGCGAACAGCTGCTTGCGTTCCAGGTCGGACGTGGCCTCGTGGATGTAGCGGATCTCGTCGGCGGGCACACCGGCCGCGACCATCGCCGTCTTCATCCACCCGTACATCTGGGTGCCCTTGTCGGCGCCCGGGGTGCCCATGTCGCAGAAGACGAGCTGGAACGATCCAGGCCGGTCCATCCACAGGGTGCCGTCGTCGTCGATCGACGGGTACAGCTGGTTGCGGTTGTCGCGGTAGACCTTGCCGACGTTCTTGGCGACCGCCTCGGCCTTGCCGGGCCCGGACGGCCGCACGCCCACCAGCCGCACGTCCAGGGCCGCCAGCCGGCCCTCGGTACACACCGCGAGCATGTTGTCCTCGTCGGGCTTGACCCCGCCGCTGCGGATGGCGTCGGCGCGCCGCACCAGGGACTCGACGATGGCCGCCAGCTCGCTCGGCGGGACGACCTCCTCCACGATCCGGCGCACCTTCGGGCCCTTGAGCCCCAGCTTCTTGCGGGACCGGATGTCGGCGTTCTCGCCCAGCAGCAGCCGCAGCTCGGGGACGTTCTGGAAGCGGCGGGGCCGCCGGTACATCCGGAACCCCGACCCGTCCGGCGACACCTCGATCTGCGTCTCGTACACCACGCACCAGCCGGCGAACGCGTCGAACGAGTCGAGCTTCTTGGCGTGCAGCAGCTCGGGGTTCAGGTACCGCAGCAGCGTGTACGCCTCGGCGAGGCTGTTGGTGATGGGCGTGCCGGTGAACAGCGCCGCGCAGCGGCCGTCGTGGGTGTGCGCCCGCAGCCACTCGACCTTCATGTGCAGGTCCTCGGCCCGCTTGGAGCCGGGCATGGAGAACCCCTCCATGCTGGTGGGGGCCGCGAGGTTCTTGAAGAAGTGCGCCTCGTCGACGAACAGGAAGTCGATGCCGAGCTTGTCGAAGTACAGGCCGCCGTCTCGGCGGGCCCGCATCAGCGCGCGGTGGCGTTCCTTCAGCTGAATGATCGCCTTGCCCATGCGCTTCACGGCGCGCGACTCTTCGTCCGCGGCCTCGGCCGCGTTCATCGCCGTCTCGTACTCGAAGATCTTCTGTTCGAGGTACTCGGCTTCGACCTGCGGCGACACCGGCAGCGCCATGAACTGGGTGTGCGTCATCACGATGACGTCCCAGTCGTTGGCGGCCACCTTCGCCGCGAACGCCATGCGGCGGTCCCTGGTCAGGTCCTTCTTGGTGACCATGAGGACGCGGGCGCCCGGGTACAGGCGGCGGGCGTCGCCGGCGACCTGCTCCAGCAGATGGTTCGGGACGATGACGACCGGCTTGCGGACCAGGCCGAGTTCCCGCATCTTCATCGCGGCGGCGACCATGATCAGCGTCTTGCCTGCGCCGACGCCGTACCCGCACAGGGTGGCGGCGTTCTTCGTCCCGATGATCCGGGCGATGAAGTCGCGCTGGTGGGCGTACGGATTCAGCCCGACCATGCCGGGGAAGGTGAACCCCGACCCGTCCCACACCCGCAGCCGCACCGCGTTGTAGAGGCGGTTGTAGGTGTCCACGAGCCGGTCGGTGCGGGCCGGGTCCGACCACAGCCATTGCACGAACCGGTCCTGGATGGCGGACCGCTTGGAGTCGGCGAGCTGGGTTTCCTCGTCGTTGCGGACCCGCACTTCCTTGCGGTCACCGGTCTTGGGGTCCTTGACGGTCTTCTTGTCGTAGACGGCCGGGGCCGCACTGTTGAGCGCCTGGGAGATCAGCTCGAACGCGTCGTAGCGGCGGGTGCCCCACACCGAGTAGGCGGCCGCGATGTCGCGCGTCCCCCGGGCGGGCTTCACCTCCCATGTGGCGGTGAAGGGCTCGTGCCGTACCGTCGGCGCGTACTGCTCCTTCAGCCCCAGCAGCTCGCGGATGAACAGCGCGATGTCGTCGGTGGGCAGCCACGGCGCACCGAGCTTCACCATGATCTCAGCGGGGCCCAGGTCGTCGGGCTGCACCTCGCGCAGCGCGGCGACGTTGCCGCCCCAGCGGTGCGGGTCGCCGGCCGCCGCCTGTTCGGCCTGCGCGAGCTTCACGCGCACGTCGCCCGACAGGTACTCGTCGCCGGCGACCCACTCCAGCGTCGCCGGGTCCTGCCACACCAGCCCCGACAGCCGTTCCGCGGCCTCAGTGAGCGTCTGGCAGCCCAGCAGGTCAGCGGCGCGGGTGAGGTCGAACCGGCCGAGTTCGTCCTGGCAGAGGGCCACTGCCTCGGCGGGGGAGTCGGTGGAGGTCTTGCGGTTCACCGGCTTGTTCACGCGGCGCAGCAGGATCGCCGCCGGGCGGGCCGTCTCGGTGTCGTCGTCCCACGCCTCGATCGCGCTGAGGGTCGGCCAGTCGGGGTCGATGCGGATGCCGCCCAGCGACGGCGCGACCCGCACGATGGTCGGCAGCGCCGTCTCCGGGTCGGGCTTGCCGTTGCGGATCGCCGACCGGTTCAGCGGCCCGAACGCGGTGACGTACTGGGTGTACAGGCTGCGGCAGTGCTCGCGCAGCGGCCGGATCTGCTCGTCGGGGGTGGACGAGTCGCCCTCGGCGTCGAACAACTCCAGCGCGGCGTCGCGCAGCAGGATCAGCTGCTTGAGTTCGGCGGACGCCCGCACCTTCGCCGGCTTGCCGTCCTCGATGCGGGTCACGGTGCCGTCGGGGTGCAGGGTGTGCGCGCCCTCGCGGGGCATCGCGGCGAGCATCTCGGCGTCGGGCATGCCCGGGTCGGTGTCGGGGGAGTACAGCAGCCCGAGCCGGTGCGCGTCCTCGGCGAGCGCGTTGACGGAACGTTCCAGCAGCGCCGCCGGGGCGGCGCCGTCGGGCGGCACCACCTCGATGCTGTGCCCGAACTGCGCGGCGGCCCGGTCGCGGATCTCGCCCAGCACCATGTGCGGGTTCTCGTCCCAGTACAGGTTGGTCCACGTCGGCTTGTAGCTGGGGTCGGTGACCAGGTCGCGGCGCGCCCGCGACTTCAACCAGGCGTCGCGCCGTTCGGCGAGCTGCTCGGGCGTCTCGTCGCCGGTGTGGCGGCGCAGCACCAGCAGGTCGCACACCACGTCCGTTCCGGCGGCGGCGAACATCTTCGTCGGGAACCGGATCGCGCCGATGAACGAGGCGTCGCGCGCGAAGAACTCGCGGTGCGCCTCGGTCTCGGCGTCCATCGTGAACCGGGAGGTGATGAGGCAGATCAGCCCGCCCGGCGCCACCGCCTGAATCGCCCGCCAGATGAAGTAGTTGTGCAGCGTCGGGGTGAAGCCGGCGTCGGCGGGCCACGTCGGGTCTTCGATGGTGACCTTCGCGAATGGAACGTTCCCCATAGCGGCGTGGAAGCCGCCGAGCCGCAGCGCGGCCTGCTGCAACGGCGCGTTGATGACGGTGTGGCCCGGGTGCAAGATCTGCGCGATCGCCGCGGTGACGGGGTCCATCTCCACGCCGGTGAACCGGGCGTCGACGCCGGGCGGCATCGTGTCGGCGTGGACCATCGTTCCGCAGCCGGGGTCCAGGATCCGGTCGCCGTCAAAGCCCAGCTTCATCATCAGCGACCACATGGCCCGCGCCACCGGCTCAACGGTGTAGAACGCGGTCGCGGTCGCCATCGTGGCGTGGATCTCCTCGGACCGGTTCAGCAGCCCTTTCACCCGCTTGCCGAGTTCGGCCCAACTGCCGTCGGCGCGCTTCTCCAGCGCGGGGGCCAGCGGCCCCCAGCCTGCCCAGCCGCGCAGCTTGTCGAGCTGCGCCACGGACGGCTCACCGTCCAGGTCTTTGATGGTCTCCAGGGCTTCAGCGCAGGCGCGCGCAAGCTCCAAGCTCAAGACAGGCTCCTTGAGTCCTGCCCCGGGTGCTCGGCCGGGGCTGTACCTCACCCATTGTGGGGTCGGTTAACGATCATCGCAAGGAGGAGCAGGGCAAAGACAACGGCAACGGCGGCCGGTCCGGGGTGTGTTCACCCGGTCCGGCCGCCGCTCAGATCGACACCTGCGCGCGGACCTGTTCGTCCACGTCCGGAGGTAATCGCCACAGCCCTCGCGCGCCAGGGCACGGCACCGGCTCGGGCAGGGGCCGCACGTCGGTGAACTGGTGGTGCCACCGCTCGGGCCACGCCCACGGCGAGCACAGCCCGGTCCGCGGATCGCAGCCCACCCGCAGGTCGCCGGCGCGATGCTGCCCGACCAGGTTCGCCACCGCCACGATGTGGACGCGTCGCCGCGGCGATTCCGCGTCCCACGGCCGCCGCGTCCGCGCCTGCACCAGATCCATGATCTGCCGGAACGTCGCCGAGTCCACGTCGAGCCAGTTGCGGGGCGCGTGGATCGCGATCGGCCCGGTGTAGCGCAGCCGTCCCGCCAGGCTGTGCACGTCCCGGCCCGCCCAGCACAGCGCGTCGGCGTACGGCTGCCGGACGCTCAGCGCGGCCAGCGTCTCCCGCTCACCCATCCCGGTCGCCGGCGGCGGCGAGCGGCACGGTGGTGTGGACCGGGATCCGGTCGTCCTTGTAGCCGCGGACCGGGCCCATCCAGCGGCGCACGGTGCGGTGCCCCGCCAGGAACGAGATCTTCGTGCGGGTGTTGCCGTACGGGCGGTACTCGCGAGCCATCCGCCGCGCCTCGGCCAGCGCCTTGGCCGGGTCGTCGTCGCGGACCTCCTTCTCCTGCGACGCCCCGTTGATAGCGTTGGCGAACGTCACCGTGTACGTGGTCGGCGGCATCGGCTCCATTTCGATGCCCAGATCAGTCGGCATTGCTGTGCTCCTCCAGCCAGGCGTCCACTTCCTCGATCGGCGGGCACGCCTCCAACCGGGCGAACTCGATCCGCTCGGCCGGCTCCGCCTTGAACGGCGGCTCCCCGTACGGCAGGTCGGCCATGAAATGCAGCCCGACGAGTTCCTCCGGCGCGCACCCGGCCGCCTGCGCGAACTGCGTGCCCTGCACCTGCACGGCGCGGCGCGTCGACCAGGTCGACACCACCACCCACACGTGGACGGGGTCGGTGTCGCAGCAGTCCATCCGGAAGTCGTCGGTTTCGACGGCGACGATGTGCAGCACCGTGCGCTGCAGCTTGGCGCGGCGCGCCGCCGTGTACGGGCCGTCGCCCTCGTCCAGGTCGACGACCGTTTCTGCGCCGTCTCCGTCGATGACGGTGAACACGTTGGTGGTCGAGTCGGCGTCGCGGTGCATGGCCCGCGCGCGCATCGCCACGTCGCGGGCGTCGCGGGCGCACCCGGGGATCTCGTACTCCCACCGGGCCCGCATCGGCGGCTTCACCGGCCGGCCTCGGTGTCGGCGGCCTCGGCGCCGCCCGGGGTCGCCTCGGTGATGGCGGACGGCTCACCGAAGGTGATGGCGGCGAAGTCGCCCGGGTCCAGCTCGTGGTCGTGGATGTGCTGGCGGCTGACGTGCTGCGCGTCGCTCCACCAGCACCGGCCGCCCCGGCTGAACCGCGTCAGCATCTTCCCGGCGTGCTTGCCGGAGCCGTGGACGGTGACGACCGCCCGGTGGCCGTACGGCTTGAACGCCTCGACGAGCGCGGCGCGCTGCCGCTTCGCGGCGTCGACGAGCCCGGCGACCTCCGCCTCCACCTCTGCCCGGTCCCAGCCGACGGCGTTGAAGTGCCAGCCGCCCGAATCGGTGTTGGTCAGTTCCGTCTTGGTCTCCTCCAGCGGGACCAGCGCGCCGTTCCCGATCCCGGGGAACTCGCCCTGCGCCATGAAATCGTCGTACTCGGTGGTCACGTCGCCGCCCGGATAGCTGACGGTGCCGCTGAAGTACCACAGCGGCCGCCGCTCGGGCAGCTCCTCGATCAGCTTGGCTTGGTGGACGGAATAGAGCGCGGGCGACCACTGGCCGGCGACGAGCGTGTGCGCCAGGTCCTCGGTGACGCAGACGCCTTCCACGGAGTCGATGCCGCCCTCGGAGTACAGGACCACGAACGTGTCGCGGGCCCTGGCGTACCGGGGGTCGTGCCCGGTGGAGTTGCTGTCGCTCATGTTCGTTCTCCTCCTATCTCCCCCTACGCGCGTAGGGACGTTGGATGTCTGGGGGGCGGGCGGGTTACCGGCGGGCCTCACGTGTCCTCGCCGTCCCACGGGACGACGTGCTCGACCTGCGAGTACGCCAGGTACGACCCGTCGTCGGGGTCGCCGATCCACACGCCGTGGCGGGTGCTGGCGCCAAGGACGCCGTACAGGGTGCCGCCGGTGATGGTGATGACCCGCACCTTCTTGCCGACGAGGTGGGCGTGCTCGCCCGCCCGGGCCTCCTCCGGCGAGGAGACCATCTCCGCACGCAGGACCGCGAAGCGGGTGACCTCCTGGCCGAGCGCGTTAACCTCCCGGGCCAGGTTCAGCGCCGCATCAAAGCAGGTGCAGCGCTGGGCGCCGTCGCCGAAGAGCTGGCCGCAGCCGGCGCCGGGCTCGCCGCCGACGTGGAACTGCTGCCGGGGGTGGCCGCACCCGGGGACACCGTCGCAGCAGGAACACTCGGCCGTGTCGGTCACGACCTCGTCGCGCCACCGCACCGCGTTGCGGCGCAGGTCTTCGGAGATCATTCCGGCGGCGGCGGGCGTGAGCATCCCGGCCAGGTGGCCGACGGCGCTGGCGCCGCTGAAGTTCAGGCCCCGGTAGAACCGGCAGGAGGTGTCGATCTTGTGCGCGCCCGAACCCCAGAACTGGGTGTTGCCCTGCATCCGGTCCAGGGCGTTGAGGCGGGCCGACTGCACCGTCAGCGCGGCCGCCATCATCTCGTCGTACGGGGTCTGGTCGATCACCACTGACCGCTCCGCTCCGCCACCTGCGCGATCGCGCCGGGGATCTGGTCGAGGTCGGTGAAGTAGACCGCGGCGCCGCGCAGCGACGTCACTGTGCCGTGCTCGTCGCGGCGGGCCCCGGTGACGAACGACTGGTTGGGCCACAGGTTGTCGCGGCACACGACCAGGTGCTGGTCGGACTCGCCGAGCGTGAACTCCACGACGGAGTCGTGGGGGCCGCCGCCGAGGCGCTTGCGCACGTTGCGGGCGTCGACGCGGTTGAGGACGGGCTCGCCGATGGCGTCCAGAACGTCCTGCGGGGTGTCGTACGGGGTAGGCATAAGGCGCTCCTCTATCTGGCCGGGGTGCTCTTGCCCGGCCTCTCGGCCATTGTGGGGTCGGTGAGCGTTCACCGCAAGGTCGCGGCGGCGCTGGCGTCGGGGTTTGCCCTGCCGTTGTGGAACTCGAACCAGACCCTGGTGCAGCCGGTCGTGGTGCGCTCGAAGCCCCACCTGTCGGCGAGCGCCTCGATGAGGGCGACGCCTCTGCCGTTCTCCCGGTCGTCGGGGTTCTTGCGGCGGATGGTGGGGGTGGTGACGCCGCCGCCGTCGGTGACGGTGACGGTGACGCCCCGGCGGTCGGTCTTGACGCTGACGACGAGAGAGGACGGCGGGTCGTCGGGGCCGGGCTTGCGGGCGTGCAGCACCGCGTTGGTGACGGCTTCGGACGCGCACACTCGCAGGTCGTAGGCGCGGGCGTCGTCGGACCCCAGGCCCGCCGCCTCCACGATGAACTTGCGGGCCGCCCCTACTTGCGCGGGGTCACTGGCGAAGCTCTCGGAGACTTGCGACATCTCGCTGTCCTTGGGCGGGGCGGTGGCAGCCATGAACACGGTGGGCTCCCTCGGGTCGGGCCAACTCTTGTATAGGTTGGTGTACCCAAGATGGACCAGCGTATACCAAAGGTCAACCCGTCACTACGCACAGAAACGCCACGCCTCCCGGACAGTACTTCGAGGCGTGGCGTTCCGTTGTGGACTTGGGGTTATCGAGACCGCTACCGGCCCTGCGGGCCCGCGTGCAGCTCGCCCAGCCTGTACGCGATCTCGTGCTGCTCCTCGCCGGACAGCACCACCCACGCCAGGAACAGCGCCTCCCACACCGGCTCCTGCTCGGGGTCGCGCCGCCGCTGCTGGTCGGCCTGCACCAGCATCGCCCACACACCGCCGACGCGCTGCGGGGAGAACGGCGCCGCCGCCGCATGGTCCTCGTCGGGCCACGGCCGCCGCCGCACCGGGTCCTCCTCCTCAAGCGCCGCCAAGACCTGCTGTTCGGGGACGCCGGCGACGACGCTGAACGCCGCCAGCAGTTGCTCGAAGGTCTCCTGGGAGGCGGTGCCCGCGCCGCCGTCGTTGGCGACCCGCAGCAGCTCGAACAGCTTGCTCACCGGCCGCTCGCTGGTCGGCGTCATCGCGTACGCCACGGCGGCGGCGTCGCCCGCGTACTGCTCGACCAGACCGCGCGCCACCATGGCCACGAACTCCCCGGGCGCGGTGGCCACCTCCTTCTCGCTGGTGGGCACCCCGTCCAGCTCCCACTTGCGGTGCACGAGCGTGTAGCCGGGCGCGCCCTGCGTCTCCTGGATCTCCAGCGCCTCCCAGTCGGCGAGGGGAATGGTGACGAGGTCCTCGTGCGGGTCGCCGGGCACGAACTGGGCGCCGAGGTCGGCGAGCTTGGCGACGATGTCCTGCATCTCGGCGCTGACGGCCGCGACCGCCTGCATGTCCTGGTCGCGCAGGACCGTCAGGCAGCCGTGGCACGTCACGGCCGCGTCGAACATCGTGGCCGGCTGCACGATCTTGCCGTCCTCGTCGAATCGGTCCAGCCCGCACAGCACCTTGTCGCGGGTACGGCCGGCCTTGTGCATCACGGTGTCGGTCACGGCTGCTCTCCTCGCGTCGTGGTGCGGTCCATGTGCGCGGCCAGCAGGTAAGTCAGGGCCGCGCGGGCGGTGTCGCCGTCGCACGCGGCGACGGCGTCCTGGGCGCGCCGGTAGTGCGCCGAGCACGGGTCGGGCTGCTGTGCGGCCAGCAGGGCGAGCGTCTCGGTCACCGCCGGGTAGATGATCCGGTCGGTGACGGCGTTGACGACGCGCTCGTCGGCCTTGCACGCGTCCATGGCCTCGCCCCGGCCTTCGTAGGCGTCCGTCCAGTGCCAGGCGCCGCGCTCGTCGCGCCGCTGCACCTCGTAGGGGTGGGTCTCGCTCAGGTCGCTCATCGGGCTCTCCTTGTCCGCCCCCGGCTGCTCGACCGGGGGCCGGTGTGCGTGGCGGCGCGGCTCACAGGCCGTAGGCGGCGGCCTGGTCGGCGTCGAGGATCTCGAACCCGTCGAACGAGTCGGGGAACCACGCCTCCACGTACCGGCGCTGCCCGGTGATGAAGTAGCCCTCCCCGACGACGCCGACACCGCCCGCCTTCCAGCCGGAGCCGTTCTGGCCGGAGTACCCGACCCGGAACACCATGTAGCCGGCCGGGTGGCCGGGGCTGTAGAACGCGTCTCCCGGCTCGCCGATCGGGCCGCGCGGCAGCCGCGACTGGTACTTCACGACCATGCCGGGCACGAGCGCGGCCCACGAGCGCGGCAGCTCCGGCGCGGTGATGGCCAGCTTGACGGAGCCGGGCGGCACGCCCAGCGCGAGGGCGGCGTAGTCGCGGGCCGTGGGCTCGGCGTCGGCGAGCCGTTCGGTCTGGGTGACGCCGACGCCGGCGATGTGCAGCTCCCAGCCGCCGTCCCAGCGCTTGGCCACGACCGTGTGCGTCGCGGTCACTGCGGCCACCTCTCCGCCGGGCTCGCTCATGCGGTCGGTTCGGTCCATGTAAGGCTCCTGACCTGGGGCCCGGGTGCTTCCCCGGGCACACCCACACCGTACACGGACGTTAACTCGCCCCACAATGCATGCCGGGTTATCGGCGGCGTCGCGCCGGGTCCCGCTCGGCGACGTGCCGCGCCACGGCCGCCGCCGACAGTCCCGCAATGTACGGCTCCAGCGACCGCAGCGAGGCATGCCCGGAACGCGCCAGCAGCATCGGCGGGTTGGTGCCCGTCTCCGCCTCGTGCGTGAGCTGGGAGTGCCGCAGGTCGTGCAGCCGCAGCCCCGTCACGTCCTTGAACAGCTCGGCCGCGCGGCGGTACGACAGCCGGGCCCGGCCGGTGACGGGGCACAGGTCGACGGAGGCGACCGCCGAGCGGGGTGGCCGGTGCGACAGGAACACCGGGCCCGCCTGCCGCCCGGCCAGCAGCCGCGGCAGCAGCCGCGCCGCGCCCGTCTGCCAGAACACCCAGCGCTGGTGGCCGCCCTTCCCTCGGAGCAGGACCCGCTTGTTGGGCAGGTCGAGATCCGGCACGTCCAGCGACAGGATCTCCTCCGCGCGCGCGGCCGTCTCGTACAGAAGTGTCCATAGCGTCCGCTCGCGCAGCGGCACGCCGGGCCCGGTGAGCAGCTCGCGGACCTCATCGTCGGGCCGGGCGCGCGGCGCGCCGCGCGGGATGGACGGCCGCGACAGCCCCACGGTGGGGTCGCTGGCGAGCCATCCCTGCAACTGCCACCAGCCGAACGCCGACTGGCAGGTGGCCAGGTGGCGGCAGTAGGTGGCGGGGCTCAGCGGCCCGTACCGCTCCCGGAACCAGACGCGGAACGCCTCGCCCATGCCGGGCGCGCCGAACGCGCCCACCGGCGTCTCCTCCCCGAAGCGGGTCGCCACGGCGTTCAGCGTGCCCCGGTACACGCGGCGGGTGCCCTCGGACCCGATCCGCTCGTACCCAGTCAAGAACGCCGGGATGGCCCGCGCGAGCGGGACGGCGGTGGGCAGCAGCGCGACGTCGCCCATTACCCCTCGCCCTCCTCCCCGTCTGGGTCGAACCGGCCGAGCCGGGCGAGCGCGTCGTCCAGGTCGTGCAGCGCGCCGTTCAGCATCATCACCGCGCCCATCAGCGCGATCTCCGACGAACGGCCCCCGCTGGACAGCAGGTCGGGGATCAGGTTGTCGATGGCGATAGGGAACGCGGCCGACACCCGGCGCGCCGCCTCGTCCACCTCGTGCAGCGCGATGCCGTTGGCCACCGCGTCCGGCCCGGTCACCACGACGCGCAGCGCTTCGATCGCCGCCACGGCGTCGCCGGTGGCGTTCGGCACCTTCGCCGGGTCCGCGGCCGGGCCCTCCTCGCCGTCGGTGCACGCCGCCACCACGGCGCTGGCCAGGTCGATCAGGTTGTGCCAGTGCGCCGCCGCGCCCCGAAGCTCGGCCTCGAAGCCGGGCGGCACCTGGTCCTGCGCGGCCGCCTCCGGCTCGGCGGGCGGCTCGGGTTCGAGGTCGATGGGGCCGCCCTTGCGGTTGGTGGCGAACCCCGACCACAGCGCGGCCTGCCCGTGGGTGGGGATCGACTGGAGGATGTCCGCCTGGGCGCACCGGGCTCGCAGCTCGTTCCATCGCCCGGCGTCCACCAGGGGGCGGCAGTCGGGGCAGGCGTAGAACTTGTCGCCGCTCGGGAACTTCGGGGCCCGTGGATTGTCGGAGACCAGCGTGAACGGCTCGCACGGGAAGTAGCACACGGCGCCGGCGACGCCGCAGAAGTCACAAGTCGGCGCGGTCATCGCGTGCACCTCTCCTCAAGCCACTGGTCGACGGCCCGCTTGACGGTCCGCTGCTTGTTGCTGGGGTGTTCGATGATGTCGGCCAGCCAGTCCTCGTCGGTGACGCGCAGGTAGGCGCCGGTCTCGGCGAACCGCAGCAGGGCGTAGGCGAGCCGGTGCGCGGCCACCATCAGCGGGTGATGGCCGACGTCGCCGCGCTGGTGGCGGACGCCCTCGGCGGGAACGTCGGGCTGGTGCGTCAGCGTCATGCGGCGCCGGTGCTCGAAGACGTCCTGCGCGCCGTTGGGGAACTCGCGGTACAGCTTGGTGCGCTGCGCGTCCTGCACGGGGGCGGTCAGCATCGCCGCGGCGTCGGGCGAGTCCATCACCACCTTCACCTTGGCGCCGTCGGGGTAGTCGCGCAGCCCCCGGCGCAGCGCTTGGAGAACGCAATAGCTCTGCGCGTAGTTCGTGGGCCCGTACGGGCGCACGAACCATCCGCCGACGGCATGGCCGTCGCCGTCGACCGTGCCGAACGCGCCGTAGGGCATCTGCCAGGACGGCACACCGGCCACGGTGAGGAGACCGGCGTCATCGTGGTCGAGCTTGTCGGAGGTGAACTCCACCGACCCCATCATCACGACGTCGCGTCTGGTGTCGTGTATCTCCTGGACGGTCACAGCCCGGCCTCCTGCTCCAGCTCGGCGAGCCGGCTCTTCTGCCCGGCCAGGTATTCGCCCCACTGGTATTCGCCGGGCTGCGGGACCTCTCCGATCCGCATGGCGCCCTGCAGGAGGTTCCATTCGACGGCACATTCGTCGGCGGACTTGGCGAAGGCGGCGTCCATCGCCAACCGGTCGTCGCGGCGGAACGCCTCATGCGACTCGCCGAGCAGCTCCAGCGCGCGGACGGTGCGGCGCAACTGCTCGATGCCCTCACGCGTCTCGTCGTCCAGCTCGGGGTCGACCGCCACCTCTTCGAGGCCGGCGCCTTCGCCCGCCTCGGGCGGCAGCAGGTCGTTGGCGGCCAGGGCGATCCCCGCGATCGCCGTCAGCTCGATGTCCAACGGCCGGGACTCGTCGAGGATGTTGCAGATCCTCGCGAACAGCAGGTTCGGCCAGGTGATCTCGCCTTCGGTCGCCGCCATCTCCAGCGCGCTGCGCAGCGCCTGCACCTGGGGGGTGATGTCGACGCGCGAGGCGGGCCGCGTCCAGGACGCGCGGCCGTCGTTGCGGTAGGAGTCGCGGACGGCTTGGGCGGCTCGGGAGATTTCGGTGGTGGTGCGGGCGTTGGGGTGTGCGGGTGTCATGACGGGGGAGTGCTCCTGATCGCGTTGATGGTGGCGAGTGCGCCGAGTGTCACGTCTCGGGCGTACTCGGCTCGTTTGCATTGCTGTCGAGCCCAGAAGGCCGCAGTGAGGGAGATGGCCGTCATGACGCAGACGACCGCGACGACCGCGATGTACACCGCACCGTCGAAGCTCATCGTTTGAACGGTTCCTTCCGGTTCGCGTCGCCGGCGGACCACCGGAGCAGCAGTACCGCAGAAAACACGTAGGAGTGAGTCTTGCAGACGCCGGGCGCCGCCGCAGGTCGTTGAGAGCCGGAAACGCGAGTACCGCAGAAAACCCGCCGTTTTCTGCGGTACACCGCCGAGGACGTTCGCGATCAGCATCCGTCTCTGAGCGTCTGCGCCATCCGATCTTGGACCTTCTTCGCGATCGCGAGGTGGAGCGCCTGCCGCTCGGCGGAGTTATCGGGGTCGCCGGCGTCGCCGCCCATCGCGTCGCCGAGGAGGGTGAACGCCTGTCCGATGCGGTAGGCGATCTCGTCCGCCCAGATGTCGTACAGCTGGTCGACGGCGGCGCGGTCGCGGTGGACCGCGCCCTGGAGGTGGGTGGCCAGCAGACCGGCGATGATGAGTTCGACCGGCACGCCGCCGTCCGCGATGTCGGCGGGGACGGCGCGGCGCGCGGCGTCGAGCACGGGCCGCCAGGTGTCGTGGTCGGGGCGCGGGTGCTGCGGGCGCTCGGCTCGGGGAAGGCGGGGAAGGCGGACCATCTCGGACTCCTCGGGTGGCGGCTTAACTTGAGTAGATAGGATAAGCGTCATGGCTGACGGACCGCAGCGCATCACCCGCCACCTGGTGAAGGTGCTCGACGCCCTCCTGCAGGCCGACGCCGACGGCGTCGAGCTGCACGGCTGGGTCATCGTGAAGAAGGCGCACCTCTGGGGCCCCACGGTGTACGGCAACCTGGACCGCCTCGAAGACTGGGGATGGGCCACCGGCCACTGGGAGCCGCTCGAACCCGACGACAACCGCCCGCGCCGCCGCCTGTACCGGCTGACCGACACTGGCCGCGCCGAGGCGCGCCGCATCGTCGACGAGCGCGCGGAGGCCGCGTCATGAACGTCACCTACTGCCTGCACACGTCGTCGGTCATCACCGTTGGCTTTGTGGAGGTCATCACCTGCCCGGAGTGCGCCGCGGACCGCGGGCTGTGCCTGACCACGTCGGGCGGCGGGCAGCCGGTGACCGGCTCATGCCCGGCCGGGCACGTCTGGGACGAGCAGCGCGTCACCGGGTTCGAGGTGGAGCGCACCGCCATTGAGGGCGCCGTCGAGAAGGCGCTGGACGACGTCAGCCGGCCCGAGCGCTGATGTCGCCCAGATCCGGCCGGTCGGCGGCTTCGCCCGCCCGCCGTCGGACTGCCGGTTTACCGTGGCGCCATGAGCCCCAGGTCGCCGCGCGGCGAGCACCGCGCCATGTGGATCGTCGTCGGTGAGATGGCCGTCGCCACCGCGGTCATGGCGGGTGTGTTCGCGTACCAGGCGACCGCCGGGCCGCTCACCGACAAGGCGGGGCTGCTGGTGGCCGGTCTCGTCCTGGTGGACGTCGCCATCGTGGCCAACTGCGTCGCCCGTGCCTTCAAGTGGCTGTTCCGGGCATGACCCGGGGCGGGCGCGCCACCCTTGAACTTGGACGTTAACCGACCATACAATGCACGTGTGCCCGGTTGAAGCGCCCGGGCCCAGCCGCAAGGAGCCTCATGGCCACCGCTCTCGACGAAGCCACGCTCGCCCACCTCCCCACCGGAGTGCACGCCACCGTCCTCACCGCCCAAGACCCCCGCAACCTGGAAGTGGAGCGGATCGTGGTGTGGGGCGACCCCGTCAGCGACCTCTGCCCCCGCTGCGGCGAGCCCATCCCGGACCGGGGCGTGCCCGTCTACCTGAACGGCAAGGCTTGCGACGGCGGCGAGCTGGTGGACCGCGACCTCAAGCACGGCTGCGGCGAATGGCTCGCGCAGTTCGCCGTCCTCGCCGACGAGGAGGACGACGTGCCCGGCAAGGCGGACATGGTCGCGCGGGCGCGCCGCGAGGAGCTGGCCGAGGCGAACGGCCGTATCCGCCGCGGCCTCCTCCGCGACTTGAAGAACGCGCTGGAGCGGGTCGCCGACGGCGAGGACCCTGACGACGTGACCACCGGCACCAACGGCACCCCCGGCATCTACAAGGACTGGCTGGACGGGTGGCTGGCGTGGGGCGACACCGCCGACAGCGAGGGAGTCATCACCGTGTACGCGTACGACGTGCAGACCGCAGAGGACGGTGGAGCATGAGCATCCCCGAAGACGACGAGGGCAGCCGCCGGCTCGCCGCCACCTGGCGGCACGACCCAGACGGGCCGGTCCTGTTCGCCGGGTACCCGCTGTCCTGCCCCGGATGCGGGGCCACCGAGGGCCTGGCGTTCTGGGTGTACCCGGAGGCGGAACTGGTGCACGCCGAGCACCTGTGCGTGCCGTTCGACTCGCGCCGGTTCGGGCGCAAGAGCGTGATGCGGCGCTGGGACGAGCCGCGCGTCACCAAGCAGTACGTGCGGGAACACGGCGAGAGCCTGCTGTCCCGGTTCAACACGCACATGCTCCCGCTCGCGCTGGAGATCCGGGCGCGGCGGGAAGCCGCCGCGAAGGAGGCCGGAGCGTGAACGTCATGGTGTGGCTGGTGCAGCCCGGACGGATTCCGCCGCCGGACGGCCCCGAGCGCGTCGCGCTGCTCGTCCGCCGCCCGGCCGCCGCCGGCCTGCCGCCGCTGAGCCGCGGCGACGTCATCCAGTACGGCGGGCACCGGTACCCGGTGCTGCGGGTGGAGTGGCAGCTCGGAGACGACGAGCTGGACGACGCCGTGACCGTCCACTACGTCGTCGGGCAGCCGCGGCGGCCCGACAAGCAGGACGTCACCCCGTTCTACGACCCCGCGAACCCGGGGGTCGGCTCGTGAGCGCGCCCGTGAGCGCGCCGGTGGTGCTGCGTGCGTCGTCGGCGTGCGCGGCGTGCGGGGAGCGGTTCGTGGTGGACGTGACGTGCGGGCTGGAGGCGCTGCCGGACGGCACCTATTCGCTGGCCGGGGCGCAGCCGAAGGTGGCCGCGCGGGAGACGGCGACGTTCGAGTGCACGGTGTGCGGCGCGACCGGCCGCGCGCTCCCCCTCGGCCCGCTCGCGCAGTTGAAGGCGCTGCCCGTCGCCCAGTGCGGGCACCGCGCCGCAGCCACCCACTATCCCGGTGAGGGCCACGACGGCACCGTATGCACCGGTTGCTGCCTCGCCTGCCAGACCGAGCACATGGCCAGGAAGAACCGGGCCGCGCAGCCCGACCCCACGACCAGGAGAATCCCGTGACCACTCAGCTCGCCAACCCCATCACCATCGCCCAGCTCGCCCTCGCCGGCGACGACGGCATCGACGTGCCCATGCTGGTCGGCGGCCTGCACTGGCGCGGCAACACCGTGCACGTCCCCGCGCGGCACGCCCTGCTCCTGCACGGGTGGGCCGCCGAGCGCGGCATCAGCCGGCACGCCGACGTCGCGGTCAACTCGGTCCAGAGCAACCCGCGCCGCCTCGGCGCCCAGGACACCGGCCCCACCGCGCCGCTCACCGCCGAGGAGGCGGCGCGCATCTCCACCGAGTTCCACGCGTCGGGGTGGGGCTTCCGGATCGTCACCGCGCAGGAGGTGTGGTCCGTCGCCATCACCCAGTACGGCGACGTCCAGACGAACGACCTCACGGCCGTCCCGGCGCTGACCCCGGACGACATACCGTCGCGGGACGACGCTCAGGTGCCCGCCGACATGCTGCGCACCGTCACCCACCGGGCCAGCGCGCTCAGCCGCGCCGCGTGGGACGCCACGGTCGCCAGGGACGTGGCCATCCGGGACCTGTTCGCCGCGCACCCGAACCTGAGCGTCAAGCTCACCGCCGAGATCACAGGGCTTGGCGAGGACCACATCGAGGACATCAAGGCCGGGCGTTGGTCGCGTTGAAGCGCATCCGACGACGTGCCGCGGCTGCCGCTGGTAGGTGGTGAGCAGTGACGGAACTCTGGTTCTGCGTCTTGACGCTGGAGCAGCCGACCTCGCGCGGGGAGATCACCGGTACGCGTGCGGAGGTGCTGGAGCTGGCACCGGGCACGACGCGGCAGCAGGTCTACGACCACATGCGGGGTCTGTTCCCGCCCGAGTTCTCGCACCCCACCACCATCCATTTCTCGGTGGAGCGCGACCAACTCCCGATCGGCGGTTCGCCGGCCGCGATGAACCACCAGAACATCGCCCCCGGCGCGTAACGCGGCGCGAGCAGCAACCGACCGGCCGACGGCGGTACCGGCGGGTAGGAACTCGCGCTATCGCCGACGGGCCGTAACGTGCCGGGGGCACGCGGGGTGGAGGCACGCCCCGCCCAATCCAAGGAGAAGACGATGCCCACCTTCCAGTACGCCGTGGAGACCAGCCACGACGGCGACATATGGATGCCGCGCGACGACGAATCATGCGGCGTCGTGCGCAGCAACGACCCCGACCAGGCTGCCCGCGACATCCTGGCGGGCCTGCTGGACGACGTGCCCGACGACGACTGGCAGGGGCACTGGCGGTGCGTGCTGTGGTCGGAACTCGGGCCGATGCCGCCCGCCGACGAGGCCGCCGCCATCGCGACGTGGGAGGCGCCCCGCGTGGTTTGGTCGGTGGTCCGCGGCCCCGCCCGGGGTGCGCACGCCGTCGACCCCGCCGTGGCTGGGATCGAGGTGGACGACATGGTCCTGGAGTGGGCGGTGGACAGCGGGTTCGACGCCAACGACGCCGAGATGGGGCTGCGGGTGACACTCTCCGATCTGGAAGGCCCGATCGAGGGGGAGGTTGTGGCGTGGTCGAACTGGCCGGCGAACCGCACCGAGGCGGCTCTCCTCACCAAGGCGCTCGCCGCCACCACCAACACCAACGGGGAGAAGTAAGCATGCTGTTCGGTACCACGGCCGCCCGCGAGACGGGCGAGCACTACGGCGTCACCATCCGCGGTGACCACGAGCTGGACACCTACGTGGCGAAGGGGCATGTGCCGCTGCTGCGGTTCCTGGCCGCCGCCAACAAGTACGAGCGGGAGGAGTTCGACGGCGGGCTGTGGCGCGGCGACCTCGCCGAGCTGTTCCCGCGCTGCGCGTACGCGTGGGCGGTGTCGCCGACCGGCAAGTCGCTGACCGATCCGCGGCGCGCCGAGGTGCAGGACTTCTGGATGATCACCGACCGGCGTACGTCGGAGGGGATGCCGGTCACGGTCCTGTCGTTCGCGTTCCCGAAGCGGGTCGAACTGGCGTGGGAGCCGCGCCCGGACCTGGAAGCGGGTCTGGTCGCCCGAACCTGACCGGGCCTGCGGGGCGTCACAGAAGGTCGGGGGCGGCTGCCAAAATAGGTGCCGCCCCCGACCTCTCTCTTCTCTTCTGGTGGGTGACGTGCGCCTGTGTGACCACAGCCCGGCTTCGATCCGTGCGGCGCTTCCGGCGGCTCGGCGCCCGGAGTTCGACGTGGCGTATCTCGCGGCGCTGGCGCGCGCCGGGAACACCTTCGACCTGGCGGAACTGCACCGGGTGGTCGCCGAGTGGGCGCGGGCCGCGCGGCCCCGCCGCGAGTAGCGACACGCTCACCGACCCCACAATGCACGAGATGCCGGGGCGGGCCTGGCAGGCTGTGGCCCTCTGCACAGGATGGTCCTCCCGCGCTCCCCAGCGCGGGAGTTGGCGGGGGAGACCTGGACGCGGCCGTTGCGTGTCCCTGTGGAGCCCGATCTGGTCTCCCCCGCACCCCTGACCTGCGGGTTGGACGGTAACCGACTCCACAATGCACGGCCCGGCCTGTTACCTTGATATCGAGGTAAATGGCTATGGGACTTGCGCGACCGTTCAACCACCCGGCCCGTCAGCTCACCGACGACTCCCGGACCGACGGGGTATGCAGCATCTGCCAGCAGCCCGTCAACTGGTCCTTCAACCGGCTCCGGCACACCGCCGAGGCATTCCCCGCGGACCTGCCGCCCGTCACCGAGTCCGAGGCGTTCCACGCCCTGGTCCACGTCATCCGCGACGCGCTCGACGACCTGCCGCCGTGGGAGGTCACCGACGACGACCGGGCCCGCATCGCCGCGCAGCGCATCTTCGAGGCGGGCGCAGCCCGCACCCGACGCTCGTCGTGGCGGCCGTCCCGGCTCCGCCGCGTTGCCTAGTTGCCGAGTCACCGAACGGCGGCGGCTGCTTCAATGGGCGCCGTGCTCGTGTACAAGGCTGCGCAAATGGACTGGCAGCGCAATCAGCCGCGGTCGTTCGTCCCCTACGGACAGCACTACGAACGCGGCGTCTGGTACACCGCCGCCTGCGCCCTGCCGAGCAACTGCTGCCCGGACGGCGTGCAGCCGGTCGACGAGACGCTGGGCGTTCACCCCGACGGCAACTGCGGGTTCTGGTCCTTCGCCGACCGCGAGGCCGCCATGACCTTCCTGGCGGTCTTCTGCGACGACGAGCGCACCCACCCGCAACTGGTCGTGTGGGAGGCCGAAGCCGAGACCGTCATCCCCGTCTACTTCCCGCACGGAACCGTGATCCGGTCCCGCCGGATCCGCCTGGACCGGCCGATCGCGTGGAACGCCTCTCCTGCCGGCCTGCGCTCGCCGCACCGGGAATCGGGGCCCAGGAGTCCTGAAGCTACGGCGGGCCGCAAGGTAGCGGTGGCGGCTAACTCTCCGGCTTCTGCATGTTCAGGATCGCGCCGTCCTTGCGAAGATTCTCGAGGATGACCTGCTCGGTGCGGCCGTAGATGATGGCGACCTCCATCGGCGGCAGTCCCATCTCGGCCATGTCGACGATGATGGGTTCGCCGGCGGCGAGCCGCGTCACGTTCTCGCCCGACAGCCCGAGGATGACCAGCGGCCGTCCGTCCTTCTTGCTGGTGGTGGTCGCCTTCAACATGGGCCCCACAATAAGACGACGCCCCGCCGCCGTCCCGGTGTTCCCTCCGGGGCGTGGGGTGCGGGGCGCCGTGCGCGGCACGCGCGTCGCCGATCCTCCCACGCCCCCTACGTGCGTGTGACAGTGTTTCGGCATGATTCCACCCACCGCACACGGCCGAGAGAACACCGACACCCAGCGGATGGCGCTCACGATGGTCCGCGGGTTCCTGCCGCTGCGCGCCGCGGACATGCCGTGGAACGGGCATCTCAACGACCCGGACGCCGACACCGCCCTGGAGAACATGCGGGCAGTGTTCGCCGGCGACGAGGAAGAGCGGGCGATGGCGGCCACGGCACTCGGCCGCCTGGGCGCCGTCGGGCTCGTACTGGTGTTCACGCGCGCCAAGGCGCGGGACGTCAACGCCGCCGCCGTCGAGTGGCTGCGGAAGCGCATTATCTTCATGTCCAAGCACGCCGATGAGGGCGCCTCGCACCACAGCGAAGTCGTCGCCGCCCGCATCGTGCTGGCGCTCGCGCCCGAGCTGAACCTGCCGAAGGGCCAGGACACCGAGGACGCCCCGGCCGCAGTCGTCGCCCTGCTGGACGACGACTGGTGGGAGACGATCGAGTCGCTCGGCCTGTTCGCCGCCGAGATGTTCGTGCGCGCCTTCGACACGGTGGAGAAGGCCACCGAGATGATCGACGAGCAGCTTGTGCCGCTGCTGGCTTAGGCGGAGACGGGCCGCAACGGGGCTTGAGCAGCAACCGAACGGAAAACGGCGTTAGCGAGCCGGCTCAGGCGGAGTTACCGCCGTTGGCCGTTCGGATGCGGGTGGCGTGGACCCTGTGGGCTTTCCGTTCGGCGGGGCTGGCGGTGTCGGCGGTCGGCCGGGTGCGGTGCGGGTGGCGTGGGAGGCTATTTCTTTCGGGGGATCGAGGGGTCTTCCAGCAGGTCCAGGTAGGAGTTCCACAGGTGTGCCAGGGAGGCTCCGATTCCGCCTTGGCGTTGGTGTTGGCGGAGGCGCTGGTCTCCGAGCTCGCCCTCGTGCTCGAACAGGCGGTTCAGGTGCAGGGTGGCGTCGGCGGCCGCCGCGGCCGAGTCGGGGAGCACGGTGTAGATGATCAGCGCTTTCATCGCGGTGAGGACGACCTCGGCCTTGGCCATCATGGGGTCGCCTTCGGCGAACAGGAGGGTTTCCCACAGCTCGTTGATCTCGTCGTATCGCTGGGCGGGGGACCCGATGAGCGCGTCCAGTTCATCGGCATCGAGGTTGGTGAACCGCTCGCCTGCAGTGCTCATGGGCACGTCCTCATGGTGGGGGGCTGATGGGTGGTGTGCTGGTCAGCGGCCTGGTGGTGGCTGTTGTTCGGCGGTTTGGAGGCGCGTGGCGTACACCCGGTGGGCCTTGCGTTCGGCCGGCGCGGCGCCCTCGGCGGCCAGGGCGGCGCTCTGGTGCAGCGCGGCGAGGTGGAGGGTCAGCGGGGCGGTGAGGCGGACCGAGTGGCCTTGGCCGCGGCGGATGGTCCGCCCGGCCGCGATCGCCTGGCGGATGGTGTCGTCGCCGGCGGCGTGGAGGTGGTCGGCGAGTAGGCCGGGCAGGTCGAGCGTGACCGGGGCGTCGGCAACGGGGCCGGGCGGTTCGGCGGGCTCGGGGGCGTCGAGGTGTTCGGGGAGTTGGCGGGCGCCGGCGGCGTCCAGGACGCGCCGGATGGTCTTGGGCGCGACGTGGTGCCGGCGGGCCAGGGCCTTGACGGCGGTCCCCTGGGAGTAGGCGGTGACGACGTCGGCGGCCGCGGCGTCATCGAGGGCGGTCGGGCGGCCGAGGGTCTTGCCGGAGGCCTCGGCGGCGGCGACGCCCTGGCGGGTGTTCTCGCTGATCATGTCGCGCTGGAACTCCAGCACCGAGGCCAGCACGTTGACCATCATCTTGGTGCCGGGGTCGTCGGCGGCCAGGTCGATCCCCGACAGCAGCCCCGACTCCACCCGCAGGTGCAGGCCGCGGCGGATGAGGACGGGCCGCAGGGCGAGGATGTCGGCGACCGAGCGGAACAGGCGGGCAGCATCGGCGATGCGGATGGTGTCGCCGACGGCGGCCTCGTGCAGCAGCTTGGTGAACCCGGCACGGTCCAGGGAGAGCCGGCGGCTGGAGGTGGCGGGGTCGTCGTAGACGGGGGCGCCGGAGGCCAGGAGCGCGGCCAGGGCGTGCCGCTGGCGGGCATCGGTCTGCTTGTCGGTGGAGTGCCGCAGGTAGACGCGGTCGGCCATGCCCGATCGGTTTCCCTTCCCGCGGTGGCCCGGGAGGTCGTCCGGCGGGCTCTGGCGGCCATGTTAGGGGGCGAAAAGGAGGGGCGGAAGCGGGGATCGGATCTGATTGGATCGGCTCGGGGTTTCGGCAGGTCGGGCGCGGGGTTCTCATTGGATCGGCGGCGGGGGCGCAGACGACCGATTCCGCCCCCGCCACCGATTAGCCTCTGGGTAATCGGTGGGCATGGAAGTGGGTATTTTCTGGGCACGCCGTGAGAGACTGGGGTCATGGCCCCTTCCGAGACGTCCGTCCGTGATCAGGAGAGCCCGCTGCTGGAGTTGGCCGAGGAGATGCGGGCGCTGGTGCGGTACGGGCTGCCGGTCCGCGCCGACCGGGCGGGCCCGCATCTGCTGGCCCTGCCCGCCGTCCGCGCCCGGGCCGTGGACCCCGCAGACCGCGCCAGCCTCGCCCGCGCACTGGAGTTGGCGCTGCGCGAAGAGCTGGACCGGCTGAACCACGAGCTCGCGCCCGCGGCCCGGCTGCTGCTGGGCACCGATCCGGCGACCGCGGGCGCGAGGCTGACCGTGCGCCGCCAGGCGGCGGCCCAGGCCAGCGGGTACGAGGTGCACCACTTCCGCAAGCGGATCGAACCGAAGATCTGGGACCTGCTCACCGGGCAGCTCGGCCGCGCCGGCGACGCGTCGGTTCTGGTCGCGCCCGTCCTGCATCCCGCCCGCCGGCCGCTGGTGCTTCCCGCCGATGTGTTCGCCTGGGAGGCCGTCGAGCATCAGCAGGCGCTGGCGGCCCTGTGGGGCGCGGTGTACCTGCTGCGCGCCGAACTCCTCGCGGTCGCCGCGCTGGTCAGCATGGACGCCGACCGGCTCGCGCTCGATGCGGCGGCCGAGAGGGCGCTGTGGCGGCACGCGCTGGTCCTGCACGCCGCCGCCTCCTACCGGGCCGCCTACGGCCAGGTCCTCCTGCACACTGCCGCCGACTACGGCCAGGTCCTCCTGCACACTGCCGCCGACCCCGGCCCGGCCCCCGGACCCGACGAGATCGCCGCGTCGGCCGGCTGGACCCCGGAGCTGACGCCCGCCCAGGAGCTGCTCCTGGCCGAGCTCGCCGACCCCGAGGCGGGCCTGCCCGGCTTCGCCACCGCCCTGACCGCCGCCCGCGGCGGCCGCGAGCTCGCCAAGTCCTGGCGGGCGGCGCTCACCGGCCGTACCCCCGAGGGGACCGGCCCCGACCAGGAAGAAGAAGGCTCATGAGTCTGGAACAGCTTCTCGACCCGTCCACCCCGCCCCGCCGCTACGTCATCACCGGCGGCCCGTCCTCGGGCAAGGAGGGCGTGTTCGCCGAGCTGCACGCCCGGGGCATCCCGGCCAGTGAGGGCGAGTTCGCGCGGGAGATCTACCGCAGGCACCGCGACCGGCTCGGCCGCCACCTGCAGGTCGGCGACCGCCGCGCCTACTCCCGCGACGTCCTGGAGGCGTTCGTCGCCGAGTACTGCGACCACACCTTCGGGCTGCGGTTCTACAACCGGGGCATCCCCGACGGGTACGGGTGGGACGCCTTCTTCGGCCTCGGCCCCTACCCCGAACTCGAGGAGGCCTCCCGCGTCTACCGCTACGACGCGGTGTTCGTCCTGGACGCGCTGCACGACTTCGACTCCGAGGACGACCTGGTGTGGGCCAAGGAACGCGAGATCCGCCGCGTCCACGAGCTGATCATCCAGGGCTACTACGACGCCGGCTACCGGCCCATCTTCGTCCCGGCCGACGAGGCCGCCCGCCGGGTGGAGTTCATCCTCGCCCAGCTCCCCATCCCCACCCTCTGACCGGGAGGCATCCCGTGAACGGCGACAGCGTGGAGATCATCAGCCCCAACAACGTACTGGCCAACGCGATGCTCCGCTCGGTGGACATGGTCCGGCCCCGCCTGCAGGCGATGGGCCCCGACCGGGTCGCGTTCTGCGTCGGCACCCAGATCAACGGCGCCCCGCACCTGGGCACCTCGCTGGTGCAGACGGCGGCGTTCCTGCTGGCCAAGCAGACCAAACGCGCGTTCGGCGTCGACACCGTGGTCCGGTTCGGCGCCCTGGACAACGCCCCCTACGACGTGCAGCTCGACCCCGAGACCCACCACGCCTACCAGCAGACCTACTTCCACGCGCTCGGCGCTGAACGGATCGAGGACCTGGTCGCCAAGTACTACCGGAGCATGTTCGACTCCCTGGCCGACGCCACCGGCGTCGACTACGAGGTCGAGACCTACACCAGCCAGCAGGCCAGCCCGGAGTTCCGGCACGAGTTCCTGGCCACCCTGGGGCGGCTCGACCAGATCCGCTGGCCGCTGGCCCCCTCCCACGGGCAGGTCCACCTGCGGTTCCCCTGCCCGCAGTGCGGGTGGGCGGAGAAACGCGCCGAGCGCACCGAGCTGCTGCGCACCGGGTCCGGCGGCGCGGACTTCGCCGCGGTGTGCACCGACCACGGGCCCTACGAGGTGGCGGTCACCGCCGACACCACCACCTACCTGGACCTGGCCACCCTGTACCGCAACCTGGTCAAGGAACGCCTGGCCGCCCGCGACCACGTCACCTTGTCGGTGATGGTCAAGGGCGGCGACTGGGCGTTCGGCTGCCAGCTCGTCGACGAGGCCTTCGCCCAGCTCCCCAGCCTGACCCCGCCGCCCCGGGTCTTCACTCCGATGGTGCTCACCGACACCGGCGCGAAACTGTCGAAATCGCTGATCCGCGAGGGTAAGGTCGCCCCGCCGCCCGGCGCGCGCCCGTGGATGCTGGACGTCACCGCGTGGGAGGGCGACACCGACTCCTACGTCGACGCCCTCGTCTGGCTGGTCGGCAGGATGCTCGCCGACCCCAAGCACTTCTACCGCTCCTACACCACTGCCGAACTGGACAAGCTCATGGCCGCACGCCCGACCGCCACCACACCGGGCCTGCGGGCCCGCGAGATGAACCTCTACCGCCGCTACTTCGACCTCGTCGCCGCAGGAACGAAAACGATCGAGGTCCGGGTGCAGTACCCCAACCTGCGGCGCCTGGCCGCCGGCGACTACATCCGCTTCGTCTGCGGACGCGACGACGCCCTCACCCGCGTCAAGCGCGTCGCCCGGTACGGCTCCTTCGAGGAACTCCTGGACACCGAGGGCCCGGACAAGGTCAACCCGGCCAGCCCCCGCGACCAGCAACTCGCCAACATCCGCCGCATCTACGGCCCCGAGAAGGAGGCCCTGGGGGTGCTGGCCATCGAGATCGAGCTCGTGACCGGCCCCACGACCTGATCCGTCCGGCCACCTGACCTGCCGCGATGCGGTCCCGGCGCCCGCCAGGTGTCACAGCTCGTCGTCGTCCTCGGCGGCGTCGGGGTCGCGCAGGTCACGGATCGCGCCGGGCGCCAGCTCGGGCAGCACGAAACTGTAGGCGCCGTGGACACCCAGGTGCCGGTTCACGAACGGCGAGAGCCGGGCCATGTCCTCGTCACGGACCGGGTAGCCCTGCGCCTTGAGCTGCCGGACGGCCGCGTCGAGGTAGACGGTGGTCCACAGCACGACGCAGTTCAAGACCAGCCCGAGGACGCCGAGCTGGTTCTCCAGGCCCCGCTCATAGCGGTGGTACAGCTCGCCCTTCTTGCCGTGGCAGATCTTGCGGGCCAGGGCGTGCCGGCCCTCCTGCAGGTTGCGGACGTGCTTGATGTCGCGCCGGTAGGTCTCGTCGGTGTCGATGTAGGCCAGGATGTGCAGCGACTTGAAGATCCGGCCGTAGGCGGCGAAGGCCTCGCCGAGCGCCGTGGGGTGACCGTCGCGCTGCAGCATGGTGACCACGTCGTAGGCGCGGACGGTGCCGGTGTAGATCGAGGCGACCACCCGCAGCATGTCCTCCCAGTTCCGCCGCACCTTCCGCAGGTCGATCTTGCCGCGGGCGAAGGTGTTCAGCGGCCCGTAGTCGGCGTCGGCGTTGATCCGCCAGCCCTTCTGATCGGGCAGGTCGGCCAGCGCGGGCCGGTAGGAGATGCCCAGCAGTTCCAGCAGCCCGAAGACCACGTCGGAGTAGGAGCCGGTGTCGGTGACCACGATCTCGGGCAGTTCCCCGCCGTCCAGGCCGAAGATGACGTCGACCATGTGCAGGGAGTCGCGGATCGTCCCGGACACGACCTTCGCGCCCCGCCCGATCCCTTGATCGTTCATGGCGTTCAGCCAGGTCATACCGCGCCGCGATCCGAAGAACTTGCGGTTGGGGCGGGCGAACGCGGCCGGGACCGGGACGATGAACCGCATCCCGTCGACCGCGGCGACCATCCCGCCGCCCCACGCCCGCGCCAGCCCGAGCCTGGCCTGACGGGCGACCAGCGGAAGGTTGGCCGGGGCGAGAGTCTCGGGCCGGAAGTAGTTCTGGAACACGTGCGACAGCCGTGAGCGCTCCAGCGCGGGCACACCCTGCTTGGCGATCGGCCGGTACCCGACGTTCATCGAATGCGCGGCCAGGCACGCCGCGATCGAGATCGGCAGGTCCTCCAGCCGGGACCGGCCGCCCGACACCGCGGTGAACGCCTCCGCCACCGCCGGCTCCCACGACATCACCTCCAAGATGACCTCGGGCAGATCGACCCGCGGCAGCATCGCCGTGGTCCGGTCGCGCAGGTCCACCAGCGACGGCGGCTCCTCCACCGCCTTCACCCCGGTGAGGTGGATCTTCCCGGCATCGTCCACCCGCACCTCGGTGTTGGCCGCCAGGCCGCCGCCGACGTGCCGGTAGGCCGCCTCCAGCGTCACGGCGTGCTCGGCCAGCAGCGCGTCCGGATCCTCGGGCAGGCCCAGGGTGGTCAGCACATCTGGCCGGACCGCCTCCCACGCCGGGCCGGCCAGCAGCGAGGCCTGCGGGTTGCGCCACTTGGTCGAGGCGTCGGCGTAGATCTCCCGGCGCTTCAGGGCCCGGTAGAACTGCTCCAGCACGCAGAAGGTGTAGGCGTGCCGGTTCACCGCGCCGCCCTCATGCTCGGGGTGACCGAACACCAGCCGCTTCCACGGCCCGTTCACCACGCCATGCTCGATCGTCCGCGCCGGGATCAGCGGGGCGGTCAGCCGGCTGCGGTAGGCCAGCACGTCCGGCAGCCCCTTCATCGCCGCGAGGATCGCAGAACCCTCGGCGTTCGCGCCGAACTCGATCACCCTGGGCAGCAGCTTCAAGAACCCCGACACCGTGGTGTACCGGCCGACCAGCTCAGACCGCCAGTCGTCGGGGTCGGCCGCATCAGCGGGCGGGACGCTGTCGCTGACCACCACCAGCGCCGCCCGCAGCTCCGCACGGGACACGATCGCCTCGATCGCCTCCCACACCTCCGCCACCCGCGGCTCCTCGTCTTCGCCGCCCCACCCGTCGGAGTCGAACAGCGCCTCCACCGCGACCGCCAGCCGGGCCGCGGATCTGGCGAGCTTGGGGTGCTTGCGGACCGTCTCCTTGTTCGCCGCCGTCTGCGCCTTGTTCAACAGCTCGGTGGCCATCAGCAGGTCCAGCAACTCCAAGGTGTCATCGACCGACTTGGCCTCCAGGAACCGCACCGTGGCCAGCAGCGTCGCCAGCCGGCGGCCGTCAGGGTGACGACGAAGCTGGGACGCGTCCGCGCTCATCCCGTACCTGGCCAGCTCCGCCAACCGGCGCGGCGGCACCAGCGCCTCGGCGCCGAGCTCGGCCGTACCCAGCCCCATCACCTCAGCGACCTGGTCCAACGCCTTGATCATCGTCGGCCCCGACCCGCGCGGCGCCGGACCCTTGCGCCACCGTTCCAGATCCGACACCCGCGACCCGGGCGCCACCTCCAACAGCTGATCCAGCACGTACCGCTGCCCCACCGTCAGCAGGCCCTCCAGCACACCCCACAGCCGCTTGGTGGTGTCGTCGCGGACCTGGGCCACCAGCCGCGCCAGCGTGCTCACCCCCGGAAGCAGCACCTGCCGCTCCCGCAGCCACCCCGCCGCGTCGTTGAAGATCGCCTTCGGACCATCACCCGTCGTCCACGACCGGGCCGCCACCCACGCCCGCAGCTCCGCCTCAGCCGCCGATAACTCGATCAGCCCGTACGCCTGCCGGATCTCCCACTGGTGATCCAGCTTCGTCTTGGCCCGCTCGGTATACCTCTTCACCTGCGAGGAGTCCGCCACCACGAGCTGCTCGGCGACGAAGTCCAGCACCGCCACCGGCACATCAAGGGGATCCTCCAGAAACGTCCCCAGCCACCGGACGGTCACCAGCTGCAGGCTGAACCCGAGCTTCATGTGATCGCCGCGACGACGCTCCACCAAGGCGCGGTCCTCGTCATCGAGGAAGAACACCCGCTCCAGATCACCCTGCGACACGGTCCCCGCGTACCGGCCGAAGGCCGCCGCCTCATCATCCGTCAGGAACTCAACCGGCATACGCCGCAACGTAGGGCACACCCACACACGAACGACACAGAGTCACTCAACCGTTACAAGATTCGCCCGCTGGTCCGCTCCACCCGCATCCGAACGGCCAACGGCGGTAACTCCGCCCGAGCCGACTCGCTAACGCCGTTTTCCGTTCGGTTGCTGCTCAAGCCCCGATTCGGTCGGCGATCGCGGGGTTCGGCATGGCCGAGGCGGTCCTGGTCACGCCGCCCAATCAACGGCGAGGCGGCTGAGGGGCTTGTCGATGAGGAACCGCGGGTCGGTGGTCTTCAGCAGGTCGCGGTGGGGGTCGGTGGCCATGCGGAAGCCGGGCTCGGGCGCGTTGTTGCCGTAGGTGCGGTTCCACTCGGTGATCTCGGTGGCGACCTGGTCGGTGAGGGCGGCGGCGCTCGGGCCGTGGCCGATGGCGCCGATCTCCCAGTACCGTCCGGCGGTGTCGTCGCCTTCGCGGACGGTGAGGTAGGCGAGGCTGTCGGCGTCCAGGGCGGCCATGGAGCCCCAGCCGAAGTGCGGGGTGAATCCGGGGCGCCGGCCGGGCATCCTGGACAGGCCGTTGGGCAGGACGCACGCCAGCCACAGGTAGACCCACTCCCAGGTGGAGCCCTGTCGGAACTTCACGCCGGTGTAGATCTTGTGGGAGGGCTGGTCCAGGATCGTGCGCATCGCTTCGCGGTCGACGTGCTGCTCGCTGTAGGTCTCCAGCCGGATGTTGCCGTCCCCGGCGTGGGGGATCAGGGTGCGGACGTCGTCGCAGACGCCTTTGCGGAGCGGGACGAACGTGGCCATCTCGCACGAGGTGGTTCGCCAGGTGACGCCGTCGCGTTCGAGGGCGAACGAGCGGGAGATGCTGCCGCGGATCCGCATCGGGATGACTAGCCGCCCGCCGGGGGCGAGCTGGGCGAGCACGCCGGTGGGGACGTCGGCGGCGCCGACGGTGAACTGGATCCGGTCGTAGGGGCCGTGCTCGGGGAGCCCGGCGGCGCCGTCGGCCTGCAGCACGGTCACGTTCTGCGCGCCCGCCGCGGCCAGGCGGGCGGCGGCGTTCGCGACGAGGTCCTGGTCGACGTCCAGCGACCAGATGTGCCCGTCGGGGGTGACCAGGCGGGCCAGGAGCGCGGCGTTGTAGCCGGTCGCGGCCCCGGCCTCCAGGATGTTGTCGCCGGGTTGGGCGTCGAGTTGTTCGAGCTGGGTGGCGACGATGGAGGGCGCGGAGATGCAGGAGATCATCTCGCCGCTGGCGTCGTGTTTGATCGCGACGGCGTCGTCGGCGTAGGCGGCCTGCGGGTCGGCGTCCGGGATGAAGGTGTGCCGTTCGACGTCGCGGAACGCCTGGATGGTCGCCGGGGTCCGCAGGTAGCCGGCGTGGGTGAGCCGGGCCACCATGGCGGCGCGGAGCTCGGCGGGGTCGGCGGTGGTGGTGATGGTGGTCTCCATCTCGTTGAGGTTAGGGTTCGGCGGCTTGAGATCGCTGGTGAACACGGCGGCGGTCTGCTCATGAAGGGCGCCGTGCTCGGCAGGGTCGTCGAAGCCGGCGTGTCGGCCGAGCCTGCCGGCCGGCGGCCTACCGGCCTCCACCGGCGGGGGCCGGGGAACAGGCACGCGTTCGCGCCGCTACTGACTCCGCCGCCTACGGCCTCGGCGAGCACTCGGCCCGCGGTGTGAAGGGTCGTCGCGCTCGATGTTCAGCAGCGCTAACCCGAGCCTGTGCGAGGGCCTGGGGGCGGGGGCGCGCCGACCGTGCTCACGTCGCCGGTCAGGTTCACCGTGCTGGTCGAGCTCACCGTGCTGGTCGTGGGTGCGACCTCACCGGGACGACGATGCTGTGCGCCCGTCCGCCGATCCGGCCGTCGGCGGTGGCGCATCATGCAGGACCGTGACTGGGGTCGGCGAAGTGGGCGCGCAGCAGGTCCGCGTCCAGGTAGCGGGTCATTCATTGGAAGGCCCCCCGGGTTGGTCCAGGCCCGAGAGGCACGCCTCACCAAGGGCGCTCACACGGGGTTCGTGTGTGAGTTGTGGTCTTGCGGTGTTGTTCTCCTAGTGCTCGCTACGGTGGCGTGCGTGAGAACTCTTGCCCCGCTGATCGCGGACACGCATCTGCTCCTCAGCGTCCCTGATGGGCGGATACTGATGATGATCCGTTCTGGCACCGGCTACATGGACGGCCACGCCGGGCTCCCGTCCGGTCATGTGGAGTCCGGGGAGAGCGCTGACGCCGCAATCGTCCGGGAGGCCAAGGAGGAACTGGGTATCGTCGTGCAGCCCGACGATCTGAGGTTCGTTCACGTGATGCACCGGCGCAGCGTCGATGAGCCGGGCAGCCGGGTCAGCTTCTTCTACTCGGCCGCGACTTGGGTGGGCGAGGTCGTCAACGCCGAGCCTGCCAAGTGCGCGGGGCTGGTGTGGGCCGACCCGGCTGGCCTGGATCAGGTGCCGGTGCCGGTCATCGGATACATCGCCGATGCCGTCGCGGCCGTGGCCGCGGGGGAGCGCTACAGCGCCTGCGGCTGGTGATGCGGGGTCAGGGGGTGAGGAGGAGGTAGGGGTATCCGCGGCGGTCGCGTTCACCGAGCAGGTCGTCGCCGACTTGCTTGACCGCGTCGGTGATCGCCGTGTCGGCTTGGTCGAGGTCCCCGGCGCCCTTGTATTCGAACTCCACGAACGCGCCGAGGCCGGCGACGTCGTCGATAGCGATCTCGACATCGCCGAGCATCCAGCGTTCGCGGTGCTTGTCGACGGTGACCAGGGTGGTGAAGCCGAGCGCGTCCAAGAGCGCGGCGACTGCTTGCCTGTCGGTGATCTGCGATTCGAATTCGTTGGCGTGGGTGGCTTCGGCTGCGCCGAGCGGGAGCCACTGCTTGAAGTTGATCGACGCCGACACTGCCTGGTGGCCGTGGTGGTCCTCGCGGAGCCGAAGCCACTCGCTGATCGGGGCGCCGTCGGCGTAGCCGTCGAGGAAGTCGCGGGCCGGGTGGTTGTAGTACACGTCCACCTGCCGGGTGTGTCCTTGCCGGGCTGCTCCGGCCGCCAGCAGCCGCTCGCGCAGGGCCGGGCCGTCGGTGACGGCGTATTTGCGTTCCACCTCGGTGTTTTTCATGCGGTCTCCTTCGTGGTGTGGCCGCCGCCGGGATCGGTGACGGCGGCGGTGGTTTCGATGAGGCGGGTGACGTGCCCGGCGATGGTGTGGAGGTCCTGCAGACCGTTGATCACCGGCACCTGCCGCAGAGACGCCCATGCCAGGTACTGGCGCCGCACCCGTTCCAGGTAGGCGCTGCCGCGGGTCTCGAACCGGTTGGCTTGTGTGCTGGTCTGCTGGGTCAGGCGGGCGGCCGCGACCTCGCCGGGCACGTCCACCAGCACCGTCACGTCCACCGGCAGCGCGCCGGCCAGGGCGGCTTCCAGGGCGCGCAGCAGGAAGGGTGAGGAGCCGGCGACTGTGCCGTAGGCGACGACCGCGCCCGCCCAGCGTTCCAGCACCACCAGTTCGCGGGCGGGCGGGCACCGCTGCCCGGCAAGTGCGGTGGCGGTGTGCAGCCGCGCTGAGGCGAACGCGAGGGTCTCGGCGTCGGCGCCGAGGGACTCGGCCGCCATGATGGCGCTGCGGAGGGCCCCGCCGAACCGGGTGTGCTGCACGGGATCCAGAGCGACCGCTTGGCCGCGCGTCCACATGTCGACCAGGATGGCCGCCAGGGTGGACTTCCCGCAGCCGTTCACGCCTTCCACACAGACGATCACCGGTATCACGTCCTTTCCAGGTAGGCCGTCACGCTCGCGGCGGCGTGGTCGGCCAGGTCGTGGCCGTGTTGCCCGTGCAGCAGGGCGGCGCACGCACCGGCCGATAAGGCGGCGCCGGCGCCGAGGGCCGCTCCGCTGACCTGCCGGATCGGCGTGTGCTGGTAGGTGCCGCAGCGGTCGCAGAGGGCGAAACCGTGCGGGCCGGCGGACACGATGACGTGCTGCGCCGCGGTGAGCGCCCGTAGTTTCCCGGCCGCCTGCGCCAAGGCCTGCGCCGACACCGCGCGGGGGAGTGAGGCTTGCACCAGCGAGGGCGACAGCGCGGCGAGCCGGGTCGCTTTGGCGCGGTGCCGCGACCCGGACAGGTTCACCACCAGGCCCGCCAGGGACGGGCGCGCGGCGGTGAGCCAGGGGAGGACGGTTTCTTCCAGTTCGTCGTACAGGTCGAGGTACAGCAGCGCGCCCGCCAGCGCCCGTGGGGCGGGCAGGCCGCTGGGCCGGGTCAGGGGCGGGGAGGGGGGCAGCAGCCAGTAGCGGCGCCCGTCCGCGGCTTGCAGGACCGCCGAGGTGGTCACCGCGCCGGGCCGGGTCATCGCCGATTGCACGGGCAGCCCCGGCTCTGCGTCGGCCAAGGCGGCCAGGTCACCGGTGGTGGGGTTCAGCAGCAGGCATGATGCCGGCAGGGTGCGCGCGTGCAGGATGCGCGCGGTGATCACTGCGTCGTTGCCGAGCACGCTGGTGGTGTCGGTCTGCTCGCCGTAGCCGTCCAGGATCAGCGAGCTGACGTTGAAGCAGGTGATGCTGGCCAGGGTGCCGGCGCATACGATGCGGTCGCCCAGGGCTGCGGCGGTGCCGCCGCGGGTGTCAGCGTTCACGCCGCCGCTCCCGCAGCGACGGATCGAACGAAATGGGTTGTCCGAGGACCTGCGCCGACAACTGGGTGAGCAGGGCCAGGGGGTCGCGCGCCCGCGCGCGTTCGCAGCCGCCCGGCGGGCCGGGGATCGCGAGTGCGGGGAGCAGGCGGGCGGTCACGGCCAGCAGGAGAGTGAAGGTGGCGTCGCGGTAGCGCCGCACGAGAGTTTGAGCGTGGTCTGCGCGGCCGGGTCCTGAGGAACGTATCGACATCCGCGCCTGGTACACCGGTGCGAACATGCCTTCGGTCCACACCCGGCACCAGCCGGCCAGCTCGTCGATCGCCGGGTCGGTGTAGCGGGTGGTGTAGCGGGCGAAGGCCGAGTCGTAGCCGTCGATCAGGTCCGGATGCCGCCGCTGGAGGCTGTCGGCGTACCTGCTGTTGGCCAAGACCTCCAGCTCGGTCGCCATGTAGGCCACATGCTGGTAGAGGGGTTCGCCGCGTGCGGGCAGTTCCGCGCTGGTGAGGTAGCGGCCGACGGCGGCCGCTCTCGCTGCGGGCGGGGCGGGTGAGGGCTGGCACATCACATCGGTGCGCGCCAGAAAGGTCAGGTTCTCGGCCAGTTCCTGGGCTGTCAGCAGCGGATCGAAGGTGATGAATCCGAACTCCAGCGGCACGCCCAGATGGCTCGCCACCTGGAGTGCGTCCACGGTCTGGGTGAGCGTCTGCCCCTTGCCGTAGCGGCGCAGTTGGCTGGGGGAGCCCGATTCGACCCCGACGAACAGGCGCCCGAGGTGCGGGGCGGCTTCAGCCAGCAGCCGGGCCCGGCAAAGGTTCCAGCGCCGCGACCGGCGCCGGTCGAACAGCTGCTCCAGCCGCGTGTAGATCTCATAGCGCAAGCGCAGATCGCGGCAGGCGGCCATGATCTGCGCGGCGCGGTCGGACAGGGGGGAGGGGTCGATCAGACCGTCCGCGCCGAAGAACTCCTCATCGACCACGCTCAACGCCGGCGGCCCGTCGGGCAGCTGCGACCACCGTTCCAGGGTCGCCACGCAGGCCTGGCCGCCGGTGCGGACCCATTCGTGGCCTTTATGGCTCCGCGGGCAAAAGGTGCAGGCCCCGTACTGGCAGCCCAACGATGTCTCCAGGGACACCTGGCCGCCTCGCCGCGCCACCGCCAGCACCAGAGCATCGTCGGGGGCGACCAGCTCGGGAGCCTTCCCGGGGCCGCCGCCGTTGCCCCGCCCCGTCGTGTCGATGAGACCGGGGATGCCGGCCCAGGCCGCGGGGTGCTGCAAAGACCGGCAGAGCGCTTGGAGGGGACGTTCACCCAGGCCGGTCGCTACCAGCAGCCGTCCGGCGGCCGAGGCGGCCTTGAACGGCTGGGCGGCCTCGTGCGGCGAGAACGCCGCCAGGATGTTGCCGAGCACCACCACCGGTGGCCGCTCCCACGAGGCGGTCACCTCCTCCACCATCTCAGCCAGCTCGGCCAGCATGCCCCACTGACCGAAGTTCACCCCGACCCCGATCACCTGCGGAGCGCTCGTCGTCAAGGCCCACCGGACCGATTCCAGAGGGTCGCCGTCGGTGAGGGCGTAATCGATGACGGTGACCCGGCCCGCGTGCGTCCAGCGCAGCCATGACGCCAACCGCGCCACCCCCAGCGGCAGCCGGGCTCCCCGGTACCGGTCCCGGTCACCGAGCCCGATCAACAGCACCTCGGGCATCCTCAGCCGCCCCGCCAACGCCTCGGATGCCGCAACGCTCACCTCCCACACCGCGGCCGCGGGACGGTGCCCCTGCGCCGGCGCCTGCGGGCCCTGCCCGATCGTCGGCAGCCCGAAGGAACCCTCCAGCAGCTCGGCGACCAGCGGCGCGTCCGGCAGCCCGTCCCGCCGCACGGCCACCACCCGGACCCGGTCCGGCGCCGCAGCGACCGCATACGGCCGCAGCGGATCACCCCCCAGATGGGCACCCGGCCACAGCCTGGCGGCCTCGTCCTCCAACTCGCACCATGGGAAGGGGCGGCGCGCCGCCTCAAGCAGCAGCTCGGCCACCGTCATCGCGCGCCGCCCAGCGCGAGCGGCCCGCCGGCGAACATGCCGTGCGAGGCCTCGTAGTCCAGGGCGTTGCGGCCGCAGCCCTTCCAGTACGGCTGGATCGGATACCTGCGGTGCAGCTGCGACAGTCCCACCGCGATCTGCACCAAGGACTCATACGAGGGGCGCACCGACAGGCCCAGCGCGGAGTGGACGTCGGAGTGATAGGCGTTGATGATCGGCGACACCCCCATCGCGGCCAGCGCTGCTGCGCCTTCCAGCGTGGAGGCGGCCGGTTCCAGGCCGGCGATGAGGATGGAATGGGCCCGGAACGCTCCTACCACCTGCACCAGCCTGCCCAGCGCCTCCACGATCCGGTCGTGCCCGTAGTCGGCGGCCTTGCCGGGAGCAATCTGCTCAAAGGCGCTGCGGCTCCACGCCTCCAGGTTGAATCCGACGTGGACCCCGCCCACCGAGGCCAGCTCGTCGATGAGCCCGTGATCGGCGGGCGGCATCGTCACCAGATGCACCGACACCCGGCCCGACGCTGGTGACGCCGCGACCGCCTCGGCCGCTGCACGCGCCAGCTCCACATGCCGCCGGAACCCGTGATCGAGGTTGCGCTCGTTCCCGCCGACGATCATCACCTGGTTGACCCGGTCGCCGTCGGCGGCCAGCACCGCCTGCACCGCGGCGCCGACCTGCGCAGGGGTCAGCCGATTGGCGTACGCGGTCTGCGCTGCCGTCCCCGCCAGCGAGCAGAACCGGCATTGGGTGCCGTCGCTGAAGAAGTAGCAGGAGCGCGGCGAGAAGAACGACAACGCCGACCCGCCGTACAGGTTGCACAGCTGCGCCAGGTCCGGGTCCTGGCGCAGGCTGCCCAGGTCGGCCGGCACCTCCACCGGCCACGTGATGCCCAGCCGCTCGCACCAGACGGCGGGCTGCGTCCCGTCATGGACCAGCCTCCATTCCCCTGCGCCGTAGACGTTCACCGCGACCGTCACCGGAACCTGCCCGGGGTGCAGCAGCCGGATCTCCTGCGGCAGCGCCGCGGCGTCGTGGTGGTGGACGGGGGAGTTGTAGAAGTTGCGCCGCCGCACCGCGGCTGTTTCGCCGGCGAACCATGCGGTGAAGGAGTCATCGACGGCGACACCGTGCGCCAGCAGCGCCAATTTCACCCACGCCGCTCCCGGCATCGACGCCGGCATCGACGCCGGCATCGACGCCGGCACCGTCCCCACATCGGCTCCGCGGGCTTGCGCCGCCACAAGGCCGGCGCCCACCTGCAGATCCCGCTCCCGCGAGGTCTCCGATGTCAGCCGCCGGGCGCGCCAGGTGAGCCACGCCCCGTCGTGGCCGATCTCCTGCACGTGCACGCCGCGCCGGGGATCCCAACACCGAACCGCCGGCCCGTCCTTGGTGGAGACCAACCGGGTGCGCAGCCCCTGGCGCTCCAGCAGCTCACCGAAGGCAGTCAGCGCCTGCTGGGCATCGCTTGTCCGAGGAGTGTCCACAGCCATGACCGGGTTTCCTTCGCAGCCTCGCCGGAACAGGTCGGGTAACGCAACGAATCTCCGCCCTGACGCGATGTAGAAGAAGGGCCAGCCCGCTGGCCATATGCAGGCCATACCGCCACCAACACCGAAACCCGTGGTCGATGACCCCCAGCAGCGAACGCGAACCGCTTCCGGACCGGCTGAAAAGACTCCGGAAAGCCGCTGGAATGACCCAGGGCGACCTGGCCGCCCGCTTGGCCGTCATCACCGGCATCTACACCGTCTCCCAACCGGAGATCTCACGGTGGGAAACCGGCAAACGCCGGCCGACCGAATGGATGCCCGCCCTGGCCACCGCCCTTCAGGTCGAGGAGAGCTACCTCACCGAATGCCCCCAGCGGATCGGGGCAGGCTCACCAGAGGCCGCTGATGAGGACTGGGAGCAGGTGAGCGCACTGCTGCGAAGGGCCTTCCTCAAACACGGCGTCACCGCCGCGGCCGCCGGAGCGGGCCTGCCCGCCGTCGGAGTCGCCGACCTCCAGCACATCACCGCCGCCCTCGACAACGCTCGCCGCTACGCCGACACCACCATCGTCGCCTACTTCACCACCCAGCTCGACACCATCGCCGCCCAGGACCGCACCCGCGGACCGGCCGCCGCCGTCCCCGATGTCCTCGCCCTGATCGCTGCCGCCCAAAAGATCGCAGCCGAAGCCCGCCCAGACGTCCGGGCCCGCCTCCTGCGCCTCATCGCCCGCGCCGCCGAACTCGCCGGCTGGTTCTACCGCGACCTCGCCGCCGAGCAGCCCGCCGAATACTGGCGCGACCGCGCCATGGAGTGGGCCCAAGCCGGCGCAGACCTCCCGATGCAGGGGTACGTGCTGCTCAAAAAGGCGCAGGCCGCCTGGGACACCCGCGACGGACTGCGGATGCTCAGCCTCGCCGAAGCCGTCCAAGACGGGCCGTGGCAGCTGCCCGCCAAGGTCTTGGCCGAGGCCGCTCAACAGGTCGCCCGCGGGCACGCCCTGCTCGGCACCGACGCCCCCACCATCCACCGCCACCTCGGCTATGCGCGCGACCTCCTCGACCAAGCCGACATCGCCACCGTCAGCCTCTCCCCGCACTACGACGAAGCCACCTTCCACGTCCAGGTCGCTCACACCCATACGCTCACCGGCCACCCCGACCAAGCGATCGCCGCCTACGAGCAGTGGCTGACTCCCGGAGTGTTCGACCGCCGCGACTACGGCTACCACCTGGCATTCAAGGCCGCCGCACAGGCACGCGCCGGAGACGCCGACGCCGCGGCACGGACCGGGCTCGCCGCTTTGAGGATCGCCCGCGACACCAGCTCAGCCCGCACCCACGCCGCGCTCATCCGTCTGACCGGGGACCTGCGCCCGCAGTGGCAACGGCCGCGCGTCGCCGAACTCCGCCAAGCCATCGTCTCCTAGCGATCCGCCCGACCACCGAAGAAGGCCGCGAACCGGGCGATCGTCTCCGCCTGCCACGCCCGCGTCTGCGGATGCAGATACCTCGGATCGTCTGGCATCGCCACCCCGTGCTGCATCCCTTCCACCACCACCAGTTCCGCACCGGACCGCCCGAACTGAGGCGCCGCCTCCTGCGACCACTGAAGAGGAATGAACGTATCCGCCGTCCCATGCACGATCAGCGTCGGAGCCCTCACCTCGCCCAGCAGCCGGTCCGGCCGCACATGGAACACCTCGTTCAGCATCGCCCGCCCGTGCCGAACCGCCGCCGAATGCGGCAAGAAGCCATCACGGGCCAACTCCACGGCAGCCTGCGGCGACAGGGATCCTCCTTGCCAACGCTCCGGCTTTTGGTCCACGAACCGGCGCTCATAGTGCAACAAGGGGTTGATCAAGGCCAGCCGCTCCACCATCCCCGGATACCGGGCGGCATGGAGCACCGCCAGCCCCCCACCGAACGACGCCGCGATCAACCCCACCCGCTCCCCGCCGGCCTCGCCCGCCTCGCCGAGCACGAACTGCGATGCCGCCCGCACGTCGTTCGCCGCGCCGGACAGCGTCAACTCCTCCATCCGTCCCTCGGACTCGCCGTGAGCCCGCAGGTCGAACCGCAACGACATCAACCCCGCCTCAGCAAGACCCCTGGCCAGCCGTGTGAAGAACCCCCCTTCCTCCCGGGTGACGCCACCGCCGTGAACCAGAACAACGGCACCGACAACCTCACCAGGGACGACCAGAGTCCCCCTCAACACCAACCCGTCGACGCTGGCGAACGAAACCTGCTTCTCCGAAAGACACATGAGTCGAGCCTGTGAGTTGCGTACGGAAACGGTCAACCCCCAGATGCCACATGCGATCCCGCCTTCCGGCAACTTCAGCCATTAAGACAGGAAGGCGGTGCAGGGGCACCGCGAGGACATCGCCCGGCATGTGGGGTTCACCGAGACAGACCAGCGGCCAGACCTGGGGTTGGCCGACTGGCCCTGACACCAGCTGGTGGAGCGGGCTAGAAGCCGAGCCCGAGGCCGGGTTCACCAAGGGAAGCGGTACCCGCACCTTCGCGCGACGTCACATGCGGGATGGGAGACGCGCGTGTCGGCAGGCTGAACGTGGCTAGGATCGTCACTCTCTCGTCGACTGTTGGAGCGCTGTGTGACACCGCCGCGTATCGGAGTTGTCATCGTGACCATGGGCGATCGCCCGCGGCAGCTTGCGGATCTGCTCGCGTCGGTGGCCAAGCAGGACGTGGCCCCGGAGCAGGTGGTGCTGATCGGTAACGCCACCCCGCTGGACGATGTGTCGGCGGACGTGGTCAAGGTCCCGCTCGAGGAGAACCTGGGCTGTCCCGGCGGCCGCAACGTCGGGTTGAAACTGTTGTGCGGGTCCGGGCGAGTCGATGTGATCGTGGAGCTGGATGATGACGGGCTCCTCGTCGCCGACGACGTTTTCCGCAAGATCCAGCAGCTCTATGCCTCGGATCCCGAGTTGGGGATCGTCTCGTTCCGGATCGCGGACGAGCAGGGCGAAACGCAACGCCGGCATGTTCCGCGCCTGCGCGCCGACGACCCGATGCGGGCGGGGCAGGTGACGGCGTTCCTGGGCGGCGCGCACGTGCTGTCGGTGCCGATGCTCAACCAGATCGGGGACTGGCCAGAGCGCTTCTTTTTCTGTCATGAAGAGACCGACATGGCGTGGCGTGCACTGGATGCCGGATGGAAGATCATCTATGAGCCGAGCCTGGTGCTTGAGCATCCGAAGACGTCCCCGGCTCGGCATGCGGTGTATTTCCGGATGACCGCCCGCAACCGTGTCTGGCTGGCCAGACGGCGGCTGCCGCTGCTTTTGATCCCCGTCTATCTCGGCGTGTGGATCGGCCTCACCGTGCTGCGGATCCGTTCGGCTTCCGGCCTGATGAAGTGGCTCGGCGGGTTCTGGGAAGGGCTTCATTCCGACTGCGGAGAACGCCGGCCCATGCGGTGGCGGACGGTATGGCGGATGACCCGGCTGGGGCGTCCGCCCCTGGTGTGAGGGTCATTTCTGCACCGGCGCCGGCTGGAGTGGGCGGGCAGCGACATCAAGGCCCTCGCCGTGATGGTGTGGCCGGGCAAGCCGACCGCCGCGGTCCGTGACCCGGCCCGGCCGCTCGACCCCAAACCCCAGCGGCCCCTTGCCCCGTTCACCTCGGGGGCGGCGCCGCTTGGGTGGGTCGTGCGGCTGGTCGTTCACCCCGCCCTGCGCACCGCGGCGCTGACGGCCGCGGTGCCGCTGGCGGTGAACGAGAAGCTCCGGCTCCACGAGCTCCTCGCCCGCTACATCTCCGGCGTGCCGACCCCGGTCAGCGGTGTGGGAGCGGTGCCGTACGGGCCGGTGTGGGCGCTCGACACCCCCGCGCTGGCCCGCTGGCGCAGCCACCTGATCGGCCGGCTCGCCGGCTCCCGGTTCGACTACCTGACCGCCCCCGACCCGGAGACGGCAGCCGATCTGCTGGCCGAGGAGGCCGACGCCCGATGACCGTCGCCGCGATCCTGCCGAGCCGCAACGAGCCGTCCACCATCGCCGCCGTCACCGCCGCGGTCGACACCGCCCTCACTGACACGGCCCTCACCGACACCGTCCTCACCGGATGTCCTGGTGGGGCGGTCGTCGTCCACGCCGACTCCTCCGACGCCCCCGACACCGCCGCCCGGTTCGCCGCGACCGGCACGCGGGCGGCGAAGGTGCCGCTGACCGGCCTGCCGCGCGGGAAAGGCGCGCAGATCCTCGCCGCCGCCCACCACCTGGACACCCACCCCAGCGGCCGGGATGTCGCCGCGGTGGTGATCGCCGACACCGACACCCGCAACCCCGACCCCGGCGTCTACCGCGCACTGCTGGACCGGGTCGCCGGCGGGGCGGCCCTGGCGATCGCCGACTACCCGCGCTTCTGGGACGAGGCCAACCTCACCAACCACCTCGCCCGGCCGCTGATCGCCGCCGCCACCGGCATCGACGTGCCGCAGCCGCTCGCCGGTGACCTCGCCATCTCCCGCGCGGCGCTGGCCGCCGTCCGCCGCGCCGCCCGAGCGCTGCCTCCCGAGCTGGGGGCGTGCGTGGACGGGTACGGCATCGACGCGTTCCTGCTCCTCAGGGCCGCCGCGTGCGGGCCGGTCGCCACCGTGCGGATCGACACCCCGAAACAGCACGCCGGGTCGTTCCCGCACCTGCCGGACATCTACCACCAAGCCGTCCCCGTACTGCTCCACCTCACCGCCGCCACCACGCCGCGCCTTCCGCAGCAGCAGCCTCCCGCCCGGTATCGGGCCGCCGACCGGGACATTGAACCTGGCCGACTTCGGTCCATGCTCTCCACGCTGGAACACCTCAGCGAAGGCCTCGACGGTTACGATGAGAGTGCCTGGCCGCTGCCCGTCGCGGACGCCTGGCACGACGTCACCTCCGGCACGCCGGCGCCCGACGCGGCCCGCCGCCTGTGGCCGCACTGCACCCGGCACGTCCGCGACTGGCTCACCAGCGGACAGCACGCCACCACCAGCACGCGAGCCGACCAGCTCGCGGCCGCGCACGCCCGCCTGCACAACGCCGTCCTCACTTCCGCAGGAGCCCGCAGATGACCGCCCCGACCTCCGGCTTCTCCGCCTTCGCGGTCGAGCCGTTCCCCGAGCTGCAGATGGGTGACGACCTCGCGGTGACCATCACCGACGTCCTCACCCGAACCGGCACCGCGCTGCAGGACGGCGACATCGTCGTCGTCGCCAGCAAGGCCTTCCCTGTCAAGTCAGCATGTTGAGCTTGGTCCTGCCTCGGACGGAGCCCGGGACGCCCGTCGAGGACCGGGCCGTCTGGAGGCAGCGGTCGTTGATGAGCGGTCAGATCCGCTTCCCTCTCTGGA
>NZ_JAGEPF010000019.1 GCF_017573465.1 Actinomadura violacea
CTCGCGGTGCCCTTCACGCTGGACAGGTCCACGTCGTGCTCGGCCGCGAGCTTGCGCACCAGCGGCGTCACGTACGGGCCCTCACCGGGCGCGGTGTCCTGCGCCGGGGCGGCGGGCTGCTGGGACGCCGGGGCCGGAGCCGGGGCGGCCGGCTGCTGCGGCGCGGGCGCGGGGGCCGGCGGAGCGGCGGGCTGCTGCTGCGCGGGCGGCGGCCACGCCGCCGGCGGCGGCGCCTGCTGCTGGGCCTGCTGCTGCGGGGCCTCCTGCTGCGGCTCGGGCTGCGCCGGAGCCTGCTCCTGCGCGGGGGCCTCCTGCGCGGGCGCCTGCTCCTGTGCCGGCGCCGGGGACGGGGCGTCGCCCTCGTCGCCGATGACGGCCAGTTCCGCGCCGACCTCGACGGTCTCGTCCTCGGCGACGGTGATGCTGGTCAGGATGCCCGACGCGGGCGAGGGGATCTCGGTGTCGACCTTGTCGGTCGACACTTCGAGAAGCGGCTCGTCGGTCTCGACGCGCTCACCCTCCTTCTTCAACCAGCGGGTGACGGTGCCCTCGGTGACGCTCTCGCCGAGCTGGGGCATAGTGACGGAGACCGGCATGGCTCTCAGCGACTCCTTAGAGAAATACTGTGCGCGGTTGTTCAGCCGTGCACGTGCAGCGGCTTGCCGGCGAGCGCCAGGTGCGCCTCGCCGACCGCCTCGGACTGGGTCGGGTGGGGGTGGATCAGCTGGGCGACCTCGCTCGGGAGGGCCTCCCAGTTGTAGATGAGCTGGCCCTCGGCGATCAGCTCGCCGACGCGCGCGCCGACCATGTGCAGGCCGAGGACGGGGCCGTCCACGGCCGCGATCACCTTGACCTCGCCCTGCGTGCCCAGGATCTTGCTCTTGGGGTTGCCGGCCAGGTCGTAGGTGACCTCGTTGATCTCGTGCCCGCGCTCGCGGGCCACCGCGGAGGTGATGCCCACCGAGGCGACCTCGGGATCGGAGTAGGTGATGCGCGGCACGCCGTCGTAGTCGATCGGCGCGGGGGCGAGCCCGCCGAGCCGCTCGGCGACGAGGATGCCCTCGGCGAAGCCGACGTGGGCCAGCTGCGGGGTGGCGACCAGGTCGCCGACCGCCGAGATGGTGGGGACGCTGGTGCGGCAGTACTCGTCGACCTTGACGTAGCCGCGCTCCATTTCGACGCCGGCCTCGGCGAGGCCGATGCCGTCGGACACCGGACCGCGGCCGACCGCGACGAGCAGCAGCTCGGCGTCGACGACCTTGCCGCCCTCCAGGGTGACGGAGATGCCGCCCTGCGTGGTCTTGGCGCTCTCGAACCGGGTGCCGAGCTCGAACTTGATGCCGCGCTTGCGGAACGCCCGCTCGAGCCGCTTGGAGCTGGACTCCTCCTCCAGCGGCAGCAGGTGCGGCAGCGCCTCGACGATGGTGACCTCGGCGCCGAACGAGCGCCACACGCTGGCGAACTCGACGCCGATGACGCCGCCGCCGAGGATGACCACCGAGCCGGGGACGTGCTCGAGCCGCAGCGCGTGGTCGCTGGAGATGACGCGCTCGCCGTCGATCTCCAGGCCGGGCAGCGACTTCGGCGCGGACCCGGTGCCGAGCACGATGTGCTGGGCCTCGAGCGAGCGCACCTCGCCGCCGGGCGTGCGGACCTCGACGGTCGTCGGGCCGGCGAGGCGGCCCTCGCCGTGCACGACCTCGATGCCGCGCGACTTGATCAGCCCGGTGAGGCCCTTGACGGTCGTGGAGACGACCTTGTCCTTGTAGGCGTTGACGCCGGCGACGTCGATGCCCTCGAAGACCGCCTTGACGCCGAACCTCGCCGCCTCGCGGGTCTGGTCCGCCACCTCGGCCGCGTGCAGCAGCGCCTTGGTGGGGATGCAGCCCCGGTTGAGGCACGTCCCGCCGAGCGACTCGTCGCGCTCGACCAGCGCGACCGACCTGCCGAGTTCGGCGGCGCGCAGCGCGCACGCGTACCCGCCGCTGCCGGCACCCAGGACCACGATGTCGTAGGGGCCGTTGTTCGCCACTGGACGCTCCCTTTCCCGGAGACGGCGCCGCGCGGCCCGCGGCGCCCTCGGGCGGGGCGGACCTGCAACGGCCCCCACCGCCACGAGAAAATCTATTGTGTCCTGTTCCGGCCGCCTCCGGGCGGCCCCCGTGCAATCCCTACAGGGCCCCGGAGGCGAGGTCCTCGGCGATCTGCACGAGCGTGCGGGTCGCCGCGCCGGTGCCGCCCTTCGGGGTGTAGCCGTAGGCCTCGCCCTGCTGGAACGAGGGGCCGGCGATGTCGAGGTGCGCCCACTTCACGCCGTCCGGCACGAACTCGCGGAGGAAGACGCCCGCGACCAGCATGCCGCCCCAGCGGTCGCCGCTGATGTTGGCGATGTCGGCGACCGACGAGTCGAGCCCCTTGCGCAGCTCGGCCGGCAGCGGCATGCCCCAGGACGCCTCCCCGGCGCGCTCGGCCGCCGCCACCACCTTCTCACGGACGCCGTCGTCGTTGGCCATGACCCCGGTGGTGCGGGTGCCGAGCGCGACCAGCTGCGCGCCGGTCAGCGTCGCCACGTCCACGACCAGGTCGGGGGAGTCCTCGCCGGAGCGGACCAGCGCGTCGGCGAGCACGAGGCGGCCCTCGGCGTCGGTGTTGAGGACCTCGACGGTCTTGCCGCCGTAGATGCGCAGCACGTCGGAGGGGCGCTGGGCGCTGCCGCTCGGCATGTTCTCGGCGATGGCCATGTAGCCGACCACGTTGACCTTCGGGGCCAGCTCGGCGATCGCGGCGAGGGCGCCGAGGACGGCGGCGGCGCCGCCCATGTCGGACTTCATCCAGTCCATGGAGCCGGCCGGCTTCAGCGACAGGCCGCCGGAGTCGAAGGTGATGCCCTTGCCGACCAGCGCGAGCGTCTTGGACGCCTCGGGGTGGGAGTAGGCGAGCCGGACGAGGCGGGGCGGGTTCACCGAGCCCTGCCCGACGCCGGTGAGGCCGCCGTAGCCGCCGTCGACCAGCGCCTTCTCGTCGAGGACCTCGATGCCGAGGCCGCTCTCGCGGGCGACCCGCTCGGCCTCGTTGGCCAGGTCCTCGGGGGTGAGGTCGGACGGCGGGGTGTTGACCAGGTCGCGGACCAGGTTGACCGCGTCGGCCAGCACGCGGGCGCGCTCCACGGCGACGTCGGTGGCGGCGGGGGCGGCGAGCCGGATCTCGGCGACCGGGCTCTTGTGCCCGTCGCCGGTGCGGTAGGAGTCGAAGGAGTAGGCGCCGAGCAGCGCGCCGAGCGCGACGGCCTCGGCCTCGGCGGCGTCCGCGGCGGGCAGCGCGACGGCGACCTTCCCGGAGCCGGCCAGCGCGCGGACGGCGGCGCCGGCGGCGCGGCGCAGGTCCTCGGCGGTGGGGTCCTCGCCCAGGCCGGCGGCGACGACCACCGGGGCGGTGACGGCGCCGAGCGTGGGCACCTTGATGATCTCGCCGGGCTTGCCGGTGGCGCCGAGGGCGCCGAGGGCCGCGGCGAGCCTCCCGTCCAGGGCGCGGTCGAGGTCCTCGGCGCCGGCGGCGGGCGCGGCCCCCGCGTCCGCCGGGACGGCTCCGATCACGATGGCGTCGACGTCGAGGCCGGCCAGGTCTGCGCTGTCAAGTCCGATGCTCGTCACGTAGTCCGATGTTAGTCCTCCCGGTGACCGGTTTCGCCCTTTTGGATCAAGCATTGCCGGGGCCGGAACCTTGCCGCTGCCTGCCGTGATCGCGGTCCGGGCGGTGGCGCCGCACGAAGATCGACCGGCGTGCGGGCCGGGGGTCCGGCCGGCCCGGCCGTGCGGCGGGGGTGGCCGGGCCCCGGCGTGCGGGTGGCGGGACGCCCGGTGCGCGGCGCGTCGGTGCAGGTCACGGGGGTGCCGCGGATTTTCGGGGTGGCGTAGCGGCCGTTCTATTCACCTATTCCCATCGATTTAGTAGGTTATTGCCGTGACCAGGAGAGACGACACCCGCACGGCGGTCCCGCCGGCGCCCGCCGACCCCCGCCGGCCGCGCGCCGAGCGGGCCCGGCAGGTCGCGGACGTGCTGCGCCGCCAGGTGCTCTACGGCGACCTGCGCAGCGGCGCGCTGCCCGCCGAGGCCGAGCTCGCCCGCGAGTTCGGCGCGTCCCGCAACACCGTCCGGGAGGCCCTCGCCCTGCTGCGCGCCGAGGGGCTCATCGAGCGCTGTCCCGGCGTCGGCACGCACGCGGTCGCCGAGAAGTACCCGCACGGCCTGGAGCGGCTGCTCGGCCTCGCCGAGACGCTGCGCGAGCACGGCGAGGTCGCCAACGAGGTCCGCATGACGGGGCTGCTCACCCCGTCCCGCGAGGTCGCCTCCCGGCTGCGGCTGCCCGCGGGGGAGCAGGTCGTCTACATCGAGCGGATCCGGCGGCTGAACGGGCTGCCGCTCTCGCTCGACCTCACCTACATCCCGCGCGACCTCGGCGAGCCGCTGCTGGCCGAGGACCTGGTCCGCAACGACATCTTCGTCCTGCTCGAACGCATCGCCGGCCGGCCGCTCGGCCGCGCCGAGGTGACGCTGGAGGCGGTCAACGCCGACCCGCACTCCGCCGCCACCCTCGACGCGCCGCGCGGCGCCGCCCTGCTGATGCTCGAACGCCTCACCCACCTGTCGGACGGGCGCCCCGTGGACCTGGAGTTCATCCGCTTCCGCGGCGACCGGATCACGATGAGCGGCTCCATGAACCGCGCCTGAGCCCTTCCCCGGCCCCGCCCCAGCCCCGCACCCCCTGGAGGAACGCATGTCCCTCGTGGAGAACCGCGCCGACGTCCCCGTGACGGTGGACGAGGCGCTCTGCATCGACGGCTGCACGCTGTGCATCGACGTCTGCCCGCTGGACGCCCTGGCCGTCCACCCGGAGACCGGCAAGGCGTACATGCACGTGGACGAGTGCTGGTACTGCGGGCCGTGCGCCGACCGCTGCCCGACCGGGGCCGTGACCATCGACATGCCGTACCTGCTGCGATGAGGACCCGACCGATGAACCCGATGAAGACGACCCTCGCGGCGGGCGCCGCCCTCGTCCCGCTCCTGGCCGGCTGCACCGTCGCCGGGAACGCCGCCGACGGCGGCGGCTCGGGGCGGATCGTCGTGGGGTACCAGTCCAAGACCATCAACACCGTCACCGCCGGGACGCTGCTGCGCTCGCTCGGCTACTTCGAGAAGCGGCTGAAGGCCCTCGGGAAGCAGGACGGCGAGAAGTACTCGGTCGTGTGGCGCGACTACGACACGGGTGCGCCGATCACCGCGCAGATGCTCGCCGGGAAGATCGACATCGGTTCGATGGGCGACTACCCGCTGCTGATCAACGGGTCGCGGGCGCAGGCGCAGGGCGGCGACGCGAAGACCTCGTGGGTGTCGGTGACCGGCTACAACATGCGCGGGTCGCTGAACGGCGTGGTCGTCGCGCCGGGCTCGAAGGCGCGGACGCTGCGCGACCTCAAGGGCGAGACGGTCTCGACGAGCGTCGGCTCGGCCGGGCACGGCACGTTCGTCCAGGCGGCCCGCGAGTACGGCCTCGATCCGGCCAAGGACGTCAAGGTCGAGAACCAGCAGCCCACGGTGGGCGCGTCGGCGCTGCAGTCGGGCAGCGCGGCGGCGTTCGCCCAGTTCGTCGCATGGCCGGGCCTCCTGGTGAACAAGGGGCAGGCTCGGCTGCTCTATGACGGCGGCCAGCTTGACGTGCCGACCTTCCACGGCGTGGTGGTGCGCAACCAGTTCGCCGAGAAGAACGGCAAGGTGCTGGACGCGTTCCTGCGCGCGCAGATCGACGCGACGAACTACCTGCACCAGCACCCCTTGGAGGCGGCCGAATCGGTGGCGTCCACGACCGGGCTGCCCGCCGAGACCGTGTACCTCTACAACGGCGCGGGCGGCGTCGCCACGTTCGACACGACCATCAAGCAGGGACTCAAGGACGCGTTCGTGCACGACGTCCCGTTCCTGAAGTCGATCGGGGTCATCCAGACGCCCTTGGACGTCGGGCCCTTCATCAACGACTCCTACATCAGGAAGGCGTACGGCGTCTCCTATGACCACGACGCCGCGTCCACCGCGAACCCCGCCGCCATCACCGGGACGGACGAGGTGTGCAAGACCAAGGTGGACGACCCGAAGACCGCGGGCGAGGTGTGGATTGAGGGCGATAACAAGACGCGCCCTGTGGCCGACCCCGTCTGCCTGCTGAAGAACGTGCGCGCGCTACAGGGGGAGGGCAAGCGGCTCAGGGCCGTCTACATCCCCGACGCCACGACCGGCACCCGCTGGTTCGCCGACAAGGACGTGTGGGTCGAGGACCCATCCGCCAAGGCGGACCAGCGGTTCAAGCCGTTCGCGACGGACGAGGGCGCGCGGAAGTACATCGCGTCCCACTCCGGCGCCAAGGCCGTCACCTATGGCGAGGCGGTGAAGAACGCGTGAGCCGCCTGCTCCGCTGGCCCGTCCGGGCCGCGTCCCTCCTGGCCGCGCTCGCGGTGTGGCAGGTGCTGACCGCCGCGAACGTCCGGCTGTGGGTCCGGTTCGACCGGTTCCCCGGCCCGGCGGACGTGCTGCACGAGTTCGGCCGGCAGGCCGGGCACGGCCAGTACTGGCAGGACGTCGCGCAGAGCCTCGTCCGCATCCTCACCGGGTTCGCGCTCGCCGCCGTCCTCGGCGTCGCGGCGGGCGTCGCCACCGCCCGGTCCCGCTGGGCGGGCGACCTGCTGCAGCCGCTGTTCGAGGTCGCCCGGCCGATCCCGGCGATCGCGCTGGTGCCGGTCGCGATCCTGCTGTTCCCCGCGAACGAGCAGGGCATCGTGTTCATCACCTTCGCCGCCGCGTTCTTCCCCGTCCTGGTCGGCACCCGGCACGCGGTGAAGGCGCTGCCGGTCGTGTGGGAGGACGCCGTCCGGACGCTCGGCGGCAGCCGGGCCCGGGTGCTGCTCCAGGTCGTGCTGCCGGGGATCCTGCCCGGCGTGTTCGGCGGCCTGTCCATCGGGATGGGCGTCGCGTGGATCTGCGTGATCTCCGCCGAGATGATCTCCGGCGACTTCGGCGTCGGCTACCGCACCTGGCAGGCGTACACGATCGTCGACTACCCCGGCGTGCTCGTCGGGATGGCCACCATCGGGCTGCTCGGCTACCTCACCTCCGCCGCCGTGGAGCTGGCGGGCCGCAGGCTGACGCGCTGGCTGCCGAGGGAGGACCGCTCATGACCGGGCTCGAACTGCGGGCCGAGGACGTCGCGCTCGGCTATGGCGGCCGGGCCGTCGTCACCGGCCTCGACCTGACCGCCGAGGCAGGCGAGGTCCTCGCCGTGCTGGGGCCGTCCGGGTGCGGGAAGTCCACGCTGCTGCGCGCGTTCGCCGGGCTGCTGCCCGCCGCGTCCGGGCGCGTCCTCGCCGGCGGGGAGCCCGTCACCGGGCCGTCCGCGGACCGCGCCCTGATGTTCCAGGACGACGCGCTGCTGCCGTGGCGGACCGCGCGCCGCAACGTCGAGCTGGCGCTGTCGCTGCGCGGCGTCCGGCGGGCGGAGCGGCGCGCGGCCGCGGACCGCTGGCTGGAGCGGGTCGGCCTCGGCGACGCCGCGGGGCGGCTGCCGCGCGAGCTGTCCGGCGGGATGCGCCAGCGCGTCCAGCTCGCCCGCACGCTCGCCGCCGGGCCCCGCGCGATCCTCATGGACGAGCCGTTCGGCGCGCTCGACGCGCAGACCCGCGCGAGCATGCAGCGGCTGCTCCTCGACGTCATCGCCGACGCGCCCGCGACCGTCGTGTTCGTCACCCACGACGTGGACGAGGCGCTGCTGATCGGCCACCGGATCGCCGTCCTCGGGACCGGCGGCGTCACGGCGCGGTTCCCCGCCGGCGCCTCCCGCGACGAGGTCCTGGCGGCGCTCGGGGCGCGCACCGACACCAAGGAGACCGTGTGATGGAGATCCCCGCCGCGACCGAGCGGCGCGAGCTGAGCGCCGACGTGCTGGTGATCGGCGGCGGCACCGCCGGGACGATGGCCGCGATCACCGCGGCCGAGCACGGCGCGTCCGTGCTGCTGCTGGAGAAGGCGCACGTCCGGCACTCCGGCGCCCTCGCCATGGGCATGGACGGCGTGAACAACGCGGTCATCCCGGGCAAGGCGACGCCGGAGGACTACGTCGCCGAGATCACCCGCGCCAACGACGGCATCGTGAACCAGCGGACCGTCCACCAGACCGCCACGCGCGGGTTCGCGATGGTGAAGCGGCTCGAGAAGTACGGCGTGAAGTTCGAGAAGGACGAGCACGGCGAGTACGCGGTGCGGCGCGTCCACCGGTCCGGTTCCTACGTGCTGCCGATGCCGGAGGGCAAGGACGTCAAGAAGGTGCTGTACCGGGTGCTGCGGCAGCGGTCCATCCGGGAGAAGGTGACGATCGAGAACCGCGTGATGCCGGTGCGCGTCCTGACGTCCGGTGGCCGGGCGGTGGGCGCGGTCGGGTTCGACACCCGCGGCGGCGAGTTCGTCACCGTGTCGGCCGGCGCGGTGATCCTCGCGACCGGCGCGTGCGGACGGCTCGGCCTGCCCGCGTCCGGCTACCTGTACGGGACGTACGAGAACCCGACCAACGCGGGCGACGGGTACGCGATGGCCTACCACGCGGGCGCCGAGCTGAGCGGCATCGAGTGCTTCCAGATCAACCCGCTGATCAAGGACTACAACGGGCCCGCCTGCGCCTACGTCGCCAACCCGTTCGGCGGCTACCAGGTGAACGCCGAGGGCACCCGGTTCGTCGACTGCGACTACTGGTCCGGGCAGATGATGTCCGAGGTCAAACGGGAGATCGACTCGGCGCGCGGGCCGATCTACCTCAAGCTCACGCACCTGCCGGACGAGACGCTGACCGCCCTCGAAGGCATCCTGCACAGCACCGAGCGGCCGACCCGCGGCACGTTCCACGCGGGCCGCGGCCACGACTACCGCACCCACGACGTGGAGATGCACATCTCCGAGATCGGGCTGTGCGGCGGGCACTCGGCGTCCGGCGTCTGGGTCGACGAGAACGCCCGCACGACCGTCCCCGGCCTGTACGCGGCGGGCGACCTCGCGTGCGTGCCGCACAACTACATGATCGGCGCGTTCGTGTTCGGCGACCTCGCGGGCGCGCACGCGTCCGCGCATCTCGGCACGCCCGGCGCGCTGCCGGAGGACCAGATCCGGGCCGCGCACGAGCTGATCTACCGGCCGCTGCGCAACCCCGGCGGCCCGCCGCAGCCGCAGGTCGAGTACAAGCTGCGCCGGTTCGTCAACGACTACGTCGCGCCGCCGAAGACGCGGACCAGGCTCGACATCGCCGTCGAGACGTTCACGCGGATGGAGACCGAGATCGCCGCGATGGGCGCGCGGACCCCGCACGAGCTGATGCGCTGCGCCGAGGTCACGTTCATCCGCGACTGCGCCGAGATGGCCGCCCGGTCGTCCCTCACCCGCACCGAGAGCCGCTGGGGCCTCTACCACGACCGCGCCGACCTGCCCGAACGCGACGACGCCGAGTGGATGTTCCACCTCAACCTGCGGCGCCGCGACGACGGCGCGATGGAGTTCGTCAAGCGGCCGGTCGCGCCCTACCTGGTGCCGGTCGAGGAGTTCACCGTCCCGGAGGGCGCCGAGCCGCAGGTGCTCGCCGCGGCGTCCGCCGCGCGGGTCGCGGTCGCGGCCCGCCCGGCCGCGGGGACCCGTCCGGCGCCCGCGGTCGGACGGTCCCCGCGGCTCCTGGAGCTGCAGCGGCTCGCCGAGACCGAACCGGACGTCGGCGCGGTCGCCGCCTACCTGTCCGATCCCGACCCGAAGGTGCGGCGCGCCGCCGTCGCCACCCTCACCGAGGTCGCCCCGGACGGCGTCGCCGGCGCCCTCGCCACCGCGCTCCGCGACTCGCACGGTTCGGTGCGGCACGCCGCCGCGACGGCGCTGCGCGAACTCGTGGAGGTGCTGCCGGCCACCGGGGACGTCCGGGACGCGCTGAGCGGCGCCCTGGACGTCCCGGACGCGCAGGTGCGGGCCGCGGTCCTGGACGTCCTGCGCGCGCTCCGCCTCGGCGGCACCGGCGTGTTCGCCGGCGCGCTCGGCGACCCCGACCACCGCGTCCGGCTCCAGGCCGTCCGCGGGCTGGTCGCGCACGACGCGGCGGACGGGGTCGCGCGGGCGGCCGGCGACGCGTCCCGCGAAGTGCGGATCGCCGTCGCGCACGGGCTCGGCACGATCGGCGACCCGGCGGCGTCCGGTGCCCTCGGCCGCCTCGTCGAGGACGCCGACGACCTCGTCCGCGCCGCCGCGTTCGAGGCGCTCGCGGGCGTCGGCTGCCCGCCGCCGCTGGACGCCGCGGCGGCCGCGGCGCTGCACTACCCGGCGTGGCAGGTCCGCGCCGGCGCCGCGCGGGGCCTCGCCGGGGCCGATCCGGAGGCCGCGTCCGTCCCGCTGGTCAAGGCGCTGGACGACCCGCACCTCGACGTCCGCAAGGCCGCCGTGATCGCGCTGTCGGCGCAGCCGCGCACCGCCGAGACGATCGAGGCGCTGAGCGCGGCCAGGTCCGACCCGGACGCCGACGTCCGCGCCTACGCCCGCCGGGCCCTCAGCCCCTGACGGCCGCCAGGGCGAGGAGGGCGGCGGTCGTGGCGATCTCCACGAGCGCGCCGAGGACGTCGCCGGTGACGCCGCCGAGCCGCCGGACGGCGTGCCGGAGCATCAGCAGCGCGGCGGCCACGCCGATCGCGACCGCCGCGAGCCCGTGCAGGGCGCCGCCGAGGCCGCCGGACGCCGCTCCGGCGGCCCCGGCGGCGGCCAGGACCGCCGCGGTCGCGACGAGCGCGCCGCGCGCCGGGACGGTGCCCGCGACCAGCGCCCCGAGCCCGCCCGGGCGGGCCGCCGGGACGCCCTCCCGGCACGCCCACGGCAGCGCCAGCCGGCCCGTCACCCCGGCGATCAGCGCGGCGACCGCGGCGTGCGGCGCCGACGCCAGCGCCGCGACCTGGACCAGCACGACGAGCAGCAGCGTCACCACGCCGAACGGGCCGATGTCCGACCGCTTCATGATCGCGAGCGCGTCGGCGGCGGGCCGGCCGCTGCCCAGGCCGTCGGCGAGGTCGGCGAGGCCGTCCAGGTGCAGCGCGCGGGTGAGCACCGCCGCCGCACCGACCGCGAGCGCGGCGGCGAGCAGCCCGGACAGGTCCAGTGCCTCGCCCAGCAGCAGCACGAGCGCCGCCGCCCCGCCGGTGATCAGACCGACGAGCGGCGCCGCCAGCATCGCCGCGCGGCCCGTGTCCCGGCCCACCTCGGGCGTGCGCAGCGGCACGATCGTCAGCAGCGTCACGGCCAGCCGCAGCCCAGCCCCGGCGGCCCTCACGGCAGCTCCGCGACGCGGCCCGCCACCACCAGCGCCGCCTCCTCCGACTCGGCGGCGAGCCGCTGGTTGACCAGCCCGAGCATGTCGCGGAACGCCCGCCCCGACGGCGTCGCCGGCACCAGCGACAGCCCCACCTCGTCCGACACCGCGACCACCCGCGCCGCGGTGCCGCGCCACGCCTCGACCAGCGCGTCCAGGGCGGGCAGCACGCGCGGCGGGTCGTCCCAGGCGCCCGCCTCGTCCATCGCCGCGGCCAGCCACGTCCCGATCCCGTCGACCAGGACGGCCCCGGACGCCGATGCCAGCACGTCCGCCAGATCGGTCGTCTCGGCCGTCCGCCACCAGGCCGGACGGCGGTGCCGGTGCGCCTCGACCCGCGCGCTCCACTCCGGGTCGTCGTCGCGGACCGGGCCCGTCGCCACGTAGAGGACGTCGGGGGAGCCCGCGAGCCGCAGCTCGGCCTCCGCCGACTTGCCCGACCGCGAGCCGCCCAGGAGCAGTGTCCGGAACGGGCCGTCCTGCGGCAGCAGCCAGAACGACATGCGCCGTTCCAGCTCCGCCGTGGACGTCATCCGATGGTCCACGTGGACGGCGATGACGCGCGTTCCGGCCGTCACAGCGCCGGCACGGCGCAGGTGACCGAGATGTTCGGGGGAGCCCGCCAGGTCGAGAAGGACGGCGTCGTATCCCACGCCGGGCACGGGTTCCGGCTTGGCGCCCGGCCCGGACGCCATCAGCGCCCGGCCCCCGCCGGGAGCCGTCACGTCGCGCCCGCCCGGGACCTCCGTGAACGGAAGATCGTCCACGGGAACGCCGTCGAGGAGCACATTGGCCGGTTCGTGCCGCACCCCGGCGGCGCGGAGCCGCCCGCAGGACGCGCAGCGGCAGCCGTCCGCGGGCCAGCCGCCCGGCGCGGCGATACCGCGGAGTTCGATGTCCATAACGGTCCGAAACTCTACGGGCCCGCCTGTATACGCTCACCTGGAAGGATCACCACCTCCCGGCAGAAGGAGAGACCCCCGGTGGGCAACCCCCCGACCCCGCCCTGGCCCGGCCAGGGGCCGCAGCCGCCCTACGGACCCCCTCCCGTGCCGCCGAACGCCCCCGGCCCCATGCCGCCGGGCGCCATGCCACCGGGCGCCGGCGCGATGCCGCCCGGCGCGCAGCCCTGGCAGCCCGGCCCGCCGCCCCCGCCCCGCCGCGGCCCCGGCCTGCTGATCGCGCTGATCGGCGGCGGCCTGGCGGTGGTCCTCGTCGCGGTCGCGGCCGTCGTCCTGCTCACCCGGGGCAAGGACGGCGGGGACGGCGGCGGATCGGACGGCACGAGCCTGCAGGCCGGCAAGATCGCCGGCGGCGCGGAGGCGGTCCCGAACCCCGACGGAAGCCTCACCATGGCCAGGCCCGGCGTCACGTCCCCGGTCGTCGACATCTACGAGGACTTCTCCTGCCCGCCCTGCGGCAACTTCGACCGGAGCAACGACCCGATGCTCAAGCAGGTGGCCGTGGCGGGCGAGGCCAAGGTCGTGTTCCACCCGATGGTCATCTTCGGCGCGGGCCGCGAGCCGCAGCACGGCAACTCGGTGCGGGCCGCGTCCGCGCTGCGCTGCGTCCGCGAGGGGGCGCGCTGGCTGTCCTACCAGGACGCCCTGTACGCGCACCAGCCGTCCGAGAGCACCGAGGGATACGCCACCTCGGACCTGCTCGCCTGGGCCGCGCCGCTCGGCCTCACCGGGGACGACTTCAAGAAGTGCGTCAGCGGCCGGCGGTACGCCTCGGACGTGGCGAGCGTCAGCCAGTCCTACATCTCGTCCGGGATCCAGGGGACGCCGTCCGTGCGCGTGAACGGCAGGCTGCTCGCCTCGTCCGACGTCCAGACCCCGGACGCCCTGCGGCGCGCCATCGAGGCCGCCTCCTGACCGGAACGGCTAGTCTCACCCGCGACGAGGGAGGTCGAGCGCGATGGCGTGGAGCTGGCGTTTGGAGAAGGCCGACGGCGGGACGGTCGGCACGTCCGAGGAGACCTTCTCCACCCAGTCGGACGCGGAGAGCTGGCTGGGCGAGAACTGGCGGGGCCTGCGCACCGGTGAGGTCGACAAGGTGACGCTGCTGGACGGCGAGACCGTCGTCTACGGGATGAGCCTGCAAGACCCGGAGTGACGCGGGCCCGCCCGGCAGGGGCGGGACGCGCGCCGGAGGGGCGGCCGCCCCTCCGGCGCGCCCCGGCTCACGGGCGGGTGCGCGGGCTGACGGTCTTGGCGGCGTCGCGGATCACGGCGTCGCCGAGCACGTCGTCGATGCGCTTCAGCACGTCCGCGTCCAGTTTCACCCCGGCCGCCCTGACGTTGTCGGCGACCTGCTCCGGACGCGACGCGCCGACGATCGCGGCCGACACGTTCGGGTTCTGCAGCGTCCACGCGATCGCCAGCTGCGCCATCGACAGCCCGAGGTCGTCGGCGATCGGCTTCAGGTTCTGCACGCGGGTCAGCAGGTCGTCGTTCAGGTAGCGCCTGATCATGTCGGCGCCGCCCTTGTCGTCGGTGGCGCGCGACCCCTCCGGCAGCGGCTGGCCCGGCTTGTACTTGCCGGTCAGCACGCCCTGCGCGATCGGCGACCAGACGATCTGGCCGATCCCCTCGCGCTCGGACAGCGGGACGACCTCCTCCTCGATGACCCGCCACAGCATCGAGTACTGCGGCTGGCTCGAGACGATCCGGTCGAAGCCCATCTCATCGGCGATCTTGAGGGCGCGCTCGATCTCCTCGGCGCGCCACTCCGACACGCCGACGTACAGCACCTTGCCCTGCCGGACGAGGTCGTCGAACGCGCGGAGGGTCTCCTCCAGCGGCGTCTCGTTGTCGAACCGGTGGGCCTGGTAGAGGTCCACGTAGTCGGTGCCGAGGCGGCGCAGCGAGCCGTTGACCGACTCCATGATGTGCTTGCGGGACAGGCCCCGGTCGTTCGGGCCGGGCCCGGTGGGCCAGTAGACCTTCGTGAAGATCTCCAGCCCCTCGCGGCGCTGCCCCTTGAGCGCCCGTCCGAGGACCTCCTCGGCGCGCGTCCCGGCGTAGACGTCCGCGGTGTCGAAGGTGGTGATCCCCTCGTCGAGGGCCGCCCGCACGCACGCGCGCGCCGCGTCCTCCTCGACCTGGGAGCCGTGGGTGAGCCAGTTGCCGTACGCGATCTCGCTGATCTTCAGACCGCTCCGGCCCAGGTATCGGAACTCCATGCCCCCGACCCTAGCCCCGCGGAGATCACCGCCGGTGCGGCCGGGCGCCCCGCACGGGAACGGTCCAGGCGCGCCGGAACCGGCCGGACGCGCCGGGACGAGCCCGGACCGTCAGATCCTGTCCTTCTCGCCGATCTTCACCTGCGGGCCCGGCACGCGCAGCCGGCGGATCTGCATGGCGCGCATCGCCGCGTACAGCCCGACGCCCTTGGTGTCCTCGTCCGGGTGCCGCTCGGCGGCGAGTTTCTTGACGCCCCGGCTCAGCAGCAGCCCCTCGCCGAACACCACGACCAGCAGCAGCGGCGGCGCGAACAGCACCAGCAGCTTGGCCGCCGGGATCGGCAGCAGGCTCAGCAGCACGATCGCGAACATCGCGTACATCAGGTACGAGCCGACGGTGCGGCGCGCGTCGACGTAGTTGCGCGCGAGCCGCCGGACGGGGCCCTTGTCGCGCTTGAGGAGGTACTTCTCCTCGCCCCTGGCCATGCCGGCGCGCGCCCGCTCGCGCTCCGTCGACTGCCGCGCCCGCACCTTCTTGTAGGCCTCCTTGCGGGTGGCCGGTGCGGTGATCGGCTGACGGCGGCGCTTCTCGGACTCGCTCCGCTTCGGCGTGGGCCGCCCCTTGCCTCCCTGCTTCGGCGTTACTACCTGAGGAGGATTCGGCGGGGCTTCCGGGGTACGACGCTTGAACACGGGGTCAGCCTACCGGCTGCGAACATCGTGGCTGCCTCGCGCGTTAACGCGTAGGGTGATAAGAACCCCAGCAGTGGTCATTGAGCCCAGTATGCGACTGAGGCGACAGCACGAAGGGACCGGCGCCGCGCGATGAGCGTGATGAAAAGAATGTCGATGATCTTCAAGGCCAAGGCCAACAAGGCCCTGGACCGGGCCGAGGATCCTCGCGAGACGCTCGACTACTCCTACCAGCGCCAGCTGGAGATGCTGCAGAAGGTCCGTCGGGGGGTCGCCGACGTCGCCACCTCGCGCAAGCGTCTCGAGCTGCAGATCAACCAGCTCGAGCAGCAGCAGAACAAGCTGACCGACCAGGGCAAGAAGGCGCTGCAGGTCGGCCGCGAGGACCTCGCCCGCGAGGCGCTGACCCGCCGGTCCGGGCTGGACTCCCAGCTCAACGACCTGCGCGCGCAGTACCAGCAGCTGCAGGGCGAGGAGGAGAAGCTCACGCTCGCCTCCCAGCGGCTGCAGGCCAAGGTCGACTCCTTCCGCACCCGCAAGGAGACGATCAAGGCGACGTACACCGCCGCCGAGGCGCAGACCAAGATCAACGAGGCGTTCTCCGGCATCTCCGAGGAGATGGGCGACGTCGGCCTGGCGATCCAGCGCGCCGAGGAGAAGACCGAGAACATGAAGGCGCGCGCCGGCGCCATCGACGAGCTGCTCGCCTCCGGCGCGCTCGAGGACTTCTCCGGCCCCCGCGACGACATCCAGGCCGAGCTCGACCGGATGGGCTCCGGTCCCGGCGTCGACCTCGAGCTGGAGCGGCTGAAGGCCGAACTCGGCCAGGGCCCCGCGCCCAAGGAGCTGAACCAGGGCTCGCCGACCGCGCAGCCGCAGCAGCAGCAGCACGACACCCCGCAGCAGGCCCCGTGGCCGCAGCAGCCCGGGGGTGCGCAGTGATCGTCCGCCTGATGGGCGAGGGGCAGCTGGACGTCGCCGACGGCGACCTGGCCGCGCTCAACTCCCTCGACGGCGAGCTCGAGTCGGCCATCGAGGCCGGCGACGAGACGGCGTTCCGCGCCGCCCTGCACGCCCTGCTGGAGAGCGTGCGCAAGGTCGGCAAGCCGCTGCCGGCCGACAGCCTGGCCCCCTCGGAGCTGATCCTGCCGCCGGCGGACGCGGCGATCGACGAGGTCAAGGCCATGCTCGGCGACGAGGGGCTGATCCCGGACTAGACCCCTGGCCGCCCGGACGGGGCGGCCAGGGGCCGTTCGTCCTCCAGGACGATTTCGCGCGGGACTCCGGCGGTGCCCGGCACAAAACCCGGGGCTCGCGCGTTCTCACAAGTGAATCGGGGAAAGAAAACTGGGGGTTGCCGGATGGCCTCGACGCGTTACGCCTCCGACCGGGGGCTGACGTCACGGATGCTCGTGACCATGTTCCTGCTGGGACTGGTCTACGTCGCCTTCGTGACGGCCTTTTTCGTGATCGTCCCGAAGTTCGGGGTGATCGCGCTCGTCATCGCGGTGGCGTTCCTGTTCGCGCAGTACTTCTTCTCCGACAAGCTGACGATGTTCGCCATGCACGGCCGGGTGGTCTCGCCGGACGAGGCGCCCGAGCTGCACGGCGTGATCGACCGGATCTGCGCGATGTCGGACGCCCCGAAGCCGCGCGTCGCCATCGCCGACACCGACGTGCCGAACGCGTTCGCGACGGGCCGCAACCAGAAGAAGGCGGTGGTCTGCGTGACCACCGGCCTGCTGCGCCGGCTCGACCCGGTGGAGCTGGAGGGCGTGCTCGCGCACGAGATGGCGCACGTCGCGCACAAGGACGTCGCGGTCATGACGATCGCCTCGTTCCTCGGCATCTGCGCCGGGCTGATCACCCGCTTCGGGCTGGAGTGGGGGCTGTGGGGCGGCTTCAACCGCCGCAGCAACGACCAGAACACCGGCCTGATCCTGCTGGCCGTGGTCGGGGTGAGCGCCCTGGCCTACGCGGTCAGCTTCCTGCTGACCCGGGCGCTGTCGCGCTACCGGGAGCTGTCGGCCGACCGGGCCGCGGCGCTGCTGACCGGCCGCCCGTCGGCGCTGGCGAGCGCGCTGACGAAGGTCACGGGGGAGATCGCCCGGATCCCGACCAACGACCTGCGCCAGGCGCAGGCGTTCAACGCCTTCTTCTTCACCCCGGCGTTCGGCAAGGGCTTCACGATCTCGCACCTGTTCTCGACGCACCCGCCGCTGGACAAGCGGCTCGCGCAGCTGCAGAAGATCTCCGACCAGCTCAGCAGGGGAGTCTGACCCGTGGGTTTCCTGGACACGCTGCTCGGCCGGTCCAAGCCGGTCAAGCCGGACCTCGACCAGCTCTTCGGGCTGTCGACGGCGGCGATCACGCTGGAGGCCGCGACGGGGTTCAAGCCGACCGGGCTCGGCTCGGTGTGCTTCCGGGCCGCCGAGGGCGGCGCGTTCGCGCGGCTGCAGGCCGACGTCCAGGAGCTGCTGGACGCCGACGAGGGGCCGAAGGTCGAGATCAGCACCGACTCCTACGGGTACACCTGGCTGCTGGCGACGCACCGGCCGCAGGAGCTGCCCGACCTGGTCACCGACCTTCACGCGGTGAACTCCACGCTGGAGTCGGGCGGGTTCGGCCCGCACCTGCTGTGCTCGCTCGCGGGCTTCCGCGGCCCGGACGGGCAGCGGCTCGCGCTCGTCTACCTGTACAAGCGCGGCACGTTCTACCCGTTCGCGCCGCTGCCGGGCGACAAGCGCGACAACGCGCTGGAGTTGCAGGTGCGCGGCGCGGTCGGCGCCGACCTGCCGTTCGAGGAGGACCTCGGCCGCTGGTTCCCGGTGTGGGGCGCCCCCGGCCTGTGACGGGCCGCTCCGGCGGGCACCGGCCCGCGATGCCCTGATCTACGGGCCGATGCGGGGGTATGTCACTGTCGAACGTCCGTCCACGGTCGGTTCATGCGGGAGGCGTAATGACCGGACGTCCCTGGGACCACGCCCGCCACTGCGCGGCGCTGGAGGCGGAGGTCGCGGCGTTCGCCGAGGCCGCCGCCGGCGCCGACCTGGAGGAGCCGGTACCGTCCTGCCCCGGCTGGACGGTCGCCGAACTGGTCCGCCATCTCGGCGCCATGCACCGGTGGGCGGGCGGCACCGTCCGGGTGGGCGCGCCGCGCCGGCTCAGCCTGCGCGAGCTCGGCGTGTCGTTCCCGGTGGTACCGGGCGACCACCTGCCGTGGTTCGGCGAGGGCGCGCAGCGGCTGCTGGAGATCCTGCGGGCGGCGGACCCGGACGCGCCGGTGTGGGCGTGGGGCCTCGACCAGCACGCCCGCTTCTGGTCGCGGCGGATGCTGTTCGAGACCGCCGTGCACCGCGCCGACCTGGAGATCGCCCGCGGCCGGACGCCCGCCCTCGCGCCGGAGCCGGCCGTCGAGGGGATGGACGAGCTGCTGGAGAACCTGGAGAGCGCCGCCGCGTTCGCGCCCAAGGTCGAGAACCTGCGCGGCGACGGCGAGGTGCTGGCGTTCGAGGCCGCCGACGCCGGCTCCCGCCGGGTGCTCCGGCTGCTCCCGGACCGCTTCGAGTGGACCCGCGAGGACGCCGCGGACGGCGGCGCCGCCGACGCGACCGTCCGCGGCGCCGCCTCCGACGTCTTCCTGTTCCTGTGGGGCCGCCGCAAGCTCGGCGACCCCGCCCTGGAGTTCACCGGCAACGACGACCTGCTCGTCCACTGGGTCGAGAACTCGGCGATCTGACCGGCGCAAGGCCTCAGCCATCGCGCGAGCGCGTTATCTGACCGGCGCGGCGACGCCGGAGGCGAGCCCCGCCGGGAAGCTCGCGAAGCGAGGTCGCGCTCGCCCAAGCCTGGTCAGGGGGCGAGCCGCCAGGCGAGCCCCCTGGGCCAGGGTTGTTAAGGCAGAGCGAGCATCTGGTCGAGGGCGGCGCGGGCGTTGCGGGCGGTGTCGGCGTCGACCGTGATGACGTTCTCCACCTCGCCGCGGACGAGCGACTCCAGCGTCCACACCAGGTGCGGCAGGTCGATGCGGTTCATCGTGGAGCAGTAGCAGACGGTCTTGTCGAGGAACATGACGTTCTTGTCCGGGTGGGCGTTCGCGAGGCGGCGGACGAGGTTCAGCTCGGTGCCGACCGCCCACGACGAGCCGGGCTCGGCCGCCTCGATCGCCTTGATGATGTACTCGGTGGAGCCGATCTGGTCGGCGGCGGTGACGACCTCGTGCCGGCACTCGGGGTGGACCAGGACGTTGACGCCGGGCACGCGCGCGCGCACGTCGTCCACCGACTCCTTGCTGAACCGGCCGTGCACCGAGCAGTGGCCGCGCCAGAGGATCATCTTGGCGTCGCGCAGCTGCCCGTGGGTGAGGCCGCCCTCGCGGCGGTGCGGGCTGTAGACGACGCAGTCGTCGAGCGAGAAGCCCATCTCCAGGACGGCGGTGTTGCGGCCGAGGTGCTGGTCGGGCAGGAACAGCACCTTCTTGCCCCTGGAGTACGCCCAGTCCAGGGCGCGCTTGGCGTTGGACGAGGTGCAGACCACGCCGCCGTGCCGGCCGACGAACCCCTTGATGTCGGCGGAGGAGTTCATGTAGGTGACCGGGACGACGTCGTCGGCGACGCCCGCGTCCTCCAGGACGTCCCAGCACTCCTCGACCTGGTCGAAGGTCGCCATGTCGGCCATGGAGCAGCCGGCGCCGAGGTCGGGGAGGATCACCTTCTGGTGCGGCGCGGTGAGGATGTCGGCGGACTCGGCCATGAAGTGGACGCCGCAGAACACGATGTAGGGCGCCTCGGGCCGCGCGGCGGCCTGCTGGGCGAGCTTGAACGAGTCGCCGGTGACGTCGGCGAACCGGATGACCTCGTCGCGCTGGTAGTGGTGGCCGAGGACGAACACCTGGTCGCCGAGGGCGGCCTTGGCGGCGCGGGCCCGTTCGACCAGCGCGGGGTCGGAGGCCGGCGGCAGCTCGCCGGGGCAGTCCACGCCGCGCTCGCTGGCCGGGTCGGCGCCCTCGCCCAGGAGCAGCAGCGGAAGGTCGCGCACTGGGGTGGTCACGGGAGTCTCCCTCCTGCGACGGGACTTATCGTCGCTTTGACGACTAATGATGGCACATCCGCGCCGCCCCGGCGGTGTGACGTAGGACGCACCGCCCCGGAGCGTTAAACACGGGCGATACGCGGAATGGCCTTGTCGCGAGGTACGTTGTCCTACGGGAAGAGGCGTAAGTCGTCCTCGAGGACAAGCGACAGTCCGCCGCACCGCGGCGCAGCGAGACCCGGGAGCTGAACACATGACGGTTTCAGGCGAGACCACGCAGGAGACCACGCAGCAGGGCGTCGTCCTCACCGACGCCGCCGCCGAGAAGGCCAAGGGCCTGCTCGAGCAGGAAGGCCGCGACGACCTTGCGCTGCGTGTCGCCGTGCAGCCGGGCGGCTGCTCCGGCCTGATCTACCAGCTCTTCTTCGACGAGCGGGAGATGGACGGCGACCAGGTCCAGGACTTCGACGGGCTGAACGTCCGCGTCGACCGGATGAGCGCGCCCTACCTGACCGGTGCCACGATCGACTTCGTCGACTCGATCGAGAAGCAGGGCTTCACGATCGACAACCCGAACGCGTCGGGCTCCTGCGCCTGCGGCGACTCCTTCAACTGACGGAGCACCGCCGGCGGGCGGACCGGGACCTTCCGGCCCCAGTGCCGGCGGAGGGGCGGCCGGACGAGCGTGTCCGGACCGCCCCTTTCGCATGCCCGCCCGCCCCGCCGGGATGCGCACCCGCCGCGCCGCGCGCCGCGATGGGAAGTAGTCTTTCCGGGTTGAAACAGCCGGTGACAAGCCGGACGACCGCGACGAGGAGAGCGACGCGTGCGCATCGCCGTGACCGGATCCATTGCGACCGACCATCTGATGACCTTCCCCGGAAGGTTCTCCGACCAGCTCCTGCCCGACCAGCTCGACCGGGTCTCGCTGTCCTTCCTGGTGGACGAGCTGGAGATCCGCCGCGGCGGGGTCGCCGCGAACATCTGCTTCGGGATGGGCGGCCTCGGCAAGGAGTCCATCCTCGTCGGCTCCGTCGGCGACGACTTCGCCGACTACCGCTCCTGGCTGGACCGGCACGGCGTCGACACCGCGTCGGTGCACGTCTCCGAACTGCACCACACCGCCCGGTTCCTGTGCACCACCGACCAGGACCAGAACCAGATCGCCTCGTTCTACACCGGCGCGATGAGCGAGGCCCGCTCCATCGAGCTCGGCCCGGTCGCCGAGCGCGTCGGCGGGCTCGACCTCGTGCTGATCAGCGCGAACGACCCCGAGGCGATGCTCCGGCACACCGACGAGTGCCGCTCGCGCGGCATCCCGTTCGCCGCCGACCCCTCCCAGCAGCTCGCCCGGATGGACGGCGCCGACGTGCGCCGCCTCCTCGACGGCGCCGCGTACCTGTTCAGCAACGAGTACGAGAAGGCGCTGTTCGAGGAGAAGACCGGCTGGTCCGGCGAGGAGGTGCTGTCGCGGGTCGGGATCCGCGTCACCACCCTCGGCGCCAAGGGCGCCGTCATCGACCGGCAGGGCGAGGAGGGCCTGCACGTGCCCTGCGTCCCCGTCGAGAAGGTCGTCGACCCGACCGGCGTCGGCGACGCGTTCCGCTCCGGCTTCCTGTCGGCGACCGCGTGGGGCCTGCCGCTGGAGCGCGCCGCGCAGGTCGGCAGCACCGTCGCGGCGTACGCGCTGGAGGCCGCGGGCCCGCAGGAGTACACGCTGTCGCGGCGGGCGTTCCTCGACCGGCTTTCCGCCGCGTACGGCGCCGCCGCCGGCGCGGACGTCGAGCCGCACCTGGCCTGCCCGAACCCGTGAGCACCGCACCGCGGGGGGCCGCGACTCGCGGCCCCCCGCGGTGGTTCGGCCTCAGTACGTCCGGCGGATGTGGAAGCCCCAGCCGCCCTGCGGGAGCGTCTCCTCGCGGACGAAGTCCTGCGACTTCATCCGGCACCAGGCCGGGACGTCGGTGCGCGCGGCGGCGTCGTCGGCCAGCACCGCGATGACCTCGCCGACCGGCACCTCGCGGATCCGGTCCGCCAGCATGATGATCGGGATCGGGCACTTGCGGCCCAGCGCGTCGATGACCAGCGCCGGGGGAGGGCCGGCCGGTTCGGCGGGGGGCGGCGCCGCCGGCGCCTCGGAGCCCCCGCTCCTGCCGCGGCCTCGGAACCTCATGGGCGCGACCGCCTCCCTTCCCCGCTCGTTCGTGCTCGACGCGACGCTCCGCCGCCGGGCCCGGTCACCGGTCCGGCGCCTTCAGCGCCGCACCGCGCAGCCGGGCCACGGTGCCGGGCAGGACGGAGAGGAACCGGTCGACGTCCGCGGAAGCGACGCCGCTCGGCAGCGACACCCGCACGTTCCCGTGCGTGAGCACTCCCATCGCCTCGAGCACATGGCTCGGTCGCAGCGTATCCGCCGTGCACGAGCTACCGGACGAAACGGCGAAACCCGCGCGGTCGAGTTCGGTCAGCAGCGCCTCGCCCTCCACGTACAGGCAGGAGAACGTGACGATGTGCGGCAGCCGGCGGACCGGGTCGCCCGCGATCTCCACGTCCGGCACGTCCGCCGCGACGCGGGCGCGGATCCGGTCGACCAGCGCGGCGAGCCGCGGGCCCTCCTCCGCCATGTCCGCGCGGAACGCCTCCAGCGCGGCGGCCGCCGCGACGGCCGCCGGGACGTTCTCGAAGCCGGGGACGCGGCGCGCCTCCCGCTCGTCGGCGGGCAGCGGGGAGCGCCACCGGGTGCCCTTGCGGACCACGAGGACCCCGACGCCCGCCGGCCCGCCCCACTTGTGCGCGCTGCCGGCCAGCAGCGACCAGCCGTCCGGCACGTCCGCCCGGCCCAGCGACTGCGCGGCGTCGACGAACAGCGGCACGCCCGCGGCGCGGCACGCCTCGCCGGCCTCCGCGACCGGCTGCACCGTCCCCACCTCGTGGTTGGCCGACTGCAGGCACGCCAGCGCGGTGTCCGGACGCAGCGCCGCGGCGAACTCCGCCGGGTCGACGCGCCCGGCCCGGTCGACGCCGACGACCGCGACCTCGCCGCCGTCCGCCTCGTGCAGCTCGGCCGCGTGCAGCACGCTGGAGTGCTCGACCGCGCTCACCACCAGGTGGCGCCCGGCCCGCCGGCGCGCCTGGAGCCCCCCGAGGACCGCCAGGTGCACCGCCTGGGTGCCCGACGACGTGAACGACACCTCGTCCGGGCGGGCGCCCAGGACGCCCGCGACGCGCGCGCGGGCCCGGTCCAGCAGCATGCGGGTGGCCCGCGCCCGCCCGTACAGCCTGGCGGGGTCGGCCCAGCCCGCGTCCAGCGCCTCCAGCAGCGCCGCACGCGCCGCGGCGTGCGGCGGCTCGGTCGAGGCTGCGTCGAGGTACCCGTCCGGCGCGCTGGAGTCGGCCACGCCAGAACACTAACCGGGCACCCGATCGGGGGTTCGCGCGACCCTAGCGCTAGTGTGTCCACCACACGTGTAACAACTGATCTCACCGCCCGGGTCGACCGGGCTTTCATCCGTGGGGAAGGCATTCCGTGAGTCCGACCCGCTCTGGGGAGCGGCGTACGCCTGTGCGCAGTCGCCGCGCAATCAAAAGCGCCGGCGCGCTAGGGCTGCTGGCGCTGTCCGCAACCGCGTGCAGCGGCGAGGCATCCCGCCTGGGCATGCCCGAGCCGATCGGCCCGCAGGCCGAGCGCATGCTGAAGCTCTGGCAGGGTTCCTGGATCGCGGCGTTCGCCGTCGGGGCCGTCGTCTGGGGCCTGATCATCTGGGCGGTGCTGTTCCACCGCAAGCGCTCCGACGACCTGCCGCCGCAGGTCCGCTACAACATGCCGATCGAGATCCTCTACACGGCGGTCCCGTTCGTCATCATCGCGGTCCTGTTCTACTTCACGGCACGCGACGAGAACTTCGTCGAGAAGACCACCAAGAACCCTCCGGTGGTCGTCGACGTCACCGCGTTCCAGTGGAGCTGGCAGTTCGACTACAAGGAGAAGGACGCCACCGGCAAGGAGCAGACCGTCGCGACGGTCGTGGGCCAGCCGGTCAACCCGAACGCCTCCACCGGTGCCAAGCCCGTGATGGTCATCCCGTCCGGTGAGCACGTGCGGGTGCGCCTGCACTCCAACGACGTCATCCACTCGTTCTGGGTCCCGGCGCTCCTGTACAAGAAGGACGTCATGCCGGGCTACGACAACGAGTTCGAGTTCGAGGCGACCAAGCTGGGCACCTATGAGGGCCGCTGCGCCGAGCTCTGCGGCGTCGACCACAGCCGGATGCTGTTCCAGCTGAAGGTCGTGTCCCCGGCCCAGTACCAGAAGTTCATCGCCGATTCGAAGGCCGCCCTGGCCACGGGGGGTGCCAAGTGACCACGCTCAGCGACGCACCGAGCGTGCCGATCGCCGCGTCGCGGACGAGCAAGGGGCGCATCATCGCCTCCTGGATGTCGTCCACCGACCACAAGGTGATCGGCTACCTGTACCTCATCACCTCGTTCGTGATGTTCCTGTTCGGCGGCATCCTCGCGCTCGTCATCCGCGCGGAGCTGTTCAAGCCGGGCCTGCAGGTCGTCAGCAACGAGCAGTACAACCAGATGTTCACCATGCACGGCACGATCATGCTGCTGATGTTCGCGACGCCGCTGTTCGCGGGCTTCACCAACGTGATCATGCCGCTGCAGATCGGCGCGCCGGACGTGGCGTTCCCGCGGATGAACATGCTGGCGTACTGGCTGTTCCTGTTCGGCAGCCTCATCGTCATCGCGGGCTTCCTGACCCCGGGCGGCGCGGCCAGCTTCGGCTGGTTCGCCTACGCCCCGCTGTCGGACGCGGTCCGCTCGCCGGGCGTCGGCGGCGACATGTGGGTGATGGGCCTGGCCATGTCGGGCTTCGGCACCATCATGGGCGCGGTCAACTTCATCACCACGATCCTGTGCATGCGCGCCCCCGGCATGACGATGTTCCGGATGCCGATCTTCACCTGGAACGTCCTGCTGACCTCCATCCTGGTCCTGCTCGCGTTCCCGGTCCTCGCCGCGGCGCTGCTGGCCCTGGAGGCCGACCGCAAGCTCGGCGCGCACGTCTTCGACGCCTCGCACGGCGGCGCACTGCTCTGGCAGCACCTGTTCTGGTTCTTCGGGCATCCGGAGGTCTACATCATCGCGTTGCCCTTCTTCGGCATCGTGACGGAGATCCTGCCGGTGTTCGCCCGCAAGCCCGTCTTCGGCTACATCGGCCTGGTCTTCGCGACCATCAGCATCGCCGGCCTGTCGGTCACCGTGTGGGCGCACCACATGTTCGTCACCGGCCAGGTGCTGCTGCCGTTCTTCTCCTTCATGACGTTCCTCATCGCCGTGCCCACGGGGGTGAAGTTCTTCAACTGGGTCGGGACGATCTGGCGAGGACAGCTGACGTTCGAGTCGCCGATGCTGTGGTCGCTCGGCTTCCTGGTGACGTTCCTGTTCGGCGGCCTGACCGGCGTCATCCTCGCCTCGCCGCCGATGGACTTCCAGCTGTCGGACTCCTACTTCGTCGTCGCGCACTTCCACTACGTCGTGTTCGGCACCGTGGTGTTCGCGATGTTCGCCGGCTTCTACTTCTGGTGGCCGAAGTGGACCGGCAAGATGCTGAACGACCGCCTCGGCAAGGTGCACTTCTGGCTGCTGTTCATCGGCTTCCACGGCACCTTCCTCATCCAGCACTGGCTGGGCGCCGAGGGCATGCCGCGCCGGTACGCCGACTACCCCAAGGAGTTCGAGGGGCTGAACCAGGTCTCGTCGATCTTCGCCTTCATCCTGGGCGCGTCGATGCTGCCGTTCTTCTACAACGTCTACATCACGTGGAAGAAGGGCAAGCGCGTCGAGGTCGACGACCCGTGGGGCTACGGCTCGTCGCTGGAGTGGGCCACCTCGTGCCCGCCGCCGCGGCACAACTTCAACTCGATCCCGAAGATCCGTTCCGAGCGGCCGGCGTTCGACCTGCACCACCCGCACGTGGGGGCGAAGGGCGAACTCGCCGGGACGAAGGAGTAACCGATGCGCGTCCAGGCGTTCATGTTCTACGGTTGCGCGGTCTTCTTCCTCGCCACCGACATCGTCTACTGGCTCTGGTCGGGTGACTGGACCGGCACGACGGCGCTCGCCCTCGCGATCGGCCTCGCGGGCCTGATCGGGTTCTACATCCACTTCACCGTCCGGCGCCTCGAGCGGGCCAACGCGGGCCCGCTGTACGAGGACGACCCGGAGGGCAACATCGCCGACGCGGCCGGCGAGCTGGGCTTCTTCAGCCCGCACAGCTGGTGGCCGCTGTTCGTCGGCCTGTCGGCCGCGGCCGTCGCCCTCGGCATCGTGTTCGGCTGGTGGCTGGTGATCCTCGGCGCGTGCGCCGCCATCATGTCCTGCATCGGACTGGTGTTCGAGTACTACCGGGGTCATTTCGCCCACTGATCAGTAAAAGAACCCCAAGAGGGGCGGTATCCGCATTTTCGCGGGTACCGCCCCTTTCACATACTGGACGTCGTCCCAGCAAATAGGGCTGGCCAGGCGAATCGCTCGTCCAGGTGGGAAACGACCGGGGGGTCCACAGTGCGGGTGGGTGACTCAGGACCGAGGTACCGGGGAAGGCGCGCCGCCGCCGTGCTCGCTGGCGCGGGCATGGTGGCGGGCGTCGCGGCATGCTCCGGGGAGCAGGCGCTGGACGGGCGGGACGCGGTGCGGCTCGCCGTGTCGCCCGGCGGCGGCGCGGCACTGCCGCCCGACAGCCCGATCGACGTGCGGGCGCAGACCGGCAGGATCGCGAACGTGACGGTGTCGACGGCCAAGGGCGAGGCCGTCGAAGGCGACCTGAACGCCGACCGCACCCAGTGGCGGTCGCGCTGGTCGCTCACGCCGGGCCAGTCCTACACCGTCGACGCGACGGCCATCGGCAAGGACGGCAAGACGCGCACCGTCCGCAGCGGCTTCACCGTCGCGACCGTGCAGAAACGGTTCGGGGTGAACGTCGAGGCGCCCTACAACAAGGAGACCGTCGGCGTCGGCATCCCGATCATCATGCACTTCGACCGGCCCGTGCAGGACCGGGCGTCGGTCGAGAAGGCGCTGGAGGTGCGCTCCGACAAGCCCGTCGAGGGCGCCTGGCACTGGTTCGGCAATCAGGAGGTCGTGTTCCGGCCCAAGGAGTACTGGCCGGCGCACACCAGGGCCTCGTTCATCGCCCACCTCAGCGGCGTCAACAACGGCAAGGGCATGTACGGCGGCAAGGACTACGCCGTGAACTTCACCGTCGGCGACTCCCACGTCTCCACGGCGGGCGAGGACAACCACAAGATGGTCGTGAAGATCAACGGGAAGAAGGCCCGGACGATCCCGACCAGCATGGGCCGCGGCGGCGAGGAGAAGTACACCACGACCGACGGCGTCCACCTCACCATGCAGAAGGACGACCCCGTCACCATGACGTCCGACTGGGAGGGCTGCGGCCAGGGCTGCGCCGGCTACTACAGCCTCACCGTCTACAAGGCCGTGAAGATCTCCGACAGCGGCGAATACGTGCACAGCGCCCCGTGGTCGGTGGGCGACCAGGGCCACGACAACGTCAGCCACGGCTGCATCAACGTCAGCCCGTCCGACGCCAAGTGGTTCTACAACCTGGCGCAGCGCGGCGACGTCGTCACCGTCACCGGCACCAGCCGCAAACTGGACCCGCAGAACGGCTGGGGCTTCTGGCAGATGGGCTGGAGCGACTGGGTCAAGGGCAGCGCCCTGCAGCGCTCCGTCTCCACGGCGCCGCACATGGACGCCGCGACCCTGTCCGCCCAATCCGGCAACGGCGCCGTCCAGAAACCCCGCGCCAGCCATAACTGAGTTTGTCCAGGGGGGCGACCCCCTGGAACCCCCGTTACGGTGTTGGTCCAGGGGGACGACCCCCTGGAACCCCCGTTGCGACGGACGAGGCGTTTCCCGCTCCGCTAGCGCTCCGCGGGAAACGCCTCGTCCGTCGTCGGGCAGGCCCGCTGCGCTCGCTGGCGCTCGCTCCGCGTGCCTGCCCGTGGGCTGTGTTTTCCCAGGGGGCGACCCCCTGGAACCCCCGTCACGACCGACAGGCTGTTTCGCCGCTCCGCTAGCGCTCCGCGGCGAAACAGCCTGTCGGTCGTCGGGCAGGCCCGCTGCGCTCGCTGGCGCTCGCTCCGCGTGCCTGCCCGTGAACGGTGGCTGAGCTTCAATCTTCCGGCGCTGAGGTTCGGGCTGTGGGGCATGCTCGCCAGCGCTCGCTCTAAATGTCCGCCTACGGCGGCTGGCGGCTGGGCTTCAAGCCGTCGGGGCCGGGGGCGTTCTGGCTTGGGTTAGTGGAGCGGGGGTGGGATGGGGGCGTGGCGCATCTTGGACCAGGTGCGGGCCATGGCTATGCGGTCGGGGCCGGAAGGGTGGGTCATCCAGAGCAGGTACTCGGCCCAGTTCGGGTTCGGGTCGTCGATGTTGCGGACCGACAGCTCGTGCTGCATCGCCACGAAGGTCTTCGGGTCGCGGGTGAGGTCGAGGGCGTGCGCGTCGGCGCGGGCCTCGATGCGGCGGCTGACGAGGTTCTGGACAGGGGCGGCGAGCTGCGTTCCGGCGGCGACGAGAGCGAGGACCAGTGCGATGGAGCGGGGGTCGGCGGGGCCGGTGCTCCGGGCGGCGGGGACGTGCGGGGCGACGCCGGCGCGGCGCAGCAGGCGCGGGGACGTCGTCAGCAGGTAGAGCAGGCACAGCCCGCCCGCGACGCCGAGCGCGCCGACGAGGGTGCCCCACAGCACGTCGTCGCGCTTGGCGTGGCCGAGCTCGTGGCCGACGATCGACTCGATCTGGGGGCGCGGCGACTTCAGCAGCGTGTCGTACAGGACGATGCGCCGCGTCGAGCCGAACCCGGACACGTAGGCGTTCAGCGACGTCGTCCGGCGGGACGCGTCGGCGACGAGGACGTCCTTGACGGGGACGCCGTCGCGTTTCGCCATGGCGAGCAGGTCGGTGCGCAGCTGCCCGGCGGGCAGCGAGTGGAACTTGTTGAACACCGGCTCGACGGCGATCGGGTAGATGAACGAGACGGCGACGACGAGCACGAACCCGCCTGCGGCGGCGCCCGTCCACCAGTAGCGGGGGAAGCGGCGGACGATCGCGTAGAGCAGGAGCAGCGCGACCGTGTACATGACCCAGGTGACGCCGAGGGACTTGAGCTGGTCGACGGCCCACGCGGGCCAGGCCTGCGTGGACAGGCCGTAGTGGCGCAGGACCGCCTCGCTCCAGATGTCGAACGGCAGGCCGATGACGCGCAGCAGCGTGGTGAGCGCGACGGCGGCGGCGATGACGCGCAGCGGGCGGCGGCGGACGCGCGCGGTCGTCCAGCCGATGAACCGGGACCCGAGGGGCGTGAAGCCGAGGACGAGGATCACGGCGAGGCCGACGAGGAGCCCGGAGTAGGCGGGCGGGTTGATGGCGCCGTCGAACGCTTTGGCGCGGGCGATCTCGTGCGGGGTGAAGTCGAGGGACGGGTCGGCCTGCACGTGCCCGCCGGGGACGTGGCCGGGCAGCGGGTTCCACGGGGTGGTGAGGCCGAGGACGGCGGCGACGCCGGCGAACAGCAGCACGGCGGTGAGGGCGGCGGCGCGGCGGGCTCCCCGCATCGGCGGGCCGCCGTCCGCGGGCGCGCCGGGCGCGGCGGCCGGGCGGCCGGGGGGTTCGGCGACCGACGGCTCGCCGCCGTCTCCCTCGCTCATGTGAGCTCCTTCTTCAGGTAGTCGCGCCACTGCGCGACGAAGCGGTCCCGGGTGAGGCCGAGCACGGAGCGCAGCGCGGCGGCCTCGGGGGAGCGCCCGGCGGCCCGGTACAGCCGGACGAGCGTCGCCTCACCGTACCGGCCGGCGACCATCCGGCAGGCGAGCCAGGCCTCCTGGTAGGCCTGCGAGAGGTGGTCGGAGGAGCCGGCGAAGTCGGCGGCGGCGGGCAGCGCGGACGGCACCCGGCCCGCCTTCACCTCGCGGCGCAGCTCGCTGGCGGCGGACTTCACGCTCACCTTCGCGTGCTTGTAGCCGACGTAGTCGGCGAAGCCCTCGATGAGCCACAGCGGGGTGGTGCGGTCGGTGGCGCCGCCGGTCGCGACGTGGGTCAGCTCGTGGGTGAGCACGACGGTGCGGCCGAGCGCGTTGAGCCGGCCGAAGGTGCCGGGGGAGACGATGACGCGGTCCTCGCCGCGGCCGCCGCCCGCGGACGGCGCGACGGTGGCGAGCGCGGCGATCTGGCCGAGGCTCTCGTCGGGCCCGGCGAGCGCGGCGGCGAGCCGCTCGTCGGCGGGCACGAGCGCGACGGCCCGCTGCGCCCAGTTCTTCCCGACGACGCCGGTGACGACCGGGACGGCCACGTCGAGGTGCTTCGCGATGCCCTGCAGCCCGCCGCCGTCGCCGATGACGAGGCTGGAGCGGCCGCGGACGACGGTCAGCGGCCCGGCGTCCCAGATCTCCGCGTCGTCGCGCCGGCCGAGTGCGGAGCCGTCGCCGACGATCGTCCAGGCCCCGGAGCGGGGCGCGAAGGCGAGGTGGCGGGTGCGGGCGACGTCGCCGCGGTCGAAGCCGCGCAGCCGGTACCGGGTCTCGACGCGGACGACGGCGGCGCCGCCTTCGGCGTTCGCCGACTCGGTGCCGGCGAAGCGCTCCGTCCAGCCGTCGAGCGGGAGCCTGCGGAGGTTGTCGTAGAGCCGGGCCTGGGCGTCCTGGAAGGCGGCGGGCGCGGAGGAGACGGTGGCGAGGAACGCGGTCCGGTCGCCGCCGGCGACGGCGCGCGACCGGTTCGCCAGGACGTCCCGCGCGGTCTGCGGGTCGAACGGCGCGGTGGGGCGGGCGGTGCGGGCGGCGGCCCGGGAGCCGCCGGACCGCGCGCCGAGGACGCCGGCGCCGCCGGCGGCGAGCAGTGCCGCGCCGCCGGCGCCCAGGGCGAGCATCCTGCGCCGCGACACGGCCCCGGAGCGCGGCGACGGCTCGTCCGCGGGGACGGGTACGCCCCGCCGGGGGCCGGGGGACCGGGGTCCCTCGTCGTCGGCGGGGCCGTCCTGCGGCGGGCCGTCCTCCATGCGCGCGATCCTATTGAGCATTCCGGTGGGGCCGTGCCATCGCGGCCGTGTCGCCGGCCCGTGTCACGAGGCGTAGTCGGGGTAGCCGTAGCCGACCACGGTGTCGGTCGAACGCTCCTTGACCTGGACGGAGTTCCCGGTGTTGCCCTCGACGGTCTGGATGGTGCCGTCGCCGTTGTCCTTGATGACCATGCCGACGTGCTGGATGTCGTCGCTGGACTTGCCGCCGCTCCAGGAGAAGAAGACGATCGCGCCGGGCTTCGGGGTGTCGCCCCAGCGGCCGTTGTCCTGGAACCACTGGGCGTGCGCGACGGTCCAGGCATCGGCGCCTATCTGGTCGGTGAAGCCGAGCTTGTCGCCGATCCAGGAGATGAACATGTCGCACCATTCGGCGTCGCTGTACTCCTGGACGGAGCCGCCGTCGCGGGCGACGGTCTCCTTGGCGCGCGAGGTGGTCTCGTACCAGTCGCCGAACTTGGTGTCGCCGTTGCCGTCGGGGCTCTCGCCGATCTGGGAGCGGGCGAGGTCGATGGCGGCCGCGGCGGTGGGCTTGGCGGGCTTGGAACGTTCCTTCGGGGCGGCCTCGGGCGCCGCGGCCTTCGGCGCGCTCTTCGCGGCCTGCCGGGGCACCGCCGCCTTGGCGGGCGTCCGGTCCTGGGCCGCCTTGCGCTGCTGCGGCGCCTTGGCGATGGCCAGGTCGGCCGCCGCGGCCGGCTTGGCGGGCGAGGGCCCGCCGAAGGGCAGGACCGACGCCTGCGCGGTGACCACGGCGGCGCCGAGGACGGCGGCGCCGACGAGCACGCCGCCGGTGGTGCGCCGGGCGATGGTGCGGCCGTTCTTGCGGTGCCGGCCGCTCGCCGGCGTCTCGCCGCCGGCGTCCGGTGCCGATTTGGCGGCGGGTGCCCCGGGGAGGACCTGGGCGGTGATCACCCTGGTCGCAGGGTTCGCCTTGGGGGCGTGGCCCGCCTTCTCGGCGGGGGCCGCGTGGTGCGCGGGGGTCCTTCTGACGGGGGTGATGGGAGTCGTGTCGCTGGTGGGGGCTGCCTTGCGGTGCTTGCCTGCCACGGGGGGATCTCCTTGGCTTCCATAGCGCCTACCGGGTTAGCTGACGGGTTCGGGCGTGGAAGCCGCCCTACGGCCTGCGGGCAGGCCGATTCACCCCGACGGGACATGGGTGGGTCCCCGGCTCCGTCGCCGGCCCAGCGGGCACGGCACGGACTCGGCGGTGGCGCGCCCGGGGGCGGGCGCGCCGGTTCGGTTTGGGGGCCTCTCGGGAGGGGGCGCCGCTGGGGCGCCCGCGGAGAGGGGAAAAGAGGGGGTCGGGCGCGGCCGTGCGCTCGGCGGACGGCCGCGCCCGGAGAGATTGATGCCGTTTCGGCTAGGAGGCCCGTATGGGCCCGTCATCCGGCCGCGGCGGGGCGTTCTGCAGAGGGTAGCTGGACAGGGTTCACTCCTTCTTCCAGACGCCTACCGGGTTAGCTGTCGGGTTCGGGCGTGGAAGTGGCCCTACGGCGGCTCCGCCCGGTCGTGCCGGAAGAGTCGCGCCGATTCACCCCGGTACCGGCCATGCGCGCCCGGACGTGGTCCGGACTCCGGTGAAGGTGGGTCCCCGGCTCCGCGACGTGCGCGGACTCGGCGCTGCCGCTGCGATCCTGAGGGCTTCATGGGGCCCGTGCGCGGGACCCTTTGTCCCGCGTGCGAAAGAGCGGCGCTGATGTTGTGATGGCGGCGGCCCCTTGTCCGGGGGACCGCCCGGGGCCGGAGCCCTTCTGGTCCAACGCGGCGCGCTCTCAGCGCCATGCACGCTGTCGGCGTGCGCACGGTGGGCCGGGCCGGCCGGGTCTCGCAGGAGACCGCTGCGGCACGCTCTCCCGGTGCCGCGGGGCGACGCGTGGATCGTGCCGCCCTGGGGGACGGCGCGTGGGGCGTGCCGTCCGGTCCGCGGCCACTGGAGCGGGCCGCGGGGGCCGCGGCGCCTGGAGGGCGTCGCGTGACCCAGGCGCCTGGAGGGCGCCGTGAGTGGTGACAAGGTACCAAAGCCCCAACAGAAGGCAAACCCCCCCAAAATCAACAACGGACCAGGTCAGCCCTGGTCCGTTGTCGGTGGAAGGAGCGAACGGGCCCGCGTGCGGGCCCGTTCAGAAGATCGTCAGGGGCGTCCCGCGCCGTAGAAGTTCGACGTGTAGTAGCCCGACAGGGGGCTGATCTTCACGACGTCGCCGGTGTGCGGGGCGTGGATGAACTTGCCGCCGCCGACGTACATGCCGACGTGCGACAGGCCGCTGAAGAAGACCAGGTCGCCGGGCTGCAGGTCGCTCTGCGAGACGTGCTTCACCGCGGCCCACTGGGAGTTGGTGGTGCGGGTGATGTTGACCCCCGCCGCCTCCCAGGCCCGCATCGTCAGGCCGGAGCAGTCGTAGGAGCCCGGGCCGGTCGCGCCGTAGGAGTACGGCTTGCCGAGCTGGGCGTAGGCGAAGTCGAGCGCCTTCTTGGCCGAGCCGCTGGCCGGGCCGTTGTAGGTGCCGCCGACGCCGCCGCCACCGCCCGTGCCGCCGCCGGAGGAGCCGCCGCCGGTCTGCTGGACCAGCTTCTTCTGCTGCCGGACCTGCTTGTCCAGGTCCTTCTTGGCCTTGGCGATCTCGTCGTGCTTGGTCTTGACGTCGTCGTAGGCGCTCTGCGCCTGGGCCTGCTCGCGGCGCAGCCGCTGCGCGGTGGCCAGGAACTGGGTGAGCTGGGTGCTGCGCTGCTCCGACAGCTGCGTGAAGACCGCCGCCTGGTCCAGGACGGCCTGCGGGTCGCCGCTGCCGACGAACCCGGTGACGTCCGTGGAGTCGCCGTTCTTGTAGGCGTCCGCCGCCATCTGCGCGATCGCCGAGCGCTGCTTGTCGAAGGACGCCTGCTCCTGCGCGGCGGACTTCTTGGCCGCGGCGAGCTTCTTCTTGGCGATCTTCAGCTTCTCGTTGTTCTGGTTGTACTGCTCGACCTTCTTGTCCATCAGCTCGTTGAGCTGGTCGAGCTTCTTCTGCGCCTGGGCGTGCGTGGGCTTCGGCTTGGCCTGCGCCGCCACGGGCGGAAGCGCGAAGGATGCGGTCGCCGCCAGGCACGCGGCGACCGCCAGGCGGGTGACCCCTCTCCCCGTCGAGCCGGCTCTCCGGTCGCGCGAGCGCGCTGGTTCCCCGATGAGATCGTTGGTCACGGTCCGATTCGCCCCTCTCGTCCACTACGTCAGCGGACGACATTAGCGATGGGCCACAACCGTCACAACTAATTCGTCACTATCTGATTGACTTCCGCCTATTTTGCCCACATTCCGTGATGGCAAGATCACGGAGCGCACGATCAAGCAGGACAATGGTGGAGAATCTCACTCGATGTCGGAGTCGCCCGGGCTCATGACCGGCCCAGTCTCCGCAGCAGCAGCGTGGACGGGCAGGGCCGCGCGTTCGCCCGCCGCGCCGCGTCCGCCACCTCGCGGTCCGACGACACCACCACCACCGAACGGCCGCCCGGCTCCGCCCGCACCAGCTCGCCGATCAGCTCGTCCGCCGTCTGCCCCGGCCGGCTGAACAGCACCCGCACCCCGCGCGGCGCCGAGATCGCCACCGGCGCGTCCAGCTCCGCGCCGTCGAACACGCACGTCACCTCGGCGCGGGTCTGCGCCGCGAGCCCGCCGAGCCCCGACACCAGCCGGGTCCGCTGGTCCGACAGCGGCAGCTCCCCGTAGCCCGTCTTCGTCACGTTGTAGCCGTCCACCACCAGATGCACCTGCGGCAGCGTCAGCAGCCGGTCCAGCAGCTGCGGGTCGCTGTCCGACAGCGCCCGCCCCGGCAGCGCCCGGTGCGCCAGCCGGTCCGGCTCCAGCGCCCCCACCGCGTCCGCCGGCCGGCCGATCACCGACGGCAGCGCCAGCTCCCGGCGCACGCCCTGCGCCGCGTCGACCAGCGCGTCCAGCAGCAGCCGCAGCCGCACGTCGTCGACGTTGCGGCCCTCCCGCGCCGCCCGCTTGGCCGCCTCCGCCGCGGCCTCCGCCTGCGCCGCCCGCGACCGCAGCCTGCGCAGCTCCTTGTCCGCCGCCGTCGACGACTCCCGCGCCGCCGCCAGCTCCCGGTCGGTGTCCGCCGCGAGCGTCTCCGCGCGCTCCTGCGCCGCCCGGTACCGCCCGCGCGCGTCGTGCAGCTTGCGGCGCAGCTCGGCGACCTCCGCCTTGCTGTCGCGCAGCTCCGCGCGCAGCCGGTCGACCTCGGCGGCGCGCGCCGTCCGGGCCGCGGCCAGCTCCTCCTTCAGCGCCGCGACGCGCCGCTCGGCGGCCTCCTCCTCCGACGCCGTCGCCGAGCGCTCCAGGTCCGCGCGGGCCGCCTCGACCAGCTCCGTCCAGCCGTCCGGGCGCAGCAGGTAGGCCAGCACCGCGACCCGCACCGGGTCCGCGGCCGGCGGTACGCCGCCGCCCTCCACCGCCTCGACCAGGTCCGGCTGCGCCTCCCGCAGCGGCTCCGCCACCCGGCCCCGGAACCCCGGGTCCTTCTCCAGGACCGCCGCGATGTGCTGCCCGGCGAGCTTCGCGCGCTTGCGCCGCTCGAACCGGGCGAACCGGCGCAGCGGCACCGGCACCTCGTCGGCCGGCAGCGCGCCGATCAGCTCGGCGGCGGCCTCCACCACGCTCAGCCGGACGGGCTCGGGCAGCGGCCGCGCGAGCCGCCCCTCCGGGGGCGTCCCCGCGGGATCGTCCGATCGCCGCGCGGGCTCCGGGCCGCCGGGGCTCGCTTCGGGGCCGCTGTCGATGATCCCGCTCCTTCCGGGCTGCGCCGCCGGTGGGCTGTCTGTTCCCGAGCACCACGCACCCTAACCAGCACGGACGTGGGGTGGGACGGAACGCGCCAAGCTCCCCCGAGCCGTCCCCCGCGGCCCCCGCCCGGCGGGACGTGCCGGCGCGCCCCCAACCCTAGCGGCCCGGACTTCTGTCGGTGGCGTCCTCTACGGTCGCCGCCATGACGGCTGCGCACGAGGTCCAGGGGCGGGGCCGGGCCGTCCAGGGCACCCTGGACGACCTCGGCACCCCCCTGGCGGAGGTCACCTTCGTGGTGGTCGACCTGGAGACCACGGGCGGGTCCGCGGCCGACTCGGCCATCACCGAGATCGGCGCGGTCAAGGTGCGCGGCGGCGTGGAGCTCGGCGAGCTCGGCACGCTCGTCGACCCCGGCGGGCCCGTCCCGCCGTTCATCACCGCGCTCACCGGCATCACCACCGCGATGGTCACCGCCGCACCGCGGATGGACTCGGTGCTGCCCGCCTTCCTGGAGTTCGCGCGCGGCTGCGTCCTCGTCGCGCACAACGCCCCGTTCGACATCGGCTTCCTCAAGGCCGCCTGCGCCGCCAACGGGTACGCCTGGCCCGCGTTCCCCGTCGTCGACACCGTCGACCTCGCCCGCCGCGTCCTCGGCAAGGACGAGGTGCCCAACTGCAAGCTCGGCACCCTCGCCCGGTTCTTCCGCACCCGCACCGAGCCGACGCACCGCGCCCTCGCCGACGCCCGCGCCACCGTCGAGGTCCTGCACGGCCTCATCGAGCGGCTCGGCTCGTTCGGCGTCACCTCCCTGGAGGAGCTGCGCGGCTTCGCCAAGGCCCCCACCCCCGAGCAGCGCCGCAAGCGCCACCTCGCCGACGACGTGCCGAGCGCCCCCGGCGTCTACCTGTTCGAGGACGCCGGCGGCGAGATCCTCTACGTCGGCAAGAGCGGCGACCTGCGCTCCCGCGTCCGCAGCTATTTCACCGGCTCGGAGACCCGCCGGCGCGTCCGCGAGATGGTCGGCCTCGCCGAACGCGTCCGCACCATCGTCTGCGCCACCGGGCTGGAGGCCGAGGTCCGCGAGCTGCGGCTCATCGCCGAGCACAAGCCCCGCTACAACCGCCGCTCCAAGTTCCCCGAACGGGCCATCTGGCTGAAGCTGACCGCCGAGCCGTTCCCCCGGCTGTCGATCGTGCGGGAATGCCGCGACGACGGCGCCCGCTACCTCGGCCCCATCTCCTCGCGGCGGCAGGCCGAGGAGGCCCGCGCCGCGCTGCACGAGGCCGTCCCGCTGCGCCAGTGCACCCAGCGGCTCACCGTCAGGCTCGTCGAGCGCGGCCGCGCCCGCACCTGCGCGCTCGCCGACCTCGGCCGCTGCGGCGCGCCCTGTGACGGCCGCGAGTCCCCGGACGCCTACGCCGTGCACACCGAGACCGCCCACGCGATCATGGAGGGGGACGTGCGGCCCGTCGTCGCCGCCGCGCAGGTCCGCATCGACCGGCTCGCCTCCGAGCTGCGCTACGAGGAGGCCGCCGCGCAGCGCGACCGGCTCGCCGCGTTCGTCCGCGCCGCCGCCCGCGGCCAGCGCCTCACCGCCCTCGCCCGCCTCCCCGAGCTCGTCGCCGCCCGGCCCGGCTTCGACGGCGGCTGGGAGCTGTCCGTCGTCCGCTACGGGCGGCTCGCCGCGGCCGGGACCGTCCCGCCCCGCGCCCACCCCCGCCCCTACGTCGACGCCCTCATCGCCACCGCCGAGACCGTCTTCCCGCCCGGCGGCGGCGCCCCCGGCGGCGTCGCGCTCGGCGCGCCGCCCTCGTCCGGCGCCACCGCCGAGGAGATGGAATGCGTGCTGCGCTGGCTCGACCTGCCCGGCGTCCGCCTCGTCGAACTCGACGGCGCCTGGACGTGCCCCGCCCACGGCGCCGAAGGGCTGCGCGCCTGGATCGACAACGCCTACACGAGCCACGACCCGGACGCCGGGCAGGGCAGGCGCTGAACGGACGCCCCGCCCACTAAGGTGACGGTGGACACCCCGCGCCCGGAGAGGACGACCCCGCATGGCCCTGCCTCTCTACGACAGCCAGCCCGCGCGGCGCGTCCCGTGGATGACGTACCTGCTCATCGCCGTGAACGTCGTGGTGTTCCTGATGACCCCGATGTCCAACTTCGCGACCTGGTACGGCAAGGGCTCCGTCCGCGAGTGCAAGGCCGCCGAGTTCACCTACCAGTACGGCGCCGTCCCCAAGGAGCTGACCACCGGCGACCGGCAGCCGCTGCCCACCGAGATCACCAACCAGTGCGGGCCCGACCACTACGGCAAGGCCCCCTGGACGTCGGCGTTCACCTCGATGTTCCTGCACTCCGGCGCGATGCACCTGCTCGGCAACCTGGTCTTCCTGTTCGTCGTCGGGATGGGCGTCGAGGACCGGCTCGGGCGATGGCGGTTCCTGCTCAGCTACCTCGCGTTCGGGCTCATCGCCGTCTACGGCTTCGCCTGGACCTCGCCCGGCTCCACCGTCCCGCTCATCGGCGCGTCCGGCGCCATCGCCGGGGTGATGGGCGCCTACGTGATCCTCAACCCGCGCGGCCGCGTCGTCAGCTACGTCCCGCCGATCATCGTCCTGCGGCTGCCCGTCTGGGTGGTGCTCGGCTACTGGTTCATCCTGCAGTGGCTGTCGCTCGGCGACGAGGAGAGCAGCGTCGCCTACACCGCGCACATCTACGGCTTCTCCGCCGGCGTGCTGTTCGCGCTGCTGGCCCGCCGCGCGGGCCACACCCGCCGCATCGCGGCCCTGAGCCGGACCTGAGTAGAGTCGGGGGCGTCCGAACCCAGGGGAGGGGCCCAGTGGTCACAGCGATCGTGTTCGTCAAGGCCGACGTCGCGCGCATCCACGAGGTGGCCGAGACGATCGCCGCGCTGGACGGGGTCAGCGAGGTCTACTCGGTCACCGGCGAGCACGACCTGATGGCGATGGTCCGGGTCCGCCGCCACGACGAGCTGAACGACGTCATCCCCGGCCGGGTCAACAAGGTCCCCGGCGTGCTCGGCACCGAGACCCACATCGCGTTCCGCACCTACTCCAAACACGACCTCGACGCCGCCTTCGCCCTCGGCCTCCCTGACGCCGATTGATTTGCAGCGCCCTTGGCGGTCGGGCGCTGGGGCGCCCTCCCTTCAACGGGCGCTGCGTGCGATCGCTGCATCGCTCCGACTCGCCCTGGGGGCTCGCTGCGCGATCGGATTCTCGCTTCGCTCGAATCCGGCTTCGCTCGCGATCGCGACGGTCGGGGTCGCTGCGTGGCAGGGGGAATCCGGCCGGCGCTACGCAGCGGTGATCAGGGTCAGGGAGAGGTCGCCGCAGGGGTGGGCGGTGTGGCCGGGGCGGGCGCGGTAGACGGCGCCGGGCGGCCACGTCGCGGTGTTGGACGCCATCACGCGGCCGGGGGCGTTGACCACGAACGCGGGTGCGGGGATCTCGCGGAGCGCCGGGACGATCTCGTGCTCGAAGGTGCGGGCGAACACGTCGGCGGCGGCGACGCCCGCGAACTCCCCGCCGACGCGGACCGGGGCGGACAGCGTGAGGACGTACTCGTCGCTGCACAGGTAGTCGACGTAGGGGCCGCAGACGGTCTTCTCGGCGCCGCGCTCCGGGCCGGTGAACCAGTCCCAGGCGGTGTAGTCGTACAGGGCGCTGCTCTCGGGGTTCAGGTCGCGCAGCAGCTGGGACGGGCCGGAGGGGCCGGCCTGCCACCACTCCAGGTACCAGGCGGCGTCGGCGAGCAGCCGGGGCGCGGCGATGAAGCCGAGCCCGCACACCAGCGGCCCGAGCCGGGGGAGCAGCAGCGGGCGCAGCGCGGCGAGGTCGGCGCGGACCGGCGCGCGCCCGGCGCCGCGCACCGCGCGCAGCAGCCGCGCCGAGGCGTCGCGGACCTCGGCGACCGTGCCGAAGACGGCGTCGAGGGTCGCGTGCACGCGGTCCGCCGCCGCGCCGGCGGACGGTGGCTCGGGGGGCATGGGGGTCCACCTCGGGTCAGAGGGTGAGCCGTCGGTCAATCAGACGTTCTATCGCATTCGCGACGTGACTTTCAGCGACATCGCGGGCGCGGTCCTCATCGCCGTGCCCGATGGCGTCGACGATCCGGACGTGCTGGGCGTGCACGGCCCGGCGGGCGCCGGGCTCGTCGTGGACGGCCCAGATGAGCGGCCCGATGTCGGCCTGCAGCCGGATCTCCTCGCGGGTGAGCCGGACGGACTGGGACGCGGCGGCGATCTCCAGGTGCAGCCGGCCGTCCAGCCGGCACATCCGCGGCGCGGCGTCCGGGCGGGTCATCTCGGCGAGGGAGCGGCGGAGCCGGCCGACGTCGCCGGGCAGCGAGCGGCGGGCGGCCAGCCGGGCGGCGGCGCCGGCGATGGCGGCGTAGTGGTCGCCGAGGTCGCGCAGCTCCTCGGCGGACAGCGGGCGGAGCCGCTCGTCGAGGACGAAGGGGCGGGCGGGGGCGCGCACGAAGCTGCCGCCGCCGCGGCCGCGCCGGGTCTCGATGAGCCCCTGCTGACGCAAGGCCATCAGCGCTTCGCGTAGAGTTACCGTCGATATACCGAGATGTCCGGCGAGTTCGGTCTCGCTGGGCAGCTGCTCCCCGTCGTCGAGGAGGCCGAGCGCGATGGCGTCGCCGATCCGCCGCACCACGGCGTCGACCCGCGCGGTGTTGTCGACGGGGGCGAACACGACGAGGCGCGCGCCGTCCGCACCGTCCATGGGCCCCCTCTCCCCGCGTTGACTCAGTGATACCGGATCGTCACTTGAACTAAAACCTATGACTCCATATGTTTTCGTTCATGCCGGCTTCAGCGGTGAGGATCCGCGATCTGCGCAAGACCTTCGGCGCCGTCGAGGCGGTGGCGGGCGTCGACCTCGACATCGGGGACGGCGAGTTCTTCTCGATGCTCGGCCCGTCCGGGTCCGGCAAGACCACGGTGCTGCGGCTCATCGCGGGCTTCGAGCGCCCGACGTCCGGGACGGTCGAGCTGGCCGGCCGGGACGTGACGGGCCTCGCCCCGTTCGACCGTGACGTCAACACCGTCTTCCAGGACTACGCGCTCTTCCCGCACCTGGACGTGCTGCGCAACGTCGAGTACGGCCTGAAGGTGCGGCGGGTGCCGAAGGCGAAGCGCCGCGAGCGGGCGCTGGAGGCGCTGCGCAGCGTCCGCCTCGAAGGGTTCGGGGCGCGCCGCCCCGCCGAGCTGTCGGGCGGGCAGCGCCAGCGGGTCGCGCTGGCCCGCGCGCTGGTCAACGAGCCGAAGGTGCTGCTGCTCGACGAGCCGCTCGGCGCCCTCGACCTGAAGCTGCGCGAGGAGATGCAGGTCGAGCTGAAGACGATCCAGCGGCGCGCCGGGATCACGTTCGTGTTCGTCACGCACGACCAGGAGGAGGCGCTGACGCTCAGCGACCGCATCGCGGTCCTGGACGGCGGCCGCGTCCAGCAGGTCGGCACGCCGGCGGAGGTGTACGAGCATCCGGCGACCGAGTTCGTGGCGGGCTTCGTCGGCACGACCAACCGGATCGGGGGCGTCTGCGTGCGGCCGGAGAAGCTGCGCGTGCGGATCCTCGACGGTGGAGCGGTCCCGGAGGAACCCACCGAGACGGGCGGGCCGGCGGGGGACCGGCACGCCGAGGGCACGGTCGCCGAGGTCGTCTACGCCGGCGCCGTGACGAGGTTCGTCGTCGACCTGGACGCGGGGGACCGGGTCGTCGCGCTCCGCCAGAACCTCGCGGAGTCACCGGCGGAGGCGAACCGCCACCGCGGCGCCCGCGTCCGCGTCGGCTGGGACGCGGCGCACGAGTTCCAGGTCGCCGGCGCCGCACCGAGCACTGAAACCCCCGCGAAAACCCCCAACTAAAGAGGAGTTCCTCATGTGGTCCACGCGCATGGCGCTCGCCGCCGCGGCGGCGCTGGCGATCGGACTGGCCGCCGCCGGCTGCGGCGACGAATCGGGAGGCAAGGCGTCCGGAGCCGGGCAGGGCGGGTTCCGGGTGCCGAAGGTCCCGATGACCAAGTCCCTGGGCAAGGGCGAGGGCCAGGTCAACCTGGTCGCCTGGGCCGGGTACGCCGAGGACGGCTCCAACGAGAAGTCGGTCGACTGGGTCCACCCGTTCGAGAAGCAGACCGGCTGCAAGGTCAACACCAAGATCGCCGGGACGTCGGACGAGATGGTCGCGCTGATGAAGACCGGCCAGTACGACACGGTGTCGGCGTCCGGCGACGCGTCGCTGCGGCTCATCGCCTCCGGCGCGGTCGCGCCCGTCAACACCGGGCTCGTCCCGAACTACGCCGACATCTTCGCCGGCCTGAAGAACAAGCCGTGGAACTCGGTGAACGGCGTGCCCTACGGCATCCCGCACGGCCGCGGCGCGAACCTGCTGATGTGGCGCACCGACAAGGTGAAGCAGGCGCCCGACTCGTGGGGCGCGGTGTTCGACCCCAACTCCCCGTACAAGGGGAAGGTCACCGCCTACGACTCGCCGATCTACATCGCGGACGCGGCGCTGTACCTGATGTCGTCCCGTCCCGAGCTCGGCATCAAGAACCCGTACGCGCTCGACCAGAAGCAGTTCGACGCGTCGGTGGACCTGCTGAAGCAGCAGCGGGGGATCATCGGCGAGTACTGGTCCGACTACACCAAGGCGGTGCAGTCGTTCAAGAGCGGCGACACGGTGCTCGGCACGACCTGGCAGGTCATCACGAACTACGTGGAGGCCGCCAAGGCGCCGGTGAAGGCGATCGTGCCGAAGGAGGGCTCGACCGGCTGGTCGGACACCTGGATGGTCGCGGCGAAGGCCCAGCACCCGAACTGCGCCTACCAGTGGATGAACTACATCGTGTCCCCGAAGGCGAACGCGCAGGTCGCCGAGTGGTTCGGTGAGGCGCCCTCGAACGCCAAGGCGTGCCAGGAGACCGCCGACAAGAAGTTCTGCGACACCTTCCACGCGACCGACGAGAACTACTTCTCCCGGGTGCACTTCTGGACGACGCCGATCGCGCAGTGCCTCGACGGCCGCAAGAACGTCAAGTGCGTCGACTACTCCAAGTGGACGCAGGCATGGACGGCGATCAAGGGATGACCGATTCGTCGGCGGTGTCCACCGCCGGTGAGGCGGCCCCCCGTCCGGCGCCGGGCCTCCGGCGCCGGGCGGCGGCGCTGCTGCACCGCCGCCCGGCCCTGCGGCTGTCGCTGCTGCTGTCGGCGCCGCTGGCCTGGCTGGTGGTCGCCTACCTCGGCGCCCTCGCCGCGATCTTCCTCACCGCGTTCTGGTCGACCGACACCTTCACCGGCGCGGTCGTCCGGCAGTTCACCCTCGCCAACTTCCAGGACCTGTGGAACGAGCCCGTCTACCGGACGATCGCGCTGCGCAGCCTCGGCGTCGCGGCGGCCGTCACCGTCATCGACACCGTCATCGGCTTCCCCATGGCGCTGTACATGGCGAAGGTGGCCGGGCCCCGGTACCGGCCGTACCTCGTCATCGCGATCCTCGCGCCGCTGTGGGCCGCCTACCTCGTCAAGGCGTACGCGTGGCGGGTGATCCTGGCGCACGGCGGCCTCGCCGACGAGGTGCTCAAGCCGTTCGGGCTCTCCAGCCCCGGATACGGCCTCACCGCCACGATCATCGTCCTGGCCTACCTGTGGCTGCCCTACATGATCCTGCCCGTCTACACGGGCCTGGAGCGGCTGCCGGACTCGCTGCTGGACGCCTCCGGCGACCTCGGCGCCCGCCCGTGGCGCACGTTCCGCTCCGTCATGCTGCCGATGGTGTTCCCGTCCCTGGTCGCCGGGTCGATCTTCACCTTCTCGCTGTCGCTCGGCGACTACATCACCGTCAAGATCGTCGGCGGCCGCGGGCAACTCCTCGGCAACGTCGTCTACGACAACATCGGCGCCGCCAACAACCTGCCGTTCGCCGCCGCCATCGCCACCGTCCCGGTCGTGGTCATGCTGGTCTACCTGGCCGCGGCCCGCCGCACCGGCGCCCTCAGGGAGCTGTGATGACCCTCTCGCCCGCCGCGCGGACGGTCCTGCGCATCGTCATGGTCCTCGGGCTCGCGGTCGTCTACGTGCCGCTGCTCGTCGTGCTGATCAACTCCGTCAACGCCGACAAGACGTTCGGGTGGCCGCCCACCGACCTCACCGGGCGCTGGTGGGCGCACGCCCTCGACAACCCGGGCGCCCGCCAGGCCGTCTGGACGAGCGTCAAGGCCGGCGTCGGCGCCACCGCCGCCGCGATGATCCTCGGCACCATGGCCGCGTTCGCCGTCGCGCGCTACCGCTTCTTCGGCCGCGAGACCGTCTCGCTCGTCGTGGTGCTGCCGATCGCGCTGCCCGGCATCGTCACCGGCATCGCCCTCAGCAACGCCTTCCAGGTCGTCCTGGAACCGCTCGGCATCGGCCTCGGCCTGTTCACCGTCATCGTCGGGCACGCCACGTTCTGCGTCGTCACCATCTACAACAACGTCCTCGCCCGGCTGCGCCGCACCGGCACCAGCCTGGAGGAGGCGTCCGCCGACCTCGGCGCCGACACCTTCCAGACGTTCCTGTACGTCACGCTCCCGAACCTGCGCTCCGCGCTGCTCGCCGGCGGCCTGCTGTCCTTCGCGCTGTCCTTCGACGAGATCATCGTGACCACGTTCACCGCCGGCCCCGGCTCCCAGACCCTGCCCATCTGGATCTTCGACAACCTGTTCCGGCCCAACCAGGCCCCGGTCGTCAACGTCCTCGCCGCCGCCCTGATCGTCCTGTCGATCATCCCGATCTACGTAGCCCAACGCCTCTCCAATGCCGGCCCAGGGGGGCGACCCCCTGGAACCCCCGTCAGCGGCTGACAGGCTGTTTCGCGCTCCGTTGGAGCTCCGCGCGAAACAGCCTGTCAGCCGCCGGGCAGGTCCGCTGCGCTCGCTGCACTCGCTCCGCGTGCCTGCCCGTGACCGATGGCTGAGGTTCCACCTGCCGGGGCTTGGGGTCGCCCCCTGGGCTAACGGTTGGCTTGGGAGGTTTCGATCCAGCGGTCGAGGAGGGTGGCGGCGGCGCCGGAGTCGACGGCCTGAGCGGCGCGGTCGCGGGCGGCGGCCAGCGTCGGGGTGAGCTCGTCGGCGGCCGGCGCGCCCTCGTAGGCGGTGATCAGCGCCGCCGCGTTCAGCAGGACCATGTCGCGGACGGCCCCCTCCCGGCCGGCGAACGTCTCCCGCGCCACCCGGGCGTTGAAGGCCGCGTCGGCGCCCCGCAGGTCCTCGGGGCGCGCCGGGGGGATGTCGAGCGCGGACGGGTCGAACGTCGTCTGCGTCGCCGTGCCGTCGCGCACCACCCACACCGTCGAGGTGCCCGTGGTGGTCAGCTCGTCCAGGCCGTCGTCGCCGCGGAACACCAGCGATGAGCAGCCCCGCGCGGCGAACACGCCCGCGATGACGCCCGCCATCCGCGGATGGAACACCCCGACCGCCTGCGCCCCCGGCCGCGCCGGGTTCGTCAGCGGGCCGAGGAAGTTGAACACCGTCGGCGTGCCCAGCTCGCTGCGGGTGCGCGAGGCGTACCGCAGCGCCGGGTGGAAGCGCGGTGCGAAGCAGAAGGTGATGCCGGTCTCCGCGACGACCGCCGCCGTCGCCTCCGGGGACAGGTCGATCGCGACGCCGAGGTGCTCCAGGAGGTCCGCGGCGCCGCACGAGGACGACGCGGCCCGGTTGCCGTGCTTGACGACCCGGACGCCGGACGCCGCCGCGACCACCGCGGCCATCGTCGAGATGTTCACCGTGTGGGCGCGGTCGCCGCCGGTGCCGACCAGGTCGGCGATGCGGCCCGGCACCTCCACCGGGGTGGCGTTGTCCATCATGCCGTCGGCGAGGCCGGACACCTCGGCGACGGTCTCGCCCTTGGCGCGCATCGCGACCGCGAAGCCGGCGATCTGCGCGTCGGTGGCCTCCCCGGCCATGATCGTGTTCATCGCCCAGGCGGTCTCCTCGCTGGTCAGCGAGTCGCCGTCGAGCAGGGCGTTGAGCAGGGCGGGCCAGGTCGTGCGGGCGTCCATTCATCCCCCAGGTGCGGTGGGTGCGGGGGGAGCGCGCCGGGCCCGTCCCGACCCGGCCGGGACGGCGGACCGGGGCGGCGCCCAGAGCCTCCCCGGCGAAACGGTCTTTTACAGGGCCGGGAGGCGGTTCTCGAGACGCCAGCGCATGAGGCCGGCGAGCTCCTTGGCCAGCGCCATCGGGTCCAGCGGGAGGCTCACCACGGCGTCGGCGCGCGACCAGGTCGCCAGCCAGCCGTCGTCGCGGCGCCCGATGATCGCCAGCACCGGCGGGCAGTCGTACACCTCGTCCTTGGCCTGCCGGCACACGCCGAGACCGCCCGCGGGCTGCGCCTCGCCGTCCACGACCAGGACGTCGATGCCGCCCTCGTCGAGCCGCTCCACCACGGCCGGCTGGGTCGCGCGCTCGACGAACTCCACCTGCGGGAGGTCGGCGGCGGGGCGTCGCCCGATCGCCATCCGGATCTGTGCGCGGGTGTTCGCGTCGTCGCTGTAGACGAGAACCTTCATCGGGCTCTCCGGGGCGGTGCTCATGACACGGAAGGCTACCGGTTCGTCCCCGCGCGCACGAGATCCCGGTCATGTTTCACCACCGCGGACGCGCCCGGAACGCCAGGTGCGGGCGGAGATCGCCGGGCGGGCGCGCGCCGGCACCCGGGGCCTGCGGACACGTTTGGGAACTCTAGGAGGGGGGTCATGCGTCACTCACGGGATAGGGGCGCAATAATGCTGCCCGTGACAGCATCCGCGATAGAGACAACACCTCACGCACGGGCGAACCGTCCCAATCTGGTCAGCGTGGGGACGATCGTTTGGCTGTCGTCCGAGCTGATGTTCTTCGCGGCGCTGTTCGCGATGTTCTTCACGATCCGCTCCGTGACGATCGGCCAGTCCGGGCACGACGCCTGGCCGGGCGCACCGCTCAACCTGCCGCTGTCGACGGCCAACACGACCGTGCTGGTGCTGTCGTCGGTGACCTGCCAGTGGGGCGTGTTCAAGGCCGAGGCCGGCAAGGTCGGCCGCGACGGCGGCCTGTTGAACTTCACCAAGTGGGGCCTGCGCGAGTGGTACGTCCTGTCCTTCCTGATGGGCGCCTACTTCGTCGCGGGGCAGGGCTACGAGTACTACAGCCTGATCACCAAGGACGGCCTCACGCTCTCCTCGTCGGCCTACGGCTCGGTCTTCTACCTGGCCACCGGTTTCCACGGGCTGCACGTCTGTGGCGGCCTGATCGCGTTCCTGTTCGTCCTCGGCAGGACGTTCGCCGCGAAGCGATGGACGCACGAGCAGGCGACGAGCGCGATCGTCGTGTCCTACTACTGGCACTTCGTCGACGTGGTGTGGATCGGCCTGTTCTCGGTCGTCTACCTGCTCGACCACTGACCCGCTGACCACCCAGACGACATGACCCGAACGGGGATTTCCGTGAGAAGGATCACCGCATGGCGACGGCGCCCCTGGGCGGGCTACGCCGTCGTGCTGGCGGCCCTGGCGGCGATCGGCGTCATCTACGCCGGTTTCTCGCCGCAGACTGGACGCGCCGAGGCGGAGAGCACGGCCCAGGCGGCGCAGGACCTGAAGAACGGCCAGCAGCTGTTCAACAAGAACTGCGCGAGCTGCCACGGGCTGAACGCCGAGGGCACCAAGGACGCCAAGGGCAAGCCGATCGCGCCGAGCCTGCTCGGGGTGGGGGCGGCCAGCGTCGACTTCCAGGTCAGCACGGGCCGGATGCCCGCGATGAGCCCTGGTGCGCAGTTCCCGCGCAAGACGCCGATCCCCGCCTTCAACACCGAGATCAAGACCGACTACGAGGAGCCGGCCAAGCGCAAGGCGGCCGAGCAGCAGAAGGCGCAGGCCGAGAAGAACCTCGCCGACCTGCGCGCCTACATCTCCTCGCTGGGCGGCGGCCCGGGCGTCCCGCCGGCGTCGGCGACCGACCCGAGCAAGGGCGACGTGGCGCTCGGCGGCAAGCTGTTCCGCACCAACTGCGCGCAGTGCCACAACTTCACCGGCCAGGGCGGCGCGCTGACCGGCGGCAAGTACGCGCCGCCGCTGTCCAAGAGCGACGTCACGCCCACGCAGATGTACGAGGCGATGCTGACCGGCCCGCAGGCGATGCCGGTGTTCAACGACACCACGCTCACCCCGCAGGACAAGCAGGCGATCATCTCCTACCTGGTGCAGACCCGCGAGCAGCCGAACCCCGGCGGTAACGGCCTCGGCCGCATCGGCCCGGTGTCGGAGGGCCTGGTCGGCTGGCTGGTCGGGCTCGGCCTGCTGGTGATGGCGGCGATGTGGATCACCGCGAAGAAGCCGAAGAAGCTGAAGAAGTCATGAGCGACGAGAACAAGGACACCGCCGGCTCGAAGGAGCCGGGCGAGGGCGGCGGCGCGCACGGGCGCGTGATCGGCACCCCGTCCCCGGCGAGGGACAGGACCCTGCTCGCGCAGGACGACATCTCGGCGCCCGCGGGCGTCGGGGAGGAACTGGACGAGGCGTCGGCCAAGCGGGCCGAGCGCGTCGTCGCGACGTTCTTCCTGCTGGCGTTCGCCGCCAGCGTGGCGTTCATCGCGTACTACATCGGCTGGAGCGGCCGCAACGGCGGCATGCACGGCGTGGCCCGGACGCGCGAGTCCAACTACTGGCTCGGCGGCCTGATGGCGCTGTCGTTCCTGGCGCTGGCCGCGGGCGTCACCATCTGGGTGCGCCGGCTCATGACCAGCAAGCCGATCGTGCAGGAGCGGCACAACCTGCAGGCCGACGAGGAGACCCGCGCGGCGTTCACCCGCGACTTCCTCGAGGGCGCGTCCGACAGCGGGCTGACCAAGCGCCCGCTGCTGCGCCGCACGCTGCTGCTGGCGGCCGCGCCGCTCGGCCTCGCGCCGCTGGTGCTGCTGCGCGACCTCGGCCCGCTGCCGGAGAAGCGGCTGCGCTCCACCTACTGGGGCGACGCCGTCAAGAAGGCGCAGGCGCAGGGCAAGAAGGGCGTCCGCCTCGTGGTGGACGGCACGAACAAGCCGCTGCGGGTCAGCGACTTCTCCTCGCCCGGCGGGATGATCACCGTCCTGCCCGAGGGCATCGAGGAGGACGTCCCCGAGGACCAGGTGCTGACGCAGAACGCGAAGGCCGTGACGATCCTCATCAACGTGCCCGAGAACGAGTTCAAGCCGGCCAAGGGCCGGGAGAACTGGCACATCAACGGGATCGTGGCGTACTCGAAGGTCTGCACGCACGTCGGCTGCCCGGCCGCGCTGTACGAGCAGACCACGCACCACATCCTGTGCCCGTGCCACCAGTCGACGTTCGACGCGACCGACGCGGCCAAGGTCGTGTTCGGCCCGGCGGCCCGTCCGCTGCCGCAGCTGCCGCTGTCGGTCGAGGACGGCTACATCGTCGCGACGAGCGACTACCACGAGCCGATCGGCCCGAGCTTCTGGGAGCGCGGATGAGCGAGGCGACAGCCACAGCCGGGGCGACGGCTCCGAAGGCGGTCGAGGGATCGCTGAACTTCATCGACGACCGGCTCGGCTCCACCACCTTCTTCAAGCGGAACATGAAGAAGGTCTTTCCGGACCACTGGTCGTTCATGCTGGGCGAGATCGCCCTGTACTCGTTCATCATCCTGCTGCTGACCGGGACGTTCCTGACGCTCTGGTTCAAGCCGAGCATGAACGAGGTCATCTACAACGGCTCGTACACCCACCTCAAGGGTGTGAAGATGTCGGAGGCGTACGCCTCCACGCTGAAGATCAGCTTCGACGTGCGCGGCGGTCTGCTCATGCGGCAGATCCACCACTGGGCGGCGCTGCTGTTCATGGCGTCGATCCTGGCGCACATGCTGCGGGTGTTCTTCACCGGCGCCTACCGCAAGCCGCGTGAGCTGAACTACCTCATCGGCATCAACATGTTCATCCTCGGCATGCTCGAGGGCCTGTTCGGGTACTCGCTGCCGGACGACCTGCTGTCCGGCACGGGCCTGCGCATCACCCAGGGCGTGCTCGAGGCGATCCCGCTGGTCGGCACGTACGGGTACATGTTCCTGTTCGGCGGAGAGTTCCCCGGCCAGGACATCGTGCCGCGGCTCTACATGCTGCACATCCTGCTGATCCCGGGTCTGCTGCTGGGCCTGGTCACCGCGCACATGATGATCATGTGGGTGCAGAAGCACACCGCGATGCCGGTGAAGAACCAGACCGAGCAGCAGGTGTACGGCTACCCGTTCTACCCGGTCTTCATGGCCAAGACGGGCGCCTACTTCCTGTTCACCTTCGGCGTCATCGCGCTGCTCGGCGCGTTCGCGCAGATCAACCCGATCTGGTTGTTCGGCCCCTACGATCCCGGCGCCATCTCGGCGGGCTCCCAGCCCGACTGGTACATGGGCGTCCTGGAAGGGGCGCTGCGCATCATGCCGAACTGGGAGGTCAGCGCCTGGGGCCACACGGTCAGCTTCAACGTGCTGATACCCGCGCTGGTGCCGCTCGGCATCGTGTTCGGCGGCGCGATGGCCTGGCCGTTCATCGAGCAGTGGGTCACCGGCGACAAACGGCACCACCACGTCAACACGCGGCCCCGCAACGCGCCGATCCGCACCGCCACCGGCATCGCGGCGGTCACGTTCTACGGGCTGCTGTGGCTGGCGGGCGCGAACGACGTGCTGGCCGACAAGTTCGACCTCTCGCTGTACGCCACGACGTGGTTCTTCCGGGTGACGTTCTTCGTCGGGCCGTTCCTGGCGTTCGTCATCACCAAGCGGATCTGCCTGGGGCTGCAGCGCAAGGACGCCGGCATCATCGGGCACGGCGTCGAGTCGGGCGTCATCCTCATGTCGCCGGAGGGCGAGTTCTCCGAGCGGCACGAGCCGGCGCGCGAGGAGCAGAAGGCCGTCCTGCTGTCGAAGGAGAACACCCGTCCGGAGCCGCCGCAGCGCGACGCCAACGGCATCCCGGCCGCGAAGGGCCCGCTCGGGCACCTGCGGTCGCGGCTGAACCGGGCGTGGACGTTCGACGACGTCCCGGTCGAGGAGCACGAGCACGGCGGGCACGCGGAGATCGAGGGCGGCAAGCAGTCGCACGAGATCAAGCACTGATCGCGGAGCCCGATCGAGGGGCCCGGCACCGCACCGCGGTGCCGGGCCCCTCGGCTTGCCCGGGCCGCCGGTGCCGGGTCCCGCCCGCCGGGTGCCGGGCCTGATCGCGGGCGGGGGCGGTCCGTATCCTTGCCGGACGATGACCAAGACCCTGGTGGTGACCAACGACTTCCCGCCCCGTCCGGGCGGGATCCAGGCGTTCGTGCACGGCCTGGCGGTGCGGCGCCCGCCCGGTTCGGTGGTGGTGTACGCGCCGGCGTGGAAGGGGGCGGCGGCGTTCGACGCGGCGCAGCCGTTCCCGGTCGTCCGGCATCCCGGGTCGCTGATGCTGCCGGAGCCGGGCGTGCTGCGGCGCGCGTCGGAGCTGCTGCGGGCCGAGCGCTGCGACTCGGTGGTGTTCGGGGCGTCGGCGCCGCTGGGGCTGCTCGCTCCGGCGCTGCGGCGGCGGGGGGCCGAGCGGATCGTCGGGATCACGCACGGGCACGAGGCGGGCTGGGCGTCGCTGCCGGTGGCGCGGTCGCTGCTGCGCCGCATAGGCGACGGCGTGGACGTGCTCACCTACCTGGGCGAGTACACCCGGTCCCGGATGGCGCGCGCGCTGTCCCCGGCCGGTGCCGCGCGCATGGCGCGGCTCGCGCCGGGCGTGGACGAGACGCTGTTCCGCGCCGGCGCGGGCGGCGCCGAGATCAGGGCACGGCACGGCCTGGCGGACCGTCCGGTCGCGGTGTGCGTGTCCCGGCTGGTGCCGCGCAAGGGGCAGGACGCGCTGATCCGGGCGTGGCCGCGCGTGCGGGCGAAGGTCCCGGACGCGGCGCTCCTGCTCGTCGGCGGCGGCCCGTACCGCGCCGACCTGGAGCGGCTCGCCGCGTCGGAGGGCGTGGCCGGATCGGTCGTGTTCACCGGCGGCGTGCCGTGGGAGGAGCTGCCCGCGCACTACGACGCGGGCGACGTGTTCGCGATGCCCTGTAGGACGCGCCGCCGCGGCCTGGACGTCGAGGGGCTCGGCATCGTCTACCTGGAGGCGTCGGCGACCGGCCTGCCCGTCGTCGCGGGGGACTCCGGCGGCGCGCCCGACGCCGTCCTCGACTGCGAGACCGGCGTGGTGGTGCCGGGACGGTCGGTGCCTCGCGTGGCCGACGCGGTCGCCGGCCTGCTCGCCGACCCGGACCGGGCCCGGGCGATGGGCCGCGCCGGCCGTGCGTGGGTGGAGCGGGAGTGGCGCTGGGAGGTGCAGGCGGCCCGCCTGGACGCCCTCCTGTGCGGCTGACCCGGCGGATGTGGCGCCGTGGTCACCGCCGCGGACCCGGGGCGCGGCCACAAGCAGACGGCCGCCGCGTATCGCGGGCCCCGTGCAGGGTGACAGGATGCCCGGTATGGAGAACGCGGACATCGAGGGCGCGTGGGCCAGGGTTCCCGGCGAGGCCGCGCGGTGGTTGCACGACCTGGATCCCGACCACTGCTACTCGGGATTCGAGCCGCCCCGCAGTCCCGACTCCGCGTGGCTCCTCCACGCGATGTACGCGTGGGAGGAGGGCCTGGTCACCACGACGCACGACGACGTCCACCAGTCGGTGCTGGGGGCGGGGCTGGTGGAGCCGCCCGACCCGGCCGCTGAGGCGCCGGGCGACGTCGGCGACCTGCTGGAGGGCGCGATCGTCACCGGCACCGAGCTCGGCCGCAGCGGCGACCCCGGCGCGGGGTGGCGGCGGCTGCGCTGGCGGGAGCTGGCGCGCGGCTTCGGCGAGCCGGTGGTGCCGGAGGGGGAGCTGCCCGGCAACCGCTGCCTGCGGCAGGGGCACCCGGCGGGCAGCTGGTCGGCGGCGATCCGGCCGCCCGCGGAGGGCTGCCTGGACCGGGAGAGCTGGCACCGGCTGGCCGCCCTGCTGCTGCGGCTCAGCCCGGGCGGCGCCGCGACCCGCTGCCTGGCGTACTACTGCCCGCTCGTCACCGCGGACTGGGACGACGAGACGGTCCTGGCGGGCCGGCTGGGCGACGTGGCCGGGCTGTACGACCATCCGGCGATGTCGAGCTGCCCGTCCGACCTGTGGGCGGAGGACCGCTCGTGGGTCGTGTACTGCGACTGGGACCTGTGGGGCACCAAGATCGTCGGTTCGGCGGCGCTCGTCGACGCGGTGCTGGCCGACCCGGGGCTGGAGGCCGTCCGCCTGCCCTGGACCCGCTGACCGCCGCCGGCCCCCGCGCCTCGTGCGTCGCCGGCCGGGGGTTGGCGGGTCCCGCCCCCGCGCCGTAGGCGGGACCCGTCTGCGACGTTAGGGCGCGGACGTTCCCTGCGCACCGCCGTTAAAGTGGATTTAAGGGCCGGATTACTCATCACTAATGCATCGGCCAGGTCTGGCCTCAAATCGGTCATTCAACCTCATATGCATTTCCCTCGCTCACTGAAATGATCTCTGTCCGGCGGGTGGGCGGGGAGAGGGAGTGCGCATGCGATCGCGGAGCGTCGCCGTGCTTGCGGTACTGGTGGCGGTGGCCCTCGGCGGCGGCCTCGTCGCGGCTTGGCAGCTGCGCGGCGGACGCGGCGCCGGGACGCCGGAGAAGGTCGCGGCGGACTTCTTCGCCGCCTGGCGGCGCGGCTCCCTGGACCGCATGCGCGACCTCGTCGCCGACCCGCCCGCCGACTTCGCCGGGCGGTACCGGGCGCTGTCGCGCGGGCTGACGGTCACCTCGATCATCGTCGAGCCGCGTCCGGTGGTGCGGACCGGGCCGCGCGCGGCGCAGGCCGACTTCACCGTCACCCGCACCCTCGCCGACCACGGCGACTGGTCGTTCCGCGCGGTGCTGCGCCTCGGCCGCGTGGACGGCCGCTGGCGGGTGCTGTGGACGCCCGCGACCCTCTACCCGGGCCTGAAGGGCAGGGGGACGTGGTCGCTCGCCCAGGTGCGGCTGCCCGCCGTCACGCTCGTCGCGCGCGACGGCGGCGCGCTGCCCGACACCGGTCTCCTCGCGCCCTACCTGGCCGAACTCGTCGACGGACTGACCCCGGAGGGCTACGACGAGGCCAGGTGGGTGATCGAGATGCGCGACGACGACGGCCCGCCGCAGCGGGTCAAGGTGCTGGGCGGCAAGGTCGGCAAGAAGATCCGCACCACCCTGGACCGGCGCCTGCAGGCGGCCGCGGAGAAGGCCGTCCGCTCGGTGCCCGGCGCGGCGTCGATCGTCGCGGTCCGGCCGTCCACCGGCGAGGTCCTGGCGGTGGCGGACGCCCTCGGCGGGCTCGGCGCGTTCGTCGGCCTCTACCCGCCCGGCTCGACGTTCAAGGTGGTCACGGCGGGCGGGCTGGTCGCGGACGGGGCCGGGCCCGGCACGTCCGCCGACTGCCCCGCGTCCGTCGTCACCGCGCAGCGCACGATCCACAACGACGAGGGCCACGAGCTCGGGCGCACGACGCTGAGCGGCGCGTTCGCCGCGTCCTGCAACACCACGTTCGCGCGCCTCGCCGTCGAGGGCCTGGGGGCGGGCAAGCTCGCGGCGAGCGCCCACCGCTTCGGGTTCGACACCAGGTTCTACCCGGGCGTGCGGATGATGGAGGGCAGCTTCCCGAGCCCGCGGAGCGGCGCGGAACTGGCGGAGGCGGCGATCGGGCAGGGCCGTGTCCAGGCGAGCCCGCTGCTGATGGCGAGCGTCGCCGCGGCCGTCGCGGACGGGTCGTGGCGGCCGCCGCGGCTGGTGTCGGCCAAGCTGGTCCGCGAGAGCGGCGGCTCCGTCGCGGACCCGCACCCGATCCCCGGGGCGGGCGCGCTGCGCACGATGATGCGGGCGGTCGTCACCTCCGGCACCGCCGCCGGCGCCGGGCTGCCGGACGGTACGTCGGGCAAGACGGGCACCGCCGAGTACGACGACGCCGGCTCGTCACACGCCTGGTTCATCGGATACCGCGGCGACCTGGCGTTCTCGGCGTTCGTCTGGGGCGGCGGCTCCGGCCCGAAGGTGGCCGCGCCGCTCGCCGCGAAGTTCCTGCGCTGATCTGCCGGGAATGTCTTCCAGAACGGGTGAACTCCGTCCGTTCTCCGTGCGTACTCCCACGATGAGCGGAACGGCCGCGGATACGGCTTGAACCGTTTTTGTCACCATCTCTCATCCGAGAGGCCAATGGGGCGTATGCTCCGGTGGTGATCGAAGGGATTCGCCGAGAATCCCGTCAGGAAACGCGGTAGGAGCGAGCGGGCTCCGCACACCGCGTTCCCGATGTCTCAGCGGGACCGCCGCCGGGCCGCGCGCCTGGACGGCACGAGCCGAACCGGCGTTCGCCTGCGCTCCGCCTCCTCCACAGGAGAGGGCATGGCGCGACGTGACGACGGGCATGCGTCCCGGATCAACACGCATGCCGCACCGTGGGCGCGGGCACCCGAGCGTCCCTCGCCGCGGGCGGGGGCCGCACGCGGCCGCCGGCCGGAGGAGCCGCAGTGGCCCGAGGGATCGTGGTGGTCGGAGCAGCCCGGCTGGGACGAGCGGGACCGGCGGCGCCGGCGCGAGCCGACGCGCCGTGACGTCCGGCGGCGCGAGAAGGACCGGACGCGGCGGCGGCAGCGGGCACGGCGGTCGGCCTACCGGACCGAGCCGCCCCCGGCGGCCCGGCGCCGGGAACCGGCCCGGGGCTCCGGGCGGCGTCCCCCCACCCGGCCCCGTCCAGGGCCGAAGGCAACGCCGCGCAGGCCGCGGCTGCCCACCGACCGCATCGGCGTCGGCGCGCTCGTCCTGTCGGCGGTCGTCGGCCTGTCCCTGCTCGGGATAGCCGAGCGGACGCTGCTGGACGGCCGCCCCATCGGCACGACCGAGTCGGTCGCCGCCGGGAAGGGCCTGCGGCACCCGAAGGGACGCGCGACCGCCGCCCCCGGCTCGCCGCACCGTCCCGCGCAGCGGCCCGGCGCGTCCGGCGCACCGGCCGCCCCCGCTCGTCCGGACGCGCAGGCGCTCACCGCGCAGGTGCGCAAGGCGACCCTCGCCCAGCGGGGCGCCGCGGCCAGGCAGGCCTACGGCGCCGCGCCGACCCGGGCGCCGATCGTCGCGGTCGCCCGGACCAGCGACGACGGGACGTGGATGTTCGGCACCACCGCCATCCCCGTTCCGGCGAGCAGCGACGCCGACCCCGAGATCGCGTTCTTCGCGGCCCGCTGGACGGGCCGGGAGTGGCGGATCGGGCTCTCGGGCGCCACCGCGTTCGGCACCCTGCTCGGCGCGATGCCCGCCACCCTGATGTCGGCGTCCGAGGCGCGCGCGCTGCGCCGCTACAGCACGCTGTCCGCCGGCCATGCCGCCGCCGCGGTCAACGGCACCGGCCCCGGCGACGGGCTCATGCTGCCCTGGAAGACCGGCACGTCCTGGACGATGCTCACCGCCGGCCCCGCCTCCGCGCAGCGCCCGCTGTCGGCGCTGGCGTTCGCGGGCGGCGACGGGCGCGTCCTGGCGTCCGGCGCCGGCCGGCTCTACCGGTTCTGCGGCGACGGCTCCGGGCCCGCGCTGCTCATGGTCGTGCACGCCGGCGGCGTCGCCACCACCTACGACCGGGTGCGGTCGGCGGCCCAGCTGCGCGACGGCAGCGTCGTCGGCCGCGGCGACCCGCTCGGCCGGACCGGCACCGCCGGCGCCTGCGGCGGCGCCCCCGCCGACCGCGCCGAGGTCCGCTTCGACCTGCGCCGCGGCGCCGCGCCCGTCCCGCTGGACGGCGCCGTCATCGGCGGCTGGACGTTCAGCGAGCGCGCGAAGCCGCTGCTCGGGTTCGCCGAGCGCGGCCTGCTCCAGGTGCTTCCCGGGGGCCTGATCGCCAACCTCGGCGCGGTCCCCGCGGCCGACCCCCCGCCGTCATCGCCGGCGCCCGGCGGCGAGCCGGACGCCGGCGCAGGACCGGCCGGCGACCCGTCGCCGTCCGCTACCCAGAACAGGAGTCCGAGCGGTGCGAACACGCAACAGTGACGATCCCGCGGTGCCCGCCTGGGTGCTGCGCACCGTGCTCGCCGGAGCGGTGCTGGTGCTCGCCGGCGCCGCCACCCCGCCGGGCGCCGTCGCCGCGGCGCAGGCGCAGTACTTCCTCTCCTTCTACGCGGGCGTCTTCACGCTGCTCGCGCTGACCGGCGCGGTGATGACCGGGCTGCTGGCCACCGAGCGGCTGATCCTGAAGATCCGGCACCGGGTCCTCGCGCAGGGCGCGCACCGCGCGTGCGCCGTCGTCGCGTCGGTGATGGTCGTCGCGCACATCGCGGTCAAGGTGCTCGGCGGCCTCGCGGCGCCCGCGCAGATCGTGGTGCCGACGCCGGACGCGATCGGGCTCGGCACCGTCGCGTTCGAGCTGATGGTGCTGATCGTGATCACCGGGATCCTGCGGACCCGGTTCGTGGCCCGCGCCCGGCCGTGGGTGTGGCGCTCGATGCACGCCGTCGCCTACATCTCCTGGCCGATCGGGATCCTGCACGGCCTCACCGCCGGGCGGCTCGCGGCGAACTGGGTGGTGCTCAGCTACGTGATGAGCGTCGTCGGCGTCCTGATCGCGCTGGTCACCCGGCTGATCGTGGTGATCAGGCCGCGCGAGGTCGGGCGGGCGGGCGACGCTTTCGGCGCCGGCGAGCGCGCGGCGGCCGCCGCCGCGGCCCGCCGCGCCCGCGGCCGCTTCCCCGACCACGACCCGCGCCCGGCCGCCCCGTACGGCCACGACGCCCCCCGCCGCTACGACGACGACCCGCGCGCCTATGACGACCCGCGCGGCACGGACGACCTGCGGAACCTCGACGATCCGCGCGGCTATGACGACGCTCCTCGCGGCATGGACGACACACGCCGGCTGGACGACGCCCGCATGAGGGACGGTGCGCGCCGCATGGACGACCCGCGGGCGGGCGGGGGGCTCGGGGGGCGGGACTCGCGGGCCACCGTGACCGATCCGCGCGGCGTGCCGCTGCCCGGCGAGGGCGGCGGCTGGGACACCGAGGTCATCCGGTGAGCGGCGTCCACACCGTCTCCAACATCGGCGGGCCGCGGCTCACCCTCGGGTTCGACCGCTTCGACCGGCTCGACCTCGACCGGCACCTCGCGGTGCACGGCCGGCTGCGCGTCCCCTCGCTGGACGACCTGGTCCGGATGGCCGAGCAGGTCGACATGCGGGGCCGCGGCGGCGCCGGGTTCCCGTTCGCCCGCAAGCTGACCGCCGTCGCGTCCCGGGTGAAGCGCGCGGGCGGGGACCCGGCGCTGCTGCTGCCCGGCGAGAAGGGGAGCGACCGCGGCTCCAGCGAGGACGTCGTCGTGGTCGTCAACGGCGCCGAGGGCGAGCCCGGCAGCGCCAAGGACAAGGTGCTGCTCGGCCGCGCCCCGCACCTGGTGCTGGACGGCGCGCAGATCGTCGCGACGGCGCTCGGCACCCAGCGGATCGTCCTCGCCGTGGAGAGCGACGAGGCGGCCCGGTCGGTGCGCGCCGCGATCGGCGAGCGGCGGATGGCCGCCCGCGTCGTCCGGCTGACCGAGCGGTTCATCTCCGGGGAGAGCGGCGCGGTGGTCCGCGCCATCAACGGCGAGACGCCGATCCCGCCGGGCGTCAAGGTCCGCGCCGCCGAGGCCGGGGTGGACGGGTACCCGACGCTGCTGTCCAACACCGAGACGTTCGCGCAGCTCGCGGTGCTGGTCTCGCTCGGCCCCGACCTGTACGCCTCCGCCGGGACCGACGACGAGCCGGGCACCACGCTGCTCACCGTCGGCGGCACCGCCGTCGTCGAGGCGCCGTACGGCACGCCGCTGCGCGACGTCCTGAAGCACTGCGACGTGCCGCCGGGCCCCGGCGTCCTGGTCGGCGGCTACCACGGGACGTGGCTCGACCCGGCCGGGGCGGCGCGCGCCGTGCTGTCGCGGTCCGGGATGCGCGCCGTCGGCGGGACGGTCGGCGCCGGCATCGTCCTGCCGCTCGGCCAGGGCACCTGCCCGCTGGGCGAGGTCACCCGGATCGCGTCCTACCTCGCCGCGCAGTCGGCCGGGCAGTGCGGCCCGTGCCGGCTGGGGCTGCCGGACGTCGTCCGCGCCCTCAACGCGCTGAGCGACGGCGGCGGGACGGTCGAGGACGTGCGCCGCGCCGCCGCGATCGGCCGCGGCCGGGGCGCCTGCACCCATCCCGACGGGACGGCGCGGTTCGTGCTGTCGGCGGTCGAGGCGTTCGCGGCCGACATCGGCGAGCACCGCTACGGCGGCACCTGCGGGCTGCCGACGTTCGGCGTGCTGCCGCTGCCCGTCCCGACGGGGCGGGAGGGCCGGGTGGCGATCGACTGGAGCCGCTGCGACGGCCACGGGCTGTGCGCCTACCTCGTCCCGGAACTGATCCAGCTCGACCGGTACGGCTTTCCGGTGGTGCTCGGCAGCGACATTCCGTCCTGGATGGAACGGGACGTGCAGAAGGCGGTCGCGATGTGCCCGGCATTGGCGCTGCGGGTCGTCGGGGGAGTCCCCGGGAGCCCGGTGCGGCGCTCCTGACCGCGATCCGCCCTGCCATTTCGGCGGCCAGGGGAAGAAAAATTCAGAACGGCGGGTGAACCCCGGGACCGGCGTGGCGCGTATCGCCCGGCGAAACCGCGCCGGTTCCGTTCTCCGGTGCGCTTCCGGGAGGAGGAAGGGATTCGGTGAGGAATTCGTACGGTGTCGCGGAACTGCGCCGGCTCCCGCGGTTCGGGGTCCGGCGCGGCCGGGGCCTGCTGCTGCTCGCGGGCGCGGCCGTCCTCGCGGCCGCCCTCGCGCTCCTGCTCAACCCGCGGGTCGCCCCGGCGAACGGCGTCGACAAGGGCGCCACGGTCCCGTCGAGGTGGGGGCCGCTGAGCGCCCAGGACCGGCTGCTGCTGGTGAAGGTCCGGCAGGCCGGGCTCTGGGAGATGCCGGCCAGCCAGATGGCCGTGCAGCGCGGCGCGAGCCCCCGGGTGCGCGAGATCGGCAAGATCATCAACCAGGAGCACATGCAGCTGGACGCCGACACCCGGGCGACCGCCAAGCAGCTCGGCGTGACGCTGCCCGCCATTCCGAACGGCACGCAGCGCAGCTATCTCCGGGAGCTGTCCGGGCTCGACGGGAAGGCGTTCGACACCGACTACGTGTTCCGGATGCGCTCCGCGCACGGGCAGGTGCTGCCGTTCGCCGCCAAGGCCCGCGTGCAGAGCCAGAACACGATCGTCCGGGCCTATGCGGAACGCGGGATGAGATTCGTCCTGCACCATATCCAGCTGCTGGAGAGCACCGGCCTGGTCACCAAATCCGCGCTGCACTGAGGGGTATCCCACCCCCCGCTCAAAGGGAGTACTCCATGGGAAGAAAAAGAAGGGCCTTCGCCGTGATCGTCCCGGCGGTCGTGCTCGCCGCGTCGGCGTGCAACGAGGTGCCGGGCGACGGGTCCGTCGCCGCCCAGCCGGCCGGGCACGTCCAGAAGTACCGGGCCGGCCATGGCGCGCACACCACGCCCCCCACCGGCGGCGGCCAGCAGAACGGCGGCCAGCAGAACGGGGACGGCCAGAACGGGGACGGCCAGAACGGGGACGGCCAGATGCCCGGCATGGGCGACGGCCAGATGCCCGGGATGGGCGACCCCTCCCAGACCGCCGCTCCCAGCCCGACCGACTCCGGCTCCCCGGACCCGAACCAGACCGACGACCCGAACCAGCCGGGCGACGACGGCCAGAACCAGAACGGCGACGGCCAGAACCAGAACGGCGGCGGCCAGGGCGACCAGAACCAGGTGAAGCCGGGCCCGCGCGCCGACCAGTTCGCCGACATCCGCCAGGCGCCGCCCGTCCGGCAGCCGCGGCGCATGCGGGCCGCCTCCACCGGCGTGTTCACGTCCAACTGCGGCACGAACGCGGGCCAGAAGCACAGCAACCCCGACAACGTGATCGTGGCGCCGGGCGTCCAGAACGGCGCGCACCACATCCACGACTACGTCGGGAACCTCGACACCAGCGCGTTCTCGACCGACCAGACGCTCGCCGCGGCCGGGACGACCTGCACCAACGGCGACCAGTCGACCTACTACTGGCCGGTCGTGCGGCTGCGCGCCGGCAAGGACGGCTCCGACCGCGCGGCGCAGAGCCAGGCGGACGGCAACACCGGCAGCGTCGTCACCCCGGCGAAGGTGCGGATCCAGTTCCTCGGCAACCCGCGCAGCAAGGTGACGGCGATCCCGCGGTTCACCCGGATCGTGACCGGTGACGCCAAGGCCGCGTCGAAGGGCCCGGCGAACGCGCACTCGCAGTGGACGTGCAGCGGGTTCGAGAACCGGGCGTTCGCCGACAAGTACCCGCTGTGCCCGCAGGGCAGCAGGGTCGAGCGGGTGCTGAACTTCCCGAGCTGCTGGGACGGGCAGAACACCGACAGCGCGAACCACCGCGACCACATGGTGTTCCCGGACCCGCGGACGGGGCAGTGCCCGCAGGGCCGCAAGGCCGTCCCGCAGCTGCGGATCACGCTGGCCTACAACGTGCCGGCGAAGGCGCTGGCGTTCGCGCTGGACACCTTCCCGGAGGAGGGCCACGACCCGGTGACGGACCACGGCGACTTCATCAACGTGATGAACGACCAGCTCATGCGCAAGGCCGTCACCGCGATCAACGGGCGCCGCCGCTGATCCCCGGTCCCGGGGCCCGGGCCCGCCCGCGCGTAGGATCGCGTCATGGAGATCGTGATCGCGGGCGGGCACGGGCAGATCGCGCTGCGGCTGTCCCGGCTGCTGGCCGGGCGCGGGGACGCGGTGGTGAGCCTGATCCGCAACCCCGACCATGCGGCGGAGGTGCGGGCGACGGGCGCGACGCCGGTCGTGCGGGACCTGGAGGCGGCGTCCGCCGAGCAGGTCGCGGGCGACCTGTCGGGCGCGGACGCGGTCGTGTTCGCGGCCGGGGCGGGGCCGGGCAGCGGCGCCGCCCGCAAGGACACCGTCGACCGGGCCGCGTCGGTGCTGCTGGCGGACGCGGCGCAGCGCGCCGGGGTGCGGGGCTTCGTGCAGGTGTCCGCGATGGGCGCGGGCGACCCGCCCGCGCCGGGCCGCGACGAGGTGTGGGCCGCCTACATTCGCGCCAAGGGCGAGGCCGAGGACGACCTGAGGGCGCGCGCCGGCCTGGACTGGCTGATCCTGCGCCCGGGCCGGCTCACCGACGACCCGGGCACCGGGCTCGTGGCGCTCGCCGAGCCGCCGATCGGGCCCGGCGCGGTCACCCGCGACGACGTCGCCGGGGCGATCGTCGCGCTGGTGGACGCCCTTCCGGGCGTCCGGCACCGCACCCTGGACCTGCTGAACGGCGACGTCCGCATCGCCGACGCCGTCGCCGCCCTGCGCTGACCGGTGCGACCGGCGCTGACCGGCGCCCGCGCGCCGGTCAGGCGGTGTAGAGGGACTCGATCTCGTCGGCGAAGTCCTTCATCACCACGTTGCGCTTGACCTTGAGGCTCGGGGTCATGTGCCCGGCCTCCTCGGTGAAGTCGACGCCGAGGATCACGTGCTTCTTGATCGCCTCGGCGTGGCTGACCGACTTGTTGGCGGCGGCGACCGCGCCCTCGATCTCGGCGATGAGGTCGGGGTCGCGGCGCAGCTCGTCCACGGTCATCGCGGCGGGCTTGCCGTGCCGCTCCTTCCACGGGCCGAGGGCCTCCTCGTCCAGCGTGATCAGGGCGCTGATGAACTTGCGGCCGTCGCCGACGACCAGGCACTGGCTGATCAGCGGGTGCGCGCGCAGCCGGTCCTCCAGCGGGGCGGGCGCGACGTTCTTGCCGGCCGCGGTGACGAGGATCTCCTTCTTCCGGCCGGTGATCTTCAGGAAGCCGTCGGCGTCCAGGGAGCCGAGGTCGCCGGTGTGGAACCAGCCGTCCTCGACCGCCTCCTTGGTGGCGGCCTCGTTGTTCCAGTAGCCGCGCAGGACGTTGACGCCGCGGACCAGGACCTCGCCGTCCTCGGCGATGCGGATGTCCACGCCGGGGATGGGCTTGCCGACGGTGCCGATCCGGATGGCGGTGGGGCGGTTCACGGTCGCGGGCGCGGTGGTCTCGGTGAGGCCGTAGCCCTCCAGGATCGTGATGCCGACGCCGCGGAAGAAGTGGCCGAGGCGCTCGCCGAGCGCGGCGCCGCCGGACACCGCGTACTGCACCCGGCCGCCGACGGCCGCGCGCAGCTTCCGGTAGACGAGCACGTCGAACACCTTGTGCTTGGCCTTGAGCCCGAGGCCGGGCCCGCCGTCCTCCAGGGCGCGGCTGTAGGCGATCGCGGTGTCCGCGGCCGTCCTGAAGATCTTGCCCTTGCCGTCGGCCTCGGCCTTCTGCTCGGCGCCGTTGTAGACCTTCTCGAACACCCGCGGGACGGCCAGCAGGAACGTCGGCCGGAACGAGGCGAGGTCGGGCAGCAGGCTGGGGACGTCGCTGTGGCCGAGGACGATGCCGCCCTCGATGGAGGCGACCTCGATCAGCCGGGCGAACACGTGCGCGAGCGGCAGGAACAGCAGCGTGGAGCTGCCCTCGACGGCGATCTCGGAGATCGCGCCCTGCACGGCGTTGCGGGCCGTCGCGACGAGGTTCCCGTGAGTGATCTCACAGCCCTTGGGGCGCCCGGTCGTGCCGGAGGTGTAGACGAGGGTCGCCACGTCGGCGGCGCCGCGGGACCTGCGGCGCTCGGCGATCGTCGCATCGGTGACGTCCTTGCCGAGCTCGGTGACCTCGTCGACGGCGCCCGCGTCGATGCCCCAGACGTGCGCGAGGCCCGGGAGCCGGTCCCGGACCTCGGCGACCAGCGCCAGATGGGCGTCGGTCTCGGCGAACAGCGCCTTGGCGCCGGAGTCGCCGGCGATCCACTCGATCTGCTCGGCGGAGGACGTCTCGTAGATCGGGACGGCGACGGCGCCGGCCGTCCAGACGGCGTAGTCCAGCAGCGTCCACTCGTAGCGGGTGCGCGACAGCAGCCCGACCCGGTCGCCCGGCTCGATGCCGGCGGCCACCAGGCCCTTGGCGACCGCGGCGGCCTCCGCCGCGAACTCCGCCGCGGTGACGGCGCTCCAGACCGCGCCGCTGCGGCGGCGCAGCACGATGGCGCCGGGCTCCTCGGCGGCCCGGGTGAAGGGCGCGTCGGTCAGATTGGCGGAGTCGGGGACCTCCACCATCGCGGGGACGCTGAACTCGCGCACGGCCCACTCCTGTGATCGATCTTCGGGGACGGCGGGGGAACCTGCCGGTCCCTCCGAAGGTGAATGATACCCACGAGTAGGAAAACCCCCGGGACGTGAGCGTTCCACCCCGGACCGGTCCGCGGCCGGCGGTTAACGGCACGGCAAAGACCGCTCGCCGCGCGCGGGCGACCGCCGGTCCGTCCCCTACCCTTGACCTGGTCGTACACGAACACGGTCGGGGGACGGCATGTCGCTGCTCGAAGTGATCGCACTGACGGCCGCCGACGCGCGGGCCGCGCAGGACGGCGGCGCCGACCGGCTGGAGGTCGTGGCGGACATGGGCGCCGACGGCCTCACCCCCGACCCGGACATGGTGGCGGCCGTGCGCGCCGCGACGACGCTGCCGCTGCGGGTGATGCTGCGCGCCAACGCCGGGTTCCGCACCACCGGCGCGGAGCTGGACCGGCTCGTCCGCGCCGCGTCCGACCTCACCGCCGCCGGGGCCGACGGGTTCGTGCTCGGCTTCCTCGACTCGTCCGGCCACGTCGACGCCGGCGCGACCGGCAAGCTCGCGTCGGGCTGCGCGCCGCTGCCGTGGACGTTCCACCGCGCGGTCGACCACGCCGCCGACCCCGTCCAGGCGTGGGAGGCGGTCCGGGCGCTGGACGGCGGCCTCGACACCGTGCTGACGGCGGGCTCGCCGCGCGGCGTGGACGCCGGGGTCGACGTGCTGGTCCGGCGCGCCGCCGAGGACCCCCGCTCCGCCGGGATGATCATGGCCGGGGGCGGGCTGCGCCGCAAGCACGTCGCGGTGCTCGCCGCGGCCGGCGTCACCGCGTTCCACGTCGGCACCGCGGTCCGCCCGGACGGCTCGTGGGACGCCCCCGTCGACCCGGCGCTGGTGGGGGAGTGGCGCTCGCTGGTCGCGGCGGCCGCGGGCTGACGCCCGCAGGGGCGCCCGTTTTCGGGGGAGAGGTCCCCTACTAGAGTCGGTTCATGAGGATCCACGTGGTGAGCGACGTCCATGGCCGCGCGGACGCGCTGAAACGCGCGGGCGACGGCGCGGACGCGCTCATCTGCCTGGGCGACCTGATCCTGTTCGTCGACTACTCCGACCACGGGCAGGGCATCTTCGCCGACCTGTTCGGCCAGGAGAACGCCGACCGCTTCATCGCGCTGCGCACCGAGAAGCGCTTCGACGAGGCCCGCGCGTTCTCCCGCGGCCTGTGGGCCTCCCTCGAAGGCGACGCGTGGCCGCACATCGAGCGCGCCGTCGACCGGCAGTACGCCGAGCTGTTCGCCGCGATGCCGACCCCCGCCTACCTCACCTACGGCAACGTCGACGTCCCGCGCATGTGGGCGCCGCACCTGCGCGAGGGGCACCGCGTCCTGGACGGCGAGACCACCGAGATCGGCGGCCTGCGGTTCGGGTTCGTCGGCGGCGGCCTGCGCACCGAGTACCGCACCCCCTACGAGCTCGACGACGAGGAGTACGCCGCGAAGGTCGAGGCGGTCGGCGAGGTGGACGTGCTGTGCTGCCACATCCCGCCCGCCGTCCCCGAACTGCTGTACGACACCGTCGCGCGCCGGTTCGAGCGGGGCAGCGAGGCGATCCTGGACGCGATCCACCGCACGCAGCCGAAGTACGTGCTGTTCGGGCACGTCCATCAGCCGCTCGCCGCCCGCACCCGCATCGGACGCACCGAATGCGTGAACGTGGGCCACTTCCGCGCGCGCGGGGTGCCGTACGCCCTCACTGTGTGACGGATACCGTGCTGTAGGACAGCGGCCCGGGCAAAAGGTCCACGGGCGCGGGTGCACGGCGAGCCGGAGGGGAACGCAGATGGCGGACCGCACGAGTTCTTCCATCACGATCAAGGCCGCGAAGGCCGACATCATGGCGGTGATCGCCGATCTGGAGGCCTACCCGGACTGGGCGAGCGGCATCCGCGAGTTCACCGTCCAGGAGACCGGCCCGGACGGCCGGGCGCTGCGCGGCCGGCTGACCTTCGACGGCGGCCCGTTCAGCGACACCGTCGGCCTCGCCTACACCTGGGACGGCGACGACCGGGTGAGCTGGGAGCTGGTCGACAAGGGCGCGGTCGTCACCGGCCTGCACGGCACCTACGCGCTCGCCGAGGCCGGCGGCGGCACCGAGGTCACCTACGAGCTGGCGGTGGACGTCCGCGTCCCGATGATCGGCATGGTGAAGCGCAAGGGCGAGAAGCGGATCATCGACTCCGCGCTCAAGGGCCTCAAGCGCCGCGTCGAGCGCTGAGCGCGCGCGGGAGGCGGTACCGTTTCACGCCGATGACGGATGGATGATGGAGTCATGACCGACCAGCCGGGTGACCTGATCAACGAGGCGGGCAAGCTCTTCGACGCGGTGCTCAAGCGCGTGGTCGGCGGCGGCTCCCGCGACGACGACCGCGAGCGCCGCGGGGAGCGTTCCCGCGGCGGCGCGGACGACGTGTGGGCCGACGCCACCGCCGAAGCGCCGCGCTACGCCACCGGCGCCCCCGAGTGCTGCCACTGCCCGGTCTGCCGGGCCATCGCCGTGTCCCGCGAGTCCGGGCACGACGTGGGCCGGCACGTCCGGGACGCGGGCCGGTCGCTGATGGCCGCCGCGCTGGACGTGGTGCAGGGCTTCGACCGCACCCGTCCGGAGGAGAACCGGAACCGGCCTCCGCGGCCGGGGGAGGCGTCGGCGGGCCCCGGGACGGGTAGGTCCGAGCGGTCGGAACGGTCGCCCCGCGAGGAGGCCCCGCGCGGCGAGCCGCCGCGCGGGGGAAAGCCGCGCGAGGACGAGCCGGGCGACCCGTGGGCGGACGCCACCGGCGGCGACTCCATCGACATCGGGTAGTGGTGCGGACGGGCTCCAGCCAGGGGCCGCGCGAGGAGGAGGAAGCGTACATGGCCCTGACCATCGGCGTGGACGTGGGCGGCACGAAGGTCGCCGCCGGTGTCGTCGACGACCGGGGAACGATCCTGGAGAAGGTCCGGCGGCCGACTCCCTCGACCAACCCCAAGGAGACCGCCGAGACCATCGCCGAGGTCGTCGACCTGCTCAAGGGCAAGTACGCGGAGGTGTCGGCGGTCGGCCTCGGCGCCGCCGGGTTCGTCGACGAGACCCGCTCCCACGTGCTGTTCGCGCCGAACCTCGCCTGGCGCGAGGAGCCGATCAGGGAGAAGGTCGAGCACCTCGTCGGGCTGCCCGTGGTGGTGGAGAACGACGGCAACGCCACCGCCTGGGGCGAGGCGAAGTTCGGCGCCGGCCGCGGCGAGAACTTCCTCGTGCTGGTCGCGCTCGGCACCGGCATCGGCGGCGGCATCATCATCAACGGCGAGCTGTACCGCGGCCGGTTCGGCATCGGCGCCGAGATGGGGCACTTCCGGGCCGTCCCGGACGGGCGCCGCTGCGGCTGCGGCAACCGCGGCTGCTGGGAGCAGTACGCCAGCGGCAACGCGCTCGTGCACGAGGCCCGCGACCTGGCGCGGGTCGCGCCCGCGATGGCGGGGCGGCTGCTGGAGCTCGGCGGCGGCAGGCCCGAGGGCATCAGCGGCCCCGAGGTGTCGCAGGCGGCCCGCGAGGGCGACAAGGCGGCGCTGGAGTGCTTCCGGACGATCGCGCACTGGGCGGGCCAGGGCCTGGCCGACCTCAGTGCGATCCTGGACCCGGGCGCGTTCATCATCGGCGGCGGCCTGTCCGACGCCGGCGACCTGCTGCTCGACCCGATCCGGGTCGCGTTCGAGGAGGCGCTGACCGGCCGCGGGCACCGCCCGCTGCCCGACATCCGGATCGCCGAGCTCGGCTCGGCCGCCGGGATCGTCGGCGCCGCCGACCTCGCCCGCGTCCGCCCCCTCCACGAAGCGTCCGTCTAGGGCCGCGCCGTGCCGACGCCGGTCCGGGTGCTGAGCTACAACATCCGGTCGCTGCGGGACGACCCGGACGCCGTCGCGCGCGTCGTCCGGGCCGGCGGCCCCGACGTGCTGTGCCTGCAGGAGGTGCCGCGGTTCTGGGGCTGGCGGGCGCAGCGGCGCCGGCTCGCGCGGGCGTGCGGGATGGACGTGGCGGCGGGCCGCCGGGCGTGCGGCCTCGCCGTCCTCGCGGCGCCGCGCGCCCGCCGCGTCCACCGCGAGTTCCACCTGCTCACACCGGACAAGGACCTGCACCGGCGGGCGCTGGCGATCGCCGTGCTGGAGATCGGGCCGGCGCGGCTGGTCGCGGCGAGCACCCATCTCGACCTCGCGGACGGGCCGCGGCTGCGGCACGTCCGCGAGGTGCTGGCGCACCTCGACCGGGCCCGCGACCGGTACGGCGCGCCGGTCGTGCTGGCGGGCGACATCAACGAGGAGCCCGGCGGCCCGTCGTGGACGCTGCTCACCGACCACTTCCAGGACGGCCACGCGACCGCGCCGGCGGGGGAGGAGCTCACCTTCTCCGCGCGCGACCCGCGCCGCCGCATCGACGGCGTGTTCGCCGACCCCGGCGTCGAGGTGGCCGGCTGCGGGGTGCCGCCGGACGAGTCCGGCGACCACGTCCGCGCCACCGACCACCGGCCGCTGCGCGCCGACCTGCGCTTGCCGGAGCCGGAGGACTAGACGACGGCGCCGTCGTCGGGGTCGCGGGGCTCGTCGCCCATCCGCAGCACCAGCGTCACGAACCCGCCGATGAACGCGGCGACCGCGAGGAACGCGGCCCAGCCGGGCACCTCCCAGTCCAGGATCACCGTGACGAGCAGGTAGACCGGGCCGCCGATCAGCGCGATCCAGGCGCCCTTGGTGAGCGGGTCCGCGCTCGGCAGCGGCGGGGGAGGCGGCGGGATGTAGTGCCCCTCCTCGTCGTCGTCCGGCGGGAACTCGGGGGCGTCGTCGGCGGGCCGGATCACCCGGGCCCGCGGCAGCCGGCCAGTGCGGTCGTCGCCCTCGCGCGGCGGCGCCGGCTTCTCCGCGATGTTCTCCTGCTCGGGCCACGGCACCTCGTCGCCCTCGGGGGCGGTGTCGAAGTCCGCGACGATCTGCGCCCAGATCGCGTCCTCGTCGAGGTCGCGGCCCGGTTCGGCGCCGTCGCCCTTGCCGGGCGCGGCGCCGGGCTCAGCGTCGCCGCGGCCGCCCCCCGCCGCGTCGAACACGCCGTCGAACGCGCCCTTGTCGAACGCGGACTCGTCGAACGCGCCGTCGAGGCCGCCGTCGCGCGGGCCGTCGTGCACCCCGTCGCGCCCGGGCGGCGGGTCGGCGGCGGCGTCGGCCAGGTCGGTCTCGGGACGGCCGTCGCCGTCGCCGCGCACGCCCGCGTCCCGCAGCCGGGCCAGGTGCGCGCGCAGGATGCCCTCCGCGGCCGGCTTCATGTCGACGTCCACGTACAGCCGGTCGAGCACGTCGCCGACCGGGTCGCCCGCCGTCCCGGCGATCTCGGGCAGGCCGTCCGGCGACGCCGCGTAGGCCGCCACGCCCGCCTCGCCGAGCGCGGCCAGCATCGCGTCGGCCAGATGCGGGGCGAGGTCGACCAGCGGCGCGTAGGTGTCGGCGGACAGTCCATTGCCACGGCGATTCACGGCGCCGGCTCCTTCGACGACTCCGGCGTGACCGACAGCACCGGCATGGCGGCCTCCGCTCCCCCATTGAGGTGTGCGCCCGGCCGTCCGCCGCGGTGCGCGGCGGCACTCCCGGACGACCCGAAACGTGTGTCCCACGGTATTCGCTGCGCCGCCCGGGACAAGCCCCCGGGCGCACCCGATTGAGATTTCCGTTCAGAGCCTACGTTCATCCGGCGGCGGGGTGTGCCGGACCGGGCTCCGGGACCGGGACAGTGGTGTGGGCGGGGGACGGCCGGGATGCGAAGATGTCCCATCATTAACCCCCCTCGGACGGGGACTCGGTCTTGCGCGCCGCGTGCACCCGCGGCTCGGAGGAAGGTGTCGGCATGCTCTGGTTCTGGATCCTGCTGAGGATCGTGCTCTCCCCCATCATGTACGGCGCGTGGTGGCCTCGGAACCGGGGAATGCGGAACGTCCCCAAGCGCGGCCCGGCGCTGCTGGCGTGCAACCACCAGTCGTTCGCCGACCACTTCTTCGGCCCGCTGCCGCTGATGCGGCCGATCTTCTTCATCGGCAAGGGCGAGTACTTCACCGGCAAGGGGATCAAGGGCCTGATCAGCAAGGCGTTCTTCACCGGCGTCGGGGTCGTCCCGGTGGACCGCACCGGCGGCGCCGAGGCCGACGCGGCGCTGCAGACCGGCCTGCGGATCCTCGGCGAGGGCAAGCTGCTCGGCATCTACCCCGAGGGCACCCGGGCGCCCGACGAGCGGCTGTACCGCGGCAAGACCGGGGTGGCGCGGCTCGCGCTGAAGTCCCGCGTCCCGGTGATCCCGATGGCGATGATCAACACGTTCCGGCTGATGCCGCCCGGGCGGCCCTACCCGCGGCTCGGCGTCCGGCCGGGCGTCCGGTTCGGCGAGCCGATGGACTTCTCCCGCTACTTCGGCCAGGAGGACGACCGCGAGGTGCTCCGCAAGGTCACCGACGAGATCATGGCGGCGATCGAGAAGCTGTCCGGGCAGGAGTACGTCGACCGGTACGCCGCCGAGGTGAAGGCGGAGATGGCGGGCAAGACCGTCCGGCCGGTCGAGGACGGCGACGAGGGCATCGCCGAGGACTGATCCCGTGGCGGACGACACCACCGGGGGAACGACGGGCCTCGACGCGGCGCTGTGGCGGTCCGTCGCCGTGTACCGCGCGCTGGCGCTGGTCTACGCCGCCGTCGTGATCGGCAAGAACTCCGGCGGCTACGCGCACCCGCTGGGCGGCTGGGCCGTCCTCGCGGTCCTGACCGTCTGGACGGGCGTCGCCACCCTGGCCTACCGGGACCCGGCCCGGCGCGGCTGGCCGCTCCTGGCCGCCGACCTCGCGATCGCGTTCGCGTGCATCCTCACGACCGCCTGGGTGGAGACGGCCCCGCACATCGCGGCGGGCCGCCCGACGCTGCCGGTGTCCTGGGTCGCCGCGGCCGTGCTGGCCTGGGCCGTCGAGGGCGGGCGGCGGGTCGGCGTCACCGCCGCGCTCGTGCTCGGCGTCGCGAACCTGCTGGTGCACGCCTTCGCCGGGACGGCCGGCGGGATGGGGAACACCACCCTGAACGGCATCGTGCTGCTGTTCCTCGCCGGCCTGGTCGTCGGGCAGGTGGTGCGGCTCGCGCGCGAGGCGGAGGCGCGGCTGGCCCGGGCCGTCGAGCTGGAGGCGGCGACGCGGGAGCGCGAGCGGCTGGCGCGCCGTATCCACGACTCGGTGCTGCAGGTCCTGGCGATGGTGCAGCGGCGCGGCGGCGAGGCCGGCGGCGAGGCGGCCGAGCTGGGCCGGCTGGCGGGCGAGCAGGAGGCGGCGCTGCGCGCGCTGATCGGCGCCGGCCTCGCGCCCGGCGCCGGGGACGCGCCCGCCGGCGTGCCCGCGCCGCGCACCGGCACCGGCCCGGAACGCGCCGCCGACCTGCGGCCGCTGCTGACCGGCCAGGCGTCCGCCGCGGTGACCGTGTCGACCCCCGCGACGCCCGTGCCGGTGCCCGAGCACGACGCCCACGAGATCGCCGCGGCGGTCGCGGCCGCGCTGGACAACGTCCGGCGGCACTGCGGCGACGGCGCCCGCGCCTGGGTCCTGCTGGAGGACGGCCCCGGCGAGGTCACCGTCAGCGTCCGCGACGACGGGCCCGGCATGCCGCCCGGGCGCCTCGACGCCGCCGCCGCGGACGGCCGGCTCGGCGTCGAACAGTCCATCCGGGGCCGCGTCCGCGACCTCGGCGGCACCGTCTCGATCGTCTCCGCCCCCGGCGAGGGCACCGAGATCGAGATGACCGTTCCGCGGGCGTCCGCGGCGTTTAAGGTGTGATCGTGAGCGAGGTTCCGTTGAGGGTCATGGTCGTGGACGACCATCCGATGTGGCGCGAGGCCGTCGCCCGCGACCTCGCCGAGGCCGGGCACGAGGTCGTCGCCACCGCCGGGGAGGGCCGCACCGCCGTCCGCATCGCCGCCGCCGCGCGCCCCCGCGTCGCCGTCGTCGACCTCCAGCTGCCCGACATCTCCGGCGTCGAGGTCACCCGGTACCTCGCCGCGGCCGACCCGCCCGTCCGGGTGCTGGTGCTGTCGGCCAGCGGCGAGCAGCAGGACGTCCTGGAGGCGGTGAAGGCGGGCGCCACCGGCTACCTGCTCAAGTCCGCGGGCCGCGAGGAGTTCCTGGACGCGGTCCGCCGCACCGCCGACGGCGACGCGGTCTTCACCCCCGGCCTCGCCGGGCTCGTCCTCGGCGAGTACCGGCGGCTCGCCGCCGCGCCCGCCCGCGAGGACGACGACGCGCCGCGCCTCACCGACCGCGAGACCGAGGTGCTGCGGCTCGTCGCGAAGGGCCTGACGTACAAGCAGATCGCGCAGCGGCTCGTCCTGTCGCACCGCACCGTGCAGAACCACGTGCAGAACACCCTCGGCAAGCTCCAGCTCCACAACCGCGTCGAGCTCGTCCGCTACGCCATCGAGAAGGGCCTGGACGAGGAGGACTAGGCCGGTTCCGGCCGCGCCCGCCCACAACTCCCGCCTGGACGCGTGCGTCTGATCCGCGACGACGACGCTCATCTGACGGGAGCACCTTCGGTGGACGAGACGCTGTGGCTCCTCACGCTGCACTTCCTGATCGGGCTCGTGCTGGCCGCGGTCGTGTGGCGGCGGAGATCGGCCCTGGTGCGCGGCACGCCGCCGACGCGCGACCCGCACCCGTACGAGATCGCCTACCTGCAGGGCGGGGGACGCCACGCGATCGCCGCGTCGCTGGCGGCGCTGCGGACGGACGGCGCGGTCGACGCCCACGGCGACGGCCGGTTGACGGCGGCCCGCCCGCCGTCCGACGCGCCGCGCACCGCCGACCATCCGCTGGACGGCGCGGTCTTCACGGCGATCGCGGAGGAACGCGCCGGCACGCTCGCCGAGCTGACCGCCGACACGGGCGTGTCGTCCGCGCTCGACGGGCTCCGCGACGGCCTGATCGAGCAGGGACTGCTGATCCGCCTCGGGTTCCGGCCGGGGCTGTGGGCGAACCGGTGGCTCCTGCGCGGCTGGGTGCTCGCCGGCTTCGTGTACTTCTTCATGATCGACGACGCCTACGACGACTTCCCGAAGGCGCTGATCGTGTTCGCGCCGCTCGCCGTCCTGTCCTGGGCGGCGATCCGGCTCGCGGCCGGCCACGGGCCGACGAAGGAGGGCGAGCGGGCCGTCGCGCAGGTCAGGTCGTCGAGCCCGCACCTCGACCCGGCGCAGGGCGCCTCCTACGACGGCCTGGCCGGCCCGGCGGTCGTCATGGGCGTCGCGCTGTTCGGCACGGCCGCGCTGATGGCGTTCGACGAGATGTTCGCGCAGACGGTCGGGCTCGGCCGCTACCTCCAGCTGACCGGGGTCGCGGCGAGCTCGGGCGGGTACACGGGCTCGGCCTGCTCTTCGTCCGCGATCGTCTGCTCGTCCGCTTCCTGCGGTGGCGGCGGCTCCGGGGGCGGCCACCACCACGGCTGCGGCTCAGGGGGCGGCCACCACGGCTGCGGCGGCGGCGGAGGGTGCGGAAGCAGCTGCGGCGGTGGCAGCAGTTGCGGCAGCAGCTGCGGGGGCGGGAGCTGACATGGACCTGGGCGTCGGCATCGGGTGGCGGCCGGAGATCGCCGGATTCGTGGGCGCGCTGCCCGGCCTGCGGTTCACCGAGGTGATCGCGGAGTCCGTGCACCCGGCGCACCCCGCCCCCGAACTCCTCGAACTGCGCGAGCGCGGCGCGGCGGTCGTCCCGCACGGGGTGAAGCTGTCGCTGGGCGGCGCGGAACCCGTCGCCGCCGACCGGGTCGCGCACCTGGCCGCCTGCGCCGAGGCGCTCGGATCGCCGCTGGTCAGCGAGCACGTCGCGTTCGTCCGCGCGGGCGGGATCGAGGCCGGGCACCTGCTGCCGGTGCCACGCACGCGGGCGGCGCTGGACGCGCTCACCGCCAACATCCGCCGCACCCGCGCCGAGCTGCCCGTCCCGCTCGCCGTCGAGCCCATCGCGACGCTCTTCGACTGGCCGGACGCCGAGTACACCGAGGGCGACTTCCTCACCGAACTGCTCGAACGCACCGACGCCCTGCTCCTGCTGGACGTCGCGAACGTGTACGCCAACGCCCGCAACCGCGGCGAGGACCCCGTCCGGCTGCTCGACCGGCTGCCGCTGGAGCGCGTCGCGTACTGCCATGTCGCGGGCGGCGTCGAGCAGGGCGGCCGCTACCACGACACGCACACCGCCGCCGTCCCGCGGGACGTCCTGGACCTGATCGCCGAACTGTGCGCGCGGCACCGCCCGCCCGGCTTCCTGCTGGAACGCGACGGCCACTACCCGCCGATCGGCGAGATGCGCGCCGAGCTGGACGCGATCGCCGCCGCGTCCGGGATGGCGCCCGTCACATGAGCGCGGGCGGTGCGGGCGGCGCGGGCGGCGCGGGCGGTGCGGGCTCGGACGGCGGCTTCGACGCCGGGCTCGCGGCGGCGCAGGAGGCGCTGGTGCGGGCCATGGCGTCCGGCGGCCCGGTGCCCGCCGGGTTCGACGCCGCCGCGGTACGGGTCGCCGCGCACGGCGTCCTGCTGAAACGCGCCGGCGAGGTCGCCCGCGCATGGCCCGCGCTCGCCGCCTCCTACGGGACGGCCTGGAACGCGGAGTTCGCCGCGTGGGCGGCCGAACGCCCGACCCAGGGGTCCTTCCGGGACGGATGGGACTTCGCGCGGGCGCACTGGGACGGCCTCGCCGGGGAGGCCGCACGGGAACTGGCGTCCGCGGAGATCGTTTGGGCCTATGACGGCGCGTCGGCGCCGCGTCCACGGCGGGCGGCGGCACGGCGCGTGCCCGGGGGAGTGGCGGTGCGTTTCCGGGGAAGGGTCCGGATCATCGGGGGCCCGTCGCGCCGGCGCCGCGTCCCGCCGGACGGCGTGCCGCGGGGCGCCTCCGGAGGCTATGGTCTAGACCAATGACGGCACGCCGGGACGGCCGGCGAATGCCCTGCGTAGCCATGCCCTGACTACTAGTCTGGCCATGTGAACCGAGGAGGGAGCCCGGTGGCGGGAGAAGGAGACGGCATGCGAGTCGGAGTGCTCACCGGAGGTGGGGACTGCCCCGGACTGAACGCGGTCATCCGCGCGGTCGTCCGCAAGGGCGTGCAGGTCTTCGGCTACGAGTTCGTGGGCTTCCGGGCCGGCTGGCGCGGCCCCCTCGAAGGCGACACCGTCGCCCTCGACGTCCAGGCCGTGCGCGGCATCCTGCCCCGCGGCGGGACCATCCTCGGCTCGTCCCGGACCAACCCGGTCAAGGTCGAGGGCGGCGTCGAACGGATCAAGGACAACCTCGCCGGCCTCGGCGTCGACGCCCTGATCGCCATCGGCGGCGAGGACACCCTCGGCGTCGCCCGCGAGCTGTACGAGAGCGGCGTCAACGTCGTCGGCGTCCCGAAGACGATCGACAACGACCTCAACGCCACCGACTACACCTTCGGGTTCGACACCGCGGTGAACATCGGCATGGAGGCCGTCGACCGGCTGCACACCACCGCCGAGAGCCACCACCGCGCGCTGATCTGCGAGGTCATGGGCCGGCACGCGGGCTGGATCGCGCTGCACGTCGGCATGGCCGCCGGCGCCAACGTCATCCTCATCCCCGAGCGGCCCTTCGACATCGACAAGGTCGTCGAGTACGTCGAGAGCCGGTTCAAGACCCGGTACGCGCCGATCATCGTCGTGTCCGAGGGCGCGCACCCGATGGACGGGCAGATGCAGCTGCAGACCGGCGAGCGCGACGCGTTCGGGCACGTCCGGCTCGGCGGCATCGGCCAGGCCCTCGCCGACGAGATCGAGAAGCGCACCGGCAAGGAGGCCCGCGCCACCGTGCTCGGCCACATCCAGCGCGGCGGCACCCCCACCGCGTTCGACCGCGTCCTCGCCACCCGCTTCGGCCTCCAGGCCATCGACGCCGTCCGCGACGGCGACTACGGCAAGATGGTCGCGCTCCAGGGCACCGACATCGTCCGCGTCGGCCTCGACGAGGCGACCAAGGAGCTCAAGACCGTCCCGCTGGAGCGCTACGCCGAGGCCGAGGTCTTCTTCGGCTGAACCCGTCCCTCCCGCCGGGAACAGGCATTCCGGGTCGCGATGTTGCATTCGGTGGGCCACACTGGAGGCCGCCCCTTGACCTGTTCCCGCCGGGAGGACCACGCATGACCACGCTCGAGACCGCGCCCGCGGACGTCCGGGAGCAGTCCCCGGTCGACGGGGAGCCGTGCGTGCTGCTCAAACTCGGCGAGGTCGTCCTCAAGGGCAAGAACCGCGAGCTGTTCGAGCGCCGCCTCGCCGACAACGTCCGGCAGGCCGTCCGCCCCATCGCCCGCGTCGACGTCGTCCGCCGGCACGGCGTGTTCATCGTCCGCAAGCACGACGCCGACCTCGCCACCATGGAGCGCGTCGCGCAGCGGATCACCGACGTCATGGGCATCGTGTGGGCGCACCGCGCCTGGCGGGTCGGCAAGGACCTCGCCAGCGTCGAGCGCGCCGCCCTCGAGCTCATGGACGGCCGCACCGGCACGTTCGCCGTCCGGTCCCGGCGCCGCGACAAGCGGTTCCCGCTGACCTCCATGGAGCTCGACCGGCACATCGGCGCCCTCGTCGCCGACCGCTACGGGCAGGCCGTCCGGCTCAAGGACCCGCAGCACACCCTGTCGATCGAGGTCGACCGCGACGAGGTGTTCGTCTACTCCGGCGGCCTGCCCGGCCAGGGCGGCCTGCCCGTCGGGATGAGCGGCCGCGGCCTCGTGCTCATGTCCGGCGGCATCGACTCGCCCGTCGCCGCGTACCGGATGATGCGCCGCGGCCTGCGCGTCGACTACCTGCACTTCTCCGGCATGCCGTTCACCGGCCCCGAATCGATCTACAAGGCGTACGCGCTGGTCCGCGAGCTCGACAAGTTCCAGAACGGGTCCCGGCTGTTCGTCGTCCCGTTCGGCAAGGCCCAGCAGCAGATCAAGTCGTCCGGCGCCGACCGGCTCGCGGTGATCGCGCAGCGCCGCCTCATGCTGCGCACCGGCGAGGTCCTCGCCCGCCGCCTGCGCGGCTCCGCGCTGATCACCGGCGACGCGCTCGGCCAGGTCTCCAGCCAGACCCTCGCCAACATCACCGCCCTCGACGACGCCGTCGAGCTGCCCATCCTGCGCCCGCTCGTCGGCATGGACAAGATCGAGATCATGGACCAGGCGCGCCGCATCCGCACCCTGACCATCTCCGAACTGCCCGACGAGGACTGCTGCACGATGCTCGCGCCCCGCCGCGCCGAGACCCGCGCCAAGATCGACGACCTCCGCCAGATCGAGAAGCGCCTCGACGTCGACGAGCTCGCCGACCAGCTCGCCGAATCCGTCCAGGAACACCGCCCCGTCTACGGCGACCAGCAGGCTTGATCGCACCGCCCTCGGCGGTCGGGCCCTGGGGGCCCTCCCTTCAACGGGCGGTGCGGCGATCGCTGCATCGCTCCGGCTCGCCCAGGGGCTCGCTGCGCGATCAGATTCTCGCTTCGCTCGAATCCGGCTTCGCACGCGATCGCAACGTTGAGGTCGTCTGCGGCTGGGCTTATGACGTGCGCCCCTTGCTGTTGGCGCGGGGTTGCGGCCTTCTGCCGTCACACCTTGCGGTCGGCGGTTTGGTGGGTCAGGGGGTATCGAAGTCGGTGGGGCGGGGCGGCTCCGGGCCCTGGGGGCCCATGAGGGTGATGCGCTCGATGCGGACGATCCGGAAGCGGCGGCCGGCTACGGCGATGCCATTGCGGCGGGGCTCGTCCGCGAGCAGTTCGGCGGCCTCCGCGTAGGCGTCGGCATCGGTCTCGGCGAGGGCCTCCACGGCGGGGGCGATGTCGCGCAGGTAGCCGATGAGGGAGTCGCGGGCGCGCTGCGGGGTGGCGTGCAGGCGGCCGACGGGGCGCCAGCGGCGCTCGCGGCCCGGCACGCCGCCGCCGCGCTCGGCGACGGTGAACGCGGGCGCCAGCGCGACGGGCGTGAGGAACGCGCCGGACGGCTCGTTCCCGCTGACCGCCGCCGCGTCCAGCACCTGGCACAGCAGCTCGGCGGTGGCGAGGTCGGACCCGGCGCCCTCGCCGGACAGCAGGTCGTAGGGGCGGCGGTAGGAGTCCGGGACGGACGCCGGCCGCGGGTCGGGGTCGCTCGGGCGGGGCGGCTCCGGGCCGTCCGGGCCGGTCCGCACCAGCTGCTCGACCCGCACGATCGCGAACCGGCGGCCGGCCGCCGCCACCGCGTCGCACGGGCCGGTCCGCAGCGCCGCCGCCGCACCCCGGAACTCGCGCGCGGTCTCCTCGCCGAGCCCGGCGGCGCGGTCGTCGAGATGGTCGGCGAGCAGCTCGCGGGCGCCCTGCGGCAGCGGGTCCGGCGGGCAGACGACCTGCCAGCCGCCGGAAACCCGCTCCGCGGCGGTGAACAGCGGCCCGACCGCCACCAGCTCGGGGTAGGCGGCGAGGGAGCGGCAGGCGTCGGCCAGCATCACGGCGGCGACCGGGTCGACGCCGTCCAGGTCCTCCGGGAACAGCCGTCCCCCGGCGTCGCCATCGCCCATCGTCATGCCGGACATCATCCTCGCCGCCCCCCGATCTGGCGAGTGGTTCAGACCAATTCGTTACCGCTCCGGCCGCGTCTCCCGGGCTTCCCCGGACGGCGGACGGGCGCGACGAGCACGACAAGGCTGGCGGCGAGCAGCGCGAGGCCCGCGAAGGCGGCCCCGCCGAGGTGTTCGCCCAGCACCGCCGTGCCGAGGACGGCGGCGACGGCCGGCTCGGCGAGCGTCAGCGTCGTCGCGGTGGTGGCGGGGGTGCCGCGCAGGCCCCGCGCGAACAGCACGTAGCCGAGGCCGGTGGTGACCGCGCCGAGGTACAGCGCGGTCGCCGCGCCGGACCCGGTGAGCAGCCATCCGGCGGGCTCGGCCGCCAGCACCGGGACGAGCAGCACCGCGGCCGCGCCGAACAGCGCCCCGGCGGTCGCCCGGTCGTCCTCGCCGCGGGTGATCAGGGCGGACGCGGTGGTCGCGTACACCGCGTAGGACAGCCCGGACAGCAGCGCGAGCGCGATCCCGGCCGGGTCGACGCCGGAGCCGTGCCCGGCGCCGACGAGCAGGGCGCAGCCGGCGACGGCACCCGCGGTCGCGGCCGTCCAGCGGCCGGTGAGGACGGCCCGCCGGGTCGCCAGCCCGATCAGCCCGGTGAAGGCGGGCGCGCTGCCGATCGTGACGACGGTGCCGACGGCCACGCCCGTCCGGGAGACGGCGACGAAGAAGGCGACCTGGTAGACCGCGATCGCCACGGCGCCGAGGGCGAGCGGCGCCCGGCAGGCCCGGCCGCGCAGGAGGCGGAGCAGGCCGGCGCGGCGGGTCGCGGCGGCGAAGGCGAGCAGCAGCAGCCCGCCGAGGACGATCCGGGCGGCGGCGACGGAGACGCTGGACGCGCCGGGGGCGAAGGTGCGGGCCGTCCCGGTGGTGCCCCACAGGGACGCGGCGAGCAGGATGTCGGCGCCGCCGCCGAGGGCGCGCCGGGCGGCGGCAGGGGTGGCGGACGCGGAGGCCCGCCTGGACGTTCTGAACGTGCGCACTGACACGGGAGAAGCTCCTGGGCTCGAATCTGGAGAGATCGTTTCCGGATCCGGGGCGCAGGAGAACGCGGACCGGGCGCTGCCGCGCCGGGTCCGTCAGGACTCGCAGGGTGTGCCGTCGCCGCGCCCCGTCAGGAGCGGGGCGGGCCGAGGTTCGAGGTCCAGTACGCCATGTTCACAAATTACCAGCCCGTCCGTGCTGCTTCGCGGCGCGCCGGCCGCCGGGCACGCCGCGAAGCCGGGCCTCAGGCCGGGTCCGGGACGGGCGCCCCGGTCAGCGTGCGGCCGACGATCGGCGGCAGGTCGCGCACCAGCTTGGCGAGCTCGCGCAGGTCGCCGTCCACCAGGGCCTGCGGGCCGTCGCACAGCGCGGTCTCCGGGTGCGGGTGCACGTCGATGATCACGCCGTCGGCGCCGACCGCGACGGCCGCGCGGGTGAGCGGCAGCACCAGGTCGCGGCTGCCGCCAGAGTGCGACGGGTCCACGATCACCGGCAGGTGGGAGAGGCGCTGCGCCACCGGGACCGCGGAGATGTCGAGGGTGTTGCGGGTGGCCTTCTCGAACGTGCGGATGCCGCGCTCGCACAGCACGATGTCGAGGTTGCCGCGCTGCGCGACGTACTCGGCGGCCATCAGCCACTCCTCGATCGTGCCGTTCATGCCGCGCTTCAGCATCACCGGCTTGCCGGCCTCGCCGGCGGCCTGCAACAGCGCGAAGTTCTGCGCGTTGCGGGTGCCGATCTGCAGCATGTCGGCGTAGGACGCGACGAGCTCGACGTCCGCGGCGTCCACCACCTCGGTGACGATCGGCATGCCCGTCTCCTCCCGCACGTCCGCGAGGATGCGCAGGCCGGCCTCGCCGAGGCCCTGGAAGGCGTACGGCGACGTGCGCGGCTTGAACGCGCCGCCGCGCAGCAGCGTCGCGCCCGCGGCCTGCGCCATCTGCGCGGCGCCGAGCGTCTGCTCCGGGGTCTCGACCGCGCACGGGCCGGCGATCAGCGTCATCGTGCCGGGGCCGATCGGCACGCCGCCGACCCGCACCACGGTGCGCTCGGCGTGGTGCTCGCGGCTCACCAGCTTGTAGGGGACGGAGATCCGCACCACGTCGGTGACCCCGCGCATCCCGCGCAGGTTCAGCGACCCGAACTGCTGGACGTCGCCGACGAGCCCGACGATGGTGCGCTCCACGCCGCGGCTGACGAACGCATCGCCTCCCGCCGTCTCGACCAGTGAGACGACGGCGTTGATATCGGCTTCGGTGGCCTCCGGGGCCATGACGACGACCATGGGTGTGCTGCCTCTCCTCATCACGCGGACCGCGCGCGGACCCGGGCCGGGTCCGGCGGACGACCCCCTGGAAAACGACGAGAGCCCCGGGCCGATGGGGCCCGGGGCTCTCGCCTTGTTGGTCTGTCAGCGCAACGCCTGGCAGACCAGCCGCCCGGGCTGGTCGAACCAGAAGAAATACACGATGTTGCGCACGGTCATCAGCGTAGCCGATGCGCGCCGCCGATTCCCGCACGGCCCCCGAATATGGCTCAGCTCACGCCGGATGGCAGGATGGCCGCGTCATGTCCCACCCCGAACCGTCCGCGCCGCAGCCGCGGGACCTGCCGCCGGGCCAGTACGTCCCCCGCGGCTGGCCCGTCCTCCACTACGGCCCCGTCCCCAAGTTCCGTCCCAAGGACTGGGATTTCCGGGTCTTCGGCGCGACCGCGTCGGGGGAGCAGCACCGGTGGTCCTGGGAGGAGTTCGACGCGCTGCCCCGGACGCGGGCCGTCACGGACTTCCACTGCGTCACCAAGTTCACGATCCCCGGCAACGAGTGGGAGGGCGTCCCCGGCACCGCGATCGTGGAGTTGGCGCCGCCCGCCCCGGATGTCACGCACGTGATGGTGTGGGCCGAGTACGGCTACAGCGCCAACATCCGGATGAGCGACTTCCTCGCCGACGGGACGATGTTCGCCACCCACCACGACGGCGAGCGGCTGACCGCCGACCACGGCTTCCCGATCCGGATCGTCGTCCCGCACCTGTACGCGTGGAAGAGCGTGAAGTGGGTCCGGGGGGTGGAGTACCTGGTGAAGGACCGCCGCGGGTTCTGGGAGGAGCGCGGCTACCACAACGTCGCCGACCCCTGGTCCGAGCAGCGGTACTCCTACCAGGAGGAGGACGGCGAGGCCCCGCCCCTCTGAGGCCCCGCCCCGCTGGGGGTGCCTCCCCGAGGCGCCATAACGGATCCGGGACCGTCGTAAATCGGCAACACGCCGACCTTGGCGGAAGACAACCGTTACCGTACGTTGTCATGGACCTACCGTCCGTCGCGGACATCCTCGCGGGCGCCCTCGCCGCGGGCGCCGCCGCGGGACTCCTCGCGCTGCGCGGGCGGCTGCGGGCGCGTCCGCCGCGCCGCGCCCCCGCCGGACCGGCGGAGGAGGCGGCGTTCGCGACCCTGCACGCCGTCGCCCGCGTGTCGCCGCCGCTGCGCGCCGGGCTGAACCCCGCCTCGGCCCGCAAGGCCGCCCGGCACCTGCGGGCGCTGCTCGGCGCCGAGGCCGTCGCGTTCGTCGCGGTCCCGTCCGGCGTCGACGCCCCGTACGACGACCTCTACGCCGACGAGCGGGACGGCGACGGCGACGGCGGCCCGCGGGGCGGCGAGGACGCGGCGGAGGACGCCCCCGCCCCGCGGCTGCTGGCCTGGGACGGCATCGGGCGCGACGAGCACGCCGGCGAGGCCGTCGGCCACGCCCTGCCGGTGCTCGACTCCGGCCGCCCCCGCGTCCTCGCCCCCGAACTACTCGGCTGCCGCGACCCGTTCTGCCGCATCCAGGTCGCCATGGTCGCCCCGCTCGCCGTCGAGGGACGCGTCGAGGCGACCCTCGCCGCGTACTGGACCGGCCCGTCCACCGCCCGCGTCCGCGCCGTCGGCGAGGCGGCCCGGCTCGTCACCGGCCAGCTCGAACTGGCCCGGCTGGACACCGCCCGGATCCGGCTGGCCGAGGCCGAGATGCGGGCGCTGCGGGCGCAGATCTCCCCGCACTTCGTCTACAACTCGCTGACCACGATCGCCTCGTTCGTCCGCACCGACCCCGAGCGGGCCCGCGGCCTGCTGCTGGACTTCGCCGACTTCGCCCGCTACTCCTTCCGCAACCCGCGCGACTTCACCACCCTCGCCGACGAGCTGCGCTCCATCGACCGGTACCTGCTCCTGGAGCGGGCCAGGTTCGGCGACCGGCTGCGGTTCGACGTCGAGGTCGCGCCCGAGGTGCTGCCGGTCGCCGTCCCCTTCCTCGCCCTGCAGCCGCTGGTGGAGAACGCGATCCGGCACGGCATGAAGGGCACCCGCGGCCCGCTGAACATCTCGATCGTCGCCCGCGACTGCGGCGCCGAGGCGGCGATCAGCGTGGAGGACGACGGCGTCGGCATGGACCCCGAGCGGCTGCAGGAGATCCTCGCCGCCCCGGTCGGCCGGCCCGGCCCCACCGGCTGGGGGAGCGTCGCCACCCCCGACCGGCGCGGCGGCGGGATCGGGCTCGCCAACGTCGACGAGCGGATGCGGCAGGTCTACGGAGAGGAGTACGGCCTGACCGTCGAGACCGCGCTCGGCGCCGGAACCAAGGTCAGATTGCGCGTTCCGAAGTACCGTCCGGGCGTCTTTCCGGACTGAGGGGAGCGGCCCCGGCGGCGCCCCGGCGGCGCACTCACTTTTCGGAATCGATTGCGGACAGACGGTAATCGCGGCAAAGTCGCCATCATGCTGCACGTCCTGGCCGTCGACGACGAACGCCCCGCCCTGGCGGAGCTGGTCCACCTGCTCCGCGAGGACCCGCGGATCGGGCGGGTCACCGGCGCGGAGGACGCCTCGTCCGCGCTGCGCGACCTCAGCCGGATGCTCGTGGAGGGCGAGCGCCTGGACGCGGTGTTCCTGGACATCCGGATGCCCGGCCTCGACGGCCTGGACTTCACCCGGCTGCTGACCGGCTTCGCCGCGCCCCCGCACGTGGTGTTCGTCACCGCGCACGACGACTGCGCCGTCACCGCCTACGAGCTCGGCGCCCTCGACTACCTGCTCAAACCCGTCCGGCCCGAGCGGCTCGCCGAGGCGGTCCGGCGGGTCGCGTCCGCCTGCGCGCGGACGGGGCCGCCCGGCGAGGACGCCCCCGACGCGGGCGCCGACGACGAGATGATCCCCGTCGAGCTGGGCGGCCGCACCCGGCTGGTGTCGCGGCGGACCGTCACCCATGTGGAGGCGCAGGGCGACTACGTCCGGTTGCACACCGCCGACGGCGGCTACCTGGTGCGGATGCCGCTGACGGCGCTGACCAAGCGGTGGGAGGGCGCCGGCTTCATCCGGATCCACCGCAGCACCCTCGTCGCGTCCGCGCACATCACCGAGCTGCGCTTCGACGGCGGGCGGGCCGCGGTGCAGATCGGCGACGCGCTGCTGCCGGTGAGCCGCCGGCACACCCGCGAGGTCCGCGACCTGCTGGTGCGCCGCTTCCACCACGCCGCGGACGGCGCGGGCGACGGCGGCGGCCATGCCTGACCCGCACCGCGCCCCGGCTCCGGCGCCCCCCGCGGACGCCCCCGGCCCCGCCGCTCCCGCCGCGCCCGCCGGCCCCACCTCCGACCCCGCCGGCCGGGACCCGTCCGACCCCGACCCGCCCGATACCGGCCCGCCGCCCGCCCGGCCCGTCCTCCCCGCCCCCCGCGACCCGCCCGAGGCGCCCGCCCCGGCCGAGGCGCCCGGCCGGCCGGAGGCGGACGGCCTCGGAAGGGGGAGCGGACGGGCCGACGTGCGGCGCCTCGTCCGGGTTCAGCTGCGGATCGCGCTGGGGACCGCCGCGTTCGTGCTGGCCGTCACGGCCGCGATCCCCGTCCTGCCCGCCCTCGCCCCCGGCGGCCCCCGGCCGTTCGGCCTCCCGCCCGCGTGGCTGCTCCCCGTCGCCGGCGTCCAGCCCCTGTGGGTGCTCGCCGCCCTCGCGCACCTGCGCCGCGCCGAACGCGCCGAACGCGACCACCCGAGGCCGGCGGGACGCCCGTGACCGCCCCGGCGGCGCCGGCCGCGCTCACCGCCCTCGCCCTCGTCCTCGCGCTGACCGCCGCGCTCGGCGCGCACGGCCGCCGCTCCGCCCGCACCGCCTCCGACTTCCTCGTCGCCTCCCAGGGCGTCAGCCCGTGGTGGAACGCCACCGCCATCGCCAGCGAGTACATCTCCGCCGCCGCCTACCTCGGCACTGCCGGGCTCGTCCTCGCCTACGGCACCGGCACGCTGTGGCTGCCGATCGGCGCCACCGCCGGATACGTCCTGCTGCTGGCGTTCGTGACCGCGCCGCTGCGCCGCTCCGGCGCCTACACCATCTCCGACTTCGCCGAGTGGCGGCTCGGGTCGCGGGCCGTCCGGCGCGCCGTCACCTGCTGCGCCTGCTTCGCCGGCTGGTTCTACCTGCTGCCGCAGTTCCAGGGCGCCGGCGTGACCCTGCGGGTGCTGACCGGCGCCCCCGTCTGGACCGGCTGGGCCGTGATCGTCGTGGTCGCGGCCGGCCTCGTCGCGTCCGGCGGCATGCGCGGCATCACCGCCGTCCAGGCCGTGCAGTTCTGGGTGAAGCTGCTCGCCGTCGCCGTGCCCGCCGTCGCGCTGCTGGCGTTCTGGCACGCCGACGGCGGTGACGCGTCCGCCGCCGACCGCCCCGTGCGCTTCGAGCGCACCACCCGCGTCCACGTCGAGACGGGCGTCGCGGTCGACGTCCCGGCCGCCGTCACCGTCACCGCCACGGGCCGCCTCGACGGCGTCCGCCGCCACGCCGCCGCCGTGCCCCTCGCCCCGGGCCGGCACACCGTCGGCGGCGGCGCCGAGATCGTGTTCCCCGCCGGCGCCGCCGTCCCGCACGCCGCGCGCCTGCCCGCCCCCGCGGACGGGACGCGGGCCACCCCCTTCTGCCGCCCCGGCGGCCACGGCCTCTACACCACCTACTCGACGCTGATCGGCGTCCTCCTCGGGACGATGGGCCTGCCCCACATCCTGATGCGCTTCTACACCAGCACCAACGGGCGGACCGCGCGCCGCACCGCCGCGATCGTCCCCGGCCTGCTCGCCCTGTTCTACGTCTTCCCCGCCCTCTACGGGACCCTCGGCCGCCTCTACACCCCCGAACTGCTGATGACCGGCGACATCGACGCCACCATCCTGCTGCTCCCGCTCAGGGCCGTCCCCGGCGCGCCCGGCGCCGTGCTGACCGGCATCGTCGCCGCCGGCGCGTTCGCCGCGTTCATCTCCACCTCCTGCGGCATCGTCGTCGCCATCGCCGGGACCGTCACCCAGCGGATGCGGCACCGCGACGGCGTCGCCGCGTTCCGCCTCGGCGTCGTCGCCGCCCTCGCCGCCCCGCTCGCCGTGCTCCCCGCCATCGGCCCCCGCGACTCCGCCGACCTCGTCGTCACCGCGCTGTGCGTCTCGGCGTGCTCGCTGTGCCCGCTGCTCGTCCTCGGCATCTGGTGGCGCGGCCTCACCGCCCCCGGCGCCCTCGCCGGCCTCGCCACCGGCGGCGGGCTCGCCGTCGCCGCCGGCCTCACCCGGCTCGCCGCCGGCCCCGGCACCGGCTGGACGGGCGCGCTGCTCGCCCAGCCGTCCCTGGTCGTCGCCCCCGCCGCGTTCGCCGTCATGATCGCGGTGTCGCTGCTCACCCGCCGCCGCGTACCGCGCCGCACCGACGGCGCGATGGCCCGGCTGCACCTCCCCGAACCCGCCGCCGCCCCCTGAAACACCCCGCGGACCGGCCCCGCAGGCGCCCGGTGATTTTCCGACACGACCGCTCACCGCCATGTGGACCGTTCCTGAACGCCGCCCCGACCGCTCGTCGCACGTAACCGACCGCTCATCGTACGACTACACTCCGCACACCTCCGACTACGAACCGTTTACCGAGCCTTGTCCTTCCCGGGTGCCGATCGGAGCCGTCCGACCTCTAGTGTTCTCAGTGGCACCACACGCCACACCGCTTCGGAGGAGCGGGCGGACGGAAGGACGGCACAGCCGCCCACCACCGCGAAACCTCCCACAACAGCAAACCCGGAGATCCGGCGAACGCCAGTCGAACGCCGGATCGTGAGTCGCCGGGTCCCGTACCGGGGGGGTGGGACCCGACGACCTGTGGCTCGGGCGTCGTCGAACAGTCGGGGGGTTGTTCGGCGACGCCCGAGTCCTTTTTACGGCTTTGCCCTTGGCGGTCAGGCCGCTAGACGGCCTTCCCTTCGGCGGGCAAAGCGGCGATCGCAGCATCGCTCCGACTCGCCCAGGGGCTCGCTGCGCGATCAGATTCTCGCTTCGCTCGAATCTGGCTTCGCACGCGATCGCAACGTTCCGGTTGTCGCCGCCTTCGGTTACGGACGATCGTCTGGCGGTTCGTTGCGGTTTCTGCCGCCGGTCAGGTCGCCGGTCACGTGCGGGTCGGTGCGGGGCTGATCTCGTCGACCGGGGATCAGGCGTTGTGGTCGTCTCTTAGGCGTTTGAGGGTCGTGATGTCCTCGGCGTGGGGTTCGGGGGCGCGGCCGGGGGTCTCGATGATGAAGGGGACGCCGGCCAGGGCGGGGTGGCGGAAGAGGTCCGCGAAAGGCTGCTCACCGATCTGGCCCGCACCGATGTTCTCGTGACGGTCCTTGGCGGAGCCGCAGACGTCCTTGGAGTCGTTGGCGTGGACGAGCTTCAGGCGGCCCTCACCGACGGTCGCGACGAGGGCGTCCATCGCGTCCTTGACGCCGCCGGGGGCGGCGAGGTCGTGGCCCGCGGCGAACGCGTGGCAGGTGTCGAAGCAGACGCCGAGCTTCGGGTGGTGGTCGAGGCGCTCGAAGAACGGGCCGAGGTCCTGGACCTTCGCGCACAGCATCTTGCCCTGGCCCGCCATGGGCTCCAGGAGCAGGTCGGGGCCGTCCTCGGGGATCTCCTCCAGCAGGGGGAGGACGTGCTCGCGGACCTGGGCCATCGCCTCGTCGTAGGTCTGGCTGACGGCGGAGCCGGTGTGGACGACGACGCCGCGCGCGCCGATCGCGCGGCCGCGGACGAGCGAGTGCCGGACGGTCGCGATCGACTTGGCGAGGGTCTCCTCGCTGGGCGAGCCGAAGTTCACCAGGTACGGGGCGTGCACGTAGACGGGGACGTCGGTGCGCGCCAGGAGCTTGGCGTCCTCGGCGGGCCTGCCCTCGGGCAGCGCCCAGCCGCGCGGGTTCGCGACGAAGACCTGGATCGCCTCGGCGCCGATCTCGGCGGCGTACTTCAGGCCGCCGGTGGCGAGCCCGCCGGCCACGGGAACGTGCGCCCCGATGGGGCTCTGCGGTGCGGTCATAGGCCGTTCAGCCTAGCCGCCGGGTCCGACCGTCCGGACCGGTCAGGGGCCCTTCACCAGGGTGATGGTGGAGCCGCGCGGGGCCTCGCCGCTGTTCGGGCTCTGGAACCGGACGGTGTTCCCGCCGAAGCCGGTGACGTTGACCTCGAAGCCGGAGTCCTTGAGGGCCTTCTTGGCGTCGGAGACGCTGCGGCCCGTCATGTTCGGGACGGGGATGTTCTGCTGCGGGTCGCCGTCGTTGCAGCCGATGTGGAACGGGCCCGCGTCGACGATGCAGTCGCGCTTGTTGACGACGATGGTGACGTCGTCGCCGTTCGACACGCCGGTGCCCTCGGCCGGGTCCTGGCTGATCACGGTGTCGGCGGGCTTGCCGTCGACCTTCTTCTTCTCGACCTTGACGTTCAGGCCCATGGAGCGCAGCTGGTTGGCGGCGGCGTCGCCGTTGGCGCCGACGACGTTCGGCATGGACATGCCGCTGCTGACGGTGATGTCGACCGGCTTGTCGGGGGACTGCTTCTCGCCCGCGGCGGGGTCGGTGCCGACGACCTTGCCCTTGCCGACGGTCTGCGACGGGGTGCTGCTGGTGTCGCCGATGGTGAAGCCCTTGCTCTGCAGCGTCTGCTTCGCGTCGTCGAGCGACTTGCCCGTCACGTCCGGGACCGCGCGGGGCGTGATGCCCTTCGACGGGGTCAGCGTGACGGTCTCGCCTTTGGCGATGCGGGCGCCGGCGGGCGGGTCGCTCTTGGCGACCATGCCCTTGTGGACGTGGTCGTCGTAGACGGCGGCGGCGACGCGGACGTCGAGGCCCCCGCCCTCCAGCTTGCGCTGGGCGTCGGCGACCTTCATCCCGATGATCTGGGACGGGACGTGGTCGTACTGCCCGGACGTCTGGTACCAGACGGCCCAGCCGAGGATCACCGCGGCGACGGCGCCGATGGCGAACAGCACGTACTTGCCGGTGAGCGCGCCGAGGACCCGGTCGCCGCGGGAGCGGGGGCCGCGCTCGGACGGCATGGTCTCGAAGGGCGCGTCCAGCACGGCGGTGTGGCCCTGCGGCGGCGCGCCGGGCGGCGACGCGAAGATGCTGGTGGAGTTGTGGGACGCCTCTTCCATCCGGCGGTCGAAGTCGCGCGGCAGGCCGCCGAAGACCTCGGCGACCTCCGCCAGGTACTGGTTGGCGTCCTCGGGGCGGCGCGCCGGGTCGTGGCTGGTGGCGTCGGTGACCAGCTCGTCGACCCGCCGCGGGATGGCCGGGACGGCGCCGGACGGCGGCGGGACGACCTCGTTGACGTGCTTGTAGGCGACCGCGAGGGGCGTGTCGGCCTGGTGGGGGAGCCGGCCGGTGAGCAGCTCGTACAGCATGATCCCGGCGGCGTAGACGTCGGAGCGGACGTCGGCGGTGCCCTGCAGCACCTGCTCGGGCGCGAGGTAGCCGACCGTCCCGATGATCATGCCGGTCTTGGTCATCTTGCTCGCGCTCTCGGCGCGGGCGAGGCCGAAGTCGGCGACCTTGATGGTGCCGTCGTCGCAGATCAGCACGTTCTCCGGCTTGACGTCGCGGTGCACGAGCCCGGCCCGGTGGGCGGCGCCGAGCGCCGCCAGCACCGGCTGCATGATCTCCAGGGCGGCGCGCGGGCCGAGCCGGCCGGCCTCGGTGAGCGCGTCGCGGAGCGTCCGGCCGGGGACGTACTCCATCACCAGGAAGACGTGCTCGCCGTCGGAGCGCTGGTCGTACACGGCGACGACGTTGGGGTGGGAGAGCGCCGCGGCGGCCTTGGCCTCGCCGATGAAGCGGGCGACGAAGTCCTCGTCGGAGGCGAGCCCGGCGTGCATCACCTTGATCGCGATCGTGCGGTCCAGCCGGAGGTCGCGGGCCACGTACACGGTGGCCATGCCGCCGCGCGCGATCCGGGACTCAATGCGGTAGCGCCCGTCGAGCACCTGCCCGACGAGTGGATCTGCAACCGACGTGTCCATCGAGGCGAGTTTACGGGCGAATGAAGGATGTTCTCATCAGTCGTGAGTATGAGCATCGATGAGCCGCGGGTCGGAGAGCGGCGCGGCGGGGGCCTCCGGAGCGGCCGGTCGGGGGCGGCGGGTGCTGCGGGTGCTGCGGGAGACCGCGACGCCGGCGAGGCACAGGACGCCGCCGGCGAGGGTGATCAGGCCGGGCACCTCGTCGAGGAACAGCCACGACATCGTGACCACGAGCGCGGGCACGGCGTAGGTGGTGGCGCCCATCTTCCCGGCGGACGTGCGGGCCAGCGCGTAACCCCAGGTGGTGAAGGCGATCGCGGTGGGGAAGACGCCGAGGTAGACCATGTTCAGGGTCGCGCCGGCCGGTGCGTCCGCGGCCTGCGAGACCAGCTGCGGCGCGAACGGCAGGCAGACGACCGCGCCGACGGCGCACGCCCAGGTGGTGAACTGCAGGGGCGAGGCGTGCCGGAGGGCGGGCTTCTGGCTGACGACGCCGAACGCGTAGGTGATCGCGGCGACGACGCACAGCAGCACGCCGCCGACCGGTGAGCCCCCGTCGCCGGACATCGACAGCCCGACGATCGCGGCGCCCGCGAACGACACCGCCATGCCGGCCAGCAGCCGCGGCGCGAAGCCCTCCTTGAGCAGCCAGCCGCCGAGCAGCGCGATCAGGATCGGTCCGATGTTGACGACGAGGGACGCGGTGCCGGCGTCCACGAGCCGCTCGCCCCAGTTCAGCGCGACCATGTAGGCGCCGAACCACAGCACGCCCGCCGCGGCGATGCCGGGCCAGGCGCCCTTGGGCGGTAGGCCCTCGCGGCGGACGGCGCACAGGACGGCGAGCACGACGGTCCCGGACAGCAGCCGGCCGAGGGCGAGGGCGCCGGGGCCGTACTCCGCGCCGGCGCTGCGGATCGCGACGAACGCCGAGGCCCACAGCACGACGGTGACGGCCGCGGCCGCGACGGCGAGCCGGTCGACGCCCGTTCGCGGGGCATCGCGGCTGACACTGGCCTGTTGCATGTGACGCACCTTAGGTTCGCGACTCTTCCATGAACACCGAAGGATGCGGCCAGGTCGCGGCGTCATCTCCCGGTGGACGCCCCTCAGTCTGGGGACGCCCACCGTTCAGGTCCAGCGAATATTTCTTCAGTCGAAGTTTTAGTTCTGCTTCATCAAGCGGCTAAGACGAGGCGAGTCCCTCGAACGGTGAGGACGCCTGGGCGTAGCGGCGCTTCGGGATCCGGCCCGCCAGCCGGGCCAGCCGCCCGGCCTCGACGGCGTGCCGCATCGCGGCGGCCATCCGCGCGGGCGACTGCGCGCGGGTGACGGCGGTCGCCAGCAGCACCGCGTCGCAGCCGAGCTCCATCGCCAGCGCCGCGTCGGACGCGGTGCCGAGCCCCGCGTCCAGGATCACCGGGACCCCCGCCCGCTCGACGATCAGCTCGATGTTGTGCGGGTTGCGGATGCCGAGCCCCGACCCGATCGGCGAGCCCAGCGGCATGACCGCCGCGCAGCCGAGCTGCTCCAGCCGGTGCGCCAGCACCGGGTCGTCGTTGGTGTAGGGCAGCACGACGAAACCGTCGTCGACGAGCTGCTCGGCGGCCTCCACCAGCTCGATCGGGTCCGGCAGCAGCGTCCGCTCGTCCGCGATCACTTCGAGCTTGACCCAGTTCGTGCCGAGCGCCTCGCGCGCCATCTTCGCGGTCAGCACGGCCTCGCCCGCGGTGAAGCAGCCCGCGGTGTTCGGCAGCACCCGGATGCCGCAGCCGGTGAGGACGTCCAGCACCGAGCCGCGCGCCGACGGGTCGACCCGCCGCATGGCGACCGTGGTCAGCGCCGTCCCGGACGCGGTCAGCGCCTCGCGCAGCACCTGCATGCTGGGCGCCCCGCCGGTGCCCATGATCAGCCGGGAGCCGATCTCCTCGCCCGCGATGACCAGGGCGTCGGCGGCGGTGTCGTCGGTCGTCTCCGTCACCGGTCAGCCCCCCTGCACCGCGGTCAGCACCTCGAGGCGGTCCGCCTCGCGCAGCGTCGTCGCCTCCCACGCCGACCGGCGGACGACCTCGTCGTTCAGCGCGGCCGCGACGCCGGACGCGGCGGCGGTGACGGCCGCGACCGCCTGCGCCACCGACGCGCCGTCGGGCAGCTCGCGCGGCTCTCCGTTCACGATGATCCTCATCACTGCACCTCGGTGGGGAAGCGGGCGGGGGAGAAGGGGGCCGCCACCGCGGGGACGGGGCGGTCCAGCAGCATCGCGGCGAGGGCGTCGGCGCTGACCGGCGCCAGCAGGATGCCGTTGCGGAAGTGGCCGGTGCCGAGGTAGAAGCCGGGCAGGGCGGTCGGGCCCATCAGCGGCGCGTTGTCCGGGGAGCCGGGACGCAGGCCCGCGGTGACCTCGGCGAACTCCAGCTCGGTGATGCCGGGCAGCAGCTCGCGGGCGTCCCGCAGCAGCTCCCACAGGCCGCCCGCGGTGACCCGGGTGTCGAAACCCAGCTCCTCCTGCGTGGCGCCGATGACGATCTCGCCGTCCGCGCGCGGCACCAGGTACACCGACGAGCCCTTGACCAGGCCGCGGGTGGTGCGCCGCAGGAACGGCACCGGCGTGCGGAGCCGGATCACCTGGCCCTTGACGGGGCGGACGGGTGGAACGGTCCCGGGAGGCAGGCCCGCGAGGTCGCCCGACCACGGTCCGGCGGCCAGCAGCACCCTGTCCGCGCGGATCTCGGTGCCGTCGTCCAGCCGGACCCCGGTGGCGGTGTCACGCTCGACCAGCACGCCCTCCGCGCGCCGCCGCACCAGCCGGACGCCGAGCCCCTCGGCCGCGGCCAGCAGCGCCGGGGCGAGCCGGCGCGGGTCGACGGAGCCGTCCTCGGGGGCGAGCAGGCCGCCGCGCACGCCGGGCGCGAGCATCGGCTCGGCCTTGCGGCACTCGCGGCCGGTGAGCGCCTCGACGGGGATGCCGAGGCCCTCCTGGAAGGCGCGCAGGTCGTCCAGGAGCTTCAGGTCGTCGGCGTCGAACGCGACCTGGAGCGTCCCGTCGTCGCGGTAGCCGGTGTCCAGGCCGGTGGCCTCGGCCAGCTCGGCGGCGAACGCGCGGTAGCGGTCACGGGAGGCGAGGCCGAGCCGCAGCAGCGGCTCCTCGCCGTAGCTGAGCTCGCTGACGGGGGTGAGCATCCCCGCGGCGACCGACGACGCGCCGCTCGCGGGCGCCGGGTCGACCAGGGTGACGGCGGCGCCGCCCTGCGCGGCCCGCCAGGCGGTGGCCAGGCCGATGACCCCGGCCCCGATGATCACGATCTGCAATGCGCGCTCCCTTCGCCGGCATGATCCGGATCAGGTCGTGGCGGTCGGCGGCCCGGTCAGCCGCCCTCTCAGCCCGGTCGTACCGGACTCCCGCGCCCTGTTGTGTTGTGCACCTGCCGTTATGTCCCCCACCATACGGCCAACGGCCGGAATGCACCTGTCTGGACACCCGTCCAAAAGCGCTCCGGCCGGCCCGGTTAGGGTGGGCGCCCATGGACAGGGTGATCGTCGTGGGCGGCGGGCTGGCGGGCGTGCGGGCCGCCGAGGCACTGAGGAGCAAGGGGTACGAGGGCGCGCTGACCCTCGTCTCGGCGGAGCGGCACATGCCCTACGACCGGCCGCCGCTGTCGAAGGCCGTGCTCGCGGGCGACTCCGACGACACCACCGTCGACGCGGACTGGGACGCGCTCCGCTGCGACCTGCTGCTCGGCGAGCGCGCCACCGGGCTGCGCCTGGACGCGCCCGGCCGCGGCGGCGCCGTCGCCTCCACCGCCGGCGACCTGCCCTTCGACGGCCTGGTCATCGCCACCGGCGCCGAGCCCGTCACGCTGCCGGGCGAGGGGCACCAGCACGTCCTGCGCACCATCGACGAGGCCCGCGACCTGCGCGGACGCCTCACCGAGGGCGCCCGGATCGTGATCGTCGGCGCGGGCTGGATCGGTGCCGAGGTCGCCACCGCCGCCGCGAAGAAGGGCTGCGCCGTCACCGTCGTCGAGGCCGCCGACACCCCGCTCGCGGGCGCGATCGGGCCCGAGGTCGGCGCGCTCACCGCCCCCTGGTACGCCGAGGCGGGCGTCGCGCTGCGCACCGGCGTCAAGGTCGCCGCCGTCGAGCACGGCGGGCTCGCCCTCGCCGGTCCGGACGGCGGCGAGCGGATCGACGCCGACGAGGTCGTCGTCGGCATCGGCGTGCGGCCCGCGCTCGGCTGGCTGGACGGCTCCGGGCTGCTGCTGGAGCGCGGTGTCGTCACCGACGGCTCGTTCCGGACCGTGACCGGCGACGAGGCCGGCACCGTCCGCCCCGACGTCGTCGCGGTCGGCGACTGCGCCGCCTGGTGGTCGGGCCGCTACGGGCGGCGCCTGCTCGTCGAGCACTGGGACACCGCGCTCAACGCCCCCGACGTCGCCGCCGCGGCCCTCCTCGGCCAGGACGCCGCCTACGACGCCGTCCCCTACTTCTGGTCCGAGCAGTTCGGCCGGATGGTGCAGTACGCGGGCGACCACACGCGGTCCGAGCGGCTCGTCCGCCGCGGCGACCCGTCCGGCCGCAAGTGGGCGGTGGCGTGGCTCACCGGCGACCGGCTCGACGCGATCCTCACCGTCGACCGGCCCCGCGACCTGGTGCAGGCGAGGCGGGTGATCGCCGCCGGGACGCCGGTCGATCCGGACGCGGTCGCGGACCCGGACGTGCCCGTCCGCCAGGCCGTTCGCGGGTAGCGGAACCTCACCGCCGGTAACGGCGGCCGGGCGGGTTTGAGGGTTCCGAAGGCGTGGTAGCAAGGGGGCGTGACCCAGACGCACGCAACCGTTGACAGCGCACTGGACCCCCGCACCGACGCCCTCGCCGGCGACTGGCTCTCCCTCCGGGAGACGGCGGAGCGCCTCGGCATCAAGACGAGCCGGATCAAGCAGCTCATCAGCGAGCGCAAGCTGCTCGCGGTCCGCCGCGGCGGCGAGCCGATGGTGCCGGCGGCGTTCATCCGCGACGGCCAGGTCATCAAGGGCCTGCCCGGCACGCTGACGCTGCTGTCGGACGCCGGCTTCGACGAGGTCGAGACGGTCCGCTGGCTGTTCACCGCCGACGACACGCTGCCCGGCACACCCGTCCAGGCGCTCAGCGAGAACCGGGGGACCGAGGTGCGGCGACGCGCCCAGGCCCTGGCATTCTGACCCGGCACGCCCACCCGACCACAGCGACCGGCCGCGGGGCCGCGCCGACGTGCGCGGCCCCGCGCCGCATGCCCGCGAAAGGAAACCGCCCCCACCGTGTCCAGGCACATCCCGACCGAGAGGGCCGTGGCGCTGCGCGCCCGGCTCAGCCGCGCCCGCCTCTACCTCTGCACGGACGCGAGGGAGCGGCAGGGCGACCTGCCCGCGTTCCTGGACGCGGTGCTCGGCAACGGCGTCGACATCGTCCAGCTCCGGCAGAAGGGCCTGGAGGCCCGGCAGGAGATGGGGTACCTGGAGGTGTTCCGGGCGGCGTGCGAGCGGCACGGGGCGCTGCTGGCGGTCAACGACCGCGCCGACGTCGCCCGCGCGGTCGGCGCCGACGTGCTGCACCTCGGGCAGGACGACCTGCCGGTCCCGGCCGCCCGCGAGATCGTCGGCGGGGACGTGCTGATCGGCCGGTCCACGCACTCCGACGAGCAGGCGTCCGCGGCGTCCGCGGAGCCGGGCGTGGACTACTTCTGCGCGGGCCCGGTGTGGCCCACGCCGACCAAGCCGGGACGGCCCGCGCCCGGCCCGAAGCTGCTGGAGTACGTGGCGGCGCAGCGCCAGCCCCGGCCCTGGTTCGGGATCGGCGGCATCGACCTCGGCAACCTCGGCGAGGTGCTGGAGGCGGGCGCCGAGCGCGTCGTGGTCGTCCGGGCGATCACCGAGGCCGCCGACCCGGGCGCCGCTGCCGCGGAGTTCGCGCGCCGCCTCCCCGCCGCCTGAGGCGGGCGACGGGGATCACGGTGCGGGCGGCCGCCCCGATGACCGACAATGGGGATCATGAGCGTGGGACCCGACGACGACCGGCCCGTCGACCTCGGCGAGGACCTGGAGATCCTGCCGGACCAGACCTCCGACGACACCGACGCCGGCTGGGGCGAGTGGCGCGGCGGCGGCGATGACGACGCGCGGCTGATCGAGGAGCGCCCGCCGCACTGGTGAGCGCCGCTAGAACAGCACCCCGAGCGCGAACCCGGCGATGATCACCACGGCGAGCGCCAGCATCATCCGCCACCGGTAGCGCGGGATGCGGGTCGGCCGCGGCTTCGGCGCCGGGCCCTGCCCCTCGCGCAGCGCGCGGACGAGCTGCGGCGCGGTGGGCCGCGCGGCCGGGTTCTTGTCCAGGCAGCGGGCGGCGAGGTCGCGCAGCGGCCCGTCCATGTCGCCGAGGTCGGGCGGCCGCGACGTCACCCGCCGCATCACCGCCGCGCTCGGCCCGGTGCCGAACGGCGGTCGGCCGGTCGCGGCGAACACCATCGCGGCGCCCCAGGCGAACACGTCGGCGGGCGGCCCGACCTGCTCGTCCTCGATCTGCTCGGGCGCCATGTAGCCGGGCGTGCCGATCGGGCTCGTGGTGAGCGGCTCGGTGCGGGCCAGCGCGTCGGCGGCGCGCGCGATGCCGAAGTCGATCACCTTGGCGCCGTCCGGGCCGAGCACCACGTTGGCGGGCTTGAAGTCGCGGTGCACGATCCCGGCGCGGTGGATCGCGGCGAGCGCGCCCGCGGTGCGCAGCGCCACCTTGCGCAGCTGCGGCGCGGGCAGCGGGCCGTCCTCGGCCACGACCCGCTGCAGCGGCGGGCCCTCGACGAACTCGCTGACGATGTAGGGGCGGTCGCCGGTGACGTCGGCGTCCAGCACCCGCGCGGTGTGCCGCCCGGCGACCTTCCGCGCGGCGTCCGCCTCCTTGACGAACCGGCTGCGCGCGCGCTGCCCGGCGTCCAGCCCGCCGCGCAGCACCTTGACGGTGACGAGCCCGCCGTCGCCGTCGCGGCCGAGGTAGACCACGCCCTGGCCGCCCTCGCCGAGCCGTCCGAGCAGCCGGTAGCCGCCGATGCTGCGCGGGTCGCCGGAGCCGAGCGGCCGCTCGTGCCACCGGCCCGCGCCCTGCCGCGCCGCGGGCCGCTTGCCGGCCCCCTGAGGGGCCTGGCCGGAGCGCGGTTTGGCCGGGCGGCCGTGGGCCTGCCCCGCGCGCGCCTGCCCGCTACGGGGCTGCTGCCCGTTGCGTGAGGAGGCGGGGTGCGCGTTGTGGGGGGTCGTCCTCCCGCGGGAGGTGTCGTGCGGCAAGGGGGGACTCCGACTCGGCGGGGACGGACGAAGAATTCCTCATTTGTACCTTGTCACCCCGGGCCGGGGCAGCGGAACCCCGATCTTCACCGCGCGGTGCACGTCCCGAAGGACCCCGTCTGCTCGATGCCGCGCTCGGAGCCGCCGACCATCGCCTTGTAGCAGCCGGCCGCGACCTTCCACGCCTTCGCGCCCTGGTTCCAGTACGCCAGGGACCGCGAGGTCAGCGGGAACGTCACGCGCTTGCTCTGGCCCGGGGCCAGCTGCACCTTGGCGTAGCCCTTGAGCTGCCGGGGCGGCTGCGGGACGTCCACGCCGGGCGAGGGCAGCCCGAGGTACAGCTGCGGGACGGCGGTCCCCGCGCGGGTGCCGGTGTTGGTCACCGTGACCTGCACCGACGTGGACGACGCGGTGAGCCCGCTGTACTTGAACGTCGTGTACGACAGCCCGTACCCGAACGGGTACGCGGGCGTGAGGCCCCTGGTGTCGTAGTGCCGGTAGCCGACCATGACGCCCTCGGAGAACGTGACGGTCTTGTTCACGCCGGGGAACTGGGCCGGGTTCCCGGCGGTGGGCGCGTCGTTCTCGGCGGCGGGGAAGGTGACGGGCAGCCGCCCGCCCGGGTCCACGTCCCCGTACAGGACGCGGGCCAGCGCGTTCCCGCCCTGCTGGCCCGGGTACCAGGCCTCGACGATCCCCTTCACCTGGTTCCGCCACGGGGTCAGCACGGCCCCGCCGGTCTGCAGCACGACGATCGTGTTGGGGTTGGCCTTGGCGACCGCGCCGATCAGCGCGTCCTGGTCGCCGCGCAGGGGGTCGCCGCACTTGAGCGTCAGGCAGGAGCGGTCGAAGAACTCGCCCTCGCTGTCGGTGGCGAACACGATCGCGACGTCGGCCTTGCGGGCCGCGTCGGCTGCTGCGCCCGCGTTGTCGCCGTTGTCGAACGTGATCTTCGTTCCGGAGCCGGCGCGGCGCGCGAGGCCGTCCTGCGCGCTGACGGACGCGAACGGCACGACGTTCGCCGACCCCGTCCCGCTCTGGCTCTGCCGCGCCGCCCGCCCGATCAGCGCGATCGACGACGGCGACCTCAGCGGCAGGATCCCGCCCGCGTTGCGCAGCAGCGTGATCCCGCCCTCCTCGATCGTCCGCGCGGCGGTCTCGCTCGCCGTCCGGTCGATCGCCGCGAGGTCGTTCGGGTACGCGGCCCGGTCGAACACCCCGAACGCGAACATCGTCCGCAGCACGTTGCGGACGTGCCCGTCGATCGTGGCCTGCGTCACCTTCTTCTGCGCGACCGCCATCTTCAGCAGGAACGCGTTGTACTTCATGCCGATCGGCAGTTCCATGTCGAGCCCGCCGTTCGCGGCGGCCACGGTGTCCTGCACGGCGGTGTGGTCGGACGGCACGAACCCCTTGAAGCCCCACTCCGACCGCAGGATCCCGTTCAGGACACCGCCGTCCTGGCAGGCCCAGCGGCCGTTGAGCTTCCCGAACCCGCACATGACGGTGGCCGCGCCGCCCTGCTTCACCGCCGCCTCGAACGGCGGCAGGTAGACCTCGCGCAGCGTCCGCGGGTCGACCTTCATGTCCAGCGACAGCCGGTCGCTCTCCTGGGTGTAGACGGCCAGGTGCTTGACCGACGCCATCACGCCCTGCGCCTGCGCGCCGCGGATCCACTCCGCGCCGAGCCCGGACGACAGGTACGGGTCCTCGCCGAAGCCCTCGAACGAGCGGCCGTTGCGCGGCGCGCGCAGCACGTCCACGGTCGGCCCGAAGATCAGGTCGTTGCCGCGGTGCTTGGCCTCCCAGCCGACCGTCCCGCCGTACAGCCGCGCCGCCGCCGGGTCGAACCCGGCGGCCAGCGAGATCGGCGCGGGCAGCCGGGTCGCCTTGCCCTGCCGGACCCCCGCCGGGCCGTCGGCCATGTAGACCGGCGGGATCCCGAGCCGCGGAACGCCGTTGTTGGTGTCGGCGTGCGCGGTGTCGATGAATCCGCCGAGCGGGCCGCCGAGCGGGTCGTCCGACGCGAGCATCGCGATCTTCTCGTCGTCGGTCATCTTCGCCATCAGCAGCGCGGTCCGGCGGTCCGCGCCGAGCGCGGTGTCGCACCAGGGCCGCTGCGCCGGGTCGCCGCAGCGGGTCTGCGCGGCGTCCGCCGGGACGGCGCCGGAGAGCGGCGCCGCGAGCGCGAGCACCGACACCAGCGCCGCCGCGGCCGGCGTCCAGCGCCCCGTCCGACGCCCCGCCGAGGGCGCCGCCGAGTGCCCCGTCCTTCGTCCGGTGCGCCGCATCAGTGCCCCTCCTCGTCCTGGACGCGCAGCGCGTTCAGCGCGAAGGCGACCATGTGGTAGTGCCCGATGAGCATCACCAGCTCGATCAGCTCCCGCTCGCCGAACCGGGCGGACAGCGCCGCCCACGTCGCGTCGGTGAGCGTGCTGCGCTCGTTCAGCTCGTCCGCCGCCGTCAGGACCATCAGGTCGTCGTCGGACCAGCCGTGGTCGTCCAAGGGCAGCCGGAGCGCCGCGATCTCGGGCTCGGTCAGGCCCGCGGCGAGCGCGAGCCGGCGGTGGTGCCCCCACTCATAGGCGCAGTCCCGCAGGTGCGCGGTGCGCATGATCGCCAGCTCCCGGTCGCGGTCGCCGAGTAGGCCCTTCATCAGCAGCGCCGTGCCGAGGCCGATCCACTTCTCGAACAGCCTCGGGTGCCGGCCGAGGGTGGTGAAGACGTTCAGCGGGCCGGTCGTCGCGGCCACGGCCCGCAGCGTGCCGTCCCACTCCGCCTCGGGCAGCGGGGCGAGGCGCGGCGCGCGCTCCCCGGGAATGTCTGCGCACATGGCGACATTTCTGCCACCAAATGGTGGGACGGTGCTACCCCATCAGCCCCACTTGGCCGGATTGTTACATTTCGATCACGTGTGCCACGTGCGTCCGGAGGCGTCCCGGGACGCCGGCGGGACGGGTCAGGTGCGCCGGGCGGTGGCGGCGATCGCCAGCTCCGCGAGCGCGTCCCGGGCGTCCTCGGCGACCGGCGCGCCCGCCAGCGCCCGGCCGACCTCGTCCAGGTAGCCGTCGATCATCGCCTCGCAGGCCGCGAGGCCGCCGGTCTCCTCGATGATCGTGCGCGCCTCGTCCACGCCGGGACGGTCCAGCTCCGGGTCGCCGAGCCGCCGCTCCAGCGCCGCCGCCTGCGCGTCCGTGGCGCGTTCCAGGGTGAGCGCGACCAGCACCGTCCGCTTGCCCTCGCGCAGGTCGTCGCCCGCCGGCTTGCCCGTCTCGGCGGGGTCGCCGAACACGCCGAGCACGTCGTCGCGCAGCTGGAAGGCGATGCCGAGCGGCAGGCCGTAGCCGGTGAGCGCGGCGGTCACCCGCGGGTCCGCGCCGGCCAGCGCGGCGCCGAGGTGCAGCGGGCGCTCGACCGTGTACTTTGCGCTCTTGAACTCCACCACGCGCAGCGCGGTCTCGGCCGTCGCGCCGCCGCGGGTGCCCTCGAGCATGTCGAGGTACTGGCCGCACATGACCTCGGTGCGCATCAGGTCGTAGACGGTTCGGCCGCGGCTCCGCCGCTCCTCGTCCAGCCCGCACGTCTCGAACATCTCGCTCGACCAGGACAGGCACAGGTCGCCCAACAGGATCGCGGTGCCGGTGCCGAACGGCCCGGCGGCGCCCGGCCAGCCGTGCGCCCGGTGCAGCGCCTCGAACCTGCGGTGCACCGACGGCTGCCCGCGCCGGGTGTCGCTGGAGTCCATCACGTCGTCGTGGATCAGCGCGCTCGCCTGGAGCAGCTCCAGGGACGCCGCCGCGTGCACGATCGCCGGGTCGTCGGTGCCGCCGCCGGCCGCGCGCCAGCCCCAGTAGCAGAACGCGGGGCGCAGCCGCTTGCCCCCCGCGAGCAGCGCGTCCAGCGCCGACAACAGCGGCCCGAGGTCGTCGCTGATGGCCAGCAGGCCGGGGCGCTGGCGGTCGACGAACGCCGGCAGGGCCTCGTCGACCTGCTTGCGGATGCGGCTCCAGGACGAGTGGAGCGAGCCGGGGGATGCGATGGGTCGTCCTCCCGCGGGCAGGCTTGGCATGCCCGTGATCGTATCCAGCCGGACGGAATCGACCGGTCGGCTATTGAGCGATATGTCAGTTCATCCTAGGAAATGAGGGCAATACGGTGGTGCGGACGTGTGCAGGATCACGCGTAACGGACATGGGTGCCGGCCGCCGCCGCGCGGCCCGCACGGGCCGGAGCCCGCGCCCGGCCCCACTGTAGGCTTGGGGAATGCGACCCGTACGTCCCGACCGGCCCCCGACCGTCCGCGAGCTGCTGGCCTCGGGCGAGCGGTCGTTCTCCTTCGAGTTCTTCCCGCCCAAGACCGACAAGGGCGCGCGGAACCTGTGGCGTACGATCCGCGAGCTGGAGCCCCTGCACCCGACGTTCGTGTCGGTCACCTACGGGGCTGGCGGCGGCACCCGCGACACGACCGTCGACATCGTCGAGCGCATCGCCACCGACACCACCCTCACCCCGGTCGCGCACTTCACCGCCGTCGACCACTCCCAGGCCGAGCTGCGCAACCTCATCGGCCGGTTCGCCGCCGCCGGCGTCCGCAACGTGCTCGCGCTGCGCGGCGACCCGCCCGGCGACCCGATGGGGGAGTGGGTCAAGCACCCCGAAGGCGTCGAGTACGCCGCCGAGCTCGTCCGCATGATCCGCTCCTACGGCGACTTCAGCGTCGGCGTCGCCGCGTTCCCCTACAAGCACCCGCGCTCGCCCGACATCGAGAGCGACACCCGCTACTTCGTCGAGAAGTGCCGCGCCGGCGCCGACTACGCGATCACGCAGATGTTCTTCCGCGCCGACGACTACCTGCGGCTCCGCGACCGGGTCGCCGCCACCGGCTGCGCGACGCCGATCATCCCCGGGATCATGCCGGTCACCAAGTACAGCACCATCGAGCGGTCCGAGCAGCTGTCCGGCGCGCCGTTCCCGCCCGAGGTCAGGGCCCGCTTCGACGCCGTCGCCGACGACCCCGAAGCGGTCCGCCGGCTCGGCATCCAGCACGCCGCCGACCTGTGCCGCGACCTGCTCGACGAGGGCGCGCCCGGCATCCACTTCATCACCTTCAACCAGTCGACCGCGACGCGCGAGGTCTACGGGCTGCTGGAGGCCGGCGGGTACGGCGCCAAGGGCAGCGTCCCGCCCATGACCGCGTAGCGGGGCCCGCCGCCGGGGAACTCGAAGTCGCTCAGCAGGTCGACCATCCCGACCGAGCGGTACAGGTGCCGGGCCGGCGTCTCGGGCCGCCTGTCCAGCGTCGACAGCACGACCGTCCGCTCCGGGCGGCCCTCGCACAGCGACGTCAGCAGGGCGCGCCCGAGCCCCCGGCCCTGCGCCTGCGGGTGCACGTGCAGTTCGGCGACCTCGAACGAGTCGTCCATCCACGTCGCGGCGTGCTCCTCGCCGCCGAGGTCGGCGAGCGCCTGGTGCACCACGTCGTGCCACCACTGCCCGCGCGCGCCCCGGAACCCGTAGGCGAACCCGTGGACCGGTCCCGGCAGGCCGGGCAGCGCGCCGCGCCGCTCCGCGACGAACGCGCGGAACGAGGGGTAGGCGGCGTGCCGCTCCATGATCGTGTGCCGGCCCGGCAGCTGCTCGTCCGGCGGCTCCATCGCGGCCCGGTACACCTCCAGCATGGGGTTGAGCCGGCGTAGGAAGGCGCGTTCGTCGATCTCGCGCAGCTTCGGGTCCCTCACCCGACAGAGACTAGACCCGCGAGGTGGTCCGCTGCGTGGACGACAGACGGTCGTAGATGTCCCAGAGGATCCGGTCGGCCGCCTTCTGCAGCGCCCCGCGTTGCCCATCGAGCTGCCCGCCCCACGCGCGCGCCTCCGGCCCGAGCCACGCGTCGGTCGACCCGAGCGTCCGCACCGGCGGGTCCAGGGCCCGCCGGACGCCGTCGATGCTGCCGTAGGCGTCGGCGTACGCGTGGTACAGCTGCTCGTACTCGGGGTTCGGCTGCTCCCCGGGCGGCAGCTGGGCGGCCCCGGCGGCGGTGTACGGCGGGGGCAGGCTCCCCGGAGGCGGCGGAGCGGCCATGGCGACCTCACATCAGGCGACGTTGCTCGGTGTGCTCTTCGGGATGCTCGGTGTGCTCTTCGGGGTGCTCGGTGTGCTCGTCGGGGTGCTCGCGGGGTGCTGCGGGGCGCCCGGGCGGTGCGGGGTGCCGTGCCCGTCGGGCGGGGCGGCCTCGGCGTGCATCGTGCCGTCCAGATGCAGCCGGGCGACGGCCTCGCGGGTCCGGGCGCTCAGGTCGGCTTCGGTGACGACCAGCACCGCCGACGGACGCACCCCGGCCCGGCCGGCCTCCGCCAGGAACGTCCGCAGCCACTTCACGTCCATCGTCATGTGATGGCTCGACGTGCCGAGCGACTCCCGGATCGCCTTCAGCCGCGCCGCGTCGCCGTGCGCCGCCCCGACCAGGCCGGCGGCGCCCGCCGGCCCGAGCCGCGCGTACAGCGTCTCGGTGTAGTCGGGATCGCCGGCGTCGGCCTTCAACCGCCTCCACACCGCGTCCGGGACGGCCTTCCCGCCCCGGACGGCGGCGGCGACGGCCAGCGCGTCCGCCCGGGCCGCCTTCTGCGCCGCCGGACGGTCCGGGTACCCGCCGAGGTCGCCGGCGCCGTGCGGCGTCGGCGCGACCTTGTGCACCGGGGACGTCCGGCTCGGCGGACGCACCGGACGGGGCGTCCCGCCCGGCGGCCCGCCGGTCCGCTTCGGGGCCGGCGCCGGCCTCGGCACGGGCGGGGTGTCCACCCCGCCGCCGGGGTCGGGGTGGGTGATCGCGAAGTTGTAGCGCCGCTCGAGCATTCCGAGCTGGCCGGACACCCAGTGCGCCACCTGGTCGGCCTGCCGGTACCCGGCCTGCGACACCCCGGCCGGCGGGCGGTGCCCGTTCAGCCAGCCGGAGATCGCGGCCTGCGCGTCGCGCAACTGCTTGATCACCTGGGCGAGCGCGGGCGGGTCGATGCCCCGGAAGGCCGGGTCGCCGGCGGCCGGGCCGGTGCGCATCTGCGCCGTCATCGCCCCTCCCGGACGTCACTCATCGCCGTCGTGGAACGCCGCAGCGTCCCGATCCCCAGAATCACACCCGCATCAGCGGCTGTCGAGGGCCTTCCTGACGGACTCGGGGTCGCGCGCCACCACGGCCTCCCCGCCGGTCAGCACGATCGGCCGCTGGATCAGCACCGGGTTCGCCACCATGACCTCGATCCACCGGGCGCGGTCGTGCTCGAGGTCCGTCAGGCCGAGCTCCTTGGCGACCGGCTCGTTCAGGCGCGCCACGTCCCACGGCTCCGCGCCGATGCGGGTCAGCACCGCGTCCAGCTCCTCGGCCGTGGGCGGCTCGTCCAGGTAGCGCCGCTCGGTGTACTCCACGCCCGCCTCGTCCAGCGCGGCCTTGGCGGCGCGGCTCTTCGAGCAGCGGGGGTTGTGCCAGATCTCCATGTTCGGCCCTCTCAGCCCACCTCGGCGGGGTCGCCGCCGGTCATCCTCAGCAGTTCGGCGTAGGAGGTCGGGAAGACGGTGTGCGCGAGCCCGCCCGCCGCCCAGACCTCGTCGTACTTGTCCAGCCACACGTCCACGAGCGTGCGGATCGGGGCCGGGTGGCCGACCGGCGCGACGCCGCCGATCGTCTGCCCCGTCGCCGCCCGGACGAACTCCGGCGTCGCCCGCTTCACCTTCTCCGCCCCGACCAGCAGCGCGACCTTGCCGGTGTCCACCCGGTGCGCCCCGCTCGTCATCACCAGCAGCGGCGCCCCGTCGGCGTCGAACACCAGGCTGTTGGCGATCGCGCCGACCTCGCAGCCGAGCTGGTCCGCGGCCGCCTGCGCGGTGCGGGCCGAGTCGGGCAGCTCGACGATCTCTCCGGCCGCGCCGTGCGCGCGCAGCGCCGCGGCGACCCGTTCGACATTGGGATGCATGCCTGCACCCTACGGTGCCCGGCGCCGCCCGGGCCCGCCGTTCGCCTGCGCGGACGCCTCCGGCCTGCGGGAAGCGACACCCGTTCGAACACGTTGACGAATCGACGGCGGGGCGCTTTACTGTGAGTGCGTCGAACTTATGTTCGATGTGGTGCGGGACTCGCGGCCCGCACCAGGGCGACGTCCCCGACCGGCGCAGCGGTGGCCGGCGGGACGGACGGCCGGGCGGAGTGAGGGGAAGCTCTCCGCCCGGCCGGCCCGAGCCCCGGAAGGAGGCAGTCATGTCCGCAACGATGACCTCGCGCGGAGTCCACTCCGCCGCCCAGCCCGCGCCCGGCCCGCGCCACCGCGCGCTGCCCGCGCCGCGCCCGGTGCACACGGCGGTCGGCCAGCTGCACGCCGCCCGCATGGGCCTCGCCGAGGCGGCCGAGGCCACCTCGCCCGCCGTCCGCTACGTCTGCGCGCACCTCGCCGCGCTGCGCGCCGCCGCCGCGGTGCTGGCGTCCAAGGAGCCCCTGGAGACGCACCGCCGCGGCCGTCCGCGCAGCGTCTGGGTGCTGCTGCCGGAGGCCGAGCCCGCGCTGCGCGAGTGGGCCGCGTTCTTCGCCGCCGGCGCCGACAAGCGCGCCGCCGCCGAGGCCGGCCTGCCCCGCGCCGTCACCCCGCGCGAGGCCGAGGAGCTCCTGCACGACGCCGAGGTCTTCGTCACCCTCGTCGAGGACACCCTCGGCGTGACGAGCCAGCCCACGTTGCCGACGTCCTGACCCGAGACCCTCTCGAAGGGCCGCCCGACCCTCCCCAGGGCCTGGCCCTGCCGCCGGCCGGGCCGCCGTCCGCCGTCCTCACGAGGGCGGCGGCCCGGCCCGCGGCGCTCCCGCCCCCGACGACCGCGCCGGCGCCGGCCGCGTATCCCCCCGAGCCGGCCGGGCCGGCGCGGTCCCACCGTCAGGGCGTCGCGGCGGGCCGCGGGAGGGCACCGGCATACTCCGTGGGATGGAGAATGACGCGACGCCGCCGCTCGCCGGGCTGCGGGTGGTCGAGCTGTCCAGCTTCGTCGCCTCGCCGCTCGGCGGGATGACCCTCGCCCAGCTCGGCGCGGACGTGATCCGGGTCGACCAGATCGGCGGCGGCCCCGACATCGACCGGTGGCCGCTCGCCCCGTCCGGCCGCAGCCTGTACTGGGCCGGGCTCAACAAGGGCAAGCGGTCGTTCACCGCCGACCTGCGCTCGGCGGAGGGGCGCGCGCTCGTCGCGCGGCTGGCCGCCGATGCGGGCGTGGTGCTGACGAACGCGCCGCCGAGGGACGGGCTGACGTACGAGGCGCTGCGGGAGGCGCGGCCCGACCTGATCCATGTGCAGCTGCTCGGCACCCGGGAGGGCGGCAACGCCGTGGACTACACGGTGAACGCCGCGGTGGGCTTCCCGTCGCTCACCGGGCCGTCCGCGAGCGCCGAGCCGTCCAACCACGTCATGCCCGCGTGGGACGTGGCGTGCGGGCTGTACCTCGCGATCGGGCTGCTGGCGGCCGAGCGGCACCGGCTGCGCACCGGGGAGGGGACGCGGCTGCGGGTCGCGCTGTCCGACGTCGCGCTCGCCACCGCCGGGAACCTCGGCATGCTCGCCGAGGCGCAGCTCGGGCAGGTCCGGCCGCGGCTCGGCAACCACCTGTTCGGCGACTTCGGCCGCGACTTCGCCACCGCCGACGGGCGGGTCATGGTCGCGGTCCTCACCGCCCGGCACTGGCGCGACCTGGTCGCCGCCACCGGCCTCACCGAGGTCGCGGACGCGCTGGAGCGCGCGCTCGGCGCCGACTTCCGCACCGCGGGCGACCGCTACGCCTACCGGGACGCGCTCGGCGGCGTCCTCGCGCCGTGGTTCGCGTCCCGCACCTGCGCCGAGGTCGAGGACGGGCTGAAGGGCACCTCCGTGCTGTGCTCCCGGTACCGGGACCTCGCCGAGGTCGCCGCCGGACTGGACGACGAGCCGCTCATGGGCGAGATCGACCAGCCGGGCATCGGCCGCCACCTGGCCCCGGCGTCCCCGATGCGGCTCGGCGACGCGGTCCCCGCCCCGGAGCCCGCGCCGGAGCTCGGGCAGCACACCGGTGAGATCCTCCGCGAGGTGCTGGGCGTCCCGGACGAGGAGGTCGCGGACCTGCGCGCCCGGGGCGTCGCGGGCGAGCCAGGCTGAGCGGCCGTCACGCGGCGCCGCCGGGGCCGGACGCATGGCGATCAAGGGTTTGCGGCGAGCGCGCGGGTGGAAATCCTTCTGACAGCTCGTCCGGAATGTGGTTTTCGCCCCTCGCTCGTGTCAGAAGGGACCCCTCGATGGCGATCGACGCCGGCCTGGAACAGTCCGCGACCGCACCGATCCGGCATCCGCTGGACAGCGACGCCGAGGGCGTCAACCGTCCCGGCCTGCACAAGAACGCCCGCTACCACGAGATACGCGAGACCGGCACCGGCGTCGCCGAGGTGACCCGGCACGACGGGACGGTGGCCAAGCTCGTCACCCGCTACCAGGACGTCGAGCAGGTCCTGCGCAACCAGGAGGTGTTCTCCCGGGAGGCCGCGCTCGACGCCGACGCCGTGGACCTCGAGGGGACGATGCTCGGCCTCGACCTGGACGGCCACGCGGCCGTCCGGGGCGCCGTCAAGGACTGGTTCTCGCCGCAGGCGGTCGAGCGGCTGCGGACGGTCGCGGGGGAGCGGGCCGCCGAGGCGCTCGCCGCGATGCGCGCCGCGGGCGAGCCGGCCGACCTCGTCACCGCGTTCGCGCTGCCGTTCTCGCTGGACCTGATCTGCGACATGATGGGCCTGCCGCGCGAGGACCGGCTGCGCTTCCACGGCTGGGGCGACGCGTTCCTCGGCACGAGCGAGCAGACCCGCGTCAACGCGGAGGAGTCGCAGGTGGCGATGGTCACCTACCTCGCCGGCCTGGTCGGCGAGCGGGCCGGCGGCACCGACGACGACCTGCTCACCCACATCGCCGCGGGGGCGGCCGGGCTGTCCTTCGACCGGCAGGTGAAGCTGCCGATGACGCTCGTCCTCGGCGGCTGGGAGACCGTGGCGAGCAGCATCGGCACGCAGGTCCACGTCCTGCTCACCCACCCCTACGAGGGCCACGAGACGGCCTACTCCTACCTCGCCGCGCACCCCGAGGCCGTGCCTGGGGCGGTCACCGAGATGGAGCGGCTGTTCTCCACGACCGCGGCCGACGACCTGCCCCGGCGGGTCACCCGGGAGGTGACGCTGCCGAGCGGCGCCCGGCTGGAGCCGGGCGAGCTGGTCATCCCGTCCCACGACGCGGCGAACTGCGACCCGCGCGTGTTCGACGACCCGCACCGGATGGACTTCGCGCGCACGCCGAACCGGCACCTGTCGTTCGGGTACGGGCCGCACCACTGCATCGGGCGCCATCTCGGTCACATGGAGGTGGTGACGGCCGTCGCGCTGCTCACCCGGGAGCTGCCGTCGCTGCGCCTGGCGGTGCCGTCGGAGGAGATCGAGCGCAAGCCGGGGCACGTCATCAACGGGCCGTCGGCGCTTCCGGTGGCCTGGAGTCCCGCCGGAGTATGACCCGCTTTGTCCCTACTTCGCCCGCCCGTGAGATCGTTAGGGCGGCGAAGTAGGGGAGGGCGCGTGACGGCGCGGGGCGGACGAGGGCTGGTGCCGCTGCTGGCGTTCCTCGGCGTGATGGCGTACTCGCTGTCGATGGCCGTCGTGACGCCGGCGCTCGCGCTGATCCAGCAGGGCCTGCACACCACGGCGGCCGGCGCCGCGTGGGCGATCACGGCGATGACGCTGTCGGCGGCCGTGGCGACGCCGGTGGTCGGCCGCCTCGGCGACCTGTACGGGCCGCGCCGGGTGCTGCTCGCGGTGCTGGCGATCGCCACCGTCGGCATGGTCGTCGCGGCGGCGGCGGGGTCGCTCCCGCTGATGCTGTTCGGCCGGATGCTGAGCGGGATCGGCGGCGGCGTCTTCCCGCTCGCCTACACGATCATCCGGGACGTCTACCCGCCCGCGCGGACCGCGTCGGCGGTCGGCCTGATGTCGTCGATGCTCGGGCTCGGCGGGGCGGTGTCGTGGTGCCTGGCCGGGCCGATCATCGACCTGCTGGGCTGGCGCTGGCTGCTCTGGGTGCCGGTGGCCGGGCTCGTCCCGGGCGTCCTGCTCGCCTGGTGGATCGTTCCAGCGTCCGAGCCCCGGGAGGCCGCCAAGGTCGACTGGTGGGGCGCCGCCCTGTTCGGCGGCTGGCTCGTCGCGGCGCTGACCGCGCTCACCGAGGGGATGGACTGGGGCTGGACGTCCCCGGGCGTCCTCGGCCTGCTCGGCCTCGCGGTGCTCCTGGCCCTGGCGTGGCTGCGGGTCGAGGCCCGCGTCGCCGAGCCCCTCGTCGACCTGCGGCTGATGCGGGTGCGCGGGGTCTGGACGGCGAACGCCGCGTCCCTGCTGTCCGGCTACGCGCTGATGGCGGGCGGGCTGCTGTTCCCGCTCCTCGTCCAGCTCCCCGCGAGCACCGGCTACGGCTTCGGCGGGACGGCCACGCAGGCGGCCCTGCTGCAGCTGCCCGCCAGCATCGGGATGACGGCGGCGGGGATGACCGCCGGGCTGCTCGACCGCCGGATCGGGTCGCGCCTGGTCCTGCTCGGCGGGGCGGTGCTGACCGCCGCCGGCTACGCCTTCGTGGTCGTCGAGCACGCGGCGATGTGGCAGCTCTACGTCGGCGGCCTGGGCCGCGGCATCGGCCTCGGGTTCGCCTACGCGGCCGTCGCGAACCTCGTCGTCGCGGCCGTCCCGGCGGGGGAGACGGGCGTCGCCACCGGCATCAACACCCTGATCCGCACCGTCGGCGCGTCCCTCGGCACGCAGGTCAGCGCCGTGATCGTGGCGGGCCTTGCGGGAGAGCGCGGCTTCTCCACCGGGTTCGCGGTCAGCTCCGCCGCCATGGTCGCGGTGCTCCCGCTCGCCCTGCTCGTCCCGCGCCGCGCCCGCCGCTCCGGAAAGGGCGCTCCCTGCCGCGGCGAGGAGCGCAGCACCGCGCCCGTGACGTGAGCGGGTCAATGGACGCAGAGTGATGGGCTGCGGGCGGGCACACGGAACGGGACCCGGCTGCCGCCGGGCCCCGCCTCGTCATGCGATCGGTCAGAACGACTCGACGGCGCGGCGCGCCTCCGGGTCGAGCACCCCCCAGGTGATGAGCTCCTCGGTCAGCTCGGTCGGGGACTTGTCATAGATGACCGCCAGGGACCGCAGGTCTTCCTGGCGGATGGACAGGACCTTTCCGTTGTAGTCGCCCCGCTGGCTCTGGATCGTCGCGGCGTAGCGGGCGAGAGGACCGGCCTTGTCCTTCGGAAGCTGCTGCAGGCGCTCAAGGTCGATGACGAGCTTGGGCGTGGGCCCGAGCGGGCTCGGCGCGGCTCCGCCGGGCAGCAACTCGGAAACCGGCACGCCGTAGAAATCGGCGAGCTCGGCCAGCTTCTGAACGGTGACGGCGCGGTCGCCCCGCTCGTACGAACCCACGACGACGGCCTTCCAGCGGCCGCGGGACTTCTCCTCCACACCGTGCAGCGACAGCCCCTGCTGCGTGCGGATGGCGCGCAGGCGCGCGCCGAGAGCCTTTGCGTATTCAGACGGCATTCTGCGGCCCCCCAGGCTCACTTCGTCGTCGTTGGACCCCGGCGGGCGCCGGGGGGAGACAGATTCCCGGAGCCATGAAGCCCCAAGACCCTGTCTCCAGGGATGGTTACGGACAGTGACGGTAAAACGGTGAGGGCCCTAGGTCAAGCTGATTGGAAAAAAGCGGTCGAATCCGCAGGTCTCGATCCGGGTCGTCCGGATCCCCCCGACCCCTGGCCGGCCGGGCGGCGCGGGCCCCCGAAGGCCGTCCGGCGACCCCGCGTGAAGGCCGAGTGTGACCCCTCTCACCAGGCAAGACGCGGGAGGGCCGGGTGCGGGGCAGTCGGGTCCGGCTGCTACCGTGTCCGGGACAAGACGTCCTTTAAGACCCGTCCCGTGAGGCGGGAAAGGAGGTTTCGGTGGTGAATGCTGCCTCCAGGCCGGAACGGCCCGCGGAGGCGCGCGCGGAGACCGACCCCCGGCCCAAGGCCGTTCTGGAGGGTCCCGACATCAGGCGCGCGCTGACCCGGATCGCGCACGAGATCCTCGAACGCACCAAGGGCGGGCACGACGTCCTGCTCCTCGGCATCCAGACGCGCGGCGTGACGCTCGCCGAGCGGCTCGCCGGGCTGCTGCACGACGTCGAGGGCCGGCCGGTGCCATGGGGCTCCCTCGACGTCACCATGTACCGCGACGACCTGCGCATGCGCCCCGCCCGCGCGCTCGGCCGCACCGAGCTGCCGTCCGACGGGATCGACGACCGCGTCGTCGTGCTGGTCGACGACGTGCTCTTCTCCGGCCGGACGGTCCGCGCCGCGCTCGACGCCCTCAACGACCTCGGGCGGCCGCGCGCCGTCCAGCTCGCCGTCCTGGTGGACCGCGGGCACCGCGAACTGCCGATCCGCGCCGACTACGTCGGCAAGAACCTGCCCACCTCGATGCGCGAGAACGTCCGGGTGCTGCTGGCCGAGAACGACGGCCGCGACGCCGTCCTGCTCGGCCCCGCCGCAGGGGCGCCCGTGCCCGCGGAGGGAGCCCAGTGAAACGCCATCTGATCTCGGCGGCCGACCTCAGCCGCGACGACGCGCTGCTCGTGCTGGACACGGCCGAGGAGCTCGCGCAGATCGCGAGCCGCGCCGTCAAGAAGCTGCCGACGCTGCGCGGCCGGACGGTCGTCAACCTGTTCTTCGAGGACTCCACCCGGACCCGGATCTCGTTCGAGGCGGCCGCCAAGCGGCTGTCCGCCGACGTGATCAACTTCTCCGCGAAGGGGTCGAGCGTGTCCAAGGGCGAGAGCCTGAAGGACACCGCGCTCACCCTGGAGGCGATGGGCGCCGACGGCGTCGTCATCCGGCACGGCGCGTCCGGCGCGCCGCACCGGCTCGCCGGCTGGGTGCGGGGCAGCGTCGTCAACGCCGGCGACGGCACCCACGAGCACCCGACGCAGGCGCTGCTGGACGCGTTCACGATGCGCAAGCGGCTCGGCGACCTGGAGGGCCGCCGCGTCACGATCGTCGGCGACGTCCTGCACAGCCGGGTGGCACGATCCAACGTGCTGCTGCTGGACACCCTCGGCGCGGACGTCACCGTCGTCGCGCCGCCGACGCTGCTGCCGGTCGCGATCGACACCTGGCCGTGCTCGGTCTCCTACGACCTGGACGGCGTGCTCCCCAAGAGCGACGTGATCATGATGCTGCGCGTGCAGCAGGAGCGGATGAACGCCGCGTACTTCCCGACGGTGCGCGAGTACAGCCGCCGCTACGGCCTGGACGCCGAGCGGATGGCGGCGCTGCCCGACCACGCCATCGTCATGCACCCCGGCCCGATGAACCGCGGCGTCGAGATCGCCGCGGAGGTCGCCGACTCCGTCCGTTCCACGATCGTCGAGCAGGTCGCCAACGGCGTCAGCGCCCGCATGGCGGTCCTGTACCTGCTGCTCGGGGGCTCCGAGCCCGCGATCGGCCAGGAGGTCTCCCAGTGAGCACGTACATCATCAAGGGCGCCCGGATCCTCGGCGGCGAGCCCGCCGACATCCTGGTCCGCGACGGCGTCATCGCCGAGGTCGGGGCCGGCCTGGACGAGGCCGGCGCGCAGGTCGTCGACGCCGGCGGGCTCGTCGCCCTGCCCGGCCTGGTCGACCTGCACACCCACCTGCGCGAGCCCGGCCGCGAGGACGCCGAGACCGTCGAGTCCGGCACGAAGGCGGCGGCGATGGGCGGCTACACGGCCGTCCACGCGATGGCCAACACCGACCCGGTCGCCGACACCGCCGGCGTGGTCGAGCAGGTCTGGCGGCTCGGCCGCGAGGCCGGGTACTGCGACGTCCAGCCCGTCGGGGCGGTGACCCGCGGGATCGCCGGCGAGAAGCTCGCCGAGCTCGGCGCGATGGCCGACTCGGCCGCGCGGGTCCGGGTGTTCTCCGACGACGGGCACTGCGTGTCCGACGCGGTGATCATGCGGCGCGCGCTGGAGTACGTGAAGGCGTTCGACGGCGTCGTCGCCCAGCACGCCCAGGAGCCGCGGCTCACCGAGGGCGCGCAGATGAACGAGGGCGAGATGTCGGCCGCGCTCGGGCTGCGCGGCTGGCCCGCGGTCGCCGAGGAGGCGATCATCGCCCGGGACGTGCTGCTCGCCCAGCACGTCGGGTCCCGGCTGCACGTCTGCCACGTCTCCACCGCCGGCTCGGTGGAGATCATCCGGTGGGCGAAGAGCAAGGGCTGCCCGGTGACCGCCGAGGTCACCCCGCACCACCTGCTGCTGAACGACGGCAAGGCCGGCACCTACGACCCGATCTTCAAGGTGAACCCGCCGCTGCGCACCGCCGACGACGTCACCGCGCTGCGGCACGCGCTCGCCGACGGCACCATCGACTGCGTCGCCACCGACCACGCCCCCCACCCGGTCGAGGCCAAGGAGACCGAGTGGGCGGTCGCCGCGATGGGGATGATCGGGCTGGAGACGGCGCTGCCGGTGGTCCAGGAGGCGATGGTCGAGACCGGCCTGCTGGACTGGGCCGGCGTCGCCGACCGCATGTCGCACCGCCCCGCCGAGATCGGCCGCCTTTCCGGACAGGGTCGTCCGCTGGAGGCAGGTTCGCCCGCCAACATCACGCTCTACGACCCGTCGCCGCGCCGCGCGGTGGACCCGTCCGCGATGACGTCCAAGAGCCGCAACACCCCGTTCGCGGGGCTGGAGCTGCCCGGGCGGGTCGTCGCGACGTTCCTGCGCGGCGAGCCGACCGTCCTCGAAGGGAAGCTCCAGTGACCCCTGCTCTGCTCGTTCTGGAAGACGGCAGGGTCTTCCACGGGACCGCCTACGGCGCCACCGGGGAGACCTTCGGCGAGATGGTCTTCAACACCGGCATGACCGGCTACCAGGAGACCCTCACCGACCCCTCCTACGCCCGCCAGATCGTCGCGATGACGTCCCCCCACATCGGCAACACCGGCGTCAACACCGAGGACCCGGAGTCGCTGCGCATCCAGGTCGCCGGCTACGTGGTGCGCGAGCCCGCCCGGGTCGCGTCCAACTGGCGCGCGACCGGCTCGCTCGGGTCGGCGCTGCGCGACCAGGGGGTCGTCGGCATCGCGATCCCCGGCACCCGCGCGCTGACGCGGCACCTGCGCGACAAGGGCGCGATGCGCGCCGCGATCTTCAGCGGCCCGGACGCCCTCGCCCCCGGCGAGGACGCCCTGCTGGAGCGGGTCCGGCAGAGCCCGTCGATGGAGGGCGCCGACCTCGCCCGCGACGTCTCCGCCGCCGAGCCCTACGTCGTCGAGGCGCAGGGCGAGAAGCGCTACACCGTCGCCGCCGTCGACCTCGGCATCAAGTCGATGACCCCCTACCGGATGTCCGAGCGGGGCTGCGAGGTGCACGTCCTGCCCGCCGGCAGCACCGCCGCCGACATCCTCGCCCTGAACCCCGACGGGGTGTTCTTCTCCAACGGCCCCGGCGACCCCGCCGCCGCCGACTACGCCGTCGACGCGCTGCGCGGCGTCCTGGACGCCGGCAAGCCGTTCTTCGGCATCTGCTTCGGCAACCAGATCTTCGGCCGCGCGCTCGGCCTCGGCACCTACAAGCTGCGGTTCGGGCACCGGGGCATCAACCAGCCCGTCCAGGACAAGGCGACCGGGAAGGTCGACGTGTCCGCGCACAACCACGGGTTCGCCGTGGACGCGCCCGCCGACGGCCCGTTCGACACCCCGTACGGGCGCGCCGAGGTCAGCCACGTCAACCTCAACGACGGCTGCGTCGAGGGGCTGCGGCTCCTGGACCGCCCGGCGTTCAGCGTCCAGTACCACCCGGAGGCCGCGGCGGGACCGCACGACGCCTCCGGGCTCTTCGACCGTTTCTGCGAGATCATGGAGGCGTCGAAGTAATGCCGCGCCGCGAAGACCTGAAGTCCGTCCTGGTCATCGGCTCGGGGCCGATCGTCATCGGCCAGGCCTGCGAGTTCGACTACTCCGGCACCCAGGCGTGCCGGGTGCTGCGGGACGAGGGCCTGCGGGTGACGCTGGTCAACAGCAACCCCGCCACGATCATGACCGACCCGGAGTTCGCCGACGCCACCTACGTCGAGCCGATCACCCCCGAGGTCGTCGAGAAGATCATCGCCAAGGAGCGGCCGGACGCGCTGCTGCCCACCCTCGGCGGCCAGACGGCCCTCAACACCGCCATCGCGCTGTTCGAGAGCGGCGTCCTCGCCAAGTACGGGGTCGAGCTGATCGGCGCCGACGTGGACGCGATCCAGGCCGGCGAGAACCGGGAGAGGTTCAAGGAGATCGTCGCCAAGGTCGCGCGCGAGCAGGGCCTGAACGCCGAGTCCGCCCGGTCCGTCATCTGCCACACCATGGACGAGATCGTCGCGGCCGCCGGCGAGCTCGGCTACCCGCTCGTCGTCCGGCCCTCGTTCACCATGGGCGGCCGCGGCTCCGGCTTCGCCCACGACGAGGACGAGCTGCGCCGCATCGCCGGCGCCGGCCTCGACGCGTCCCCGACCAGCGAGGTGCTCCTGGAGGAGTCGATCCTCGGCTGGAAGGAGTACGAGCTGGAGGTCATGCGGGACCGCGCCGACAACGTGGTCATCGTGTGCTCCATCGAGAACCTCGACCCGATGGGCGTGCACACCGGCGACTCGATCACCGTCGCGCCCGCGATGACGCTGACCGACCGCGAGTACCAGAACATGCGCGACGTCGCGATCGCGGTGATCCGCGAGGTCGGCGTCGACACCGGCGGCTGCAACATCCAGTTCGCGGTGCACCCCGGCACCGGCCGGATGATCGTCATCGAGATGAACCCGCGGGTGTCGCGGTCGTCGGCCCTGGCCTCCAAGGCGACCGGCTTCCCGATCGCCAAGATCGCCGCCAAGCTCGCCATCGGCTACACCCTCGACGAGATCCCCAACGACATCACCCGCGAGACCCCCGCCTCGTTCGAGCCGACCCTCGACTACGTCGTGGTGAAGGTGCCGCGGTTCGCGTTCGAGAAGTTCCCCGGCGCCGACCCCACCCTCACCACCCACATGAAGTCCGTCGGCGAGGCCATGGCGATCGGCCGCTGCTTCACCGAGGCGCTGCAGAAGGCGCTGCGGTCGCTGGAGCAGAAGGGCTCCTCGTTCAGCTGGGCCGGCGCCGCCGACGACGCCGCGCTCCTGGAGTCGGCGCGGCGGCCGCACGACGGGCGCCTGCGCGACGTCCAGCGGGCGCTGTGGGCCGGCGCGAGCGTCCAGGAGGCCTACGAGGCGACCGGGATCGACCCGTGGTTCCTCGACCAGATCGCCGCGATCAACGAGACCGCCGAGGAGATCCGCACCGCCGAGGACGCGCTCACCCGCGACAAGCTCCTGCGCGCCAAGCGGCACGGGTTCTCCGACGCCCAGATCGGCGAGCTGCGCGGCCTGTCGGAGGAGGTCGTCCGGGAGCTGCGGCACGCGCTCGGGATCCGCCCCGTCTACCTCACCGTCGACACCTGCGCCGCCGAGTTCGCCGCGCAGACCCCGTACCTGTACTCCGCCTACGACGAGGAGACCGAGGTCCCGCCGGGCGAGAAGCCCAAGGTGATCATCCTCGGCAGCGGGCCCAACCGGATCGGCCAGGGCGTCGAGTTCGACTACTCGTGCGTCCACGCCTCGTTCACGCTGGCCGAGGCCGGCTACGAGACCGTCATGGTCAACTGCAACCCCGAGACCGTCTCCACCGACTACGACACCTCCGACCGGCTCTACTTCGAGCCGCTCACCCTGGAGGACGTCCTGGAGGTGGTGTACGCCGAGCAGCAGTCCGGCGAGGTCGCGGGCGTCATCGTCCAGCTCGGCGGGCAGACCCCGCTCGGCCTCGCGCAGAAGCTCAAGGACGCCGGCGTGCCGATCGTCGGGACGTCCCCCGAGAGCATCCACCTCGCCGAGGAGCGCGGCGCGTTCGGCCGCGTCCTGCACCGCGCCGGGCTGCTCGCGCCCAAGCACGGCACCGCCACCTCCTACGAGGAGGCCCGCGAGATCGCCGACGAGATCGGCTACCCCGTCCTCGTCCGGCCGTCCTACGTGCTCGGCGGGCGCGGCATGGAGATCGTGTACGACGACACCACCCTGGAGTCGTACATGGCGCGGGCGACCGAGGCCAGCCCGGAGCACCCGGTGCTCGTCGACCGGTTCCTGGACGAGGCGATCGAGATCGACGTCGACGCCCTCTACGACGGCGAGGAGCTGTACCTCGGCGGCGTCATGGAGCACATCGAGGAGGCCGGCATCCACTCCGGCGACTCGGCGTGCGCCCTGCCGCCCATCACCCTCGGCCACGACGACGTCCGCCGCATCCGCGAGTCCACCGAGGCGCTCGCCAAGGGCATCGGGGTCCGCGGGCTGATGAACGTCCAGTACGCGCTGTCGGCGGGCGTCCTGTACGTCCTGGAGGCCAACCCGCGCGCGTCCCGGACCGTCCCGTTCGTGTCCAAGGCGACCGCGGTGCAGCTCGCCAAGGCCGCCGCCCGCGTCATGATGGGCACCCGGATCGCGGAGCTGCGCGCCGAGGGCCTGCTGCCCGCGACCGGCGACGGCGGCACCCTGCCGCTCGACGCGCCGATCGCGGTGAAGGAGGCCGTGCTGCCCTTCGACCGGTTCCGCAACGAGCGCGGCCAGGGCGTCGACACCGTCCTCGGCCCGGAGATGCGCTCCACCGGCGAGGTCATGGGCATCGACGAGGTGTTCGGCACCGCGTTCGCCAAGTCCCAGCAGGCCGCCTACGGCTCGCTGCCCACCAAGGGCCGCGCGTTCGTCTCCGTCGCGAACCGGGACAAGCGGCACATGATCTTCCCGGTCAAGCGCCTGGCTGACCTGGGCTTTGAGATTCTTGCCACGGAAGGGACCGCGGAGGTCCTGCGGCGCAACGGCGTGCGTGCCAAGATCGTGCGCAAGCAGAGCGACGGCCCGGGCCCGGACGGCGAGCCCACCATCGTGCGGCGCGTCCTGGACGGCGAGGTCGACCTCATCGTCAATACTCCCTTCGGAAGCCCCGGCCAGTCCGGGCCGCGGCTCGACGGGTACGAGATCCGCACCGCGGCCGTGCTGCGGGGCGTACCGTGCGTGACGACCGTCCAGGGGCTCGCCGCCGCCGTCCAGGGCATCGAGGCCGTCGCGGGCGGCCAGGTCGGCGTCCGCTCCCTCCAGGAGCACGCCGAGCGGATCGGCGGCGCCCGCGGGACGGCGGCGCCGGAGACGGGGCGGTGACGCCCGGGTGACAGCCGGCGCGCGGGCGGGGCCAGGCGCCCCGCCCGCGCGGCGGACGCGACGAGGAGAGGGAGACGGGTGTCCGACACGCCGGTGCAGACGTCGGCGACGGTCCTGACGGTCCGCCAGGTGCAGGACTACCACGCCATGACGCTGGTGGCGCCCGCCATCGCCGAGCGGTTCCGGCCCGGCCAGTTCGTGGCCGTCGCCGTCGGCGGCGAGCACACCGCCCGGCTGGTGCGCCGCTGCTTCGGCGTCCACCAGGTGCAGTCCGACTACGGCGGCACCGTCGAGGTCGTGTTCGCCGACACCGAGCCCGGCACCGGCTGGCTCGCCGGCCGCCGCTCCCGCGACCAGCTCGACCTGCTCGGCCCCCTCGGCCGGCCCTTCCGGCTGCCCCGCGACCCCGTCACCTGCCTGCTCGCCGCCGGCGGCCCCGGCGGCGCCGCGATCTTCGCGCTCGCCGACACCCTGGTGCGGCGCGGCTGCCAGGTCCACTTCGTGCTCGCCGGGCCGTCCGCCCGGCAGGTGTTCGGCTCCCGGATGGCGCAGCGGATCGGCGACTCCGCCACCGTCGTCACCGAGGACGGCTCGCTCGGCGAGAAGGGCACCATGCGCGACGTGCTGCCCCGCGTCGTCCAGGAGACCGGCGCCGACGTCGTCTACGCGTGCGGCCCGACCGGGCTGCTGCGCTCGGTCACCCAGATCGCCGGCGAGTTCGGCCTGCCGTCCCAGGTGTCGGTCGAGGAGTTCCTGCAGCGCACCGGCGCCTGCGGCATCGGCGTCTGCATGACCTGCATGCTGCCCGTCCACGGCGAGGACGGCGTCACCCGGATGGTGCGCGCCTGCGCCGACGGGCCCGTCCTGCGCGGCGACCGCGTCCGCTGGGGCGACCTCGGCACCATCCCGTTCGACGCGCTGGGCGCCCCGCGCGTCCTCAGCGTCACCGAAGGGGGCTCCAAGTGAGCGACCGGGCGAGCGACCGGCTGAGGACCGTCCTCGGCGCCCTGGAGCTTCCCAACCCCGTCCTGACGGCCTCCGGATGCGGCGGCACCGGGCGCGAGCTCGCCCAGTTCTGCGACCTCACCCGCCTCGGCGCGTTCGTCACCACCTCGGTGATGCCCCAAGCGCGCGCGGGACGCCCCACGCCGCGCGTCACCGAGACCCCCAGCGGCCTCCTCACCGCCATGGGCCTCCCCGGCCCCGGCATCGAGACGTTCCTCGAACACGAGCTCCCCTGGCTCATCGAGCAGGACGTCCGCACCGTCGTCTCCATCGCCGGCAACAGCGTCGAGGAGTTCGGCGACCTCGCCCGCCGCCTCCGCCACGTCCCCGGCGTCGCCGCCGTCGAGGTCAACGTCGCCTGCCCCAACGTCGAGGACCGCGGCCGCATGTTCGGCTGGCACCCGTCCGCCGCATCGTCGGTGCTGCGCGCCGTCCGCGCCGCCGCGCGCCCCGGCACCCCGATCTTCGCCAAGCTCGCCCCCGACGTCACCGACATCGTCGGGATCGCGCTCGCCTGCGTCGACGCCGGCGCCGACGGCCTCACCCTGATCAACACCATGGACGGCATGGCCATCGACCCGCACACCCTCCGGCCCGCCCTCACCGGCGTGTCCGGCGGCCTGTCCGGGCCCGCGATCCGGCCCGTCGCCGTCCGCTGCGTCTACCAGGTGCACGCCGCGCTGCCCAGCACGCCCATCATCGGCGTCGGCGGCATCGCCACCGGCCTGGACGCGCTGGAGTTCATCCTCGCCGGCGCGTCCGCCGTCGCCGTCGGCACCGCCCTGTTCCACGACCCCGCGGCCGGGACGCGCGTCCTGCGCGAGCTGGACGAGGCCCTCGCCGCCCGCCGCATCGGCCGCCTCGCCGACGCCGTCGGGCTCGCCCACAAGCCCGCCGGCTACGTGCCGCCCCAGGTGCGGCCCGAAGAGCCCGAGAAGGAGAAGCTGTGACCGCAGCCCCCATCGCCGTCGCGCTGGACGCGCCCGACCTGGAGACCGCCGCGCGCTGGGCCACCCTGGTCACGCCGCACGTCACCACCGTCAAGGTCGGCCTCGAGCTGTACCTGCGCTACGGCCCCGACGTCGTCGCCAGCGTCCGCGGCGCCAGCCGCGTCCAGGTCTTCCTCGACCTCAAGCTGCACGACATCCCCGCGACCGTCCGCGGCGCCGCCCGCGCCGTCGCCCGGCTCAAGCCCGCCTACCTCACCGTGCACGCCGCCGGCGGCCCCGCCATGATCCGCGAGGCCGTCGAGGCCGCCCCCGCCAGCAAGATCGCCGCGGTGACCGTGCTGACCTCCCTGGACGACGCCGACCTGCGCGCCGTCGGCATCGAGGGCCCCGCCCCCGACGCCGTCCGCCGCCTCGCCGCCCTCGCCGTCGGCGCCGGCGCCCAGGCCCTCGTCTGCTCCCCGCAGGAGGCCGCCGGCGTCCGCGCCGAGGTCGGCCCCGACATCACCCTCATCACCCCCGGCGTCCGCCCCGCCGGCGCCGACACCCAGGACCAGGCCCGCGTCGCCACCCCCGAGGCCGCCCTCGCCGCCGGCGCCGACCTCCTGGTCATCGGCCGCCCCATCACCGCCGCCCCCGACCCCGGCGCCGCCGCCGCGGCCATGGCGGCGACGCTGCGCAAATTCCCGGGGGAGCGACCCCCCGGAGCCCCCCGTCGCGGCCGGTAGGCCGTTTCCCGCTCCGCTGGCGCTCCGCGCGAAACGGCCTACCGGCCGCCGGGCAGGCCCGCTGCGCTCGCTGGCGCTCGCTCCGCGTGCCTGCCCGTGCCTGTGTTTGTCCAGGGGGGCGACCCCCTGGAACCCCCGTTGCGACGGACGAGGCGTTTCCCGCTCCGCTGGCGCTCCGCGGGAAACGCCTCGTCCGTCGTCGGGCAGGCCCGCTGCGCTCGCAGGGCTCGCTCCGCGTGCCTGCCCGTGGTGGTGGCTGGGGTCTGGCCCTCCGCGGGGGCTCAGCCGGGTCCACGTCCGGGGGGCTCAGCCGAGTCCCACGGCCGGGGTGGAGCGGGTGGGGGATTGGGCGCGTGGGGGCGGATTTGGTTTTGGGGGGTGGATTTAGCGCGGTGTTGTTGGGCGTGCTGGAGCGGGCATTGTCGATTTACTTCGCTTGCGAATGCGGGCGGGGGCGATCCGCAAAGCGATACGGGCGGACGGCGAAGTCGGTTCGATTCGCGGTCCGCGACGCCCGCGGGGCCGGACGGGGCGTCCGGGCGTCCCGGGGAGGCGGGCGTGCGCGCGAGGGGAGCTGGGGGTGCTGGAGGGGGCGCCTCCGGTCCGGTGGACGATCTTGGCGGGCGTGCTGTCGAGGATGGCAGTTGCGGTGCGCCCGCGACGTGCGGAACGGCGCGGCGTGACGAGCGTCACTCGGTCGGGACCGGTTGTGGGGGACTTCACACCGGGCCGTCGCGGGGGGCCGGATCCGGGCCGGCGGGGGGTGGCGGGATCATGGTGGGGAGGCCCCCGGCGGGAGCGGACCGCCGCGCCGGGGCGGTGCCGACTGCCGTAAATCGGGGCAGAATGGGCGGATTTTCACGATCATGCGAAAGTCCCAGCAAGGCAGGGGGATGGGCCGCCAGAGGGTCCGAGTCGAGTACACTCTGTATTCAGGACACTCCGGGGAGTGATTTTCGTGAATTTGTGGCGGGCTAAACGGCACTTCACGTTGCCTTATGGGGCGTGAACTCGCTAGTTTCCCAACCCGTCCGACTCCGTCGAGTGGAAACCTGAGGTGACCCGGCGTGGCTCTTCCGCCCCTAACCCCCGAACAGCGCGCCGCAGCCCTGGAGAAGGCTGCCAAGGCGCGCAAGGAGCGGGCCGAGGTTAAGAACAAGCTCAAGCACGGGGGGACCTCGCTGGCCGAGGTTCTCAAGGAGGGTCAGTCCGACGACGTCATCGGGAAGATGAAGGTGTCGGCCCTCCTGGAATCGCTGCCCGGTGTGGGCAAGGTCCGTGCGAAGCAGATCATGGAGCGCCTGGGCATCGCCGAGTCCCGCCGCGTGCGGGGCCTCGGCGCCAACCAGCGCGCCTCCCTGGAGCGTGAGTTCGGCGGAAGTGCGAACCGCTGACGCGCGACTCTCGGGCGGGCGCGGCGGTGAGACCGCCGCGGCCGGGTCCGGGCTCCCCGGATCCGGCACCATCCCGTCCGGCTCCGGCGCACCCATCACTGCGCCGGAGGGCTCCGAACAACCGCATGGCCCGCTCGTGTCCCGCCTGACGGTCCTGTCCGGGCCGTCGGGCGTCGGCAAGAGCACGGTCGTCGCCGAGATCCGGCGCTCACACCCCCGGGTGTGGCTGTCGGTCTCGGTGACCACCCGGGCCCCCCGCCCGGGTGAGACCGACGGTGTGCAGTACTTCTTCGTCGACGACGCCGGTTTCGACCGGCTCGTCGCCGAAGGGGAGCTGCTCGAGTGGGCCGAGTTCGCGGGCAACCGCTACGGCACCCCGCGCCGGCCCGTGCAGGAGCGCCTCGCCCGCGGCGAGCCGGTCCTGCTGGAGATCGACCTGCAGGGCGCCCGGCAGGTCCGCGAGACGATGCTCGGCGCGCGCCTGGTCTTCCTCGCGCCGCCCAGCTGGGACGAGCTGGTCCGCCGCCTCACCGGCCGCGGCACCGAGCCGCCCGAGGTGATCGAACGCCGGCTGGAGGCGGCCCGCGTGGAGCTCGCCGCCGAGAAGGAGTTCGACGTCACGCTGGTGAACACGTCCGTCCAGGACGTGTGCGGCGAGCTGCTAACCTTGATGGCTGTTCGTTAGTGTGCGGCGACCGCCCTGTCCGGCGGCCCGGCACTTGCAGTGAATCACTAGTGGAAGGCCACGGAGTGGCAGCCAGCAGCGAAGGCATCACCAACCCGTCGATCGACGAGCTCCTCGAGGTCGTCGATACCAAGTACGGCCTCGTGAGCATCGCGGCCAAGCGCGCCCGGCAGATCAACGCCTACTACGCCCAGCTCGGCGAGGGCCTGCTGGAGTACGTCGGCCCGCTCGTCGAGACGCAGGTGCAGGAGAAGCCCCTGTCGATCGCGCTCCGCGAGACGCGCGAGGGCCTCCTCAACGCCGAGCCGATCGAGGGCTGAGCGCCCACCGGTCTGCGGCGGCCCCCGGTGCGGCCGGGGGCCGGGCCTGATGGGACAGTGTCCGCATGACCTCCCGTAAGCCGCGCGTCGTCCTCGGTGTGAGCGCCGGGATCGCCGCGTACAAGGTGTGCGAGCTGCTGCGGCGGCTCACCGAGTCGGGCCACGACGTCACCGTCGTCCCGACTCAGGACGCGCTGCGCTTCGTCGGCGAGCCGACGTGGGCGGCGCTGTCGGGCAACCCGGTCTCCACCGCGGTGTGGGACGGGGTCGCGCAGGTCCCGCACGTCCGCCTCGGGCAGGGCGCCGACCTGGTGTTCGTCGCCCCCGCCACCGCCGACCTGCTCGCCCGGGCCGCGCACGGCCTGGCCGACGACCTGCTCACCAACACCCTGCTCACCGCCCGCTGCCCGGTGGTGTTCGCGCCCGCGATGCACACCGAGATGTGGGAGCACCCGGCGACCAGGGCGAACGTCGAGACGCTCCGCGCGCGCGGAGCGGTCGTGGTGGAGCCCGCGTCCGGCCGGCTGACCGGCAAGGACACCGGCCCCGGGCGGCTGCCCGACCCCGCCGAGCTGTTCGAGGTGGCCCGGCACGTGCTGGCGCGCGGCGCCCAGGGCCGCGACCTCGCCGGACGGCACGTGGTCGTGTCCGCCGGCGGCACCCGCGAGCCCCTCGACCCCGTCCGGTTCATCGGCAACCGCTCGTCCGGCCTGCAGGGCTACGCGCTGGCCCGCACGGCCGCGGCCCGCGGCGCCCGCGTGACGCTCGTCGCGGCCAACGTGGCGCTGCCCGACCCGGCCGGCGCGCACGTCGTGCCGGTGGGGTCCGCCGAGGAGATGCGCAAGGCCGTGCTGGAGGCCGCCGACGCGGCCGACGCGGTGGTGATGGCCGCCGCCGTCGCCGACTTCCGCCCGGTCGACTACCGCGGCTCCAAGATCAAGAAGACCGAGGGCGCCGGGCCGGAGCCGATCCGGCTCGCCAAGAACCCCGACATCCTGGCCGAGCTCGGCGAGCGCCGGCGCGCCGGGCAGGTGATCGTCGGCTTCGCGGCCGAGACCGACGACGTGCTCGCCAACGGCCGCGCCAAGCTCGCCCGCAAGCGCAGCGACCTGCTGGTCGTCAACCAGGTGGGGGAGGACCTGACCTTCGGCCGCCCCGACAACGCCGCGGTGATCCTCGGCGCCGACGGGTCGAGCACCGAGGTCGAGCGCGGCGCCAAGGAGGCGCTGGCCGAGGTCGTCTGGGACCTGGTCGCCGCGCGCCTGGACCCCCTGCCCGCGGATTGACCGGAGGCTGCCCGACCGCGACCAACGCCATACCGGCGTCCGGGGATGATCCCGCTAGACTGCGGGCTTACCACCCTTGGATGCCCGAGCGGGGACGTCCCCGCCGAACTCGATGACATATCCGCCCTGCGACGCCAGTCAGCAGCCGCTGCAAGGAGTTCACGTACGTGTCTCGCCGCCTGTTCACCTCCGAGTCCGTCACCGAAGGACACCCGGACAAGATCGCGGACCAGATCAGCGACGCGATCCTCGACTCGATGCTCAAGGACGACCCGAAGAGCCGGGTCGCCGTCGAGACGATGATCACGACCGGTCAGGTGCATGTGGCCGGTGAGGTCACCACCGAGACCTATGTGGACATCCCCGGCGTCATCCGGGAGAAGATCCTCGAGATCGGCTACGACTCGTCCAAGAAGGGCTTCGACGGCCACTCCTGCGGCGTGTCGGTGTCCATCGGCGCGCAGTCGCCCGACATCGCGCAGGGCGTCGACGACGCCTACGAGACCCGCGAGGGCGAGGGCGTCGACGACCTGGACCGGCAGGGCGCCGGCGACCAGGGCCTGATGTTCGGCTACGCCACCAACGAGACCCCCGAGCTGATGCCGCTGCCGATCACGCTGGCGCACCGGCTCGCGCAGCGGCTGTCCGCGGTCCGCAAGGAGGGCACCGTCCCCTACCTGCGCCCGGACGGCAAGACCCAGGTCACCATCGAGTACGACGGCGACCGCGGCGTCCGCCTCGACACCGTCGTGGTGTCCAGCCAGCACGCTCCCGACATCGACCTGAAGGAGCTGCTCGCCCCGGACGTCAAGGAGCACGTCGTCGACCCGGTGCTCGCCCAGTTCGACCTCGCCACCGACGGCTACCGGCTGCTGGTCAACCCGACCGGCCGCTTCGAGATCGGCGGCCCGATGGGCGACGCCGGCCTCACCGGCCGCAAGATCATCGTCGACACCTACGGCGGCATGGCCCGGCACGGCGGCGGCGCGTTCTCCGGCAAGGACCCGTCCAAGGTCGACCGGTCGGCCGCGTACGCGATGCGCTGGGTCGCCAAGAACATCGTCGCGGCGCAGCTCGCCGACCGCGCCGAGGTCCAGGTCGCCTACGCGATCGGCAAGGCCCACCCGGTCGGCGTGTTCGTCGAGACGTTCGGCACCGAGAAGGTCGCCCCGGAGAAGATCGAGAAGGCCGTCGCCGACGTCTTCGACCTGCGTCCGGCCGCGATCGTCCGCGACCTCGACCTGCTGCGCCCGATCTACTCGCAGACCGCCGCCTACGGCCACTTCGGCCGCGAGGTCCCGGACTTCTCCTGGGAGTCCACCGACCGCGCCAAGGACCTGGCCTCCGCCGCCGGCCTCTGACGCGCCGTAAGCGCCTCTGACGCGAGAAAGGGCCCCGGACACCCTCCGGGGCCCTTTCGCATGTCTCCGGCCCTCTGAACCGCTCCCAGGCCCCCCACGGCGGGCCTCGCGCCGCGGCGGCGCCGTGGCTTCGCGGTCAGGCGCCGGCGCCGCCGTCCACCGGCACGATCGCGCCGGTCACGTACGACGCCCGGTCGCTGAGCAGCCACGCGGCGGCCTCGGCGATCTCGCGGGGCTCGGCCATGCGGCCGAGCGGGGTCACCGCGTTGATGCGCTCGATGACGCCGGGGGACACCGCCTCCCACTCCTCGATCATCTCCGTGGCGGTGCCGCCGGGGGTGATGCCGTTCACCCGGATGCCCCGCGGCCCCCAGGTGGCGGCGGCGGTCTCGGTGATGCTGTTGAGCGCGCGCTTCATCGCGCCCGCGGAAGTTCACCGCGAACTGCTCGTCGATGTCCTCGTCGGCGGTGGCGTCGAGCGCGCCGGGCCGCTGGCCCGCGGCGCCGGACACCGGGTCTTCGCCGTGAAGAGGTCGCGGTCCTCTCGCACATCTCCACCGAGTACTACGTCCGGCTGGAGCAGGGCAGGGCGCCGCGCCCCTCCGGGGAGGTCCTCGCGGGGATCGTGGGCGCGCTGCGGCTGACCGACGCCGAGGCCGACCACCTCCACCTCCTCGCGGGAACCGCGCCGAGCCGTGGCGGGCTGCACCCGCGCGACGTCCGCCCGAGCATCCTCGCGCTGCTCGAGCGGCTGCCGCAGACGGCCGGCTTCGTGGTGTCCGCCACGTTGGAGGTGCTGGCCTGGAACGACCTGGCCGCCTTGCTCATGGAGGATTTCGCGGAGCTCGCCCCGCGGGACCGCAACCTCGCGCGCCGGGCCTTCCTCCACCCGGCGCGTGCCGATGCGACGCTGTACGGGGTCTCCGACGCCTCCAGGGTCCCCCTCCGCCGAGGCGCTGGCTCTCCTGAACGTCCTAGGAGCCGAGTACGTCAAGGCGGGCGAGTCGCCTTGAGCACAAGCGCGGTCAAGGAGCGAGCCGCTCGGTGAGGTTCTTGGGCTGGGACTCAGCCAGCGCAGTGGTTGCCGCGGTGGAGGCCGTAGTGGGCCGCGATGGTGTAGTGGCCGGGGCGCTTGACGTTCATGCGGACGAAGTCGCCCGCGCGCGCGAGGCAGGCGTCGCCGCCGCTGACGCTGAGCCAGGGCGACCAGGAGACGCGGACCAGTACGGAGCCGGGGGAGGGCATCTCCACGACGAGTTCGCCCGCGTTGAGGGTCTGGACGGTCGCGGGCGGGTCGACGAGGGGGGTGGGGTAGGAGACGCGGTACAGCCGCCAGTGCTCGTCGTGCCAGACCTCCGCGAGGTACGGCTGGCCGGCCTTGACGAGGTCGGCCTCGGCCTTTCCTGACCAGTCGGCCTCCTGCTCGGGGAGCACGACGTACTGGACGGCCCATTTCTGCAGCCAGTCGTGGTAGCTGGCGGCGGTGAGGGCGCCGGTCTTGTAGAAGAGCTCGTGGCGTTCGGCGTCGACCTGCCGGTTCCAGCCGCGGGCGAGGATGAAGTGGCGGCTGAGGCCGGCGGCCTCCCAGTGGGAGCGGAGCGGGACGACCTCGATGCGGGTGCGCTGGGCGCCGAGGGCGTGCAGTTCGTCGACGAGGCCCTGGGCGCTGGAGGCGGCGGACGCGGCGGGGGTGGTGTGGACGAGGTCCTCGATGGGCTTCACGACCTGCCATGAGGCCGTGACGATGAACGCCAGGGACAGGACGGCGATGCGGACGCGGCCGTGTGCGCGCGCGACGGCCGACAGGCAGAACATCGCGCCGAACACCAGGGAGAGGCGCTCGACGTTGCTTCCGACGGGTGAGGGGATCGCCCAGGTGAGCAGGATGCCGAGCAGGTAGACGCCGGCGCCGATACGGACGAACCGCCAGCTCGGCGGGGCGAAGAACAGGATCGCGACGACGCTGATGACGGCCCACAGCACGATCGCGGTGAAGTCGATCGGCTGGACGCCGCTGAAGGGGAACAGCAGGCTGGTCGTCCCGACGACGAGGGGCATGCCGATCGCGACGGAGATCCCGGCGCGGCGCCGTCCGGTGAGGAACAGGGTGGCGGCGAGGACGAGCAGGAACAGGCCGGCGACGGGGCTGGAGGCGGTGGCGAGGAGGCCGAGGCCGACCATGCCGGCGAAGCGGAGCGCGGGGGTGCCGCGCGGGGTGAACGCGACGGCCACCGCCATCAGCGCGAACATCAGGCCGAGGCCGAACGTGACGCGGCCGGAGGAGGTGTTGCACGACAGCGCGAACGCGGCCCACAGCGCGGCGGGCAGCGCCATGGGCGCCTTGAAGCGCACCAGGAGGTGGGCGGTGAGGCCCGCGGAGATCGTGCCCGCCACCACGGCGACGGTGCGGATGCCGAACAGCGCCATCAGGTAGGGGGACAGGACGCTGTAGGAGGCGGGGTGCATGCCGCCGTACCAGGCGAAGCTGTAGGCGGCGGTGGGGTGCTTCCAGGCGAAGTCGGTCCAGGCGGCCTGGGCGGCGAGGTCGCCGCCTTCGGTGGCCAGGTACAGGGCCCAGATCAGGTGCATGACCGCGGCGGCGGCCATGGCGGCCACGATGGGGTTGCGTGGGTCGGTCCACCGCTTCCACCAGGTCGCGCGAGGGCGGCCCAGGCGGGCCCGGGTCGCGGTCCCGGTCCGGGCGTCGGTCAGCTCTGGACTGTGCGCTGTGGTCACATCGCCTGCACGTGCTCGTCGGACGGCGGGAGCGCGAGGGCGTCGGGCGACCTCACTTGTCCGTGGATCCGCCTGATGCGCGCCCCGTTCAAACGGACCACACCTTAGCGCGCGCCGATGACCGTCGGATCGATCTGGTAGGACGGGGGCGTGACGGAGGACGGAGGCGGGACGGACCTGATCCCGGGCCTGGACGACGTGCCCCGGGTCCCCGCGGACAAGGCGCCGCAGGGGAAAGGGGCCGGGGGCAAGGGCGGGAGGAAGGCCCCGAAGAAGGGGGCCAGGCGGCCGGCGGAGGAGCGCCCGGTCGCCCGTGTCGCGGTCGACATGTCCCTGCCGCATCTCGACCGTCCGTTCGACTATCTGGTGCCGGTGGAGCTCGACGCGAAGGCCGTGCCGGGGTGCCGGGTCCGGGTGCGGTTCGCGGGGCAGCTCGTCGACGGGTTCCTGCTGGAGCGGGTCGAGGAGAGCGGCCATGACGGGAAGCTGCTGTACCTGGAGCGCGTGACGTCCCCGGAGCCGGTCCTGGCGCCGGAGGTCGCGTCTCTCGCGCGGGAGGTCGCCGACCGCTATGCGGGGACGTTCGCGGACGTGCTGAGGCTCGCGGTCCCGCCGCGGCACGCCCGGGTGGAGGCCGAGGCCGTCGAGGAGGACGCCGGCGAGGAGCGGGTTCCGGCGGCCGAGGGCGAGAATCCTTGGGCGGAGTACCCGGCGGGCGTGTCGTTCCTGAACGCGCTGTCCGAGGGGAGGGCGCCGCGGGCGGTGTGGACGGCGCTGCCGGGACCGGAGTGGGCGGCGGCGATCGCGCGGGCCGTGGCGGTGACGCTGGAGGCCGGGCGCGGGGCGCTGGTCGTGATGGCGGACGGCCGTGACGTGGCGCGGGTGGACGCGGCGCTGAAGGCGGAGCTGGGGGAGGGGCGGCACGTCGCGCTGACGGCGGAGCTCGGCCCGGCGGAGCGGTACCGGCGGTGGCTGGCGGTGCTGCGGGGGAAGGCGCGGGCGGTGGTCGGGACGCGGGCCGCGATGTTCGCGCCGGTCGCCGATCTGGGCCTGGTCGTGCTGTGGGACGACGGCGACGACGTGCACGCCGAGCCGCACGCCCCCTATCCGCATCCGCGCGAGGTGCTGGCGCTGCGCGCGCACCGGACGGGGGCGGGGGCGCTGATCGGCGGGTTCACCCGGACGACGGACGCGACCGTGCTGGTCGAGACGGGCTGGGCGCACGCCCTGGCCGCGGACCGGACGCGGGTGCGGCGCGCGATGCCCCGCGTCCGGTACATGGGGGAGGACGCGCAGCTGGCGCGGGACGCGGCGGCGCGCACGGCGCGGCTCCCGAACCTGGCGTTCGAGGCGGCGCGCGGTGCGCTGGAGCATGGGCCGGTGCTGGTGCAGGTCCCCAGGCGCGGCTATGTGCCGGGCATTGCGTGCGGACGATGCCGGACCCCGGCGCACTGTGCCGCCTGCCAAGGGCCTTTGGCGCTGCCGTCGTCGCATGCGGCCCCGTACTGCCGCTGGTGCGGCCGCATAGCGGGGGACTGGCACTGCCCCGAATGCGGCTTCTTCCAGCTGCGCGCGGTCGTGGTGGGAGCGAAGCGCACGGCGGAGGAGCTGGGCCGGGCGTTCCCCGGTGTGCCGGTACGGACGTCGGGGCGTGAGGCGATCCTCGAACGGGTCGGGCCGGAGCGCGCGCTGGTGGTGTCGACGCCGGGTGCGGAGCCGCCCGCCGAGGACGGCTACGCCGCCGCGCTGCTGCTGGACGGCTGGGTGCTGCTGGGGCGGCCCGACCTGCGGGCGGGGGAGGAGACGCTGCGGCGCTGGATGAACGCGGCGGCGCTCGTCCGTCCGGAGGGGCCGGTCGTGGTGGCGGCGGAGGGCGCGCTGCCGGAGGTGCAGGCGCTCGTCCGGTGGGATCCGGTCACCTACGCCGAGCGGGAGCTGGCCGAGCGGCGGGAGGCGGGGTTCCCGCCGGCGGCGCGGATGGCGTCGCTGACCGCGACCCCGGCCGCGATCCGGGAGCTGCTGGCGGACGCGCGGCTGCCGGACGGGGCGGAGGTGCTCGGACCCGTTCCCGTCCCGCGGCAGCCCGGCGCCGAAGGGCCGGAGAAGGAGCGCGCCCTCGTCCGCGTGCCCCGCGCAGCCGGGGCCGCGCTCGCGCGCGCGCTCAAGGAGGCTCAGGGGATCCGGAGCGCCCGCAAGGCGACCGAGACCGTCCGCGTCCAGGTCGACCCGCTCGAGCTCATCTGACCGCGGGGACGCGGGCCGGGCGGTGCGCCGAGTTGGCCCCCGCGGCGGGCGCGGGCCAATAGGGTTCTCGGGTGGCCGAGAACTGGGTGGAGACGACCGCGGGCGACCTGCGGCGCTGGGCGGACGAACGCGGCGAGAAGGTCGACGGGCAGGGCGCTCAGCTGCTGCTCGACCTCGCCGGGCGGGAGATGGGGCTGGCCGGGCCGGACGCCCTCACCCCCGGCGCGCTCCGCGAGCTGCTCCTGGAGGTGTTCCCGGAGACGGTCGTCGCGGGCGCCGACGAGGTGCCCTCCGTGCTGGACACGCTGCGCGCCGTCGTGGCGTTCCTCGGCGACACCGGCGCCGTGCCCGAGGCGCGCGCGGCCGAACTCGCCGCCGAGATCGACCGGCTCGCCCCCGAGTTCGCCGAGGTGGTCGCCGAGACCGACAGCGCCGAGCGGCAGGTCGCCGCGGAGGTCGTCGCCGGGCTGATGGAGGCCGACGGCGTCCCCCTCGACGACCAGGACGCCGTCGAGGAGTGGATGCGCGAGTTCGAGGCGCTGCCCGACGAGGAGCGCTACGCCCGCGCCGAGGAGTACCTGCGGCGCACCGAGGAACTCGTCGTGCCGCCGGTCCGGCTGGCGCCGGCGGCGGAGCTGTCGGACGCGGCGCGCCGCTCCGCCCTGACCGCCGAGGTCCGCGCGCTGGCGGAGTGGACGGGCGAGCGGGCGCTGAACGAGCTGGACGAGCTGACCGCGGCGGACGCCGAGGCGGCGGTGGCCGCGATCGGCCTCGCCACCCCGCGCCGCCTGCCCGGCACCGACGTCGAGGACCAGGCGGACCTGCCGGAGCTCCACCGGCTCTGGTGGGCGGCGACCGAGGCCGAGGTGATCCGCGCCGAGGGCGGCAAGGCCGCGCCGGGCCCCGCGCTGGGCGACCTCGGCGGCGCCGACGACGAGCGCGCGCTGGCCCTGTGGCTGCGGCTGCTGGACTCCGTCGCCGTCCCCGAGCACGACCCGTCCGACGGCCTCGACGCGATCGAGCTGGTCCAGAACGAGCTGACCGGCGTGCTGATCCACCTGTACGAGCAGGAGGAGCCCGCGACCGCCGGCGAGCTGGCCGAGGCGCTGCTCGGCCACGTCGCCGAGGCCTACGACGTCTCCGACGAGCGGTCGCTGGCCGAGGCGGTCCGCGACGCGCTCGCGCTGGAGCTGGACGACCTGGCCCGCTGGGGCGTCGTCGAGCCCGCCGGCGACGGCGGCCGCGCGCTCACCCCGCTCGGCGTCTGGGGCGTCCGGGAACTGCTGCTGTCGGACGGGTTCACCGCGCCGGTCGTCGGGGCGCTGGCCGGCGCGCCGGCCGCCGAGCTGGTCGCCGGGCTGGCCTGGCACCGGCCCGACACCGCCGACGAGGAGATCGACGGGTGGCTGGCCTCCCACGACGTCAAGGACGCCGCCGCCGACCTGCTGGACGTGATGCGCGGCGGCGGGCCGGGCGCCCGCAACCTCGCCGCCGCCGTCCTGCACCGCGTCGGCGCGGAGGCCGCGCCGGTAGTGCGGGCCGCGCAGGAGCACCCGCTCGTGTCGCCGTACGCGGCGCTCTGGCTGAACGCGGTCGGCGACCCGTCCGGCCGGGAGCTGTCCCGCGCCGAGTACCTGTGGGTGTTCGTCGACACCGTCGCCGGGATGCTGGAGACCGCCGAGCCGGAGGAGGCCGTCGAGGCCGCGCTGGTCGACGCGCCGCCCGGGGCGGAGATGCGGGACATGGTGGACGAGCTGTGGCGCACCGACCACCCGGGCGTCGCCGACGTCCTGGAGGCCCTCGGCGACCACCACCCCGACAAGGCGACCGCCAAGGCCGCCCGCACCGCCGCCTACAAGGCCCGCTCGGCGGGCGCCGCCGGGAACGGCGGCGTGTGAGGCCCGCGTGATCCCTCCGTAGACTGGAGGCCGCGACACCCACGGTCCCGCCCGCCGCGCCCCGAACGGGCGCCGCGCGGCGCCCCACCCGCAGGAACGGAGTCCTCGTTGGCCGTCAAGCCCATCCGCCTCTTCGGCGACCCTGTGCTGCGCACGCCCGCGGAGCCGGTGAAGGACTTCGACAAGGAGCTGCGCAAGCTCGTCAAGGACCTCACCGACACGATGATCGACGCTCCCGGGGCGGGCCTGGCGGCGCCGCAGCTCGGCGTGGGCCTGCGGGTGTTCACCTACTACGTCGACGACCGGCTCGGGCACGTGGTGAACCCGACCCTGGACCTGTCGGACGAGCAGGAGACGGGCGACGAGGGCTGCCTGTCGCTGCCCGGCCTGGCCTTCCCGACGCCGCGCTCGGTCGGCGTCGTGGCGAAGGGCTTCAACATGCACGGGGAGCCGATCACGCTGGAGGGCACGCACCTGCTGGCCCGCTGCGTCCAGCACGAGACCGACCACCTGGACGGGATCATCTTCATCGACCGGATGGACCCGGAGCAGCGCAAGGCCGCGATGAAGGCGATCCGGGAGGCCGAGTGGTTCGGCGACCCGGCGCCCGTGGTGAAGGAGTCGCCGCACCGCACCTTCGGGAAGGCGATCTAGATGCGTCTCGTCTTCGCTGGGACGCCGGAGACGTCGGTCCCGTCGCTGGACGCGCTGCTCGCGTCCGGCCACGAGGTGGCCGCGGTGGTGACCCGTCCGGACGCCCGGTCGGGACGCGGCCGGCACATGGAGGCCAGCCCGGTCGCCGCGCGGGCCGCCGAGGCGGGCGTCGAGGTGCTCAAGCCCGCCAAGGCCCGCGACCCGGAGTTCCTCGACCGGCTCCGCGCGATCGCGCCCGACTGCTGCCCGGTCGTCGCCTACGGGGCGCTGCTGCCACGCGAGGCGCTGGACATCCCGCGGCACGGCTGGGTGAACCTGCACTTCTCGCTGCTGCCGGCGTGGCGCGGCGCGGCGCCCGTCCAGCGCGCGATCCTGCACGGTGACGACGTGACCGGCGCGGCCACGTTCCAGATCGAGGAGGGCCTCGACACGGGCCCGGTCTACGGCGTGCTCACCGAGCCCATCCGCCCCACCGACACCACGGGCGACCTGCTCGGACGGCTCGCCGAGGCGGGCGCGGGGCTGCTGCTCGACACGATGAACGGCATCGAGGCGGGCGTGCTGGAGCCGCGGCCGCAGCCGACCGAGGGCGTGTCGCACGCCGCCAAGCTGAACCCCGAGGACGGTCACGTCGACTGGACCACGCCGGCGCTGCACATCGACCGCCTGATCCGCGCCTGCACCCCGGCCCCGGGTGCGTGGACGTCGTTCCGCGACGCCCGCGTGAAGCTCGGTCCGGTCCGTCCCGTCCCGGACGCCGGGAAGCTGGCGCCGGGCGAGCTGCGCGCCGGGAAGAAGGAGGTGCTGGTCGGCACGGCCACGCACCCCGTCTCGCTCGGCGATGTCCAGCCGCAGGGCAAGCGCCTCATGGCCGCCGCCGACTGGGTCCGCGGCGTCAACCTGACCGATAAGGACGCGTTGCACTGATGCCGCCGACCCGCAGCGGCAGGGGCCGCCCCGACCGCAACCGCAGGCCCGGCGGCCCCCGCCAGACCGGCCGCCCGCAGGACCTCGTCCGGCGCACCGCGTTCGACGTGATCCGCGCCGTGGAGACCCGCGACGCCTACGCGAACCTGCTGCTGCCGACGCGGCTGCGCGACCGCGGCATCACCGGCCGCGACGCCGCCCTCGCCACCGAGCTGACCTACGGCACGCTGCGCGGCCGCGGCACCTACGACGCGGTCCTCGCCCTGTGCAGTGACCGCGAGCTGCGCCGGATCGACGCGCCGCTGCTGGACGTCCTGCGCCTCGGCGCGCACCAGATCCTCGCGACCCGCATCCCGCCGCACGCCGCGGTCGGGACGACGGTGGAGCTGGCGAGGTCGGTGGCGGGCCCCGGCCAGGCCAAGTTCGCCAACGCCGTGCTGCGCAAGGTCGCCTCCCGCGACCTGGACGCGTGGCTGGCGATCGTCGCGCCCGCCGACGCCGACGCCACCACCCGGCTGTCGGTCGCGCACAGCCACCCCAAGTGGATCGTGTCGGCGCTGCGCGACGCGCTCGGCCCCGACCGCGGCGAGATCGGCGACCTGCTGGAGGCCGACAACGCGCGCCCGCGCGTGACGCTGGTCGCCCGCCCCGGCCGCGCGACCGTCGAGGAGCTCCGCGACGCGGGCGCCGAGCCGTCCCGGTACTCGCCGTACGCGGCGGTCCTGGGTGAGGGCGACCCGGCGCACATCGACGCCGTCCGGGACGGGCGCGCCGCCGTGCAGGACGAGGCGAGCCAGCTCGTCGCCCTCGCGCTCGCGGCGGCCCCGCTGGAGGGCCCCGACGCCCGCTGGGCGGACATCTGCGCGGGTCCGGGCGGTAAGGCGGGCCTGCTGTCGGCCGTCGCCGGCGAACGCGACGCGCGGCTGCTCGCCGCCGACGTCCAGCCGCACCGCGCGGGCCTCGTCAGGCGCGCGGTCGACGGCCGGGCGGGCGTGGTCGCGGCGGACGGCACCGCCCCGGCGTGGCGGCCCGGCGCGTTCGACCGGATCATGGTCGACGCGCCCTGCACCGGCCTCGGCGCGCTGCGGCGCCGTCCCGAGGCCCGCTGGCGCCGCGGCCCCGAGTCGGTCGCCGAGCTGGGGCCGCTGCAGCGCGAGCTGCTGGCGGCCGCGCTGGAGTCGGTCCGCCCCGGCGGCGTCGTCGCCTACGTCACCTGCTCGCCGCACCTGGCGGAGACGCGGGTGGTCGTGGACGACGTGCTGCGGCGCCGCGACGGCGTCGAACGGCTCGACGCGCCCGCCGTCCTGGCGTCCGTCGCGCCGGACCTCACCGGTGTGGGCGACGGCCCGTACGCGCAGTTCTGGCCGCACCGGCACGGCACCGACGCGATGTTCCTCGCCCTGCTGCGCCGCGGGGACTGATCCGCCGGTGCTCACCGGCTTCATGCTCGCGATGAGCTACCTCGGCAGCGCCGGGTTCTACATCCCGGTGCTCGTCGTCCTCTACTGGTGCGTGCACCCGCGGCTGGCGGCGCGCGCGATCGCCGTCCTGTCGTTCGGGTCGACGCTGAACACCGTCCTGAAGCTGGTGTGGCACGCCCCGCGCCCGTTCTGGACGGACCCGGCGGTCCGGAAGGGGCAGCCGCTCGCCTCGTTCGGGATGCCGTCGGGGCACGCGCAGAACGCCGTCGTGACCTGGGGGTTCTTCGCGTCCAGGACGCGGCGGGCGGCCGTCTGGGCGGCCGCCGCCGTCGTCATCGCGCTGATCGGGGCGTCGCGGGTGTATCTGGGCGTCCACTCGCTGGGCCAGGTGATCGTCGGCTGGGCGATCGGCCTCGGCGTGCTGGTCCTGGCGCTGTGGCTCGAACCGCGCGTCGTGCCGTGGTGGAGTGCGCGCCCGCTGCTCCTGCAACTGGCGATGGCTTTGCTGATCTCCCTCGCCTTCCTCGGCGGGGCGTGGCTCGCCGTCCGCTCCCTGCACGGCTGGCACTGGCCCGCCGCCTGGGCGAAGGCGATCATCGCGGCCGGCGGGCACACCCGTCCCGTCACCGTGAACGAGGCGGCCGCCGCCACCGGCGGGCTGTTCGGGATCCTGGCGGGCCTGTCGGTGATCGCCGCGCGCGGCTGGTTCGACCCGGGCGGCTCCCTCGGGCGCCGCCTCGTCCGGCTGCTCGTCGGCGTCGCGGGCGCGGCCGTGCTGTCCCTCCTCGACCTGCTCCCTGGGCCGCGCGCGGGGGAGGCGTTCGCCGTCCAGGCGCTGCTCGGCCTGTGGGCGGCGGCGGGAGCGCCGGAGGTGTTCGTGCGCCTCAGGCTGGCGCGCCGTGCCGAGCCTCGTGCCACCCCCGCGCTCACCCGGCCGGGTGATGAGCGGGACGAACCGGCCCAATAGACTCGGGGAATCATGGCACCACAGATCGCACCCAGCATCCTGTCCGCTGACTTCGCCCGGCTCGCCGAGGACGTCGCGCTCATCTCCGGCACCGCCGACTGGGTGCACGTCGACGTCATGGACAACCACTTCGTGCCCAACCTCACCCTGGGCCTCCCGATCGTCGAGGCGCTGCTCAAGCACAGCGCGCTGCCCCTCGACTGCCACCTCATGATCGAGGACCCGGACCGGTGGGCGCCGCAGTACGCCGAGGCCGGCGCGGGCAGCGTCACCATCCACGCCGAGGCCGCCAAGGCCCCGATCCGCACCCTGCGCACCATCCGCGCCGCCGGCGCCCGCGCCGGGCTCGGTGTGAACCCCGCCACGCCCGTCGAGGGCTTCGAGGACCTGCTCGGCGAGATCGACATGCTGCTGCTGATGACCGTCGAGCCGGGCTTCGGCGGCCAGAAGTTCCTGGACGTGGTGCTTCCCAAGGTCCGCCGCGCCCGCGAGATGATCAAGGGGCGGGACCTGCCGGTCTGGCTCCAGGTGGACGGCGGCGTCTCCGCCGAGACGATCGAGCGCTGCGCCGAGGCCGGCGCGGACGTCTTCGTCGCGGGCAGCGCCGTCTACGGCGCCGACGACCCGTCCGAGGCCGTCCGGAGGCTGAAGGCGCAGGCGGAGAAGGCCACCGCTGCCGCCGCGTGGTGACGGGTCGCTGACCGCATGGTGACACTTCCCTGCGCGGCCGTCCTGTTCGACGTGGACGGCACGCTCGTCGACTCCACCCCGCTGGTCGAGCGGGCCGCCCGGGTCTGGGCCGTCGAGTACGGCCTGGACGCCGATGAGTTCCTGTCGGGCGCGCACGGCCGCCGCACGAGCGACCGCGTCGCCGACTTCCTGCCCGCCGAGCGGGTCGCCGCGGCCACCGCCCGCCTCGACGCCCTGGAGGCCCAGCGGACCGACGGGATCACCGCGCTGCCCGGCGTGCTGGCCCTGCTGACCTCGCTGACCGGCATGCCGTGGGCGCTGGTGACGTCCATGGACAAGGAGCAGCTCCGGGTACGGACCGGCGTTGCCGGGGTGCCGCTGCCGCCCGTCGCTGTCACCGCCGAGGACGTCGCGCGCGGCAAGCCCGACCCGTCCGGCTACCTCCTCGCCGCCGGCCGGCTCGGCGTCGACCCGTCGGCCTGCCTGGTGATCGAGGACGCCCCGGCGGGCATCGCCGCGGGCCGCGCCGCCGGCGCGACGGTCCTCGCCGTGGCCACCAGCCACGACCGGGCGGAGCTGACCGGCGCGCACGCGATCGTCCCGGACCTGACGCACGTCGCCGCCGCCCCCGGCGGCCTCCGCCTCACTCGCTGACCAGGTCGTTCCGCCCGCCGGCCGGGACGTTCCGCCGCGGAAGCGGGCCGCGCCGCCGGGCCCACGTTGGGAATGGCGGTCACCACGGGCCGCGGCGGCGCGGAGTCGGATGCGTAAGGCGGAGGCGGGTTCCGGATCGGGGTCTACCCGGTGCCGGAGATCGTCGAACGTCGGACCGGGCGAGGATAACCCGAACGAGCGCTTGGTCGGCCGGATGCGGCCGTGGCGATGCTCACATGGGCGGGCGGTGGTTCGCATGGCACACTGTTCCCAAAGCATGAACGCGTGCTCCGGGGTCGGTGAAATTCCGAACCGGCGGTGACAGTCCGCGACCCGGCCGAAGCCATCGGCCGGTTGACCTGGTGGAACTCCAGGACCGACGGTGAAAGTCCGGATGGGAGGCAGCGCGCAGTACACCCTTGTCACCGCAGGGGTGTCCGCAACGTCGACGCACGTACACCCCCGGAGCCGGGTTCCGTAGCAGCGGAACTAGGAGGCCCGGGGAAATGTTCACCGGCATCGTCGAGGAGCTCGGCGAGATCGTCGCGATCGAGGCCGAGGGCGACTCGGCCGTCCTGACGATCCGCGGCCCGCTCGTCACCGAGGACGCCGTCCACGGCGCGTCGATCGCCGTCAACGGCGTCTGTCTCACCGTGGTGGACGCCAAGGGCGGGACCTTCACCGCCGACGCGATGAAGGAGACCCTGGACCGGTCCAGCCTCGGCGCGCTGGAGCCCGGGTCCAAGGTCAACCTGGAGCGGCCCGTCCGGCTCTCGGACCGGCTCGGCGGCCACCTCGTCCAGGGCCACGTCGACGGCGTGGGAACGATCCTCTCCCGCGAACCGGGCGAATGCTGGGACGTCGTCACCGTCTCGCTCCCCGCGCCCCTCGCCCGCTACGTGGTCGGCAAGGGCTCGATCACGATCGACGGCATCAGCCTCACGGTCGTCGAGGCCGGCGCCGACCGGTTCAGCGTCGCGCTCATCCCGACCACGCTGTCCCTCACCACGCTCGGGCACAAGAAGCCCGGCGACCCCGTGAACCTCGAGGTCGACGTCGTCGCCAAGTACGTCGAGCGGATGCTCGGCGACCGCGCGGCGGGCGGCCTGGTGGACGGCGCGACGGGCGGCGTGGCATGAACTGGCTGGGCGCGGGCTTCGACGTCTTCGGCGAGCACATCCTGTGGACCGACCTCGCCGGCAACGTCCTGTCGCTGGCCGTGGTGTGGCTCGCCATGCGCAAGACCCTCTGGACGTGGCCGGTGCAGCTGGTCGGCGCGCTGCTGCTGCTCGCCGCGTCCCTGCACGCCGACGTCCCCGGCAACGCCCTCAAGCAGGTGCTGTTCGGCTTCCTCGCCGTCTACGGCTGGGCGATGTGGGCGCGCGGACGGCGCGGCGGGGACCCCATCGTCGTGCGGAGCGCGACCGCGAAGGAGCGGGCGGTGCTGATCGCCGCGCTCGTCGTCGGCACCGCCGCCGTCGCCGAGCTGTTCCTCCACGTCGACTGGCTGAAGGCCGCCTGGTCGCCGTGGGCGAACGCCTACATCTTCGTCGGCAGCGCCGTCGCGACGTTCGCGCAGAGCCGCGCGCTCGTCGACTTCTGGATCGTGTGGGTGCTGGTCGACCTGGTCGGCGTGCCGGTCGCCCTGCACTCCGGGCTGTACGTGTCCGGCGCGGTCTACGTGATCTTCTTCGTGATGGTGATGGTCGGGTTCAGGAACTGGCTGCGGGAAGCGAAGGCAGTGCCGGCCCCCGGTAACAAGGCGGTGACCGCATGAGCGGCAACGACGGACTGAACGCAAGCGGGATCTTCGACCCGGTCGAGGAGGCGGTCGCCGACATCGCGGCGGGACGCCCCGTCGTGGTCGTCGACGACGAGGACCGCGAGAACGAGGGCGACATCATCTTCGCCGCGTCGAAGGCGACGCCGGAGCTGCTCACCTTCACCATCCGCTACACCAGCGGCGTGATCTGCGTCCCGATGGAGGGCGCCGACCTCGACCGGCTGCAGATCCCGCTGATGACGGCGCAGAACAGCGAGCGCATGCGCACCGCCTACACCGTCAGCGTGGACGCCCGGCTCGGCGTCAGCACCGGCATCTCCGCCGCCGACCGGGCCCGGACGATCCGGACCCTGGCCGACTCGGCGTCCGAGCCGGGCGACTTCGTCCGCCCCGGGCACATCTTCCCGCTGCGCTACCACGAGGGCGGCGTGCTGCGCCGCCGCGGCCACACCGAGGCCGCCGTCGACCTCGCCCGGATGGCGGGGCTCGCCCCGGCGGGCGTCCTCGCCGAGGTCGTCAACGAGGACGGCACCATGGCGCGCCTTCCCGAGCTGCAGGTGTTCGCCAAGGAGCACGGCCTCAAGCTGATCTCCATCGAGCAGCTCGCCGAGCACCGCCGCCGCACCGAGGCGATGGTCACCCGCGTCGTCGAGACCCGGCTGCCGAACCGGTACGGGATGTGGCGCGCCGTCGGGTTCTCCAGCGAGATCGACGGCGGCGAGCACCTCGCGCTCGTCCTCGGCGAGATCGGCGACGGCGACGACGTGCTCGTCCGCGCGCACTCCGAATGCCTCACCGGCGACGTCCTGCACTCCGAGCGCTGCGACTGCGGCACCCAGCTCGACGCGGCCATGGAGCGCATCGCCGAGGAGGGCCGCGGCGTCGTGGTCTACCTGCGCGGGCACGAGGGGCGCGGCATCGGCCTGCTCGCCAAGCTGCGCGCCTACGCCCTGCAGGACAACGGCTCCGACACCGTCGACGCCAACCTCGAACTCGGCCTGCCGGCCGACGCGCGCGAGTACTCCAACGCCGCGCATATGCTGCGTGACCTGGGCGTCCGCTCGATCCGGGTGCTCACCAACAACCCCGACAAGCTCGCCGGCCTGGACGGGTTCGGGCTGGAGGTGCGCGGCCGCGAGTCGATGCCCGTCGTCGTCACCGAGCACAACCGGCGCTACCTGACGGTCAAGCGGGACCGTCTCGGACACGAGATCGAAGGACTCTGATGAGCGGAGCGGGACGGCCCGAGGACACCGTGGTCGACGCGGCCGGGCTGACGCTCGGCATCGTCTGCACCCGCTGGCACGGGCAGATCACCGATCAGCTGCTGGAGCGCGCCGTCGCCGCCGCGAAGGCCTGCGGGATCGACGCGCCCGCCGTCGTGCGGGTCGCCGGCGCCCTGGAGATCTCCGTCGTCGCCCAGCAGATGGCCCGCGACATGGACGCCGTCGTCTGCCTCGGCGCGGTCATCCGGGGCGCGACCGCCCATTTCGACTATGTCTGCGAGTCCGTGACGACCGGTGTGACACGCGTTGCACTGGACGAGTCGACTCCGGTGGGCAACGGGGTCCTCACATGTGACACCATTGAACAGGCACTGGAACGCAGCGGGCTGCCGGGCAGCTCCGAGGACAAGGGATGGGAGGCGACTGTGGCCGCACTCGACACGGCACTGACCCTGCGAGGTCTGCGGCATCACGGTCACGCCGGGCACGGCCTGGAGCATTTGTAGCGGGTACAGGGGTTCCGCCCCTGAATGACTCGCGCATCTGGGCTCCTGATCCGCCCCGGTATCCCGTAGTTCGCAACCATCCGAAAGGCAATTCCGTGCTGTCACTCGTCCTGCCCAAGGGGTCGCTGGAGAAGGCGACCATGCAGCTGTTCGACGCCGCCGACCTCACCGTCCGGCGCGCCTCGGACCGCGACTACCGCGCCTCCATCGACGACCCGCGCATCGACCGCGTCCGGGTCCTGCGCCCGCAGGAGATCCCGACCTACCTCGAGCAGGGCCTGTTCGACCTCGGCATCACCGGCCGCGACTGGATCACCGAGACCGACTCCGACGTGGTCAGCCTCGGCGAGCTCCAGTACTCCAAGGCGACCTCCAACCCGGTCCGCGTGATCATGGCGGTGCCGGAGGACGCGCCCTGGCAGAGCGTGTCCGACCTGCCGGAGGGCGTCCGGATCTCCACCGAGTTCCCGGCGATGACCAAGCGGTTCCTCGACAAGCACGGCGTGAAGGCCAAGGTCGTCCCGTCCTACGGCGCGACCGAGGCGAAGGTCCCCGACATCGTGGACGCGATCGTCGACCTCACCGAGACCGGCTCGTCGCTGCGCAAGAACGGCCTGCGCATCCTCGACACCCTCCTGACCAGCTACACCGAGCTGGTCGCCAACCGCGAGGCCTACGAGGACGCCGAGAAGCGCGCCGCGATGGAGGACGTCTCGCTCCTGCTGCAGGGCGCCATCCGCGCGCGCGGCAACGTGCTGCTGAAGCTGAACGTCGCCCAGGCCGACCTGCGCAACGTCCTGGACATCATGCCGTCGATGTCGTCGCCGACCGTCACCTCGCTGGCGGGCGGGGACTCCAGCGCGGTCGAGTCCGTCGTCGCCAAGCGCGGGGTCAACACGCTGATCCCGGCGCTGAAGGCGGCCGGCGCGCACGACATCCTCGAGATCCCCATCTCGAAGATCGTTGACTGACGACAGGGCCCTTCCGGCCGTGTGGCGTCCCCGGACCACACGCGTCGTCGCCTACACCACGGCGGGCGTGGTCGTGCTCGGCCTGGCCGCGCTCGCCGTGGTGGTGGCACCCCAGTTCAAGCTGTTCGACCGGGTGCTGATGGTCGCGTTCGGCATGGTCGTCGCGTGGGTCCTGCACATGCTGGCCCGCTGCCGCGTCACCGCCGACGACGAGGGCCTCACGGTCGTCAACGCCTTCAACACCCGCCGCCTCGCCTGGCCCGAGGTGCTCGGCGTGTCGATGACCGAAGGCGACCCGTGGCCCACCCTCGACCTCGCCGACGGCACGTCCATCGGCGCCATGGGCATCAACGGCGCCGAGAAGGCCCTCGCCGCCCGCCAGGTCACCGAGCTGGAGTCCCTCCTGCGCACCCGCAGCGAAACCCCCGACCCCGCCTGACACCCCCTGTTCTAGGCTGTTGGCAGGACCGGGCGCTCAGCCATGTGCCATTGTATGGGCATGAGCGCGCAGAGTATCGAGTCATGTGCGGAAAGTGGTCACATGGAGCCTGAGGCGCTGCCAGACTGGGTGATCCCCCCGCCGGGCGGTTTCACCGCCGACCACTTCCTGCGCATGCGCGGTCTGCCCCGGCACACGGAGCTGATCGACGGGAGCCTGGTCTTCGTGAGCCCGCAGCGCAAGTGGCACAGCAGGGTGATCAACCTTCTCTGGGACGAACTCGACCGCCAGGCGCCAAACGATCTGCGAGTCGATCGGGAAATGGCCGTGAAGCTCGCCAAGCGGCAGGTGCCGGAGCCCGATGTGCTGCTGGTGACCGCTGAGGCGTACGACCGGGAGGAGCCGGCCACCTACTACCTTCCCGAGGACCTGGTGCTCGCCGTCGAGGCCGTCTCGCCCGACTCGGAGGAGCGGGACCGGGGGACCAAGCCCGCGAAGTACGCCGCGGCCGGGATCAAGCATTTCTGGCGGGTCGAGGAGGATCAGGGCCGGACCGTCGTGTACGTCTACGAACTCGATCCCGGCAGCGCCTCGTACGTGCCCACGGGCATTTACCACGACCGGCTCAAGGTGACGGTGCCGTTCGACATGGACATCGATCTCAACGCCGTCGGGAAGCGGCGGTAGGTCTCCCGCAGCGGGTCAGTCGGTGTTGGTGCCGGTGGGGGCCGGTGGGACCCGGTAGGTGTCGGTGGTGCCGTAGGCCCAGTCGAGCATGCGGGCGGCGTCGGCGAAGCGGGCGCGCTCGTCGGTGGCGGAGCTGTTGAGGACGATGCCGGTGAAGGTGCGGCCGTCGCGGCGGGCGGCGAACATCAGGGAGTAGCCGGCGGCGTCGGTGGTGCCGGTCTTGATGCCGATCGCGCCCTGGTAGGAGCCGAGGAGCCGGTTGGTGTTGGTCCAGGTGTAGGCGTGGTGGGCCCGGGTCTTGGCGAGCTTGTAGGTCCGGCGGGCGACGGTGGTGCGGAAGGCGCTCTCGTCCATCGCGTAGCCGGCGAGGCGGACCTGGTCGCGGGCGGTGGAGCGGGTGGACGTGGCGGTCGGCCAGGGCAGGCCGTCGAAGTTGGCGTAGACGGTGTGGTCGAGGCCGAGTTCGCGGGCCGCTTCGTTCATGCGGCCGACGAACCTCTTCGTGCCGGGGCCGTAGGCGTCGGCGAGGGCGTAGGCGGCGTCGCAGCCGGACGGCAGCAGCAGCGCGTTGAGGAGCTGCCGCACGGTGAGACGGTCGCCCGCGTGCAGGCCGGCGGTGCTGCCGTCGTGCTTCTTGGCGTAGGCGAGGTACTTGCGCCTGATGGTGATCTTCCGGTCGAGGCCGCCGTCGTGCAGGACGACGAGGGCGGTCATCACCTTGGTGATGCTGGCGATGGGCCGTTCGGTGTCGGCGGCGCGGGACCACACGGTCGTGCCGTCCGTCGCGTCGTACAGGAGCGCCGACCTGGCGCCGACGCCGGCGGGCCCGGCGGCGGGACGGGCCGCCGCGCGGGCCGGGGGCGCCGTGAGCGCGGGGAGGGCGACGAGCGGCAGGGCGGCGACGGTGAGTGCGCGATGGCGGACGGCGAGTGACATGATCACATTCGGACACTGCCACCCGGCGAGGCCGCGTTCAAGCACCGTCCGCGCCCGCGCCGTCCGTCAGAGGGCGGTCACGAGCGTGACGGCGCCGGCGGTGATGAGGGCGGCGGCCCAGACGCGGTCCAGGTTGAACCAGGCGCGGCGCAGGACCGCCAGGCCGACGATCTCGTAGACGGCGACGGCGATGGTCCCGGCGACCGCCAGCATCGCCAGGGTGTGCACGCCGGTCACGAAGATCGCGGCGGACAGGGCGTTCCCGGACGCCGACGCGAACCCGTGGTGGTGGCCGGAGGGGACGGTGCCGGGCGAGGTGAGCACGGGCAGCAGCATCAGCCCGGCGCCGTGCGCCGACGACATCAGGAACGACCAGGCGGCGAGCTGCCACAGCGAGATCCGCATGCCGACCCAGCGGAAGTGCCGCTGCGACAGCAGCCGCCACAGCCCGAACCCGACGAGCAGGATCCCGCCGCCGATCGCGACGGCCTGCGTCGCGACGACCGACCGGGTCAGCGCGACGAGGACCGCGACGGCCCCGACGGACGCGGCGTGGCCCGCGGCGATCGCGGGGAGCGACTGCAGGACGAGTGCCCTGCTGCGCTCCTGGAGGCCGCGGGCCACCGCGAACAGCCAGCCCATCGCCGGGTTGAGGCCGTGGAACGCGCCCATCGCGACGAGCGCGGCGAGCGAGCCGTCTTTCACCGTTACGGGTAGCAGTAGGAGTCGGACGACGCGTCCCCGCCCTGCAGCCGCGTCTGGTGCGGCCGGCGGCCGCGGAACGCGTCGCCGTGCGGGAAGAACCGTTCGTCGAGGGCGAACCCGTCCGCGGTGGAGTCGAGCTTGGCCATCCAGGCGCCGACGCCGTCGGGGTAGAACTGGTCGTCCCAGGAGCCGTAGAGGGAGTTGGTGACGTAGACGCGCTTCCCGTCGCGGCTGACCTCGACCATCTGCGGTCCGCCGGCGAGCGGCAGGTCCGGCGCGGCGGGGTGCGGGGTGCGGCGGGTGATGCCGCCGATGCGGACCGAGCCGGCCTCGACGGGGTGGAACGGGTCGCTGACGTCGTAGCGCTTCAGCTCGCCGGTGCCCCAGCACGACACGTACAGCCACTGGTCGTCCACCGACAGGTCGATGTCGGTGACCAGCGGCGGGACGGCGCCGAACGGCGCGATGACGTCCGGCAGCTCCGACGCGTCGGCGGGTTCGGCGGGGATGGTGATGACCTTCGTCGCGGCCCACCGGTCGCCGTCGCGGTGCCACAGCCACACCGACGCGGACAGGTCCTCGACGCTGACGACGACGCCGGCGAAGCCGTACTGCTTGGTGGGGTCGTGCGCGGGCCGCAGCTCCAGCACCATCTGGTGCTCGTCGCCGAGGTCGACCTCCTGGACGTGGCGGCGCTTGCGCAGGTCCCAGAAGTGCAGCGAGTGCCCGTACTTGCGGCCGAGCAGCAGCTCCCCGACGACGCCGTCCTCGATCATGGACGGGGTGCCCCACTCGGAGGTGATGAGCACGTCGTGCGCGATGTGCCACCAGGCGTCGTAGGCGAAGTACTGCGGGCCGCGGTCGACCTCCCAGCGGCCGAGGACGTCGAAGGAGGTGTGGTCGAGCAGCGCGATGCCGCCCGGCCCGTCCTCGCCGTTCGCGCCGCCGAGCGCGGTCAGGTACAGCCCCTCGGGCCCGCAGTGGACGGTGTGGGGCCGCGAGTAGCCGGCGCGTTTCGCCAGCTCGTCGGGCTCCAGCACCTTGATGATCTCGGGTGCGGTCGGCTTGTCCTTGGTGTCGATGACGTAGACCCGCGACGACCGCAGCCCCGGCACGATCAGGTAGCGGCGCTCCACGTGCGGGTGCGGCGCGTACGGGCACAGGGCGCTGCTGCACGCGTTCCACCCGAAGTGGTGCAGCTCGTCGCCGAGGTAGGGCAGGTCCGTCCAGCCGACGACGTCGCCGTAGGACACCGAGCCGGGGTCGACGTCGAGGACGGCGATCGCGTCCGGCTTCTCCGCGGCGCGGTCGAACGCGGCGACGTAGGCGAGCTTCTCCGGCGGCGCCGACACCGCGTCGCGCGGCGAGGCGTAGAAGGTCGGGTCTGGCTTCCACAGTGCCATGGAGGCGGGTCCCTTCAGGAGACGGTGACCGGGTGGCGGACGACGGCGCCGAACAGGTAGCCGAGCGTGTTGTAGGGGGCGGTGGACGGCTGGAACGCGCCGGTCTCGTCGGTGGCGCGGGCGAGCAGTTCGTGGCGTCCGGGGCCGTTGGGCCGCCACGGGAACTCCCAGCGGACCCAGCCGTGCGCGGGGGCGTGCCGGTCGCGCAGGCGGGCGGGCCGCCAGGTGCGGCCGCCGTCGGCGCTGACCTCGACCTTCCGGACGCGTCCGGTGCCGGACCAGGACCGTCCGTGCAGGAGCCGGCGGCGGGCGGGCAGGGGCGCGTCCCATGGCAGCTCGAACGCCGACTTGACGTTCATGCGGGTGAGCGGCGCGCTGCCCTCGGGCGGGTAGCCGGGGCCGAAGAGCCGGTAATAGCGGGTGTTCCAGGGGGAGTAGAGCGGTTCGTCGGCGACCTGGACGTCGCCGAGCCACTTGATGTTGGCGACGCCCACCCAGGACGGGACGACGAGCCGGACGGGGAAGCCGTGGTCGGGTGGCAGCGGCGCGCCGTTCATCTCGTAGGCGAGCAGGACGTCGTCGAGGGCCTTGGCGACGGGCAGGGGGCGCCTGACCCGGCCGAGGTTCTCGCCTTTGTCCACGAAGTCAGCGTCCAGTCCGCGCGGCAGGATGTCCACCGCCCTGGAGGTGAGACCCGCGCGTTCGAGGACGGCCGACAGCGGCACGCCGCGCCAGCGGGCGACGCCGACGCCGCCGAGTCCCCACGGGGTGCCGGAGACCTGCTGGCCCTGCTGGGAGGTGTAGAAGCCGCGCGCGTTGCCGGTGCATTCGATGGCCGAGGTGATGGTCTCGGCGCGCATGCCGAGCAGGTCCTCGTAGCTGAACTCGATGGGGCGCGTCTCCGGCGGGGCGCCGTGCAGGCCGGTGCCCCAGAGCTTGAGGCGCCAGGTGCGGGCGTCGATGCGCGGCGTGGCGACGTGGTTGCGGACGAAGAACCGGTCGACGGGGGTGAGGTGGCCCTGCCCGCGCATGGCCTCCCAGCGCATCTCGGCGTTGGTGCCCTGCGGGACGAACAGTTCGGGCGGCAGCGGTTTGACGATCCCGGTGGCGGGGGCCGGGTCGGCGAAGGCCGGGCGCGGGACGGCGCCCGCCGTGCCGAGTGCGGCGCCGAGGCCCGCGCCGGCGGACAGGCGCAGCATGCCGCGCCGCGACAACGCCTGGACGGGCGGAGCCTGGGCGGGCGGAGCCTGGGTCGTGCGCACGCGTTCGTAGGTCGCCTCGTCGGTCGGGTCGCCGCCGGGGCCGGGCTGGGGACGGGGCGTGTCACCGGTTCGCATGGGCTCGATGCTGCTGATCGGCCGCCCGAAAGTCAACTTTCCCTACAGCTTTACCATGGAAACAGTGCCGGAAACCCGGGATGCGGACGTCTGGGAGACGGGCGCCCGGCTGGGTAGCCTGGCAATCATGGCGGAGACGGCGCCGACGGCAGCGGACGAGGTCGCCTCGCCCGCGGACCTGGCGGCCCTGCTGGACCGGCACGCCTACCTCTGCGACGAGGGCCTCGCCACCGCGTGCTTCCTCGCGCTGCGGATGGGCCGCCCGCTGTTCCTGGAGGGCGAGGCCGGAGTCGGCAAGACCGAGCTGGCCAAGACCCTGGCGACCGCGCTCGGCGCGCCGCTGATCCGGCTCCAGTGCTACGAGGGGCTGGACGCCTCGCAGGCCCTCTACGACTGGGACTTCCCGCGCCAGCTGCTGCACCTGCGCGCCGCCGAGGCCGCCGGCGCCCGCGACGTCGCGCGGCTGGAGGGCGAGCTGTACGACCGGCGGTTCCTGCTGGCCCGCCCCCTGCTGCGGGCGCTGGAGACCTCCCCGAGCGTGCTGCTGGTCGACGAGCTGGACCGCGCCGACGACGAGTTCGAGGCGTTCCTGCTCGAGGTGCTCAGCGACTTCACCATCACCGTGCCCGAGCTCGGCACGATCCGGGCCGAGCGCCCGCCCGTCGTCGTCGTCACCTCCAACCGGACCCGCGAGGTGCACGACGCGCTGAAGCGGCGCTGCCTGTACCACTGGCTGGAGCACCCGTCGTTCGACCGCGAGGTCGCGATCATCCGGCGGCGGCTGCCCGGCGCGGCCGAGCGGCTGGCCGGGCAGGTCGCGGGCGCGGCGCAGCGGCTGCGCGCCCGGGACCTGCTGAAGCCGCCCGGCGTCGCCGAGTCCCTCGACTGGACCGAGGCGCTGGTCGCGCTCGGCGTCCGCGAGCTGGACCCGGGCACCGCCGCGGTGACGCTCGGCGCCGTGCTCAAGTACCGCGAGGACCAGCAGCGCGTCCTCGCCGGCGGCCTCGACGCCCTGCTCGACGGGGGGTGAGCGGGCGGTGCGCGACGTCATCGAGACGATGGTCGGGTTCGCCAGGACGCTGCGCGCCGCCGGCGGCACCGCCGACCCCGAGCGCGTCCAGGCCATGCTCGGCGCGCTCGACCACCTCGACGTCCTCGACCCCGCGGAGGTGTACTGGGCGGGCCGGCTGACGCTGTGCGCCGACCCCGACGACCTCGCCCGCTACGACCGCTGCTTCGCCGCGTACTTCTCCGGCGCGACGGCCCGCCAGGCGCGCCGCCCGCAGCCCGTGGTGGTGCGCCGCACGACGGTCGCCGAACCGGCGGGCGGCGCCGGCGGCGAGGACGAGGGCGAGCTGAAGGCGGCGACCGCCAGCGCGATCGAGGTGCTGCGCGACCGGGACGTCGCGCGCCTCACCGCCGCCGAGCGCGCCGAGGTCGCGCGGCTGATCGCGGTGCTGGACGCGGGCGCCGAGCGCCGCCGGTCGCGCCGGTTCGCGCCCGCGCCGTCGGGCCGCCTCGACCCGGCCCGGACCGTCCGGGAGACGCTGCGGCGCGGCGGCGAGACGTCGCTGCTGCGGCACCGCGCGCACCGCACCCGGCCGCGCCGCGTCGTGCTGCTCGTCGACGTCAGCGGGTCGATGAGCCCGTACGCGGACGCGCTGCTGCGGTTCGCGCACGCCGCGGCCCGCTCCGGCGGCCGGGACGTGGAGGTGTTCAGCGCCGGGACGCGGCTGACCCGGCTCACCCGCGAGCTGCGGCACCGGGACGCGGACGCGGCGATGGCGGCGGCGTCCGCCGCGATCCCGGACTGGTCCGGCGGCACCCGGCTCGGCGAGGAGCTGAAGGAGTTCCTCGACCGGTTCGGGCAGCGGGGCCTCGCGCGCGGCGCGGTCGTCGTGGTGGCCTCCGACGGCTGGGAGCGCGGCGACGCGGCGCTGCTCGGCGAGCAGATGGCCCGGCTGCGGCGGCTCGCGCACCGGGTGGTCTGGGCGAACCCGCACAAGGCGCGTCCGGGGTACGAGCCGCTCACCGCGGGGATGGCGGCGGCGCTCCCGCACATCGACGACTTCACCTCCGGCCACAGCCTCGCGGCCCTGGAGGGGCTGGCGCGGCTGATCGCCGACACCGGAAAGGGGCGGGCGCATGCGCGACGTGCTGGATGACATCGCCGGCTGGTACGCGGCGGGGGAGACGTTCGGGCTGGCGACGGTGGTGAACACCTTCCGCAGCGCGCCGCGCCCGGCGGGCGCCGCGATGGCGGTGTCGGCGGACGGCGAGGTCGCCGGCAGCGTGTCGGGCGGCTGCGTCGAGGGCGCGGTGTACGAGCTGGCGCAGTCGGTGCTGGCGAGCGGGGAGCCGGTCGTGCAGCGGTACGGGGTGAGCGACGACGACGCGTTCGCGGTCGGGCTGACCTGCGGCGGGATCCTGGACGTGCTGGTCGAGCCGGTCGGCCCCGCGACGTTCCCGCAGTTCGCGGACGTCGCGGCGGCGATCCGGGCGCGCGAGCCGGTGGCGGTCGCGACGGTCGTCGCCGGGCCGGGGCGGATCGGCGCGCGCCGCGTCGTCTGGCGGGACCGGGCGGCGGGCTCGCTCGCGCCGGGCGAGCCGCACGCGGCGCGGCTGGACGCGGCGGTCGACGACGACGCGCGCGGCATGCTCGCGCAGGGCCTCACCGGGCAGCGGCACTACGGCCGCGAGGGGGAGCGGCGGCTCGACGACCTGGCGGTGTTCGTGCACTCGTTCGCGCCGCCGCCGCGGCTGCTGGTGTTCGGCGCGATCGACTTCGCGGCGGCGGTGGCGCGGGTCGGCAAGTTCCTCGGCTACCACGTGACGGTCTGCGACGCCCGCCCGGTGTTCGCGACGCCGAAGCGGTTCCCCGACGCCGACGAGGTCGTGGTGAAGTGGCCGCACAAGTACCTGGAGGAGTCCGGCGCCGCGATCGACGAGCGGACCGCGATCACCGTCCTCACCCACGACCCGAAGTTCGACGTGCCGCTGCTGGAGGTGGCGCTGCGGACGCGCGCCGGGTACGTCGGCGCGATGGGGTCGCGCCGCACCCATGACGACCGGCTCGACCGGCTGCGCGAGGCGGGCCTCACCGACGCCGAGCTGGCGCGGCTGCGCTCGCCGATCGGGCTGGACCTCGGCGCGCGGACGCCGGAGGAGACGGCGGTGTCGATCGCGGCGGAGCTGGTCCAGCTGCGCTGGGGCGGGTCCGGGCGGCCGCTGACCGACACCCGCGGCAGGATCCACGCCGCCGGCTGACCCGCGGGCTACCCTCGGCGGATGACCGCGAACGAGGTGGGTCGTCCGGAGGAGCCGAACCGGCCGGGGGAGCCGGAGGAGCCGGGCGGGGCGACGGAGCTGAGCCGGCACGGGGCCGCGCCGCCGGCCGGCCTGCTGCTCGCCGCGGGGGAGGGCAGCCGGCTCGGCCGCCCGAAGGCGCTGGTGGAGCTGGACGGCGAGCGCCTCGTCGACCGGGGCGTGCGGGCGCTGCACGACGGCGGCTGCGCCCCGGTGCTGGTGGTCGCGGGCGCCGCGCAGGTCGAGGTGATCGGCGCGGTCGTGGTGCCGAACCCGGACTGGCGGGACGGGATGGGCTCGTCGCTGCGCGCCGGGCTCGCCGCGCTGCCGCCCGGCTGCCCCGCCGTGGTCGTCGCGCTCGTCGACCAGCCGCGGGTCACCGCCGCCGCGATCGGCCGGCTCGTCGCGGCCTACGACGCGGGCGCGGAGATCGCCGCCGCGGCGTACGGCGGCGCGCCCCGCAACCCCGTGCTGCTGCGCGCCGAGCACTTCGCCGCGGTCGCGGAGGCGGCCGTCGGCGACATGGGCGCCCGCGGTTTCCTGCGGGCCCACCCCGAGCTGGTGACGCGCGTCCCGTGCGACGACGTGGCGTCCCCGGACGACATCGACACCCCCGAGGACCTCGCCGCGTTCACCGGCCCGGATCGTTGACCCGCGGCGTGTCGTGCGGTCAGCGGGAGCGGGCCTCGGTGACGGCGCGCTCGTAGGCGAGCAGGGTGTCGACGAAGAGCCTGCGCTGCGCGGGGGTCAGCGGTTCGAGGGCGGTGCGCCAGGCGCCCGCGCCCTGGCCGAGCCACCCGTTGATCGCGGGCAGGTGCTCGGCGGCGACGCTGACGATGGTGCGGCGCCGGTCGCCGGGGTCCTCGCGGCGCTCCAGGATGCCCTGCCGGCTGAGGTCGCCGACCATCAGGCTGACGGTGGCGGGCGCGACCTCCAGCCGCGCGGCCAGCGCGTTGACGCTCATCGGGCCGTCGAACAGCAGGTAGGCCAGCAGCGACAGGTGGCGCGGCGCGAGGTCGAACCCCGCCAGCTCGTCCGGCACCCGGATCCGCTTGGCCGCCGACACCAGCCGCGGCATCAGCAGCAGCATCGTCCGGACGCCGTCGTCGACGCCGGGTCCCGCGCTCTCTTCGGTTGACATGCCTCTGCGTCCAAAATAGCTTTGCTCTTCAAAAGACTTTGCTTGCAAAGCAAAGTCTCGTCCGTGCCCCCAGGATAGGAGACCGGCCCATGAGCGAGTGGAACGACGCGATCATCGAGGAGTTCCGGGCGAACGGCGGCGTGGTCGGCGGCCCGTTCGAGGGCGCCGACCTGCTGCTGATGACCAGCACCGGCGCCCGGACCGGCAGGCGGCACACCACGCCGCTCGGGTACATGCGCGACGGCGACCGGCTGCTGGTGTTCGGCTCCAACGCCGGCGCCGACCGGCATCCCGCCTGGTACCACAACGTCCGCGCCGACCCGCGCGTCACCGTCGAGGCCGGGACGGAGACGTTCGAGGGCGTGGCGCTCCCCGTCGAGGGGGAGGAGCGCGACCGCCTCTACGCGCTGCGGGCCGAACTCGTCCCCGTCTTCGGCGAGTACCAGCGCAAGACGTCGCGCGTCATCCCGGTCGTCGCCCTGCACCGCGCCCACCTGGACGGACGTGCGTGGGCGCTCGGTGACGAGCTCGTGCAGATCCACAACGACCTGCGCGCGCAACTCGCCGGGCTCCGCGAGGCCGTCCTCGCCGTCCTCGACGGACGTCCCGCTCCGCTGTCCGACCTGCGGGGACAGCTGCGCGAGCACTGCGTCTCGGTGTGCGACGTGCTCGGCGAGCACCACGACAACGAGGAGGGGCGCGCGTTCCCGCGCCTGGAGGAGCAGTTCCCCGGCCTCGCTCCGGTCGTCGAGCGGCTGCGCCGCGAGCACGCCGAGGTGACCGCCGCCCGCAAGGAACTCCAGGCGATGGTGGACGACCTCGGCTCCGCCGACCCCGGCCGTGTGCGCGCGGAACTCGACCGCATCACCGCCGAGCTGGACGCGCACTTCGCCTACGAGGAGGAGCAGCTCGGCGCCGTCCTCAACGCCATCGGCCCGGTCTGGCGCACGGGCCCCGGGCGCGGTTAGGAGCCGGGCGCGGCTAGGGCGCGGGCAGGACGCTCTCGTCGAGGGCGCCGCAGTCGACGGCGCGGCGCAGCCGGTCGGTGAGCGCGCGGATCGTCGCGGGCTCGTCCAGCACGCCCCCCGCAGCGGCCTGGTCGTGCCAGGCGCGGACCCGGCCGATCACCTCGTCGGCGCCGGTCAGGTGGAAGGCGTACACGGCCGCGTAGCGGCTCGGCAGGTGCGCGGGATGCAGGTCCCAGCCCTGGTAGAAGCCGTGCCGCAGGGAGTGCGCGACCTGCGCGGCGTGCGCCTGCCAGGTCGCGTTGACCTCGTCCGGGCCGTCGTTGCGCGGGATCACGTTGGACGAGCCGTCCGACAGCCGCACGCCGGTGCCGGCGAACGCGACCTGCATGACGTGCCGCGCGAAGTCGCAGGCGGGGTGGTCGAGGCGCTGCTCCTCCGGCGGCAGGCCGAGCGCGGCTGTGTAGTCGAACACGCCGAAGTGCGCGGCGGTGAGCCGGCCGCCGGCGGCGGCCGCGATGGCGGGCAGCGCGACCCGGCCGTCCGGGTCGAAGATCGCCTCGGTGGTCTCCACCTGCACCTCGAAGCGCAGGATGCCGGACGGCAGCCCGAGCGCCGTCTCCAGCCGGTCCAGGTACTCGACGAACAGCGCGACGTGCTCGGCCGCGACGACCTTGGGGAAGGTGATGGTGAACCCGCCGGGCAGCCGGCCGAGCCGGTCGCGCAGCGCGGTGAGGAACCCGTCGAGGGTGCGCATCGCGCGGTCGTGGCCGCCGTCGGCGAACGACTTGACCCGCACGCCCCAGTAGTGCGGCAGCCCCTTGACCTGGTACGCGGCGGCGACGGCCTCGACGACCTGGGCGATGTGCGCGTCCTCCTCGTCGTCGGGGCGCACGCCGTAGCCGTCCTCGAAGTCGATCCGCACGTCCTCGATCGGCTCGCGGGCGAGCTTGGCGGCGACCCGCTCGCGGACCGGGCCGGCCAGCTCCGGGTCGAGCCCGAACGCGGCGCCGAACGACCCGGCGCCGGGGGTGTGGGTGTTCAGCAGGCGCAGCGCCTCCGCGCCGAAGTCGGCGGGCGTCGAGCGGGAGAAGCGGTCGGCCGGCACGTAGACGGTGTGCACCGGCTGGCGGCCGTCGGCGCCGCCGGGGAAGCGCTCGCGGTGCTCGTCGCGGACGGCGGCGATGCGCGCGGACAGGTCGTCGAACGAGGAGACGCTGAAGTTCACCCCGCCATGATCCCCCAAGATCAGGGCGATTGTCAGGAGCCGCCGCTTCCGGCCCCGGGGACTCGGACCGGTTCCTCCGGATTGGGGCTACTATAACTAGCCGGGCGGCAAGTAAGTGGTTCCGTGTCACGGGACCTCAGGGGAAGGTGACCATGACCGAACACGGGACGGCGGAGCGCCCGGCGCTCAGCACCCGGCAGATCTACATCGCCATCTTCGGGCTGATGCTCGGAATGTTCCTGGCGATGCTCGACAACCTGATCGTCGGCACCGCGCTGCCCACGATCGTCGGCGACCTCGGCGGGCTGGAGCACCTGTCGTGGGTGGTGACCGCGTACACGCTCGCCACCGCCGCCGCCACCCCCATCTGGGGCAAGCTCGGCGACCTGTACGGCCGCAAGGGCATGTTCATGACCTCGATCGTGGTGTTCCTCGCCGGGTCGATGCTGTCCGGGCTGTCGCAGAACATGGGCGAGCTGATCGGCTTCCGCGCGCTGCAGGGCCTCGGCGCCGGCGGCCTGATGGTCGGCGCCATGTCGATCATCGGCGACCTGGTGCCGCCCCGCGAGCGCGGCCGCTTCCAGGGCCTGATCGGCGCGATGATGCCCGTCGCGTTCGTCGGCGGGCCGCTGCTCGGCGGCTTCCTTACCGACCACTTCAGCTGGCGCTGGGCGTTCTACGTCAACGTGCCCATCGGCGCCGTCGCGCTGCTGGTCATCGCGTTCGGGATGCGGCTGCACACCGCCCGCATCAAGGCCCGCATCGACTACGTCGGCGCGACCCTGCTGACCATCGGCATCGTCTGCGTCACGCTGGTCGCCAGCTGGGGCGGCTCGCAGTACCCGTGGGGCTCCGCGCGGATCATCGCGCTCGGCGTCGTCGGCGTCGTCGCGCTCATCGTCTTCGTGTTCGCCGAGACCAAGGTGCCCGAGCCGATCCTGCCGCCGCGGCTGTTCCGCAGCCGCAACTTCACCGCCGCGCAGATCCTCAGCTTCATGGTCGGCGCCGCGATGTTCGGCGCCGTGAACTACCTGCCGCTCTACATGCAGACCGTCCAGGGCGCGAGCCCCACCACCAGCGGCCTGCTGCTCCTCCCGCTGATGTTCGGCATGCTCGCGATGATGCTGATCAGCGGCCAGCTCATCACCCGCACCGGCCGCTACCGGCACTACCCGATCATCGGCGGCGCGGTGCTGACCGGCGGGATGCTGCTCCTGCTGATGCTGAAGGTGGACACCAGCACGCTCACCAGCTCGTTCCTCACCATGGGCGTCGGCCTCGGGATGGGCCTGATCATGCAGAACACGATGCTGGTCACCCAGAACAGCGTCGAGCTGCGCGACATGGGCTCGGCCAGCGGGTCGGTCACGCTGTTCCGCACCATCGGCGGCTCGCTGGGCGTGGCGCTGCTCGGCTCGATCTACAACAACCGGTTCGAGGACGAGCTCGTCCGCAAGCTCCCGCCGGACGTCGCGCACAAGCTCGCCTCCGGCGGCCAGCACGTCACCCCCGAGATGCTGAAGAAGCTCCCCGAGACCGTCCGCAACGCGTTCGAGGCGGGCGTCACCAGCGGCGTGCACGGCATCGCCATCGGCGGGACGGTGCTGGCGGCGATCGCGTTCGTCGTCGCGTGGTTCATCAAGGAGGTGCCGCTGCGGGGCAGCGGCCCGGCCCCCAAGCCCCCGGCCAAGGGCGAGACCGCCGCCGCGGACGCCGCGCCCGCCGCGGACACGGTCCCCGCCGCCGAATCGGCTGGTTAGCCCAGGGGGGACGACCCCCCTGGAACCCCCCGTTGCGACGGAGGAGGCGTTTCCCGCTCCGCTAGCGCTCCGCGCGAAACGCCTCCTCCGTCGTCGGGCAAGCCCGCTCCGCTCGCTGCACTCGCTCCGCGTGCCTGCCCGTGGGCGGTGGCTGGGCTTCAACCCTCCCGGGCTGGGCTGGGGGTGCGGGCATGCTCGCAGCGCGTGCCTGCCCTTTTGCCCAGGGGGCGACCCCCTGGAACCCCCGTTGCGAGGGACGGGCGCTGAGGTTCAAGCCTCCGGGGCTGGTGGGGGTGCGGGCCTGCTCGTGGTGGGTCAGGCCTGGTGGATGCCCCAGGTGCCGGTGAAGGTTTCGCCGGGCTTGAGGTCGACTAGGCCCTCGCCTGACGCGAACGCGTTGGGCGGGCAGGTCATCGGCTCGACGCCGAGGCCCTCGCGCGGGTTCGGGGCGTTGTCGGCGGTGTAGATCTCCATCCAGGGGTGCGCGTCGTCGGCCCACAGCCGGACGGTCCGGCCGTTGCCGGCGAGCGTCACCCAGGAGAGGCCGGCCTCGTCGCGGTGCACCCCGGCGAACGCGTTGTCGATCCTCCGCGCGCCGAGCAGCGGCCCGTCGCGCAGGTCGTGGTCGGTGCCGGCGACGTCGGCGTCGCCGCCGACCGGGATCATCCGGTCGTTCACCGGGATGTACCGGTCGGCGCGCAGCGTCACGTGGCACTCGTCGATCGGCACGCCGACCGTGAGGTAGGGGTGGGCGCCGTGCCCGTACGGCGCGGTCTTGGTCCCGGTGTTGACCGCGGTCATCCGGACGCGCAGGCCGTCCGCCGCGTCGAGGGCGAACTCGGCCTCCAGGTCGAGGCGGAACGGGTAGCCGGGGGTGCCGAGCAGCCGGTGCGTCAGCCGGACCCGGTCCGCGGTGTGTTCGGCGACCCGCCACGCCGCCCACCGGACGAGCCCGTGGATCGCGCAGTCCAGGTCGGGCTCGGAGACGTCCAGCTGGTAGGACGATCCGCCGTAGGTGTAGCGGCCGCGGTCGACGCGGTTCGGCCACGGGACCAGCAGGTGCCCGAACGCGGCGGGCGCGGGCTCGTCCGCGCCGTGCGACAGCACCAGCGGCCGCCCCTCGTGCGTCAGCTCGCGCAGGCTCGCGCCCGACTCGGTGATGACGGCCCGGTAGGGGCCGGCGCCGATGGCGTACTGCTCTCCGGTGATCGACTCGGTCATGCCCCGGACGGTACCCCCTGCCGGGCCCGCTACGCGATCTCCGCGAGGGCGTGCAGGGCGGCGGTGAACACGTTCGACGGCGGTTCGACGATCCCGGCGCCGACCTGGCCGGTGCCGGCCTCCCGGCCGGCGATCCCGGTGTCGATGACGGGCAGGATCCCGGTCCGCACGACGCGCGTCACGTCGATGCCGGCGGGGGTGCCGCGGAACGACAGCAGCGGGATCTGCAGCACCGGGTGCTCGGCGAGGGTGATCTCGTACATGCGCTGCGTCGCGGCGACCGCGTCCGGCACCTCGCCGCCGACGAACCGGACGATCGCCGGCGCGGCGGCCAGCGCGAACCCGCCGGTCCCGGCGGTCTCGGTGATCGCCGAGTCGCCGATGTCGGGGTTGGCGTCGCCGGGGCCGTAGCCGCCGAGGTAGAGGCCGTCGGGCACGCCGGCGGGGCCGGTGAACCAGCGGTCGCCGGTCCCCGACACCTGGATGCCGAAGTCGGTGCCGTTGCGGGACATCGCCACGACCATGCTCGACCCGGGGACGTTCCGCGCCGCGTCCGCGCACGCCTTCGACGCCGCCATCCCGGCGTTGAGGAAGAAGTGGTCGTTGCCGGCGGCGAACCGGAGCACTTCGGCGACCCGGTCGCGCGGCACCTCGTCGGCGGCGGCGAGGTCCGGCGCCAGTTCCCGGAGCAGCAGCGACGTCGCCGCCCGGTTGCGGTTGTGCAGCTCGTCGCCCATCTGCAGCGCCTGCGCGATCACCGACATCAGGTCGAGGGGGCCGTGCCGGCGGACGGCCGCGCGGAGCGCCGGGCCGAGCACCTCGCCCATCCAGGTGAGCCGCTCGATCACCTCCGGCCCGTACGCCCCGTACCGCAGCACCTTCCCGAGGCCCTCGTTCAGCGAGCAGCAGGCGGTCCCGCCGTGCTCGGCGTCCTCGACGACCAGCATCCACATCGACGGGGAGACCACGCCCGCCATCGGGCCGACCGCGCCGTGGTGGTGGCACGGCTCCAGGACGGCCGCGCCGCGCTCCAGCTCCCGCTCGGCGCCGCGCGGCGTCTCCGCGAGCCCTTCGAGCATCATCGCGCCGATCAGCGCGCCGCGCATCGGACCGGACGCCCGGTCCCATTCCAGCGGCGGGCCCGCGTGCAGGAACGTCCCCCGGTCCAGGCCGAGCACCTCGCTCGCCGGGCGGACGTCCACCAGGTGCGGGCGCGCGGTCGTCATCCGCTGCACCGCCTCGGCGTTCGCGTCCGCGTGCCCGGGGTCGCCGAGGACCGCCGCGAGCGCCGCCTCCGTCCCGGGCGGCGGCGGACGCCAGTCGACCCGCTCCACGGGGACGGCCTGGTCCGCGAGCGCGTCCGCGAGCACGTCCACGCCCGCCGCGACGACCCGCGGGTCCCGCGTGAGCAGCCCGCCGAGCGGCGGCCGCGCGTCCGTCATCCGGGCACCCCCTCCACCAGCGCGACCGCGTGCCGCGCCGCCTGCGCGTTCGAGGCGAACACCGCGGCGCCCGCGTCCCGCAGCGCCTCCGCCTGCCGGTCGCGGCCCTGCGGGTCGGCCGGCGTCCCGCACAGCGACACCACCGCGGCGAGGCCGGAACGGTCCCGCAGCGCGGCGGCGACGGCCGGCGCCAGCGACGCGGCCGGGTCCGGCTCGGCGCCGTGGCCGAGCACCACGTCGAGCAGCAGCACCCCGCACGCCGCGTCCGCCGCCTCGCGGGCGAGGGCCTCCAGCCGCAGCGTCGGGTCGATCATCGGGTGCGCGCGGCCGCGGGTGTAGGCGTCGTCGCCGAAGTCGGTGAACCGGTGGCCGCGCGCCTGCAGGTCCCAGCCGAGCGCTTCCCGCGCGATCATCTCGGCCTCGTCGCGCAGCGTCCCGCCCGCGAACAGGCCGCGCAGCGCGCGCCCCGCCGGTACCCGCGCGGGCTCCGGCGGGTCCCACCGCGGCCACTGCGGGACGGTCAGCCCGAGCGCCTTCAGCGCCTTCTCCACCGCCTGCGTCAGGTCGTCCTCGCCGGGCGCCGGCAGCGCGAACACCACCGGGGTGTCCAGCCGCCGCGCCGCCTCCCGGATCAGGTCCGCGACCTGCGGCGCGGGCGGCTTGGACACCAGCACGATCAGCTCGGCGCCCGGGTCGGCGTCGAGGGCGGCCAGCGCCGACAGCGCAGACCGGCCGCTGACCTCCGGCGACAGGTCCCGCCCGCCGACCCCGAGGACGTGCCGGACGCCCGCGCCCGCCGCGTCCAGCAGGCACATCACCTGCTGCGCGCCCGTGCCGGACGCCGCGACCACGCCGACCGGGCCCGGCCGGACCGCGTTGGCGAACCCGAGGCCCGCGCCGCCGACGACGGCCGTCCCGCAGTCCGGGCCCATCACGATCAGCCCGCGCCGCGCCGCCGCCTCCTTCAGCGCGATCTCCTGCGCCACCGGCACGTTGTCGCTGAAGACCATCACGTTGAGGCCGGCGTCCAGCGCGTCCATCGCCTCGGGGAACACGTGCGGGCCCGGCACCGACACGAGCGCCACCGACGCCTCGCCGCGCGCCGCGGCGGACGCCGTCGTACGGGGCGCGGGCGGCGCGCCGAGCACCCCGCCGCCGTCCGGCGGGCGCGCGGCCTCGGCGAGCAGGACGTCCACCGCCTCGCGCGCCGCGCCGAGCCCGCCGTCCTCGGCGCGGATCGCGACGACCAGGTCCGCGGGGCCGGCGCCGGCCGGCACCGCGAACCCCATCCGCGCGAGCAGCTCCAGGTTCGAGTCCGTGCCCATCGCCGCCATCGCGGCCGCGACGTCCGGCCGCTCCGCCAGCAGGCGGCTCACCCGCATCAGGGTGACCGAATCGCGGTAACCCCCCCGCCGCACCTCGACCCAGTCGGCGCTCATGCCGTACGGCGCTGGCCGGGGGAGGTGAGGGCGAGGGTGGCGCGGCAGCCGGCGAGGACACCCCACGCCAGGTCGGTGCCGGAGGTGTGGCCGATCGCCAGCAGCCGCCGGACGGCCGCGGACGGCGGCTCCTGCCCGGCGACGCAGCGCAGCACCGCGGCGATCTCGCCGCCGGCGCCGCCCTCGGCCGCGCAGTGCAGCAGCGTCGCGGCCAGCGCGGTCGTGCGGGTGCCGGCGTCCGCGGTGACGGCCGCGCCGAGCCAGTCGGCGAGCCGCACCGCGGCCTCGCCGCCGCGCGCGGCGCCGCCGACCAGCCGCAGCGACACCAGCAGGCCGCACAGGATGTCGTCGCCGCTCGGCGTCAGGCCGGGCCCGAGGCCGACGATCCGCTCGGCGGCCTCCACGGCGCCCGCGAGGTCGCCGGCGGCGCAGCACTCGGCGAGCGCCAGCGGGTCGGGGTGCCCGGCGAGCCCGCCGCCCGCCATCCCGGCGGCGACGAACGCGTCCTCCAGCACGGCGACGCCGCGGGCGAGCGCGGCGGGCTGGATCCGGCCGAGCGCGGGAGTCGGGTCCCACCAGCGGCGCACCCGCACGCACAGCGCGCCGGCCTCCACCCGGCCGTCGCCGACCGTCGCCTCGTCGCCCTCGCGGACGGACCGGAACGGCTGCTCGCGGCGTTCGGCGGCGACCACCACGGCGTTCGGCAGCCGCACCGCGTCGCAGGTGACGACGGCCAGCACGCGCGGCTCGGGGCCGCCGCGGGTCTCCAGGTACAGCGCGGACGGGAACACCGCGATGACCCGTGCGGCGCGGCGGGGCGGGTCCAGCAGCGGCCGCAGCGCCAGGCTCGCCGCGCCGGCGGCGGGCGGCCGCCGTCCGGGACGGGCCGGGAGCGGGATCGGGTCGCGGACGAGTGCGGTCACGGATCCTCCCGAAGCCGGTGTCGGCTGCCGCCCGGATCGCGGGCGGCCCGGCCTCCGCGGAAACGGTAGAACGGGCCTCCCGGCGGACGTATGGGGAAAGCTGCCAAGGATGGTTGTCATCGTTCGTCTTTGTTGTCAGTGTTGATCAGGAACCGGTAGCGAAATCGCCACACGCGGCGATGTACGCACCAAAAGGCGAGGTGACCCCTGGCATGAGTTACACCAGCGCGGACCCGGGCCCACCGGCCCTGCGGCTCGCGAGCACCGGAACACTGACCTACGGACTGTCCGTCGGCGAGGTCCTCGGCGCCAGCACCCTGAACGGCGCACGCCTCATCGCGGGACGGTCCGGACTCGACCGGGTCGTGCAGCGGCTCAACGTGATGGAGGTCCCCGACATCCTGTCGTGGGTCAAACCCAACGAGCTGCTGCTGACCACCGGCTACCCCCTCCGCAACACCCCGCAGTCGCTGGACAACCTGGTCGCCGACCTGGACGAGCGCGGCCTCGCGGCCCTGGCCATCAAGCTGGGCCGCTACCTGGACTCGCTGCCCGCCGAGATGATCGCTCAGGCGGACCGGCGCGGCTTCCCGCTCATCCTGCTCCCCAACGACGTCGGCTTCGACGACATCCTGAACCAGGTCCTCACCGACATCCTGAACCGGCAGGCGGCCGTCCTCGCCCGCACCGAGGAGGTGCACCGGGCGCTCGTGCAGATCGTGCTGTGCGGCGGCGGCCTGCAGGAGGTCGTCGACGAGGTGGCGACGCTGCTGGACGTGGCGGTCGTGGTGCTGGACGGCGAGCAGCGGGTGCTCGCGGGCGCCGGGCCGGACGAGCACGTGCAGGCGATGCGGGCGTTCGACGCGGGCCGGCACGCGGCGTGCGGGCGCGGCGGCTGCGGCATCATCGGCGCGCACGGCACCGGCGACCACCTGGTCGTGCCGGTGGTCGCGGGCGGCTTCGACCACGGCCGGATCATCGCGTTCAGCCCGGCGGGCACGCTGCGCGGCTCCGACCTCGGCATCCTGGAGCGGGCGGCGACCGTCGCGGCGCTGGTGGTGACCAAGCAGCAGGCCGTCGCGGCGGTGGAGAGCAAGTACCGCGCCGACTTCCTGCGCGACATCCTCGCGGGCCGCGCCGGCGACGACGACCGGGTCGTCGCGCACTGCGGCGGGTTCGGCTGGGACCTGGACCGCCCGGTGATGGTGGTCGTCGCGGAGCTGGACGGGCGGCCGCGCGGCGCGTCCGGCGCGGCGGGCGCGACCGTCCCGGCGCCGTCGCCGAGCCCGGAGAACGAGGGCCGGCCGCGCAAGCACGGCGCCGACTCCGGGCGCGGGGCGTCCGCCGAGCAGCGGCGCGGCGGCGACGCGCGTGCCGCCGACGCGGCGCGGGCGCGCGCAGCGGACCCGGACCCGGCGATGCGCGGCGTGCGGGGCGCGGAGGAGCGGGCGGCGCAGGAGCGCCTGGCCGCGGCGTGGAGCACCGCCGTGCGGCGGCACGACCGCGGCGCCGCGGTCGCGAGCTTCGCGCACGAGATCGTCGCGATCGTCGGCGTGGACGACGCCGACGCGGGCGGCACGGCGGCCGCCGGCGAGCTGCCCGCGGGCCCCGTGCAGGCGATGGTGAAGGAGGCGGCGGCGCTGTTCGCCGAGCACCTGCCGGTGCGCCGCACGTTCTCCACCGGCGTCAGCCGGACGGTGGCCCGCCCGGCGGAGCTGCCGGAGGCCTACGAGCAGGCGGTCAAGGCCGTCCGGGTCGGGCGGCAGCTGCACGGCGCGGGCGCGCGGGCCCACTTCGACCAGCTCGGCGTCTACCGGCTGCTGAGCCTGGTGTCGGACCCGGCGGAGCTGCACGCGTTCGTCCGGGAGACCCTCGGCGAGCTCGCGGGCGACGACGAGCCCGAGCTGGTGGACCTGCGCCGCACCCTGCAGGTGCTGCTGGAGACCAACCTGAACGTGGCCGAGACGGCGCGCCGGCTGCACTTCCACTACAACACGCTGCGGTACCGGATCGGCAAGCTGGAACGGATGCTCGGGGCGTTCACCGAGGACGCGCATCTGCGGCTCAACCTCACCCTCGCCCTGCACGTGCTGCGCATGCGCGGTATCTGAGCGTAGCGGCGCCGTCCGGGTCCGCCCGGACGGCGCGCCGAACTTCGGCAGAAGTCGCCGATGCCCGCCCACTCGGGTAGATCTACGTTGCCCGCAAGCGCGTGCCCGCCCGGTGGCGGGGTGCCGGCGGGCGGACAACGCGAGCGGGAGGGGCCCCGATGGGGATCGGCTGGAAGCTGCACGGGGACGGGCGCACGCCGCCGCCCGGGGAGGTCGTCCGACCGGGCGAGCGGCTGTCGTGGCCGCGCACCGCGGGCATCGGCGCGCAGCACGTGGTGGCGATGTTCGGCGCGACGTTCGTGTTCCCGGTGGTGATGGGGCTCGACCCGAACCTGTCCATCATGATGTCGGGGTTCGCGACGATCCTGTTCCTGCTGATCGTCGGCGGCCGGGTGCCGAGCTACCTCGGCTCCAGCGCCTCGTTCGTCGGGGCGGTCGCGGCGATCCGCGCGGCGGGCGGCGACAGCGCGCGGGTGACCGGCGCGATCCTGGTCGCGGGCGCGCTGCTGCTGGTGATCGGCGTGGTCGTGCACTTCCTCGGCGGCGAGGTCATCCACCGGGTGTTCCCGCCGGTGGTGACGGGCGCGGTCGTCATGCTGATCGGGTTCAACCTGGCGCCGGTGGTGGCGGACACCTACTGGCCGCAGGACCAGTGGGTGGCCCTGGCGACGCTGTGCTTCGCGGTGTTCTGCACGGTGATCCTGCGCGGGTTCTGGTCGCGGATCGCGATCCTGCTGGCGCTGGTGTTCGGGTTCGTCCTGTCGTGGGTGCTGGACAAGACGGCCGGGGAGATCACGTCGGTGCTGCCGGGGCAGAACCTGCTGGACGGGGCGGGGAAGGCGTGCACGGCGGAGGGCCCGTTCTGCGTCGCGACGGCGTTCCCGCACGACCGGCTGAACTTCTCGGCGGTGAAGGCGGCGGACTGGTTCGGGTTCCCGCACACGCACGCGCCGGACTTCAAGACCTCGGCGATCCTGCTGGCGCTGCCGCCGGTCATCGCGCTGATCGCGGAGAACACCGGGCACGTCAAGGCGGTGGCGGCGATGACCGGCGACGACCTGAACCCGGTGCTCGGCCGCGCGATCGGCGCGGACGGCGTCGGCACGGTGCTGGCGACCGCGGTCGGCGGCTCGCCCACCACCACCTACGCCGAGAACATCGGGGTGATGGCCGCGACCCGGATCTACTCGACGGCCGCGTACTACGTCGCGGCGGTCGTGGCGGTGCTGTTCGGGCTGTGCCCGAAGTTCGGGGCGCTGGTCGCGGCGACGCCGGGCGGGGTGCTCGGCGGCATCACCGTGGTGCTGTACGGGATGATCGGCCTGCTCGGCGCGAAGATCTGGATCGAGAACCGGGTGGACTTCGGCGATCCGGTGAACCTCGTCCCGGTGGCGGCGGCGATCATCCTGGCGATCGGGAACGTGACACTGAAGATCACCAGTGACTTCCCGCTGCAGGGCATCGCGCTCGGCACGATCGCGGTGCTGCTCGGCTACCACGTGCTGAACGCGGTGCGCCGCCCGGACGGGGCGGGCGGCGGCGTCATCGCGCCGGGGGAGCGGGAGATCGGCGGGCCGGTCCGCCCGGGCGGTGAGGACGGGGCGCCGTGAAGCCGCCGCCGTTCCGGCACCACGCGCCCCGCACCGCCGGGGAGGCGCTCGGCATGCTCGCGGACGCGCCGCAGGGCAAGGTGCTGGCGGGCGGGCAGAGCCTCATCCCGCTGCTCAACATGCGCCTCGCCGCGCCGCCGGACCTGGTCGACATCAACGGGGTCGCCGAGCTGGACGTCCTGCACGTCGGCGACGAGGGGGTGCGGGCGGGCGCGCTGGCCCGGCACGCGCGGGTGGAGCGGTCGGTGGAGGCGGCGGCCGTGCAGCCGCTGCTCGGCCGGGCGCTGCGGCACGTCGCGCACCCCGTGATCCGCAACCGCGGGACGGTCGTCGGGAGTCTCGCGCACGCCGACCCGGCCGCCGAGCTGCCCGCCGTGCTCGCGGTCCTCGGCGGGACGGTGGAGGCGGCGTCGGCGCGCGGCCGCCGGACGATCCCGGCCGCGGAGTTCTTCAAGGGGCCGCTGGAGTCGGCGCTCGCGCCGGGGGAGCTGGCGGTCGCCGCGTTCTTTCCCGCCGCGCCGCCGCGGACCGGGTCGGCGTTCACCGAGATGGCGCGGCGGCACGGCGACTACGCGCTGTCGGGCGTCGCGGCGGTCGTCACGCTCGACGAGGACCTGCGGGTCGGCGCCGTCCGCGCCGGCTACCTGGGCATCGCGCCGGTGCCGCTGGTGCTGGACCTGACCGAGGCGGCGGGGCCGCGCGGGGACTGGCCGGCCGCCGCCGCGTACGTCCGGGAGCGGATCGACCCGGAGACCGACATCCACGCGAGCGCCCGCTACCGGCGGCACCTGACAGGGGTACTGACCGAACGGGCGCTGGCGACGGCGGCGGCCGAGGCCTTGAGGAGGGCGCGGGACTGATGGAGGATCTCCACGACATCGCGCTGACGGTCAACGGGGTGCACCGCACGGCGCGCGTCCCGGCCCGCCGGCTGCTGTCGGACCTGCTGCGCCACGACCTCGGCCTGACCGGCACGCACGTCGGCTGCGAGCACGGCGTCTGCGGCTGCTGCACGGTGCTGATGGACGGCGACCCGGTGCGGTCCTGCCTGACGTTCGCGGTGACGGCCGCCGGGCACGCCGTCACGACCGTCGAGGGCCTCGCCGCGCCGGACGGAACACCGTCGCCGGTCCAGCGGGCGTTCCGCGAATGCCACGGCCTGCAGTGCGGCTTCTGCACGCCGGGCTTCCTGTGCACGGTGACCGCGCTGCTGCGCGAGACGCCGCGCCCGACGGAGGACGAGGTGCTCGAAGGCATCTCCGGGAACCTGTGCCGCTGCACCGGCTACCAGAACATCGTGAAGTCGGTGCACCGCGCGGCGGAGCTGCTGGCCGAGTCCGGGGGCGAGGCGTGATGGGGACGCGCGTGTTCGGCGAGCCGGTGAAGCGCCGCGAGGACGCCCGGCTCCTCACCGGCCGGGGCCGCTACCTCGACGACCTGGGGCGGGACGCGCTCGCGGCCGCGTTCGTCCGGTCCCCGCACGCCCACGCCCGCATCGTCGACGTCGACGTGTCCGGCGCGCTCGACGTGGACGGCCTCGTCGCCGTCTACACCTGGGAAGACCTGCCGGGGCGCGTCGGCGAGCCGCTGCCGCTGCTCATCCCGCACCCGGCGCTGACGCACGGCCGCACCGGGTACCCCCTCGCCCGCGACGTGGTCCGGCACGTCGGCGAACCCGTCGTGATGGTGGTGGCCCGCGACCGGTACCTCGCCGAGGACGCCGCCGAGCGGATCCGCGTCGAGTACGAGCCGCTGCCCGCCGTCGTCGGCATCGAGAACGCCGAACGCGCCGAGCACCTCGTCCACGACGACGTGCCCGGCAACGTCGGCGCCGTCCTGCACCAGGAGACCGGCGACGCGGCGGCGGCGATCGACGCGGCGCCGCACAAGCTGGAGTTCCGGCTGTCGATCGAGCGCTCGGCGTCCACGCCGCTGGAAGGGCGCGGCGTGTACGCGCGCTGGGACGCCGACGACGGGTCGCTGCGCGTCTACTCCTCCACGCAGGCGTCGACGAGCGTGCGCGCCGCGATTGCCGCACGGCTCGGCCTGCCGAACGGGAAGGTCGAGGTCGTCGCGCCGGACGTCGGCGGCGGGTTCGGCGTGAAGATCGTGCATCCGTGGCCGGAGGAGGTGCTCGTCCCGTGGGCGGCGCGGCTCCTCGACCGCGAGATCAAGTGGACCGAGGACCGCCGCGAGCACTTCGTCGCCGCCGCCCACGAGCGCGGCCAGCTCCAGGACGTCCGGGTCGGGTTCGACGACGCGGGCCGCGTCCTCGGCCTGGACGTGCGGATCCTGCACGACCACGGCGCCTACACCCCGTACGGGATCATCATCCCGATCGTCACGTCCACGCAGCTGCTCGGCCCCTACAAGATCGGCGCGTACCGGGCGGAGGTCGTCAGCCTCTACACCAACACCCTCATCGTCACGCCGTACCGGGGCGCGGGCCGCCCGCAGGGCGTGTTCTGCATGGAGCGGACGATGGACCGCATCGCCCGCCACCTCGGCCTCGACCGCGCCGACGTGCGCGCCGCGAACTTCATCCGGCCCGACGAGTTCCCCTACGACCAGGGCCTGACGTTCCAGGACGGCCGCCCGCTGATCTACGACTCCGGCGACTACCCCGAGCTGCTGCGCAAGGCGCGCGAGCTGATCGGGTGGGACGGGTTCGAGGCGGAGCGGGAGGCCGCCGCGCGCCGCGGCCGCCGCATCGGCATCGGCCTCGGCGTGTACGTCGAGGGGACGGGCGTCGGCCCCTACGAGGGCGGGCACGTCGAGATCGACACCGCCGGGCGGGTGCACGTGTCGACCGGGCTGACCTCGCAGGGGCAGGGCCACGAGACCGTGTTCGCGCAGATCGCCGCCGCCGAGCTCGGCGTCCCGATCCGGGACGTGCACGTCACGACGGGCGACACGCGGCGGTTCGGGTACGCGGTCGGCACGTTCGCTTCGCGCGCCGCGGTGATGAGCGGCAACGCGATCGCGCTGGCGTGCCGGAAGGTCCGCGAGAAGGCGCTGCGGATCGCGGGCGAGGCATTGGAGGCCGACCCGCGCGACCTGGAGATCACCGACGGGGCCGTGCACGTCCGCGGCGACCTGTCGGCGTCGGTCCCGCTGCGGACGGTCGCGGTGCTGTCGAACCCGCTGCGGTACGCCTTCGACGACGAGACGGCCGCGGCGACGCAGTTCGCGGTGGACCGTCCGCCCACCGAGCCGCCCGTCGCGGAAGGGGACGAGCCGGGCCTGGAGGGGCGCGGCTACTACTCGCCCGTCCGGTCGACGTTCGCGGCCGGCGCGCACGCCGCGATCGTGGAGACCGACCCGGACACCGCCGAGATCGCGATCCTGCGGTACGCGGTCGTCCACGACTGCGGGAGGCTCGTCAATCCGATGGTCGTGGAGGGGCAGATCCACGGCGGCGTCGCGCAGGGCGTCGGCGGCGCGCTCTACGAGCGGATGGTCTACGACGAGTCGGGCCAGCTCGTCAACGCCTCGTTCATGGACTTCCTCATGCCGTACGCGACGGAGATCCCGCGCATCGAGACCGACCACCTGGAGACGCCGTCACCGCTGAACCCGCTCGGCATCAAGGGCGCGGGGGAGGCCGGCGTCATCCCGGTGTCGGCCGTCATCGCCGCCGCGGTCGAGGACGCCGAGGGGCTGCGCGTCGAGGCGATGCCGCTGTCCCCGGACGCCCTGTACGAGCTGCGCGAACGGGCGTCCGGCGAGCCGGGCCTGCGCGTCCGGGAGGCGCCGCGCGACGGTGGAACGGAGACGGGCGGTCAGTTCGCGGTGGGCTTGTCCGGCGCGTTGCCGCCGAGCGAGCGCGGCAGATAGTTCTGCAGCGCGGCGGGCCGGAACCCGGCCTGCTTGATCCACCCCAGCATCATCCGCAGCTGCCCGGCCAGGCCCTTGCGGTAGTGCATGAGGATGATGTCGCCCGGTTTGAACCCCTTGCCGCCGTCGGCGCGCGCGAACCCGTTGAAGCCGACGCCCGGCCCGGTCGTGCCGTTGTAGAACTCCGCCGTCCAGGTGATGATCGACCGGATGCCGCACTCCTTGGAGACCTCGCGCGTCGCGTGGTTGTAGGCGCCGAACGGCGGCCGGAAGATCTGCGGGCGGCGGCCGTACTCGCGCTGGATCGCGTCGGAGGAGTCGCAGATCTGCCGCTTCTGCGCCTCGGGGGAGAGCGTCGGCATGTTCGGGTGCGTGACCGTGTGGTTCTCGATCGGCGACCCCGCGTTGCGCATCGCGAGGAAGTACTGGCCCTGCCCCCGCAGGTACGTCGTCGTCAGGAAGGTCATGATCGGGACCTTCTCCTTGCGGACGATGTCCACGAACTCCGAGTCGTAGGTGTAGCCGTCGTCGGCCGTGAGGAACACGACGCGCTCGGTGGTGTCGATGTGGTCGACCACCGCGGGCAGCCCGTCGGTGGACGGCTTCGCCGGCGTCCAGCTGCCGGGCTTCGGCGCCGGCCACTGCTGGTCGGCCAGCACCGAGGACAGCTGCGTGCGCATGGACGGCCCGGAGCCGCCGCCCGCCTCGGCCCGGACCACCGGCCAGCCGCCCGCGGCCGCGCCGACGACTCCGGCGGTCACCATCGCGATCACGGGCGTCTTCCCTCGCATCGGCCGCGTACTCCATTCGGTTGGGGGGTCGTTCTCGTCGTTCCGCTTCGGTTGACGCGCCCGCACGCCCCGGAGTTCGCGCGCGTCGGTATCAGCCGGACATATCTGACCATTTCCCTGCGCCGTCGCCGGGGATCTGCCCAATCCTCGGCGTGTACTCGGCACATGTTGCCGTTCGAAGCCGCGCTCGCATTCCCTAAAGTCGGAACATGCAGGTCACCGGCAGTGCCAGCGTCGCCGCGCCGCTCGCCCGCGTCTGGGCCGCGCTCCAGGACCCGGCCGTGCTCGCCCGGACGATCCCCGGATGCCGCTCCCTTGAGGAGACCGGCCCCGACGCCTACCGCATGACCGTCACGGCGGGCGTCGCGTCCGTCCAGGGCACCTACGTGGGACGCGTCGAGCTCGCAGACCCGGACCCGCCGCGCTCGTTCACGCTGCGCGCGCAGGGGCAGGGCGCGCCCGGGACGGTGGACGCGACGGTCCGCGTCCGGCTGACGGACGGCGGCGGCTCCACCCGCGTCGACTACGACGCGGACGCGGTCGTCGGCGGGATGATCGGCGGTGTCGGGCAGCGGATGCTCGGCGGCGTCGCCAAGCGGACGGCCGGCGAGTTCTTCGCCGCTGTCGAGCGCGACCTGACCGCGCCGCCCGCCGAGCCGGAGCCGCCGTCGCCCGCCCCGCAGGCCGCGTCCTCCTCCACCGCAGAGCCGGCGACCGGCCGGGTCTTCCCGGGCCGCGCCGCCACTGAACCGGCTCTATCCGGCAGGGCGGCCGGAGCGCCGATGGTCGCCGCGTTCCTCGCCGGCGGCGCCGTCGCCCTCGCCGGCGTCGCGCTGGGCCACCTCCTCGCCCGCCGCCGACGTTGACTTGCGGCGTGTCGGCCTTATATCGGCGCTCTTAAGGCCGACACGCCGCAAGTGAACGGGGTTCGGGCGGGTCAGGCGTCGCGGCGCTCGAAGAGGATCAGCGCGGCGGCGAACACGACGGCGGTGTAGATCGCGAACACGCCGAGGCCCGTCCACGGGGCGAGCGAGCCGGACTTGTGCACCGGGTCGAGGATCGCGCCGCCCGCGTTGGACGGCAGGAACTTGTTCACGGTGTCGCCCCACGAGCTCGGCAGGAACCCGCCCGCGATGCCGAGCACGAACAGCACCACGAACAGCAGCACGATGGAGCCCGCGGTGTGCCGCAGCAGCGTCCCGATGCCGAGCGCGAGGATCGCGACGAGCGCCAGGTAGATGCCGCCGCCGATCACCGCGCGCAGCACCCCCGGGTCGCCGATCGACCCGTCGAGGTGCTTGGAGGCGAGGATGCCCTGCGCCGCGTAGAACGACGCGAACGTCACCACGATCCCGACCACCAGCACGACCGCGCCCAGCACCACCGTCTTGGCGGCCAGGTAGGCGGCCCGCCGCGGCACCGCGGTCAGCGCCGTCTTGATCATCCCGGTGCCGTGCTCGGCGGTGATGACCAGCACGCCCAGCGCGCCGAAGACGACCAGGCCGAAGTAGTAGGCGACCTGCGTCGGCAGCATCGGGGTGAACGTCGCCCGGTCGCGGGCGCTCATCTGGTCGTAGGACGCGGTGAACGCCAGCGCCCACAGCGCGGAGAACCCGATGACCACGACCGCGCCGGCCAGCAGCGTCCAGAACGTCGACCGGACCGTGGCGATCTTCGTCCACTCCGAGGACAGCACGTGCCCGAACCGGACGCGCCTGACGTCCCGGCGCGGCGCGGCCCCCGGCCCCGCTCCCGGCGCCGCCGCCGGGGCGGTCACCCGCCCGCCCCGGGAGCCGCCGCGCCCGGCGGCACCGACCCCGGCGGGACAGCGCCGCCGGGGTCGGGGGCGCCCGGGACGCCGGCGTGGTACTCGACGGTCTCGCCGGTCAGCCGCATGAACGCCTCCTCCAGGGACGGCTGGACGGTCGCCAGCTCGTGCAGCCGCAGCCCGTGCTCGGCGGCGACGTCGCCGATCCGCGCCGCCGGCGCCCCGTACACCCGCAGCGCCCCGTCCGGCTCCGGCTCCAGCCGCCGCCCCGGCCCGGCCAGCAGCCGCGCCAGCTCGGTGAGCTGCGGCGACCGGACGAGGACGTGGCTGGTCGCGTTCGCGCCGATGAACTCGGCCATCCCGGTGTCGGCGAGGATGCGGCCCCGCCCGATGACGACGAGGTGCTCGGCGGTCAGCGCCATCTCCGACATCAGGTGGCTGGAGACGAACACGGTGCGGCCCTCCCGCGCGAGCCGCCGCATCAGCGTGCGGATCCACAGGATGCCCTCGGGGTCGAGCCCGTTCACCGGCTCGTCGAACATCAGCACGGCGGGGTCGCCGAGCAGCGCGGCGGCGATGCCGAGCCGCTGCCCCATGCCGAGCGAGAAGCCCTTGGACCGCTTCTTCGCGACGCTCCCCAGCCCGACGAGGTCCAGCACCTCGTCCACCCGCCGGCGCGGGATCGCGTTGCTCTTGGCCAGGCACAGCAGGTGGTTGTAGGCGGTGCGGCCGCCGTGCACGTTGCGGGCGTCCAGGAGCGCGCCGACCTCGCGCAGCGGCGCGCCGAGCGTGCGGTAGCGGCGGCCGTGCACGGTGACCTCGCCGGCGGTCGGGCGGTCCAGGCCGAGGATCATCCGCATGGTGGTGGTCTTGCCGGCGCCGTTCGGGCCGAGGAAGCCGGTCACCCGGCCCGGCGCGACGCCGAAGGTGGCGCGGTCGACGGCGGTGGTGTCGCCGTACCGCTTCGTCAGCCCGCGCGCCTCGATCATGAACGTCTGATACCGGACGGACCGCCCGCGGAAACGGCGGCGGCGGGCAACCGGCCGGATTTTCACCGCCCGATTGCCCGCCGTTGGGCCGTGCCCGCCGCCGCGCGGGACGGGGTCCTAGCTCACCGCGACGAGGTCCACGACGAAGATCAGCGTCTCGCCGGGCTTGATGGCCGGGCTCGGGCTGCGGTCGCCGTAGGCCAGGTGCGGCGGGATGACCAGCTTGCGCCGGCCGCCGACCTTCATCCCGGCGATGCCCATGTCCCAGCCCTTGATGACCCGGCCGCTGCCGAGCTCGAAGTCGAGCGTGCCGCCCCGGTTCCAGGACGCGTCGAACTCCTCGCCGGTGGACCAGGAGACGCCGACGTAGTGCATCGACACGGTCGAGCCCTTGGTCGCCTCGGGGCCGTCGCCCTTGGTGATGTCGGTGATGTCGAGGTTGGCGGGCGGCTGTCCCTCGGGGAAGTCGATCTCGGGGCGTTCAAGCGCCATGGACGGGCTCCAGCGGTGTCGTCGGTTCCGTGTTTCGGACGGCTGCCCAGCCTAGCGCCGTGCTCGGGGCCCGAGCGCATCCGCCGGGCGCGCCGCGCCCTTTGGGCAGGGCGCGGCGCGCAATGCCCAAAGGGCGGCCGTCCCGTTGGCACATTGCGACGGTTCCGCGGGCGCGGGCCGTCCGGTAGACCGTTGGGCATGGCACGGCGGCTGCGCATCGGCATCGACACGGGCGGGACGTTCACCGACGTCGTCGCGCTGGACGTCGGCGGGGACGGGGCCGGCGAGCCCGTCACGACCAAGACCCCGTCCACGCCCGCCGACCCCGCCGAGGGGTTCGCGGCGGGCGTCGCGAAGGTGCTCGGCCTGCTCGGCGCGTCGCCGGACGAGGTGGCGGCGCTGTCGCACGGCACGACCGTCGCGACGAACCGGCTGCTGGAGGACCGGATCGACGGCCTCGGGTTCGTCACCACCGAGGGCTTCGAGTCGATGCTGGAGATCGCCCGGCAGAGCGTCCCGGACGGCTACGGCAACAGCTACTTCTGGGTGAAGCCGCCCCGGATCGTCCCGGCGCACCGGGTGCGGACGGCCGGCGGGCGGCTCGACCACACCGGCGCGGAGCTGCGGCCCTTCGACGAGGAGTCGGCGGTCGCGGCGGCGCGCTGGTTCCGCGACGCGGGGATCCGCGCGATCGGCGTCTGCTTCCTGCACTCGTACGCGAACCCGGCGCACGAGCTGGCGATGCGCGAGGTGCTGCGCCGCGAGCACCCGGACGCGGTCGTGTCCCTGTCGTGCGAGGTGCTGCGCGAGTACCGCGAGTACGAGCGGTCCGTGACGACGCTGGTGGACGCCGCCGTGAAACCGGCGATGAACGGCTACCTCGCGCGGATCGCCGGGCGCGCCCCGGCCCGGCTGCTGGTGATGAAGAGCAACGGCGGCGTGCTGTCGGCGGACGAGGTCGCCCGGCAGCCGATCACGACGGTGCTGTCCGGCCCGGCGGCGGGCGCGCTCGGCGCGGCGTTCGTCGCGTCCCGCAGCGGCCGCGGTTCGGTGGTGACGCTGGACGGCGGCGGCACCTCCACCGACGTCGCGGTCGTGCTGGACGGCGAGCCGACCGTCACCACCGAGGGCGCGATCGGCCGGCATCCCGTCAAGATCCCGATGATCGACATCGTGACGGTCGGCGCGGGCGGCGGGTCCGTCGCGCGGCGGTCGCCGGACGGCGCGCTGAAGGTCGGGCCGCGCAGCGCCGGCGCCGACCCGGGCCCGCTCTGCTACGGCCGCGGCGGCACCGAGGTGACGGTGACGGACGCGCACGCCGTCCTCGGCCGCATCCCGCCGCACCTGCTCGGCGGCGAGGTGCCCCTCGACGTGCCCGCGGCGCGCGCCGGCCTTGAGGCGCTCGCCGCCGACCTGGGGCTGACCGTCGAGCGCGCCGCCTCCGGGATCCTGGAGATCTCCGCGTGGAACCAGGCCAACGCGATCCGGCAGATCACCGTGCAGCGGGGGCTGGACGTCCGCGACTACCCGCTCGTCGCGTTCGGCGGGTCCGGGCCGCTGCTCGCGTGCCGGCTGCTCGACGTCCTCGGCCTGCCCGCCGCGGTGATCCCGGAGAACCCCGGCAACCTGTCGGCGTTCGGGCTGCTCACCGTGGACGTGAAGAACGACCACGTGCGGACCCGGGTCGTCCGCGACGCGGAGCTGGACGTCGCCGCCCTCGCCGGGGCGTTCGCCGAACTGGAGGACGAGGCCGGGGCGGCGCTCGCCCGCGAGGGCTTCCCGGAAGAACGCCGCCGCTTCGCCCGCTCCGCCGACCTGCGGTACTACGGGCAGGCGTTCGAAGTCCGTGTCACCGCGCCGGCCGGCGTCCCGGACGAGGCGTTCCGCGCGGAGGTCGTCCGACGGTTCCACGACGCGCACGAGGACCGGTACGGCTACTGCCACCGCGACGACCCGCGCCACCCCGTCGAATGGGTCAACCTGCGCGTCTCCGGCATCGGGCCGATCGACCGGCCGCCGCTGCCGGAACGCCCGCCGGGCGACGGCGACCCCTCGCGCGCCCGCACCGGCTCCCGCCCGGTGCACTTCGGCGACTGGGCGGACACACCGGTGTACCGGCGCGAGAAGCTCGCCCCCGGCGACGCCGTCGACGGGCCCGCGGTGATCGAGGAGTTCGGCTCCACGCTCCCGCTGCACCCCGGCTTCACCGCCAGCCTCGACCCCCACGGCAACCTGGTGGTGACCGCGCGATGAGCGTCGACCCGATCCTGCTGGAGATCGTCGAAGGCACCCTCGCGTCCGTCGAGCGCGAGGTGGAGACGGCCATCGCCCGCACCGCCCGCTCGCCGATGATCCGCGACGCCCACGACTTCCGCGCCGGCATCCACGACCGCCGCCTCCGCAAGCTCACCGGACGCTCGTACTCCGCGCTCGTCCAGCCCGTCGCCCGCGACTTCCCGATCGAGGAGATGCGGCCGGGGGACGTGTTCTTCCACAACGACGTCTACCTGTCCGAGGGCGGCATCGGCCACCTCCCCGACCTCTGCGTGACCGTCCCGGTGTTCCACGACGGCGACGTCGTCGCGTTCGTGCAGGCGTTCGGGCACCACGACGACATCGGCGGCGCCGTCCCCGGCTCCATGCCGAGCCACGCCCGCAGCGCCTACGAAGAGGGCCTGATGGTGCCGCCCATCAAACTCTGGGACCGGGGCGTGCCGAACCGGGCGGCGCTCGCCATCATGACCCGCAACTCGCGGATGCCCGACTCCCTCGCCGGCGACCTCGACGCCGAATGCTCCGCCTGCCTCATGGGCGCCCGCCGCCTCGCCGACCTGTTCGCCCGCTACGGCCGCGCCGACGTCGAGGAGTGCTTCGACGCCGTCATCTCCCGCACCACCGAGACGTTCCGCCGTGAGCTCGTCGCGAAGATCCCCGACGGGACCTACGTCTGGGAGGACTACGCCGAGCACGACGGCGTCGACCCGCCCCGCCTGCACGCCCAGCGCATCACCCTGACCGTCGACAAGTCCGCGGACGTCCCGCTCGTCATCGACTTCACCGGCACGTCCCCGCAGGCCAAGGGCCCGATCAACCATGCGGGCGACTACGCCGATGGCGTGTTCCTCAAGAAATGGCTGGCGCCCGTCCTGCGCAACCTCGCCGACACCCCCGAGCGCGCCGCCGAGCTCGACGTCAACGAAGGCGTCGTCCCCCTCATCGAGATGCGGTTCCCGGAGAAGGGCACGCTGCTCACGCCCGTCTTCCCGGCCCCGACCAACGCCCGCACGTTCGTCATCCTGCGGCTCCTCGGCGTCCTCGCGGGCGTCCTCGCCAAGGCCACCGGCGGGCGCATGCCCGCCGACCAGGAGACGATCCGCTACACCGGCGTCTACGGCGACGACGACCGCGGCCCCTACCTGATGCGCGAGGTCCTCGGCGGCGGCTCCGGCGGCCGCCCCTACGCCGACGGCGAGGACACCATCCACATCGTCCCCGACTCCCGCAACATCCCCGCCGAGTTCGCCGAGGCGCGCTGGCCGTTCGTCGTCGAACGCCTCGGCCTCGCCACCGACTCCGGCGGCCCCGGCGAGTTCCGCGGCGGCCTCGGCTACGACAAGCACATCCGCATGCTCCGCGACGCCCACTACATGTCGATCGCCGACCGCTCGATCCTGTCCTGCTGGGGCGTCAACGGAGGCCGCGCCGGCCGCCCCTTCCGCGTCGACATCGACGGCGTCCCCATGGACGGCCTCGTCGACGACCACCCCGTCCGCGCCGGCCAGGTCGTCCGCATCCGCACCACCGGAGGCGGCGGCTGGGGCGACCCCCTGGACCGCGACCCGGCCCGCGTCGCCGCCGACGTCCGCGACGGCAAGGTCTCCCCGAACGGCGCCCGCGACGACTACGGCGTCGTCCTCGCCGACGGCGCCGTCGACGCCGCGGCGACCGACGCGCTCCGCGCACGCCTGCGCGCCGACCGCGGCCCCGCCCCGTTCTTCGACCGCGGCCCCGGCTACCCGACCCTGTCCGGCGGCGCGGCGTCCGCCGACGTCGACACCTGAACCTCACCCGAGGCCAGGGCCGCGTCACCTCCCGTGCGTGGCCGCATACGGCAAGCGCACCCGCTGGCTGCGGACTCTTCACGGCGTCCGGATACGGTCAGTCGCCGCCCGGTAACCGAGGATCGGGAGCCGCTTAATCTGCGGGTAATCCAGGCACGGGAGGTGCCCGATGGTGTGGACGACCCAGGAGCAGTTGGCGGAGGCCCGCAGGAAGCCGCAGATCACGCAAGGGACTCTGTACGGCGCCCTCAAGCCGGTCATCGACGAGGCCGGCGGCGACGAGCCGGACAACAGGACCCTTCTCGACGCCCTCGTCAAGAAGGGATCGCTCACCAACGAGAAGGCGAAGCGGTACCTCGCCCTCATCAGCGGATTCGGAGCGGTCGACGCGAAGCTGGACGGCAGGACGTACCAGCTCCTCCTGCTGGTCCGTTCCCTCCCGGAGACCTACGCCTACATCGACGGCGCGAAACTGCTGGTCAGAACGCGCCGGCTCGCCGAGGCCGAGTTCGTCGAAGAGCGCCTCAGCACGACCGACGACGTCATGGACAGGGTGCGCAAGGGATTCGCGGCAGGCCCCGACGGCCTCGGCCTCCTGGTCGTCTATGCGGCCCTTGGCGACCGGCACACCACGATCGCCGGAGACCACCCCGCGGAGCAGGAGCACCCCTACATCAACCAGGTCAGCCTCGCCTACACGCTGCTGACCTTCTCGTACACGCCGCTGGTCGGAATGCAGGGGGTCGGCGAGCAGGTCCCGGAGGGCGACGCCCTCCTCACCTGGATGGGAGTCTGGAAGATCATCGGCTCCGCGATGGGCATCGAGGACGACGGCCTCCCCGACACGTTCGACGAGGCCCGGCGACTGTGGGACCTCATCGTCGCCAGTCCCGGTTACGGCCGCAGCGTCGAAGGCGTCAAACTTCTGCAGGCGCTCAGGAAGCACGTCGCCTCGATGCAGGAAGCCGTTCCGCCGATCGACCTCATCGGACTGCACGGGAACCCCGCCGTGGTGGACCTCCTCAAACCCTGAAACCGGCCCGTCGCCCGAGCGAAGCCCGGGCGACGGGCTTGCCTCAGCGCTTCAGATCCGCCACCAGCGCCGCGAAAGCACCCCGGCTGAGGACGAGCCTCGGCCCCTCGGGGTCCTTGGAGTCCCGAACTCCGATCGCACCGGGAAAGTGAGCGACCTCGACGCAGGCACCGCCATTGCCGGAGCTATGTGATGCCTTCCGCCAAACCACCTTGCTCGCACTCATGACCGTCTCCCATGACGTCGCGAATCAATTCCGCCGACTGCTTCACCGGCAACGCCGATGACTTGATCGACTCATAGCAGGCGGCCCAATGGCCCAGATCCTCTGGACGCTCGATGAAGCGGCCACCGGTCAGATCCTCAGCGTAGGCCACCGATCCGCCGTCGGGGAGAGTCAGCAGAATGAAGGAGCACGTCAGTCCGGCGTGGGCTCCCGTATCGAATGGGAGGACCTGAACACAGACCTTGGGGTGCTCGGTGGCCTTCAGCAGGTAGGCGAGCTGGTCCCGCATGACCTCGGCGTTTCCTACCGGACGCCGCAGAACCGGTTCGTCGATCACGGCCCAGAGCGTCGGCGCGTTCGGTTCGCCGAGGAACGCCTTGCGGTCCATGCGGGCGGTGACGAGCGCCTCGATCTCCTCGTCGGTGTCTCCGGGGCGGCCGGCGCGCAGGAGCGCGCGGGCGTAGTCGGGCGTCTGGAGAACGCCGGGGACGCAGAGCCCCTCGTACCAGCGGATCATGGCGGTCTTCTTCTCGACCTCCAGGTACTCGGCGAACCCGGCCGGGAAGCGGCGGGCCTTCTTGAAGTCGAGTGCCCGCAGCAGGACGCCGCCGGTCTCGAATTCGCGGTCGCATGCCTTGGCGAACGGGACGGAGGCGGGAACCTGGCCGGTCTCCGCCCCGGAGATGAGGGATTCCGAGAAGTTGATGCGTTCGGCGAGCTCGGACTGCTTGAGCCCGGCCTTGGTCCGGTAGTGCCGCAGCTCGCGGCCCCAGATGGCTTGGGGGCTGTAGGGGTCGACCATCGCGGGTCCTCCGTGAATGTCGGACTTCAAGGACTTCGAAGAAGCCGGGGGGTGGCTTCAGAGTCGTATCGAAGCGTGACCATCTGCGTACTGAACGTAGCCGCATGAGTCCACGCTGTGAAGGCGTTCCAGAGAACCCATCCGGAGGTGGTCACGATGTCCGCTGCACTCGTCCCCGAGGTCCCCACGCTCGTGCTCGAACCGAGCGACCGGACGCCGCGCTCGGCGCGGACGTTCCTCGCCGAATGGTTCCGCGAGTGGGGCATCGCCGACGACCATGTCGGGCGGCTCGTGGTGTGCGAGCTGGTCACGAACGCCTGGAAGCACGGGGAGGGGCCGATCGTCGTCCGGCTGTTCCTGGACGCGCGCGGCGGGCGGCCGGTGGTCGAGGTGTGGGACGCGGGGGAGGGCCGTCCGGTGGCCGGGCCCGAGGATCTCGCCGCGACGTCCGGACGGGGCCTGCGGCTGATGGCGGAACTCGTCGAGGAGTGGGGCGTCCGGCCGCTCAACGAGGGCGGAAAGGTGGTGTGGGCTAGGTTTCGCGCTGCTTGGCGTTGAAGCGCGCCTTCTTCTGGCGATTACCGCAGGTGTTCATGTCGCACCATTTGCGGGTGCGGCTCTGGCTGGTGTCGAAGAAGGCGGCCTGGCAGGTCGGTGATGCGCACAGGGCCAGTTTCCCGTCCCGTTCGCCGGCGATGATGCTGATCGCGTCGGCGGCTATCACGCTGAGCGCGTCTTCCACGCGGGACGCCGAACCGAGCCGCCATTCCCGCTTGCCCTCGGGCGTCAGGATCGCGGCGGCCCGGCCCCCGGCGCTGCGGTCGTTGATGACTTGGACGGCGGATGCGGGGAGGGCGTCCTGGATCGCGGCCGCCGTCGCGGCGAGGTGGATCGACTCCCTCAGTTCCCGGGCGAGGTCGAGTTGGGCGGCGGTGCAGGAGTCCACGGCGAGGCCGTTCACCGCCAGCCAGTCGATGAGCCGCTGCGGCGTGGGGATCCGCTCCACGGAGTCGCCCTGACGCTCCGTCAGAGTCCCGGTGAAGCTGGTCGCGAGCACGTTGCCGAGGCGGAAGTCGGGGAAGCCGGCGCGCATGGAACCACCTTAGCCGGTTGCACGTCGGCGCGGCGGCATGTTAGAACCGGCTTAGCCGGTTCGCGTTGCCCTGCGGCCGGTTCCGAGACGGCCAGGAGGTCCCATGTCTCATCCGACCGGCGACGTACGGGCATTCGAAGCCCGCGCGAGCGACGCCGACCTCGACGACCTGCGCGCGCGGCTCGCCGCGGCGCGGCTGCCGGAGGCCGAGACCGTCCATGGCGCGGCGCCCGGCCCTGGTCGGTGGGAGCAGGGCGTTCCTCTCGCCGACCTCGTCGATGTCGTGAACTACTGGCGCACCGAATACGACTGGCGGCCGTTCGAAGAGCGCCTCAACGGGATCGGGCAGTTCCGCACGACCATTGATGGTCTGGGAATCCATTTCCTGCACCGCCGATCCGCGCGCGCGGACGCCACTCCGCTGATCCTGACGCACGGCTGGCCGGACAGCATTGTCCGGTTCATCGATGTGGTGGACGAACTGGCAGATCCGAAAGACGCGGACGCGCCGGCGTTCCACGTCGTGGTCCCGTCGCTGCCCGGCTTCGGATACAGCGACAAGCCGGACACCACCGGGTGGGGAACCGAAAAGATCGCGGCCGCCTGGGTGGAGCTGATGGGAAGGCTTGGCTACAGCAGATTCCTGGCCCACGGCGGCGACTGGGGCGGCAATATCACCACCGTTCTCGGCGGCCGGTTCCCGGCGCACGTCCTCGGCATCCACACCACGTTCGCGGAGGCGCCGCCCGGGCTGACCGTGGACGGGCTGACGGCGGTCGAGCGCGAATGGACCGAGGAGACCCGCCATTTCTGGCGCCACCGCGCGGCGTACGCGAAGCAGCAGGCGACCCGGCCGCAGACCATCGGCTACTCGCTCGTCGACTCACCGGTCGGGCTGCTCGCCTGGATCCTCGACAAGTTCGCCGAATGGTCGGACACCGAGGACGGCCCGTTCGAGACGATCTCCCGGGACAGGATCCTCGACGACGTCACCCTCTACTGGCTGACGCGGACCGGCGCGTCGGCGGCCCGCATCTACTACGAAAGCCACAACTCGCTCGATCCCGAACTCCGGGTCGACGTCCCGTCGGCGCTCACCATGTATCCCCGTGACGTCGAGAAGTGCCCGCGCCCCTGGGCGCGGGAGCGGTACCGGCAGATCGTCCGATGGGCGACGCCCGAACGCGGGGGACATTTCCCTTCGCTGGAGGTGCCCGAGTACTTCGTCGAAGACCTGCGAGAAGGGCTCGCGGCGCTGCCGGCCGCTCATCGGTGAACGCGGCTCGGCGGCCGGTCGCCCTCCTGGCCTACGAGCCGCCGCGCAGGGCGGGGGCGGTGCCGTCGATGAGGAGGTCGGCGCGGTCCCGGGTGCCGTCCTCGGCGAAGAAGGCGGACTCGCGGGCGGACCAGCGGTCCCAGGCGCCGGCGTATTCGAGGCCGTCGCGGTCGAGGGCGCGGGCGCGGCGCAGCTCGTAGGGGGCGTCGATCCAGATCCGGCAGGCGGCGGGCGACTCCGCCCACGACGAGCCGACGCCTTCGACGATGAGGACGGGCGGAGGCGCGATCTCCTCCGGCGGGCCGTACCGGTCGTTGTGCCAGTCGTAGCGGCGCAGCACGGCGGGCCGTCCGGCGCACAGGGGATCGAGGACGGCGCGGCGGAGCGGCGCCCACCAGGTGAGCGGGTCGGCGTCCCACGGCACGCGGAAGTCGTCCGACCGGATCACCGGCGCGCCGACGAGGACGGCCGCGAGGTGGTCGGCGAAGGTCGACTTCCCGGCGCCGCTGGGCCCGTCGATCGCGACCAGCCGCGCGGGCCCGCAGGACGGCGGCAGCGCGAGCAGCCGCGCGGCGAGCGCGGGGTGGGTCCGGGGCGGCGGCAGCGGCACGGACGGCATACTTCCAGGTGCCCGCCCCCCGAAGGAGGACGCCCCTTGCCCGGACCGCTGGACGGCGTACTGATCGTCGACCTCAGCCGCGTGGTCGCCGGACCGCAGGCCACGATGGCGCTCGCCGACCTCGGCGCCCGCGTGATCAAGGTGGAGCAGCCCGGCACGGGCGACGAGACGCGCGGCTGGGGGCCGCCGTTCGCGGGCGAGGACGGGGTCAGCACCTACTACCTGTCGATCAACCGGAACAAGGAGTCGATCACCCTCGACCTGAAGTCGGACGAGGGGCGGGAGACGCTGGAGCGGCTGGTGCGGCACGCCGACGTGCTGGCCGAGAACTTCCGCACCGGGGTGCTGGACCGGCTCGGCTTCCCGGTGGAGCGGCTGCACGAGCTGAACCCGCGGCTGATCGTCCTGTCGATCACGGGGTTCGGGCACGACGGGCCGGAGGGCGGCCGCCCCGGCTACGACGCGATCATGCAGGGCGAGGCCGGGATCATGAGCGTGACGGGCCCGCCGGGGACGCCGAGCAAGGTGGGGCTGTCGATCGCCGACATCCTCGCGGCGGGCAACGCGACGTCCGGGGTGCTGGCGGCGCTCTACGAGCGGACGCGGACGGGCCGCGGCTCGGTCGTGCGGACGTCGCTGCTGGCCTCGGTGGTCGGCGCGCACATGTACCAGGGGACGCGCTGGACGGTCGCCGGGGAGGTGCCGGAGTCGGTCGGGAACGACCATCCGACGATCGCGCCGTACGGGACGTTCCGCTGCAAGGACGGCCAGATCCAGATCGGCGTCGCGAACCAGAACCTGTGGCGCAGGTTCGCGCCGCTGGTCGGGCTGGACGCCGGGGACCCGCGGTACGCGACGATCCCGGACAGGTCGGCGAACCGGGCGGAGCTGACCGCCGACATCGAGCGCGTCCTGGCGGGGGACGCCCGGGAGGCGTGGCTGGACCGGCTGAACGCGGCGGGCGTGCCGGCGGGGTCGATCCGGTCGATCGACGAGGTGTACACCTGGGAGCAGACCCGCTCGCAGGGCCTGGTGATCGAGGTCGACCATCCGACGCTCGGGAGGATCGAGCTGCCGGGCCCGCCGCTGCGGTTCGACGGCGCCGAGCCGCGGGCGCACACCGCGCCGCCGCTGCTCGGCGAGCACACCGGCGCGGTGCTCGCCTGGCTGGACGAGATGGACGCGAAGGACGAGGAGCAGGGGAGGAGCCAGTGAGGGATCTGCTCGGCGAGACGGGCGGGCCGGTGCGGGTCGCGGGCCGGGAGCTGCCGCGCGAGGAGCTGCTCGCCCGCGCGTCCGCGGTCGCGGCGGAGATCGCCGGCGCGGGCGCCGTCGCGGTGCACGCGACGGCGAGCGCGGAGACGGTGGTCGCGGTCGTCGGCGGGCTCATGGCGGGGGTGCCGGTGGTGCCGCTGCCGCCGGACTCCGGCCCGGACGAGCGCGCGCACATCCTCGACGACTCCGGCGCGGCGCTGCTGCTCGCGGCCCGCGGCGCCGACGTGGGAGACGGCGGACCGCCGCGCGTCCCGGTCGACGACCTCCCGGCCTCCGCGTCCGGCGCGGAGACGGCGGCCGAGCCCGTGCCCGACGCGACCGCGCTGATCCTGTACACGAGCGGGACGACCGGCGCGCCCAAGGGCGTGATGGTCTCCCGCGCGGCGATCGGGGCGGCCCTCGACTCGCTGGCGGAGGCGTGGGCGTGGACGCCGGACGACGTGCTGGTGCACGGGCTGCCGCTGTTCCACGTGCACGGCCTGGTCCTCGGCGTGCTCGGGCCGCTGCGGGTCGGGTCCCCGCTCGTCCACACCGGACGTCCCCGGCCGGAGGCGTACGCGGCGGCGGCGGGCGAGGACGGCGGCAGCCTGTTCTTCGGCGTCCCGACGGTGTGGTCGCGGATGGCGGCCGACCCGGCGTCGGCGGAGGCGATGCGGGGTGCGCGGCTGCTGGTGTCCGGCAGCGCGCCCCTCCCGGTGCCCGCCTTCGAGCGGCTGGAGGCGCTCACCGGCCACCGCCCCGTCGAGCGCTACGGCATGACCGAAACCCTGATCACGCTCAGCGCGCGCGCGGACGGCGAACGCCGCCCCGGTTACGTCGGCCTGCCGCTGCCCGGCATCGGGACGCGCCTCGCCGCCGAGAACGGCGACCCCGTCCCGCACGACGGGGAGACGCCCGGCCAGCTGCACGTCCGCGCCGAGCACCCGTTCAAGGGCTACCTGAACCGCCCGGAGGCGACCGCGAAGTCGTTCACCCCGGACGGCTGGTTCCGCACGGGCGACATCGCGACGATCGGCCCGGACGGCTGGCACCGCATCGTCGGCCGCGCGTCCACCGACCTGATCAAGAGCGGCGGCTACCGGATCGGCGCCGGCGAGGTCGAGAACGCGCTGCTCGCGCACCCGGCGGTGCGGGAGGCCGCCGTCGCCGGCACCCCGCACGACGACCTCGGCGAGCAGGTCACCGCCTACGTCGTCGCGGACGGCGTGACCGGGCGGCAGCTGATCGACTTCGTCGCGGACCGGCTGTCGGTGCACAAGCGGCCCCGCGTCGTCCACCTGGTCGGCTCGCTGCCCCGCAACGCGATGGGCAAGGTCGTCAAGACCCGCCTGCCCGAGCTCGCGCCCTGACCTGGGAGGGAACACGGAGGGCGGCGGACGGGGCATTTCGGGCCGGCCAGTAAGGTCGTGGCCTGTGTCCAGCTCACCGTCCCCGGGATCCGGCGCGTCCGCGGCCGCGCACTCGCTCGATCCCGTCCCGCCGCACGCCCGCGAGTCGACCGCCGGGAACCAGTTCTGGATCTGGTCGGGCGCGAACATCGCGCCGATCAACTGGGTGCTCGGCGCGCTCGGCATCAAGCTCGGGCTGAGCCTCGCCGACACGGTCGGCGTGCTCGTCGCCGGGAACCTCGTCGGGATGGCGGTGTTCGGGCTGTTCGTGCTGATGGGGCAGCGGACCGGCGTCACCCAGATGGTGCTGGCCCGGTCGGCGTTCGGGCGGCGCGGCGCGTACCTGCCGGGGGCGCTGCAGGGCGTGATGTCGGCGGGCTGGTGCGCGGTCAACACCTGGATCGTGCTGGACCTGGTGATGGCGCTGCTCGGCCAGGTCGGGGTGCACGGTGGCAACGCGATGAAGATCGTCGTGGTGCTGGTGATCATGGGGCTGCAGGTGTGGATCGCCGCGTCCGGCTTCCACGCGATCGCCGCGTTCGAGAAATGGACGGTGCCCGTCACGCTGGCGGTGCTCGCGGTGATGACCGTCGTCGCGTGGACGAAGACCGGCGTGCACTGGGACCACCCGGGCCAGGGCCTCACCGGCAAGGACCGCCTCTCCGCCATGACGACCGTGATGACGGCGATCGGGGTCGGCTGGGGCATCACCTGGTTCGCCTACGCCTCCGACTACTCGCGGTTCGTGCCGCGCGCGGTGCCGCGCCGCCGGCTGTACGCGGCGAGCGTCCTCGGCCAGTTCGTGCCGGTCGTGTGGCTCGGCGTGCTCGGCGCGTCGCTGGCGACCGTGAGCGCGACCACCGACCCCGGCAAGCTGATCGTGGACGCGTTCGGCGCGCTCGCGATCCCGGTGCTGCTGCTGGTGGTGCACGGGCCGATCGCCACGAACATCCTGAACGTCTACAGCTGCTCGCTGTGCGCGCAGACCGTCGACTGGCACGTGTCCCGCAAGGCGATCTCCTACGGCGTCGGCCTGTTCGCCGCCGCGTTCACGATCCTGCTGATCTTCCAGCAGGACTTCGCGAACACCCTGGACGCCTGGCTCGGCGGCCTCGTCACGTGGGTGGTGCCGTGGGCGGCGGTGATGGCCGTCCACTTCTACGTCGTCCGCCGCCAGAACGTCGACATCGACGCCCTCTACGACCCGCCCGGACGGTCTCGCCTCGGCGACTTCCGCTGGGACGCCCTCGCCTCGTTCGTGCTGGGGGCCGCGGCGACATGGGCGTTCCAGTACGGCGTCCCGAAGGCGCTGCAAGGGCCGGCGGCGCGCGCGCTGGGCGGCATCGACCTGTCCTGGCTGGCAGGGGCGCTCGTGGCGGGTGTCCTGTACTTCGTCCTGTCGGCCCGGCGCGGCCGGTCATGGGTAGGGGAGCCCGCATGAAGCTCCTGACCAACGCCCGCCTGACCGGACGGGACGGCCTGCACGACATCGAGATCGACGGCGACCGGTTCGGACGCGTCGCACCGGCCGGTGAGCTCGCCGGGGGCGAGGTCCTGGCGGACGCCGCCGGCGGCCTGGTGAGCCCGCCGTTCGTCGAGCCGCACGTCCACCTCGACACCACCCTCACCGCGGGGGAGCCGCGCTGGAACGCGTCCGGGTCCCTGTGGGAGGGGATCGCGGTGTGGAGCGAGCGCAAGACCACCCTCACCCGCGACGACGTCATCGCCCGCGCGAGCGAGGTGCTGCGCTGGTACGCGGCGAACGGCGTGCTCCACGTCCGCAGCCACGTGGACGTCACCGACCCCGGGCTCGTCGCGCTCGACGCGATGATCGAGGTCCGCGAGCGGGTGAAGGACGTCATCGGGCTCCAGCTCGTCGCGTTCCCGCAGGAGGGCGTCTGCTCCTACGAGAACGGACCGGAACTGCTGGAGGAGGCCGCGAGGCGCGGCGTCGACGCGGTCGGCGCGATCCCGCACTTCGAGGACACCCGCGAGGACGGCGTCCGCTCCCTGGAGATCGCCTTCGACATCGCGCAGCGGTACGGGCTGCTGCTGGACGCGCACTGCGACGAGATCGACGACGAGCAGTCCCGGTTCGTGGAGGTGCTCGCCACCCTCGCCCGGCGCGGCGGGCTCCGCGACCGCGCCACCGCGTCCCACACCACCGCGATGGGCTCCTACAACGGCGCCTACTCCTACAAGCTCCAGCGGATCCTCGCCCGCTCGGGCATCAACCTGGTGTGCAACCCGCTCGCCAACCTGTGCCTGCAGGGCCGGTTCGACGCCTACCCCAAGCGCCGCGGCCTCACCCAGGTCAAGGAGATGCTCGCCGCCGGGGTGAACGTCGCGTTCGGCCACGACGACGTCATGGACCCCTGGTTCCCGCTCGGGACGGCGTCGTCGCTGCAGGTCGCGCTGGTCGGGATCGCCGCCGCGCAGCTCACCGGCGCCGCCGAGATCGACGAGGCGTTCGCGATGGTGACGTCGCGGGGGGCGCGGGTGCTCGGGCTCGGCGACGGGTACGGGATCGAGCCGGGCCGCCCGGCGAACCTGGTGGTGCTGCCCGCGTCGTCGCCGTACGACGCCGTCCGGCGGCAGACCCGGCCGTCCCATGTCGTCGCGCGCGGCCGGATCGTCGCCGAGACCCCGCCCGCGGTGACCCGGCTGACGTGGCCGGGCCGCGAGGCCGAGGACGTCGACTTCGTGCGCACCCGCGACCGCTAAGGGAGCAGGGCTAGGGGAGCAGGGCCGGGAGCAGCGGCCGGACGAGTCCGGCGGCGGCCGACTCCGGCAGGTCGGGCGCGTCCGGCGCCGCGGCGAAGTAGTGCAGGAAGCCCTGCTGGAAGCAGCCGCCCATCAGCAGCGCGGCGGCGGCCCCGGTGTCGGCGCCCGCCGCGACGCGGCCCAGGTCGCGCTCGGCGTCCAGGTAGCGGGCGAGCGCCCGCACCGGCTCCTGGGGGCCCGCGTCGTACTTGCGCAACGCCTCGCGGCTCGCCGCCATCAGCGCCGGCTGGGCGACCATCGAGGCCATCATCGGGAACGCCCGCCGGTAGAAGGCGAGGGCGCCGTGCGCGACGGCGACCAGGTTGGCCTCCACGGTCGCCTCGCCCGCGACGGCGTTCGCGGTGAACGCGGGCATCCGCTCCTTGAGCACGGCGAGCATCAGCTGCGCCTTGTCGCGGAAGTGCTTGTACAGCAGCGCCTCGGAGTACCCGGCGGCCTTGGCGATCTCCTTGGTGGTGGCGCCCGCGACGCCGCGCTCGCGCATGACGTCCGCCGCCGCGTCCAGGATCCGCTCGCGCGCGGTCATCGGCCCGCCCCCTTGACAGTGAGTGAATGCTTACTCATCCTAGGGGTTAGTAAACATTCACTCACCCATATGAGGAGGGATCGGGATGAGAATCACGGTCTTCGGTGCGACCGGCGGCATCGGGACGCGGCTGGTCCGCCGGGCGCTGGACGCCGGGCACCAGGTCACCGCCGTCGTCCGCGACCCCGGCAGGATGCCCGCCGACCTGCGCGACCGCGCCGACGTCGTCCGCGCCGACGTCATGGACCCGGACGCGATCGAGCAGGCGGTGAAGGGCGCCGACGCCGTCGTCAGCGCCATGGGCCCGCGCGACTTCGGCCCCACCACCGTCTGCGGCGACAGCTCCCGCAGCATCATCGCCGCGATGCGCGCGACCGGCGCCGGACGGTTCCTCATGGTCAGCATGGGCGCCATCGAGGGCATGCCGGGCGACGACCCGTTCACCCGGTACGTCGTCAAGCCGGTGATCCTCGGCCGGTTCCTGCGGCACGGCATCGCCGACATGCGCGTCGCCGAGGCGCAGGTCCGCGACTCCGGGCTCGACTGGACGATCGTCCGGCCGCCGAGGCTCACGAACAAGGAGGGCAAGGGCCACTACCGCAAGGCCGTCGACCGCAGCGTCACCGGCGGTTTCACCATGACCCGCGACGACGTCGCCGCCGCCATGCTCGACCTCGCCGGCGACCTGCCGTCCATCGGGCACGTGGTCTCCATCGCCGGCTGACCCGCTCGCACGACGAGGGGGACGGCATGACAGCTGTCACGCGGAACGGCTGACACCCGCCGCCCGAACCGGTGACACGCACGTCTACCGGCGCCCCGCCGCACCCCGCGACGCTGGGGGCATGGACGACATCCGACCCATCAGCGTCGACGGGCTGCGCCAGCGGTACGGGGACTTCGAGGCCGTCGCCGGGATCTCCTTCGAGGTCGCGCCCGGCGAGCTGTTCGCGCTCCTCGGCACCAACGGGGCGGGCAAGACCACCACCCTGGAAACCCTCGAAGGGCACCGGCCCGCCCGGCACGGCACCGTCCGCGTCCTCGGACGCGACCCGTACCGGGAGCGCCGCGCCGTCCGTCCCGAGATCGGCGTCATGCTCCAGGACGGCGGGTTCTTCCCCGACCTGACCGTCGCCGAGACCGTCGACCGCTTCCGCGGCTTCACCCCGGACCCGCGGCCCCGCGGCGAGGCGCTGGACCTCGTCGGCCTCGCCGAGCAGGCGGACGTGCGGGTCCGGCAGCTGTCCGGCGGGCAGAAGCGGCGGCTGGACCTCGCGCTCGCCCTGCTCGGCCGCCCCCGCGTGCTGTTCCTGGACGAGCCGACCACCGGCATGGACCCCGAGGCCCGCCGCGCCACCTGGCGGATCGTCCGGGACCTCGTCGCCGCCGGCACCACCGTGCTGCTCACCACCCACTACCTGGAGGAGGCCGAGCACCTCGCCGACCGCCTCGCGATCATGCACCGGGGCCGGATCGAGACCGCCGGGACGGTCGCCGAGGTCGTCGCCGGGCACGGCGACCGGATCAGCTTCCAGGTGCCCGAGCGGTTCCGCGTCGCCGAGCTGCCCGCGCTGCGCGGCGCCGGCGCCGACATCGCCGTCGACGCCGGCCGCGCCGTCGCGTCCTACACCGTCACCGAGGCCGGCCTCCAGAGCGGCCTGTACGACCTGCTGCGCTGGGCCGACGAGCACCGCGTCGAGCTGCGCGGGCTGCAGGCGCGCAGCGCGTCCCTTGAGGACGTCTTCCTCCGCACGTCCGCAGGCGCGCGGGAGACCGAAGGCACCCGGACCGAGACCGGGGCGGCCGCCGCGCTGGAAGGAGCGTCCCGATGACGATGACCCGCCCCCTGGCCGGCGGCGCCGCCCTGCGCGTCGCGCGCCTCGACCTCATGCTGCTGTGGCGCAACCGGACCGCGCTGTTCACCGCCGCCGGGCTGCCCGTGCTGTTCGCCGCGCTGCTGTTCCCCGCGCACGGGCAGAAGGCCGGCGGCATGGACGCCGCGCTGCTCCAGGGCACCGGCCACCTCGGCTTCTTCCTGCTGTTCGCGGTGTTCATGAACCTGGTGAACGTCTTCACCGCCCGCCGCGAGGACCTGACGCTCAAGCGGCTGCGCGGCACCGCGCTCGCCGACGCCGACATCATCGGCGGCGGCGTCCTCGCCGCCGTCGCGATGTACGCCGTCCAGGTGCTGGCCCTGCTGGTGGTGCTCGCCGCCGCGCTCGGCGGCCGGTTCCCCGCCGATCCGCTCCTGCTGCTCGTGGGGCTCGCGGGCGGCGCCGCCGTGTTCGCGCTGCTCGCCTTCGCCGTCTCCGGCCTCACCCCGAACGCCGAGCTGGCCCAGCTCACCGTCCTGCCGATCATGTTCGCCTGCATGGCGGGCGCCGGCGTCATGTTCCCGCTGGACGGCCTGCCCGCCGCGCTGGAGGAGGCGTGCCGCTGGCTGCCGCTCAGCCCCGTCGTCGAGATCACCCGCACCGCCTACTTCGGCCGCGACTTCCACGACCACGCCGCCCACGCGTCCGTCGGGTTCGCCGGCGGGTGGACGGCCTGCCTGCCCTCCTTCGCCGTCCTCGCGGTCTGGCTCGGCCTCGGCCGCGCGATGGCGGGCCGCTGGTTCCGCTGGGAGCCGAGGCGCGCCTGACCGGACGTCCCGCCGTTACAGTCGAGGAGAAGGAGGACGGGACATGACGGTCGCGACCACGGCGGACCTGGAGGCCCAGGACACCCGCAGGCTCGAACGGTACCGCCGCGTGACGTACCGGTCGTTCCTGTGCGCGGCCCTCGGGTTCATCGCCCCCGGCCTGGCCGGGACGGCCGCCGCCTACGACGACGGCCATATCGGCGTCCCCGTCGCCGTGCTGGCCGTCGTCGGCCTCGGCCTGATGAGCTGGTTCTACATGCGGCTCGTCCGGGCGGGGCTGGAGGGCGGCGCGTCCCGGCGGGAACTCGTCGCGAGCGGCGCGGTGACCGCCGCGCTCAGCCTGATGCTGTTCGCGCAGCCGCTGTTCAGCGTCGTCCCCGTCTTCTGGGTGTCGGCGGTGGTCCTGTCGCCGATGAGCCGCCGCCGGATCGCCGAGCTGTGCCTCGGCACCGGGGCCGCCGCGGGGATCATCGGCAGCGCCGGCACGAAGCACCTCTACCCCGACGGCGACCTGCCCTGGTACGCGCTCGTGCCGATCATGGTCGCGGTCTACACCGGCATGTGCGGACTCATCGCGTTCGTGAACCGCTACCAGCGCCGCATGTGGGACCTGCACCAGGAGACGCACGCCGCGCGGGACGCGCTCGCCCGGCTCGCCGTCACCGAGGAGCGGCTGCGCTTCTCCCGCGACCTGCACGACCTGCTCGGCCACAGCCTCTCCCTGATCGCGGTGAAGAGCGAGCTCGCCATGCGGCTCGCGGACGCCGACCCCGCCCGCGCCGGCGCGGAGATGGCCGACGTGCAGCGCGCCGCCCGCGACGCGCTGCGCGAGGTGCGCGCCGCCGTGCACGGCTACCGCGCCGTCGAGCTGGACGCCGAGCTGGCCGGGGTCCGCGCCGTGCTGGAGGCGGCCGGGGTGCGCTGCGACGCCGGAGCGGTGCCGGACGGCCTGCCGCCCGAGGTCCGCTCCGTGCTCGCCTGGGTGATCCGGGAGGGCGCCACCAACGTGATCAAGCACAGCGAGGCCCGGCACTGCGCCGTCGCGCTCACCGCGTACGGTGGCTCCGTGGTGCTGGAGATGCGCAACGACGGCGTCCGCGGCGACGCCGGCCCAGGCGCCGCCGCCGGGTCGGGGCTGACCGGCCTCGCCGAGCGCGCCGTCGTGCTCGGCGGCGAGATCACCGCGGACCGGCACGGCCGCGACGGCTTCCTGCTGCGCGCCGTCGTCCCGCTGCCGCGCCCCGAGCCGGACGGCCCGTCCGCCGCGACGGCCGCGGAGCCGCGCCCCGAGCCCGCCGAGCCCGCCGAGCCCGCCGAGCCCGCGGCGGCCGCCGGGAGGAGCGGCCGGTGATCCGGATCCTGCTCGCCGACGACGAGCACCTCATCCGCGGCGCCGTCGCCGCGCTCCTCGGGCTGGAGCCCGACCTGGAGGTCGTCGCCGAGGTCGGCCGGGGCGACGAGGTCGCCGCCGCCGTCGCCGCGCACGCCCCCGACGTCGCCGTCCTCGACATCGACATGCCCGGCGCGGACGGCCTCACCGTCGCCGAGGGCCTCGCCGCCGCGGGCGCCCGCTGCTCGGTGTGCATCCTCACGAGCTTCGGCCGCCCCGGCTACCTGCGCCGCGCGATGGCCGCCGGAGTGCGCGGCTTCGTCGCCAAGGACGCGCCGACGCAGGAACTGGCCGCCGCGATCCGCAAGGTCCACGACGGCGGCCGCTACCTGGACGCCGAGCTCGCCGCGACCGCGATGGCCGCCGGCGACAACCCGCTGACCGGGCGCGAGCGCGAGATCCTCCGGCTCACCGGCGCCGGCACCGAGACCGCCCGGATCGCGACGCTGCTGCACCTGTCGGAGGGCACCGTCCGCAACTACCTCTCCACGGCGATGACCAAGCTCGGCGAGCCGTCCCGCTTCGCCGCCGTCCGCGCCGCCCAGGAGATGGGCTGGATCTGACGCCGCCCCTTAGGCTGGTGCCGTGACTGAGCCTCTGGTGCCGCGGATGCGGGAGTTCGGCGAGACGATCTTCGCGGAGATGTCCGCGCTGGCCACGGCCACCGGGTCGATCAACCTCGGTCAGGGCTTCCCGGACGAGGACGGCCCGAAGGCCATGCTGGACGTAGCGGTCGAGGCGATCCGGTCGGGCGGGAACCAGTACCCGCCCGGGCCCGGGGTGCCCGAGCTGCGGGAGGCCGTGGCGGAGCAGCGGCTGGAGCGGTACGGGCTGTCGTACGACCCGATGTCGGAGGTGTACGCGACCGTCGGCGCGACGGAGGGCATCGCCGCGTCCGTGCTCGCGCTCACCGGGCCGGGCGACGAGGTCATCGTGTTCGAGCCGTACTACGACTCGTACGCCGCCGTGATCGCGCTGGCCGGGGCGGTGCGCAGGCCCGTCACGCTGCGTCCGGTGGAGGGCCGCTTCACCTTCGACCCCGACGAGCTGCGCGCCGCCGTCGGGCCGCGCACGAAGGCGATCCTGGTGAACTCGCCGCACAACCCCGCCGGGACGGTGTTCACCCGCGGCGAGCTGGAGGCCATCGCCGCCGTCTGCCGCGACCGCGACCTGGTCGCGATCACCGACGAGGTGTACGAGTACCTGACCTTCGACGGCACGGAGCACATCCCGCTCGCCACCCTCGACGGGATGCGGGAGCGGACGGTGTCGGTGTCGTCGGCGGGCAAGACGTTCTCCGCCACCGGCTGGAAGACCGGCTGGATCACCGCGCCCGCCCGGTACGTGCGGGCCGTCCAGACCGTCAAGCAGTTCCTCACCTACGCGGTCAGCGCCCCCTACCAGCGGGCCGCCGCGTACGCGCTGGCGAACGAGACGGCGTGGGTCGAGGAGCTGCGCGCCTCGCTGCAGTCCAAGCGGGACCGGCTCGTCGCCGGGCTGGAGGCGGCCGGCTTCACCGCGTACCGGCCGCAGGGCACCTACTTCGTGCAGGCCGACATCCGGCCGCTGGGCTTCTCCGACGGGCTGGAGCTGGCCCGCGCGCTGCCGGCCAAGGCGGGCGTCGTCGCGATCCCCACGCAGGTGTTCTACGACCACGCGGAGGCGGGCGCGCACTTCGTCAGGTTCGCGTTCTGCAAGAAGGACGAGGTCATCGACGAGGCCGTCGAGCGCCTCGGACGCCTCGCCTGAATTCCCCCGGCGAGCGGCCGGACGGCGGAGATTGCCGGACGGGCGGAGATTGCCGAACGGGCGGAGTTTGCCGAACAGGCGGCGTTCCTTGGGCTGGTTTCGCCCATGAGCGGCGCCCGCCGCGCGGCTAGCGTTCGGGCCGTGGGCCGGAACGGGGACTCGCTCGACGGCGAGCGGATTCTGATCGCGCTGGGCGGCAACGCCATGACCGCGCCGGACGGCAGCGCGACGCCGGACGCGCAGGCGGCGGCGATCGAGACCGCGATGCGGCACGTCGCCGAGCTGGTGGCGGCGGGCGCGCGGGTCGCGCTGACGCACGGCAACGGCCCGCAGGTCGGCAACCTGCTGATCAAGAACCAGCTGGCCGCGGGGGTGGTGCCGCCGGTGCCGCTGGACTGGTGCGGCGCGCAGACCCAGGCCACCGTCGGCGTGATGATCATGAACGCGCTGGAGCGGGCGCTCGCCGCGCGCGGCGCGCCGCGCCCGGTGTCCACGGTGGTGACGCGGACGCTGGTGGACGCCGCCGACCCCGGGTTCGCCGACCCGGCCAAGCCGGTCGGCCGGTACTTCCCGGCGGACGAGGCGCGCCGGTTCATCGCGCTCGGGCAGGCGTGGCGGCCGTTCGGCGACCGGGGCTGGCGGCGCGTCGTCGCGTCCCCGGAGCCGCTCGACGTGCTGGACGCGGGCGCGGCGATGGTGCTGCTGGACGCCGGGCACGTGGTGGTCGCGGCGGGCGGCGGGGGAGCGCCGGTGGTCCGCGCCGGCGGGGCGCTGCGCGGCGTCGAGGCCGTCGTCGACAAGGACCTGGCGGCGCAGCTGCTGGCGCGCCGGCTCGGCGCGTCCACGCTGGTGATCGCCACGGACGTGGAGCACGCGGTGGCCGGGTTCGGCACCCCGGCGGCGCGGCCGCTGCGCCGCACCACGGCCGCCGAGCTGGCCCGGCTCGCCGCCGCCGGGCACTTCGCGGCGGGCAGCATGGGCCCGAAGGTGGAGGCGGTGCGGCGGTTCGTCGCGGCGGGCGGGCGGCGCGCCGCGATCGCGTCGCTGCCCCGGCTCGGCGCGGCGGCGCAGGGCGAGGCCGGGACGGTCGTGGAGGCGTGACCCGGGGTACAGAACGATCAGCAGAGCAGCCGAGGAGCGACGACGTGCCCGATCCCATCGAAGTCCGCAAGATCCCCATCGAGAGCGTGACCGACGCGTCCGGGCTGGCCCGGCTGATCGACGACGGCGTGCTGGAGGCCGACCGGGTCCTCGCGGTCGTCGGCAAGACCGAGGGCAACGGCGGCGTGAACGACTACACGCGGCTGCTCGCCGACCGCGCGTTCCGGGAGGTGCTGACCGCCAGGGGCACCCGGCCGGCGGACGAGGTGGCGCGCGTCCCGCTGGTGTGGTCGGGCGGCACCGACGGGGTGCTGAGCCCGCACGCGACCGTGTTCGCGACCGTCGACCCGGCGAAGGCGCCGCGCACCGACGAGCCGCGCCTGTCGGTCGGCGTCGCGATGAGCGAGGTGATCCTGCCCGAGGACATCGGCAGGCCCGCGATGGTGGAGACGGTCGCCGCCGGGGTCCGCGACGCGATGAAGACCGCCGGGATCGACGACCCCGCCGACGTCCACTACGTGCAGACCAAGACGCCGCTGCTCACCCTCGACACCATCAACGACGCCAAGCGGCGCGGGCACGGCGTCGTCACCGAGGACACCCTGAAGTCGATGGACATCTCCAACTCGACGACCGCGCTCGGCATCGCCGTCGCGCTCGGCGAGATCGAGACGCCGTCGGCGGAGCAGATCCACAAGGACCTGTCGCTGTTCTCGTCGGTCGCGTCGTGCTCGTCCGGCGTGGAGCTGGACCGGGCGCAGATCGTCGTCGTCGGGAACGTGCGCGGCGTCGGCGGCCGGTACCGGGCCGGGCACGGTGTGATGAACGACGCACTCGACGCCGACGGCATCTGGGACGCGATCGCCTCGACCGGGCTCGACCTGCCGGAACGGCCCCGCACGTCCGACCTCGGGGACCGGCTCGTCAACGTGTTCATCAAGTGCGAGGCTGACCCGTCCGGGTCGGTGCGGGGCCGCCGCAACATCATGCTGGACGACTCCGACGTGCACTGGCACCGGCAGATCAAGGCGTGCGTCGGCGGCGTCGCCGCGTCCGTCACCGGCGACCCGGCGGTGTTCGTGTCGGTCGCGGCGGTCCACCAGGGCCCGTCCGGCGGCGGCACCGTCGCGGCCATCGCCGACCTCGGGGACTGAGCGCGGGCACGAAGAGTATCCGGTTCGGCACCCACGGCGGTCGCCGGAGGCTATAGCCTTCCTGCCGTGTCCGGACTGACCATTCCCGAATCCCGGTTCCCCGGGGACGACGGCGGCGCCGACCCCCGGCTGTGCGAGGCCCTCGCCGGGTACGCGGCCGGGCGCGTCGGCCAGCACGCGGTGCTGCGGCGGCTGCAGAGCACGCGGCTGCTCGTGCCGATCGTCGCCGTGCTCACCGAGGAGGAAGAGGTGGAGCCCGGCGGGCTGCGCCGGGAGAAGTCGAGCGACATGGCGCTGCCGACGCTGATCGGCGACGACGGCCGCCGCGGCGTGCTCGGCTTCACCTGCATGGACACCCTGAAGGCGTGGCGCGCCGACGCCCGCCCCGTCGCGGTCCGCGCCGGCGAGGCGTGCCGCGCCGCCCTCGACGAGGGCGCGGACGCGCTGGTCGTGGACGTGGCGGGCCCCGTGCCGTTCGCGGTGGAGGGGCTGCGGCTGCACCTGCTCGCCGAGGGGCGGCCCGTCCCGCCGCCGCACGAGGACCCCGACGTGCTCGCCGCGGTCGAGGCGGCGTTCGGCTCCGACCAGGCCGTCACCGGCGTGCGGCTGACCGAGGGCACGTCCGCCGAGCTGGCCGTCCGGTTCGCGATCGTGCCGGGCCACGACGAGCGGGTGACGGTGCAGCGGGTCTCGGACCGGCTCGCCGAGGTGCTGCGCGGACGGATCGTCGGCGGCGTCGAGCTGAGCATCGTCCGGCGCGGCTGACGGCCCGGAAAACCATTGGCGCCCGGCGGGGCGCCGTCGGCATCCTGGCCCGATGCACGAGATCGACGTCGACGCCTTCATGGCGGACGGGTTCGTCCGGGTCCCGGAGGCGTTCCCCCGGGAGCTGGCGGCCGAGTGCCGCGCGGTCCTCTGGCGCGACACCGGCTGCGACCCCGATGACCGCTCCACCTGGACGAAGCCGGTGATCCGGCTCGGCGGGTACGGCACGCCGCCGTTCCGGGCGGCCGCGAACACCCCGCGCCTGCACGCCGCCTACGACGCGGTCGTGGGCAAGGACGCGTGGCAGGAGCCCGGCGGCCTCGGAACGTTCCCGATCCGGTTCCCGAGCGGCGAGGCGCCCGGCGACGACGGCTGGCACATCGACGCGAGCTTCCCCGGCGACGACCCGAACGACTTCATGGGCTACCGGGTCAACCTGGCCTCGAAGGGCCGGGCGCTGCTGATGCTGTTCCTGTTCTCCGACGTGGGCGAGGACGACGCGCCCACCCTCATCCGCACCGGCTCCCACCTGGACGTCCCGCCGATCCTGGAGCCGGCGGGCGACGGCGGCCTCTCGTTCATGGACATCGCAGGCAAGGCCGTCCCCGCGTCCGAGCACCGCCCCGTCGCGCTCGCGACCGGCCGGGCCGGCGACGTGTACCTGTGCCACCCGTTCCTCGTCCACGCCGCGCAGCCGCACCACGGCACCGAGGTCAAGTTCATGGCGCAGCCGCCGCTGTCGCCGTCGGGGCCGCTCCCCGGGACGTCCCCGGTGCGGACGGCGATCCAGCGAGGTCTCGGGCGCTAACGCATCTACGCTTAGCCGCTCGACCCCGTTGGGAGAACCACCGTGCTCACCATGCAGGACGGCCTGATCCGGCTCACCGAGTACTGGGCGGGGCACGGCTGCCTCGTCGGGCAGCCGATGAACACCGAGGTCGGGGCGGGCACGCTCAACCCGAACACCGCCCTGCGCGTCCTCGGGCCCGAGCCATGGCGCGTCGCCTACGTCGAGCCGAGCGTCCGCCCGGACGACTCCCGCTACGGCGACAACCCGAACCGGCTGCAGACCCACACCCAGTTCCAGGTGATCCTCAAGCCGGAGCCGGGGAACGCGCAGGAGCTGTACCTCGGCAGCCTCGCCGCGCTCGGCGTCGACCTGCGCGCCCACGACGTCCGGTTCGTCGAGGACGACTGGGCGTCGCCGGCGCTCGGCGCGTGGGGGCTCGGCTGGGAGGTGTGGCTGGACGGGCTGGAGATCACCCAGTTCACCTACTTCCAGCAGTCCGGCGGGATCGCGCTCGACCCCGTCTCGGTCGAGATCACCTACGGCGTCGAGCGCATCATGATGGCGCTGCAGGGCGTGTCCCACTTCAAGGACATCGCCTACACCCCAGGAATCTCCTATGGGGAGGCGTTCGGGCAGGCCGAATACGAGATGAGCCGCTACTACCTCGACGACGCCGACATCGCGGCGAACCGCGAGCTGTTCGAGACGTACGCGTCCGAGGCGCGCCGGATGCTGGACGCCCGGCTGCCCGTCCCCGCCCACTCCTGCGTGCTGAAGTGCTCGCACGCGTTCAACGTGCTGGACGCGCGCGGCGCGATCGGCACCGCCGAGCGGGCCCGCGCGTTCGCGCGGATGCGGGGCCTCGCGCACGAGGTCGCCGCCCTGTGGGTCGAGCGCCGCGCCGAACTCGGCCATCCCCTCGGCGACGCCACCGTCCCCGCGTTCACCCTGGAGAAGGCGCTCCTCCCCAAGATCGCCGCACCGGCCGCGTTCGCGCTGGAGATCGGCGTGGAGGAGCTGCCGCCGGCCGAGGTGCGCCCCGCGGCGAAGGCCGTCGCGGAGCGGCTCCGCGCCGGACTGGAGGCGGCGGGCCTGCTCACCGACGCCTCCACCATCGACACGTTCTCGACTCCCCGCCGCCTCATCGTCGTCGTCCGGGACGTGGAGCCGAAGTCCCCGGACACCGAGGAGGTCGTGAAGGGGCCGAGGCTCGCCGCCGCCTACGACGCGTCCGGGGAGCCGACGCGGGCGCTGCTCGGGTTCGCGCGCGGGCAGGGCATCGACGTCGCCGACGTGCGGGAGACCACCATCGGCGGCAAGCAGTACGTGGCGCACGTCCGGACGGTCGCCGGAAAGCCCGCCGCGCAGGTCCTCTACAGGCTGGTCCCCGAGATCGTCTCCGGGCTGCGCGCCGGCAAGAACATGCGCTGGAACCTCCCCGGCCTGTCGTTCGCGCGGCCCGTCCGGCGTGTGCTCGCCCTGCTGGGCCACCGGGAGATCGTGGTGGACGAGCTGAACCAGGGCCCCGCGACCGACGTCCATCGCGCCGCCGACCCCTCCCGCGTCCCGGTGCCGGACGCGCTGTCGCTGATCGGCGTCCTGCGGGAGCACGGCATCGAGCCCGACCCGGCGCGGCGGCGCACCCGCATCGTCGAGGACGCGCTGGCGCTCGCCGCCGGCCACGGCGGGACCGTCGACCTCGCCGCGGAGGAGGACCTCGTCGAGGAGATCGTCGACCTGGTCGAGGAGCCCGTCGCGATCCTCGGGTCGTTCGACGCGAAGTACCTCGACCTGCCCGAGGCGATCCTCACCACCGTCATGCGCAAGCACCAGCGGTACCTGCCGGTGCGCGGGCGGTCCGGCGGGCTCCTGCCGCACTTCGTCACCGTCGCCAACGGCGAATGCGACCGCGACGCGGTCCGCGCCGGGAACGAGGCCGTCCTCCGCGCGCGCTACGAGGACGCCGCGTTCTTCTTCGAGCAGGATCTCCGCCGGGCCCCCGACGACATCAAGCGCGGGCTGGACCGGCTCACGTTCACCGAACGGCTCGGCTCCATGGCGGACCGGTCGGCGCGCATCGCCGCGATCGCCGGGGACATCGCCGACCGCGGCGGCCTCGGCGGGGCCGACCGCGGCGGCCTGGGCGGGGCCGACCGCGGCGGCCTGGGCGGGGCCGACCGCGGCGGCCTCGGCGGGGCCGAGCGCGCGGTCCTCGACCGCGCCGCCGCGCTCGCCAAGTTCGACCTGGCCTCGGCCATGGTCATCGAGCTGCCCGGCCTCGCCGGGACGATGGCGCGCGAGTACGCCCGGCGCGCCGGGGAGGACGCCGCCGTCGCGCAGGCCCTCTACGAGATGGAGCTGCCGCGCTCGGCCGGGGACGCGGTGCCCGCGTCGGCCGCGGGCGCCGTGCTCGCCGCCGCGGACCGGCTCGACCTGCTCGCCGGGCTGTTCGCGGTGGGCGCCGCGCCGGCCGGCGGGTCCGACCCGTTCGGGCTGCGCCGCGCCGCGCTCGGGCTGCTCGCGATCCTGCGCGCCGTCCCGTCGCCGGCCGCGCTCACGACCGGTGCCCCGCTCACGGTCGGCGACGGGCTCGCGATCGCGGCCCGGCACCAGCCCGTCGAGGTGCCGCCGGACGCGCTCGCCGAGGCGGAGCGGTTCACCGCGCGGCGGCTGGAGCAGAGCCTGCTGGACGAGGGGCTGCCGATCCCGGCGGTCCGGGCCGTCCGGCCGCTCGCCGGCGACCCGGCCCGCGCCGCCCGCGCCGCGTCCGACCTGGCCGAACTGCTCCGCACGGACGAGTTCGCCCGGCTCACCACGGCGCTGCAGCGGGTGCTGAGGATCGTGCCCGAGGGGACGGAGGCCGGGTACGACCCCGGCCTGTTCGCCGAGCCCGCCGAAGGCCGCCTCGCCGAGGCGTTCACCCGGCTCCGCGACGCGCTCCCGCCGCGTCCCGCGCTGCCGGAGTTCGTGCGGGCCGCCGCCGGGATGCCCGGCCCGATCGACGCCTACTTCGGCGACGTCATGGTCATGGACGAGGACCCCGCGCTGCGCGCGAACCGGCTCGGCCTCCTCGCCGCGATCCGCGACCTCGCCGGGCCCCTCCTCGACTGGCGGGAGGCCGGCTAGTACCAGGTGAAGGGGAGGCCGTGGGGCGGGGCCTCGCCGAGGACGCGCCGCTCGCCGCCCGGCCACAGGCGCAGGGTCAGCAGCGGCGTGCCGGTGATGTGCGCGGCCTCGGGCGGCTCGAACGCCAGGTGCGCGACCGGCGCGCCGGAGGACGCCGCCGCGCCGGCCGCCTCGACGTGCCGGCGGACGCGCGCGGCCTCCTCGTCCGGCAGGTACTGCATCATGACCGAGTGCCAGACGACGGTGACGGCGCCGGGCTCGGGCGCCAGGCCGTCCAGGAAGTCCCCGGCGCCGGCGCGCACCACCGTCGCCGGGACCCGCGCCGCCACCTCCAGCGCCGCCCGCAGCCGCGCGACGCGGGCGCTCTGGTCGGGCCACACGTACGACAGCAGCCGCCGCCGCCCCTCGGGCGCGGCCGCGTCGAGCGGGACGAGGTCGCAGCCGAGCCGCTCGGCGATCCGCAGCGGGACGGCCTTCGGGGGCGTGCCGCGCCACGCGTCCGGCAGGACGACCGGCGAGTCCGGCCCGTACCCGCCGGTCTCCGACAGCAGCCGGTAGTGGTCGGCGCGCAGGTTCAGCCCGGCGCTCGCGCCGATCTCCAGCAGCCGCACCGGCAGCCCGGTCGCGGCGGCGACCGCCAGCAGCCCGCCGACCAGCGGCGCGGCCCGGCCGACCTCGTTGGTCTGCGGCGCGTCGGCGAGCCCGGCGCGGACCTCGGCGGTGTGCCGGGCCAGGACGTCGCGGAACGCCGGCCACGCGGCGAGCGGGTCGGCGGTGCCGCCGGCCGTCGGGTAGTGCGCGGCGAGCGCGGGCGCGCGGCCCTCCAGCACGATCCGGTGGACGGTGCCGAGCATCCGCAGCGCCAGCGCGCTGGACGCGCGGTCCGCGAGCACGTCCGCGACGGGCCCGCCGGCGTCCGCGTCGTCCGCCGCCCGCGCCAGCAGCTCGGCGTACATCGGCGATCCCTGCGCGGCGCACACCCGCGCCTGGTCGAGCAGTTCCTCGCGCACCCCACGCACCTCGCCCACTCCGCGCACCTCGGTCACCTCGCGCACCCCGCCACCTCCCGGCCGCCGACGGTCCGCCCGTCCGGCGGCCCCGTCTTCGTCAACAGTCACCGTTGTCCCGCCCCGCGTCCCGCGGTCATGATCAAGATACCTGGGATGGAAGGGGTCAAAGGTGACGAACCTCCACGATGGACAGGACTACCGCGCGCGCGGCTGGTGGCGGGACGGGACGTTCCTGGACGACCTCGCCGCGCGGGCCGCCGCCGCGCCGGACCGGCCGGCGGTGGTCGGCCACTTCTGGGAGACCGCCGGCGGCCCCGACACCGTGCTGAGCTGGGCGCGGCTCGCCGAGCGCGTGGAGCGCTGCGCCGCCGGCCTCGCGGCGCTCGGCGTGCGGCCCGGCGACCGGGTCGCGATGCAGCTGGTCAACCAGTGGCAGGCGACCGTCCTCGCGCTCGGCTGCGGCCGCGCGGGCGCGGCGGTCGTCCCGTACTACATCGCCTCCGGCCCCGCCGACACCGAGTGGATCCTGCGCGAGTCCGGCGCGTCCGCGGTGGTGTCGCTGGACGAGGTGCGCGGCCTCGACATCGCCGCGACCATCGCCGGGATGCGCGACCGGCTGCCCGCGCTGCGGCACCAGATCGTCGTCGGGGAGAAGGTCCCCGAGGGCGCCGTCGGGTTCGAGGACGGGCTGCTGGCCTGCGACGCCGCGCCGCCCGCGCACCGCCCCGGCGGCGACGACGTCTTCCAGATCATGTACACCTCGGGGACGACCGGCCGCCCCAAGGGCGTCCGGCACTCGTTCAACACCCTGTACGCGATGGCGCGCTCGTTCACCGTGCCGCTCGGCCTCGGACCCGACGACGTGCTGTCCACGCCGTGCATCGTCGGCGGTCAGGGCGGCTGGCTGTACGGGATGCTCGCGCCGCTCGTCGCGGGCGCGGCGGCGGTGTGGGCGGACGCGTTCAAGCCCGGCGACTTCCTCGACCTCGCCGCCGAGTACGGCATCACCACCGCGTACTTCACCCCGCTGATCCTGGACGAGTTGGTCGCCGAGCAGCGGGAGAACCCGCGCCCGCTCGCGCTGCGGCACATGGTCACCGGCTCCACCCCGATCCCGCCCGGCCTGCCCGCCCGGTTCCGCGAGACGTTCGGGTTCCCCGTCCGCCCGCTGTGGGGGATGACCGAGAACGGCGGCGTCACCATCGGCCGCGACGGCGACCCGCCGGACTGGGCGGCGCGCAGCGACGGGCGGCCGGTCGACTGGATGGAGGTCCGGCTGGTCGGCGAGGACGGCGCGCCGGTCGACGGCCCGGGCCGGCTGGAGGTGCGCGGCGCGAACCTGTGCCTCGGCTACGAGGGCGCCGACGACGTCTTCGCCGCGTCGCTGCACGACGGCTGGTTCGTCACCGGCGACCTCGCCCGGCCGGACGGCCGCGGCGGCATCAAGATCATCGGCCGGACCAAGGACCTGATCAACAAGGGCGGGCTGCACGTGCCCGCCGTCGCCGTCGAGGAGGTGCTGCGCGCCCACCCGAACGTCGCCGAGATCGCGGTGGTCGGCGAGCCCGAGCCGCTGCTCGGCGAGACCGTCGTCGCCGTCGTCGTCCCGGCGGGCGACCCGCCCGCCTTGGCGGACCTGCACCGGCTCGTCCGGGAGGCGGGGATGACCCCCGGCTACGAGCCGGACCGGCTGGAGGTCGTCGCCGAGCTGCCGAAGACGCCGACCGGGAAGGTCCGCAAGCGCGCCATCGAGGAGGATCTCGCCCGCCGGGCGAGCGCCGCCGCCGCGCCGTGAGGCCCGCGCGCCGCCGGGCGCTGGCGCTGACGTCGGTGATCCTCGCCAACGTGATGGCGGTGATCGACTACAACGTCGTCAGCGTCGCGATCCCGCGGCTGCTGCGCGCCTACCCCGGCAGCACCCTCACCGGGCTGTCCTGGACGATCACCGGCTACACCGTCGTGTTCGCCGCCGTGCTGCTGCCCGCCGGCGGCATGGCCGACCGGCTCGGGCCCAAGCGGATCTTCCTCGCCGGGCTCGCGGTGTTCACCGCCGGCTCGGCCGCCTGCGCGCTCGCGCCCGGCCCGCTCGGGCTGGTGCTCGCCCGGCTGCTGCAGGCCGCGGGCGGCGGCGCGGTCGTCGCGCTCGCGATCTCCGTCGGGCTCAGCGAGTTCCCCGGCCGCGCCGGGCACGCGTTCGGGCTGCTCGGCGCGGTGTCGGGGATCGCCGGCGCGAGCGGGCCCGCGCTCGGCTCCGCGCTGATGGCGCTCGGCGGCTGGCGGTGGATCTTCCTGATCAACCTGCCGCTCGGCGCGCTCGCGCTGGCCTGCGGCGCCGCCGGGATCCCGGCCGGGACGCGGACCGGACGCGGCCTGCCCGACCTCGCCGGGGTGGCGCTGCTCGCGGGCGGCGTCGCCGCGCTGATCCTCGGCCTCGTCCAGGGACCGGTGTGGGGCTGGATGCACCCCGGGGTCCTCGGCGCCGCGGCCGGCGGCACCGCGCTGACCTGGCTCGGCGTGCGCAGGTCGCTGCGCCACCCGCGCCCCGCCGCGGACTTCGCGCTGCTGCGCGCCGCGTCGACGGCGGCGGGCAACGCGGCGATGGCGCTGATGAGCGTCACCCAGTTCGCGGTCGCGCTGTGCGTCGCGCTGTTCCTCACCGAGCGGTGGGGCTACTCCGCGCTGACCGCCGCGCTCGCGCTCACCCCGGGGCCGCTGACCTCCGCCGCCGTGTCCTGGTGCGCCGGGCCGCTGGTGCGGCGGGCGGGCGCGCGGGCCGTCACCGTCGCGGGCGGCATCACCGGCGCCGCCGGCTGGTGCTGGCCGCTCGCCGCCGGCGCCGCCGGAGCGGGACGCGACTACGCCATCGTCGTGCTACCCGCGCTCGTCGTCGGCACTGCCGGCATGGCGGCCACGGCCGTCGCGGTGGAGACGATCGCGATGCGCGCCGTCCCGCCCGCCCGGTACGGCAGCGGCAGCGCGCTGATCATGCTGGCGCGGTCGGCGGGCGCCGCCGCCGGCATCGGCGGCCTCGCCGCCGTGCTGCACGAGCCGTCGGCGCGCGGGTTCGACGCGGCGTGGGCGGGCCTCGCCGCCGGAATGCTCGCCGCGGCCCTCGCGGGCGCCGCCGGGCAGCGCGGCGCCCGCGACCCCGAAAGCGGCCGCGGGCGCCGCCGCGCCGTTTCCGCCGAAGGCGGGGCGCGACCCTGATCAATGGCCTGGACGGTCGGCCCGGAATTCACCGGGAGCCGCGGCGGCCATTAGTCCGCCCGGCGGGCGGGCCATTGCCGCGATACCGTCATGCCATTTTTGGAAATGAATTGTCACCACGGCTTCGTGCGCATGCGTGTCACCTCCCCGCGCTCACTCGGGACCTCGCGTGCGGGCGCTCGTCACCACGGGGGCGTGCGCATCGCGGTCACCTCCCCTTCGGCCGGGACGGGCGGGACGGGAGCGATCACCACGGAGTCGTGCGCATGCCGGTCACCTTCCCTTCGGGAGCACCGGGGCCCGGCGTGCGCGGGGCCCCGCCATCGGAGGCGGTGCGCCGGGCGCCCGTCCGGGGGCGCCCGGCGCACCGGTCAAAGGCTCAGCAGGACGAAGTGCTGGGGGAGGTGCACCGCCAGCCCGAGCGGCATCGACGCGGTGATCGTCGCCGCGTCGCCGTCGCCGCGCAGCGCCAGCACCGACTCCTCGCCGTCCAGCAGCGTCACGCCCGCGCGGAAGTCGCCGAGCAGCACCCGGTCCCGCGCGATCATGCGGGTCCGGGTGATCCGCAGGCCCGCCGAGTCCAGCGCGGGCAGCGCGCCCGCCCCGACGAGCCGCCAGTACAGCGCCGGGTGCATGACCAGCCCGTCGCAGGACCCGCCGGTCTCCTCCACCTCGGCGCACGCCGCCATCAGCGCGTCCAGCGCGGTGCCGGCCGGGGCGTCCAGGACGTCCGGCGCGGGCAGCCGGCGCAGGCCCTCCAGGTTCAGCAGCCCGGTGATCGCGCCGTCGCCGCTGCCGTGCAGCAGCACCTCGTTCTCCACCGTGCACAGCCGGACGATCACGCGGTGCTCGACGAACCGCGCCAGCAGCGCGGGATCGCGGCGCAGCTCGGCGGGCACCGCCACGGCCACCGAGATCTCCGTCAGCTCGGCCTTGGCGGCCGACGCGCGGAACACCGCCTCGGGCGTCGCCCGGTAGGCGGTCCCGCTCGCGCCGCCGCCCTCGCCGGGCAGCTCGCGCACGTACCGCAGCGGCCCGCCGGTGACGGTGCCGCCCTTGGTCTGCTCCCGGACGGTCGGCCGGGGCCGCGTCGAGGCCAGCGGGAACAGCGCGGTCAGCGGCCTGCGGACGCGGACCGCGGCGTCGCCGCCGGCCGCCCGGGCCACCGCGACCGCCAGCTCCTCGCCCGGCCCGCGCTCGCGCAGGGCGGGGTCGTCGATGAGGTAGTCCAGCACGGGAGCTCCCATCACGCGCGCCCCGCACCGTCCCGGTTCTCGGGCGGGCGGGCCGCGCGGCGCCGATGCCGCACGGTGCGATCTTGCGCCGTGCCAGCCCGAGAGTAAGCAATGTCCGGCGAAATGAAAAGGGCCCGGGGTGTTCTTGTCGGACGAAATTCACCGTGATAGAACGGCTTTGCGGATTGGACTTCTCCGGCTCGAGGCGGTGAATACATGCGGCACCCGGAAAAAGAGGGCGGGCGGGCCGCCGCATTCGCCGACCCGATCATCGACGAACGCGCCGGGACCGGCACCAGGCCGGCCGCCCGGCCCGCCCCCGGCTGCCCGCTGCGCGCCGCCGCCCTCGCCGCCGCCCTCGCCGCCGCCGAGACCGCCGAGGCCGCGGAGGCTCAGAGCGCCGAGGTCGCGGACGGCCCGCCGCTGCGGGAGAGACCGCCGGCCGGGGCGCCGGGCGACGGCCGATGAGCACCGCGGCCCCCGCGCTCGCCGGCGTCCCGTGGCGGCGCGCCGCCCGCCCCGGCGAGCCGTGCGGCGCCGAACCCGAGTGGCACCGCCGGTTCCGCACCGCCTGGGAGACCCCGCCCCGCGCCCCGTCCACCGAGGACCTCGGGCTGCTGGAGGCGGCCCGCCCGCTCATCGACGACGCGCGCCGCACGCTGCGCGAATGCCTGCTGTCCGACCTCGGGCCGGACGTCCCGGACGGCCTGCCCGGCCTGCTCGCCGCCGCGCCCCCGCTCGGCTGGCTCACCATGGCCGTCCAGCCCGCCCTCACCGAGGAGCTGGCGGCGGCGTCCGCCCGCGGCCTCGACGGCGGCACGCCGCGGGACCGGTACGCGGCCTTCGTGCGCCGCCTCGCCGACCCCGCGCGGGCCCTGCCGATCTGGGCGGCCTACCCCGTGCTCGCGCGGCAGGTCGTCGAGATCCTCGACGACTGGGTGGCGGCGCGGCTGGCGTTCGCCCGCGAGCTGGCCGCCGACCTGCCCGCCCTCACCGCCGGGTTCGGCGGAGCGGAGGGCCTCGGCGCGCCGACCGGCGTCGAGTTCGGGCAGGCGGAGACGCACCGCGGCGGCCGCACCGTCGCGATCGTCCGGTTCGAGCGCGCCGTCCTCGTCCACAAGCCCCGCTCCCTCGCCGTCGACCTGTGCTTCGACCGGCTCCTCGGCTGGTTCAACGACGCCGGCGTCCCGCACCCGCTGCGCCGCCCGCGCCTCCTCGACCGCGGCGACCGCGGCTGGAGCGAGTACATCGAGCCCGCGCCCTGCGCGCCCGGCGACCTCCCCGCGTTCTTCTGGCGGATGGGCGCGCTGCTCGCGCTCACCCACGCCGTGCACGGCTACGACCTGCACGCCGACAACGTGATCGCGGCGGGCGCGGACCCCGTCGTCATCGACCTCGAAGCGCTGTTCCACACGTCCGGGACGCAGCCGGGCGCCCGCCGCGCCCGGCTCGGCGACCCGGCGGCCGAGCGGCTGGAGGCGTCCGTGCTGCGCACCGGGCTGCTGCCCGGCCCGCTCGTCATGCCGGACGTGTTCACCGAGCGGCCCTTCGGCATCGACATCAGCCCGCTCGGGACCGTCCCCGACCGGCGCTCCCTCATCCCGACGCCGCTGGTCGACGACCCCGGCACCGACCGGATGCGGTTCCGCCTCGGCTACCGCACCGTCCCGCCGCCGGCCGGACGGCTCCGGCTCCCCGGCGGCGGCACCGTCGACCCGCGCCCGCACCGCGACGCGCTCGTCGCCGGGTACACCGCCGCCTACCGCCGCCTCGCCGCCGCCGGGACCGGGCTCCTCGCGCCCGGCGGGCCGCTGCACGGGTGCGCCGACGTCCCCGTCCGGCTGATCCAGCTGTCGACGTTCCTGTACGTCCGGCTGCTGCTGGAGAGCCGGCTGCCGGACGCGGTCCGCGACGCCGCCCACCGGGAGCGCGGCCTCGCCCGCCTCGACGCCGGCTGGCCGGGCGTCCCGCACCGCGGCGCGCTCGTCGCCGCGGAGAAGGCGGCGCTGTGGCGCGGGGAGGTGCCCGTCTTCGAGGTCCGCCCCGGCCACCGGGACGTGTGGCTGGAGGACGGGACGCGCCTCCCTGACGTGCTGCCCGCCGCGCCGCTGGAGGAGACCGCCGCGCGGCTCGCCGCCCTCGGCGAGGACGACCTCGCCGTGCAGACCGGGATCATCGACGCGAGCCTGGCCGCCCTGCCGCCCGCCCCTGCCCCGGGCCCCGTGCGCGCGCCGCGCCCGTCCGCTGACCCGTTGCGCGACGCGCTCGGCATCGCACGGCGGCTGGACGCGGCGGCGGTCCGCTCCGGCGACCGGATCGGCTGGCTCGGCATCGAGGTCGTGGACGCGCGGACGCGCCGCGTCGCGCCCGCCGGCCTCGGCCTGTACGGCGGCCTGCCCGGCATCGGGCTGTTCCTCAGCCACCTGTCCGCCGTGACCGGCGAATCGTGGGTCGCCGGGCTCGCCGAACGCGTCGCCGACGAGGTCGCCGCGCGGCTCGCCGCCGCATCCGGCGTCCCGGGAACGGTCCCGCCGCTCGGCCCCGTCTACCACCTCGCGCACGCCGCCGCCGTCCACGGCCGCCGCGACCTCGCCGAGGCGGCCCGCGACGCGCTGCTCCCGGCCCCGCCCGGCCCGCCGTCCGCCGACGTCCTGGACGGGGAGGCGGGCGCGCTGCTCAGCGCGCTCGCCCTGCACGCCGTCCTGCCCGGCGAGCAGGTCGCGGGCATCGCGCGGGCCGCCGGCGAGCGGCTCCTCGCCCGCGACCTGACCGAGCCGGGGTTCGGGTACGGCGCGTCCGGCGCGGCGGTCGCCCTCGCCCGGCTGGACGGGCTGTCCCCCGATCCCCGCTTGGCGTCCCGCGCGCTGTCCCTCGCCGCCGGGGAGTGCGCACCGGGCGCCGACCCCGGCTGGTGCCAGGGCGCGGCGGGCGTCGTGCTCGCCCGCCTGGAACTGGCCGCCCGGTACCCGTCGGCCGCCGCCCGGCTGGAGCGGTCCCGCGCAGCCGCGGCGGCCGTCCTCCGGAACGCCGCGGCCCCGGACGACTCGCTCTGCCACGGCACGTCCGCCGTCCACGAGGCGCTCGCCGCCCTCGGCGAACCCCTGCCCCACGCCGCCCTGCGCACCGCCCTGCCCGAGCCCGCCCCCGGCCTGCTCGCCGGGACGTCCGGCCTCGGATACGCGCTGCTGCGCCGCGCCCGGCCCGCCGAGGTGCCGTCCGTGCTCGCGCTGGCGCCGCCCGCCCCCTCCAGCCTCCTGTTCCCCCCAGAGGAGACGCCATGACCGTGGACGTTCAACCGGGACCGCTCGCGATCGACGGCGCCGAACCCGTGCGCACCGACCCCTGGCCCACCTACGACAAGGGCGACGTCTTCATCGAGGAGGAGGACCTGGAGGCCGCGCTCGACGCCGTCCGGGCCCGCCTCTACTTCCGCTACGACCACCGGCCCCACACCGAGACGCGGACCGGCCGGCTGGAGCGGGAGCTGTGCGCGTTCTTCGCCGCCCCGCACGCGCTGGCCTGCGCGAGCGGCACCGCCGCGATCACCCTCGCGCTGCTCGCGCTGGACCTGCCGCCCGGCTCCCTGGTCGCCTGCCCCGCGTTCACGTTCGCCGCGACGCCGAGCGCGATCCTGCTCGCCGGGCACCGCCCGCTGCTCGTCGAGTGCGACGACGACCTGCACCTGGACGTCGCGGACCTGCGCCGCCGCCTCACCCCCGAGGTCCGCGCGGTCGTGGTGGTGCACATGCGCGGGTTCGCCTCCGACATGGACGCGATCTGCGCCGTCGCCCGCGAGCACGGCATCCCGGTCGTCGAGGACGCGGTGCCCGCGCTCGGCGCCCGGCTGGGCGGCCGCCCGCTCGGCACCTTCGGCGACGCCGGTGCGTTCAGCACCCAGTCCGACAAGTCGCTGAACACCGGCGAGGGCGGGTTCCTGCTCGCCCGCGACCCCGCCGTGCACGCCCGCGCGGTCGTCTACTCCGGCGCCTACGAGGGGCGGATGGCCCGGCACTTCGACGGCGCGCCGCCGCCCGTCGACGACCTCGCCTACCCCATCTTCGGGCTGCGGATGGACGAGATCCGCTCCGCGCTGGCGTCCGCGCTGCTGCGGCGGCTGCCCGAGCGGCTCGCCGCGCACCACCGCAACTACGACGACGTCGCCGGACGGCTCGCGGACGTCCCCGGCATCGCGCTGCGCCGCCCCGTCGCCGACCACGCCTACCTCGGCGAGGCCCTGGTGTTCCGGCTGCCCGGCGCCGGCGCCGAGGCCACCGCCTGGACGGCCGCCGCGCTGCGCGCCGAGGGCATCGACGCCCGCGCGCTTGGCGACCCCGGCGACACCAACGTGCGCGCCTTCTGGAACTGGCGGTTCCTGTTCCCCGACCCCGCGCGCGCCCGCGCCGAGTTCCCCGTCACCGCCGCGCGCCTCGACGAGTCCGTCGACGTCCCGCTGTCGGCCAACCTCACCGAACGCGACCGCGACCACCTGGTGACGGCCGTGCGGAAGGTGGCCGGGGCAGGACGCCGCTGATGGTCCGCGTCCTCTACGTCACCGGCTGGTGCCGCAGCGGGACGACGCTGCTCGGCAACCTGCTGGGGGAGTGCGGCGGCGTCGTCCACGTCGGCGAGCTCCGCTACCTGTGGACGAACGGGATCCTCGGCCGCGGCACCAACACGCTGTGCGGCTGCGGCCTCGACGTCGCGTCCTGCCCGCTGTGGAAGGGCGTCGTCGCCCGCGTCGCCGGCGACGATCCCGAGCGGCACGCCGAGCGGGCCGTCCGGCTCCAGCAGGCCGCGCTGCGCACCCGGCACACCGGCCGCCGCCTCGCCGAGGCGTGCGGAGCCCGCGCCGGCCATCCCGCCGCCTCCGCCCTCGCCGCGCTGTACGCGGCGATCGCCGAGGAGTCGGGGGCGCGGCTGATCGTCGACACCGGCAAGTTCCCGGCCGAGGCCGCGGCGCTGTGCGGCGCGCAGGGCGTGGACGCCCGCGTCCTGCACGTCGTCCGGGACCCGCGCGCCACCGCCGAGTCGTGGCGGCGCGCCAAGGAGTACATCCCCGCGATGGGCGCCGCCCGCAGCACCGCGTACTGGACCGGCTTCAACCTCGCCTCCGAACGGATCGCGCACGCGTTCCCGCGCCGCTGCCTTCGGCTGCGATACGAGGACTTCACCGCCGACCCGCGCGGGTCCCTCGCCCGCGTCATGGCGCACGCCGGGCTGGACGGCGACCCGCCCGTCGGCGCGGACGGCCGCGCGGACCTCGGCGTCAACCACACCGTCACCGGCAACCCGGACCGGCTGCGCCGCGGCGCCGTCCGCATCCGCGAGGACGACGCGTGGACCCGCACGCAGCCCGCGCCGGCCCGCCTGCTCGCCACCGCGCTCGCGCTGCCGCTGCTGGCCCGCTACGGCTACCCGCTCGTCCCGGCGCCACCGCGTCCAGCGGGCCGGACGCGGGACGCGCGGACCTCGCACGGGGAGGGAGCGGCCTGATGGACCTCGGGCTCACCGGACGCGTCGCCATGGTCGCCGCCGCGACCAGCGGCCTCGGCCTCGCCACCGCCCGCGAGCTGGCCGCCGCCGGCGCCGACGTCGCGATCTGCGGGCGCGACCCCGCCCGCCTCGACCGCGCCGCCGCCGAGATCGACAAGGCCGGGCCGGGACGCACCGTCCCCACCCGGCTCGACGTCCTCGACCACGACGCGGCCGCCGCCTGGGTCGACCGCACCGCCGCCGGCCTCGGCGGCCCGCACGTCCTGGTCACCAACGCGGGCGGCCCGCCCGGCGGCCCCGTCCTCGGCCGGAGTCTGGACGACTTCCGCGCGGCGGTCGAGCTGTGCGTGCTCGGCCATGTCGCGCTCGTCCAGGCGGCGCTGCCGCACATGCGGGACGCCGGCTGGGGCCGCGTCCTGATGATCGCCTCGGAGACGATGCGGCAGCCGACGCCACGCTACGGGCTGTCCAGCACCGTCCGGCCCGCGCTCGCCGGATTCGCCCGGACGCTGGTCCGCGAGCTCGGACCCGCCGGGATCACCGTGAACGTCCTCGCCCCCGGCTACCACCGGACGCCCGCCGTCGCGTCGATGGCCGACCTCGACGAGGTCGCCGCGTCCATCCCCCTCGGCCGCCTCGGCCGCCCGTCCGACTTCGGCGCGGTCGCCGCGTTCCTCGCCGGCGAGCAGGCCGGCTTCGTCACCGGCACCACGCTCGTCGTCGACGGCGGCCTCGGCCGGGGGATCTGATCCCGAAGGAGCCCGATGGACTTCGACGACGTGCTCGCCGCCCGCCGGATGGTGCGCCGCTACCGCCGCGACCCCGTCCCCGCCGAAGCGGTCCAGCGGATCGCCGCCATGGTGCGCAAGGCGCCCAGCGGCGGCTTCAGCCAGGGCCACCGCCTCATCGTCGTCACCGATCCCGCGACCCGCGCGCGGATCGCGGAACTGGCCCAGGAGCCGGTCTACACGCGCGACGGCGAGCCGCCGTGGCTGTCGGTCGCGCCCGTCCTGATGGTGCTCGGCATCTGCGAAGACGACTACCACGCCCGCTACACCAAGCCCGACAAGCTGATCGACGGCAGGGAGATGGAGTGGCCCGCCCCCTACTGGTGGGTGGACTCCGGCGCCCTGCTGATGCTGATCCAGCTCGCCGCGATCAACGAGGGCCTCGCCAGCGGCTTCGCCACCGTCCCGGCCAAGGACGAGCTGGCCGCCCTCCTGGACGTCCCGCCGGAGATCGCGATCGTCGGCGTCATCACCATCGGGTACGCCCGCGCCGACGCCGTCCGCCCCGCCGACACGGCCAGGCTCCGCTCGATGCGCAGGCCGTTCGGGGACCTCGTCCGCCACGGGTCGTGGAAGGACGGCGCGCGCCCCGCGGAAACGCCCTGATCACGGCGGCGGCCGCCGTCCCGGATCGCGGACGCGCTCTCAGATGGTGGACGCGGTCACGGGCGGGGGCGCGGAGTCAATAGGATCGTCGGCATGCTGCGCTGGTTGACCGCGGGGGAGTCCCATGGCCAGGCCCTGACCGCGATCGTGGAGGGGCTGCCGGCCGGCGTGCGCGTGACCTCGGGGGACATCGCCGAGGACCTGCGCCGCCGGCGGCTCGGCCACGGGCGGGGCGCCCGGATGAAGTTCGAGCAGGACCAGGTGACGATCCTCGGCGGGGTCCGGCACGGGACGACCCTCGGCGGGCCCGTCGCGATCCAGGTCGGCAACACCGAGTGGCCCAAGTGGGAGACGGTCATGTCGGCCGACCCCGTGGACCCCGACGTGCTCGCCGCCCAGGCCCGGAACGCGCCGCTGTCGCAGCCGCGCCCCGGCCACGCCGACCTCGTCGGCATCCAGAAGTACGGCTTCGACGACGCGCGGCCCGTCCTGGAGCGGGCCAGCGCGCGGGAGACCGCGGCGCGCGTCGCGCTCGGCACCGTCGCCAAGGCGTTCCTCAAGCAGGCGCTCGGCGTGGACGTGCTGAGCCACGTGATCGCGCTCGGCGAGGTCGAGGCGCCCGACGGCGTCCTGCCCGGCCCGGACGACCTCGCCGCCGTCGACGAGAGCCCGGTGCGCTGCTTCGACGACGCCACGTCCGCGGCGATGGTCGCGCACATCGACGAGATGAAGAAGGCCGGCGACACCCTCGGCGGCGTCGTCGAGGTCCTCGCCTACGGGCTCCCGCCCGGCCTCGGCAGCCACGTCCACTGGGACCGGCGCCTCGACTCGCGGCTCGCCGGCATCCTCATGGGCATCCAGGCGATCAAGGGCGTCGAGCTCGGCGACGGGTTCACCACCGCGCGCCGCCCCGGCTCCCGCGCGCACGACGAGATCGACAACACCCCCGACGGGATCCGCCGCCGCACCAACCGGGCCGGCGGCGTCGAGGGCGGCATGACCACCGGCGAGGTGCTGCGGGTCCGCGCCGCGATGAAGCCGATCTCCACCGTCCCGCGCCGGCTCGACACCATCGACGTGCGGACCGGCGAGCCCGCCAAGGCCATCAACCAGCGCAGCGATGTCACCGCGGTGCCCGCCGCCGGCGTCGTCGCCGAGGCGATGGTCGCGCTCGTGCTCGCGGACGCGGCGCTGGAGAAGTTCGGCGGCGACTCCGCCGAGGAGACCGCCCGCAACCTGCGGGGATACCTGTCCTCGCTCACCATCAAGTGAAGTGGACCGGCGCACTATGACGCGACCGAAGGCCGTCCTGATCGGGCCGCCCGGATCGGGCAAGACCACCGTCGGCACCGCCCTCGCCGAACGGCTCGGCGTGCCGCTGCGCGACACCGACGCCGACACCGAGGCCGCCGCCGGCAAGCCGATCGGCGAGATCTTCATCGACGACGGCGAGGAGCGCTTCCGCGAGCTGGAGCGCGCCGCCGTCGCCGCGGCCCTCGCCGAGCACGAGGGCGTCGTCGCGCTCGGCGGCGGCGCCGTCCTCGCCGCCGAGACGCAGGAGCTGCTCGCCGGGCACACCGTCGTCTACCTGCGCGTCGGGCTCTCCGAGGCGATCAAGCGGGTCGGGCTCGCGGCGGCGCGGCCGCTGCTGGTGCTGAACCCGCGCAGCCAGATGCGCAAGCTGCTGGAGGAGCGGCTCCCGATCTACGAGCGGCTCGGCACCCTGCACGTCGACACCGACGGGCGCGAGCCCGCCGACGTCGCCGAGGAGATCGTCAAGGCGCTGGAGGCGGCATGACCTCGGCGCGGGTCCACGTCGGCGGCGCCGACCCCTACGACGTCGTCATCGGCACCGGCGTCCTCGCCGAGCTGCCCGCGATGGTCGGCGACCGCGCCCGCACGGTCGCGGTGGTGCACGCCGAGGGCCTCCCCGAGATCGCCCGCCCGGTGTGCGGCGCCCTGGAGGACGCCGGGTACGCGGTGCTCGCGCTGCCCGTCCCGGACGGCGAGGCCGCCAAGGAGGTCGGCGTCCTCGCCGGGCTCTGGTCGGCGTTCGCCCGGGCCGGGATGACCCGCACCGACGCCGTCGTCGGCGTCGGCGGCGGCGCCACCACCGACCTCGCCGGTTTCGCCGCGGCGTCGTGGCTGCGCGGGGTGCGGTCCGTGCTCGTCCCGACCACGCTGCTCGGCATGGTGGACGCGGCGGTCGGCGGCAAGACCGGCATCAACGTCCCCGAGGGCAAGAACCTCGTCGGCGCGTTCCACCCGCCCGCGGGCGTGCTGTGCGACCTCGCCACCCTCGTCACGATGCCGCGCGAGGACTACATCAGCGGCCTCGCCGAGATCATCAAGGCCGGGTTCATCGCCGACCCGAAGATCCTCGACCTCGTCGAGGACGACCCGGAGGGCGCCGCGTCCCCGGCCGGGCCGCACACCCGCGAGCTGGTCGAACGCGCGATCCAGGTCAAGGCGGACGTCGTCTCCGCCGACCTCAAGGAGAGCGGCCTTCGGGAGATCCTCAACTACGGGCACACCCTCGCGCACGCCATCGAGAAGGCCGAGGACTACAGGTTCAGGCACGGCCACGCCGTCGCGATCGGCATGGTCTACGCCGCCGAGCTCGCCCGCCTCGCCGGCCGGCTGCCCGCCGACGTCGTCCGGCGGCACCGCGACGTCCTCGCCTCCGTCGGCCTCCCCGTCTCCTACGCCGCCGACTGGCCCGGCCTGCGCGCGACCATGACCATCGACAAGAAGTCGCGCGGCGCGACGCTCCGGTTCGTCGTCCTCGACGGCATCGCCGAGCCCGGCCGCCTCGAAGGCCCGGACGAGGACCTGCTCGCAGCCGCTTATGAGGAGGTCTCCCGATGAGCCGCGTGCTGGTGCTGAACGGGCCGAACCTCGGGCGGCTCGGCAGCCGCGAGCCCGAGGTGTACGGCGCGGCGACGCTCGACGACCTCGCCGCGCTGTGCCGCGACACCGGCGGCCGCCTCGGCCTGACCGTCGAGGTCCGGCAGACCGACGACGAGGCGGAGCTGATCCGCTGGGTGCACGAGGCCGCCGACGAGCGGCTCCCGGTCGTCCTCAATCCGGCCGCGTTCACCCACTACTCCTACGGGCTGCGCGACGCCCTCGCCCAGCGCACCGCGCCGCTCGTCGAGGTGCACATCAGCAACCCGGCGACCCGCGAGGAGTTCCGGCACACCTCCGTCGTCGCGGGCGTCGCCACCGGAACCATCGCCGGCTTCGGCATGATGTCCTACGTCCTCGCCCTCCAGGCGGTCGCCGAACTCCTCGCCGAATCCCACTGACCCCGCCCCAGCGCCCCACACGGCGGCGGTGCTTTCTACGCGGTGCCCGGAGCGGAGCGCCGGCGGAGCGCAGGGCTCCGCTCAATCGTCCTGGACGGCGTTCCTCGTCATCTCCTTGAGCTCGGCGACGACGTCGTCGAGGGGCGCGACGTCGCGGTGGGCGCGGCAGAGGATCGTCGCGCCCTCGACGGCGGCGACGATGAGGCGGGCGAGGCGGGCGGCCCGGTCGTCGGGGACGCCGGCGTTGCCGAGCCCGGTGGCGAGCGTGTCCTGCCAGCGGTCGAACGCGGCCGCGGCGGCGGAGGCCAGCTGCGGGGCGTCGTCGTGGCTCTCCACGGTGACGGCGACGATCGGGCAGCCGGCCCGGAACTCGCTCTTGATCAGCACCTGCCGCCACCAGCCGACGAAGGCGTCCACGGCGGACGCGGCGTCGCCGCCCTCGGTGGCGGCGAGGATGCCCGCGTTGAGGAACTCGCCGGCGTAGCGGACGGCCTCCTCGGCGAGCTGCGCCTTGCCGTCGGGGAAGTGGTGGTAGATCGACCCGCGCGGCGCGCCGCTGTGCGCGATGACGTCGCGGAACCCGGTGCCGCTGTAGCCGCGCTCGCGGAAGAGATAGGCGGCGCTGCGCACCATGCGTTCCCGGCTGTCGGTGCCCATGCATCGATTATGACATTCATCATAAGCTTCTCGCATTGACCATGACGGTCGTCATAGCCCACCGTGCTTATGACGGACGTCATACCTAGTGGCATGAGGGGGAGCGATGGCGGGCACGGCGACCACGGCGGGCCTCGAACAGCTGAAGGCGCTGATCAACAAGGGGGCCGAGGAGGGCTACGGCATCGGCGCGCTGCTCGGCATGGCGGCGGAGGCGCTGGAGCCGGGACGCGTCGTCTTCTCGCTCGCGCCGCGCACCGACTTCAGCAACCCGCTGGGCACCGTGCACGGCGGCGTGCTGTCCGCGCTGCTGGACTCGGCGATGGGCTGCGCGGTGCACACCTCGCTGCCGGAGGGCGCCGGCTACACGACGCTGGAGCTGAAGGTCAACTTCGTCCGCGCGGTGCCGCTGGAGGGTGGCAGGCTGACCTGCGAGGGAACGACCGTCCATGTCGGGCGGAAGGTCGCGACCGCCGAGGGGCGGATCGTGAACGCGGACGGCAAGCTCGTCGCGCACGGCACGACGACCTGCATGATCTTCCCGCCGGCTACCGGCCAGTAGGGTCGGTTCGGGCACCGACACGAAGGAGACCAGCGTGATCGATCTGCGGCGCGACGGCGACGTCTACGTCCTGCGCTTCGACGACGGCGAGAACCGGTTCAGTCCCGACTTCCTCAGCGCGGTCGAGGGCGCGCTCGACACCGTCGAGAAGAACGAGGGGCCGGGCGCCCTGATCACCACCGGGACGGGCAAGTTCTACTCCAACGGCCTCGACCTGGACTGGCTCGGCGCCCACCGCGACGAGTTCGAGCCGTACCTCGGCCGCATCCACGCCCTCTACGCGCGGCTGCTGGAGCTGCCGATGCCGACGGTCGCCGCGCTCAACGGGCACGCGTTCGCGGGCGGCGGCATGCTCGCGCTCGCCCACGACTTCGCCGTCATGCGCACCGACCGGGGCTACTTCTGCCTGCCCGAGGTCGACCTCGGCATGACGTTCACGCCGGGCATGAACGCGCTCATCGACGCGCGGCTGCCCAAGCGCACCGCGCACGAGGCGATGGTCACCGGCCGCCGGTACAACGCCGACCAGGCGATGGCGGCCGGGATCGTGCAGCGCACCGCCGACGAGGCGGGCGTGCTGCCGGCGGCGCTGGAGCTCGCCGGGTCGCTGGCCGGCAAGGACGGCCGGGTGGTGGGCGGGATCCGCGCCGACCTGTTCCGGCCCGCGCTGGAGGCGCTGCGCGGCCCGGCGCTCGGCTAGCGCGGCGCGGCCCGCCGGTCGAGGCGGCGGGCCCTCGCCCCGGCGGGCGGCGCGGAGTAGGTTACGTTCACTGGAATCTGATTCGGTTTTACGGGAAGGGACGCCGGATGCGCATCGGGATGGGGCTCAACTACGCGGGCAGCGGCTTCAAGGACACCGTCGAGGAGCTGGCCGACTTCGAGAAGGCCGGCCTCGACATCGTCTACGTGCCGGAGGCCTACAGCTTCGACGCGGTCAGCCAGATGGGGTACATCGCGGCCAAGACCGAGCGGCTGGAGATCGGCTCCGGCATCCTGAACATCTACTCCCGGACCCCCACCGCGATCGCGCAGACCGCCGCCGGCCTGGACTACGTCTCCGACGGCCGGTTCACCCTCGGCATCGGCGCGTCCGGCCCGCAGGTCATCGAGGGCTTCCACGGCGTCCCCTACACCGCGCCCCTCGGCCGCACCCGCGAGATCATCGACATCTGCCGCAAGGTGTGGCGGCGCGAGCGCGTCCAGCACGACGGCAAGCACTACACGCTGCCGCTGCCCGCCGAGAAGGGCACCGGCCTCGGCAAGGCGCTCAAGCTGATCAACCACCCGGTGCGCGCCGCGATCCCGGTCATGGTCGCCGCGATCGGCCCGAAGAACGTCGAGCTCACCGCCGAGATCGCCGACGGCTGGGAGCCGATCTTCTACATGCCGGAGAAGGCCGCCGACGTGTGGGGCGCCTCGCTCGCCGCCGGCAAGGCCAAGCGCGACCCGTCCCTCGGCGAGCTGGACGTCGTCGGCCAGGCGGCGCTCGCCATCGGCGACGACGTGCAGGGCTTCCTGGAGTTCGGCCGCCCGATGGCCGCGCTCTACATCGGCGGCATGGGCGCCAAGGGAAAGAACTTCTACAACGACCTCGCCCGCCGGTACGGCTTCGAGAAGGAGGCCGAGGAGATCCAGGACCTCTACCTCGACGGCAAGAAGGACGAGGCCGCCGCGAAGGTCCCGCAGGAGCTGCTGGAGAAGATGTCGCTGATCGGCTCCGAGGGCCACGTCCGCGAGCGCCTCGCGGCGATGAAGGAGTCCGGCATCACCACGCTGAACGTGTCGCCGATCGCCGGCGACCACAAGGGCCGCATCGCCCTCATCGAGAAGGTCAAGCAGATGGCCGCCGACCTCTAGCCCCTCGTCGACTTGCGGCGTGTCGGCCTCAAGGAGGCCGTTTTAAGGCCGACACGCCGCAAGTGAACGTCGTTCGGGCGTCAGAGGGAGGCGTGGACCTCCTTGGCGACGCGCTCGCCGGAGCGGACGGCGCCGTCCATGTAGCCGGTCCAGTAGTCGGACGTCTCGGTGCCCGCCCAGTGGATCGGCCCGCAGGGCGCGCGCAGCGCCTCGCCGAAGCCGGTGAGGACACCGGGCGGGGCGATCCCGACCGGGCCGCCGCCGCTCCAGATCTCGTTGTCCCAGCGCTGGAACGCCGTCCGCACCGGGCTCTTGGCCTTGTCGCCGTAGAAGGTCGCGAACGACGCCAGGCCCGCGGCCCGCACCTCGTCCGCCGAGGCCCCGTCCAGTTTCCGGATGTTGGCCTGGTTCATGAAGCCCATCATGATGCCGCGCGAGGCGTCCGGCGGGCTGTTGTCGAACGTCGCGTCGATCGCGCCGCTGTCGGAGACGGCCTGGCCGGTCAGCCCGTCCGCCCGCCAGAACGGCGTGTCGTAGACGGCGACGAACTTGCAGATCGAGCCCATCGGGTAGCGCTGCATCAGCTGCGCGCGGCTCGCGGGCAGCGCCGGCGAGAAGTCGATCTTCCCGGCGATGGCCGGGGACATCGCGACGACGACCCGCTTGGCCGCCACCGTGAGCCCGTCGGCGACGACGGTGGCGCCGCCGCCGTCGGTCGTGATCGACCGGACCGCGGTGTTGTAGCGGACGATGTCGCCGAGCTTGGCGGCCAGCCGGACGGGCACCTCCTGCGACCCGCCGACGAACCGGGACTCCTGCCCGCCGCCCTTGGTGTCGATGAGCCGGTCGACGGAGCCGGCGTTGCTCTCGTTGCCCGCCGACGCGATGTAGTTCAGCACGTACAGCAGCGACACGTCCTGCGAGCGCACCGACATCGTCGAGCTGATGAACTCGTCCATCAGGAACCGGGCGCCGCTGCTCAGCGAGTTGGACCGCGACCAGGTGTAGAAGGTCTGCGCGTCCCACTCCTCGGCCTTGGCGGCCTTCCACGGCTGCCCGACAGGGACGTCCTTGGCCATCGACCCGAGCTTGAGCAGCGCCACTTCGAGGTCGACCACGCCCCAGTCGGGTGGGACCGCTCCCAGGACGCCGTCGGTGGCGTACTCGGACCGCTTGCCGTTGCGGTAGTAGACGTTCTTGCCGGAGTTGTAGGTGAGGTAGGTCGCGACGCCCATGTCCTTGGCGAGCGCGGCGATCCGGTCCTGCGTCGGGCCGATGAACTCGGCGCCGCCCTCGCTGGTGGTGCCGTCGCCGAGCGGCATGCCGTACACCCGGCCGCCGGGCCGCTCGCGGGCCTCCAGGACGAGCACGGAGCGGCCGGCGGCGACCAGGTCGCGGGCGGCGGCGAGGCCGGACAGCCCGGCGCCGACGATCACCACGTCGGCGGTGGCGTTCTGGGCCGCGGGGGCGGCCGGGGCGGTGGCGGGCCGGGCGGCGGTCCTCGCGGCGGCGGCGGGCGCCGCGGCGGCGGAGACCACGGCTCCGGCGGCGGTGAGCGCGCCCGTTCCGAGCAATCTTCGGCGGCTGACTCGGGTCAAGGGGAATCCCTCCAGGGACGTCCGGTGCGGGGGGACGGGGCGGGATGAAACGATCACTCGCGGAGGCACGCTAGGCCACCCGCGGCCGGGAAGTCGAGGGTTTCTCATGTTCTGTGACCGCGTCGAGACGCCCCCCGGCGCGCCGCCGGAGGGTGCTCTAGAGTCCTGACCATGGGGGAGACGCAGATGCAGGAGACGCACGGCGCGCGCCGCCGCCGGCTGGCCGGGCTCGTCGCCGGGAGCGGCGCGGACGCGATCCTGGTGACCAGGCTCGTCAACGTCCGCTACCTCACCGGCCTCGACAGCTCCAACGCCGCGCTGCTCGTCCCCGCCGACGGCCCCGCCGTGCTCGCCACTGACGGCCGGTACGCGGGCATGGCCGCCGAGGTCTGCCCCGACCTGGAGACCCTGGTCGAGCGCCGCACCGCCGAGGCCCTCACCACCCGCGCGGCCGCCGCCGGCCACCGCGCCCTCGGCTTCGAGCCGCACGGCCTCACCGTCGAACGGCACGCCGCGCTCGGCGAGGCCGCCGACATCCCGCTGCGCCCGCTCGGCCACCCCGTCGAGGAGCTGCGCCGGGTGAAGGACGAGGCGGAGATCGGCCTGCTGCGGGAGGCGTGCTCGATCACCGACCGCGCGTTCGAGGCCGTGCTGCCGCGGATCCGCGCCGGCGTCACCGAGCGGGCCGTCGCGATCGCCCTCGAACGGGCCATGGTCGACCTCGGCGCCGAGGGCGTCGCGTTCGAGTCGATCGTCGCGTCCGGGCCGAACGGCGCCGTCCCGCACCACCATCCCGGCGGCCGCGAGCTGCAGCGCGGCGACCTGGTCACGCTCGACTTCGGCGCCCGCTACGGCGGCTACCACGCCGACATGACCCGCACCGTCGCCGTCGGCGAGCCCGCCGGCTGGCAGCGCGACCTCTACGGCCTGGTGCTGCGCGCCCAGCTCGCCGCGATCGCCGCCGCCCGCCCCGGCGCCGAGACCAAGGACGTCGACGCCGCCGCCCGCGACCTCATCGACGGCGCGGGCCACCGCGAGGAGTTCACGCACGGCCTCGGGCACGGCGTCGGCCTGGAGATCCACGAGGCACCGCTCATGGGGTACGACAAGACCGGTAAGCTGATGGATCGAGTTCCGATCACCGCGGAGCCGGGGGTGTACCTGGCGGGCCGGGGCGGGGTCCGCATCGAGGACACCCTGGTCGTTCGTCCGGGCGGCCCGGAGCTCCTCACCACAACGACGAAGGACCTGCTCGTCCTCTGACCTGCGGTCGGCGAGCGGGCCCGCTACCGGGAGAACAACGCAGTGGCGACGACGAACGACCTCAAGAACGGCATGACGCTGAACCTCGACGGCCAGCTGTGGACCGTCACCGAGTTCCAGCACGTCAAGCCCGGCAAGGGCGGCGCGTTCGTCCGCACCAAGCTGAAGAACGTGCTGTCGGGCAAGGTCGTCGACAAGACCTTCAACGCCGGCACCAAGGTCGACGTGGCGAGCGTGGACAAGCGCGAGATGCAGTACCTCTACCGCGAGGGCGAGGACTTCGTCTTCATGGACACCGAGACCTACGACCAGCCGCACATTCCCGCGGCCACCGTCGGCGACGCCGCGAACTACCTGCTGCCCGAGCAGAACGCCGTGATCGCGTTCAACAACGAGAACCCGCTCTACGTCGAGCTGCCCGCCGCCGTCGTGCTGGAGATCACCGAGACCGAGCCGGGCCTGCAGGGCGACCGCTCCACCGGCGGCAGCAAGCCCGCCACGCTGGAGACCGGCGCGCAGATCCAGGTGCCGCTGTTCATCACCACCGGCGAGAAGGTCAAGGTCGACACCCGCTCCGGCGAGTACCTCGGCCGCGGCTGAGATGGCCGCACGGACGAAGGCCAGGAAGCTCGCCCTCGACATCCTCTTCGCGGCGGAGCTGCGCGAGGAGCAGCCGACGGCGGTGCTGGCGGCGCGCGGCCGCCCCAACCAGGACGAGCTGTCGGAGTACCCGCACGCGGTGCGGCTGATCGAGGGCGTCCAGGAGCACCGGGAGCGGATCGACGAGCTGATCGCCACCTACGCGACCGGCTGGACGCTGGAGCGGATGCCGGTCGTCGACCGCAACATCCTGCGGATGGGCGCCTACGAGCTGCTGTGGGTGGAGGACGTCCCGGACGGCGTGGCGGTCAGCGAGGCGGTCGCGCTCGCGACCGAGCTGTCCACCGACGAGTCGCCCCGGTTCGTCAACGGGCTGCTGGCGCGGCTGCAGCAGCTCAAACCGTCCCTGTCGCTGTAGCCGGAAGGGCGGAGACGGCTAGGGTGGGCGGGGATGAACGACGTTAGCGGAGCGGCCGTGGCCGGCCGGCAGCAGAAGCGGGTGCGCGGCAGCAGCCGCGTGCGCAGCGCGGTCCTGTGGGAGGCGCTGCGCACGGTCCTGGACCGCATCGCCCCCGAGGCCGGCCGGAGCGACGTCGTGGACGTGGGCGGCGGCACCGGCGGGTTCGCGGTGCCGCTCGCCGAGCTCGGCCACCGGGTCACGGTCGTGGACGCCAACCCCGACGCGCTGGCCGCGCTGGAGCGCCGCGCCGCCGAGTCGGGGGTGCGGGTCCGGGCCGTGCAGGGCGACGCGGTCGACCTGCCCGACCTGCTGGGCGCGGACGCCGCCGACCTGGTGCTGTGCCACAGCGTGCTGGAGTACGTCGACGACCCGGCCGCGGCGATGGCCGCGCTGACCGCCGCCGTCCGCCCGGGCGGGTCGGTGAGCGTGCTGGTGGCCGGGCAGGTCGCCGCCGCGCTGCACCGCGCCGTGTCCGGCCATTTCGACGACGCGCGGCGGGTGCTGACGGACGCGTCCGGGCGGTGGGGCGAGGGCGACCGGATGCCCCGCCGGTTCACCCGGGAGTCGCTGTCGGCGCTCGTGGCCGGCGCGGGCCTGCGGGTCGCCGAGCTGCACGGGGTGCGGATCTTCGCGGACCTGGTGCCGAGCGGTCTGCTGGACGGCGACGCCGGCTCCGCGGAGGCGCTGATCGAGCTGGAGTCCGTCGCGGCGGTGCACCCGGTGCTGCGGGACCTGGCGACGCAGCTGCATCTGGTGGCCGACAAGCCGGCCGAATAAGGCGCCCAGTGAGCGGAGCGAACCAGCGAACACAGCAGCGGAGCTCACGCATGGCCGAGCCGCTGGGCGAGGCAGCCTCCGAGCCGCTAGGCGAGGGGGCCGCGTGAGCCGCAAGCAGCAGCTGCACCGGCCCGGGCCGCAGCCGGGCCCGCCCGCCGACGACACCGGCTGTGCGATCCTGCACGTCGACATGGACGCGTTCTTCGTCAGCGTCGAGCTGCTGGAGCGGCCGGAGCTGCGCGGCCGCCCGGTGGTGGTGGGCGGCGCGGGGCCGCGCGGGGTGGTGTCCGCCGCGTCCTACGAGGCCCGGAGGTTCGGCGTGCACTCGGCGATGCCGATGTCGCGGGCGCGGCGGCTGTGCCCGCAGGCGGTGGTGCTGCCGGTCAGCCACGGCAAGTACGGCCGGGTGTCGGCGGCGGTCTTCGAGATCTTCCGGTCGATCACCCCGCTGGTGGAGGGCCTGTCGCTGGACGAGGCGTTCCTGGACGTGGCGGGCGCGGGCCGGCGGCTCGGCCGCCCCGCCGAGATCGCCCGGATGATCCGCGAGCAGGTCCGCGCGCAGCAGGGCATCACCTGCTCGGTCGGCGTCGCGAGCACCAAGTTCGTCGCCAAGCTCGCCTCCACCCGCTGCAAGCCGGACGGCCTGCTCGTCGTCCCCGCCGACGGCGTCGAGGACTTCCTGCACCCGCTGCCCGTCGCGTCCCTGTGGGGCGTGGGGGAGCGGACGGAGCAGGCGCTGACCCGGCTCGGCCTGCGCACGGTCGGGCAGCTCGCGCGGATCCCCGTGACGACGCTCCAGCGCGAGCTGGGCAACGCGATGGGCGCGCATCTGCACGAGCTGTCGTGGGGCCGCGACCCGCGCGAGGTCGTCCCGCACACCCCGGACAAGAGCATCGGCGCGGAGGAGACGTTCGACACCGACGTCGACGACCCGGAGGTGATCCGCCGGGAGCTGCTGCGGCTGGCGGAGAAGGTCGGCGCGCGGCTGCGCGGGTCCGGGAACGCGGGACGCACGGTGAGCGTCAAACTCCGGATGGCGAACTTCAAGACGATCACGCGGGCGCGTACCCTGCGCGAGCCCACCGACCTTGCTCGTGTGATCTATGTCACAGCGTGCGAGCTCTATGAGGGGGCCGGGCTGGAACGGGTACGACTCCGTCTGGTCGGGGTGCGGGTGGAGAACCTGTGCCCCGCCGGCGAGGCCCCCCGTCAGCTCGCCTTCGACGAGCCGGAACGCGGCTGGCGCGAGGCCGAGCGCGCGATGGACCAGGTGGCGAACCGGTTCGGCCGCGGTGCCGTCCGCCCCGCCGCCCTGGTCGAGCGCGCGCACGATGGTGACGCACGCGACGGCAGGGACGGGAGACGATGAGAGAAGGCGGTGAGCTGACCGGTATGGGGCCCTGGACCCGCCGTTCGCTTTCGTACGCCGGTGAGTGCTCGTATTCTGGGCATATCACCGTTGACGTTCCCGTCCCGCATCGGATACCCCGCCGCGGGGCTGTCGTTGGGAGGCGCCGTGCCGCTGTCTGAGCACGAACAGCGCATGCTCGAGCAGATCGAGCAGGCGCTGTACGCCGAGGATCCGAAGTTCGCGCACGCCGTCCGGTCGACCAACCCCCAGGTGCACTACAAGCGCCGCATCATCAAGGCCGCGCTCGGGTTCGTCGTCGGTGTCTGCGCGCTGATGGCCGGGCTCGTCATCAACGCCGGGACCGCGACCATCGCGGTCAGCGTGGCCGGCTTCCTGCTCATGGTCGTCTGCTGCGTGTGGGCGCTCACGAGCTGGAAGCGGATGACCGGCATCGGGAACGAGCCCGTGCGGCGGGGCCGCCAGGCCCGTCCCGCCAAGGCCGGCTTCATGGAACGCATGGAGGAGCGCTGGCGCCGCCGCACCGAAGGCGAGTGACCCGGCCGGATCTCCTGACCGCTCCGCCGAGCGGCGCCGCGGGCCTTGCGGGCCCTACCGGCGCCGCATGCGGTTCGGCAGGTCGTTGAGCCGGTCGGCCAGGTCCGCGGCGCGCGAACCGGTGTCGCGCAGCGCGGACCGCGCCTGCGCCATCGCCGACGGCGGGAAGACCCGCGCCCGCCAGCGCGCCCCGCGCCCCACCGACGACGCGAACGCCGCGCGGACGGTCCGCACGTCGGCGCGCAGCCGCTCCGGCGGCTCCGCCGCCCGGGCCCGCGCGTAGCGGGCCAGCTCCTCCGCCCGGGCGATGCGCCCGAGCGCCTCCGCGGGCACCGCGTCCAGCTCCAGCAGCTCGCCGAGCCGCCGCGCCGCCGCGCGCGGCGAGTCGCTCGGCCGCCACTCCAGACCGTGGTCGAGGGCGTCGGCGTGCATCTCCCGCCATGCCGCGTGCGCGGCGCCGTCGTCGTCGGAACCGCCGCCCGGCGCGCCGCCGCGCCCGTCCTGGCCGGGGTCCCCGCCGCGGTCGCGCGGCTTGGCCGCCAGCGCGGCCCAGCGGCGCCGCCGGGTGAGCGCACGCAGCGCCATCGGGACCGCGAGGAGCAGCAGCACCAGCACCCCGCCCGCGATCCACGGCGCGGCCGCCATCCCGCCGTTCCCGGCGTCCTGCTCGGTGAGGCCGCCCTGCGGGCCGGTGTCGTTGCGGTGCGGCGCGGCCTGCGGCGAGGCCGACGCCCGGTCCGGCCCCGACGTCGCCGAAGGGCTCGGCAGCGCGTCGTCGCCCGGCCGCCCGCCGCCGGTGCCCGACGGCTGGCTGTAGCCCGGCGTCACCGCCGTGCCCTGCCCCGCCGCGCCCGCCGGCGTCGGCTCGAACCGCACCCAGCCCGACCCCTCGAAGTACAGCTCGGGCCAGGCGTGCGCGTCCCGCGACCGCACCACCCACGTGCCCGGCTGCGTCTGCGTGCCGGCCGTGTACCCCATCGCGACCCGCGACGGGATCCCGAGGATCCGCGCCATCAGCGCCATCGACGCGGCGAACTGCTCGCAGTACCCGCGCTTGCTGCGCAGCAGGAAGTCGACGAGGTCGTTGCCGTGCTGCGGCGCCGGCGTCGACAGGTCGTAGGTGAACCCGCCGGTGAGGGTGAACCAGCGCTGCAGCTTCACCGCCTGCGCGCGGGCGCTCGACGCGCCCGCCGTCACGTTCTGCGCGAGCGTCCTGACCTGCGGCGGGATGTTCTTCGGGACGGCGGTGTAGTGCGCGACGACGTCCGCCGGGTACCCCACCGCGGCCGACAGGTCCGCCGCGGTCGGGTCGGCGCGCAGGCTCCGGACGGTGTAGGACCGGCCGCCCGCCGAGTCGTTCAGCGAGTAGATCATCAGCGACTGCCGGTGCACCCGCCAGTCGCCCTTGATGGACACCTGCGACGGCGCGTACGGCACCGGCAGGAAGGTCATGTCCCGGACGCCGCCGCTCACCGTCACCCGGGTGGTGACCTCGTGCACCGGGGCGATGCTCAGCCCGGGCGGCGGCGGCAGCGTCCGGCCCGACAGCCGGTCGGCGGCGCTGCTGCTCAGCCTGCTGTAGGTCCACCGGTCGCCGTCGAACCGGTCGAGCGCGTACAGCCGCAGGTAGTCGGGGCCGTCCGGGTCGTCGGTGCGGTAGGTGAGGACGATCGAGTCGTCCAGCCGGGTCAGCTCCCGTTTCAGGCTGACGAGCGGGTCCGGCGTGGTGACCGTCTGGGTGCCCTGGCCCGCGCCCCCGCCGCCGCCGAGGCCGAACACGCCGCGCGGGTGCACGCCGGGGATCGCCATCGGCAGCAGCACCGCGATCGCGACCGAGCCGGCCGCGATCCGCCGGCCGCTCGCCGCGCGCCGCCCGCCGTCGGGCTCGACGCGCTGGCCGCTCGGCGGCTCCGCGCCCGCGAGCGGCAGCTCCCCGCCGCGCCGGTGGACGGTGACCGCCCGGCCCCAGCCGCCGACCTGCTCGCGCGCGTCGGCCATCAGCAGCCCGAGGAAGCCGAGCGCGCCGATCCCGAAAGCCAGCCACCCGACGCCGTCCTGGCGGACCGCGGCGGGCACGCTGTACATCGCCAGCAGCGGCAGCCCGGCCGGCGCCGCCCGGCGCAGCCGCACCGCCAGCAGGTCGACGAGGGCGGCGACCACGCCGACGCCGGCGGCGACCAGCAGCCCGATCCCGGACACCAGCGGCACCGGCGCCGCGTACCGGTTCGCGGCGTGCCAGCCGTCCCCGGCGAGGTCGGCGAGGTGCGACAGCGAGCCGGGCGACGGCACGAACCCCAGCCACGCCTCGCCCCGCGAGTACGCCACCGTCAGGTACAGCAGCAGCATCGCCAGCCCGCACAGCGGGTCCAGCACCGCCGGCAGCCGCAGCCGCCGCGACACCAGCGCGCCGCACATCACCGCGAGCACCGCGGCGACGCCCGTCCAGAACCACTTGCCGCTGGCGAACAGCGGGTACAGGCCGACGGAGCAGGCCAGCGTCGCCGCCCCGGCCACGACCGTCATCCGGATCCTCATGCGGCGCCTCCGGCGACGTCCGCCGCCTCGTCGGTCCCCGCGCCCGCGGTCGCGGACGTCCCGCCGGGCTCCCCGGTCTCTTGCGCGTCCTCTGTCTCTCCGGGCGCGGCGGCGGGCCGCGGGGCCGAGCCTGCCTGCTCGGCGCCCGCCCACGCCCCGGCCAGCTCCGCCGCAGACCGGACGACCAGCACCTTCCACCCGCCCGCGCGCAGCAGCGCCGCGATGGTCTGCGGCTCCAGCGGCGCGTCGTCGTCGCCGGGACGCGGCGCGGGGGCGCGCGTGTCCGCGCCGCGCGCACCGTGGACCCGCGGCCGCACGCCCCGCATCCGATGGCCCGCCTCCGGCGCGGCCGTCCGGCCGCCCGCGTCGATCAGCACCGCCAGCCGGGTGCCCGCGCCGCGCCGCGCCGCCGCGACCCGGTGCGCCTCCTCGGCGGTCAGCGCCCCGAACACCGCCGCGACCAGCCCCTCGCCCTCCCGGCCCTGCCCGGGCGCGCCGCCCAGCGCCGCCAGGCCGGGCGTCAGCGACGCGGCCCTGGACCGGTGCGCGACGGCCAGCGCCTCCAGCAGCAGCCCCTCGAACGCCCCGTCGAACGACGCCGCCGCCGACAGCGCCTCGCCCTCGTCGGTGACGAACCGCAGGTTCATCCCCGTCCGCCCGAGATGCACCCCGACGGACGCGGCGACCGACACCGCCTGCTCGAACGAGCCGCCCGGCCCGTCGCCCCAGTGCGCGCCGCGCCGGGTGTCCAGGAACAGCGTCCCGCTGCTCTGGAAGTGCTGCTCCTCGCGCCGCACCATCAGCTCGCCGTGCCGCGCCGTCGACCGCCAGTGCACCCGCCGCAGGTCGTCGCCGTGCCGGTACTCGCGCGGCGCCACGTCGTCCTCGCCCGCCGCCGACACCGCCCGCGCCAGGCTCTCGCCGCCGCCTCCCCACGCGCCGCTCAGCCGGGTCCCCGGCAGCGGCACGATCGCCGGCGTGACGGTGAGGGTGTCGGACATGCTGAACGAGCGGACCAGCTCCACCATCCCGAACGGGTCGGCCAGCCGGACCGTCAGCGGCCCCACCCGGAACCGGCCGCGCACGTCCGACCGGATCCGGTAGCCGAGCTCGCGCGAGCCCTGCGACTCGATCCGGTCCAGCACGAACCGCGCCCGCCCGCCGAGCGCGTAGGGCACCCGGTCCTCCACCAGCAGCAGCCCGCTCGGCATCCGCGACACGTTCTCCAGCCGCAGGTCGACGCGCGTCTCGTGGCCGACCGGCAGCCGCGCCGGCTCCAGCCGCCGCGCGCACGCGAGGCGGTACCGGGTCCGCGACACCGCCAGCGTCGACAGCAGCGGCAGCACCAGCACCAGCACCCCGGCGCGCAGCAGGTCGCGCTCGCCGAGCACGAACGCGCACACGATGGCCGTCGCGCCGGCCGCCACGAAGGACCGCCCGCGCGTGGTCAGCCCGGCCAGCGCCCTCCTCAACCGGTCACCTCCCGGGGGAGGGCACCGGCAGCCGGCGCACCAGGTCGGCGACCACCTGCTCGGGGCGGCGCCGCTCGACCTGCGCCTCCGCGGTCGGCAGCAGCCGGTGCGCGAGGACGGGGACGGCCAGCTCCTGGACGTCGTCCGGCAGCACGTAGTCGCGGTCGTCCAGCGCCGCGTACGCCCGCGCCGCCCGCACCAGATGCAGGGTGGCGCGCGGGGACGCGCCGAGCCGCAGCTCCGGGTGCTTGCGGGTCGCGGTGACCAGGTCGATCGCGTACTGCCGCACCGACGCCGCGACGTGCTGGCGGCGCACCACCTCGATCAGCTCGCGGACGTCGGAGGCGTGCGCGACCGGGGTGAGCCGGTCCAGCGGCGACGACCCGCCGTGCGCGTCGAGCATCTCCAGCTCCGACGCCGGGTCGGGGTACCCCATCGAGATCCGCGCGGTGAACCGGTCCCGCTGCGCCTCCGGCAGCGGGTAGGTGCCCTCCATCTCGACCGGGTTCTGCGTGGAGATCACCATGAACGGGGGCTCCAGCGCGTAGGTGGTGCCGTCCACCGTGACCTGGCGCTCCTCCATGCACTCCAGCAGCGCCGACTGCGTCTTCGGCGACGCCCGGTTGATCTCGTCGCCGACCACGATGTTGGCGAACACCGGCCCCGGCTTGAACTCGAACTCGCGCAGCTCCTGGTTGTAGGCGCTGACCCCGGTGATGTCGCTGGGCAGCAGGTCCGGCGTGAACTGCACCCGCCGCACCGAGCAGTCGACCGAGCGCGCGAGGGCCTTGGCCAGCATCGTCTTGCCGACGCCGGGGACGTCCTCGATCAGCAGGTGCCCCTCGGCGAGCAGCACGGTCAGCGCGAGCCGCACCGCCTTCGGCTTGCCCTCGATGACCGACTCGACGGCGCCGCGGATCCGGTCGGCGACCTGCACGAGGCCGGCCAGGCCGCGGCCGGGCCCCTCGCGTCCCGCCGCGCCCTCCGCCCCGCCGCCGCCCGCGCTGCCGGGCCGGGTGCCACGCGATGCCGGGGGGTCGGTCTCCATGAACGACTCGCCGTGCGTGCCTACTGCCACCAAACCCTCCTCAGCCGTCCGGCCGCGGTGTGCTCGAAGGCCCCTGACGGAGCCCGCCCCCCGGGACCGGGGGCCCGTCTCGTCGCGACCGGTGCGGCGCCCTGCGCGCCCGCCCAACCGACAGTACGTCGTCGGCGGGCCCGCCGCGATGTTCATGGGGAACGCGAGCCCATTGTGCTCCACGGAGATCACCGCCACGGCCCGGCCGGTCCCTCCACTCCGCCCCACCGGCCGCTTCCGGCCCTCCCGCGCGCCCCCTCGAAGTCCCGCCGCACGGGGCGCCGCGGGCCGTCCCGGCGGTGTCGCGCAGGGGAGCGGCACGCGGAGGGGGTCCCGCGCCCCCCACTCCACACCACCCCGTCTGACCTGCGGGTTTCTCGACGATCTTCGTGCGTGAGAGGCGTTTTCCTTGTTGACGGTGGGGAAGAGTGGAGTAGAGTGGGGCGCCGTGGGGAGCAGTAGCGCCTCAATGCGGCGCGGGAGGTGGGGCCGGTGTTCCTCGGCACCCATTCACCGCGCCTCGACGACAAGGGACGACTGTTCCTGCCGGCGAAGTACCGCGAGGAGCTGTCGGGGGGATTGGTGATCACGAAGGGCCAGGAACGCTGCCTGTACGTCTTCCCCATGGCGGAGTTCCAGCGCATCACCGAGGCTCTGCGTGCCGCGCCGGTCACCGAGAGGACGGTCCGCGCCTACAGCCGGGTCTTCTTCGCCAGCGCCTCCGACGAGGTCCCCGACAAGCAGGGCCGCGTCACGATCCCGCCGCCGCTGCGCAAGTACGCGGGGCTCACCCGCGACTGCACGGTCATCGGCGCCAACACACGCCTGGAGATCTGGGACACCCAGGCCTGGGAGTCCTACCTCGAGCAGGAGGAGCAGGCGTTCTCCGACGTCTCGGAGGAGGTGTTGCCAGGGATCCTCTAGACGACCCGTCGGTCCGTTGACCGGCACTGGCCCACGTTCGGCCAGGTCTCCAGCCGCTCTCCGAGCCAGCTGGCGCAGCTTCCCCGGTGCCAGACGGCGACCCCCCGCGGTAACGCGGTGATCTTCCCTTAGGGCAGCGGATGGGGACCTGGCCGGGCGAGGCCGCCGCCGGGGGCGGGCAAGGTCCGGACCGGCGATGCCACGCAGTCCGCGAGCGAAGTGGCAGTACCAGGGGGGTGAACCATGGACGTGGGAGACCACGCGGCCGGGGCCGGTCACGTACCGGTCATGCTCGGTCGCGTTCTGGAGCTCCTCGCCCCGGCCGTGGCCGCCGCCCGCGACGCCGGACGCGCACCCCGCTACCTCGACGCCACGCTCGGCATGGGCGGCCACGCCGAGGCCATGCTGGCGGCCCACCCGGACCTGCGGCTCATCGGGCTCGACCGCGACACCACCGCGCTGGAGCGCTCCGCGCGGCGGCTGGCCCCCTTCGGCGACCGCGTCACGCTCGAGCACGCCGTCTACGACGAGATCCCCGGCGTCCTCGCACGGCTCGGCGTCCCGGCCGTGGACGCCGTGCTGTTCGACCTCGGCGTCTCCTCCCCGCAGCTCGACGAGGCCGACCGCGGCTTCGCCTACTCCTACGACGCCCCCCTCGACATGCGGATGGACCGCACCCAGGGCCTCACCGCGGCGGAGGTCGTCAACGGCTACCCGCCCGCCGAGCTCGCCCGCATCCTGCGCGAGTACGGCGAGGAGCGGTTCGCCCAGCGCATCGCCGCGGCGATCGTCCGCGAGCGCGAGCGCGCCCCGCTCGACTCCACCAGGCGGCTCGCCGACCTGGTCCGCACCTCCATCCCGGCCGCGACGCGCCGCACCGGCGGCAACCCGGCCAAACGGACGTTCCAGGCGCTGCGCATCGAGGTGAACGGCGAGCTGGACATCTGGCGGCGGGCGCTGCCCGCCGCCCTGGACGCGCTCCCGGTCGGCGGCCGGGTCGCGGTCCTCAGCTACCACTCGCTGGAGGACCGCATCACCAAGCGGGTCCTCGCCGCCCAGGCGGCCGACACCACCCCGCCGGACCTGCCCGTCCCGCTGCCCGAGCACGAGCCGAGGTTCCGGCTCCTCACCCGCGGGGCCGAGCTGCCGTCCGACGAGGAGACCACGACCAACCCACGGGCCGGGTCGGTGCGGATGCGCGCCGCCGAGCGGGTCCGGGAGGCGACATGACGACGACGAGCCGACGCCCGCCGGCCACCGCGCCCGCCAGGAACGCGCCGAAGAAGGGCGCGCCCCGCAAGAAGCGGCCCGACCCGGACCGCCCGTCCGACGGCGCCGCCACCACGGGACGGGTCGCGCCGCCGCGCGGCACCACGCCCAAGAGCCCGGCCAAGAAGAGCCCGGCGAAGGGCGCGCAGGGCGCGCAGTCCGCCCCGTCCAAGGCCCGGCCGCGCCGGAGCGCCTCGCCCGAGCCGAAGAAGGCCGCGCCCAACAAGAGCGTGCCCAACAAGAGCGTGCCCAACAAGAGCGTGCCCAACAAGAGCGTGCCCAACAAGAGCGCGCCGGCGACGAAGACGCGGGCCAAGGGCGCGCAGGCCGCGGAGACCAGGGCGCGGCGCGAGCCCCGCCCGGCCCGCCGCGTCGCCGCGTCGCCGCCGCGCGCCCCGTTCGTGCTGCTCATCATCGCGCTGCTCGGCGGCGCCCTGGTGAGCCTGCTGCTGCTCAACACCGTCCTGGCGAAGGACGCCTTCACGCTGAGCAAGCTCGAGCAGGAGAACAAGGAGCTCGACCAGCGCGCCCAGGAGCTGCAGGCGCTGAACGAGCAGGAGGACTCCCCGCAGAACCTCGCGAAGAAGGCCGAGGCGCAGGGCATGCGGGAGAACAAGTACCCGCGCTTCTACTTCCCGGGCACCGGCAAGACCAGCGCGGGCGGGCTGCGGCCCGTCCCGCAGGCCGCCGCCGCCTCCGCCGGCGCGGCGGCCGTCGTGGGCGTCCCCGGCACCGTGGTGCCCGGCGACGGCGTCCCGCTGCCCACCGGCACCACGGGCGGGACCGGCGGGACCGCCTCGGGCGGCGGCTCCGCGCACGGCACCCCGCCCGCACGCGGAACGGGGGCCGCGCACGGCGGCGCCGGGAACGGGAGCGGCCGGCCGTGACACGGGGCAGCCGCCGGGACGGTGACGGCGCCCGCCGCACCACCGGTGCCGAGGGGCGGGGGACGCGGTGACGAAGGGACCGGGACGCGGGACCGCAGGTCCGCCGCCCGGCCGGAAACGCGGCTCCGGCGGCTCGGCGGGGCGCGACGACAAGAGCGGCCCGGGCGCGGCGCGCGCGTCCGGGCGTCAGACCGGCAACCCGCCGCGGCCGCCCGGGGGACGGGCGGACGCGGCGGGCCGGCCCGGTAAGAAGGGCGGCCCCGCCGCCCGCCGGCCCGCCCGCGGCGGCACGGTCCCGCAGCCGCGCAAGGGCACCGGTAAGAAGGACGCGGAGAAGAAGCCGCCCGCCAAGGGCACGCCCGCCAAGCCGGCGTCCACCAAGGCGGCCTCCGCCAAGAAGGCGACCCCCAAGAAGGCGACCACCAAGAACGCGGCGTCCGCGAAGAGCCGGACGGCCGCGTTCCGCACGACCGCGGCCACCGCGCGGCCGGGCGGCCCGGCCCGGACGGGCGGGACGCGCCGCGACGGCCCGCGCGGGCCCCGCCCCGGCGGCGGCTCCGGGCGCCGCCCGCCCCGCCCGCCGCGCCGCCCGCGCGTCCCCTTCCACCGCCGCGACCCGATGAAGCGGCTGAACGCCGGGCTGCTGGTCGTGGCGTTCGTGCTGTCGCTGTTCGCGGGCCGCCTCGTCCAGCTCCAGACGATCGAGTCGGGCAAGTACAGCGACCAGGCGATGGCGCAGCGGGTCAGGGACCTGAAGCTGCCCGCGCTGCGCGGCGCGATCACCGACGCGCAGGGCCGCCCCCTCGCCATGACGGTGGAGGCCCGCGCGATCACCGCCGACCCGTACGTCATCAAGCCGGACAAGCGGCAGGCGATCGTCGACGCGCTCGCCCCGACGCTCGGGCTGAGCAAGGACGCGGTGATGAAGGCGATCAGCCGGAAGGGGACCCAGTTCGTCAACCTGGCGCACGGCGTCACCCCCGACCAGGCCCGCCTCATCATGTCGTGGAACTTCCAGGGCATCGGGACTTTGCCGGAATATCGCCGGGAGTATCCCAACGGTTCGCTGGGCGCGAGCGTCATAGGTTTCGTGAACGGTGCGGGTAAGGGCGCCGCCGGCCTGGAGAGCACGCAGAACGCCGTGCTGTCCGGGCGCGACGGGTGGCAGCGCGTGGAGATCAGCCTCGAGGGCCAGCACATCCCCATGGGCGAGGACCAGAAGAAGCCGCCCGTCCCCGGCCGCGGCATCCGCCTCACCCTCCAGGAGGACCTGCAGTACAAGGCGCAGCAGGAGATCGAGAAGCAGGTCAAGGCGAGCGGCGCGCGCAGCGGCACCGTCATCGTCATGGACCCGCGCACCGGCGCGCTGCTGGCGATGGCGTCGGCGCCCGGCTACGACCCCAACCACGTGACGCAGGGCGACCGCGACCTGTGGGGCAGCCCGCTGGTGCAGGAGGCCTACGAGCCGGGCAGCACGGGCAAGGTCGTCACCGCCGCGGCCGTGATGGAGCACGGCGGGGTCACCAAGGACACGCCCTTCGAGGTCCCGTACGAGTTCCGCAAGTACGACCGCGTCTTCCACGACGCCGAGCGGCACGGCGTCGAGCACCTCACGTTCGCCGGGGTGCTCGCCAAGTCCAGCAACGTCGGCACCATCCTGGCCAGCCAGCACATCTCCGAGCAGCAGCTCTACCAGACGCTGCGCGACTTCGGGTTCGGGCAGCCGACCGGCCTGCCGCTGCCCGGGGAGACGCCGGGCCTGCTCAAGCCGCCGTCGAAGTGGTCGGGCACCGACCGGTACCCGATCGCGTTCGGGCAGACGGTGTCGGTCAACGCGGTGCAGATGGCGAGCGTCTACGCGACGATCGCCAACGGCGGCGTCCGCGTCGCCCCGAACCTCGTCGCGGGGACGGTCGACCCGAACGGGAAGTTCGCCCCGGCGCCCGCGCCGCAGCGCCGGCAGGTCGTCGGCCAGGGCACCGCACGGCAGATCAGCGACATGCTGGAGGGCGTCACGACCTCCGAGGGCACCGCGCCGAAGGCGCAGATCAAGGGCTACCGGGTGGCGGGCAAGACCGGCACCGCGCAGCGCTTCGACGCGGGCTGCGACTGCTACAAGGGCTACACGGCGTCGTTCGCGGGGTTCGCGCCCGCCGACGACCCGCGGCTCGTCGTCCAGGTCGTCCTGCAGGATCCGAAGCGGGGCAGCCACTATGGTGGCGACGTCGCCGCGCCCGTGTTCCGGGACGTGATGAGCTTCGCGCTGCAGTCCGAGAAGATCCCGCCGACGGGGAGCAAACCGCCGATCATCAAGATCTACGCCCGAGACTGACCGCAGCGAGTACCCTCACTCGCCGTGAGTCCACCATCCGTTTTCCAGCCTTCCCGTTCCATCGTCACCGAAAGAACCGCCATGCGTCCGACCACTGTGCAGGCCCGTCCGCTGGACGGGCTCGCGGCGACTCTCGGGATCGAAGGGGCCGACCGGGGCGACACGGGCGGCCGGGGCGGCGCGAACGGCCGGGGCGGCACGGGCGGCACGGGCTGCCTGAGCGGCACGGAGGTCACCGGGATCACGCACGACTCGCGCGCGGTCCGGCCCGGCGACGTGTACGCGGCGCTGCCCGGCACCCGCACGCACGGCGCCGAGTTCGCCGCGCAGGCCGCCGCGTCCGGCGCCGCCGCGATCCTCACCGACCCCGCCGGCCGAAGCCGCGCCGCCGCGACGGGCCTGCCGGTGCTGGTGGTCGCGGACGTGCGCGCGCGGCTCGGCGACGCCGCCGCCTACGTGTACGGGGAGCCGGGCCGCGACCTCACGCTGATCGGCATCACCGGCACCAGCGGCAAGAGCACCACGGCGTTCCTGGTCGAGGCGGGGCTGCGCGGCGCGGGCCTCACGACCGGCCTGGTCGGCGGCGTGGAGATCCGGGTCGCCGACGAGCGGGTGCCGAGCGCGCTGACCACGCCGGAGGCGACGGACCTGCACGCGCTGCTGGCGATGATGCGCGAGCGCGGCGTCGGCGCGGCGGCGATGGAGGTGTCCAGCCACGCGCTGGTGCAGGGCCGGGTCGGCGGCGCCCGCTACGAGGTGGCCGTCTTCACCAACCTGTCGCAGGACCACCTGGACTACCACCCGACCATGCAGGACTACTTCCTGGCGAAGGCGCGGCTGTTCACGCCCGAGTACGCGCGGGTCGGGGTGGTCAACTTCGACGACCACTACGGCCGCGAGCTGATGGAGATCTCCGCGATCCCGGTCACGACGTTCTCCGCGTCGGGCGACCCGGCGGCGGACTGGCGGGCCGAGGACGTGCGGGTCGGCGCGGACGGCAGCGTGTTCCGCGTCGTCGGGCCCGGCGGCGTCGAGGCCGACGCCTCGGTGCGGCTCGCCGGGCCGTTCAACGTCGCCAACGCGCTCGCCGCGATCGTCGCGCTGGTCGAGGCGGGGATCGGGCTGCCGTCGGCGGTGCGCGGCGTCGCGTCGCTGGAGGGCGTGCCCGGGCGGCTGGAGCGCGTTGACGAGGGGCAGGACTTCGTCGCGCTCGTCGACTACTCGCACAAGCCCGGCGCGGTCGAGGCGGTGCTGACCGCGCTGCGCCCGGTCACCGAGGGCACCCTCGCGGTGGTCCTCGGCTGCGGCGGCGACCGCGACCGCGGCAAGCGCCCGCTGATGGGAGAGGCGGCGGCGCGGCTGGCCGACATGGCGTATTTCACCAACGACAACCCGAGGTCCGAAGATCCGCTCGGCATCCTCGCCGCTATGGTCGAGGGCGGGCTCAAGGTGCCGCAGCGGCACCGGGCGCACATCGTCGTGGAACCCGACCGCGCGGCCGCGATCGAGCTGGCCGTCGGCCGGGCCCGCCGCGGCGACGTCCTCGTCGTCGCGGGCAAGGGGCACGAGCAGGGCCAGTACGCGGCCGGCGAGGTGCAGCCGTTCGACGACCGCGAGGTCGTCCGGGAGGCGCTGCGGCGTGCCGCGCCTCGGGAAGAGAAGTAGAGGGGACGGGACGCAGGCGTGATCCCACTTCCGCTGTCGACGATCGCGGAGATCACGGGGGGCACCCTCGACGGGGCGCCCCCGGACGCCGTGGCGGGCGGTCCCGTGGTGATCGACTCCCGCGCGGTGGAGCCCGGGTCGCTGTTCGCGGCGTTCCGGGGCGAGCGCGCGGACGGGCACGAGTTCGCCGCCGCCGCGCTCGCGGCCGGGGCCGCGGCGGTGCTGGCGCAGCGCCCGGTGGGCGGCCCGGCGGTGCTGGTCGGCGACGTCCAGGAGGCGCTCGGCCGGCTCGCCCGCGGCGTGCTGGAGCGGCTGCCGGACACCACCGTCGTCGCGGTCACCGGGTCGGCGGGCAAGACCTCCACCAAGGACCTGATCGCGCAGCTCGTCGGGCGGGCGGGGCCGACGGTGTGGCCGCCGGGCTCGTTCAACAACGAGATCGGGCTGCCGCTGACGGTGCTGCGCGCGGACGCGGCCACCCGGCACCTGGTGCTGGAGATGGGCGCCCGCGGCGTCGGGCACATCGCCTACCTGACCGGGATCGCGCGTCCCGACGTCGGCGTGGTGCTGAACGTCGGCACCGCGCACATGGGCGAGTTCGGCAGCCGCGAGGCGATCGCGAAGGCCAAGGGGGAGATGGTGGAGGCGCTGCTCCCCGGCGGCACCGCCGTGCTCAACGCCGACGACCCTCTGGTCAGCGCCATGGCGTCGCGCACGGCCGGCGAGGTCGTGACGTTCGGCCGGTCGGACGGCGCGGCCGTCCGCGCGGTGGACGAGACGCTCGACGAGCAGGGCCGGGCCCGGTTCACGCTGGTGACGCCGGAGGGCTCGGCGCCGGTGGCGCTGCGGCTGTACGGGTCGCACGCGGTCGCGAACGCGCTGGCGGCCGCGGCGGCGGCGCGCGCGGCGGGCCTGCCGGTGGACGAGGTCGCTGCGGGGCTGTCGGAGGCGGAGCCGGCCAGCCGGTGGCGGATGGAGGTCACCGAGCGGGCCGACGGCGTGACGGTGGTCAACGACGCCTACAACGCCAACCCCGACTCGACCCGGGCCGCGATCGACGTGCTCGCGCACATGGCCCGCGGCCGGCGCGCGTACGCGGTGTTGGGTGAAATGGCCGAACTGGGAGGTTCGTCCGCCGCGGAACATGCCAGTATCGGGCGGCATGCCGCGCGCAGCGGGCTGGACGGCCTCGTCGTCGTCGGCGCGAACGCGGCGGCGATGGCCGAAGGTGCCGCGGAGGTGGCGTCATGGACGGGAGAGTGCGTGCAGGTGGATGACGTCGGCGCGGCGGTGGCCGCGCTCAGTGGGCGGCTCGGGCCGCAGGACGTCGTGCTGGTGAAGGGCTCCCGGGTCGCCGGGCTGGAGCGGGTCGCCGAGGCGCTGCTGGCGGCGCCGGACGGGCGGGCCGGTCGATGACCAACATCCTCATCGCGGCCGGGTTCGCGCTGGTGTTCGTCATGGTCGGCACCCCCGTGTGGATCCGGATCGTCAACCGGCTCGGCTACGGCCAGATGATCCGGGACGAGGGCCCCGAGGCCCACCTCACCAAGCGCGGCACCCCCACCATGGGCGGCACCGTCTTCATCGTCGGGTCGCTCTTCGGCTACGCGCTCGCGCACCTGGTCACCGGGGAGGCCCCGACGATCTCCGGCGTGCTGGTGCTGTTCCTGATGACCGGCCTCGGGTTCGTCGGCTTCGTCGACGACTTCATCAAGGTGTTCAAGCAGCGCAGCCTCGGCCTGCGCAGCGGCGCCAAGATGATCGGCATCATCCTGGTCGGGGTGGTCTTCGCGGTCGCCTCGCTGAACTTCCCCAACGGCTACGACATCACCCCCGCCGACCCCCACCTGTCCTTCCTGCGCGACTTCGGCCCCTCGATCGGCCCCTACCTGTTCGTCGTCTGGGCGCTGCTGCTGATCGCGGCGATGTCCAACGGCGTGAACCTCACCGACGGCCTGGACGGCCTCGCCGCCGGCCCCGCCGGCATGGTGCTGGCCGCCTACGTGATCATCGGCAACTGGCAGCTGCGCAACTCCTGCATGGCCTCGCTCGTCCCCAACTGCTACAACGTGCGCGACCCCCTCGACCTCGCGGTGGTCGCCGCGGCCGTGCTCGGTGGCGTGTTCGGCTTCCTGTGGTGGAACGCCCCCCCGGCGAAGATCTTCATGGGCGACACCGGCTCGCTGGCCCTCGGCGGCGTCCTGGTCGGCCTCGCGATCCTCACCCGCACCCAGTTCCTGCTGGCCATCCTGTGCGGCCTGATCGTGATGATCACCCTGTCGGTGATCATCCAGGTCGGCGGCTTCAAGATGACCAAGAAACGCGTGTTCAAGATGGCTCCGCTGCAGCACCACTTCGAGCTGTCCGGCTGGGCGGAGACCACCATCGTCGTGCGGTTCTGGCTGATGTCGGCGCTGTTCGTCGGCATCGGCATCGGGATCTTCTACCTGGAATGGATGCCCAAGAAGTGACGATGAGTCCCTGGGACGGCCTCGCCGTCTGCGTCGCCGGGCTCGGCGTGTCCGGCCGGGCCGCCGCGCGCGCGCTCGCCGCGCGCGGCGCCCGCGTCACGGCGGTCGACGCCCGCGACGGCGACGAGCAGCGCGCGCAGGCCGCCGAGCTGCAGGAGCGCGGCGTCGCGGTCCGGCTCGGCGACGGCGAGACCCTCCCGGAGGGCACCGGCCTGGTCGTCACCTCGCCGGGGTGGAAGCCGGACGCGCCGCTGCTCGCCGCGGCGGCCGCGGCCGGCGTCGAGATCATCGGCGAGGTCGAGCTGGCCTGGCGGTTGCGCGGTGAGGGCGCCGCGCCGTGGCTGGCCATCACCGGGACCGACGGCAAGACGACCGCCGTCCGGATGCTGGCCTGCATGCTGACCGCCGCCGGCCACAAGGCCCTCGCCGTCGGCAACGTAGGCACGCCGATCGTGGAGGCGGTCTGCGGGGGGTATGGGGGGCCGTCCCCCCAAGAGACACAGCAGCCGTACGACGTGCTGGCCGTGGAGCTGTCGAGCTACCAGCTGCACTGGTCCAGCACGGTCGCGCCGGCGGCGGCGACCATCCTGAACATCGCGCCCGACCACCTCGACTGGCACGGCACCATGGACGCCTACGTCGCCGCCAAGGCGAAGATCTTCGCGCCCGGCACCGTCGCCGTCTACAACGCCGACGACGACACGTCCACGGCGCTCGCCGAACGCGCCGAGGGCGTCGAGCGGCGCGCCGGGTTCACGCTGCGGGTGCCGCGCCCCGGCGAGCTCGGCGTCGTCGAGGAACTGCTGGTCGACCGCGCGTTCACCGCCGACCCCGCGAGCGAGGCCGCCGAACTCGCCGCGCTCGGGGACGTCCACCCGTTCGCTCCGCACAACGTCGCCAACGCGCTCGCGGCGGCCGGCCTGGCGCGGGCCTTCGGCGTGCCGCCCGAGGCCGTCCGGGAGGGGCTGCGCTCGTTCGTGCCCGACCCGCACCGCATCCAGCACGTCGCCGACGTCGCCGGCGTCGCCTACGTCAACGACTCCAAGGCGACCCAGCCGCACGCCGCCGCCGCGTCCCTGGCCGCCTACGAGCCGATCGTGTGGATCGCCGGCGGCCTCCTCAAGGGCCTGGACGTCGACGACCTGGTGCGCTCCTGCGCCGGCCGGCTGCGCGGCGTCGTGCTGATGGGCCGCGACCGGCACCGGATCGCCGAGGCACTCGCGCGACACGCCGCCGATGTCCCGGTCGTCGACGTCGCCGACACCGACACTGGGGCCATGGACCGCGTCGTCACCGAAGCAGCCGGGCTCGCCCGTCCCGGCGACACCGTGCTGCTCGCCCCCGTCGGGGCCTCCTTCGACATGTTCGCCAACTACCCGGCCCGCGGGGACGCCTTCATCGCCGCGGTGGAACGCCTCGCCGCCGCCGGAGACCCGCAGGCCTCATGACCGCCGTACCGGCCGAAGAAGGACGGACGCGCCGGGCGGGGCCGCGCGAGCAGGTCGCCGCCGCGGTCGGGCTGCTCGACCGCCCGCTCACCTCCTACTACCTGGTGCTGGGCTGCTCGGTGATGCTGCTGGCGCTCGGCCTGACGATGGTGCTGTCGGCGTCGTCGGTCACGCAGCTGCAGGAGACCGGGTCCGCGTACACGCTGTTCCAGAAGCAGGCCGTGTGGATGGCCGTCGGGCTGCCGCTGATGTGGCTGGCGTCCCGGCTGCCGGTCCGCACGTTCCGCGCGCTGGCCTACCCGCTGCTGCTGCTGTCGATCGTCGCGCTGGCGATGGTGCTGGTGCCCGGCCTCGGCCGCAGCGCCGGCGGCGCCACCCGCTGGATCGACCTCGGGCCGATCCAGATCCAGCCGTCCGAGCCCGCCAAGCTCGGGCTGGTGCTGTGGGGCGCCGACCTGCTGGCCCGCAAGGAAAGGCTCGGCCAGCTCACCGAGTGGCGGCCGCTGCTGGTGCCGCTGCTGCCGGGCGCCGGGCTGCTGGTGCTGCTGGTGATGCTCGGCGACGACCTCGGCACCACCCTGGTGCTTCTGACGATCTTCCTGTCGCTGCTGTGGGTGGTCGGCGCGCCCGGCCGGCTGTTCGTCGGCATCGCCGGCCTGGTGTGCCTGCTGGTGTCGATCCTCATCGTCGTCGAGCCGTACCGCATGCAGCGGCTCACCGGCTACCTCGACCCGTCCGGCAACCGGCTCACCAGCAACTACCAGACCATCCAGGGGCTGTACGCGATCGCCTCCGGCGGCCTGTTCGGCACCGGCCTCGGGGAGGGGCGCGCCAAGTGGGACTACCTGCCGCACGCCGAGACCGACTTCATCTTCGCGATCGTCGGCGAGGAGTTCGGCCTGGCCGGGGCGCTCGTCGTCATCGGGCTGTTCTCGCTGCTGGCCTACGCGGGGCTGCGCATCGCCCGCCGCGTCAAGGACCCCTTCACCCGCCTCGCCGCGGCCGGCGCGACCGCCTGGCTGCTCGTTCAGGCCATCGTCAACATCGGCGCGGTCATCGCGGTGCTGCCCGTCACCGGCATCCCGCTGCCGCTGGTCTCCTACGGCGGTTCCGCGCTCATCCCGACGCTGATCGCGCTCGGGATGCTGCTGGCGTTCGCCAAACGCGAGCCCGGCGCGCGGCAAGCACTGTCCGCACGCGGCCCCGGACCGGTCGTGAGGGCTCTAAGCTGGCTGGGACTGGCACGGCGCTGAATCCCCCCGCCGGGGTGCCGGCGACCCGGCGTCCGCGTCCCGCACGCGCCGAGTGCGGGACGGACGCGAGCGGACGGCACCCGACACGTCGAACACGCTGAGGAGTTGTCAACGAGCATGAGGGTTGTCCTGGCCGGCGGCGGCACCGCCGGACACATCGAGCCCGCCCTGGCTCTCGCCGACGCGCTGCGCCGCAACGACCCCGAGACGGGGATCGTCTGCCTCGGCACCGAACGCGGCCTGGAGACCCGGCTGGTCCCGCAGCGCGGCTACGAGCTCGCACTGATCCCGCCGGTCCCGCTGCCGCGCACGCTGACCCCGCAGCTGCTGTCGGTCCCGGGCCGGCTGCGCGGCGCGATCAACGCCGCGGCGAACGTCCTCGACCAGGCCAGGGCCGACATCCTGGTCGGCTTCGGCGGCTACGTCGCGACCCCCGGGTACCTGGCCGCGCGCAAGCGCAAGGTGCCGATCATCGTGCACGAGGCCAACCCGAAGCCGGGCCTGGCCAACAAGCTCGGCGCCCGCTTCACCGACCACGTCGCGGTGTCGCACCAGGACTCGCCGCTGCCGAACGCCACCTTCGTCGGGATCCCGCTGCGCCGCGAGATCGCGGCGCTGGACCGGCTGGCGATGGGCGACAAGGCCCGCTCCTACTTCGGCCTGCTGCCCGACCTGCCGACCCTGCTGATCTTCGGCGGGTCGCAGGGCGCGCGCTCCCTCAACCAGGCCGCGGTGGCCGCCGCGCCGTACTTCCGGCAGGCCGGCATCCAGGTGCTGCACATCGTCGGGCCGAAGAACACCGAGGAGCCCGAGCCGGCGCAGGGCGGCCCGCAGTACGTCACCATCCCGTACTGCGACCGGATGGACCTGGCCTACGCCGCCGCCGACATGGCGATGTGCCGGGCCGGCGCGATGACCTGCGCGGAGCTGGCGGCGGTCGCGCTGCCGGCGGTGTACGTGCCGCTGCCGATCGGCAACGGCGAGCAGCGGCTGAACGCCGAGCCGATCGTCGCGGCGGGCGGCGGCATGCTGGTCGACAACGCCGAGCTGTCGCCGGACTGGATCGCCCGCAACCTGCTGCCGGTGCTGGCCGACCCGGGACGCGTCGCGCACATGTCCGAGGCGGCCGGGCGGATGGGCCGCCGGGACGCCGACGTCGCGCTCGCCCGGATGGTGTACGACGTGGTCCGCGCGGCGGGCGCCGCCCGATGAGCCTGATCGATCCCGGCGAGGTCGTCCCGGCCGGCGAGCTCGGCCGGGTCCACTTCATCGCCATCGGCGGCGCGGGCATGTCCGGCATCGCCCGGATCATGCTGCGCCGCGGGATCGCGGTGTCCGGCAGCGACGCGCGCGACTCCGAGCTGCTCGGCCAGCTCGGCGACCTCGGCGCGAAGGTGTTCGTCGGGCACGACGCCGCGCACGTCGGCGACGCCGACACCGTCGTGGTGTCCACCGCGATCCGCGAGTCCAACCCGGAGCTGGTCGCGGCCCGCGAGCGCGGGCTGCGCGTGCTGCACCGCTCGGCGGCGCTCGCCTCGCTGATGGCGGGGCGGCGCGCCGTCGCGGTCGCCGGCACGCACGGCAAGACCACGACGACGTCGATGCTGACGGTCGCGCTGCAGCACGCGGGCGCCGACCCGTCGTACTGCATCGGCGGCCAGCTGGTCACCACCGGGCTCGGCGCCGACGAGGGCACCGGGGACGTGTTCGTCGCCGAGGCCGACGAGAGCGACGGCTCGTTCCTCATGTACAGCCCGCGCATCGCGGTCGTCACCAACGTCGAGGCCGACCACCTCGACAACTACGGCGGCTTCGAGATGGTGAAGGAGAACTTCGCCAAGTTCGTCGACCGGATCGAGCCGGGCGGCACGCTCGTCGCCGGCGCCGACGACCCGGTCGCGATGGAGCTGGCGGAGCGCGCGCGGGCGCGCGGGCTGACCGTCCGGACCTACGGCGAGGCCGAGGGCGCCGACCTGCAGGTGACCGGGTTCACCCCGCGCGGCCTCGGCTCCCGCTTCGTGATCGAGGGCGCCGGCGAGGTGGCGCTCGGCGTCCCCGGCCGGCACAACGCGCTGAACGCGGCGGCGGTCGTCGCGGTCGCGCAGGCGCTCGGCGTCGGGGACGCGGCGGTGCGGGAGGGGCTCGCCGCGTTCGGCGGGGCGATGCGGCGGCTGGAGCGCAAGGGCGAGGCGGGCGGCGTCGAGGTGTTCGACAGCTACGCCCACCACCCGACCGAGCTGACCGCCGACCTCGACGCCACCCGCGACTACCTGGGGGAGAAGGCCGCGTCCGGCGGCGCCGCGGGCCGGATCGTCGCGGTGTTCCAGCCGCACCTGTACAGCCGCACCCGGTTCTTCGCCGCCGAGTTCGGCGCCGCGCTCGGCCTGGCCGACGTCGCGGTCGTGCTGGACGTCTACGGCGCCCGCGAGGACCCCGAACCCGGCGTGACCGGCGCGCTCGTCGCCGACGCCGTCCCGGCCGGCACCGAGACCGTCTACGCGCCCGTCCGCGACGAGGTCCCGGGCCTGGCGGCCTCGCTCGCCCGTCCCGGCGACGTCGTGATCACGCTGGGCGCCGGGGACGTGACCGCGCTCGGCCCGCTGGTGCTGGAGCGGCTCGCATCCCGCTGAGAAGCGGGCCGGGCCGCCGCCGGGAGGACACGCCGCCGCGCGGCCGTTCGGCACCGGGCGGCCCGATCACTGCCAAGCTGGGGTCATGACCGAGGCGCGGACGGATCAACCGGACGGCGGGACCGAGGATCCGGCGGCCGGACCGGAGCCCGCCGCCGGCCGGCCCCGCGGGGGCCGCTGGAAAGTGATCTTCGTCGCGCTGCTCGTGGTGGCCGCGCTGGGCGCGGTCGGCTGGGTGCTGCTCGGATCGAAGCTGCTGGTGGTGCGGCATGTGGAGGTGAGCGGCGCCGCGCTCGCCCCGCGCGACCGGATCGTCGCCGCCGCCGGGATCCGCCTCGGCGTCCCGATGGCGCGGCTGGACACCGGCGCGATCAGGGCGCGGGTCGAGCGGCTCCGCGAGGTCGAGTCCGCCGAGGTCAGGCGGGCGTGGCCGGCGACGGTCCGGATCGTCGTGCACGAGCGCGTCCCGGTGGCGACGCTGGAGCGCGGCGGCCGCTACCAGCGGCTCGACCGGTACGGGGTGACCGTGGCGGACGGGGCGACCCGCCCGGCCGGGCTCCCGGAGCTCGCCGTCGCCTCGCCCGGCCCGTCCGACCCGGCGACGCTCGCGGCGCTCAAGGTGCTCACCGGCCTGCCGGACCGGCTGCGCGGCCGGGTCACCGAGGTGGAGGCCGCCGGGCCGGCGGCGGTGACGCTGCACATGAAGGGCGGCCTGACGGTGACGTGGGGCCCGCCGGAGCGCGCGGCGGAGAAGATCAGGCTGCTGGACTCGCTGGAGCGCAGCCCGTCGGGGCGGTCGCTGCACGGCGTCGACGTCAGCTCGCCGGAGGTCCTGATCACGCGCTGACCGGCCCGGAGAGCGGCCGAATGTCAAGCCGTTCGGGTCCGGTGCGTGTGTCGCGGCGATTCCGGGCGTCCGATGGGGCACGCTGGGAAGGTCGGCCGGAGTTCGGCCGGCCTGGACGGACCGGAGGGGCGGGCGGCGGTGCACTGAGCGGCAGGCGGCGGACGCGTCCGTCGCCAACCAGGGCAAACCCGTGCCCAGTGCGACACGCCGGTGGAGTTCGGGGGAGGTTAGTTGACCCTGGCGGTAAGGCCGCCCTACTGTCCGTATCAGTCCTCAGGTTGACATAACTGTAAGCCTCAAGTTGAGGGTGAGGGTTGAGGGTGGCTCGGATCGACGGTCGGTTCCGCCCCCGGCCCGCGCCGGAAATGCACACAGGTCAGGAAACTCCGCGGCGGACGGTCGAAAGACCGGACCGGCGGGTCGGATAGAGCGAGCGGAAAGGCCCCTCGTCGTGGCAGCACCGCAGAACTACCTCGCGGTCATCAAGGTCGTCGGCATCGGCGGCGGCGGCGTCAACGCCGTCAACCGGATGATCGAGGAGGGACTCAAGGGCGTCGAGTTCATCGCGATCAACACTGACGCCCAGGCGCTGCTGATGAGTGACGCCGACGTGAAGCTGGACGTGGGCCGCGAGCTCACCCGCGGCCTCGGCGCCGGGGCGAACCCGGACGTCGGCCGCAAGGCCGCCGAGGACCACCGCGAGGAGATCGAGGAGGTCCTCAAGGGGGCCGACATGGTCTTCGTCACCGCCGGTGAGGGCGGCGGCACCGGCACGGGCGGCGCGCCCGTGGTGGCCAACATCGCCCGGTCGCTCGGCGCCCTGACGATCGGCGTGGTCACCCGCCCGTTCAGCTTCGAGGGCAAGCGCCGCGCGATGCAGGCCGAGGCCGGCATCGAGACGCTGCGCGACGAGGTCGACACCCTCATCGTGATCCCCAACGACCGGCTGCTGTCGATCTCCGACCGGCAGGTCAGCGTGCTGGACGCGTTCAAGGCCGCCGACCAGGTGCTGCTGTCCGGTGTCCAGGGCATCACCGACCTGATCACCACGCCGGGCCTGATCAACCTGGACTTCGCCGACGTCAAGTCGGTCATGTCCGGCGCCGGCTCGGCGCTGATGGGCATCGGCTCCGCGCGCGGCGACGACCGCAGCGTCGCCGCCGCCGAGATGGCGATCTCCAGCCCGCTGCTGGAGGCCAGCATCGACGGCGCGCACGGCGTGCTGCTGTCCATCTCCGGCGGCTCCGACCTCGGCCTGTTCGAGATCAACGAGGCCGCGCAGCTGGTCTCCAACGCGGCCGCCCCGGACGCCAACATCATCTTCGGAGCGGTCATCGACGACGCGCTCGGCGACGAGGTGCGGGTCACCGTGATCGCGGCGGGGTTCGACGAGGGGCGCCCCGCCCGGCCGGCCCCTGAGCCGGAGACCAAGCGCGCCGCCCCGCCGCCGCGCCCGGTGCCGCCGCCCGCCGCGCCGCCCGCACCCGCCAACCCGATCCCGAGCCGGGTCGGCCGCTCCGACACCGGCCCGCAGCAGGCCGCGCCGCAGCAGTCGGTCGCGCAGGCCGCCGCCGCACCGCAGCCCGCGCAGCCGCTGGCCGCGCCCGTCCCGGCGCCCGCGCCG
>NZ_JAGEPF010000001.1 GCF_017573465.1 Actinomadura violacea
ACGCGCGACGCCCGCAAACGAACACGCGACAGCCAAGCCGAACAGGCACCCGTCAAGCATGTGATGGGACAGAGGTGTCAAGCATCTCCCGGGACAGGACACAGGTGTGATGTCTGGGCCGGACGAGAACTTTCTTTACGTCTTCAAGGGCGCCCGCCCCGGCGCGCCGGGCGTGCGGCCTGTACCGTCCGGTCCCGCCGCGCCGCGTCGCCCGTCCGCCAATGCCTAACGGCGCTTTCCCTGACCGGGGAGCCCACCGTAGATGATCCGTGGATCCCGGCCGCGCCATGGAGGAATGGGCGCCTTGGTCTCCGTAGTCCACCCGCGACCTTGCGCCAAGGGGTCGGCAACTGTATGAGTTCGACGACGAGTCCTCGGTTTGCCGAAGCGGTCCCGGTCGCGATCGCGTTTACCAAGAACGCGACTAGCCTCCGCGTAATCTCGGATGCCTGTGAGACGGCACGTGGCCTCTTCTACGAGCACGTCCAGGTCCCACACAAGGTCAGGATCACTGGGAAAAGGCATCGTGTAGGCATCGTCAAGGTGGTGCTCGTCATCGCGACGACCACCGATGGTGACCTTCTTGTCTCGATGCGTGAGCCGATACGGCAGTACAGGCCACCCGGGTCGGGAAGCGGCATCCACACATAAAAGAGAGGTGTCCTCCATTTCCAGGATGGATACACCACGCATGTAATCGGACTGTCCCGTAAGTAGCTGCACAGCAGTGCGGGCGACGACACCGAGCCATACAAGCGGACGCGGTTCGTTAGTGATCAACGCAGTTACTTCTATGCGGCCAGGCGAAGCGGTGAAGGCCAGGGTGTCGTCTTGGGGATGGCGTCCAAGCCACACTTGCAAGTTCGGCCAGTCGGGGTCGGTCATACATCCGCACGATAGCGTTGATGGAAGACAAACCACCTGTTCTGGCCGCGCTCGGCCAGGAACGGACGATTAACGTATACCTGGGCATGATTTCAGGCTCGGCGTGCCTGAAGCGGGGGCTTCGCGGCCCCCAGCCCTCGCGAGCCGGGGCACTCGTTCGCGCGAAACCCTCTGTCACGGGGTTGCGCGCCGTTCGCGCGAACAAGCACCCCGGAGCATCGTGCGTCAGTGCGGGACGGTGCCAGGCTTAAGGCGATGAATGCTCGTAGGCGGCGCAGTAGCGCTCCTAGTCGCCCTCGTACGCGTTCTGGGGGCGGTGGAATAGTTCGAGCGCGATGCCGTCGGGGTCACGGAAACTGAGGGCGAGGCCACCGCGGCCCGCGTCGGCGATCGGCGAGTAGTCGACGCCCAGTTCGGCGAGACGTTCCTGCCACTCCTCCAGTTCGGCGAGACGTTCCTGCCACTCCTCCAGTTCGGTTCGGGTGGCGACGCCGAGAGCGAGGTGGTCCAAGCCTGGCCGCCGCTCGTCGAACCTCTCGACGGCGCCGGGGAGATGTTGTTGCAGGACGAGGATTGCGCTGCCGTCACGGTGCATGCACAGGGTGCGAACCCAAGACGGCCGATGCTGTGTAGCGGTCGGCTCGAACCCGAGAACCTGCTCGTACCAGCCGACACTGCGATCGTGGTCGGTCACCGTCAACGTCACGTGAGCCCAGCCGAGAATGGCCATGGCGACCATCATAGGGAATCTTGTTGCTATCGGTGGTGGCGTGGCTTCCAGCGGGGCCGAGCTTAAGCGGCTTCCGGATTCAAGTGCACGCCTGATGTCGACGGTGACAGCGTTGGATGAATTCGCGACGTCGTCTACCGTTGGGACTTGGATGAGCGGAGTTGAGTCGGCGACCCTCGTGCGATCGGGTATGCAAGGGTGCGCTGGCCTGCCAAGGCGATCACCATGAGCGATCGGCGAACAAACGCCTCAGGAGGGAGGTTTATGTGTTGGGCTCAATACGATGTCGACGGTGGCTCGGAGGCTGACGGCGTGTCTTGTAGCCCTTTGTGGAGGGTGTAGGCCATTGCGGCAGAGAAGGATTCCGCGAATGCCGTTGCGTTCTGGTCCAAGGGCATCCGCTTCTTCGCTATCACCGATCATCCACAGGTCCGTGGCGGTTGGCAGGATGTTCCGCGCCGCTGCGTAGGAACCTGGATGGGGCTTCTCGAAGCCGATGAGCGCGGAGGTCAGAATAGCGTCGAAGTAGTCGGCGAGGCCGAGATGCCCGACCAGGGCGGGCAGTTCAGGGCTGTGGTTCGACAAGATCACTTGACGGCACTGCAGATCTCTGAGCCGCTGTAGTTCGTGTCTGACCTCAGGGAACACACGCCAGCCTATGCCGGCGTCAATGTAGTGTTCGTGAACGCGCGATGCCAACTGCCGTGCGGTAGTGGGCGAGAAGCCGAGCCGGTGGAGGACACTCGCCAGGAGGCTGGTCATCTCGCGCCACCAGGCGTTCGGCTCGCACAACTGTGGATGGGGGCGCTCGGGGGTGTGCCATGGAAATCCGGTGTGCATGAGTGCCGCGATTTCGGAGCGGCTGATACCGTGATGGGGATCATGGTCGGAGATGATCTCCAGCAGGCAGCCCGACCACAGTCCGGGCCGTTCGGCCAGAGTTCCGTCGAAATCCCAGATGATCCCCACGTCCCTCGACATGGTTCCCCTTCTCTGCAGCCGGCACAGCGAGCCACAGCGTTGCGTCGGAGCACGTTTCTGCCAAGCCCATGTTGCCAGTGATGGACTGTTGGAGTCCGCGAGTTGGCCACACGCGGGCACAGGCCGCGAGGAGCCACCGATCGAGTCGGGGGTCACTCACCGTTCGAGCCTCACATTGAGGAGGGCGGCGACGAGGGATTCGCCGCCCGGAGGTTGGTGGGCAGTACGGGCGTAGCGGTCTGTCATTTTTCGAGATCATCGGATGCGAAGGAGGCCGGCCAACTCACCGCGATCCGTCCCCGTGACGGCTACCGAAGACCGGGTGATGGGAAGGCTGAGACGGCTGGAGCGCCGCAGGCCAGCGAGTGGGTGGCGTGCAATTAGCCAGGGTGATCAAGGGGCAACCGCGGTGACTTACGGTACGAGCGGAGGCCTGGTCAGCCGCTATGACGGCCCCGGATCGGTTTGGTTCCCAAGCTGACAGCGCGGATTCGATTCCCGTCGCCCGTTCACCGTAAAGGCCCAGGCCAGGGACATGATCCCGCCCCTGGGCCCTGATCGTTTTTATGGCCGGCATCGACTGCCGCGCGGCTTCCGGTGCTCGGGCCGTGGCCGGCCCTGCGCTCCGGGGCCACTCGCCCTCCTGGTGACCGGGGTGCTCGGTGCGTTCGGACTGGTAACGGCAGCGCTAGCAACAGTCCTGGATCGGGTCGGGGTGGTATGCGCAGCGATGCTTCCGTGGTGGGCCAGCGGACGAGCACGGACGATCGTGGACGGGGCTGATCTTGATGCGGATCAAATGTGCCACGAGATCGAATGATCTCGTAGAGGGTTCACTTGTTGATCAGGAACCAGGCGGCCTCTCGTCCTGAGTGCTCACCGAGTTGGTGCGTGACGGTGGCGATCACGGCATCGGCGATATGGCTGTCGAACTCACCCTCGAAAGAGATCTGCCAGCCTGGGGGTTCACCCGAGAACGCGATCTCAACTTCACCGAGACGGAGTCGATGGTCGCCCCATCCGTCAACTGGAGCGCACTCCCATCCGGCAGGCGTGAGCACCTGGGCGAGGTCGTCATGGTGAAACGCGATCCAGCCATCCCCAGTCCGCGCCTGGATCAAATACTCTCGCATTCCTCCATCGTGGCAGACGGCGGACGATTCGATCACTGTAGGCCGTGCCGCTGCGTGCCCGTCACGTCGGTCGCGATCGGTCGGCAGCGGTCGTTGACGGTCTTGTGGATGGGAGCGTGCTGGTCAGAGAGGCAGCTAGGGAGGGCACGGCTGGGACAGAATTCCTAAGTTGACAGCGCGGGTCCGATTCCGTCACCCACTCACCGCAAAGGCCCAGGCCGGGGGACACGATCCCCGAACCTGGGCCTTGATTGTTTTCGCGGTCGTCGTTGGCGGGTCATGAGGTCACCGGCACCAGTGCCCTGACCTCGTTGCCCGGCCGCCCGCCGATCGGAGAAGCGTGGCCGAGCGCTCAGCAATGACCTGGTCGGATGTGTCGAAGGTCATGGATGTGCAGGTCCCGCACACCTCACCATCGACGACCGCCTAGGCGCAGCTGTCAGCCTCGCCGACCAGACCGCGCTAGCCCTCGCCAAGCTCATCTCGTGATCCGGCTTGCCTGACGGTGCCACGCGGCCCTTGGCGCCGGGTGCTCTATCGCTTCAGTGCGCGATAGCGCCGGAGTAGCGCAGTCACCTTCTGGTAGTCCGCATCGCCGTTGAGTTCGGCGAGAAGGTCGTCTGGGCACAGCTCGTACACGTCGCCCCACCACTTGCGCCCGCGGTTGTCCCAGATGCGGTAACCGCCAGGGACGCCGCGCGCGACGTACCGCCGCCTAGCCACGTGTCACCTGATCGAGATCCACGGCCCGCATCACCGCCCAGCTCACGAGACCGAGGGTACGAGCAGCGACCGAGGCAGGCCAACGGATCTCTTTGAGGCTTCCGCTACGCGGGCGCCGACGGTAGCGAGCGAGATCAGCGTTCGCGGGGGGTGCTGAGGCGCAGCGCTGTGCGTATCATCGCGGCGCGCTGGCCGGGGCAGTGCCACAGTGCTTCGTCCACCGGCTCGTCATCGTCGAAGCGCATCGGCTTGTACAGGTACACAACTCCCGCAAGCCACGCATCGGGGTCGACGTCGTGGCGCTCGCCATGCGCGCACGCCGGGTCCGCGGCGACCCGGGTGAGAACCTCCCGCAGGTGGGTCGGGACGGCCGGCGGTGCGGTCGCGTCCTGTCTGACCAGGGCGAAACAGGCCGCCGCCGTCAACGGCAGCAGTTCGCTCTGTGGAACGTCACCGAGCAGCCTCTGGGCTGCCCAGAGGCTCGCGACCTGCGACGGCGTTTCCTGAGGATCAGAGCCGACGTTGATGGCGAGCTCGATGACGTCCAGGGTTCCGTCGACCACGTACGCAGGCGCCAGCAAGCTGAAATCCGGCATTCCGAACTCGGTCGGGCGCCGTGCCAGCAACGCCCCCATGGTCTCCTGGGCCATCAACCGGAGCCAGGCCGGGCAGGAGAACAGTGCGATCTCGTCGCGGTCCGCGAGTCCGGCGGCGGCGGCGACCTCGGGGTCCTCGATCGCCGGGATCCACCGCACGATGCGTTCGAGGTCGTCGAGATCGGCGTTGCCCGGATGGTCCTCCTCGCAGGTGTCCAGTGTGGCGTCGGCCAGCGCCGCCGCGGCGATCAGCGAGTCGTAGATCCGCTGGTCGCGGAGCCGGTGGACGGCCCAGAACCTGGTCGAGTAGAGCGCGAGGACCTGCCCCGCCCGCATGCGGGGATCGGGGTCCTCGGCGAGGATCTCGGCGACCAGCTCCAGCAGTCCCGCCGGATCGCCGGTCGGATAGTCGTTGACGATCCCAAGCAGGTTCTGGACGAACCCGGTCGTGGGAGGAAACCGATTCATCGACATGGGATGTCGGCCGCAGCGCCGAGGTTCCCCATCGTCATGATCCGATCGGGCACGTGGTCCGACGAGGAGCACGGCCAGGCCGATGCCGGTGCCGATTGTCGCCGCAAGCCACATGCCCAGCCCATCCACGAGGCGCGGCATGGGTCAACTCGCCATGCCCGTTCAGCGGGACGCCGGGCGAGCAACTGGTCGAGGGCGCGACGGGCACGCAGGCAAGAGGCTGCTCGGCGGGCAGTTAGCGGGCGTTTGGGCAGGATGATCAAGTTGCCGTAGGGGGCACTTGCCGTACGACCGAACGCCAGGCCAGGGCGGCTGGGGGAGGCGGATCGGTTCGGTTCGGTTCGGTTTCCGAGCTGACAACGCGGGTTCGATTCCCTCGCCCGCTCCACGCCAAAGGCCCATTCGCGCCAGCAGGTTCTTGGTGGAGAAGCCCATGTCAGCGGCGAGCTGGTTGCCCGTGTGCCAGGGGTCGTGAGAATGCGGATTCGGCACACACGGTGCGGCCACCACATGTCGCCGTTCGTGACCTTGTTGAACCCCCTCCGCCCGGCCGTGCATCGGTGCGCGGCCGCGCCGCCGCTCGGCCTCACGCATCGGTCACGATGCGGGCCATGTCAGCCCAGAAACCGCCGACACCCGCGGGCGCCGATGCCTGAACTCGCGGGCCGAACTCGCCGCCTGAGTGTTCTAGATCATTTTTGCTTGCCGAGCGAGACAAGACGCGGACTGTACCTGGTGCCGCGAGCAAGGTTCGCGGTGCGCCAAGGGCTGTGGCCTACGGCGCGACAAAGCGAGCAAAGGACACAATCATGCAGTGCAGCAAGGGCCACCAGATGTTCCAGCCCGGCGGCAGTGGCAGCGGCTCCATGTGGGTCTGTCCGACCTGTGGAGAGGTCAAGCAGAGCTTCGACGAGATGCCCCAGACCTGGAGCGTCTTCGCGGAGCGGATGATTCGGCTCCTGCTGGTCGGCTAGTCGGCTGACCCAGCAGGGGTAAACCCCTGCCGGCCGTCCCTGGGCACCCCCAGGGACGGCCAGTTCTCTGTGCTGCGATGCTGCCGGCCGCGGACCAGCAGCTTCAGCGCGCGCGACCGGGGAACTTTGTGGCTCCCGGCCAAAGTCGATCTTGAGAGTGGTTTCCTAACTGACGGCGCGGGTTCGGTTCTCGTCACCCATTCCACGACGAGGGTGCAGGTCAGGACGCGAATTCCGATCCGGGCTTCGATCTTGTTAGAGCCCTGAATGAGCCCTCGTGCCATTAGGGCCTGTCTGACAAATGATCACCTGGCCGTTTCACGGAGCCAGAGGATCATGGAGGCCAGGACAACTCCCGCGCGGTAGCGGTCCGCAAGCTTGTCGAACCTGGTTGCGATCGCACGGAACTGCTTGAGGCGGGCGAAGCATCGTTCGACCACGTTGCGGTCGCGGTAGATCTCCGTGTCGAAGGCGGGTGGCCTGCCACCGCGGCGCCCTCGGCGGCGGCGGTTGGCCACCTGGTCGCGGCGCTCGGGGATCGTGGCGGCGATGCCCCGACGCCGCAGCAGATGGCGGATGACCCTGCTGGAGTATGCCTTGTCACCCAGCACACGGTCCGGTGTCGTGCGCGGGCGGCCCGTGCCGGCGCGCGGGGTGCGGATCCCGTCGAGGACGTCGGCGAACGCGGTGGCGTCGTTGGCGTTTCCGGGTGTGAGCACGATCGACAGCGGCAGCCCCCGGCCGTCGACGGCGAGGCGGACCTTGGTGGTCAGCCCGCCCCGGGACCGGCCGAGGGCCTGGTGCACCTGCGAGCGGCCCGGATCTTCCAGTTCGTCCCCGTCCGCGTCCCCCTTTTACGGGCGCCCGCGGCGTGCTGGTGGGCCCGGTTGACCGTGGAGTCGACGGCGACAGTCCACTCCACCTGGCCCACCGCGTCGTCACGGACCTGGACGTGCTCCAGCAGCTTCGCCCACGTGCCATCGGCCTCCCAGCGGGCGAACCGCTCGTAGACGGTCTGCCACGGCCCGTACCGCTCGGGCAGGTCGCGCCAAGGAGCCCCGGTCCGCAGCCGCCACAGCACCCCGTTGACCACCTGCCGGTGATCACGCCACGGACGTCCGCGTCCGTCCACCTGCGGCAACAGGGGCTCTATTCGCTCCCATGCCGCATCCGTCAACTCACCTCGACCTGCCATAAGATCAATTATCAGACCGGCGATAGAGTCCTGCCCGTGGCGAACCATCAGGACGAGACCAGTGCGGCCTACGACGGAGTCGTCGAGCTGTACGCATCGCTGTTCGCAGACCGGCTGGAGACACAGCCGTTCACCCGGGCCATGATCGGCACCTTCGCCGAACTGGTGCGCGCGACGGGCAACCTGCGGGCAGCGGACGTCGGGTGCGGGCCCGGACATCTGACGGCCATGCTGCACGAACTGAGCCTGGACGCCTTCGGACTCGACCTCTCCCCCGGCATGGTCAACCACGCACGGCGGGCCCATCCGGCGCTGTGCTTCCAGGAGGCGCGGATGGAATCCCTTCCGATCAAGGACGGCGCGCTCGGCGGCGTACTGGCCCACTATTCGATGATCCACACCCCTCCGGGAGAACTGCCGGAGCTGCTCGCCGAGCAGGTACGCGTCCTGGCGCCGGATGGCCTGCTCCTGGTTTCCTTCTTCGGGACCGACGGACAAGAACCGGTCCGGTTCGATCACAAGGTGGCGCCTGCCTACAGCTGGCCGGCGGATCGCCTCGCTGAACTGCTGGCCGATGCCGGGCTCGTTCCCTTCGCCCGGCTGCTCCACGATCCGGCCTCCGAGCGAGGCTTCCTCGACGCCCATCTGCTGGCCCGCCGATCGTAGGTCTTGCCCGGTAATACCCGCCAGCCGGTCGGCGCACCTCCGGACTGCCAGCTCGGCGGACGCTCGCTGATCCGACTGGAATTGTCAGACAGGCCCTAGGCCAACCGGCACCAGGCGACCATGGGTGGCCCAGGCCCTCGCGTACGTCGAGTGGTGGGACGAGATGGTACTCAGCGCTTGGTCTCGTACCTGGTCAGGAGTACGCCGTCGGGGAACGTCCGGGTCTCGACGAGGGTCAGGTTCACCCAGTTGTCCAGGGCCGTGAAGAACGGCGTGCCGCCGCCCAGCAAGACCGGTGCGGTGACCAGCACATACTCGTCGATCAGCCCGGCCCGCATCGCCGCTGCCGCGAGGGTGGCGCCGCCGATGTCCATGGGGCCACCGTCCTCGGCCTTGAGCCGGGTGATCTCGGTGACCGCGTCGCCGGTGACCAAGCGGGTGTTCCAGTCGACCGTGTCGGTCGTCGAGGAGAACACCACCTTCGGCATGTCCCGCCAGCGGCGGGCGAACTCGACCTCCGCCGGCGTGACGCCGGGCTGTTGGTCGGCGGTCGGCCAGTGGGAGCTCATCGTCTCCCACAATCTGCGCCCGTACAGCGCCAGGCCCGTCGCCCCCACCCGGTCGGACCACCACTGGAACAGTTCGTCGCTCGGCACGCTCCAGCCGAGGTCGTCACCGGGCGCGGCGATGTAGCCGTCCAAGCTCAGGTTCATGGCGAAGGTCAGTTTCCCCATGGCGTCAGCCTCCTGTGAGTCGGTACCCGGCGTACAGACCAGCCCGGCGCGGAAAAATCACCGGTCAGGCCACACCGAGGGCCGGTTTACCTGTCAAGCGGATGCTGTGGACGGGAAGGCGTTGCACGTCGACCTAGGCTCCCGGCAATGACGTGGCGTTCTTCGCTTCCGGAGCCTGTCACGTCCTCGCCTGCGCGTTCACGGAGACCTACCCGGACGTCGGATTGGGGGCACCTGCCGCGACACCATCGACTGCACCACCACGACCATCGCTCTGCGACGAGCAGGCGTTGCCGGTTCTACGTCTAGGCGCCGTCTGACGGCCGGGGGACTAGGGGCTTGAGGTGGCCGCTTCCTCCGGGCGACCTATCAACTCCGCCAGGCGGATCAAACGGCGCATGTAGTGCGCCCCCTCACCGCTCAAGCGGAGAAGGATCTTTTGAAGGTCGCGGGCGCGGTCCGGGATATCGCCGGGGACGTAGTTTCCGATCATGCCGCACCGGGTGGTCATCAGGTTCCACAGCGGAGACGAAGACTCCCTCACTCTTGGCCGCTGGGGCGACGCGGCCGTCGCCGAGTTGGTGAACGACCTTCAGGGCAGCCGTCATGAGAACGGCAGCGGCACCGCGCATGATTGCGGGAGCGGTTTCAGTCCCGATTCCTACTATCAGTGCCCTGATGCCCGCCTCCGGCCGCATGCCCCGCGGGGCATGCGGCCGGGCAGGTCAGGCGGCGGGGGCGCCGAACCAGCGGGACAGGTGGGCTTCCAGGTCCTGCTGGTCGTCGCCGATCCAGGCGACGTGGCCGTCGGGGCGTAGCAGGACGCACGGTGCGTCCAGTGCCGCGGTGGGGTCCGCGAGGTGGTCGACCCGGTCCGTCCAGCCGGCCGTGGTCAGGCGTTCAGTGCGGTCGAGGAGGAGGCCGCGGCCGCGGTGCAGCAGGTCGTAGAGGCGGCCCCGCTTCAGGTCGAGGTCGCGCATGCGGCGGCCGAGCAGGTCGGGGCCTTCGCCGAAGTCGTAGCGGATGTCGATCGCGGTGATCTTCTCGATCAGGTGGCGGTTCACCTCGTTGAAGTCCATCAGTTCGGTGAGCAGCCTGCGCAGGGCCCGCGGGCCCGGTTCGGTCGAGTGCAGTTCCGTCTGGGCGCGGGTGTTGTCCAGGACGTCCGCGGCGACCGGATGGCGTTCGTCGTGGTAGGTGTCCAGCAGGGTGCCCGGCGCCCAGCCGCGGACCTGCGCGGCCAGTTTCCAGCCGAGATTGAACGCGTCCTGGACGCCCAGGTTGAGGCCCTGGCCGCCGGCGGGCGGGTGGATGTGCGCCGCGTCGCCGGCCAGCAGCACCCGGCCGACGCGGTAGCGATCGGCGAGCCGGGTCGCGTCGCCGAAGCGGGACAGCCAGCGCGGGGAGTGGACGCCGAAGTCGGTTCCGGCGATGGCGCGCAATCCCTGCTTGAAATCGTCGAGGGTGGGTGATTCCGCGCGGTCGCCGACTCCCGGGACGGGGACGACGACGCGATAGGCGCCGCCGGCGAAGGGCCTGAGGCTGAACACCTTGTCGGTCTTCTGGATCTCGGCCACCTTGGCGGCGATCTCCTCCTGCGGCGCGCCCGCTTCCATCTCGCCCATCAGCGTCTCGTTCCGCGACGGCTCGCCGGGGAAGCCGACGCCGAGGAGTTTGCGCACCGTGCTGCGCCCGCCGTCACAGCCGACGAGGTAGCGCGAGCGGAGTCGCTCCCCGCCGGCCAGCTCGACGGTGACGCCGTCGTCGTCCTGCGAGATACCGGTCACCGCGCGACCGCGCCGGACCTGCGCGCCCAGGGCGACCGCATGTTCTTCGAGCAGGCGGTCGACGACCGGCTGGGGGATGCCCAGCAGGTAGGCGTGCGCGGAATCGAGGCCCTCGGGGACGGGCTTGTCGATGGCGGCGAAGAAGCCGCCGGCCGGGCGCCGCCGTCCGTGTTCGAGAAGGCGCTCCAGGAGTCCGCGCATCGCCATCAGTTCGAGGCTGCGGATGTGCAGGCCGACGATGCGGACGAACGACGCGGGCTCGGTCTCCTTCTCCAGGACGAGGACCCGCACGTCGTGGAGGCGGAGTTCGGCGGCCAGCATCGCGCCGGTCGGCCCGCAGCCGGCGATGATCACGTCGGCGTTGAACTGCGGAGAGTGCATAGGTGTTGCCTTTCGGGAGTGCCTGTGGTGAGGCGCTCCCGGCGACACCTACGTCAATCGCCCGGCCGTGACGGGAGGGGGAGCACCCACAGCGATACAGCGTTCATGGGTCTCACCTCCTCGGGCGGTGTCACGGGCACCTGCAAGCTACAAGCCCGAGCGTCACCTCGTCCAATCCTTTCCCCGCCGGCCGGGAGGCGTGCGCGGTGGAATGTCGTCGAGCGGTGTTAGGTTCGCGCGCGTGAGCACGAGATACCTGTCGTGGGACGAGGCCGTGGAGCTGTTCGAGCGGCGGGGTCTGCCGAAGAGCGCGTACGAGAACCTGTACGAGGAGGAGTACATCCTCGTGGAGGGTCCGGTCGTCGTGGACGGGCACCTGCCGCTGGACGATCACGACCAGACCCCCTGGGCGCGGGACACTCCCGACGCCGCCACCGGATACATCGTCGACGGGGACCTGACCGTCGAGGGGAACCTGGTGGACGTCGACGACGGGTCCGCGGCGCTGATCGTGCTGGGGAGGCTCACCGCGCACGACGTCTACTTCGAGGGGGACGTCAAGCTCATCACGCTCGGGGACGTCGCGGTCCGGGCGTTCGTCGGCTACATGACCGAGAAGCTGGTCATGATCCACGGGGACCTGCGCACGTCGGTGGCGGTGTTCCTCGACGAGTTCGCCCCCGACCTGGTCACCGGCACCCTGGTCGGACGGCTCATCGCCCCCGGTCATCTGGACCTCGCCGGGGCGCTGTCCGACCCGTCCGCTGGCAAGCCGCTGGCCGACCTTGTCGTGCCCGAGGTTCTGGCCGCGGACGGTTCCGCTCCCGGCGACTTCGCCGGCTTCGCGAAGGTCGGGCTCGACGGGCAGGCCGTTCGCGACCGCGTCATCGGCGGTCTTCCTCTCTCCCTCACCCCGGTCGCCGGGTAGACGATCGCTCGTGTCGTTCCAGGAGGAACTGCTTGTAGACGATCTTGAAGAGCGTCTTGCAGACGTCGGTGAGCTCGTCGATGTCGGTCGAGTGCTGCCGGGTGGACCAGTGGTTGATGAGCTGCCGGACGGCTCCGATGATGGCCAGTGCCCCGTACTCCATGCGATCGGTGCGGGGGGCGGGGCCGTCGAGGTGCTCGGCGAGCAGGGCCAGGACGAGGTCGGACAGTTCGTGGATGACCTCGTCGGCGCGGGCGCGTAGCGCCGGGCCGCTGCTGATCGACTCGAGGAAGACGATCCGGGCCGTGCGGGCGTCGGCGGTGAGGCCGTCGACGAACAGCGCGACACCGGTGTCGATCTGTTCGTCGATGCTCATACCGGGCCGGGACAGGGCCGTGATCAACCGGTCCTTGAGCGGTTCGATCTGCGCGTCGTAGACCGCCCTCAGCAGGGCTTCGCGGTCGGTGAACGACTCGTAGAAGTAGCGCTTGGTCAGTCCGGCGCGCTCGCACAGGGCCTCGATGGTGGTGTCGGCGTACCCGGCGGTGCCGAAGAGTTCGAGACCGGCCTCCATGAGCGCGTCATGGCGCTGCCGGCGCCGTTCGTGCGCCTCCTTGCCGCCGTAGCGGCGACGACCATTACCTGGGGCAGTGCCGGTCACCGAGTTTTCGTCCTCAGGTTCGTGGTTGCGCCCGGCCCGCATCTGACACCGTTCCGTATCACATCATCTGATACGCGGGGGTGTCAGAACGGATCGAGGTGGACGTGTGCCGCTCGCGGGAGCGGCCCCGGATTCGGGAACGGCACGATCTACTACCCGACCGACGACAGCCAGGGCACCTTCGGCGCGGTCACGGTCATCCCCGGCTTCCTCGGGTGGGAGGGGACCCTGCAGTGGCTCGGCCCGCGGCTGGCGTCCCAGGGCTTCGTCGTGATGACCCTCAACCCGCTCACCCCGCTGGACCCGCCGTTCACCCGCGGCGACGAGCTCGTCGCCGCGCTCAAGTACCTGACGGGCAACAGCCCGGTCAAGGACCGGATCGACCCGCACCGGCTCGGCGTCATCGGCTGGTCGATGGGCGGCGGAGGCGCGCTGAGGGCGGCCGCCGCCGACCCCGACATCAAGGCCGACGTCGCCCTGTCCCCTTGGGACATCGGCGGCGTCGCCGGTCAGGTGAGCACACCGACCCTCGTCTTCGGCGGGGACTGGGACGCCATCGCCCCCACCGGCGTCTTCGGCCGGCCCTTCTACGACGGGCTCAAGACCAAGGACAAGGCGCTCATCCAGCTCAGGAACGCGACCCACTTCCACTACATGGTCCCCAACACCCCCACGGCGGAATACTCCCTCGTGTGGCTCAAACGGTTCATCGACGATGACACGCGCTACGACAAGTTCCTGTGCCCTGCCCCCGGCACCGGCGACGCCATCTCCGAATTCACCGTCCAATGCCCGCTGCCCTGAACCTCGGAGTGCGAGGCGCCTACGCGCCGGACGGTTCCGTCTCGCGGGCCGGAAGGAAACGCGTGCGGCGCGAGGGGCTCGCCGGCTGGCTGGGGTAAAGGGTCCTGTCTCCCATGATCAGCGTCGCGAGGGCGACGGCGATCGCGGCCGGTAACAGGTGCCCGACGGCGCCGGACATCTCGACGGCCATGATCATCGCGGTCAGGGGCGCGCGGGCGGCGGCGGCGACGCAGGCCGCCATTCCCACGATGACGAAGGACGCGGGCCGCCCCGCCGGGCCGCCCGCCATCTCCAGGAGCCGCCAGGACGCCGCCCCCGTCGCCGCGCCGATGACCATCGCGGGTCCGAAGACGCCGGCGACGCCGCCCGACCCGACGGTCAGCGACGTCCCCGCGATCTTGGCGAGCGGCAGTGCCAGCAGCGCCCACAGCGGAACGCCGAGCAGCCACCCGGCGTCCGTCGCCGACTGGATCATGCCGTAGCTGGTGCCGAGTACCCCGGGCAGCAATAGGCCGAGCAGGCCCACGGCCAGACCGCCGACGGCGGGCCTGGCCGCCCGCGGGATCCTCCGCCGCGCGTCGAAGAACGCCTTCGTACGGTGGAGGGTCCAGCAGTAGCAGCGGGCGGCCAGCCCGGCGAGCACACCGAGGAAGAGGAAGTACGGCAGCCGGACGAGGACGAGCGGTCCGGCCGGCTGGTCCCCGAACATCGGCCCGAAACCCAGGACCGCGGCGAACTCCGCGTACGCCACGGCCGACGCGATCAAGCCGGGGAACAGCATCTCCGGGGCCAGGCCCCGGCGGTAGAGCAGCTCGGCGCCGAGGAGCGCCCCGCCGAGTGGTGCCTTCAGGAGCGCGCCGACACCGGCGGCCATGCCCGCCGTGGCCGCGATCCGCGCGTCGGCGTCGCCGAGGCGGAAGACCCGGGCCGACACCGACCCGAAGGCCGCGCCGATCCGGGTGATCGGTCCCTCCGTCCCGCCGCAGCCGCCGGTTCCGAGGGTCAGGGCCGAGGCGGCCGTCGTCACGAAGGCATCGCGGCCGGTCAAGCCGCGAGGCCCCTGATGCACGGCCCTGATTGTCGCGTCCGTGCCGAGCCCGCCCGGGGACGGCGCCAGCCGGTGGCCCAGCACGGCGCCGAGCACGGCGCCACCTGCGACCAGCGCGGGCACGGCCTCGGGAACGCCGATCCCGCTCGCGGGCGCCACATGCCCGTCGCCCGCGTCCGTCGCCGGGGAGAAGCCGGCCAGCATTCCGAGCGCGCCGTGGGTGATCAGCGCGAGCAGCTCGTGCAGGGCGAGGGCGCCGAGCCCCGCCGCGGCCCCGATCACCGCCCCGATCGGCAGCCATTTGAGCAGATAGGGCCAGTCGCGAACGGGAGTGCGCCACCAAGTCCGCGCGGTAGCGGGACGGCCCGGGTCCGCGCGGGCGATCACCCGTGCCGGTTCCCTCCGGCGGGGGAGGCGGACGGTGCCGGCGGGGGAGGCGCCACCGAGGGCTCCGGCGCGACCGTCGGAGCATGACCGATCCCGTCGTCTCCGGACTCGAGTATCCGCAGCGCCCTCTCCGTCAGCAGCCCGCCCGCCCGCCGCTCGACGGCGGGGGCCAAAAGGTCCTTTTCTCTGGCCAGGCGGACCCAGTTCGCCGCGACCCGCCATTTGCAGTCACAGGCGTCCGCCAATTGACGTACCGGGTCGCTGTATCCGGAGTCCACGTACCAGGAATAGACAGCGGCGACGAGCGCGAAGAATTCATCCGGCCGTCCGGCGCGCCCCGGACGTGGATTCTCCTGCACTTCCCGGCCGATTTTCTGGGCCATGCAGACAATGGCCTCCGCGAGCGCGTCGCCTCCTTGCGCTCTCGATACCGCGCTCGATATCGCCCTTGCCTCACGGGAGAGCTGCGTCAGCGGGATGGCCCGCAGAGTGCTGACGGTGATGCCGCGTGTGGTGGCATCGGACGAGGTCGCCGGCGCCGGCTTGATGGTCATCTCCGTCGGCCCGCCCGTGACGGCCGAGGACCAGCGCATGGTGATCTGCCACGGGCCGATGACCAGATCCTGCTCGACGCCGTCCATTGGTTGCTCTTGCTCGCCGCCGCCATCCTCGGCCGCCATCTCCGGAGAGACGCTCCCGGAATTGACGACCGTCCGTTCCAGGCTCTGCAACATGCTCATTTCTGCTCCCCATGAACGGGCCGATCGACCTGGGTCTTCTCCCTACAGTCCTGGCGGATGCCTGATCGGCAAGTACGGGTCCTCGGCCCGCGCCGACAAAGCGAATCCGAGAATCGGCCGGCGGCGCGGCGGAAGCGGCCGCGCCCGCCGCCGCGACGCCGCGGCGGGCGGCGAGCACGCCGGGCGGCCCGGCGCGGGCCGGATCCGGCGCGGGCGGTTGCGGGCCCGGCCGACCGCAGGACGATCAGGTACGTGCGCCCCGGCTGCAGACGGAAACGGGAGGGATGAGCGCCTCATGGCGATCAGCGACCGGAACGGCGTCAGCGGGTGCCTTCGGGCGGGTCGCTCGCCTCGCACACCGCCACCGCGTGGCACAATGACCGCAACCTCGAGCCGGTCTCCCGGCCCGGTATGCCGCAGCAAGGCACCCTTCGCCGAATCGGGCGCGCCACATCGTGGTCTTCAGCGTCCTCGCGAGGCGCATTTCCGATGCCGCCTCTGCCCACGTGTCGGCAGACATCTGCGATGAGCACCGCCAGGTGCATCCCCTGACCGTCCCCGACCCCGCAAGAGGCACCATGGCATTCCAGCGAGGAGCGGTCGGCCCATGATCGTCGCCCGTCCCTACCCCTTGGCCGCGCCGCTGATCACCTGGCGGGGCGCGCACCACACCGCATGGCGCCTGCTCCAGCTGCCGCACCTGGTCGCGCTGCGCGGGACGACCGCGCGGGACCTGGTGCCGCTGGCCGACCACGTCCGCCGGATCCTGCACGCCGACCGGCTGTGGATCGACGTCGACCTGCCGTCCGGGCCGGCCGTGGTCGACGCGCGGCCCGGCGGCGCCGACGAACGCCCCGCGCCTCCCGGCGGGCTGCTCCGGAGCGGTTGCCCCGTCCGCTCCGAAGGCCCCGTCCGGATCCCGCGCGAGGCGCTGCCCGCCGGCTGGCGCGCGGGCGTGCTCGTCCCCCTGCGCGCACCGGACGGGCGGCACGCCGGCCGGCTGCTGCTCGGCTGGACCCGGTGGCCCGGCCGCTGGGGGGCCGCCCGTGCGACCGGCGCGGTGCTGAGCCTGGCGCTGATCAGCACGGCCCGGTCGATCGGCGCGTTCTGGGCCAACGCGTGGGCGGTGCACGAGGCCGAGCAGAAGCGCTCCAAGCTCAAGGGGGCCATCGACCACTGCGACGCGGCCTTCGTCGTCCTCACCCCGCAGGACCGCGTCGCCGTCTGGAACGCCACGATGGCGAAGCTCACCGGCGTGCCCGCCGAGCACGCGGTCGGCCGGAGCCCCGGCGAGCTGTTCACCCTCACCGACAAGGACGGCCTCCCGCTGTCGCTGGCCGACGCGCCCCAGGGCGGGGTCGAGCTGACCACGCCGTCCGGGCGGCGCCTGTGGCTGGAGGTCTTCTCCTCGCCGTCGGCCGACCGGTCGGCCCACCCGATGACCGCGCTGTTCGTGGACAGGTCGGCGAAGCGGCAGCTGGAGGACATGCGGCAGCTGATGCTCGCGTCCATCCACCACGAGCTGCGCGACCCGCTCACCATGATCCGCGGGCACGCCGAGCTGCTGGAGACGATGGTCCCGGCGGAGGAGGCGCGGCCGTCGCTGGAGGCGATCGTGCAGGCCGTCGAGATCATGAAGCACGTCATCGGCGACCTGGACCACCTCGACACCGACCCGCTGGCCCCGTCGGCGGCGCAGGCGGAGGCCGTCGAGGCGGGCCCGCTGCTGCGCCGGACCGTGGCGGGCGTCCCGTCGGCCGCCTCGCGCACCACCGTGTCACCGGAGCCGGGGCTGGTCCTGCACGCCGATCCGATCCGGGTGCGCGAGTGCGTACTGCTGATCCTCGGCAACGCCGAGAAGTACGCGCCGAAGGGCCGGATCGAGATCACCGCGCGCCGGGCCGGCGGGTGCGGCGTGATCGCCATCGCGGACGAGGGGCCCGGCATCCCCGCCGACGAGCGGCCGCTCGTCCTGCGGCCCTACTACCGGCTGCCGACCACGCGGGACCTGCCGGGCTCGGGGCTCGGGCTGCACATCGCCGACCGGATGATGAAGGCGATGGGCGGCCGGCTCGAACTGTCGGAGTCGCCGGCGGGCGGGCTCGAGGTCGCGCTCCGGCTGCCGCTCGCCCCGCCGGACGGCGACGAGGGACCGGCCGAGGAGGAGGTCAGGGAGCGGTGAGCGCGGTGATGACCCGCTTCAGCTCGGCGAGCTCGAACGGCTTGCCGAGCACGCGCGTCCGGACGCCGTCGTCGAGGTTCCCGGACGCGCTGGCCGCCGCGGTGAGCACCAGCACCGGCACCTGCGCGGTGCGGTCGTGGCGGCGCAGCCGGGTCAGCAGGTCGGCGCCGTCCATGTCGGGGAGCATGCGGTCGAGGATGAGCAGCTCGGGCGGGTCGGGGGCGTTGAGCTCCAGCCAGCCGTCCTCGCCGCACTCGGCGACGACCGGCTCGTGCCCGTCGCGTTCCAGGATCATGCGGAGCAGCTCACCGACCCTCGAATCCTCGACGATGAGCACCCGCAACTTTCCTCCCGGCCCTCCGGACCTATCGCCGTGCAGATCGAACGAGGCTACCAGTCACCGCGCGTGACGCCCCGGCCGAAAGACGTGACTCTCCGGCCGGATCAGGCCACGGCTCCGACTCCGGCCGGCCGCGCCGGACCGGTCCGGTCTGTACCGGAATCGGGGCGTGTTCCACCACTCACCTCGCTTTATACCCGTCCCGGAATCTTGTGCGGCGATAACATTGAGCGTGTGGCGCGCGTACTGGTGGTCGACGATGATCCGAGGCTCGTCAAGGTCGTCGCGAGCCTGTTGCACAAGCGCGACCATCAGGTGGAGTCGGTGCCGAACGGTGAGCTGGCCCGCCAGGCCCTGCGCCGCGGCGGTGTCGACATCGCGCTGCTGGACGTCAACCTCCCCGACATCAACGGGCTCTCGCTGGTCTTCCAGCTCCGCGAGGAGGGCAACACCACTCCGGTCATCCTGCTGACGGTCCGCACCGAGGTGCAGGACCAGGCGCTGGGGCTGCGGCTCGGCGGCGACGACTATGTCGCCAAGCCGTTCAACCCCGAGGTGCTGCTGGCCCGGATCGAGGCGGTGCTGCGGCGCAGCGCCGCGGGCGCCGCGCCGCGGGCCGATGAGACGCAGAGCGGGTACCTCGAGATCCCTCCCGTGCTCGTGGACCTCACCGCCCGGCAGGTGTTCAAGGACGGCACCGAGGTGCGGCTCGCGCCGCTGGAGTACGCGGTGCTGGAGTTCCTGGCGACCAACCGGGGCCGGGCGGTGTCGAAGGAGGAGTTGATGCTGCGCGTCTGGGGCACCAGCCGCGGGGTGTCCCGGACGCTCGCCGAGCACATCTCCCGGCTGCGCCGCAAGCTCGGCGACGGCCTGATCGTCACGCAGACCGGCTACGGGTACCTCATTCCGGCGCCTCCGGGGGATCGCGCAACCACAGCTCGGTGACGAGGGTGTCCTTGCCCTCCAGCCGGGACCACACCTGGTGCCCGTGCGCCTGCATGGTCGCGCGCCAGCGCGCCAGCCCGAGGTCCTCGCCGACCCCGCCGCTGACCTGCGTCGGCCACGGCAGGCCGACCCGCGTCCGCACCTGCTCCAGGTCGCGGCGCCCCGGCCGCCGGGACACCGAGCGGACGGTGTGCACCGTGAAGCCGGCCTGCCGCCGCACCGACACCCGCTGGGACATCGCGCCGCCGAGCAGCGTGTCGTGGGTCCGCATCGCGTCGGCCACGATCATGCTCCGGCTCTCCTCGGCCCGGCGGATGTCCTGCAGGTCGGCGAGCAGCCGGGCGAGCCCCTCGACCGCCGAGCCGAGCATCGCCGCGTCCTCCCCGGCCTGCGCCGCGGCCACCTCGCCGAGCAGGCCCGCCGTCACCGAGGCGATGGTCAGCTCGACCGCCATCCGGTGGGCGAACCCCCGGGTGAACCGGTCGTGCCAGCGTTCCGGGTCCGTCGGGTCGGGCTGGTGAAGGGCGACGGCGGACGACCGCGTCAAGGGGACGGCGACGAGCGGCCCGATCACGTACGGCGACCGCCAGATCATCGCCTGGCCCGCGGCGATGAGCACGACGGGGTCGACGGGCGCGCCGTCGCCGCCCATCAGGTCCTCCAGGCCGCACGGCGGGACGCCGCCGCGCGCGTGCACGAGCACCGGGTGCGTCAGGTCCGTCCCCACCTCAGCGCGCATCCGCGACCCGTGCTCCGGCCAGGACACCGTCCAGCGCCGGGTGCGCGGTCACCGTCGTGCCGGCGAGCGGGGGCTGCGGACCGAGATCGCTACGGATCGTTCGCACCGTTGTGTTCCTCTCGTTCTCTCCTGCGGGTCGACGTCGCTCGGTCCGGCCGCGCTCCGAAGCGTGAAACCCCTCACCTCTAACGTCCGTCGGTGTGCGGATCGGCAAGCCCCGGCGGGGCTTCAGCTGTAGCGAGAAGCACACCGATGAGGCACCGCACAGGCACCGGTAGTTCAACATCGCTTCCACAGAAGATCAATTCCATGTCAACGAGCGCCTGGCGCGGCTCCGCGACGCGCCGCGGCCGGGTTCCGGAACAGTGCGCTGACCTGCCCGTCTGCCGGTCCTTTCGCAGGTCGGCCGGGGCGGTACGGACATTGCCGTGCAACTTCCGCTATGGACAGCCCCGGGAGGATGTCAATAAACGCCCCTGTTCAGACCGTTTTCGGCCATCGTCGCATCAACCCCGCGCCCCCGCGTTGAAGGAGACAGATGGACACCGCGCAGCCGGCCGGCGCCGAGTGCTCTGCCGCCGACGAGTTCCGGACCCGCAACAACGCCCTGTTCGCCCGCCGCAAGGAGCTGCTGGAGCGGATCGGCGCGTTGCGCGCCCGCATCGACGCGAACGCCGCCGACATGCTCTGCGAGCTCACCCTCCGGCGGGCCGAACGCGAGCTGGAGAACCTCACTCACGAGATCGTGGTCGCCAACTACGGGCTGGTCCGCCGTTACGTGGCGATGTTCACGGCCCGCTCCACCGAGCACAACGAGGATTTCGAGAGTGCCGGGAAGGTGGGGCTGCTGTGGGCGATCTCCTCCTATGATCCGGCGCGCGGGCCGTTCGCGAGCTGGGCGTTCAAGCCGATCCAGCGTGAGGTGCTGCGCGCCGTCCGCGACGCCGACCATCCCAACCTCAACCTCGGTGACTTCGAGAAACGCCCGGCCATCCTGGCGGCCGAGCAGGCGTTCCTGGAGGACAGCCAGCCCGACGCCCGGCTGGACTACACCGACATCGCACGGCGGGCGGGGGTGACCGAGGCGCAGGTGCGGCGCGTCCTGGACGCCCCGCGCCTGGACAGCCTCCAGGCACCGGCCGGCACCCAGGACGGCGACACCGTCCCCTGGGAGGACCGGCTGGCCGACCCGTCTTTGAGTCTGGAGGAGGAGGTGCTGCTGCGGTTCCATCTGGGCACGGTCGTCGCCGAAGGGTTGCCGACCCTGGACCCCCGCGAACGGTACGTGCTGACACGCCGGTTCGGGCTGGACGGCGAGCCGGAGCAGTCACTGCGCGCCATCGGCGAACAGCTCGGCCTGTCCCGCGAAGGAGTACGGCAGATCCAGCAGAAGGCACTGGCCAAACTCAACGAACCCATCGCCGACGCGGTCTGAGGACGGTCTGCGAACGACACAAGGTGTGCTGGTCCACGGGGTCACCCGGGCCCGGTCGCCGCGGACTCCTTCCAGAGCCGCTCCATGGCCTGCCTGGCCTCGTCCGGGGATCCGAAGACGCGCGGCGCCGACCTGAGCACCCGCCGCACGTCCCGTGCCCCGCACACCAGGACGCCGGACGCGGTGAACGGCCGGTTCGTCATGCCCGGCACGCACACGACGGCCAGCACGTCCGCGCCGTCCAGCCGGTGCGCCAGCCACCGCGCCCGCTCCGCCGCCTGCCGTGCCGGGTCCCCGTCCAGGACCCGCATGCCGACCCGGATCGCGTCGCCGTCGGCGGTGACCCGCCCGTCCCCGGGCCTCACCTCGACGGCCGCCGCGCCCTGCCACCGGGTGGCGACCACCGCGCCGCAGTCGCCGTCCCGGTCGCCGAGCGCGACGCCGTACGCGGCGGCGCCGGAGGCCGTCCGCCGGATCGTGGCCCGTGCCCTTCGCTCGGGCCGGGCCAAGACCGCGGCCCGGCCGGCCGGGCGCAGTGTCCGCGCCGACCAGCGGGACGCGACCGCGCACCCGGCCCCGGCCGCCACCGCGAGCAGTGCGCCGAGCGCCCGCTGCACAGGCGGGACCGCCAGCGCGGCGAGCGCTACGCCGCCGGCCGACGCGGCGCCCAGCGCCAACGTCACGGCGGCGAGGAGCGCGCCACGGCCGTGGCGCCGCCATGCCCGCTCGGAAACGAGCCCTCCGGCCCGTCCGACCTCGTACATAGGGACCTCGCGCATATCGCGGCCGGCCGAACGGCCGGCCCCTGGCGACCGGCCCCCGCCCGCACGGGCAGAGGCCGTTACTCCCTGTTCGCGGGCGTCCGCGACCCGAGGCCGTGGACGTGTTGTGCGCCGGGACCCGTGGCCTCGACGTCCCGCGGCGGTCGCCGCGGACATGAAGGACCGTCCGGAATCGCGGGCCCGCCGCAAGCCCGTGTTGCGTTCGTCACGCCGATGCGGCACCGGGACAGCCGCGCTTCGAGCCGCCGCGGCGCGGCGGCATAAGCCCCGATTCCGGCGTCCGCCGTACTACTGTTTCGGGGTGAACCGGATGAGCGAGTGTCGGAGAACGATTGCAGATGCCCTGTGAGCGTGCACGGTCGTCCATGTGACGATGGGGCACATCACAAAGGAGAGCTGTGAACGAGTTGACCGACTACGTCCTCGCCGTTCGCGTCACAGGCTCGCCGTCCGCCCCCGAGGGTGTCAAGTCCGTCGACGTGACGCCGCCCGCGGGCACCGGTGACATCACCGCGGCGGCCGTTGAGGGTCTGCGGGCCGGTGGGCTGACGCCGGCCGACCTCCGCTCTCGGGTGATCTTCATGGCGCCGGACGACCCGGGGTGCCTGGTGTCCTACGCGGCCCTATGCGGATTCGCCGGCCGTCGCGTCGACGCCTACGCCGGTGGAGCGGTCCTAGAGTTCTCCCGTCTGGACCCCGACGGAAGCACGTTCGCGGACGCGGGACGGCCCGACGGGCACCTGATGTGGGCCCAGGCCGGCGGCCCCGGCATTCAGGACGCGCCCGAAATGCCGACCGTCCGGCTGGCCCTGAACACGCCCGGCCTCGCCGAGCCCGAGGCTGTGACGGTGATTCGCTATGCGGCGCGGTTGCGGATGGTCGCGTCGGCGGCGGTGCGTGATGCGCTGGCGATGCTGCTGCTCATCGCGGCGATCCGGCGGCGCGGCGAGGACCGCTTCCCGTACCTTTCCACTGGTACCGAGCCTGCGCCCACGACCAAGGACGACCCGACCCAGGGCATCGACCTGGAGAAGATCCGCCGTGCGGCCGCCGAGCACCGCAAGGCGCTGCGGGCCGGCCGCAAGGGCGCCGAGATCGTCCCGGCGGTGCCGGTCGGGGCGCACGACCAGCGGATCGCCGACGCCAACAAGACCTCCGTCACCACCGTGCTGACCAGGCTCGGGTCCACCGCCGACGCCGCCGGGCGCTGGAGCTGCCCCCGGCCGGACCGGCACGGCGACGGCGACCGGGACCTGTCGATGAAGATCTCCGGGGACAACCGCGTCCGCTGCCGGCGCTGCGACGGGGAGAAGGCCGGACCGGTCCGGCTCGTCGTCGACGTCCTCGGCCTCACGCCCGACGAGGCCGCGGCCTTCATCCTGGACTCCACGCAAACGCTCGACACCCGGAGTGGCTGGGGGCCACCCGGCGAACGAACCGGGGGACGAACAGATGCCGTCAGCGCATGACCGGCTGGGCACAGTATTGATCTTGGTCGACGGGGCTGCGGCCGGTTCGGTCCATCGCAGTGTGCTGGACCGGGTGAGCGAGATCGGGGGGAGGCTGGGCTGCTGTTCGGCCGCCAGGCTCGGGGGGCTGCCGGCCTCGTTCGGCGATGCCGGGCTGCGGCGGCTGCGGCGTGATCTGGAGGAGGTCATGGCGTTCGCGCAGGCGGCCCGGCGTACCGGCTGGGTGCTCGGCGACCTGGTCGCCGCTCCCGGGGACGCTCCGGTTCCGGTTCTGGACACCCCGGACGGCCGGCTGTGGGCGAGGTCGACGCGCGGCTTCGAGCTGCACGGCCCCGGCGGCGTCCGGCAGGTCACCGAACTCCCCGGGACGCCCGGGACCGCGACGCGCACCGCGTTACCGCTCCTGATCGCCCCGCTCGCCCAGGCCGCCGCCCGCGCGGAACTCCTGGAGGTGGCGGAGCCGGCGAGCTGACCCATGTCGTGGCCCACCGGATCGTCAGTGCAGCGCGACCTTCTCGGGGGCCAGGGATCTGCCGGTGACGACCAGCCGCACCGCCGCGGGGAACTGCGTCTCCGGATTCGCGATGAGGGCGCCGACCTGCCCCGCCGCGGCCATGTCCTCCGCCACCGAACCGGGCCGGACGCCCGTCACGTAGTCGGCGTCCAAGGGTCCCTTCGCCGCGATGCACCCGCTCGGCAGCACCATGAAGGGCCCCACGAAGACCCGGCTCCCGGACGGGACGAGCGACGCGAACGCGCGGACGACGATCCGCGCGGCCGGTCCCGTCACCGTGACCGCCTGCAGCCGCTGCAGCGCGTCCCGGACCCGGTCGAGCAGCTCCTGCGTGACGACCCCCGACGCGAGCAGCGACTCCGCGCCGGGCCCGGTGTCGTAGGGGCGGCTCACCACGTAGGAGTCCCCGACCTGGGTGACGATGGCGCCCAGTTCGGCCTGCGCGCCCTCGATCGCCGCGACGGCCTTGCGGGCGCTCGCCCGGCTCGGGAAGCCCGGCACCTCGTACACGCCGTCCGCGGCGCACACCGTGACCCGCGTGCCGCGCACGTGCACCTCGTTGATGCGCTTGTCGAGCCACAACTCCCCGAGCAGATGCTGGCCGCGCAGCACCTGGTAGACCCGGCCGGCGAGGACGCGGTCGCCGTCGGTGTGCCGCATCAGCACTTCCAGCCACGTCTCGGACAGCCGCGCCTCGGCCGAGGCGGCGATCCGTTCCGCGGCGACCCACGCCGGGTCGGGCGGCGGTCCCGCGTCCGCGCCGCCGCTCGGCACGGGCGGCACCTTGGGCCCCGCCTCCTGCGGCGCGACGCGCTGCGGCCCGGTGTTCTCCGCGGCGATGTTCTTCGGTCCGGTGTTCTGCGGTCCGGTGTTCTGCTGCCTGGTGTTCTTCGGTCCGGTGTTCTGCGGTCCGGTGTTCTGCTGCCTGGTGTTCTTCGGTCCGGTGTTCTGCGGCCCGGTGGTGTTCTGTGCTGGGATGTTCTGCGGTCCGGTGTTCTCCGGCTCGGCGTCCTGCGGCTCGGCGGTGTCGGCGATATCGGCGGGACCCTGCTGGACCGGCGCTTCCGCGGGAGGCTGCGCCGGCGGCGCCTCCTTCGGCGCCTCGGGCGCCCGGATCCCGTCCGAGAACATGGACGCCCATTCCGCCTGGGCGCCGGACGCCGCCGGCCCTTCATCGGCCTGCGCCGCCGCGGCCTCGCCGTCCGCGGTGCCGGCCACCCAGCGATCCGGCGCGGACGGCGCGGGCTGCTGCTCCGCGGGCTCCTCCGGGGGCTCCTCCACGGGCTTGCTGTCGACGCCGAGCGTCGCCCAGAAGTCCGTCCCGCCGGTTGTCGCTGCCATGGATCGTGTCCTTCCGAATGGGTGGGTCGGTGTTCCGGTGGCGGCCGCCTCACCGGCCGCCGCGCACCTCGATCGCCACCGGAGGGAACACGCGGATCCGCACGGGTTCGACGACGGTCCGCGGTTCGGCGGCGACCTCGACGGCGGGGAGCTTCTCGTCGCGGCCATAGGGTCCGCGGACCGCCTCGATCGCCGCGACATGCCCGTGCCCGGCCCTGCGCTCGCACGCGTAGGAGAAGATGTCGCCCGTCGCGGCCTGGGCCTGCATCACCTCGAGGCGCGAGGACTGCTGCCGAGCCGTCGCGTAGTCGTGCAGCCAGATCCCGCGGCGGACGGCGGCGACGAGTTCCTCTTCCGGCAGGTCCATCGCGCGCGCCTCCGCGTACCCGGCGGCCCGCCCGCCCCAGAACAGCAGCCAGGTGGTCCGGCGCACCCGGGCGCCCGACTTCCAGGCGCCGATCAGCTCGTTGAGCACGGCCTTCCACCTCTCCACCGCGATCCGGAGTCCGCCCGGAATCGAGCCCTTCGCGGAAGACCGTCCGCCGCCGTGCGTCACCGGCAAGGGCCTACGCGCCGGTAGGGAGAAGGAGAGGCGCCGCCGGAACGCTAGGGCCCGGTGTCCGTGGGGCGGAGTGCGGTGAGGGTGGTCCGGACGAGGCGGTGGACGGCGTCGGGGTCGTCCAGGTCGCCGGCGGCGGCGAGTGCGTGCAGGCAGTAGAGGGTGAGTTCGCCGGTCGGGACGTCCGCGCGCACCGCGTCGGCCGCGGCGGCTTCGCCGAGCAGGCCGTCGACGAAGTCGCGCAGCCGCCGGTGGGCCGCGGCGACGTGTTCGCCGCTGTGGAGCCGGCCCGCGAGGTCGCCGTCGTGCCCGCGGCGGTGGAACAGCATCCCGGCGTAGGCCGCCAGCACCGCCTCCAGGCGTTCGGCGGCGCCGGTGGTCCGGTCGCGGGTCCGGAGCAGTTCCTGCAGGTGGTGGTCGATCTGGCGGTCGTGCCAGGCGCGCAGGATGGACTCGACGTCGGGGAAGTACTTGTAGAGCGTCGCGCGGCCGATCCCGGTGTCCTTGGCGATCTGGGACATCGTCACGCCGGTCAGCCCGCGTTCGGCGACCAGCGCGGCGGTGGCGTCGAGGGTCGCCTCCCGGACCGCGTCGCGGTGCGCCTCGATCGTCTGGCTCCAGATCCTCGGCATGCGGACCAGCCTACGCCGCGTCGCCGTCTCGCCCAGATGCCTTGAGGGCGACGATCCATGCGCTTAGTAGACAGTATGGCTTGACATAGACACTATGTATCGCAAAAGTTGGGGCACGGCGCCGCTCGGACGGCGCCGTCCCGGATGACGAGGAGCGCGCGATGCCCGATCTGCCGTCCCACCCCGAGACCGAGGGCCCCGGCGGGCCCGCGATCGCCGCCCGGCCGCGACGCCGCAGGGCGCTCGCCATCGCCGCCGCCGTCGGCGTGGTCCTCCTGGTCGTCGTGCTGCACCTGACCGGCGTCATCAGCATGGGAGAGCACTGATGATCGAGGTCGACGGGCTGGTCAAGCGCTACGGCGGCGTCACCGCGGTCGACGGCCTGTCGTTCACCGTCCCGCCCGGTTCGGTGACCGGGTTCCTCGGACCGAACGGCGCGGGGAAGTCGACGACGATGCGGATGATCCTCGGGCTGGACGCGCCCACCGCGGGGTCGGTCACGGTCAACGGCCGGCCCTACACCGGGTACCGCCGCCCGCTCCGCGAGGTCGGGGCGCTCCTGGACGCCAGGGCCGTGGCCGGCGGACGGTCCGCCCGCGACCATCTGATGTGGCTGGCGCTGAGCAACGGCATACCCCGGTCGCGGGTGGACGAGGTGCTCGGGCAGGTCGGGCTGGCGTCGGCGGCGCGCAAGCACGCCGGCGGCTTCTCGCTCGGCATGGCGCAGCGGCTCGGGATCGCCGCGGCGCTGCTGGGCGACCCGCCGGTGCTGATGTTCGACGAGCCCGTCAACGGCCTGGACCCCGACGGCGTCGCCTGGATCCGGACGCTGCTGAGGTCGCTGGCCGCGCAGGGCCGCACCGTGTTCCTGTCCAGCCACCTGATGAGCGAGATGGCGCGGACCGCCGACCGGCTCGTCATCGTCGGGCGCGGCAGGCTCATCGCCGAGACCACCGTCTCCGGCCTGCTCGCCGACGGCGGCGACGACCACGTCCGGGTCCGCTCGGCCGAGGCCGGCGACCTGGCGCGGCTGCTCGCCGAGCACGGCGCCGCCGTGGCACGCGACCCGGACGGCGCCCTGCGGGTCACCGGCGCCACCGCCGGCGAGATCGGCGGCCTCGCGCGCGCTCGGGGGATCGGCCTGCTGGAGCTGTCGCCGCAGCGGATGTCGCTGGAGCAGCGCTACATGGAGCTGACCCGCGACGCCGCCGAATACCGGGCCGGCGATCCGGTGCCGGCCCCGACGGGTTCCGCGAAGTGAAGGGCACCGCAATGATCGTTGCCACCGCGCCGTCCGGCCGCCGCCGAAGCGACTTCGTCGATGTGCTGCGGGCGGAGCTGTGCAAGCTGCGCACCGTCCGCTCCACCACGTGGGCCCTGCTGGTCGCGTTCGCCTCGAACATCGGCTTCGCCGTCCTCGTCGCGACCGTCCTGGTTCCTCGGCTGGACGCGGGTGAACGCGCCCGCGTCGACGTCGTCCAACTCGCGCTGGCGGGCGTGCACCTGTCGCAGATCGCGTTCGGCGTGCTCGGCGCCCTGACCATCACCGCCGAGTACGGGAGCGGAATGATCCGCACGACGCTGGCCGCCGTCCCGCGGCGCCGCACGGTGCTCGCGGCGAAGGCGCTGGTGTTCACGGGTGTGGCGCTGCCCGCGTCCATCGCATCCGCGTTCGCCGCCTACCTCGTCTTCCGAGCGGCCCTGCCCGCGCACACACTGGCCGGCACGTCGCTGGCCGCCCCCGGCGTCGCCCGCGCCGTGGCCGGCGGCGGCCTCTACCTGACCGCGCTCGGCCTGCTCGGATTCGGCCTCGGCGCGATGCTGCGCTCGTCGGCGGGCGCGATCGCGACCCTGTTCGGGCTGCTGTTCATCCCCCCGCTGCTGCTGGACCTGCTCCCGGGCACGTGGAAGAGCACCGTCGGCCCCTACATCCCGATGCAGTCCGGCGACCAGATCTACGTCGCCGCCCACCGCGAAGCGGCCGCCCTCGGACCGTGGACGGGATTCGGCGTGTTCTGCCTCTACGCCGCGGCCGCCCTGGCCGCCGGCTTCGTCCTCACCGACCGGCGCGACGCCTGAAGCCGTCGTGAACGACCCGCGCCAGACCGTCCGACCAGGAAGGACGTCACGCATGCTCGCATCCGAGGCCCGCGTCCCCACGGACCGCGCCGACCGCTATCTCAAGCAACTGTGCAAGCACGTCGACCAGATGGGCGCGCTTGCTCCCCGGCACGGCCACGACCTGGTGCGGCACACCGAGGGCGTCATCGAGTTCGGCACCGGGCGCTGCACGCTGCGGGCCGACGGCGAAGGGCTGACGCTGCGCGCCGAAGCCGCCGACCGGCGATCCCTCGACCGGCTCCAGGACGCCATCACCGGGCGCATCCGGCGCATCGGCCGCCGCGACGCCTTGGCCGTCACCTGGACGCCGGCCGGAACGGGCCCGGAGAGCGCGGCGGCGATCGTCGGCGAACTGCTGACGCCCGAAGGCCGCGCCGACCCGTTCCCGCTCTACGCCCGCGCGCATCGCCTCGGGCCCGTCTCCGAGATCGCGGACGGCCGGTTCCTGGTCTGCGGGTATGCGGCGGTCGACCGGGTCCTCCGCGATCCCGGCTTCGGACCGGCGGCACGCCCGCCGAAGGACCCCGGCGGCGCGGCCGGCCGGTCGCCGTCGATGGCCAGGTCGATCCTCTGGGCCGGTCCGCCCGACCACGGGCGCATGCGGTCGCTCATCTCCCAGGTCTTCACCGCGCGCCGCGTCGCGGCCCTGCGGCCGGCGATCGAGGACGCCGTCGACGCCCTGCTCGACGGCCTCGCCGAAGCCGGCGCGGACGGCCGCCCGGCCGACTTCATGGACCGGTTCGCCTTCCCGCTGCCCGTCACCGTCATCTGCGAGCTGCTCGGCGTCCCGGCGGCCGACCGGCACCGCTTCCGCCGGCCGGCCGCCGACCTGACCGGGGCGCTCGAACTCCCGGCCCTCGCGTCCCCGCCCGGCGCCCCGGACGGCCCGGACGCGGACGGCCCGGCCGGCGCGGCCGCACGCGAACTGGCCGGATACTTCACCCGGCTGATCCGCGAGCGCCGGGCCGCCCCGCGCGACGATCTCGTCAGCGCCCTGGTGGCGGCCCGCGACGCCGGCGACGGCCGGCTGTCGGACGAGGAGCTGCTCGCCAACCTCGTCCTGCTGCTCGTCGCGGGCTTCGAGACCACCGCCGGCCTGCTCGGCAACGGCCTGGCGATCCTGCTGGACCGGCCGGACGTCCTCGCGGGGCTGCGCTCCGGCGGGATCGCCGTGCCGGGATTCGTCGAGGAGGTCCTGCGCTACGACAGCCCGGTGCAGGTCACCACGCGCGTCGCGCGCACCGGCGGCCTCACGGCCGGCGGCCTGCCCGTCCCCGAGGGCGGCGAAGTGGTCCTGCTCATCGGCGCCGCCAACCGCGACCCCGCCCGCTACCGCGACCCCGGCCGTTTCGACCCGTCCCGTCCCGACGTCAGACCGCTCAGCTTCGGCGCCGGCCCGCACATCTGCCTCGGCAACGGCCTGGCCCGCCTCGAAGCCGCCGTCGCCCTGCCCCGGCTGCTCGCCCGCTTCCCGGCGATCTCCGCCGTCCCCGGCGCACCGCGCACCCGCCGCGACCGCCTCGTCCTGCGCGGCCACGAGACCTTCCCGGTACGCCTCGTCCCGGCACCCCCATCCGACGACGCCCGATGACCGAGGCGATCAACAGCAAAGCGGCCCCGCGCCACGGAAGTGGGGCGGGGCCGCGGTGCGGCTTGCGGGGAGGGTCAGCCGTTCCAGCCGGAGGTGAGCTGCTGGCGCGCGGCGAAACCGGTCGCGCGGCCCGCGTAGACGTACATGACGCCGGTGTTGCTCTGCACGCCGATCAGGTCGGCCTTGCCGTCGCCGGTGACGTCGCCGGTGTAGGTGAGCGAGCGGATGCCGCCCCAGCCGGAGCCGAGCTCCTTGCGGGTGCCGAGCGCCTTGGACGCGCCGGGGTAGACCCACAGCGTGCCCTCGGAGATCCGCACCGCGATCAGGTCGGCCTTGCCGTCGCCGGTGATGTCGTTGACGCCGACCAGCTTCGTCATGCCGTTCCAGCCGCTGTTCCCGATCTTGATGCGGGAGCCGAGCGCCTTGGACTTGCCCGGGTAGACCCACAGCGTGCCGTCGGACGTCTTCGTGGCGATGAGGTCGGGCTTGCCGTCACCGGTGAGGTCGGGGATGGAGGTGAGGTCCTTCATCCCGTTCCAGCCGCCCGTACCGATCTTGATGCGGGTGCCGAGGGCGTTCGTGCCGCCGGGGTAGAGCCACAGGGTGCCGTCGGACTTCTGCACCGCGACGAGGTCGGCCTTGCCGTCGCCGGTGAGGTCGCCGATGCCGGTGAGCTCGGTCATGCCGTTCCAGCCGCCGGTGCCGATCACCTTGCGGGCCGACGCGGCCAGCGCGGGGCCGGGGTAGAGCCACAGCTTCCCGGTCGCGCGGTCGACGCCGGCCAGGTCGGCCTTGCCGTCCCCGGTCATGTCGCCGACGGCCGACAGGTCGGCGTCGGTGTGGCCGGTGACCTTGTCCAGGCCGTAGGACTGCGCGTCCGCGGCGAGCTTGGCGGCGCTGATGGTGTGCGAGCCGCCGGTCGGCTTCCACGGGTCCCAGACGGTGATCGTGCCGGCCTTGGTGTCGTAGCCGTAGGCGATGATGGCGTGGCCGACCTTGGAGCCGGACATGCCGGCGTTCCAGGGCAGCTTCTCCATCCACACGCCGAGGACGGGCGCCCGCTTGAGCACGCCGATGTCGTAGGAGACGTTCGCCATCATCTTCGACGCCGTCGAGACGTCGGTGAAGCCGTAGCTGTAGCCGAGCGGGTCCACGTACCCGTTCATGACGGGCAGCGACTGGTTGCCGGTGGTGCCGTGGGCCGCCGTCGTGCCCATCTGGGTGGCGAGGGTGTCCTGGCTGACGGACACGCCGAACGTCGACAGGCTCATCGACGCCGAGGTCGGCACGCACTTGTAGTTGGTGTTCTGGTACTGGCCCTTCAGGGACAGCTTCGCCGCGGTGGGCGCCGCGGCGGCGGCCGCGGCCGAGACCTTCGGCGCCATGAGGGTCTTGTTCGCCTTGACGACGGCGTCGCCGCGCGGCGGACGGGGAGCCGGGGACGCTTCGGCCGCGGGGGCCGTCACGGCCACTCCCGCGGCTGCGAGCGCGAGCGAGGCCAAGGGGGCGGCGAATCGCAGGCGCCGGCCTGACGTCTTCATGGGGGGTCTCCTCGCATTCGGGGGGAGCGGCCCGTTCTCCCGGTCACGGGAAGGGAGGCCACGCCTATGGGGGGACGCCGGCGGTCACACGGACCCGCGCCGCCCGGAACTTCGCCGCCGTCACGGAGCGCCATTCCCCCGTAAGCGGCGAAATGGATGTTAGCGGATGATGATCAGTTTTGGCCGAAATGATCGCCGGAGGCTCCGGGTCAGCGCCGTCCGCGCCGGTGCGCCCCGTCTCCGGGCCGGGGCCGGCGCGCCTCCGCGGCGAGGTAGGCGGCGAGGACGACGACGGCGGCCGCTTCGAGGGCGAGGGCCAGCCAGACGGTGGTCCGGTAGCCGTACTCGTGGAAGCCGAACAGCGACGCCTGCTCGCTGATGAGCAGGCCGATGATCGTGCCGAGGAGGAACACGATCCCGCCGAGCGCGACGAGGGCGTGCGGCGCGCGGCCGACGATCGGCAGCGACCCGACGATCGGCATCGACCCGAGCGGCGCGAGCAGCGAGAGGCCGAGCACGACGGCGCTGGCGAAGTTGGCCGCGAACAGGTCGCCGATGATCGGGATCACGCGGTAGTAGTCGGCGAAGTACTCGTACAGGTGCACGGCGCCGACGCCGAACAGCAGGAGCGCGGCCAGGCCGCGCAGCAGGACCGGCGGGAACGGTACCGGCGTGGTCGCGGCGAGGTCAGAGGCCGCCATGGGCGCTCCCCGTGGTCTTGATCTGTCCCTGCGGGGTGAGGGCGAACCAGGGGGAGCCGAACTGGGTGATGCCCTGGCCCTGGGCTTCGCCGCGTCCGGTGTCGGCTTGGTAGTAGTACAGCGGATGCCCCGCGTAGACGAGCTGGCGAGGGCCGTCCGAGCGGGCGATCGTGGTCAGCATGCCCGGCTGGGCCGCGCCGGCGGTGCCGGGCCGTCCCTGGGTCGTCGCCGGAGGCCAGATGCTCGCGCAGGCGCCGAAGCAGGTGGACCGGTTCGGCGGGTCGGCGGCGAACAGGTACAGCGTGCGGCCCTTGCCGTCGACGAGGACCTGCCCCAGTTTCGGCACGGCGGCGGAGGCGACCCGCTGCCGGCCGGGGTGCTGCGAGTTCGTCGCGAACGCGCAGCCGGTCGCGAGCAGGCCCGCGGCCGCGACGGCCGGCCACCGTCGCAGCCGCCGCGCGTCAGGAGCCACCCTTCCCGACCTTCGTCCCGGCCGAGGACACCACGAACCACCCGGCGCCGAACTGGTTGAGCCCCTGCCCCTTCGCGCTGCCCTTCACCGCGTTGTCGGGCGTGTAGTAGTACAGCGGGTGCCCGCCGTAGGTGACCTGCTTCTTGCCGTCGCTCCTGGTCGTGGTGCCGAGCTTCGACGTCTTGGCGTCCGAGCCGGCATGCGGCGTTCCCGTGCTGGTGACCGGCGGCCACACCGCCGCGCAGGCCCCGGTGCAGGAGGACTTGCCGCCCTGGTCCTTCTCGAACAGGTACACCGTGCGGCCCTCGCCGTCGACGAGGACCTTCCCCAGGTTCCCGACCTTCGCCGTCGCGATCGTTCCGCCCTCGTCGGAGGTGTTCGGCGCGGACGAGGCGGCCACCGGCACCGCGTGGCGGTGCGCGCCGCCGGATCCGCCGCACGCGGCGGCCGCCACCAGCAGTGCCGCGAGCGGCACCGCGAGCCGCGCCGCCCCGGACGGGCGCAAAGACGTTCGGGACACCGCAGGACGTCCTTCCTCGGAGAGCCCCGGCACCGGCCGTCCCGATGCCGTCCGTTCTGGCCCGCCCGTACCCGGGCGAGCGGCGGCCGAACGGACTTGCCAAGACGCTGACCTGCCCTTTCTTCGCCGGCGAACCGGCGCTGGCGAACCCTTGGGACGGCCCCCGGCCGACCGGGGCTCAGGGGGCGCGAACGGTCCGCGCACCTGGCGCGGCTCATCCTCGACGGGCTGCGTCCCCCGCGCTGACGAAGGTTCGCCGCCGGGACGGGGCCGTCCCGGCGGCGTTGGGCGGCCGCGGTCAGTACCCGCCCGGCTTGCTCGTGGTCGGCGCCGGCGACGCCGGTGCCTTGCTGGTGCCGGACGGCGACGGGCTCGCGGGTGCGCCGCCGCCCGCACCGCTGACGGTGATCTGCGTCTTCATGCCGAGGGCCTTGTGATTGTCGACCGGGCACCACATCTGGTAGGTCCCGGCCTTCAGGGGGACCTTGAGGTCCGCCGAGGAGCCGGGCTTGACGCCCTTGATCTCCTTGGTGCCGCTGATGCCGGGTCCGGAGATGGCGAGCCCGTGCATCATCGTGCCGGCGTTCTTGGCGACGAAGGTGTACATCCCCGGCTTGAAGGTGGTCGTGGACAGCGACAGCGAGTACTCCTTCTCGGTCACGGTGACGGTCGTCATGCCCTTGGTGGACGGGCTGCCGCTCATGGTCGTCTTGCCGCCCGGGCTGGGGCTCGTGGTCGCGTGTGCGGCGCTGACGGGCAGCAGGGCGCCGGCCGCCAGCAGCGCGGCCCCCGCCATGGTGGAAATGGTGGTTTTGTTCATAAATGTCGGGCTGCCCGCCGCGCTCCCGGACTAACCGAGCGGCTGTCGCCGAAAGCGCAGGTCAACGGCGTGTTGAGGGAAGGTCGGCTGACCGGCCCAAGCCCGCCGCCGCGCGGCGATCCCGCCTCTCTCTCCGCCCCCGTGTCACAGCCGGGCGGGGCTGTCTCGTCTCGGGTCCGAAAGCAGCGCCCTGAAGCGGGAAAGGTGATGGTCATGAGGGTTTTCGTGGCAGGCGGAAGCGGCGTCCTCGGGCGGCGGCTGGTGCCCCAGCTGGTCGCCGGGGGACACCAGGTGACCGCGACGGCGACGAGCGCCGCCAAGCTCGGCGCGCTGGAGCGGCTCGGCGCCGAGGCCGTCGTGATGGACGGGCTGGACGCGGCGTCGGTCGGCGAGGCGGTCGCCGCCGCCCGGCCGGACGCGGTCGTCCACCAGATGACCGCGATCTCCCGGGAGCACGCCGGCAAGCCCGACATCAAGCACCCCGACCGCTGGTTCGCGCTCACCAACCGGCTGCGCACCGAGGGCACCGACCACCTGCTCGCCGCCGCCGAGGCGGCCGGCGTGGCGCACATCGTCGCGCAGGGCTACGCGAGCTGGAACGGGATCCGCGAGGGCGGCTGGGTGAAGACCGAGGACGACCCGCTCGACCTGCTCGAAGGGACGGCGGCGCAGGTCGGCATGGAGGCGATGCAGCACGTCGAGGACGCGGTGCTCGGCGCGGGCGGCGCGGTGCTGCGGTACGGGGCGTTCTACGGGCCGGGCGCCATCGACGACCAGGTGGAACTCGTCCGCAAGCGGCAGTATCCGCTCGTCGGGCGCGGCACCGGGTACAGCTCGTGGATCCACCTCGACGACGCGGCGAGCGCGACCGTCCTGGCGGTGGAGCGCAAGGCGCGGGGCGTGTTCAACATCGTCGACGACGAGCCCGCTCCGGCGAGCGAATGGCTGCCCCATCTGGCCGTCTGCGCGGGGGCGAAGCGGCCGATGCGGGTCCCGGTGTGGCTGGCCCGGCGGCTCGCCGGGGACCAGGCCGTCATCATGATGACGGAGGGGCGGGGCTTCTCCAACGCCAAGGCCAAGCGGGAGCTCGGCTGGGAGTTGCGGCACCCGTCGTGGCGGCAGGGCTTCAAGGAAGAGCTTTCGTGAGCGGGACCGAAGAGGATTTCCAGGAGCTGCGGCCGCTGCTGTTCTCGATCGCCTACCGGATCCTCGGCAGCGTGAGCGAGGCCGAGGACGCGGTCCAGGAGACCTGGCTGCGCTACGAGACGGCCGGGGCCCGGCCCGCGTCGGCGAAGGCGTACCTGGCGGCGGTCGTGACCCGCATCTCGATCGACGTGCTGCGCTCGGCCCGCGTCCGGCGGGAGCAGTACGTCGGGCTGTGGTTCCCCGAGCCGCTGCTCGCCGACCCCTACGAGGACCCGGAGCGCTCGGCGGAGCTGGCGGACTCGCTGTCGATGGCGGCGCTGCTGCTCCTCGAACGGCTCAGCCCGCTGGAGCGGGCCGTGTTCGTGCTGCGCGAGGTGTTCGGATTCGGTTTCCGGGACGTCGCGTCCGCGGTGGGACGGTCGGAGGCGGCGTGCCGTCAGCTCGCCGTGCGCGCGCGCCGCCACATGGATGCGGGACGTCCGCGCTTCGAGGCGGACCGCAGCGAGCGCGAGGAACTGGCCGGACGCTTCTTCGGCGCGTTCATGGAAGGCGATGTCGAAGGGCTGAGGGAACTGCTCGCCGCCGACGTGCAACTCGTCAGCGACAGCGGCGGCAAGGCCCCGCGCTGGGGCGAGGGCCTCGTCGGCGCGGAGAAGGTGGCGCGCGCGCTGATCACCCTTGTGCGGCCCTTCACGCGGATCGGCGGCGTCGTCGAGCCGTGCGAGCTGAACGGCCAGCCGGGCGCGGTGTTCCGCGACCGGGACGGCAAGGTCGTCAACACGTGGTCGCTGGACATCCTCGACGGGCGGATCCAGGCGATCCGCACGGTGCTCAACCCGGACAAGCTCGGGCATGTGGGGCCGGTCGCGGACGCCTGGGAGGTCGTCCAGGAGACGGCGCGCGCCCACCGGCCCACCTGAGACGGAACCCCCGCGCGGCCCGGCCCGTCTGATTCCGGCGTCCGCGAGCACAGTGGGGGGAACCGGGATGAGGGTCCGCGAGGTGCTGCTCCGGCGAAGCCGGCTCCCGTGGGTGATCGCCGCGGCCCTGGCCGTCGTCGCGGCGGCGGCGGTGCTGGTGGTGGCCGTCCTCGACGAGCCCGCCCGTCCCCACTACTGCAGTTGCAAACCGCCGCCCGACACCAGTGCGGTCAAGGAGGTCCCCCGCGACTGGCAGGCCGCGGCGAAGCATCGCGACGCCGCGGCGGCGTGGCGGCTGCTCACGCCCGATGCGCAGCGGCGGTACGGGACGCCGGGCCGCCTGCGCGCGGCGCTGGCCCGCATCGCCCCGGACCCGCGCGGCCCCGCGGAGTGGCGGCTCGTCGACATGGTCACGCAGGGCCGCGGCACGCCCAGCGCGTTCCTGTACCTGCTGGTCGAGAAGCGGACGCTGCGGCCCGCCGGGGCCGTCGTCGTGCACTCGATGGCCGCCGGCGGCGCCGACGGGCGCGTCGATCCGGCGCCCGCCGCGACCGTCCGCATCCTCGAACCGGCGGCGCACGCGAAGCTCGGCGACCGCCCGCCGATGCGCGCCGCGACCGCCGATCCGCCCGAGTACGTCGCGGTGCAGGCCGGCCGGCTGACGTCCGGCACCGCCGGCGCGATCCGCGGCCCCGACGGCCGCGACAAGCCGTTCTTCGAGCCGCTGCACCCCGGGCCGACCCTGATCGTCGCCGTCCAGAGCGACGGGAACGGGCGGTTCACCTGGGGAAGCGTCAAGGTCACCATCCGCTGACGCCGGTCCCCAGCCTGGCCTGGTCCGCTCGATGACGCAGGCCGCCGCGGGCGAAAAACCTCACCCGGCCGGTCATGTAACGCTAACGCGCGGCCTCGCTACTCTCTGTGCCCAGAGGTGATCGGGAGGGTGCTGGGGCCCCTGCGGCGCTCGGCGGCCCGGTCCGGCCGCCTCCCCGCTGCGGATCAGGTGATTCAGCCGACCCTGGAGGGCCGCCATGCCCGGCTACCGCGACTTCGTGCCCCGACAGGGCTTCCAGCCGACCCTGGCGCTGTCCCCGGACGCCCGCACCGCGGCCTACTCCAGCAACGCCGGCGGGCGGTTCGACCTGTGGACCGTCCCCGTCGCGGGCGGGACGCCCCGGCGGCTGACCCGGCTCACCGACCAGGCCGTCCGCCGGATCGCCTGGGCGCCCGACGGCAGGAGCCTGGTCTTCGCCGCCGACCGCGACGGCGACGAGCAGTACCGGCTGTACCGCATCGGCCCGGACGGCGGCGACCTCGTCGAGATCGGCGCGGGCCCGCGGTGCCAGCGCGTCCTGCCCGCCGCGCCGTTCGACGCCGAGGGCCGCCGCCTCGTCTACGCGGCGAACGACCGCGACGAGACCGTGCAGGACGTCCTCGTCCGCGACCTCGTCGACGGCACCGAGCAGCGGTTCGTGCCGCCGCCGGGCGTGGTCTTCCAGCCGGTCGGGATCTCCTCGGACGGGCGGTGGCTGCTGACCGGCGGGTTCCGCTCCCACACCGAGGTCGCCGCCTACCTGACGGACCTGCGGGACGCGTCCGCCGCGCCGGTGTGCGTCACCGCCGACCACGGCGGCGGGCTGTTCGAGCCCGGCCCCTGGGCGGCCGACTCCAGCGGCTTCTACCTGCGCACCGACCTGTGGGGCGAGTTCGTCGCCGGTGCGTTCTACCGGCTCGCCACCGGCACCCTCGAACCCGTCGCCCAGCACGACTGGGACGTCGAGCGCATCGAGGTCGCGGGCGGCACGCTCGTCTGGTCGGTGAACCAGGACGGCCGCTCGACCCTGTACGCGCGGGACGGCGACCGTCCGCTGCCGCTCCCGTGCCTCCCGCCGGGCGTCGTCTCCGCGCTCGCGCTCGCGCCGCGGGCCGAGCCGCTCGTCGTGCTGCTCGACACCGCGACCCGTCCCGCCGAGATCGCGGTCCTCGACGCGGCGGACGGCGTCCGGTACCTCACCGACGCCCGCCCGCGGGCGTTCACCACCGGCATGGCCGAGCCCGTCGAGCCGGAGCCGGTCGTCTACCCCTCGTCCGCCGGACGGTACGTCCACGCGCTGTACTACCGGCCGCACACGCCTGACCCGCACCCGGTGCTGCTGTCGATCCACGGCGGCCCGGAGGCGCAGGAGCGGCCCGCCTACCTCCGCTCGGGCCTCTACCAGCACCTTCTCGCCCAGGGCATCGCGATCTTCGCGCCGAACATCGCCGGGTCCACCGGCTACGGCGCCCGGCACCAGAAGCTCGTCCACCGCAACTGGGGCGGCTTCGACCTCGACGACCTCGACCACGCCGTCTGCCATCTGCGGGCGGAGCCCGGCGTCGACGCCGCGCGCATCGCCGTGATGGGCGGCTCGTACGGCGGGTTCGCCGCGCTGTCCTGCCTCGCGCGGCTGCCGTACCGGTGGGCGGCGGGGGTGTCGCTGTGCGGGCCCGCGAACCTCGTCGCGCTCGCCCGCGCCTGCCCGCCGACCTGGAAGCACTTCGTCGCGGCCGTCCTCGGCGACCCCGAGACCGACGCGGGGTACCTCACGCAGCGCTCGCCGATCACCTACGCCGACACCATCACCGCGCCGCTGCTCGTCCTGCAGGGCGCCCGCGACCCGCGCGTCCCCCGCGCGGAGTCCGACCGGCTCGTCGCGCGGCTGCGCGGCCGCGGCGTCGACGTCCGTTACGAGGTCTTCGAGGACGAGGGCCACGGGTTCACCGACCGGGAGAACGAGCTGCGCGCCTACGAGGACATCGCCGGGTTCCTCTGCGGCCACCTCCTCGCCCCGGCCCCGGGCTGATCGTTCGGGAGTCTCGCGCCCCACGTTGGCTGAAATGGTTGGATCACCGGTATGCAGATGGTGGAACGGCCCTGGGGAGTCACCGCGTACGGCGCGGCGAGCGTGAAGGCGATGCCGGACCTGGTGCGCGCCAGGTTCAAGGTGGTCCGGGTGGAGCAGACGCCGTCGCAGGCGTTCGCCGCTGCGGGCGACGCCGTGCAGGCGGTGCGGCGGACGCTGCGCGAGCACGGGGTCGCGGACGCCGCCGTCGAACGGTCCCGGCTCGATCTGAAGAGCTCCTGGGCCTACGGATCGGAGCGCACGTTCCTCGGCTACGAATGCCAGGCGGCGTTCACCGTGGAGTCCGGTGACCTCGACGACGTCCAGGCACTGCTGGTGGACCTGGTGGCCGCCGGCGCCAACGAGATCGAGTCCGTCGGCTTCGACGTCAGCGGCAAGGGGGAGATGCGGGCGGAGGCGCGCCGCGAGGCGGTCGCGGCAGCGCGGCGGAAGGCCGGGCTGTACGCGGAGGCCGCCGGGGTCCGGCTGGGGGCCGTCCTGCACATCGAGGACGTCGACCCGGACCGGGTCGGCTTCGAGCGGTACCGCGGCCACGGCGGCGGTGGCGCCGCGTCGGCGCAGGACCTGGCGCCCGGTCATGTCGTCGTGTCGGCGGCGGTGACCCTCGGCTTCGCCATCGCCCGCGACTGACCCTGCGGCGTCACGCCGGTTCCGGGACGGGCGGCGGGGTGCGGTGCAGGCGGCGGGTGCGGAGGAGGGGGCGCGAGCGCAGCGGGATCATGCACAGGGCGGCCGTCGCGGCGGCGGTGACCATCGCCGCGCGGAGCCCGAACACGGACCCGACGACCCCGGCGATCGCCGAGCCGACGGGCAGCGCGCCCCAGGTCAGGAAGCGGTGCACGGCGGTCGCGCGGGTGGCGAGGTCCGGCGGCGTGGCCAGGTGCCGGATCGTGATGGCGTTGACGGCGAAGACGCCCTGCCCGACGCCGTTGACGAAGGTGCCCGCCGCGAGCACCACGGCGGGCCACGGCCCGGCGGCCGCCGCGCCCACGGCCAGGCCGAGCACGGACGGGACGCCCGCGAGCGTGAGGGACGGGCCGATGCCGGCGCGGTCGGCGACGCGGCGGGCGATGAGGCTGCCCAGCGGGAACCCGGCGCCGCCGAGGGCGAGGGCCGCGCCGAGCGCCCACGCGTGCAGGCCGAGGTACCGGACGCCGAACACCGCGATGAGCGAGTCGTACATGGCGACGCCGAGGTTGTAGAGCGCCCCGCACACCATGATCGGCCGCAGGACGGGGTGCCGTGCGACGAACCGCAGCCCGTCGCCGACGTCCCGCCGGAGCGTGCGCCCTTCCAAGGCGGGCCGCGGCGGCGGTTCGCGGTGCCGGATCAGCGCGAGCGTCAGGACGCTGACGGCGTAGCTGGTCGCGTCGGTGAGCAGCGCCCGGACCGCGCCGAGGGCGGTGACGACGGCGCCGGCGATCCCGGGCCCGGCGAGCAGCGCGGTCGACTCCGACAGCGACAGCCGGGTGTTCGCGGCGTGCAGCCGCCCGTCGTCGGTGATCAGCGTCGGCGCGTACGACTGGTAGGCGACCTGGAAGAACACCATGCCGACCCCGGTGACCAGGGCGGCGATCAGCAGGTGCGGCAGCGTCAGCGCGCCCGCCCACGCGGCGGCCGGCAGGGACAGGACGGCGAGGGCCCGGACGAGGTCGGCGCCGAGCATCGAGCGGCGCATGCCGAGCCGCGCGACCCAGACCCCGGCGGGCAGCCCGATCAGCAGGAACGGCAGCTTCCCGAGCGCGGCGACGAGCGCGATCTGCAGCGTGCCGGCGTGCAGCTCCTGGAGCGCGGTGAGCGGCAGCGCGAGGAGGAACACCTGGTCGCCGAGCAGGCTGACGCTCTGCCCGCCCCACAGCAGCCGGAAGTCCCGCCAGGCGCGGCGGCCGTCCCGGACGTCGTTCGACATGCGTCCAGGATCGTGACCGGTCGCGGGGCCGCGGAAGCGGCGTGAACGCCGATGACCGTCAAGATCCCGCCACCGTCAGAGCGGCGGTTCGAGGTGCGCCCAGGGCCGTTCCGCTTCGAGCTGGGCGGCCAGCGCGAGCAGGGCGCCCTCGCCGCCGAGGGGGCCGACGAACTGGACGCCGAGCGGCAGCCCGCCGGGCGTCCGGTAGAGCGGGACGCTCATCGCGGGACGTCCGGTGATGTTCGCGAGCTGCGTGTAAGGGACCGGCGCGAGGTTGGCGATGACGGCCTCCCGCCACTGCTTCGTCTTCGTCAGCGGGCCGGCGAGGCCGAGCGCGAGGGCGGCCTTGCCGATGGCGCGCAGCGGGGCGGGCGTGTCGAGCTCGCCGATGCGGACCGGCGGCCTCGCCAACGTGGGCGTGAGCAGCAGGTCGTAGCGGGAGTGGAACGCCGCGAGCTGCCGGTTGTAGGTGTTCCAGCGCTCGTGGGCGGCGAAGTAGGCGGGCGCGGACTGGACGCGTCCGGCCGCCGCGACGAGGTGGGTGTCGAGCTCGAACGCCTTGCGGGACGCGCCGGTCGCGCGGCGGATCTCGTCGACGGTGAACGCGAGCTGCGTGGACCACATCGCGAGGAAGTCGAAGGCGAGGCGCCGCTCGTCGATGCCGGTCTTCGCGGGTTCGACGTCGTGGCCGAGGGCTTCGAGGAGCTTCGCGGCATCCTCGACGGCGGCGACGGCCTGCGGGTCGACGTCGGTGCCGAGCGGGGAGTCGGTGGCGAAACCGATCCGCAGCCGCCCGGGCGCGCGCCGCGCCAGCTCGGCGTAGGGGAGTTCGGGCTTGGCGGGCAGGTAGGGGCCGCCGGGGTCGGGGGACGCGGTGAGCACGTCGAGCATCGCGGCGCTGTCGCGGACGGACCGGGACACGACGCCGTCGACGGCCGCGCCGTGCAGGTGCTCGGCGTACGACGGCCCGGCGGGGACGAGGCCGCGGCCGGGCTTGAGGCCGAACAGCCCGCAGCAGGCCGCCGGGATGCGGATCGAGCCGCCGCCGTCGTTGGCGCCCGCGACCGGGACGATCCCGGCTGCGACCGCGGCGGCGGACCCGCCGGACGACCCGCCGGGCGTGCGGGTGAGGTCCCACGGGTTGCGGGTGGGGCCGTTCACCTCGGGCTCGGTGATCCCCTTCGCGCCGAACTCGGGGGTGTTGGTCTTGCCGAAGACGACCAGGCCCGCGTCCAGCCAGCGGCGGACGACCTCGGCGTGCTCGGCGGCGGGGATCTCGCGCAGTGCCCGGTTGCCGCTGCCGGTGGGCAGCCCGGCGTAGTCCTGCGACAGGTCCTTGAGGAGGAACGGCACGCCGGCGAACGGCCCGGCCGGCGGCTCGGCGGCGCGGGCGCGCGCGAGGTCGTGCATCGGCCGGACGATCGCGTTGATCTTGGCGTTGACGGCGTCGGCGCGCGCGATCGCGGCGTCCAGGAGCTCGGCCGAAGTGGTCTCGCCGGCGGTGACGAGCGCGGCCAGCCCGACCGCGTCGCGGGCGCGGTACTCGGCGTACTCCACGGCACCCCTCCATAAAACTAGAAGTCATAGTTTTAGCGTCGGACGGACACTACACTGGCCGCCGTCCGCCGTCGAGAGGGCATGGGGAGGGGACGCATGGGCAGGCCGCCGCGCCGGCTGGTGACCCGCGAGGCGATCATGCGGGCCGCCCTCGCGCTGGTCGACGAGCACGGCGCCGCCGCGCTGTCGGTCAACCGCGTCGCCGCGGACCTCGGCGTGAAGGGCCCGTCGCTCTACAACCACATCTCCGGTCGGGACGAGGTCGTCGACGGCATCCGCGAGCTGATCGTCGGCGAGATGTCCCTCGACCCGGCCATCACGCCGTGGACCGCGGCCGTGGACGGCTGGGCGCGCTCCTACCGCGCCGCGTTCGCCGCGCACCCGAACGCCGTCCCGCTGCTCGCGGCGCGTCCCGTCCGGTCGCGGGCGGCGCTGCACGCCTACGCCGGCGCGTTCACCGTCCTGCGCCGCGCCGGCTGGCCCGAGGACCGGCTGCTGCCGCTCGTCCACGCCGTCGAGTACTTCCTGCTCGGCTCCGTCCTCGTCCTCGACGACCCGCCGGACGGCCCCCTGCCCGGTGAGGACGTCCCGCCCGGCCTCGAGCCGATGCTGCACGCCCCGCCCGGCCACCGGGACCTGGCCTTCGAGGCCGGGCTGGCCGCGCTGATCCAGGGCTTCGCCGCCGAGCTGGACCGCCTGCACCGCGCCTGACCGGCGGCGAGAGCACCGGTCAGCGCGGGAACCGGTAGGTCAGGTGGGTGACCATGTCGGTGGACGTGACGCCGGCCGGCACCAGGTCGAGGTCGCCGACGCCGGTGAACAGCCGCTCGCCGGCGCCGAGGACGACCGGGGAGACGTGCAGCCGCAGCTCGTCGATCAGCCCGGCGGCGAGGTACTGGTTCACGGTGGAGGCGCCGCCCGCGATCGCGATGTCGGCGTCCCCGGCCGCCTCGCGCGCCTGCGCCAGCGCGGACTCGATGCCGTCGGTGACGAAGTGGAACGTCGTGCCGCCCCGCATGGCGAGGGGCTTGCGGGCGTGGTGGGTGAGGACGAACACCGGCGCGTGGTACGGGGGCTCGTCGCCCCACCAGCCGGTCCAGTCGAGGTCCCACTCGCCGCGGCCCGGGCTGAACATGTTGCGGCCCATGATGAAGGCGCCCGCCGCCGTGATCGCCTCGATCTCCTTCGCGTTCGCCTCGGGCCGCTCGAACATCCAGCGGTGCAGCCGCTCTCCGGCGTGCCCGCCGGCGATCTCGCCGATCGGGTTCTCCAGGCTCTGGTTGGGGCCGGCGACGTAGCCGTCCACCGACATCGCGATGTCGCAGGTGATCATGCCCATGGGTCCGTCTCCCTCGGTGCGCGGCGCCCCGGCGGCGCCTCTCACCCGTTGGTCGGTGCCCGCCCCGCGTTCTCTACATGCCCGCCGGGTCTTTTTTCGCGTGCCCCCGGCTACCGGGCGGTGAGGGGCCGCGCGATGTCCTCCAGGCCCTTGCGCTCGGCCTTGACGCCGATGACGGCCTCCACCAGCCCGGCCGCGATCATCAGGACGGCGCCGATGGCGAACGCGATCGCGGTGTCGCGGGGCACGCCCGTCCCGACGAGCTTGGCGAAGATGAGCGGCCCGGAGATCCCGCCCGCCGCCGTGCCGATCGCGTAGAAGAACGCGATGGCCAGCGCGCGCGTCTCCATCGGGAACACCTCGCTGACCGTCAGGTACGCCGAGCTCGCCCCGGCGGACGCGAAGAACAGCACCACGCACCAGCAGGCCGTCAGCGTCGTCGCGGTCAGCCGCCCCTCGTTGAACAGCCACGCGGTGAGCAGCAGCAGCACACCGGACAGCACGTACGTCCCGGCGATCATCGGCTTGCGGCCCCAGCTGTCGAACAGCGGCGCCAGCAGCAGCGGGCCGAGGAAGTTCCCCACCGCGATGACCGCGTAGTAGTAGCCGGTATCGGTGTCGATGTGGAAGAACGTCCTGAGGATGTCGGCGTACCCGAACGTGATCGCGTTGTAGAGGAACGCCTGCCCGATGAACAGCGCGAAGCCGAGAATGGAGCGCTTGGGGTAGCGCCGCACCAGCGTCCCGGCGATCGTCCCGAACCCGATGCTCCGGCGCTGGTGGATGCGGATGCTCCCGGCCGGCTCCGGCAGCCGCTTCCCGGTCTCCGCGCGGACGGTCCCCTCCGCCTCGCCGACCAGCCGCTCGGCCTCGTCCGTCCGGCCGTGGATGATCAGCCAGCGCGGGCTCTCCGGGACGTGCCGCCGCACCAGCAGCACGACCAGCCCGAGCACGACGCCGAGCGCGAACGCCAGCCGCCAGCCGACGTCCACCGCGAACTCGCCGAGGATCGGGATCGTCAGCAGCGCGCCCGCCGCCGCGCCGATCCAGAAGCTGCCGTTGATGACGATGTCGATCCGGCCGCGGTGCCTGCTCGGGATCAGCTCGTCGATCGCCGAGTTGATCGCCGCGTACTCGCCGCCGATGCCGAACCCGGTGATGAACCGGCACAGGAAGAACCACCACGCCGTCCAGGACAGCGCGGTCAGCGCGGTGCCCGCCAGGTAGACGAGCAGCGTGATCATGAAGAGCCGCTTGCGGCCGAACCGGTCGGTCAGCCAGCCGAAGAACAGCGCGCCGAGGCACGCGCCCGTCACGTAGACCGCGGCGCCGAGCCCCGACACCTGCCCGGAGGTGATGTCGACGCCGCTGCCCGGCTTGGCCAGCTGCGGGGCGAGGTTGCCGACGATCGTGACCTCGAGGCCGTCGAGGATCCAGACGGTGCCGAGCCCGATGACGATCATCCAGTGCCAGCGCGCCCACGGCAGCCGGTCCAGCCGCGCCGGGACCTTCGTGTCGACGACGCCCTGTTCCGTCCGCTGCTCTGTCACGGGGACACCGATTGCCGAATGCGGGAAGATCAAACTCGCCGCCGCGCCGGGCTCCGGGAAACGGCAGGTCATTCGCCGTGCATTGGTGTGCGCGGGCAGCCCGCGACGGCCCGCGCATTGGGCGCGGGCGCAATGCCGGGCGGCCGGTGGTTTCGCCGATGGCGGGACGCGGAGGCGGCCGTACGTTCGGGCCGCACGCGATTACGGGGGAATTCGCGCCGACCCCAGAACGAGGTGATCGAATTGCACCGGAGAATCCGGCGGATGATCTTCGTGGTGGCCGCTTTCGCGGCGGCCCTCGCATGGACCGGGAACGCCGCGGCGAAACCGGCCGCCGCCGCGGCGACGCAGACCGTCACGGTGAAGTACGGCCCGTGGACGATCCCCGGCGGCACCATGGACCGTCCCGGCGAACTGCCGAACGTGGTGACCGCCGCGCCGAAACCCTGCTCGAACTGCGACATCGTCGGCGAGAAACCCGACCTGGTGTACGCCGACGGCAGCACCGCCGACATGAACACCGGCCCGATGCTGCACCACTTCGTCATCTCGAACCTGGCCGCGCACGACACCGTCTGCCCGTTCAGCCCGCTCGGCGACCGGATCTGGGCGTCCGGCGACGAACGCACCGAGAAGACGATGCCGGACGGTTACGGAGTGCCGGTGAAAAGCCTCGACCGGTGGGCCATGCTCACCGATCTGATAAATTACTCCGCCGCCCCGAAGACCGTCTACATTTCCATCACCTACACCATTGCCGGCGCCGGATCGACCACTCCGGTGCGGTCGCTGTGGCTGGACGCGGGCGGCTGCCTCACCTCCGACTACAGCGTCCCGGCCGGGCCGAGCACGCACGCCTGGACCTGGACGTCCACGGTCGGCGGGCGCGTCGTGTTCGCCAACGGCCACCAGCACGCCGGCGGCGTCCACGTGACGGCCTCCGACGCCACGACGGGCGCGCTGATCTGCGACTCTCCCGCCACCTACGACACGATGGGCGGGATGCGGACCATCGTGAAGATGGGCACCTGCTCCGGCGACCCCCTCGCGACGGTCTCGCGCGGCGACCGGCTCACCGTCACCAGCTACTACGACTCGCCCACCGCGAAGAACGACGTCATGGGCATCGTCCACGCCTACATCGCGGAGGGCTGAGCGATGGCCCGTGCACGCATCCGCCGCAAGGTCCTCGCCGGCGCCGCCGCACTCGCCGCCGCGGTGCTCGCGCTCCCGTCCGCGTCGGCGGCGCCGTCCGGTGCCGTCCCGTACGTCCCGGGCTGGACGGTCGCGGGCCAGAACCTGGCCAACACCCGGTACGCCGCGACGGAGACCGTCATCTCGCCCGGCAACGCCTCCCGGCTCAAGCCGCGCTGGACCGCGACGCTCGGCGGGAACGTGTCCGCCACCCCGACGGTGTCGCTCGGCACCGTCTACGTCCCCGACTACGGCGGGAAGCTGTCGGCGGTGGACGCGCTCACCGGCGCCGTCCGCTGGCAGCGCCCCGTCTCCGACTACAGCGGCGTGTCCGGCGACGTGTCCCGGACGAGCCCGGCCGTCGCCGGCACCGAGATCGTGTTCGGCGACGGCGTGTCCAGCGTGCCCGCCGACGGCGGCGCCCGCGTCATGGCCGCCGACCGGCTCACCGGCGCCAGGCGCTGGAGCACGCTGATCGACGCGGACCCGGCCGCGATGGTGACGACGTCGCCGGTCGTGGACGGCGACACCGTCTACGTCGGGACGGCCAGCCGCGTCGAGTTCGGCGACGGCCACCCGGTGCGGTTCCGGGGCAGCGTCGTCGCGCTCGACGCGGTGACCGGCGCCGTCCGGTGGCGGCGGTACATGGCGCCCGACGGGTACACCGGGAACTCGGTGTGGGGCAGCTCGTTCGCCGTCGACAACGCCACCGGGCGGCTGTTCGTGACGACCGGCAACAACTACACCGTCCCCGACGGGATCTGCACGCGCCCCGGTGAAACGGGCTGCGAGCAGGGCCCGGACGACAACTACACCGACTCCGTCGTCGCCCTCGACCTGCGGACCGGCGCCGTCGACTGGTCGTTCAAGACGCTCACCGCCGACGTCGGGACCGAGGACTGCGACACCTGCGGCCCCGACTTCGACTTCGGGTCCGCGCCGAACCTGTACCAGGTCGCCGACGGCGGGCACCTGCGCAGCATCCTCGGCGTCGGCCAGAAGAGCGGCATCTACTGGGCGCTCGACCCCGCGACCGGAAAGGAGATCTGGCACACCCAGGTCGGGCCCGGCAGCGACCTCGGCGGCATGGAATGGGGCTCGGCGACCGACGGGAGGCGCGTCTACGTCGGCATCGGCAACTCCGAGCACGAGGCGTACGACATCGTCGGCGCGGACGGGACGAAGACCACCGTCCACGGCGGCTCGTGGGCGGCGCTCGACGCCGCCACCGGCAAGATCCTCTGGCAGGTCGGCGACCCGTACGGCACGCTCGACATCGGGTTCCTCAGCGCCGCCAACGGCGTCGTCTACGCCGGTGGCATCAACGGCAAGGCCGACACGATGTTCGCGCTGAACGCCGCCAACGGCGACATCCTGTGGCGGTACAACAGCGGCGGCGCGGTGATCGGCGGCGCGGCCGTCGTCGCCGGGACCGTCTACTGGGGCTCCGGATACTGGTTCGGGCTCTGCTCCGACGGCACCTACGACTGCGCGCAGAACAACAAGCTCTACGCGTTCTCCCCGTCCTGACCCCGCCGCGTCCCGCCCTAGCATGAGGTCCGGAAGGACTTGCGTGACGGCGGGGAGACGGTGGCACCACTGAAGCGGGCACGGCGGCGTTCCCATCGCGGAACGCCACTGTGCCTGCTGCTGCTCTTCTCCGGGCTGATGGCCATGCACGGCCTCCAGGCGTCGCCCGGCCCGATGGAGATGGCCGCCGCCCCGCTGGCGAGCGTCGCCGACGCTCCGCCGACCGGCGTTGTGCACCACCACGTCGTGGTCGGCGACCCTCCCGGCGACCACCACCCCGACCATCCGAGCGGGCAGATGTGCCTGGGGATGCTCCTCGTCTCCCTGCTGGTCGCGCTGCTGTTCGGCCTGTTCCGGGTGATGCGGGTGGCCGTCGCGACGCGGCGTCCCGTCCGGACGCCCGTGTCGCGCGGCGGACGCTCCCCGCCCGGGCCGTCCCTCCACCGGTTGAGCGTGCTGCGGCTGTGACAGGCCGGTGCGCCGCTTCGGCGCGCCGCGAAAACCTGTCATGAACCGGCACACGAAAGGCTCGAACCAGTGAAACGCGCCATCGCGCTCGTCGCCGTCCCCGCCCTGGCCTTCGCCCTCGCGGCGTGCGGCGACTCCGGCGACAAGGACGCCTCCGACCCGTCTCCGCTTTCCGCCTCCGCGACCGCGCAGGGGATGGTGGAGCAGAAGCCGCACAACGAGCAGGACGTCATGTTCGCGCAGATGATGATCCCGCACCACCGGCAGGCCGTCGAGATGGCCGGGCTCGCCCCGTCCCGCGCGTCGTCCGCGCAGGTCAAGGCGCTCGCCGCGGACATCGAGAAGGCGCAGGCACCGGAGATCGCGAAGATGACCGGCTGGCTGGAGGACTGGGGCGCCCCCGCCGCGATGTCCGGGATGCACCACGACATGCCCGGCATCATGAGCGAGAAGGACATGACCTCGCTCAAGGACCTCAAGGGCACCGCCTTCGACAAGGCGTTCCTCCAGATGATGATCAAGCACCATCAGGGCGCCGTCACCATGGCGCGGACCGAGGACCGGTCCGGTCAGAACCCCGATGCCAAGGCGCTCGCCACGAGCATCGTCCGGACGCAGTCCGCCGAGATCGCCAAGATGCGCGGCCTCCTGAAGTAGCGCGGAACGGCGGCCGGGCGGGGGCCTCCCGTCCGGCCGCCCAGGACTTCGGGCCTCTAGGCCGTCGGGCTCAACACCCGGCGGGGGCGCAGGGCCGCGGCCGTCGCGAGGGCGCCGAGGGTGGCGGCGATGGCGGCGGCGAAGGCCGTCCGGTAGCCGAGGTGGGCGGCGATCTGGCCGCCGAGCGGCCCGGCGGCGAGGATGCCGAGATCCCAGAAGGACGTCATCGTGCCGACCGCGGCGCCGGGCCGCAGCGCCTTCGTGCGGCCGAGCGTGATCGTGGTCGTGCAGGGGTAGACAAGGCCGAGCCCCGCGCCGGTGACGGCGACACCGGCGAGCGCGGCGGGCGCGGACGCCGCGGCCGTGAGGACGGCCAGTCCCGCCGCCTCGACCAGCAGGACGATCCGGACGACGGCGGCGCCGCCGTACCGGTCCACCAGGGGGCTGCCCGCCGAGCGCGCGAGCAGGAACGGCACCGCGAACATCGCGAGCCCCGCCTGCTGTCCGCCGAGGTGCCGGTCGCCGAGGTACAGGACGAGCAGGGCGGTCAGGGTGCCGTAGCCGTAGGCGGCGAGACCGAGGCACAGGCCCGGCAGCCCGGCGCCGCCGGGCAGGAGGTCGTGCCACGATCCCGGCCGCCGCTCCTGCCGCGAGCGGGTGGTGGCGACGAGGGTGCTCGACACGAGCGGCAGGGCGATGACGGTCCACCAGACGGCGTCGGCGCCGCCGAGCCGGTGGACGAGGACGGCCAGCACGGGACCGGCGGACAGGCCGCCCCACATCGACAGCCCGAACCATCCCGCCAGCCGGCCGCTCCGGCCGCCGGTGGCTCCGGCGAGGACCCAGGGCAGGGCGCCGGAGAACAGGGCCGCCTCGCCCGCGCCCATGACGAGCCGGGCGGCGAGCAGCACCGGGAGGCCCGGGGCGAGCAGGTGGCCGGCGGCGCCGGCGGCGGTGAGCGCGCCGCCCGCCATCACCACCGGGCGGGCGAGTCCGGCGTCCCCGGCGCGTCCGGCGAACGGGCGGACGAGCGCGGTGGCGGCGAACGCGGTGCCGACGGCCAGTGCGGCCGCCGCGGTGCCCCGTCCCAGGTCGCCGGTCACGTAGCCGGGGAGTTCCTGCAGGGTCGCGCCGAGTGCGAGGTAGCCGCAGAGGACCGCCGTCCAGAGTCGCCGTATCGGCACCGATCCGTCCATGCGGGAAGACAGTACAGTTCTGTACTGTGACAGTACAACCCGGTATCGTGGCGGCCATGGCCGAGACGATGACGGCGGGCCAGGCCGCCACCCGCGCACGGATCCTGGAGGCGGCCACCGAGCTGTTCTACGAGCGCGGCGTCCACGCCGTCGGCGTCAACGAGATCGCCGCGCGGGCGAGCGCGTCCAAGCTCAGCCTGTACCGGTACTTCCCGTCCAAGGAACTGCTCGTGCAGGCCATGCTCACCGAGCACAGCGACCGCATCCACGCCTGGCTCGACCGCGGGACGGCGGCCGCGTCCGAGGCCGCCGGGCCCGGGCGCGTGCTGGCGGTGTTCGACCTGCTCATCGACTGGTTCGCGCAGCCCGGCTACCACGGGTGCACCGTCGTCAACACCGTCACCGACACCCGCGCGGACATCGAGATCGCCGCCATCGCGCGCCGCCACCTCGTCCGGTACCGCGCGCTGCTGGAGGACCGGCTCGACGGGCTGGGCCTCGCCGACCCGGCGGCGGTGGCGCGGCAACTGCTGCTGCTGATCGAGGGCGCCAGCGTCGTCACCGCCATCGACGGCGCCCCCGCCGCGGGCCAGGACGCGCGCGACGCCGCCCGCCGCCTCCTCCGGGCCGCGGACTGACCGCCGCGGAAGGACGGGCCCGGCGGACCGGGCCCGTCCTCCGGAGTCAGCGGCCCTGCAGGGAGCGGGCGTTGTCGCCGAACGTCCAGCCCTTCGACCCGTCCCAGTTGATGGACCAGGTCATCAGGCCCTTCAAAGCGCCGCTGAAGTGGTTCCACGCCTGGCCGACCAGGTCCGGCGACATGTAGCCGCCGCCGGCGCCCGGCTGCGCGGGCAGGCCCGGCACCTGCTTGTCATACGGCACCTTCACCGTCGTGCCCTGAATGGTCAGGCCGCTGTTCAGGCACTCGGTCTGCTTCACGAAGCCCTCGACCGTCCCGGCGGAGTACGAGTCGCCGGAGCAGCCGTACATGCTGCCGTTGTAGTACTGCATGTTCAGCCACCACAGCCGGCCGTTGTCCGCGTACTTCTTGATGATCGGCAGGTAGGCGCCCCAGATCGAGCCGTAGGTGACGCTGCCGCCGGTCACGTACGCGGTCTCCGGCGCCATCGTCAGGCCGAAGTTCGACGGCATCTGCGCGAGCACCCCGTCGATGATCCGGATCAGGTTCGCCTGCGACGCCGAGAGCTGCGTGATGCTGCCGCTGCCCGACAGGCCCGTCTCGATGTCGATGTCGATCCCGTCGAAGTCGTACTTCTTCAGGATCGGCACGATCGTCTGGACGAACCTGTCCGCGACGCTGCTCGAACTCAGGTCGATGCCCGCGGCGGCGCCGCCGATCGACATCAGGATCGTCGCGCCCGCCGCCTTCGCCGCGCACATCTGCGCGGGGGTGGCGACCTTGACGCCCGAGTCCATGCCGTCCTCCCACAGGACGGTGCCGTCCGACCGGATCACCGGGAACGCCGCGTTGATCACGTTGTAGCCGTGCTGCTTGAGCACCGGGTTCTCGATCGGCGTCCAGCCGAACGGCGGGTGCACGCCGTTGGACGCACCGTCCCAGTTCTCCCAGTAGCCCTGCAGCACCTTGCCGGCGGGCCGCGACTTCACCGCGCACGTCTCGTCCCCGGGCGGCGGCGTGGTCGGCGGCGTCGTCGTGGGCGTGCTGGACGCGTCGCACGCGCCCATGTCCCGCCACAGCGTGGGCGTGGACGCGGGGTTCCAGTTCGCGCCCGGGTAGGCGGTGTGCGCGACGAGCGCCTCGTAACCGTCGCCCTTGTAGGTGACCTTGTCACCGGCCTTGTAGGCGGTGCCCTCCGCCCACGCCGCGTACGTGCAGGCGATCGACGGGGCGGACCGCGCCGACGACGGCGCCGACAGCGCGACCAGCGCGCCGAGCGACAGGACGACCGCCGCGGCGGCCGAGGCCAGCGCGGCCGCTGCCGCGGACCATCGCTTGTGCTTGAACTGCATCGGGACGACTCCTCGGTAGAACGGGACACAGAGGAGCCGATGTCAGAGCCGAACCGTCCCGCGAACGGGACCCTCCCAAGTCGAGGCGCAAACGACCGGCACGGACGCCATGCGAAGGGTAACCCCGGCGGCGCGGGCCGGGAAGGCCCCTTAACCGCCGCCGAGGGGACGCTGCATCAGGATCGTCCCGATCCACCGGCCGTGCTTGAAGCCGACGTCGTCCAGCCGGCCCGCCTCGGCGAACCCGAACCGCCGGTGCAGCGCCACCGACCCGTCGCCGTCCGCGTCGGCGATGACCGCGATCATCTGCCGCATCCCCGCCTCCGCCGCCCGCTCCACCAGCCCGCCGAGCAGCGCCGTCCCGAGCCCCTTGCCGGTGTGCTCCGGCGCGAGGTAGATCGTGTCCTCGACCGTGTACCGGTACGCCGGTTTCGGACGCCACGGCCCCGCGTACGCGTACCCGGCGACCTCGCCGTCCACCTCGGCGACGAGGAACGGCAGCCCGCGTCCCGCCAGGTCGCCGAGCCGCTCCCGCCACTCCGCGACCGTCTGCGGCACCTCCGCGAACGTCGCCACGCTGCTCACCACATAATGCGCCGCAATCCCCGCGACCGCCTCCAGATCGTCGTCCCGCACACCCCGCACCACCATGCCGTCCTCCTCAAGCCCGGACCGACATCGTCCCGGGTACGGAAGGTGCGCGGGAAGGCGCGGGGCCCGGGCGGGCATGGTGATCATGGTTTCACGGGGGGTGGGTGGCGTTGGGTGTAAGCATGGGAGGGAAGGACGAGGTCGCCGGGTGGGAGGAGCGACGGTATGAAGCTCACGAAGTTCAAGGCGCTGGTCTCGCTGGACGCGCAGGCGGACGGGGCCGAGCTCCCCGCCGAGGGCTGCCCGTTCACGCTGCGTGAGAAGGGCGCCGAGCACAGGCTGAACGCGTTCCACAAGGTCGTCATGTCGACCGACGACGGGGAGCCGCTGCGGCCGGGCGATGTGAACCATGTGGTGACGATGACGCTGCTGACCGGGAAGACGGGGGCGGACGAGCTCGCGGCGGGGTGCCGGTTCGACCTGTGGCACGGCGACAAGGTGGGGCACGGGCTGGTGTCGCGGCGGCTGGTGATCTGAGGTCACGCGGCGGGGAACCGCCGCTCGGACTCCATCGCGGACGCGACGTCCGGCGCGTAGCTGCGCCGGGCCCGCAGCAGGATCAGGCCGTTGACCAGCAGCGGGATCAGCGCGATCAGGAACACCCGGTCCAGGCCGGTGCCGGAGTGGTCGCCGGGCGCGAACACGCCGGACAGCCAGCCGAACAGGACGGGCGCGATCGCCTCGCCGATCATGCGCAGGATGGTGCGGATGCTCTCGGCGCGGCCCCACAGCCGGAAGTGGACGACGTCGAGGCGGACGGCGTCCAGCGGCGGGTTCGCGGCGGCGAGCGCGGCGGCGGCGAGGAAGAACAGCGGCAGCGCGATCCACGGCGAGGCGGTCAGCAGGCCGGGCAGGAACAGCAGCGCGGACGCGGTGTAGGCGACGCTCGGCACCAGCACGCGGGCGGCGATCCGGCCGCGCCGGACGAGGTGGTCGGCGAGCCGTCCGGCGGTGAGGACGCCGGCGAGCGCGCCGGCGCCGATGACCGGGACGAGCAGGCTCAGCTCGGCGCGTCCGACGCCGTAGCGGTGCCGGACGAACACGATCGCGAAGGTGCGCAGCCCGGCGAAGAAGAAGTAGCCGATGGCCGACGCGACGATGATGATCACGTTGGTGCGGATGTGCAGGACGTGCCGCGCGGCCTGCGGGAACGTCATCCGGGACGGGTCGGTGCGCAGCACGTTCTCGGGGCGCGGCCGCACGTCCGACTCGTCCACCGCCTGCCGGGCGGCCTCGGACTGGCGCTCCTGCACCCGGGCGCGGCCCTGGGCGCCGCGCCCGGGTTCGGGCAGCAGCCGCCAGACGACGGCGGCGAGCGCGAGGCCGAGGACCGCGACGAACCAGAACGACAGCCGCCAGCTGAGGGCGGCGGCGACGTTCCCGCCGACGACCAGGCCGAACCCGGCGCCGATCAGCTCGCCGGCGAGGATCCGCCCGTAGATCCCGGCGCGCTGCCCGTGCGGGAACAGGTCGCCGGTGAGGGACGCGACGGTGGGCCCGGCGGTCGCGGTGACGGCGCCGAGCGCGACCCGCGACGTCAGCAGCCATTCGTAGGACGTGGCGAGGCCGCCGACGATCATGGCGGCGCTCCACAGCAGGATGCTGCCGGCGAGCAGCGGGACGCGCGGGACGCGGTCGGTCAGCATCCCGACCGGGACGGTGGCGACGGCGCCGACCAGCGACGGCGCGGCGGTGAGCACGCCGACCTGGGTGTTCCCGATGTGCAGGGAGCGGCGCAGCTCGTCGACGATCGCGCCGATGACGCCGGAGTCGGCGGTGTTGAGCGCGAGGACGCAGGCGAGCAGCAGCACGATGCGGGCCTGGCGCGGTCCGCCGAGCCGCCGCGTGAGGGCGTTCACCGCCCACCGGACCCGCTCCTTGATCACAACTACACGTAGTGCCCGCTCCCGCCGCAGGTATGTGGCGGCGGTGGGGGCCGGGACCCCGGTGAACGCGGGTCCCGGCCGGCGTCCTCGAGGCAGGTCAGAAGTAGTGGCCCTGGTCGAGGTCCTCGATCAGGGTGGGGTGGGCGGGGTCCCAGCCGAGGAGCTCGCGTGTCCCGGCGTTGGGCATCGTGATGTCGTAGGTGACGAACGGGAAGCCCTTGAAGTGGTCGGCGGCCTGTTCGGCGGGGATGCTCACGGCCGGGACGCCCAGGTGGCGGCCGATGGTCTCGGCGATCTCGCGGACCGGGATGCCCGGTTCGGCCGCCGCGTACAGCTGCGCGCCGGCCGGCGCCTCGTCCAGGGCCAGCCGGTAGAGCCGGGCGAGGTCGAGGGTGTGGACGGCGGGCCAGTGGTTGGCGCCGTCGCCGACGAAGCCGGACACGCCGGTGGCGCGGGCGATCTCGATCATCCGGGGGACGAAGCCGTGCCGGTCCCGGTCGCTGTGCGTGACCGGCGGGATCCCGACGAGCAGGGACCGGACGCCGCGCCCCGCGAGCCCGGCGACGGTGCGGGCGGAGGCGGAGCGCGGGTTGGCGTTGATCGTCGCGTCGTTGGCGGCGTCGCCGGTGGGCGTGAAGCCGATGCCGATGAGGGTCTTGCCGGTGCCGGCCAGCGCGTCGCCGAAGGCCTGGACGACGGTGTGGTCGGCGGCGGCCGCGCGGGCGAAGGCGTCCGGGGCGACGCTGGCGTGGTCGAACGCGAGGTGGACGACCGCGTCGGCGGCGGCCGCGGCGTCGCGCAGCCCGTCCAGGTCGTCGAGGTCGCCGCGGCGCACCCGGGCGCCCAGGGCCTGGACGGCGGCGGCGGAGGCGTCGGAGCGGGCGAGGCCGGTGACCTCGTGCCCGGCCCGGAGCAGTTCGGGCACGACGGCGGATCCGATGTGGCCGCTCGCACCGGTGACGAAGACGCGCATGAGGGACTCCCCTGCAAGTGATGTGACTCGGTACCGTCACCGTACCAGTAGTGACGGTACCAAGTAACATCACCTATGCTGTCCGCCATGGCCCGATGGGAACCGAACGCGCGGGAGCGGCTGGTGCGCGCCGCCATCGACCTGTTCGCCGAGCAGGGCTACGACGCCACCACCGTCACCGGGATCGCCGAGCGCGCCGGGCTGACCAAGACCACCTTCTTCCGGCACTTCCCCGACAAGCGGGAGGTGCTGTTCGCGGGCCAGGAGCTGCACAGCCGGACCCTCGGCGAGGCGGTCGCCGCGGCCCCCGCATCGGCCACGCCGCTGCAGGCGGTCGCCGCCGCGCTCGACGCCCTCGCCGCCACCTTCACCGACGACCGCCGCGACTTCGCCGCCCGGCTCCTCACCGTCATCGCCGCCAACGACGAGCTGCGCGAGCGCGCCGCGTTCAAGCACGACCAGCTCGCCGCCGCCATCGCCGGCGCGCTCCGCGAACGCGGCACGCCCGGCCCGGCCGCGGGCATCGCCGCCGAACTCGGCGTCCGCGCCTTCGACGCCGCCTACGCCCGCTGGTCCGACACCTCCGTTGCGCGGACGCTCGCCGACCTCGCGCGCGAGGCGCTCGACGAGCTGCGATCCGCGCTGGCCGCCCTCGGCTAGGTGCCCGGCTTGGACATCAGCGCGTTCGCGAGCACCGTGAAGACGTCTGCCATGGCTCCTCGTCGGAACCCGGTTTCCCTGCCCCCACGTCCACCGCAAAACGCGGTGGTACGTTCCGATCCGTGGAGCCTTCCTACGTTGTGACCGGCGGCGGGCGCGGCATCGGGCGCGCGATCGCCGAGCGCCTCCTCGCCGACGGCGGGCACGTGGTGGTGGTCGACCTGGATCCGTCCGCCGTGGCGTGGGCGACCGGCCCGCGCGTCTCCGCGGTCGCCGGCGACGTGCGGGACGAGGCCGTCGCGGCGCTGGCGGCGGACGCCGCGCAGGCCATGGGCACGCTCAAGGGCTGGGTCAACAACGCCGCCGTCTTCCGCGACGCCGCCGTGGACGTCCCGGGGGCGCGCGAGGTCATCGACGCGGTGGCGCTGAACCTCGACCCCGCCGTAGTGGGGTCGCTGACCGCGATCCGCCGTTTCCTGGACGCGGGCACGGGCGGCGCTGTCGTGAACGTGTCGTCGCACCAGGCGGCGCGTCCCGTCCGGGGATCGCTCACCTACGCGACGGCGAAGGCGGCCGTCGAGGGCCTCAGCCGCGCCCTCGCCGTGGACTACGGCCCGCGCGGCGTCCGCGTGAACGTCGTCGCGCTCGGCTCGATCACCACCGCCCGCTACGAGGCGTTCCTCGCGGACCAGGACCCCGCGTCCGCCGCGCGGATCGAGGACCAGATGCGCGCCCTGCACCCGGTCGGCCGCGTCGGCCGCCCCGACGAGGTCGCCGCGACCGTCCGGTACCTGCTGTCGGACGAGGCGAGCTTCGTCAACGGCGCCGTCGTCCCCGTGGACGGCGGCCGCTCGGCCCAAGGCCACGACCCCGAGGAAGCCTGACCCTCACGAGGCGGCCAGTCGTCCGGCTCGACGACGAACGTGCCGCGCCCGACGACGCCGTGCACGAGTGGCACCGCGCCGACTCCTGATTCAGCGGGTCAGCAGGAGGCGCCGGCCTCCTGCAGGTCGCGGAGGGTCCGCCGGGCGAGTTCGCCGAAGTCTTCGGCGTTGGACGTGTCGCTCCAGCGCTCGAACGCGATCTTCATGGCGAGCGCGCCGAGCTCCGCGGCGACGCGCGCGGTCAGGTCGGGGACGCCGCGCCGCTGGAGCGCGCCGGCCATCGCGGCGGTGAGGGCGAGCCCCTTCAGCGCCTCGCGTTCCTGCAGCTCGGGGTGGGTGGCGATCACTGCCCGCCGACGGGCGGTGAACGCGCGGCGGTCGGGCGTGAACGCTTCGCGGCCGACCGCGTCCAGGGCGTGCGCCACCGCTTCGAGCGGGGCGGCGGCCGCGGGCGCCGCGGCGATCCCGTTGGCGAGGAGCCCGGTCATCGTGTCCCTGCCGAAGAGGACTTCCCGCTTGTCGGGGAAGTGCCGGAAGAAGGTGCTCTTCGTCAGGCCGGCGCGCTGGGCGATGTCGATCACGGTCGTGTTCTCGTAGCCGCGCTCCGCGAACAGGTCGAGGGCGGCGGCGACGAGTCGCTGCGACGCGTTGGGCTGCCAGCGGGCCATGCGGACAGTGTACGGCACTTGGTCCCATCACTCGTGTACAGTGATAAGACCAAGTCCCATCACTCGTCCTGCGGGAGGTCCGTCATGAGCCGAGCCGTCATCCATGAGACGTTCGGAGGTCCCGAGGTGCTGGAGTTGCGCGACGTCCCCGAGCCGCACGCGGGCCCGGGCGAGGTCCGCGTCCGCGTGGCGGCCGTCGGGCTGAACCCGATGGACTGGCTCCTCGCCGCGCGGCCCGAGTCGGCGGCGCGGTTCGGCATCACCCTGCCGTCCGGCTTCGGGTCCGACTTCGCGGGCGTCGTCGACGAGGTCGGCGACGGCGTCACGGGTCTCGCCGCAGGCGACCGCGTCTACGGCGGGGCGGTGGGGAAGGCCGCCGCCGACTTCCTGGTGATCAAGGTGCCGACGGCGACGCCCCAGATGCTCTGGCACGCGCCGGACGGCATCGGCGACGAGGTGGCGAGCACGCTTCCGGTGGCCGGCCTGAGCGCCGCCGCCGCTCTGGCGGCGATCGGCCTGCGGTCCGGCGACACCGTCCTGATCGGCGGCGCGGCGGGCGGTGTGGGCGTGTTCGCGGTCCAGCTCGCGAGGCTGGCCGGCGCCACCGTCATCGGCACCGCCTCGGAGGGCACCTTCGATTTCCTGCGGCGGCTGGGCGCCGAGCCCGTGGCCTACGGCGACGGGCTGGCCGACCGGGTGCGGGCGCTGGCCCCCGGCGGCGTGACCGCGGCGACCGACCTGTTCGGCACCGAGACGGCCGAGACCGCGCTCGCGCTCGGCGTCCCGCCCGAGCGGATCTCCACGATCGCCGCGGGGCCCAACCCTCCCGGCGGCGCGCGGGCGACCGGCGGCTTCGACGCGCGACCGGACGCCCTGGAGCACATCACCGGCGCGATCCTCGCCGGCGAGCTCACCGTGCCGATCGCCGCGACGTTCCCGATCGAGAAGGTCCGCGACGCCGTGGCGCTGCAGGCCGGACGGCACGTTCACGGCAAGATCGTGATCACGCTCTGACGGCGCCGCGACTTCGGGCTTCACCAGGGAAAACACGGGGTCCCGGGGACGCTTGAGAGGGCCTTGCGGTTGCCATCGGACCCACACATGGCCACACCCCACCATGTGTACGCGAATACCGGTACAAATAGGCATTCGCTGATCGACGAAAGGGGTTCCCGGGGTGAAGAGGCTTGTTGTTTCGGGGGCCGTGGCCATCGCCGGAGCGGTGGCGGCGGGGCTGCTGGCGGCGGCGCCGGCGGAGGCCGCGAGCCCGGTGCAGATCTACCGGGTCTACTTCGACTCGCCCGGCAAGGACACGCGGTCGAACGCGTCGCTGAACGCCGAGTGGGTGCAGCTGTACAACACCTCGAAGACGTCGAAGCAGCTCAAGGGCGTCACGCTGCGCGACAAGTCCGGGCACACGTACAAGTTCGGCTCGTTCACCCTCAAGGGACACAAGTCGGTCTACGTGCACACGGGGCGGGGGACGAACACCGCGACACACCGGTACTGGGGCTCGAAGGCCTACATCTGGAACAACACCGGTGACACCGCCTACCTCCGCTACCCGAGCGGCGCTGCGGCGGACTCCTGCTCGTGGGGGAGCAGCGGCTCGTCCAGGTACTGCTAGGCCGGTTGTCAATACGCCGCAGGTCATCGGTTCGGGGGACCTGTAGGAGACGTGCGGGCGCGAGCGCGGCGGACAGCCTTGGGCGCATGAGAGAGCTCACTGTTTCCAGGGCACTGGTCGCGGCGGGCGTCGCGGCGGGGATCGCGGCGCTCGTCCCGCACCAGGTCACCTACGACAAGGGCTTCGCGCCGCCGTGGGCGACGCTGGCCGGGGCGGTGCTGGCGGTGGCGTTCGCGCTGCGCGGATCGGAGTGGACGGGCCGGATCGCGCTGGTGCTGCTGCTGTGGGCGGGCGGCGGGGCGGTGCTGGACGCCTTCCGCGCGTTCTTCTGGGCGACCGGCATCCCGGCGGGGGAGTTCGCCCAGGTCAACTGGGGTGGTGCGAGCATGCGCGCCGCCGGGCTGCTGGCCGCCGGGCTGGTCGTCGCCGCGCTCGCGCGCGGCGCGGAGGGGCCGTGGCGGGAGCGGCCGTGGCTCGGGTACGCGGCGTTCGCGCTCGCGTTCCCGTACCCCCTGCTCAAGCTGTACTGGTCGCTGGGCGGGACGATCGCGCGCCCGGACCCGTACACCGAGGGGTTCCCGTACATGGAGTCGGCGATGCTCGCCGGAGGCGCGGTGCTGTCGCTGGCCCTCGTCCAGGGGTGGGGGCGGCGCCTGCCGCGGCGGGCGGTGCTGGTCCCCGCGTGGACGGCGACCGGCGCGCTGGTCAGCATGGGTGCGCTCGCCGGTTTCGGCTCCCTTTCCCAGGCGCTCGGGCTGACGGACGGGCCGGTCGACTTCGGCGACGCGGCCTCCGTCGCGATGGTCGGGACGGTGTACGGGTCGTGGCTGCTGTTCGGGCTGGCGCTGGGGGCCGCGACCCTGACCTACCAGCGGCTCACCCGCTGACCTACCCTCACGCCATGCGCACAGGCCCGAAACAGCACGGCGTCGACCGCGCGGACGTGACGCTGGCGTTCGTGGCGGGCGTCCCGCTGGCGGGCCTGTCGGCGGTGGTCGCGGTGCTGTCGGTGCCGGGGGCGCGCGCGGCGATGCTGCTGGCCGCTGCTGTGGCCGCGCACGTCGCGCTGGCCGGCCGCCGCGCCCGCCCGATCGGCTCGCACACCGCCGTCTGCGCGATGCTCGCCGTCCAGGCCGCGGTCACCGGGCTCTTCCTGGTACTGCCGTCGGTGCTGGTCTTCCCGCTGTCGCTGTACGCGGTCACCGCGTACGGGCGGCGGACGTCCGGCCCGGTCACCGGGGCGGTGACGGGCGTGCTCGGGTCCTGCCTGGTCGCCGCCCGGTTCGCCGCCGACGCGAGCGTGCACGCCGCGCACCTGGGCCCGAACCCGTGGACGCTCCTGGCGCTGCTGCTCGCGATCGCCGCCGCCACCTGGAGCATGGGCCTGGTGCGCCGGACCCAGCTGGCGTCCGCGCGGGCCGCGGCGGAGCAGGCCGCCGCCCTCGCCGCCGAGCGCGCCCGCCACGAGGAGCGGACCCGGATCGCGCGCGAGATGCACGACGTGATCGCGCACTCCCTCGCGGTGATCGTCTCCCAGGCCAAGGCCGGCCGGTACGCCCCGGACCACGCGGCCGGCGCCCTCGCCGCCATCGAGGACGCCGGACGCGCGGCGCTGACCGACGTGCGCGGGCTGCTCGGCGTCCTGCGTCCCGCCGGCGACCCGCGGTCCGGTGACGGTCCGCAGCCCGCGCTGCGGGACCTGCCCGCCCTGCTGGACCGGGTCCGGTCGGCCGGGCTGGACGTCCGCCGCACCGACCGGGGCGCGCCGCGCCCGCTCAGCCCGGCCGCGGAACTGGCCGCGTACCGGCTCGTCCAGGAGGGACTGACCAACACCGTGAAGCATGCGGGCGTCCGCGCGAAGGCGGGCATCGCGCTCGTCTGGGGCGCCGACGCGCTGACGATCACCATCCGCGACGACGGCCCGGGCCCGGCGCCCGGCGGGGCGGGCGGTGCGGGCGGTGCGCCGGGCCTCGGGCTGGCCGGGATGCGCGAACGGCTCGGCGCGCTCGGCGGCGCGGTCAGCAGCGGCGCGGGCGAGACGGGCGGGTACGTGGTCGAGGGCCGCCTCCCCTACCCGGCGGCGTCATGACCATCGGCGTGCTGGTCGTCGACGACCAGGACCTCGTGCGCACCGGGACCGCCCTGGTGGTCGACTCCCAGCCGGACATGCGGGTGGTCGGCCAGGCCGCCGACGGCGCCGCGGCGGTGCGCCTCGCGGCGGGTGCCGACGTCGTCCTGATGGACGTCCGCATGCCGGTGATGGACGGCGCCGAGGCGACCCGGGAGATCTGCCGCGAGGGTGAGGCGCGGGTGCTCGTGCTGACGACGTTCGACCTCGACGAGTACGCGTTCGCCGCGCTGCGGGCCGGGGCGTCCGGGTTCCTGCTGAAGGACGCCCCCGCCGAGGAGATGCTCGCCGCGATCCGGACCGTGCACCGCGGCGACGCGGTCATCGCCCCGTCCACCACCCGCCGCCTCCTCGACCATGTCGCGCCCGGCCTGCCGGAGTCCGCCGGTCCCGACCCGCTCACCGACCGCGAGCGGGAGGTGCTCCTGCACCTCGCCCTCGGCCTGTCGAACGCCGAGATCGCCGCCCGGCTGTTCATGGCCGAGGGGACGGTGAAGACCCATGTGGGCCGCATCCTGGCGAAACTCGGGGTCCGCGACCGTGTCCAGGCGGTCATCTGGGCCTATGACCACCGCCTGGTCCGCCCGGCCTAGATGGTGCCGGCCTTCTGCAGGGACGCGATCTCTTCGGGGGAGAGGCCGAGGAGGCCGCCGTACACCTCGGCGTTGTGCCGGCCGAGGGACGGGCCGAGCGTGCGGACCTCGCCGGGGGTATCGGACAGCTTCGGGAACACGTTGTGCATCGGGAAGTCGCCGAACTCGGGGTGCGCCATCCGGATGATCGCCTCGCGGGCCTTGTAGTGCGGGTCGGCGAGCATGTCCTTCGCGCGGTAGGTGAGCCCGGCAGGGATGCCGTTCTCGTGCAGGAGCTCCAGGAGCGACTCGGAGCTCTGGCCGGCGGTCCAGGCGGCGATCAGCTCGTCCAGTTCCTCCGCGTTGGTGCCGCGGGCGCCGTGCGTGGCGTAGCGCTCGTCGTCGGCGAGTTCGGGACGGCCCATCAGCGCGGCGAGCCGCCGCCAGATCGTGTCGCGGTTCGCGGCGATGAGGACGGGGCCGTCCAGCGTCGGGTAGACGTTGGACGGCGCGATGTTCGGCAGCACTGACCCGGTGCGTTCCCGCTGGTAGCCCGCGATCTCCCACTCCGGGACGAGCGACTCCATCAGCGCGAGCACCGCCTCGTAGAGGGCCGAGTCGACGATCTGGCCGCGGCCCGTCCGGTGCCGGGCGTGCAGGGCGACGAGGGTGCCGAGCGCCGCGAACGTGCCGGCCAGCTCGTCGCCGAGCGAGATGCCCGCGCGGGACGGCGGCTTGTCGGGGTCGCCGGTGACGTACCGGATGCCCCCCATCGCCTCGCCGATCGAGCCGAACCCGGCGCGCGGCGCGTACGGGCCGTCCTGCCCGTAGCCCGTGACCCGGGTGATGATCAGCCGCGGGTTGTCCCTCTGCAGGTCGGCGGGGGCGAGGCCCCAGCGCTCCAGGGTGCCGGGACGGAAGTTCTCCACCAGCACGTCGGCCTGCGCGATGATCCGGCGGGCGAGGGCCTGGCCCTCCGGCGTGCGCAGGTTCAGCGTGACCGACTTCTTGTTGCGCGCGAGGATCGGCCACCACAGCGACATGCCGTGCGGCTTCTCCCGGCCCCACTCGCGCATCGGGTCGCCCGACCCCGGCGGCTCGATCTTGACGACCTCGGCGCCGAAGTCGCCGAGCAGCTGCCCGCAGAACGGGCCGGCGAGCAGCTGGCCCATCTCCACGACCCGGAGGTCTCCCAGCGCACCTGTCATGTCTCTTCCTTCGTCAGGTTGGCCGCGGCGGCGCGGATGTGGGCGCGCATCACCGACTCGGCCCAGTCGGGGTCGCGGGCGGCGAGCGCGGCGACCAGCTCCCGGTGGTGGTTCATGCTGCGGGCCATCTCGCCGGCGTCGTACCGGCGGAACGTCCCGACGATCAGCGGGGCGTGCATGACCGACGTCAGCATCGCGGGCAGCCGCCGGTTCCCGGACGCCTCGATGAGGGCGGCGTGGAACAGCGAGTTCAGCTGCGCGACGCGGGTGAAGTCGCCTTCGGCGACGGCGGCCTCCATCGCGTCGCACCGGCCGAGCAGGTCCGCGAGGACGTGGTCGCCGGGCGCCGTGCGGGCCGCGCGGGCCGCCGCGTAGGGCTCCAGCAGCGACCGCAGCTCGAAGATCTCCTCCAGGTCGCGCCGCGTCCACCGGACGACCCGCGCCCCGCGGTGCGGCAGCACCTCGACGAGCCCGTCCGCGCCGAGCCGCTGCAGCGCCTCCCGGACGGGCGTGCGCGACAGCCCGAGCGTCTCGGCCAGCTCTGCTTCGCCGAGCCGGGCGCCCGCCGCGGCCTCGCCGGACAGGATCATCCGCCGGACCGCGTCGTACGCCGCGTCGGTCGCCCGCGCCATCGCGCCCCCTTCCAGGCTTGATTGCATGCAATATAGTCATAACAGGGTCGAAACTCGCAAGGTGGAGGCGAAGTTGCATACAACAGTCCTCGAAGTGGGCCCCCGCGACCGGCTGCAGAACGAAGACCGCGTGCTCGCCCCCGACGAGCGGATCACCTTCATCGCCCGCTGCGTGGACGCCGGGGCCCGCCGCATCGAGGCCGTCTCGTTCGTGAACCCGAAGCGCGTCCCGCAGATGGCGGGCGCCGAAGAGGTCATGGCGGGCGTCCCGCGCCGCGACGGCGTCTCCTACAGCGGCCTCGTCCTCAACCGGCGCGGCCTCGACCGCGCCCTCGACGCGGGCGTCGACGAGGTGAACGTCGTGCTCGTCGCGTCCGACACCTTCTCCGTCCGCAACCAGGGCAGCACCATGACCGAGATGCTGGACGCCTGGGACGGCATCGCCGCCGCCGCGCATGACGCGGGCGTCCCCGCCGGCGTCACGATCGCCGTCGCGTTCGGCTGCCCGTTCGAGGGCGAGACGCCGCCGGAGCGCGTCGCCGAGATCGCCCGCCGCGCGCACGCCGCCGGCGCCTCCGAGATCGCGATCGCCGACACGATCGGTGTCGGCGTCCCGGCGCAGGTCCGCGACCTGACCGCGCGGGTCCGCGAGGCCGCGCCCGGCACCCCGCTGCGCTTCCACTTCCACAACACCCGCAACACCGGCTACGCCAACGCGCTCACGGCCGTCGACCTCGGCGTCACCACCCTCGACGCCAGCACCGGCGGCTTCGGCGGCTGCCCGTTCGCGCCCGCCGCCACCGGCAACATCGCCACCGAGGACCTCCTCTACGCCCTCCACCGCTCCGGCGTCGAGACCGGCATCGACATGGCGGCCGTCACCGAGACCGGCACCTGGCTCGCCGGCCTCCTCGGCAAGCCCGCCCCCGCCCTCCTCGGCCGCGCCGGCGGCCACCCCCCACGTTGACTTGCGGCGTGTCGGCCTTATCCGGGGTCTTTTAAGGCCGACACGCCGCAACTCAACGAAGTTAGGCCGCGTCCGGCAGGCTCGCCGACCTCGGTGTGAACGGCGCCGATGTGCTCGACGACCGCGGGCGGGCAGCCGATCGCGGCGACCGCGTCCCGGTGGAAGGCCTCGTGGACGAGGACGTCGGCGCCCGCCGCCAGCCGCGGGACGTTAGGCGTGCGGGCGGTGTCGCCGGAGAAGACGACCACGCAGTCCTCCGTCTCGATCCGGTACGCGAGCGCCGGGAACACCGGGCCGTGCGGGACGAGGATCGCGGTGACCTTGAGGTCGTCGTTTTCCATCACCGGGAACGGATCCATGCGCGGCGCGGTATCCGACGCGCTCGCTCCGGCCGCCGCGGGCGGCTGGATCTCGTGGACCCGGACATAGTCGGCCGGGTCGCTGCCCATGTGCTCGGCGATGAAGCCGTTCGTGGAGTAGGCGAACGCCGCGTTCGACAGCCGCAGCAGGGCCGCGACGCCGGGGACGGGGGCGTCCGCGTCGACCCAGTGGGAGCCGGGCGGCGGACCGTCCGGCAGCCGTCCCGCCGACCCCGGCCCGTACACCTCGATCGGCTTCTGGAACCCCTGCTTGCCCGCCACAGGTCCACGGTGTGGTCGGCGTGCAGGTGCGTCACGAAGATCCCCGCGAGGGACGGCATCGACAGCCCGGCCCGCATGAACTGGGTGACGGCCCCGCGCCCGGCGTCGATCACGTAGGTGCGGCCGTTGACGACCAGCGCGGACGCGATGCCGGTCCGGGCGGCGAGCGGCGGCGGCCCGCCCGCGGTGCCGAGCAGGACGAGGTCCGTGCCGCGATGGCCGGGCAGCCGCCCGCCGGGCGCGGCCTGCGAAGCGGGCGCGGCTTGCGCGGCGGGTGCGGCGAGGCCCGCGAGCGCCGCGGCGCCACCGCCGAGAACGGCGGCGCGGAGGACCGTCCGGCGCCCGGCGGCGCGGGGCGCCGGGGCGGCCTCTCGCCACCAGACCGCGGGTGATCGTTATTCCGGATCCCTGCCATCGACGGGATGGATGGCTCCGCGTCCCGCGCCGCCCGCGCCGCCCGTCATCCGCCGCACGGATGATCGGCATCCAGCGAATCTATTTCTCAAATCAGGCCGCCCGTCGTCACATTAGGGGCCACTGCGGAGCGGAGAACCGCTCCCTTGCAAGGAGTCCCTCGTGAACCCACCCTCACGGCGTTCCGGCGGCGGGACGCTCGCCGCCGCCTGCCTGGCCATCATGGTGTCCCAGATCGCCAACGTGGCCCCGGCGCCGATCAACGGCACCATCCAGGAGTCGCTCGGCGCCGACGGCGTCGCGCTCGCCTGGGTGACCTCGGCGTTCCTGCTGCCGACCGCCATCCTCGAACTGTCGTTCGGCGTGCTCGGCGACCTCCTCGGCCGCCGCCGCGTCCTCATCGGCGGCACCGCCGTCCTCGCGGCCGGGGCGCTGGTGTCCGGGTCCGCGCACGGCGTCCACCAGCTGTGGGCCGGGCAGGCGCTCGCCGGCATCGGCGCCGGCGCGCTGATCCCGACGTCGCTGGCCATCGCCGTGGCCGGCGCGACGACGGCCGAGGAGCGCTCGCGCGGCGTCGCCACCTGGACGCTCAGCATGTCGCTCGGCACCATGCTCGGCGTCATGGTCAGCGGGGCGCTCGCCGAGAACGTCTCCTGGCACGCGTCCTTCTACCTCGTCGCGCCGCTCGCGGTGCTGAGCCTCGCGGTGACGGCGCTGTTCGCGCGCGAGTCGAAGTCCCCGGAGGGGCGGTCGCTGGACTGGCCGGGGCAGGCGTCCATCGCCGTCGGCATGTTCGCCCTGCTCTACGGCATCGTCGAGGGCGCCGGGAACTCCTGGACGGCGCCGCGCACGATCGTCGCGCTCGCCGCCGGCGTCGCCGGGCTCGTCGCGTTCGTGCTGGTCGAACGCAAGGTCGCCGCGCCGATGCTGCACCTGGCCGTGTTCGGCATCCCGGCGTTCTCCGCCGCGGCGGTCGCCGCCGTCATCGGCATGTTCTCCTTCCTCGGCAGCGTGTACGCGCTGAGCATCAGGATCGGCGCGTTGCAGCACAAGACCGGCATCCACGCCGCGGTCTTCTTCGTCATCCTGCAAGGGGTGCCGTGCCTGCTCGGACCCGTCCTGCCCCGCATGATGCGGCGGTTCGGCGCGCGGCGGCTCGTCACCGGCGGGCTGCTCCTGCTGGCCGCCGGCGAGTTCTGGCTCGCCGCCCTGCCCGTGCGGGACGCGTCCCTGGCCGTCCATGTCGGGCCGCTGCTGCTGGAGGGCATCGGCTTCCTGTTCATCGTGTCGGCGATGACGTCGGCGGCCATCGACGCGGTGCCGCTGTCCTACACGGGCATGGCGAGCGCGGCCATCAGCACCGCCCGCGACTTCGGGATGTGCATCGGCCCGTCCATCGTCAGCGCGGTCGCGCTCAGCGCGGCCATGGGCGACCTGCCCGGACGGCTGGCCTCGGCGGGGACGCCGGCGCCGCAGGTCGCCGCCGCCACGGGCGCCGCCGGCAAGGGCGGCCCGTTCGCCGTCCTCGGCATCCCGGGACCGCCCGCGGAGGCCGCGCTGAACGCGCTGGCGCACGGCTTCTCCGTCGGTCTGGTGCTGTGCGCGGCGGCCTCGCTGCTCGCCGCGCTGGCCACCGCCCTCTGGCTCCGCGAGTCCAGCGAGCGGCGCGTGCTCGCCGAGGTGCCCGCCGCGGCGTAAGCCATGGGGGCGTGTCCGGATGTGCCAGAACATGGTCATGGCGGTCATCGGGGTGCGCCGGTGACAATGGGGACATGCCCGCTCCGCACCGTGTCATCATCGCCGTGTTCCCCGACGTCGACCTCCTCGACGTCACCGGGCCCGCGGAGGTCTTCGCGGTCGCGAACCGGGAGATGTCCGGCGGCACGCCCTACCGGGTGGTGCTGGCCGGGCCGGACGGCGGCCAGGTGCGCACCAGCGCCGGCGTCCGGCTCGCCACCGACCTGACGTTCGAGCAGGTCGGCGACCGGGTCGACACCCTCGTCGTGCCCGGCGCCGTGGACCGCGCCGGCGCGCCGGTGATCGACCCGGACCTGGTCGCCTGGATCGCCGGCACCGCCCGGCACGCCCGCCGCGTCGCCTCCGTCTGCGTCGGCGCGCACCTGCTCGCCGCCGCGGGCCTGCTCGCCGGCCGGACGGCGACCACGCACTGGGCGACCGCCGGCCGGCTCGCCGCCGACCACCCCGACGTCACCGTCGACCCCGACCCGATCTACGTCCGGTCCGGGGACGTGTGGACGGGCGCCGGCATCAGCGCGTGCATGGACCTCGCGCTCGCCCTCGTCGCCGAGGACCACGGCGAGCGCCTCGCGCTGAAGGTCGCGCGGCAGCTCGTCATGTACCTCAAGCGGCAGGGCGGGCAGAGCCAGTTCAGCGTGCCGCTGTGGCAGGCGCCCGCCGAGCGCCGCGACATCGACGAACTGCGCGCGTGGATCACCGCCAACCCGTCCGCCGACCTGTCCGCGGCGGCGCTCGCCGAGCGGATGCGGCTCAGCGAGCGGCACTTCGCCCGGGTCTTCCGCGGCGAGACCGGCGCCACCCCGGCCGCGTTCGTCGAGGCGGCGCGGGTGGAGGCGGCGCGCCGGCTGCTGGAGGCCACCGACGAACCACTCGACCGGGTCGCCGCGTCCTGCGGCCTCGGCTCGGTCGAGACGCTGCACCGCGCGTTCCGGCGCCGGCTCGGCACCACCCCCGCCGCCTACCGCCGGCGGTTCCGCACCGCCGCCTGACCCCGTTTCCCATGCCCGGCCGGTGAGGCCGGTGCTCGACCCTGCCCTCCTGGAGGACGAGATGACCGTTTCGACGACCCTGCGCGACGTGATCGGCCTGGACGGCGCGCTGCCCGCGCTGTCCGGCAGCACCCTGATCATGATCGACTTCCAGAACACCTACCGGACCGGCGTCATGGCCCTCCCCGGTGCGGGCGCCGCGCTGGACGCCGCGTCCCGGCTGCTCGCCCGGGCCCGCGCCGCCGGGACGCCGGTCGTGCACGTCGTCAACGACGGCGGCGAAGGCACCCCCTACGACATCCGCGCCGAGATCGGGCGGATCGCCGACCCCGTCGCGCCCCTCGACGGCGAGCCCGTCGTGGTGAAGGGCTTCCCGAACTCCTTCCACGACACCGATCTGGCGGACGTGCTGCGCCGCATCGACGCCGGGCCCGACCTGGTGCTGGCCGGCTTCATGACCCACATGTGCGTCCAGTTCACCGCCCAGGGCGCCTTCAACCTCGGCTACCGGCCCACCGTCGTCGCGGAGGCCTGCGCGACGCGTCCGCTGGCCGCCCCGGACGGCGCGCCGATCCCCGCGGACGCCCTGCACGCCGCCGCCCTGACCACGATCGGCGACCTCTTCGGCCTGGTCGCCCCCCGCGTCGACGACCTCCCCGCCTGACCCTCGCCCCGTGCCGGCGGCCCCGTCTGCCGGACGGTCGTCTGCCGGGCGGCCGCGTCTGCCGGACGGTCGCCTGCCGGCGGGCGGGGCGGTCGCCCGGGCGGGGCGGGCGCCCGGGCGAAGGGGTGCGCAGGCCCGGCGCGGCCGTCAGGCGCGGGAGGGCCGGGCGATGGTGAAGCGGTCGATCTCGGTGCCGTTCTCGGCCAGCGCCCGGACGGACAGCGTCGCGGTGCGGCCGCGCGGCGCCGGGGCCACGTCGACCCGGATGAACGAGTAGCCGGTGAACCGCACCCGCGACCAGTGCACCGTCTCCGGCACCTTGTTGCGGTCCTTGTCCCACACGTAGGTGGCGACGGAGTCGAGCGGCTTCTCCTTGCCCTCGTAGGAGTCCGGCACCGGGAAGCTGTAGAGGCTCTTGCCCGCGCCGCCCGCCGTCACGTACACCACGCCGTCGCTCTCCGGACGGGACGTGCCGCCGATCGGCAGCTGCTTGCCGACCGCGTTGCCCTTGATGGCGTCGGTGCGCTCGTAGACGTGGTTGTGCCCGTTCACCACCAGGTCGACCTGGTACTTCTCGAACAGCGGCACCCACGCGTCGCGCGCGCCGCCCTCGGAGGCGTGCTGGTTGGTGGTGGAGAACGCGCAGTGGTGGAAGAACACCACGATGAAGTCGATGCCGCGCCGCGCCCGCAGCGACTTGAGCTGCGCCTCCAGCCACGCCGTCTGCTTGCCCTTGGACAGGCCCTGGTTGGCGGGGATCTCGTAGGAGACGTCGTTGGCGTCCAGCGAGACGACGGCGGTGTTGCCGTAGACGAACGTGTACACGCCCGGCAGGTTCTTCGGGTCCGGGCCGTTCTCGGGAAGCTGGAAGCGGGCCTCCTCGCCGCCGTACCCGTTGGGCGAGAACCAGGCCTCCATGTCGTGGTTGCCGTAGCCGACCATCCACGGCACCTGCTTGGCGACGGTCTCGGTCTGGGCGAGGAACTGGTCCCACACCCGGACGTCGAAGGTGTCGCTCGTCTGCCCCGACCCGGACGGGTCGGCGTAGCAGATGTCGCCCGCGTGCAGGTGGAACGCCGGGTTCTGGCCCAGGATCAGGCTGTCGTTGGCGAGCGCGTGGTAGCTGACGCCCTGGTCGCCGAACGCGGTGAAGGTGAACTTCGACGACCGCGCCGGGGCGGTGGTGAACGTCCCGACCGTCCCGGCGAGGTGGGAGCTGGCCGGGTCGAAGCCGTCGTGGCCGACGCCGTAGTAGTAGGTCGTGCCGGGGTGCAGCCGGTCCAGCCGGACGTGCAGGTAGTACTGGGTGAAGTCGGGGCTCGACCCGACCCCGGCGGGCGTGTGGAGGCTGCGGACCTCGGCGGGGATGCGCTGCGACAGGTGCCAGGGGTGGGTGCCGATGCGCAGGAACGGCTTCTTCACCGGGACGGGGACCTGCCAGGACACGGTCATCTGCGTGCGCGGGTCGGCGCCGAACGCCAGGTGCCGGCCGATCGGCGCGACGAGCGCGCCGTCGACGTGCTCGGGGGACGGGGCGAGCAGCGGGAGGGCGGCCGGGGCCGACGCGCTCGCGGTGCCGGTGAGCAGGCCGCCCGCCGCGAGGGACCCGGCGGCGACGGCGCCGCCGCGCAGCAGGCCGCGGCGGGAGAACTTCGACTGGAGGTATTCGTGCTGCTCCGCCATGCTCATGCGCTCGGCGAGGCGCTGGGGGATGCCCATGCGAGGAGTGTTCACGGCCGTCAGGGTGGCGAACGATTCGTGCGCCGGGGCGTCCGCGACATGAACGGACGGCGTACGCCCTGCGGCGAGAAGATCACCGCCCGGCGAGCCCCGCAGGTCACGGCCCCGCCGCCCGCCCGGCCCGCCACCGCACGCGAGCCGAGCGCGGGGCTATCCGAGGCTGAGGGCGGCGATCCAGAAGAGGATCTGGGTCACCAGGAGGAACGCGCCGAGGACGCAGACCCCCACCGGCAGCCGGTAGGCGGGCCGGGGGTCAGCTTGCCTGGGGTACCAGGGAGAGCCCTGCTCGGCGGGCCTGTTCGACGCTGTCATGGAGGGCCTCCTCGATCTGCCGTGCCCGCTCGGTCAGGTCGTCGATCTCGGCGATGGCCAGGTCGTCGCGGACCGTGCGGGCCAGCAGGTCGCGGTAGGCGTCGTTGCCTTCGGCCAGGTTGTGCAGGGCGCGCAGCTCCAGCAGCGCCTGGTCGGCGGCCCGTGTGCGCGCGGCGTAGCGTTCGAGCGCCTCGACGCGCTTGATGACGGACTCGGTCGCCAGGTTCAGCGCCTTGCGCTGCGGGCGCAGCGCCTCCTCGACGCGCGGCGTGCTGAGCCCCATCGTCCGCTGCAGCTGCTCGTCGTGCAGGCGGGTCAGCTCGGCGAGCGTCCGGGCGATGTCCCAGAGCTGCCGCGGCAGGGTCACCGTGTTCCGCACCTCGTCCAGGAGACCCTCCTGGTTGACCTCGGAGCGGATCACGCCGTTGGCGGCCGCCTGCGCGCGCAGCAGCAGGTCGGGGGCGGGGCCGTCCAGTTCCTCCGGACGGATATAGCCGTCCTTGTGGCGCCGGATCAGTTTCGGCAATTCCGGCTCACCCGAGAGCAGCAGCACGACCAGGAAGGCGATGATTTGGAGCGGTACGCCGAGCACCATGTTCAAGGCGAAACCGGTCAGGCCGAAAAGGGCGATGGGCGTGATGACCGCCGCTTCGGCGGCGATGCCGACGAGCCGCGCCCATTTCCCGTACTGCCAGCACGCGACGGCGGGCAGGTAGACCCAGATCGGCGCCTGGATCGCGGCCAGCGTGGCGGTCTGGAAGCCGCGCCCGCCGAAGCGCGGGGGCGGCGGCGCGGCCGACGGATGCGGCAGCAACGGCGCGTTGGCCGCGAGGACGTCGCGCGCCGCTTCGGGAATGTCCGGGTCGAACACCACTCGTGGCATCACGCTGAAATCCTCCACGAGTCGGCGGATCCCCCACAAGGGGATGGCGCAATTGTGGATAACCTCGCCTGTCAGCCGGGAAGTGCCAGGTGGCGCGGGTTGGCGACCGTGAGCTTGTCGATGATCGAGGCGCGGATCGCGGCCACGACCTCGTCGCGGCGGTCGTCGAGGGCGCCGTCGCGGACGGCGGCCGCGAGGTCGGCGTCGGACGCGCAGCCGAGTCCGCGCAGGCGAGCCGCGTGCGCGGCCCGGTGCGCCTCGCCGAGCAGCAGTTCGCGGCGCGCGATGCGCAGCGCGGACGCGGCGACCCGGGCATGGAACCGCAGCCGCTCGTCCGGCTGCTCGGCCTCCAGCAGGAACGCGCCGGCGGCGTCGATGAGCGCGGCCGCGTCCGGACGGTCGTGCGCCGGCGGCCCGGACGGGGCGCCGGGCGCCGCGGCGAGGGGGTCGGCGACGGTGACGGGCGACGTCAGGCCGAGCGCGAGCAGCATGTCGTGCTCCTGCTCGCAGACCTTCCGGCCGAGCACCGCGTACTCGATGGAGGTGTCCGTCCCGCTGAGGAAGCGTTCGGCCTGGTGGCGGCAGAGGACCGTCCAGCGGAGCGTCCCGTAGACCTCCCACCAGCGCAGTTCCTCGACGGTGGGCGGCGTGCCGCCGGCATCGGCGTACCCGGCGAGCAGGTCCTCGCGGGAGCCGAACCCGCCGGCGGGGTGCGGGGAGCCGAACCGCCACGCCTTCACGCACAGCCAGCCGAGGTCCTCGGCGGGGTCGCCGAGGTGGGTGAGCTCCCAGTCCAGGACGCCGGTGACGCCGTCCGGCGCGATCATCAGGTTGCCGTTGCGGAAGTCGCCGTGCACGACCGCCCGGCGGCCGGACGCGGCGGGCCGGTGCTCGCGCAGCCAGCGCAGCGCCAGCTCGACGGCGGGGCGCGGCTCGTCGAACGCCTCGTAGTAGGCGGTGATCGCGGTGAGCGGGTCGTCGGCCGGCAGGCCGGGGACGGGCTCCATCGTGTGCAGCCGGGCGAGGACGGCGCCGAGGTCGCGGGCCAGCCGGGGCCGGACGGCGGCGAACGCGCCGTCGCGCAGCAGCCGGCGCGGGATCGTCTCGCCGGCCAGCCGTTCCATGATCAGGAACGGGGTGCCGGCGAGGTCGGGCCCGTGGTCGACCAGGGTCGGGACGGGCACGCCGGCGCGGGCGGCGGACGCCAGCAGCGCCGCCTCGCGCGCCATCGCGTCCGGCTCGGGCGCCGCCGGCGGGTCGCGGCGCAGGATGAGGGCGCGGCCGCCCGCGTCGAACGACCAGGTCTCGCGGCTGGCGCCGCCGGAGAGCCGGTGCAGGTCCGCGACGTCCGCGCCGAGCCGGGCGGCGAGCGCGGCCTCCAGCGCGCTCATGCGCGGGCCGCGCGCTGGGCGGCGGCGAGGTCGCGGAGCGGGTCGCTGCCGCGCGTGTCGGCGTACTCCTCGATGCGCGCGATGCGCCCGGAGCCGTCCACGGTGACGAACAGGCAGGCGGCGATCTCGAGGGGCGATCCGTCCGGGAGCGTCCCGCGCAGGACGTGCCGCTGGACGTACCCGCCGGGCAGCGCGTCGCGGCGGATCTCCTCGTAGCGGAAGTCGCCGAGGTTGCGCGACAGCCAGCGGAGCGTGCGGAGGTTGTCGTCGACGCCCTGCTCCGTGCCGCCGCCGGGGCCGGGACCGTTGTGCCAGATCAGCGCGCCGGGCGCGTAGAGGGAGCGGAGCGTGTCGACGTCGCCGCCGGTGATGGCGGCCATGAAGCGGTCGGCGAGTTCCTCGTGCACGCGGGTCTCCTTCAGGGGGACTGCTCGGGGGCGGGGCGCAGGCCGAGGGCCCGGACGTTGAGGGCGTCGAGGGTGTCCAGGAGGCGATCGGTGTCGGACGGGTCGTCGCCCTGGACGAGCCAGAGGTACAGGGAGTGGTCCACCATGGCGGCCAGCGCGCGCGCCGTCATCTCCGGGTCGATGTCAGGGCCGACGAGTCCGGCGCGCTGCCAGCGCTCGATCGCCCGCGCGGACCGTCCGACGGACTCGGCGCGGTGCTTGCGCCGCATCTCCTGGAACTCCTCGTTGAACGTGGAGACCTGCTCGATGATGGCCATCATCTTGGCGTTGCGCCGGTACGCCTCGTAGTAGGCGCGGTTGGCGTTGCGGACGCGCGCGGCGGGTTCGGCGGCGGCGGAGTCGGCGCCGGGGGTGAAGGAGTGCCGGGTCATGTCCTCGAACAGCCGGTCGGCGACCTCGAGGAAGACGGCTTCCTTGGAAGGGAAGTAGGTGTAGAAGGAGCCGTAGGCGACCTTGGCGTGCCGGGCGATGTGCGCGACGCGGGTGTCGAGGAAGCCGCGCTCCTCGAAGACCTCGCGGGCCGCGGCGATGAGGCGCTCCCTGGTGCGCGCGCCGCGCTCGGTCAGCGGCGCCTGCGGGCTCTCGCCGGCCCCCGTCTCCGCCATGCCCTGCTCCCTTTCGCCCGCCCCGCGAGGCCCCGGCGGGGGTTGACAAGCCAATGCCCGCGGGAACAGTATCCGAGCATCGAGCAAGTTGATATGACTGTCAAGTCAACTTCGGGGAAGGGGCCCCACATGCCCGCGAACAGCGAGTTCGAGCTCGGTGGGATCAACCACCTCGCGCTCGTCTCGTCCGACATGCAGCGGACGATCGACTTCTACTCCGGCGTCCTCGGGATGCCGCTCATCAAGACCCTCGACCTGCCCGCCGGCATGGGCCAGCACTTCTTCTTCGACTGCGGCGGCGGCGACTGCGTCGCGTTCTTCTGGTTCCCCGACGCGCCCGACGGCGTCCCCGGGATCTCCGCGCCGAAGACCCGTCCCGAGCAGGGCGAGCTGCTCAGCGCCGTCGGGTCGATGAACCACGTCGCGTTCCACGTCCCGGTCGAGAAGTTCGAGGAGTACCGGATCCGCCTGCAGGACAAGGGCGTCGAGGTCAGCCCGATCCTCAACCACGACGACAGCGAATGGGGCGTCGCCCCGACGTTCGACGACGGCGTGTTCGTCCGCTCGTTCTACTTCCAGGACCCCGACGGGATCCTGCTCGAGTTCGCCTGCTGGACCCGCACGTTCGGCGAGTCCGACGTCTCCCACGAGCCGAAGACGGCCGCCGACCGCACCGTCACCAAGGAGAAGAGCAATGCCGCGTCTGCGTGAGGTCCCCCGCGCCGAGGTCACCGACGAGCGCATCCTGTTCTTCTACGACCACCTGTTCGCGCCCGACCGCGACCCGGCCGTCGACCACGGCACCGCGACCGGCTCGCCCGGCGACTGGTGGACGGTGTTCGCGCAGGACCCGGACGTGTTCAACCACGCTGTCCGCGGCTTCGCCCTCTACCGCAACGCCGCGCTCGACCCGGTGCTGCGCGAGCTCGGCCAGTGCCGGGCCGGGTGGGCGCGCGGCAGCCAGTTCGTGTTCTCGCAGCACTGCAAGCAGATGCGGGCGCTCGGCATGTCCGAGGACCGGATCGAGTCCGTCCCGCACTGGCAGACCGCCGACTGCTACTCGGAGCTGGAGCGGGCCGTCCTCGCCTACACCGACGCGCTCGTCCTGGAGGGCGGGCGCGTCCCGGACCGGGTGTTCGAGATCCTGCAGAAGCACCTGTCCGACAAGGAGATCCTGCAGCTCACCTACATCACCTGCATGTACGAGATGCACGCGACGATGTCGCGGGCGCTGCGGCTGGAGTTCGACGACCGTCCCGAGCCGATCGTCGAGGTGGCCGCGCCCGAGGGCTACGGCAACCGCGACATCTCCGACGACCTGACGGGCGGGGGACGGGCCTGATGCTGTTCCCCGTCCCGGACCGGGTGCGGGGCGTCCGCGACGCCGTCCACGCGTTCATGACCGAGCGCGTGGAGCCGGCCGAGCCCGCCCTGAACGCCGGCGACCGCGACACCCTCCTCCGCCTCCGCGACGAGGCGAAGAAGGAAGGGCTCTGGGCGCTCGGGCACCCGAAGGAGCTGGGCGGCGGCGGCCTGCCGTTCCTGGACTACGTGTACGTCAACGAGGTGCAGGGACGCAGCGAATGGGGGCAGCTCGCCCTCGGCACGTTCACGCTCCAGGACTCGCTGATGCTGCACAAGTACGCGAGCCCGCGCTGGCGCGACCGCTACCTCGCCCCGATGGTCGCCGGTGAGGTGTCGCCGAGCTTCGCGATGACCGAGCCCGACCACGCGGGCTCCGACCCGACGCAGCTGCGGACGAAGGCCGTCCTCGACGGCGACGAATGGGTGATCACCGGACGCAAGTGGTTCACCACGGGCGCCGCGCAGGCCGCCTACACGACCGTCATGTGCCGCACCGAGCCCGACGGGACGGCCCCGCACCGCGCCTTCAGCATGATCATCGTGCCGACGGACACGCCGGGGTACCGGATCGTGCGGGAGACGCCCGTCCTCGGCCTGAACGGCGGGCACTACGAGGTCGCCTACGAGGACGTCCGAGTGCCCGCCGACCACCTCCTCGGCCCGCGCGGGCACGGCTTCGTCATCGCGCAGGACCGGCTCGGCCCCGGCCGCATCTTCCACTGCATGCGCTGGCTCGGCCAGGCGCAGCGCGCGTTCGAGCTGATGTGCGCGCGGCTCGGGACGCGCGTCGCGTTCGGCGAGCCGCTGTCGGCGAAGCAGCTGATGCAGCAGCATGTCTTCGACTCCTACACCGAGATCCAGGCGTCCCGCCTCCTCACCCTCCAGGCCGCCGAGCAGATCGACGCGGGCGACCATGGCTTTGGGGCGGATGCACGCATCGAGATCGGCGCGATCAAGGTCGTCGGCGCGCGGATGCTGCACAACGTCGTCGACCGGGCCGTCCAGGTCCACGGGGCCGCCGGCCTCACCGACGACCTGCCGCTGTCGCGCATGTACCGGCACGCCCGCGAGGCCCGCCTCTACGACGGCCCCGACGAGGTCCACATCCAGAGCACCGCCCGCCGCATCCTGAAGGCCATGCCCTGAGCGTCCTCACCCGGCCGTCAGGGGGACTTGACGTCAGGGGGACTTGACGGGAGGGTGGAGAGCATGATCACTCCGGATGGGATCGAGAAAGAGTTCACGCTGCTGACGGCCGCCGGGCGGCACGACGAGCTGTGGGTGCGCGACACGATGGGCGACGTGCCGCTGCTGCGCGAGGAGGCCCTCGAACGGCTCGCGCTCGGCGAGGTGATCGCGCGCAAGGCGGTGTACGGGCGGCAGCTCGCGGTGCGGACGGCGCGCGAGGCCGGCGCGTCGTGGTCGCAGATCGGCGCCGCGCTCGGGATGAGCAAGCAGGCCGCCTGGGAGGCGCACGCGCGCTGGATCGACGACCAGGAGGAGCAGCGCCGCGGCTGCGACTACAAGGGGATGGACGAGGCGCAGGTCGCGCGGGCCCGCGAGCTGGCCGGACGGGTCGAGGAGGGCTGACCTCGCCGTGTCCGCGCGGCATTCGTGATCTTGGTGGGGCGGGCGGCCTAGGATGCGGCGTGAATCTGCTTCACCGGGGGACGCGGATGGGCATGGACGAGGTCGTCCGGCAGTTGCGGATGACGATTCACGACGCGCAGGTCGCCTTCGACTGCATCGGGCTCGGCGAGATCGAACGGGCCGGGAACTGCATGATCACCGCGCGCGCCGCGCTGGAGGCGGCGGAAACGGTGCTGCGCCACGATCTGCGGCGGTTCCCGCTGGCCGAGCTGGCCGGCGAGGGCGCGAAGGTGATGGCCGCGATGGGCGACTAGCGAGCCTTGCCGGAAGGCCGGAGTTTCCGGAGTGCGGTACTGGGAATTCTTGCCACTAGCGAGGGAACGGAGGCGCATGGTATGGAGGTCGTCCTCGAGATGACCCTGCCGAGGAACGCCGAGAGCGCTCCGCTGGTCAGGCATACGCTCGACGCCTCTCTGCGCGGGCTCGGCGTCACGCCGGAGGTCCGCGCCGATATCGCGCTCGCGCTGGGCGAGGCGTGCGCGAACGTCATCCAGCACGCCACCGCGGGCAAGGACTATGAGGTCAGGGCCCGGATGGACGGCGCGCGGTGCGTCGTGGAGGTGATCGACGGCGGCGCCGTCGTGAGCACCACCGGGCGGCGGGAAGGGGTGCGCGCGAACTGGGACGCGCCGCCCGCGCCGCCGAGCGCCGAGCACGGCCGGGGGCTGCAGTTGATGCGGGCGTTGACGGAGGAAGTCCACATTCTCGATCGCGTCCAGCGAAACGGGGCGATCGTGCATTTCGAGAAATCGCTCGCCGGCTGACGCGGGATTTTCCGCGCCATTCGTGCGGCCCGGTCGCTTCGGCCGGTGCCGCGCGTCTGGTAGGCAATTACGGTGGACTTCACTGTGCGCCGTTACGGCGACCGGACGATCGTGGCGGTCTCGGGCGATGTCGACGTGGGGAGCAGTCCGCGGCTGCGGGTGTTCCTGCTCGGGCTCGTCGAGGACGGCGCCCGCGACCTGGTGATCGACCTCGGAAAGGCGACGTTCCTGGACTCGACCGGCCTCGGCGTGTTCATCGGGGTGTCCCGTCGGCTGGGGGCGTTGAACGGGGAACTGGTCTTCGCGGGCGGCTCGCCGCGGGTGCGGGAGGTCTTCGAGGTCACGCACCTGGCGAAGGTGTTCGCGCTGTACGGGACCGTCGAGGAGGCGGTGGCACGACGGCCCGGCGGTGTCCGCACCGCCGGGCCGTCGCCGCTGTGATCTCCGGCCGCTGACCGGGTGGCCGTCAGCCGGTGACCGGCAGGTCGTGGTGCTTGACCGGCTTCGGCGCCGGCGCCTCGACGGGGCGCTGCGCCGCGGTGCGGCCGCAGGTGGCGGACGCGACCCGCAGGGCGCCCTTGCCGCCGGGCAGGTTCAGCTGCATGGCGGTGACGGCGAGCCGCCCGTTGGGCAGCCGCTGCTGCTTGTTGAGGACGAGCGACGTCCGGCCGACGCCCTCGACGTCCACCGGGACGGTCGTGTTCGGCGGCGGCGTCGCGTCCAGCCGCTTGCCCGCGACGGTGGCCTGCGTGAGGTGTGCGCCGCCCTGGCCGTCGTGGCAGGTCGCGGTGACCGCGTTCGCCATGAGCTTGGCGGTGGGAACGGCCAGGCCCGCGACGTTGGAGCGGGCGTTGGCGGGCGTCGCGTCCACGTTCAGCGCCGACGCGCGGACGGCCTTGAGGCGGTTCTCGTTCAGCAGGCTCTTGTGCGCGGCGCCGCCGTCGGACGAGACGGCGGGCACCGGCGGGACGGCGCCGAGCGGCCCGGTCGCGGCGAGCCCGAACGCCGACCCGGACCCGGACGGGTCGGGCGGCGCGGCGAGCACGGGCGCGGCGGCCGCGGCGGTGAGGCCGCCGGCGAGCAGGGCGGCGGTGGTCAGGCGTGTGAAGGCGTGCATGGATCGTCTCCGATGGTGTGTGTTCCGAGTGAAGGGACGGCCGTGGCCGTCGAGCGGGGTTCGCGATGTCCGGGCCGGCGCCGCCGGAGGTGCGCCGGGGCGCCGCCGGGCTCAGCCGTCGATGAAGACGAGGCTTCCGAGCGGGACCTTGGCGAGGGCCTGCAGCACGTCCTGGGGCACGCGCACGCAGCCGTGCGTGACGGCCTTGCCGAACACCGAGCGGTCCGGCCAGCCGTGCAGGGCGACGGTTCCGGGGCCGCCGCCGAAGGTGTCCAGGGTGGCCGAGTGCGTGCCGAGCGGCAGCACCAGCGGGCTGGGCGTCTTCTTGGCGGGGGCGAGGTTGGCCAGCATGAAGGTGCGGCCGGTGGGCGTCGGGGTCTTGGCGCCGCCGACCGCGACCGGCCAGGCGCCGGCGGGCTTGCCGGACTTCAGCAGGGTGAGCCTGCGCCGCGACAGGTCGACCTTGACGGTGTAGGGCGTGTGCGCGGTGAGCAGGCCGCTCGCGCTGCCGGAGATCCAGCCGGTGGCGCCGTTGGGGCGGCTCGGCAGCAGCACGCGGCGCCAGTCCCCGGAGCTCTGCACGACGGGCACCCAGGTGGGGCCGCCGAGTTCCTGGGCGGGGAGGGTGGCGACGGTCCGCCCGCCGGGCTTGTCCAGGACGGGGACCGGGGCGGCGGGGTGCACGACGAGCCCGCCGGTTGCGCCGTCCGGGGCGTCGTCGTGCGGGACGCCCTTGAGGCGGGCGTACGTGGTGGCCTCGGGCGCGCCGGACGTGCCGGCCGGCGCCTGCGCGGGGGCGGTGCGCTTGGCCCCGTCCCCGGCGGACGCGGTGTTGGCGGGCGAGTGCCCGCAGCCGCCGAGCAGCAGTCCCGGGCCCGCCAGCAGCGCGCCCGCCGCGAGGACGGCGGGGACGCGCGTCCGCGCGGCCGATGCGGCGCGCGGGCGGCGGGCGGTCACCGCGGCCCCCGGGCGGTTCTCCCGGCCGCCGGACCGCGCCGCCCGGGAAAGGCGCGAAGATCGAGAAAGGCGTGATCGGGAAGGGCATTGTCTGTCGCCATGTCGCCGGATGCTAGTAGTGGTACCGGCGTCCGTTCGGTAAACGGCGAAAAAGAGCGCGGCGTGTCCGCGGAAGCGCCCGAATAACTGCCGCCTGCTTTCCGTTTAACGGGAGATTTGGCAAATGCGGGGTTTTGTGGGTCTGAAGGGCGGTTTCCCGGGGGATGATGGACCCGGGGGAGAAGGGGGTCAGGCCAGCATGGGGAACGAGCCGCCGCCGGCGTCGCGGTCCGACGCCGCCTCGTGGAACTCCGCGAGGCCCCACAGCAGCGCCTCGCGCGCGGGCGGCGGCATCGCGTCCAGCACCCCGGCGAGTTCCGCGCGGCGCCGCACCCGGAGCCGTTCCAGCAGCGCCTGGCCGTCCGCGGTGAGCCGGACGGTGACCTCGCGGCGGTCCCGGCCCGGGTCGCGGATCAGCAGCCCGGCGCCCTCCAGCCGGTCGCACAGCCGGCTCGCCGAGGACACCAGCGCGTCCAGCCCGGCGGCCAGCCGGCTGATGTTGACCGGCCCGCGCTCCAGGATGAACAGCGCCCTGAGCTGTGTGGACGGCACCGGGACGTCCGGCGCGTTGTGCGCGTGCGACCATACGCTCATCAGCGTGAACGCGGCGTCGTCGAGGGCGGCGGCGGACCGGTCCGCCCCCTCACCCGACGTGTCCACCATGCCCTCCACTGTTACACACGACGTCTCCGGCGGCATCCCGGGCCGGTCGCGTCCCGGCGCGAGATGAGGGACCCGATGGATTCCCGATCAGGGCCCGGTGATGCGCTCACCGCCTTCCAAAAGGCGATCTGGTCCGCCCGGCCGGACGAGCTCGCCGGCACGGCCACCGCTGAGCTGGCCCGGCGGTGGCCCGGCGCGCGCGCCGAGATGCTGCTGATCGACTACCGGCAGGCCTACCTCGTCCCGGTCGTCCCCGGACTGGCGGAGGTGTTCGGGCGCGACGCGGACGGCGAGGACGTCCCGATGGACAACACCGGGCCCGGCCGCGCGTTCGCCGGGCAGCGCCCCGACCGGGAGCGGTCCGGGCGCAACGGCGCGCTCCTGCTCCACCTGCCGCTGACCGTGCAGGGCGAGCGGCTCGGCGTGCTGACCGTCCGGGTCCCCGGCGAGCCCGGCGCCGAGGAACCGGAGCCGGCGTGGCTCGTCCCCGCCGCGGCGGCCCTCGCCCGCGCGATGAAGATCGCCGAGTCGGCGACGGACCTGTTCCGCCGGATCCGCCGGCGGACCCGGCTGACGGTCGCCGCGGAGATGCAGTGGGACCTGCTGCCCCCGCTGTCGCGCGACACCACCGGGTTCCACCTGGCGGGGCAGCTCGAACCCGCGTACGCGGTGTGGGGCGACAACTTCGACTGGACCTCGTCCGCAGACCGGCTGACGCTGACGGTCAGCAACGGGATGGGCACGGGCACGTCCGCGGCGGCGCTCACCCACCTGGCGGTCAGCGCGCTGCGCAACGCGCGCCGGTCCGGCGCCGACATCGCCGAGCAGGCCGTGCTCGCCGACCAGTCGGTGTACGCGCTGCACCGCGGCGAGCGGAGCGTCGGGACGCTGCTGATGGAGTTCGAGCTCGCGACCGGCCGGGTGCGGGTGGTCGACGCGGGCTCCCCGAAGCTGTACCGGATGCGCGGCAACCTCACCGAGGCGATCGAGTTCGACGAGCAGCTGCCGCTCGGCATGTTCGGCGACAGCCGCTACGCCGTCGAGGAGTTCGCGGTGGAGCCCGGCGACCGGCTCGTCATCGTCAGCGACGGCGTGCACGCCGCCCTGTCGCCGGACGGCGAGCCGTACGGGGCGGTCGCGCTGCTGCAGGCGCTGCGCGACACCCGGCTGCAGCAGCCGCCGGAGGCCGTCCGCACGCTGATCCGGCACTACCTCGCCTACTACGAGGGCGGTGAGCCGTCCGACGATGCGGTGATCGTCTGCATCGACTGGGACGGCCTGCCCGGCCCCGCCCCGGAGCCGGCGGCCGGCCCCGGGCCGGTCAGCGGGGAAGCTTGACGACCGTCACGAAGAAGTCGTCGATCCGGCGGACCACCGACACGAACTGCTCGAAGTCGACCGGCTTGGTGACGTAGGCGTTCGCGTGCAGGTGGTAGCTGCGCAGGATGTCCTCGTCGGCCTCCGACGTGGTCAGCACGACGATCGGGATGCTGCGCAGGTCCTCGTCGGCCTTGACCTCCGAGAGCACCTCGCGGCCGTCCTTGCGCGGCAGGTTCAGGTCCAGCAGCACCAGGTCGGGGCGCGGCGCGCCCTCGTACTCGCCCTCGCGGCGCAGGAACGCCATCGCCTGCTCGCCGTCGTTGACGACGTGCAGCTTGTTGGCGACCTTGTTGTGCTCGAACGCCTCGGTGGTCAGCAGGACGTCGCCCGGGTCGTCCTCGACCAGCAGCACCTCGATGGGGCGCGCCCCGTCATTCATCGCCGTCTCCGATGGGAAGGGTCCAGTGGAAGGTCGTGCCGGGGTCGTCCGCGCCGCGCTCCTCGCCGGCCAGCCAGATACGGCCCCCGTGGTACTCGACGATCTTCTTGCACAGCGCCAGCCCGATGCCGGTGCCGGTGTACTCGTCCCGCGGGTGCAGCCGCTGGAAGATCAGGAAGATCCGGTCCGCGTAGCGCGGCTCGATGCCGATCCCGTTGTCGGCGCAGGTGAACTGCCAGTCGTCGCCGTCCCGGCGGACGTCGATGCGCACGTGCGGCGCCGCCTCCGGCCGGCGGAACTTGATCGCGTTGCCGATCAGGTTCTGGAACAGCTGGGTGAGCTGGGTGCGCTCGCCCGGCACCACCGGCAGGTCGGCGACCTCGACCCGCGCGCCGGTCTCCTCGACCAGCGAGGCGAGGTTGTCCAGCGCCTGCCCGGCGACGTCGTTCAGGTCGATCGCGTCCTCGGGACGCGCCATCCGGCCGACGCGGGAGAAGCCGAGCAGGTCGTTGATGAGCGCCTGCATCCGCTTCGCGCCGTCCACCGCGAACTGGACGTACTGCCGCCCGCGGTCGTCGAGCTGGTCGCCGTAGCGGCGTTCGAGCATCTGGCAGAAGCTCGCCACCTTGCGCAGCGGCTCCTGCAGGTCGTGGCTGGCGACGTAGGCGAACTGCTCCAGCTCGGCGTTGGAGCGGCGCAGCTCCCCGGCCTGCTCGTCCAGCCGGACGGCCCGCTCGGTGCTGGTCCGCCACTCCTCGATGATCCGCCGCCGCATCGCGTCGATGATCTCGGCCAGCTCGTTGATCTCGGCGGGGCCGGACACGTCGAGGCGGTGCGCGAAGTCGCCCTGCGCCACCTCGCGGACCTGCGCGCCCAGCGACGCGACGGGCCGCACCACCGTCCGGCGGATCACCAGCGCCAGCGCGAGCACCGCCACCGCGGCGACCAGCAGCGCCGCGCCCACCGACCACAGCGCCGCGTTCGCGCGGTCCCGCAACCGGTCGGCCGCGTGCCGGTGCAGGGCGGTGATGCCGCTCTGCAGCGGCGTCATGCCGCCGCGGGCGCGGTCGAACAGCCCGCCCGCCTGCCGGCTCTCGCCGCCGCTGAGCCCGCCGCCGCCGTGCCCGGCCGCGATCCCGTCGGCGAACCGCGCCCGCCACTCCCGCGAGCCCGCGGTGACCTGGTCGAGCAGGCGGGTCACCCGGGCGCCGCCCGAGACGCCGGCCAGCAGCCGGCGCATCGTCGCGGCCGACTCCGCCTCCTGCGCGACGGCCCGCCGGTACTCGGTGAGCCGGTCCCCGCCGCCCTCCTCGGTGTAGCGGCGGATCGCGGTGTCCTGCGCGGCGATCGCCGACGACAGCTTGTACTGCTCCAGCGCGACGGGGTCGACCCGGTCGACGAGCGTCTCGCGGGCCTTCCCGGCCTGGTACAGCGCCGTCCCGGCGACCGCGAACGCCGCGAGCAGCAGGATCCCGAGGACGACGGACCCGACCCGGTAGATCTGCAGGAGCCGGACGCGCCCGATCCCGTGCGGGGCCGGCAGCTCGGCGTCGGGCGGGACGACCGGCGGCGCGAGCAGCACCTTCGGCGCGTCGAGGGCCTCCGGCGCCTCGGGCGCCTCGGGCGTCTCCTCCGCGGCGGGCTCGTCGGCCCCGGTGGCCGGTGCGGGCTCGCTCGTCACAGCTCCCCCCGGCTCAGCAGCAGTACCGCCAGGTCATCGGACAGCACGTCCCCGTTCAGCCGCTCGGCCTCCGCGATCAGCCCGTCCACCAGCACGTCCCCGCGCTCCCCGCGGGCATGCGCGGCCTTCGCCAGCTCCTCCAGCCCGGTGAGGTCGAGCCGCTCGCCGCCCTCGCCGACGCAGCCCTCGATCAGCCCGTCGGTGTAGAGCATGATCCCCCACGCGTCGCCGAGGTCGAGCTCCTCGGCCGGCCAGTCCGCGCCCGGGATCAGCCCGAGCGCCGGGCCGTGCGGGCCGTCCGGCAGCGCCTCCACGCCGGACGGGCCGAACAGCAGCGGGCAGGGGTGCCCGGCGCGGTGCAGCCGGGCGGTGCGGCGGTCGGGCGTGATCGTGAGCATGCACAACGTGGTGAAGATCTCCTCGCCCCAGCGCTCGTGCTCCAGCACGGTGTCGAGCGTGGACAGCAGCTGCTCGCCGGTGTGCCCGGCCAGCACCAGCGTCCGCCACGCCATGCGCAGCCGCACCCCGAGCGACGCCTCGTCCGCGCCGTGCCCGCTGACGTCGCCGATCACCGCGTGCACGGTGCCGTCGCCGGTCTGCACGGTGTCGTGGAAGTCGCCGCCGAGCAGCGCCCGGTCGCGTCCCGGCCGGTACCGGGTGAGGTGCCGCAGCGAGTCGTCGGCGAGGATCGGGACGGGCAGCAGCCCGCGCTCCAGCCGCGCGTTCTCCCGGCCGACCGCGCGCGCCTCGACCAGCTGCCGCTCCGACTCGTCGGCCCGCTTGCGCTCGATCGCGTAGCTGATGGCGCGGCCGAGCAGCGCCCCGTCCACGTCCTGCTTGACCAGGTAGTCCTGGGCGCCGGCGGCGACCGCCTGGACGCCGACGTGCGCGTCGGCGAGGCCGGTGAGCACCAGCACGGCGGTGGTGGGCGCGCGGGCGATCACCTGGCGCAGCGCGTCCAGCCCGGACGCGTCCGGCAGCGACAGGTCGACGATCACGCACTGCACGTCGGGGCGCAGGCGCTCCAGCGCCTCGGCGAGCGTCGCGGCCACCGTGATCTGCACGTTCGGCTGGACCTCGGTGAGCAGCTCCTCGAACAGGAACGCGTCACCGGGGTCGTCCTCGACCAGCAGGAGATGAGGGGAGCCGGCCACCCCCGGAAGGCGTTCGGCACCGCGACTGTGCATCGCGGTCATGTTCAGCTCCTTCGCCCCGGGAGGGCCCCGCGGTCGGGGGCGGCGTTGGTTGCCATCGAGCAAATGTTACGGGCAGTCCGGCGGTGGCACGACCGGCACCGGGGCATTGTCGCCACGGCGGCACAATGGGCGCCCCCTCACACGGTAACGATCGTCATCCCCGGGCCACTACCTGGTGATGGACACACCAGGACGGACGGAGGAGCGCGCGGTGGCAGACCCAGCCCCCCGTGAAAGGGCCCCCGACGAGAGACGCTTCACCGCGATGTACGACGACTGCAGGCAGCGCGTGTGGGCCTACGCCGCCGCGCGCGCCGGGCGGCAGATCGCGGACGAGGTGGTGAGCGAGACGTTCGCGGTGGCGTGGCGGCGGATCGCGGACGTCCCCGACCCGCCGCTGCCGTGGCTGCTCGGCGTCGCCCGCAACGTGCTGCGCGACGGGTACCGCGCGGAGGCGCGGCGCGAGGCGTGCACGGCGGAGCTGGCGCGCTGGGCGCCGCGGCCGTCCGGTGACATCGCCGAGGACGTGGCGGAGCGGCTGGCCGTGGTCCGCGCGATGGCGGCGATCCCCGAGGCCGACCGGGAGATCCTGATCCTGGTCGCCTGGCAGGGGCTGAGCCCGCGGGAGGCGGCCCGGGTCGTCGGGTGCTCGCCGGCGGCGCTGCGGGTCCGGCTGCACCGCGCCCGCAAGCGGCTGCTGCGCGCCGCCGACGCCGGCGCCGAGCCGGCCGCGGGGCCGGCCGCGGGGCAGGCGGCGGCCGATGCGGGGGGACGCCCGGTGCGTCCGCAGATGGGAATCGTCAGTGAGGAGAGGGCATGAACGACGTGCTGCGGACGCTGCGCGAGGCGAGGCCGGCGGAGCTGAACCCGGACGTGCCGGTCGGTGACGAGGTCCGCCGGGCGGAGCTGGCGCGCGCGATGGCGGCGCCGGCGGGGTCCGGCGCGCGGGAGGCGCGGGTGCCGCGCCGGTCCCGGCTCCGGCCGATGTGGGGGCTCGGCCTGGCCGGGGCGGTCGCGGCGGCCTCGGTCGGCGTCGTGGCGGTCACGTCCGGCGGGGACGGCGGAAAGGCGCCGGGCCGCGGGATCCAGGCGGCGCCGGAGCGGCCGATGGACTCCCGGACCATCCTGCTCGCCGCCGCCGAGAAGCTGGACGGGGCCACCGAGACGACCGGCGCGTACTGGCACAAGTCGACGGTCGGCACCAGCTCGTGGCTGGTCCAGGGCCAGGGCAAGGAGCGCTACACCGTCCTGCTCATGGAGAAGTCCGACGAGTGGGCGCCCGGCAGGCCCGGCGGGAAGATGATCGGGAGCCAGCAGCGGCTCGGCGTGAAGCCCGCGACCAAGGCGGACGCGGCGGCCTATGCGCGGGCGGGGTCGCCGAAGTCCCTGTCGCTGCAGGTGCCGATCCAGCCGCGCGGCAAGGGCACCTACAAGGCGATGAAGGTCTCGACGGGGCCGGGCCGGGTGGAGACGAGCAGCACCCCGCTCGTCGGCGGCGACAAGGTCTACTGGCTCGGCCGGAACGTGACCATGAAGCAGCTGCAGAGCCTGCCGGCCGATCCGGCGCGGCTGAAGAAGGAGGTCATGCGCTGGTACGGCGGGCACGACACCGAGGCGTCGAGCGTGCCGATGAAGGCGGACGCGTGGCTGTTCCGCGTCGCGGGCAGCCTGGTCACCGAGCTGCCCGTGCAGCCGAAGGTGCGGGCGGCGGCGTTCCGGATGCTGGCCGGGCTGAAGACGGTCGACTCGGTCGGTAAGGTCACCGACCCGCAGGGGCGCACCGGCGACGCGATCGGGATGACGGAGAAGGACCCGAACGGGGTGGTCCGGCACCTGCTGGTGATCGACCCGGCCACCGGAAAGGCGCTCGCCGACGAAAGGGTGCTGCTGACCCCGGCCGCGAACGATCCGCGGGCGGCGGGAACGGTGCTCAGTTCCAGCTCCGTGATGACCATGGAATGGACGGATTCCGCGCCGAAGTGACGCGTTGGCAAGGGCGGGCGTCCACGCAGGGGCCGTGTGCCGGGGAGGGACGGTGCGGTGGCCTTGCGGGGCCGTGCGCCGTCCCTTCCGCCGCGTCCGGAATCGGGGCCGTGATCGGGACGTGATCAGGCGCTCTTGGGGGTCTGGCGGGCGGTCTTCTGGGCCGCCCGCCGCTGCGCGGCGGCGGTGCGGGCACGGTTCAGGCTGTCGCGGACGCGGGCGGCGCCGCGCATTGCGGTGGCGGAGTCCTTGACGCGTCCGGCATAGGCGGCGAGGACCTCCCCGACGGGCGGCGGCTGCCATTCCTCCTTGGCGGCGACCGGCGGAACGGCCACTGCGGCGGGCACGGGATCGGGCGCCGAGTCGGGCACGGCGGCGGGCACCGCGGCCGGGGCGCTATTTCCGGGAACGGGGACGAGCGCGAGATGGGATCGGCAGTGCGGGCACTGCACCCCCGGATGGCTGTCTCTGCTCATAACAAGAATCATTACCCAAGGCACTGACAAAACAGCCGCGCGCCCTTTTGACGATCAATCGCGCGCGTCCGGACGCGCCGCGGTCAGGGCGTGAGGGGCCGCACGCCCCGGCGCGGCGCGGGATGCGCCGCGCGCCGCCCGAACGAGGAGAACGGCTGGTGGGGGCGGGTGCGCCCGGACGCCTCGGCGTGCTGGTGGCGGACGAACAGCAGCCCGCAGCACACCAGCGCGATCGCGACCGCCAGCCAGGCCGCCATCCGGCCCGCGCGCAGCCCGTACCCGCTGGTGATCCACAGCAGGTGCAGGATCCAGCGCCGCCACTGGTGCGGCTCGCTGCGGCGGCGCATCTCCAGCGCGCTGTAGCGGAAGTCGCGGGACAGGCGGGCCCGGTCGGAGCCCGCCGTGGCGCGGGCCAGTTCCCGGTAGAGCGCCTCGAGCCGGTCCTCGCCGCACGCCGCGTCGTCGGCGTTGCGGGCCAGGTCGTCGGCGAGCACGGCGCGGCCGGCGCCGCCGTGCCCCCAGGGCCGCCAGCGGCGCCGGTCCGGGACCGTCGCGAACGGGCAGTCGCCGCTGATCCGCAGCCGGTCGGGGCGGGCGAGCCCGAGGAAGCTGCACCCGCTGAGGTCGACGTCGGCGAGGTGCAGGTGCGCCGCGTCCACCCGGCGCAGCGACACCAGCCGGACGGCCGCCGGACCGGTCCACGCCGCCGGCTCGGCGAGCCCCTGGATCGGGTTCGGCAGCGACCGGACGTGCACCGCCGCGTCGAAGCTGGCGCCCTCCAGGTCGAGCTCGGCGCGGCGCAGCCGGAACTCGGCCTCGCCGCGGACCGTGACGGCGCGGGCGGTCACGGCCCGCGCCGCCGCGTGCACGCGCAGGCCGCCGCGCGCCGCGGCGTCCGCGAGGCCGATCCGGCCGCCGGCGACGAGCGGGCCGAGCCACAGCCCGCGCCGGAACCGGGTGCGCTCGAACCGGGCGTGCCGGGCGACGTGCACGCGCCGGAACGACACGGCCGCGCCGAAGCACGCGCCCTGCATCGCCGCGTCCCGCCCGAACCGGGCGCGGTCGAAGCAGGCGGCGCCGAAGAACACCGCCTTGCGGAACGCGGCGTCGGCGTGCCAGACGGCCTCGCCGAACAGCGCGTCGCCGGTGAACACCGCCTCCTCGAACGAGGCGTGCCGGTGGAACCGGGCCTCGTGGAAGGAGGCGTTGCCGCCGAACCGCGCGCCGCGGAAGGAGACGTGGCCGAAGAAGCGGGCGTCGAAGAACGAGGCGCCGCCGAGGAAGCGGGCGCCGTCGAACGAGCTGTCGCCCTCCACGCAGGCGCCGCGCAGCACCGCGTGCGAGGGCAGCACGGCTCCGTCGAAGCGGGTGCGGCCGAGGTGCGGGCGCCCGTCGGGGCCGGTGACCGCGTCGAGCACCGCGTCCAGCAGCCACGCGGGGATCGTGACGCCGCGCAGGTCGAGGTCGCCGCCGGGGCGCAACCCGGCCGCGAACCGGGCGAACTCGGCGGGCCGCAGGTGCGCGGCGCAGCCCGCGAACCCGCCGGCGGCGCGCCCGCTGCATCCGTGGACGGCCGAGCACCGCGGCCACAGGACCGCGGTGGGGGGCGGGGGCGAGGGCTCGTGAGGGGTCACGGTCCCGTTGTACCCACCGCGGGTTCCGGCGGGAAGCTCTCCCGGCGGTAGGTCGTTACTTCCGCATGGTTACTGTACGCAGGGGAACGGCCACACTAGGACGTTGATTGGCCGTTTACCTCGCCTGTCACCGGTTTCGCGCAAGTCCCTGGTTCTTCTCCGGGTTTGTCCGCCCCGACGTACTGTGAGCGCATGGGGCAACGGAGCCGCTGGATCGCCGACCTCGACGCGCTCGCCGGCGACGCGCCGGACCTCGCCGGCCGGGTCCTCGCCCGCCTCGTGGACGCCGGGGTCGTGGTGGCCGAGCGGACCGACTGCGTCCTCGGCGACGTCCCCGGCGGGTACGCGCCGGGCCCCGCCGCCGGGTCGGCGGCGGTGGGCGACCCGGCCGGCTTCCCGGACGTGTGGCCGAACGGCCTGGAGCTCGACGTCGGCCGCGGCGCCTACTACGGGACGATGCGCGAGGACGACCGGGTGCGGTGCCCGAACTGCGGCGCGTGGCTGCCGTTCGAGACCGTCCTGGACGCGGTGGAGGAGTGGCTGGAGGGCGGCCCGGACGGGCTGGCCTGCGCGCGCTGCGGCGAGCGGACGGGGTTCAACGGGTGGCGGTGGCCGGTGCCGTGCGCGTTCGCGGAGCTGGGGCTGCGGTTCTGGAACTGGCCGCCGCTGGCCGGCGCGTTCGTCGCGGACCTGGCGTCCCACCTCGGCCACCGGCTGGTGACCGGGTCGTCGAGTGATCAACGGGAACCGCGGGCATGATCGACGTATCTGACTTCTCGTCGAAACATCAGCGTTCCACCACTGTTCACCTCGGTCAGGAAAAATTGGGGACATGACCGTCAACCCGGGACATCATCATCCTCGTGCCACCGAAGCGCTGCCCGACGACCGCTTCCTCGATCGCGAAGAGAGCTGGCTGCGGTTCAACCAGCGCGTCCTGGAGCTGGCGGAGGATCCGGAGCTGCCGCTGCTGGAGCGGGTCCGGTTCCTGGCCATCTTCGCGAGCAACCTCGACGAGTTCTTCATGGTCCGCGTCGCCGGCCTGGCCCGCCGGATGGCGACCGGCCTCGCCGTCCAGTCCGCGAGCGGCCGGCAGCCCCGCGAGGTGCTGGAGCGCACCGGCGAGGTCGCGCACGAGCTGATGCTCCGGCACGCCGCCTGCTTCCGCGAGGAGGTGCTGCCCGACCTCGGCAAGGAGGGCGTCGACATCCTGCGCTGGGACGAGCTGGCCGAGACCGAGCAGGAGCGGCTGCGGCGGCTGTTCCGCGACCGGATCTACCCCGTCCTCACCCCGCTGGTCGTCGACTCCGCGCACCCCTTCCCCTACATCTCCGGCCTGTCGCTGAACCTCGCGGTGATCGTCCGCGACCCGGAGACGGACGCGACGATGTTCGCCCGGGTGAAGGTGCCGCCGCTGCTGCCGCGCTTCATCGAGGCGTCCCCCGACCGGTTCACCCCGCTGGAGGACGTGATCGCCGCGCACCTCGGGCAGCTGTTCGTCGGGATGGAGGTCGTCGAGCACCACGCGTTCCGGGTCACCCGCAACCAGGACCTGGAGATCGACGACGACATCAGCGAGGGGCTGCTGCAGGCGCTGGAGCGCGAGCTGCTGCGCCGCCGGTTCGGCCCGGTCGTCCGGCTGGAGGTCGAGGAGTCGATCTCCGCCGGGGTGCTGGAGCTGCTCACCACCGAGCTCGGCATCGAGGAGCGCCAGATCTACCGGCTCGTCGGGCCGCTGGACCTCGGCGGCCTCGGCGCCATCGCCGACCTCGACCGGCCCGAGCTGAAGTACCCGCCGTTCGTGCCGTCGAAGGAGGCGCTGCCCGAGGACGTCGACATCTTCTCGGCGATCCGCGAGGGCGACGTGCTCGTCCACCACCCCTACGACTCGTTCACCACGACCGTGCAGCGGCTGATCGAGGACGCGGCGGCCGACCCCGGCGTCCTGGCGATCAAGCAGACGCTGTACCGGACGTCCGGCGACTCCCCGATCGTGGACGCGCTGATGGGCGCCGCGCGGGCGGGCAAGCAGGTCGTCGTGGTGGTGGAGCTAAAGGCCCGCTTCGACGAGCGCGCCAACATCGCGTGGGCGCGCAAGCTGGAGGAGGCGGGCTGCCATGTCGTGTACGGGTTCGTCGGGCTGAAGACGCACTGCAAGCTCGCACTGATCGTCCGGCAGGACCCGGACGGCGCGCTGCGCCGCTACTGCCACATCGGCACCGGCAACTACCATCCGAAGACCGCCCGCCTCTACGAGGACTTCGGGTTGCTGACCTGCGCCGCCGACGTCGGCGAGGACGTCAGCGCGCTGTTCAACCACCTCACCGGCTACTCCCGGCAGGGCTCCTACAACCGGCTGCTGGTCGCGCCGAACAGCCTGCGCGCCGGGCTCGTCCAGCGGATCGAGCACGAGATCGACAACCGCCGGGCCGGGCACGCCGCGCGGGTCCGGGTGAAGTGCAACTCGCTGGTCGACGAGGTGATCATCGACGCGCTGTACCGGGCGTCGCAGGCCGGGGTGCCGGTGGAGGTGTGGGTGCGCGGCATCTGCGCGCTGCGGCCGGGCGTGCCGGGGCTGTCGGACATGATCCGGGTCCGCAGCGTCCTCGGCCGGTTCCTGGAGCACTCGCGGGTGTTCGCGTTCGAGAACGGCGGCGAGCCGGAGGTGTGGCTCGGCAGCGCCGACCTGATGCACCGCAACCTCGACCGCCGCGTCGAGGCCCTGGTCACCGTCACCGACCGGACCCAGCGCGACGAGCTGATCGCGCTGCTCGACCGGGCGATGGAGGAGGGCACGCACGCCTGGACGCTGGCGGGCGACGGCACCTGGACGCGCAGCGAGGCCGGCCCCGGCGAGACGCTGCTGGACATCCAGACCCACCTGGTGCGGAGCCGCCGCTGGAGGACCGTCGATGGCTGACTCCCCCGACCTGATCAGGGCGGCGGGGGCACTGCTGTGGCGCGACGGCCCGGACGGCCCCGAGTTCGCCGTCGCGCACCGCCCCCGGTACGACGACTGGTCGTTCCCGAAGGGCAAGCTCGACCGGGGCGAGCACGTGCTGCGCGCCGCCGTCCGCGAGATCGAGGAGGAGACCGGGCTGGTGCCGCGCCTCGGCCGGCGCCTGCCGACCGCCGAGTACCGGCACGGCGACCGGCCCAAGCAGGTCGACTACTGGGCGGCGCGGCCCGTCGCGGAGGCCGCGTTCACGCCGAACGAGGAGGTCGACGCGCTGGCGTGGCTGCCCGCCGGGGAGGCCGAGGCGCGGCTGAGCTACCGGCACGACGCCGACCTGCTGCGCGCGTTCCTGGACGGGCCGTCCCGCACCTGGCCGCTGATGATCGTCCGGCACGGGTCGGCGGGGGACAAGCGCGGCTGGCGCGAACCCGACGAGCTGCGCCCGCTGGACGAGGCGGGCCGGGCGGAGGCCGCCGTGCTCGCCGCGCTGCTGCACGCCTACGGCCCGGCGCGGGTGCTCGGCTCGGCGACGGCCCGCTGCCTGGAGACCGTCCTGCCGTACGCGCGCCGCGTCCGCGCCGATGTCGTCACCGACGCCGCGTTCACGGTCGGTGAGACGGGGCCGGAGCGCGCGCGGGAGCGGATGCTCGAACTGCTCGGCGACGGCGTCCCGACCGTCGTGTGCACGCACGGTGAGAACGTGTCCGAGCTGGTCACCGGGCTGTGCCGGGAACTCGGCGAGAAGGTCCCCGACGACCCGGGCCTGCGCAAGGGCGAGTTCTGGGTCGCGCACATCGGCGAAGGCTCCCTGGCCGCCCTGGAACGCCACGCCCCTCGTTGACTTGCGGCGTGTCGGCCTTAAGAGGCGCGTTTTAAGGACGACACGCCGCAAGTCAACGTCAGAAGGAGGGGCCGAGGGTCTGCGACCAGGTGACCGAGAGGCGGTCGCGGGCGGTTTCGGCTTCGCAGCGCTCCCAGCCGTACAGCACGCCGAGGTCGAACGCCTCGGAGGTGTTGCGTGTGCGCGCGGCGGCGGCCTTGAGGTGCTCCATCGCGATGACGCCGTCCTGGTAGCCGCCGAGCACCTCCTGGATGCGCTTGGCGTCCTTCGCCACCCGCTTGGCCGCGACCCCGAGCACGGGCGTCGCCAGCTCGGCGGCGTACCGCGCGCGCTTGGCCGCCTTACGCGTCTCGTGCCGCGCGACCTCCGCGTCCTCGGCGATCGCTATGGACGCGTAAGCGCGCGCCATCCGATCCCATGACCGCGTCACCAGCTCGGGCAGTTCCTTGCGCGCCTTGCGTCCGGCGGCGCTCGCCAACGGCGGCTCCGCGCTGAGACGGTCCAGCTCGTTCAGCAGCGCGAAATACCGGGGCTCTTTAAGGGCGGCGTTCAACCGCTTGTAGGCGACGCGCTCCTGCCGGGCCAGATCGTCCAGCCACGGGGGCGTCGCGCCGCCCAGCCGCTCCTGGAACCGCATCCGCAGCACCTCCAGGTCGCGGACCTCGCCCAGCACCGCCGAGAGCCACTTCAACTCCGGTCCGAGCGGCTCGGTACGCCCGTCCTCCAGCACGGGCCGGTACGCCTTCAGCGTGCTTCGGATCCGGCGGACCGCCACCCGCATCCGGTGCACCGCGTCGTCCTCGCCCAGCCGCGCCTTCGGATCGCCCTCCGTGACCGTCCCGACCTGCGCCGCGAGGTACGCCATCACCGCGTCGCCCGTCGTCGCCGGGCCCTTGCCGTTGTCGATCGCCGCCACCAGCCGCGCCTTGCACGCCGCTCGCGCGCGCGCCGCGTCCGACGGGACGATCGCGTCGCCGAGCAGCCGGCCCAGCTTCGACGACGCCTTGGCCCGCCGCGCCCCCGCCTTCCGCAGCCGCTTGCCCGCCGCCTTCAGCAGCTCCGGCGTCCCGTCGCCGAGCTCGACCTCGATCTCCCGCCACCGCTGCGCCGGGCCGTCCGCCGCGTCGCGCACGTCCTGCCCGGTCACCAGGTCGTCGGCGACCTCCGCGCGCAGCGCGCCGCCCCCGCCGAGCAGCCGGACGACGGTCCGCCGCGTCTCCAGCGTCGCCACCGGACGCAGCGGCTCGCCCCGCGTGTACGCCGCGACCAGCGCCGCCAGCCGCGCCGGCACGACCTTCGGCCGGCCCAGCGGCGCCCGCAGCTCCTGCTTGCCGTCCGGCCCCACCGGCATCTTCAGATGCCACCCGGCGTCGGTCCCGCCGCGCCGCCGCCGCAGCGTGATCCCGTGCGCCGCCAGCCGCAGGTCCGCCGTGTCGAAGTAGCTCGCGTGCAGGGTGAAGGTCTCCGGCTCGCCCGCCGTCGCCACCCCCGGCAGCCCGCCGAGCTCCGGAAGGACGAAATCGGCCCGGGCGTCGTACTTCTGCTCGATCTCGAGATGCCTTTCGGCCACGACCAGCTCCTTCGGGGGACGGCGTCCAACGGCGGCGGGCACACCCAGATGTCCAGCATTTCACGGCAAGGTGAACGGAAGCGGAAATTCGGGCGGCCTACCATTTCCCCGTGCGCACCCTCGTCCTCTGGGACATCGACCACACCCTCCTGCACTCCGGCGGCCTGTCCGTCGACATCTACGCGGAGGTGTTCCACCGCGTCATCGGCCGCCCGCCCGAGCACGTCGCGCCGATGGCCGGGCGCACCGACCGCGCCATCACCACCGACACGCTGCGCCACCACGGCATCGACCCCACACCGGACGTCCTCGCGGCCTTCACCGACGCCCTGGCCCTTGAGTTCCAGGCGCGCGCGCACGAACTCCCGTCCCGGGGCCGGACGCACGCCGGCGCCAGGGCCGTCCTGGAGGCGCTCGCGGCGCGGCCGGACGTCGTCCAGTCCGTCCTGACGGGGAACATGGCGCAGATCGCCGCCTGCAAACTGAAGGCATTCGGCCTCGACGCGTTCCTCGACCTGGAAATCGGCGCCTACGGAATGGACGGCATCGAACGGCCGCCGCTCGTGGAGCTCGCCCGCGAACGCACCGCCGCCAAGTACGGCGAGCGGTTCGGGCCGTCCAGCACCGTGCTGATCGGCGACACGCCGCACGACGTCCGCGCGGGACATGAGGGCGGCGCGCGGGTCGTCGCGGTCGCGACCGGCGGCACGTCCGCCGCCGACCTGCGGCTGTCCGGCGCCGACACCGTCCTGCCCGACCTGACCGACACGGCGCAGGTCGTCGACCTGATCCTCGGCGCCGCCCGCTAGCCCGCTAGTCGGGGCGCGGTGCCGCGGCGAGCGTGAGGGTCCCCGGCAGGTCGGCCATGGCGGCGCGGAACCGCGCGGCGAGATCGGCCACGGACGGCGGGTCCGCGGCGGCGCGGGCCCAGCCGTCGAGCGCGTACCGCCAGGCGGAGACGAGCATGTCGCCCGCCAGGCGGGGCCGCGCGTCGTCCGGCAGGTCGAGCCGGCGGTGCAGGACGTCCAGCACGGCCCGGATGGTGTCGTCGCAGAAGTGCAGGCCGTGCGCGTCCATCGACGGGGTCGCCTGGAGCAGCCGGTAGCTGGCCAGCGCGCGGCACGCCCACGTCTCGTCCGCCACCCGGTCCAGCGCGGTGACCAGCACGGACTCCAGCAGGCCGAGCAGCGGGCGGCCGTCGGCCGGGCACCTCTCCAGTTCGTCGAGGAAGGCCCGCCACATGTCCTCCAGCGGCGCCATCGCGACGGCCTCCTTGCCGCCGAAGTAGCGGAAGAACGTGCGCTTGGAGACCTCCACCTCGGCGCAGACCTCGTCCAGCGTGACCCCGCCGAAGCCGTGCGCGCCGAACAGGTCGAGCGCCGTGTCGATCAGCGCCTGGCGGGTCCGCTGCTTCTTGCGCTCGCGCAGCGACGGTGCCGTGGTCATGCTCGCGAGTGTATCCCGGCGGCGAACGCCACTTGCAGGCTTATGCCTCTCAGTGGCATAAAGGAGGGACTGTTCTCTCCGCTGAAAGGCGACATCCCATGCGCGCTCTGCTCATCGACCACTCGGCAGACTCCGGCCTGCGCCTCGGCGAGACCGCCGCGCCCGTCCCCGCGCCGCACCAGGCGCTGGTGCGGGTGAGCGCCACCTCCCTCAACTTCGGCGAGGTCGAGTTCGGCATCGCCGCGGCGCCGGACGGCGCCGTGCTCGGCTGGGACGCCGCAGGCGTCGTCGAGCGCGCCGCGGCCGACGGCTCCGGCCCGGCCGCCGGCACCCCCGTGGTCACGCTCGGCGGCGAGGGCGCGTGGGCGGAGCTGCGCGCCGTCGACACCGCGCTGCTCGGCGCCGTCCCGGCCGGCGCCGACCTCGGCGCGATCAGCACCGTCCCGGTCGCGGCGGCCAGCGCACTGCGCGCCCTGGGCCGGATCGGCCCGCTGCTGGGCAAGCGCGTCCTCGTGCTCGGCGCCACCGGAGGCGTGGGCCGCTTCGCCGTGCAGCTCGCCCGCCGCGGCGGGGCCCGCGTCGTCGCCTCCACCGGCGACCCCGCCGCCCGCGGCGACGCGCTGCGCGCCCTCGGCGCCGACGAGGTGATCGCGCACCCGGAGCGCCTCGACGGCCTCGTGGACGGGGTCGTGGACAACGTCGGCGGAGCCCAGCTCGTCGCCGCGTTCGGCAAGCTCGCGCCGCACGGCACGCTGATCGCGCTCGGCCACGGGTCGGGCGAGGCGGAGACGTTCCCCTACGGCGCGCTCTTCGGCAACGAGGGCCGCCACGACCGGTCCCTCGTCACCTTCTACCTGCTGGACGGCGCCGACCTCGGCCGCGACCTGGCGTGGCTGGGCGGGGAGGTCGCCGCCGGGCGCCTCGACCCGGGGATCGCGTGGCGCGGCGGCTGGGACCGGGCGGACGAGGCCGTCGCCGCCCTGCGGGAGCGCCGCCTGCACGGCAAGGCCGTCCTGGAGATCGGCTGACTCACCCCGCCAGGACGGCGCGGCAGGCGGCGGTGATCAGCTCGTCCACCTGCGGCGGCGGGGGCGTCCGGTCGAGCAGGTGGCGGCGGACGGCCCCGTACGGGACGTCGATCGTCGCGAAGACCAGCCGCTCGCGATCGAGGCCCGGACGCTGCGCCACGAAGGCGTCCAAAGCGCCGCTCACCTGCGCGTTCAGCCCGCCGAGCTCGTCGCCCAACTCGGCGGGCCACGCGGCCGCCACGTCCTGGCGCCGGTGCAGCAGGAGCAGCGCGGCCTCTTCGGGGTGCGACCGGCACCAGCGCGGCGTGTGCAGCGCCGCCGCCTCCGCGTCGCCGGCATCCAGTGCCGCGACGAAGCCGCGCTGGAACCGGCGGATGGCGCGCGTCCACAGCGTCGCGAGGAGCAGGTCGCGCGACCCGAAGCGGTGGTAGAGCGAGCCGGACGGGGCGCCGAGCCGCCCGGCGATGGCCGCGACCGTGGCCGCGCCGGGCCCGTCCTCGGCGGCGACCGCCAGCGCCGCGTCCAGGATCTCCTCCTCGCTGAACTTCGGCGGTCTTCCCAACGCGGGCTCCTCCTGGTAGTAGTGGGTTCATTCTAGAACATCGTCTCTAAAACTGGGAGGGCGGCATGCCGGACGGACGCGACGTCGTCGCGGGCTTCTACAGCGCCACGCAGGCGGCCGACGCGGCGGCGATCCTCGCACTGCTCCATCCGGAGTTCGAGGCGCACACCGCGCCCGGCCTTCCGTGCGTGAGCCGGCGGCACGTTCCACGGGCCGAACGAGACCCTCGAACGCGTCTGGGGCGCCGTCTTCACCGAGTACGACACGGCCCCCTACGCCGAGACCTGGCACGAGACCCCCGACGGGCTGGTCGTCGTCACCGGCCACTACCGGGGCACCGCGCGCGCGACAGGACGCGCGTATGAGGCCGAGTTCGTCCACCTCTGGCGGGTCACCGACGGCAAGATCTCCTGGCTGCACCAGTACACCGACACGGCCCGCTGGTGGGACGCCCTCGCGGCCGCCTGAAGACCCCGGCGGTGGGACACTGCCCGACGTGAGCGAAGGAGAGGGGACGGCCCGGCGCGGCCGGCTGACCCGCGACCGCATCGTCGCGGCGGCGGCGCGGATCGTCGGACGCGAGGGCAGCGCGGCGCTGTCGATGCGGAAGGTCGCCGACGAGCTGGGCAGCGCGCCGATGAGCATCTACCGGCACGTCCGCGACAAGGACGAGCTGCTGGTGCTCGTGCTCGACCGCATCGTCGCCGAGCTGCCCCGCCCCGACCTCCCGGACGCGCCGCGCGAACGGCTGCTGACCTTGCTGGCCTGGGAGCACGACGAGCTGGCGAAGCGTCCGTGGATCGCCGGGGTGCTCGCCGGCGGCGACCTGATGGCGCCCGCGATCGTGTGGCTGCTCGAAGAGATCTACGCCGCCTGGCGGGCGTGCGGGCTGACGCTCGCGCAGGCGGCCGCCGCCAACCGGATCGTCTGGGGCTTCCTGCTCAGCGACCTGCTGCGCCGCGCGGACGCCCCGCCCGGCCGGGCGCCGTACCAGGACGCCGTCCCCGCGACCGCCGACCCCGCCGTCCACCCGAACCTCGCCGCGCTGGCCGGCTACTGGACCGCGCCCGGCCGCCGCGACCACTTCGCCGCCGACCTGCCGTCCCTGGTGGACGCGCTGATCGCCACGCCGCCCGCCGCCGTTTGACATCGATGCGTACGCGTACGCACCATGGGTCCATGGACACGCGAACCCTGTACCGCCGCTGGCTCTTCGACGCCTGGACCGGCGACTACGGCGTCCTCGACGAGATCCTCGCGCCCGGCTTCGTCGGCCACTGGCCGGGCATGGACGTCCACGGCCCGGACGGCGCCGCCGAGCAGATCCGCCGCTCCCACGAGTACTTCTCCGACATCGAGACCACCCTGGACGTCGGCCCCCTCGCCGACGGCGACCTGGTCGCCGCCCGCTGGACCTTCCACGGCTCCTATCAGGGCGGGATCCCCGGCGCCACGGCCGCGCCCGGCACCCGCATCGCCTTCGCCGGCCACGACCTGTTCCGCGTCGAGGACGGCCGGTTCGCCGAGTACTGGCCGGTCTCCGACGGCCTCGGCATGATGCAGGCGCTCGGCGCCGTCTGAACCCCTTTGCGGGGCTTCGCCGCCGCTTGTAGAACTCTGTCCATGCCCCCCGAACTCGTCCGTCCCACGACCGCCGTCCAGGCCTCCTTCGTCGCCGCGATGGCGGAGTTCCGCGACGAGGGGCGCGGCGGCCCCGGCGACCGCAGCCAGATCGGCCGCGACCTGCGCGACCCCGGCCTCGGCGAACTGGCCGACCCGGGCGTCTTCGCCGCCTACGTGGCCCGCGTCAACGCCGACGCGCTCCCGGAGTCGCCGCGCCCCCGGGGCTTCGTCCCGTCCACCACGTTCTGGCTGGTGGACGGCGACGAGTACCTCGGCCGCATCCAGGTCCGCCACCGGCTGACCGCATGGCTGCGCGACGTCGGCGGGCACATCGGCTACGACGTCCGCGAGTCCGCCCGCCGCCGCGGGCACGCGTCGCTGATGCTCCGCGAGGTCCTCCCGCACGCCCACCGCCTCGGCGTCGACCCGGCCCTCGTCACCTGCGAGGAGACCAACATCGGCTCCCGGAAGGTCATCGAGGGCGCCGGCGGCGTCCTCGAGGACGTCCGCGACGGCAAGCGCCGCTACTGGCTCCCGACCGCCTGAAGGGCGAGCTTGAAGCCTTCGTGGCTGCGCGCGAAGCCCAGCGAGTCGTAGAAGCGGTGCGCGTCCTCCCGCTGCTTGCCGCTGGTCAGCTGGACGAGCGCGCAGCCGCGCTCCCGCGCTCGCGCGATGGCGCGTTCCATCAGCGTCCGCCCGAGCCCGCCGCCGCGCCGGTCCGCGCGGACCCGCACCGCCTCGATCAACGCCCGTTCGGCGCCGCCCCTGCCGAGCCCGGGGATGTAGGTCGCCTGCAGGCAGCCGACGACCGTCCCACCGTCCACCAGCACCAGCACCTCGTTGCGCGGGTCGCCGTCGATCGCCGCGAACGCCCGCTCGTGGGCGTCCGTCACCACGACCGACGCCGGGTCGACGATCTTCTCCTCGTCCGCCAGCAGAGCCAGCACCGCGGGCAGATCGGCACGCGCCGCCAGACGTACGCAAGGCATGGCGCCGACCCTAGCCTCGGCGCCGAAAGTCGTCGCCCCCAGGCCGGTCGATCCGCCCGGGCCGCCGTGTCAATACAGGTGACAGCGACCCGAAGAAAGGACCAGCGATGCAGAGGATCGCCGTAGTGCAGTACAAGGCGCGCCCTGAGCGCGCCGACGAGAACCAGCGGCTGATCGAGGACGTCATGGCCGAGTTGGGACGCGACGACCCCGGCGGCGTCCACTACGCCGCGTTCCGCCTGGACGGCGACGCGTTCCTCCACCTCGTCTTCAACGACGACGACCGCGACGTCCTCCCGTCCGTCCCCGCCTTCCAGGAGTTCCAGCGCGAGCTCCCCGACCGCCTGATCCCCGGCACCCTCATCCGAACCACCGCCACCCTGATCGGCGCCTACGCCCTAACCCCAACCCCCCACCCAACAACCACCCGCTGACCCCACCCAGGGGTGGGCCCCACGAAGGCCCACCCCTACCAGCCGCAAACCTCGCGATACGCCTCCCGCAGGTCACCCACCCCCGGCACCCCCAACCCGTCCACCGCCGCCACGACCTCCGCAGCCCGCCAGTAGTTGGACGGCACCAGCCGCCCGCTCGTCACCGCCTCAAGAGCCCGATGCGCCGCCTCCTCGGGTTGTTCCGTGGCGATCAGTGCCAGCGCCAGGTCCAGCCGCGCGGAGGCGGCCCGCCGCGGCCGCGCCGGTCCGCTCGCCGGCGCTTCCAGACGGGCGAGGACACCCCGCGCGTACGGCTCGGCCGCCGGATCACCGAGCCACGACAGCGTGGTCGCCGTATAGGCATCACTTTTCGCCGGGTCGTAACGGAAGTGATGCTCCGGCAGCGTGGGCACCGCCAATGGCGCGACGAGTCGCTCGACACGTCCAAGCGCATCCCGCGTCTCCGGTCCGGCGCCGAGCCGCGCCCACGCCCGCCCCTCCTGCGCCGTCGCCTGGATGAACGCCGACCCGCCGTGCGGCGCGATCTCCTGAGCGCCGCGCGACAGCGTGACGGCCTCCCGGTAGTCCCCATCGGTGACGGCCTGCCACGCACGCGTCTCCACCGTCCACGCGACGATCTCCGGATGCCCGGCGTGCTCCGCGAGCTGCGCAGCCGTCCGCAACCGCGCGGCGGCCGCCGACCGCCGCCCGAGGTCGATGTCGCACGTCGCCGCAAGCAACGACAGCCACGCTCCCACCACCACGAGCCGCCGCCGCTCAGCGAGCGTCATCTGTACGTCCATGAGCCGCCCGACGTACCCGAGATGCCGCCGCGTCCGCCCGAGCAACGCGTCGGGCGCCGACCGCGGATATGCGGACGCCAACTCGTCCACCGTCAGCTCCAGCGCGACAAGTGTCTCCTCGCCCACATCGCTCGCCGCCACCCGCCGCGCCAACTCCAGTGCCTCCACCTCGTCATCCCCGTCCACCGAGGAGGCCCGCATGCCGAAGAGGGATTCCTCGGGGGTGTTGAGGGCGGCGGCGTAGAGGAGGCGGTAGCGGGGGCCGACCGCGTGTTCGCCGGCTTCGTGGCCGCGGATCGTCCGCTCGAGGTCGCGGAGGGACGGGAGGCGCTGCCGGACGCGGTCGGACGCCACCTCGCGGAACCGTTCGGCCAGGTCGGCGACCGTCAGGCCGCGGGCCTTCCGGGCCGCCCGCAGCCGCGCCCCAACGCGCTTCTTCTCGGACACCGCAGTGCACCTCGTTCCGGATATCCGCGGAGATGGTCCGTGTCCACGCTCATCTCCGATTATCACGGTGACCTGCGCCACCCGTCATCGATTCACTGAGAGTGACCGATTCGGCACCGGACGAGGAATGGCGGGCGACGAGATGACGGGCGCGAAAAGGGGTGGACCGCCGACGCTGTTCGCGTGGGATGTCGTCCTGCGTCAAGGAGGCGAGTGCGGTGTCACGGACGACCAGGTCGCCGCGCTCCGGCACGTCCGGCGGGTCCTTCAGGAGGCGGACGCGGGGAGCCGGGGGAAGGTGCGGCGCGTCACGGTGGGGCTTTCCGGGCGTGTGGAGTACGTCGAGTTGGGCGTCGTTGCCGAGGCCTGGCGTGATGGCGTGGCGGTGGTGTGGGCGTGGTGACGGACGTCGAGCACCTGGAGCGGTTGGCCGCCGCGCTGGACGCGGCGGGCTGGACGGTCGGCCGACGCCATGAGGGGACGCCGTTGGTGCGGGTCTCTTCGCCGAAGGCGCCGCACATCGGGGACAGCGTCCGCGTGAAGGACGGGGTGGGCGGGGTGCCGTGGTTCGTGTCGTCGTGCGGCGACCCGGTGGCGCCGTGCCATGACGTGCGGCGAGCGTGTGCGGAGGTCGGCGAGCTACTGGAATTGTTCGGGGCGGCGCAGGGGGCTTAGGTGGCGCGCGGGCGCGTTGTCTGAGGGGTGGGGGCGATGCCGGAGGCGAGCCCCCGCCGCGAAGCTCGCGAAGCGAGGTCGCGCCCGCCCAAGAACGGTCAAGGCGCGAGCCGCTAGGCGAGCGCCTTGGGCCGGGCTTGAAAACTACAAGTGGTACTTCATGCCCATGTGGGAGGGGCGGAAGCCGATCTTCTGGTAGAAGCGGATCGCGTCGGGGCGCTGGCGGTCGGTGGTGAGCTGGACGAGGCGGCAGCCGCGGGCGCGGGCCTGGTCGATGGCCCAGTTGATCATGGCTTGGCCGAGGCCGCGGCCGCGCTCGTCGGGGGCGATGCGGACGCCCTCGATCTGGGCGCGCTCGCCGCCGGTGTAGGTGAGGCCGGGGATGTAGGTGAGCTGGAGCGTTCCGGCGACGGTGCCGGCGACGTCCGCCACGATGAGGTGGTTGCCGGGGTCCTTCTCGATGGCGGCGAAGGCGGTGACGTAGGCCTCGGGAATCTCCTCGGCGAGTGTTTCGCGGGCGGCGCCCAGGGGATCGTCGGCCAGGAGCCGGACGATCTGGGGAAGGTCGTCGGCCGTCGCCTCGCGAAAGGTCACTTCTTGATCACGCTGCACGTCACAAGGTTATCCGGGCGCTAAGTTGCAATGTTCACAACGACTTGTAGTACTACCGCTCGTAGTACTACGTTGGGTGGAGACCACCCCAGAGCGAACCGCCGGTGGCCTCCTCACCATGCCCCGCAGGGAGAAAGCCATGCACAACGACGAGAACGAGGAACACTGGACCGACCACGCCATCTGCCGCGGCGCCGACCCCGACCTGTTCTTCCCGATCGGGTACTCGGCGGAGGTGCTGCGGGAGCAGATGGACGCGGCCAAGGCCGTCTGCGCGAACTGCCCGGTGAAGGCGGAGTGCCTCGCCTGGGCGCTGCGGGTGGGCGAGCCCGACGGCATCTGGGGCGGGACGACCCCGGAGGAGCGGCGCTACCTGCGCCGGACGGCGGAGGCCCCCGCGCGGCGGCGGCTGCCGGTCATCGTGGTGCGCGGCGACGCGTCCGAGTCGGAGCACGCGTCCGCGGCCTGACGGCCCGGCCGCCGCGCTAGGGGAGCAGGGCGACCTTGCCGACGACGCGCCGGCCGAGGAGGTCGTCGAGGACCCGCGGCGCGGACGCGAGAGGTTCGGTGCGGGGGGCGACCGGGTCGAGGCGCCCGTCGGCGACCATGGCGAGCAGTTCGTCGAGGAGGGCGCGCTGCTCGGCCGGACGGGTCATGGACCAGGCGCCCCAGTCGACGCCGACGACGGCGCGGTTGCGCAGCAGGACCTGGTTGAGCGGGAGGGACGGGATGTCCCCGGACGCGAAGCCGATCACGGCGTAGCGGCCGAGTTCGCGCAGGGAGCGCAGCGCCGGGTCGGCGAGGGCGCCGCCGACGGGGTCGTAGACGAGGTCGACGCCGCCGTCGGACCAGGCGCGGGCGGCGCTCTTCACGTCGGTGGCGTCGACGGCGGAGTCGGCGCCGGCGGCGAGCGCGGCGGCCCGCTTCTCCTCCGACGAGGCGACGGCCAGGACGCGGGCGCCGAGCGCGGTCGCGACCTGCACGGCGGCGAGCCCGACGCCGCCGCCCGCGCCGAGGACGAGGACGGTCTCGCCGGCGGCGAGGCCGGCGCGGTCGCGGAGCGCGAACAGGGCGGTGCAGTAGCTCTGGGTGAAGGTCGCGGCGCGCGGGAAGTCCAGCTTGTCGGGGATCGGCACGGCCGCGGCGGCGGGGACGGCGACGTGCGAGGCGAAGCCGCCGAGCCCGCACATGGCGAGGACGCGCGTCCCGTCGGGGAGGGTGCCGGCGACCTCGCTGCCGGGGACGAACGGCAGCGGCGGCTTGATCTGGTAGCGGCCCTGGACGAACAGGGCGTCGACGTAGTTGACGCCGGCCGCCTCGACGGTGAGCAGGACCTGGCCGGGGCCGGGTTCGATCGGGGCGGTGTCCTTGACGGCGACGGAGCCGAGCTCTTCGCAGATCGCAGCGCGCATCCGTCCACTATGCCGGAAACCGAATCGCGTTCACCATCGGGCACCTTCCCGGGGGCGCGCGCGTTGACCCCGGTGACGGCAGGATCGATCGGTCATACGGTGGCGACATGAGCTACACCCCCGACAGTCGACGCTCCGAGGGGCTCGTCCAGGCCGGCACGCGCGCGCTGTCGGCGGCGGTCCTCATCGGCTCGGTGACGGTCCTGATGTGGGTCCTGGAGGGCATCGACGTCCTCGACAACGGCGCGCTGGACCAGTTCGGCATCCAGCCGCACGACGTCGACGACCTTCCGGACATCTTCACCGCGCCGTTCATGCACGCGGGCTTCCCGCACCTGATGGCGAACACGGTCCCGTTCATGATCCTCGGGTTCATCGCGGCGGCGCGCGGGATCGCGAAGTTCCTGGCCGCGAGCCTGATCATCATCGTGGTCGGCGGTCTCGGCGTGTGGTTCTTCAGCTCGGCGAACACGCTCGGGTCCAGCATCCTGATCTTCGGGTTCTTCGGGTACCTGGTCGGCCGCGGCGTCTTCGAGCGGCGGGTGCTGGACATCGTGATCGCGGTGCTGGTCGTCGCGGTCTACGGGACGATGCTGGTCGGCGTCGTCCCGAACGACCCGACGATCTCCTGGCAGGGGCACCTGTTCGGGCTGATCGGCGGCGTGCTCGGCGCGTGGTTCCTGCGCCGGGGCAAGGTCGAGGCGCCGCGCCTCACCCCTGGGGCGTGAGGTCGGCCGTCTCCACCTCGACCCGCGAGGGCAGGGGGCGGACGGGCTCGTCGGGACGTTCCGCGGTGCGCGCGGCGGTGAGCGCGGCGAGGCCGAACGCGACGGGGATCCACGCGACGGCGGACAGCCGCTCCATCTCGTCCGTGATCGGGTGCATGGAGGCGACGGCCGCGCCGGTGAGCCCGGCGGCGGCGAGCGGCCAGGCGGCGTCCCAGCGGACGCGGGCGATCAGCCCGGCGGCGGCGAACAGGAACGCCGCCGGGATCAGCGGGTTCTCGAGCATCCGCGGGCCGATGTCACCGCTCCACAGGTCGCCTGAGGCGTCCCAGAGCCGATGCCACGGGTCGGGCACGTCGGGATGCTTGAAATGCCAGGTGAAGGTGTCCTGGAGCGTCTCGTCGATGCCGGGCAGGCGCAGGGCGGAGCTGATCCACATGTCGCCCGCCAGGACGAACGCCGAGATCCCGGCGACCGCCAGGAACAAGCGCCGCGCCGCGAAGAACCGGGCGAGCAGCACCCCGCCCGCGGCGAGCGCGGCGGCCAGCGCGACGCCGTTGGCGGGCTTGATGACGCACAGCATCGCCAGCCCGCACGCCAGCAGCCCACCGGCGGCCACCACGGCACGTCCGCGCAGCAGCAGCGCGGCGCCCGCCAGTGCGGCCATCAGGCAGAGCATCATCGGTGCCTCGGCCAGCAGGCGGCTCGCCCACAGGCCCGTCGGGAGCAGGAAGAACAGGGCCTCCGCCACCAGCGCCTGGACGGGCCGCAGCCCGATGGCGAGCGCCAGCAGGACGGCGGCGACGCCGCACGCCACCCCCAGCGCGGCCGTCCCGGCGATGAACCCGCCCGCGCCCATCGCCCGCACGAACGGGGCCGTGAGCAGCGCGTAGCCCGGACGCGAGGTGAAGATCCGCTGGAACCGGACCGGCGCGTCGCCGGGCAGGACGGTCCGGAACCGCACGCAGTCGGCGTACGTCCCGGCCGGGCGCGGCCGGCCGCGCATGAAGGCGCCGCAGGTGATCTCCGCGGCGGCGCGGTCGGCGGCGGGCTCGGACCAGCCGGCGTACCGGAGCGCGTCGCGGGCGTACCAGAAGGTGTCCGGCGTGGCCGTGGACGCGCCGCCCGACCAGCGCACCAGCCACAGGCCGGAACCGAGCACGCCCGCGATCGCGATGAGCGCCGCCGCCCGCGCCCAGGGCCGGTCGCGCAGGCGCGGCGCGGACGCGTCCGCGTACCGCGCCCGCCGGGACGGCCACGGCGCCGGGCGCCACCGGCGGCGCCAGGTCCGCGGCAGGCGGAACGGCGGTTCGTGGGTGCCGGCGGGGTCCGGGCCGTCGCCCGGGACGGGGCCGTCACCGGGGACCGGGCGGTCGGCGTCCTCGGGCCGTGAGTAACTCTGCGTCACGGCGAACGCACTGCCCGCTCACCCGGGCGGCAAGCGGGTTATGCGGATCTATCGGAAATAATTGGACATCCCTATAGCCGCCCGCGCGCCCCTAGTTCGGCCGGACGGTCACGTCCGACACGACCGCGTCGCGGGGCGTCTCCAGCGCCGCGACCAGCACGCGCGCCACGGTGCCCGGCGCCGCGAAGTCGTCCTCGGCGTACGGGTGGCCCTCCTGCGCGCGCACCTTCCGCTGCATCTCCGTCGCCGTCCGCCCCGGGTAGACGGTCGTGACGCGCAGCGACGGCTCCTCCGCGCGCAGCGAGTCGGCGAGCGCGCGCAGCCCGAACTTGCTCGCCGCGTACGCCGACCACTCCGGATTGGCGCGCAGCCCGGCGGTCGAGTTCACGAACACCACGTGGCCCGCCGCGGTGCGCAGCGCGGGCAGCAGCAGCCGGGTCATCTCGGCGGCCGACACCAGGTTCACCGACAGGTGGTCCATCCACTCGTCCGCCTCCAGCGCGGCGACGGGCGACAGGTGGACGACCCCGGCGGCGTGCACGACCCCGTCGAGCCGGGCGGGCAGCTCGGTCGCCGCCAGCACCGCCTCGATCCGGCGCGGCTCGGTGAGGTCCAGCGGGATCGTCGTGATGGACGCCCCCGTCCCCGCCGCGGCGGCCGGCGGCGCGCCCGGCGTGATCGCGATGGACTGGGTGGCGGCGTGCGCGGCGCCGGTGCGCAGCTTGCCGGCCAGCGCGTCCAGCCGGTCGGGGGAGCGGCCGGTGAGGATCAGGTCGTGGCCGCGCTCGCGCAGCAGCTCCGCGACCGCGGTGCCGATGCCGCCGGTCGCCCCCGTGATCAGATACGTGCCCATGGAGCCCCATTCTGGTCGATCGCCGTACCCCCATGGACGCGCGGGGCGCATCCTCAGTTCGGCCGCGCGTCAGTTGGACCGCGTGTCAGTTGGGGCGCGCGTCAGTTGGGGCGCAGCACCCGGGTGACGCCGGCGATGAGCGCGGTGGCGAGCACCCACCCGGTCGCGATCAGCGCGTAGGCGACCCAGCGGGACCAGTTCTGCGGGTCGAACGCCTCCTGCTGCCCGAACGTGTCGATCGGGATCAGCAGGTCGAGGCTGTAGACGAGCGCGTGGAAGTGCGGCTGCTCGGCCGGCTGCTTGATCCCCTTCGGATGGTCGAGGGAGAACACCGTGGTCCCGACGGCGAGCAGCACCGCGAACCACGCGAACGCCAACCACGGCCGGTACCCGTAGCCGACCGTCCAGTCCAGGACGAGGTTCCACACCCGGCTGACCGGGTGGATCTTGCGGCGGCGGGCGCGCAGCTTGGCGAGCTGCACCTTGCGGGCCAGGTCGTCGTGGCCGATGCCGTGGTACCAGGCGGCGAGCTGCTCGTACGGCTGGAGGTGGAACTCGGGGTCGCGGGACACCCAGCCCAGCCGGTCCTTGAAGCCGCCGCCGCGCAGCGACTGGTACGTCGTGCCGTTCAGGAACAGCTTGTCGGGCCAGATCGACGGATGGTCCATGATCAGGTCGATCCGGGAGAACGACAGCGACACCCGGCCCTTGATCTTCTCTGCGGGCCACAGCAGCAGCTCGTCGCAGACCATGTGGCTGGCGTGCAGCGCCATCCGCGCCGGGTCGCCGGAGTCGAGGAACCCCTTGGAGAACGACAGGATGCCGTTGAACCGGGCGCTGCGCAGCCGGACCGTCCCGACCGCGCGGAAGCCGGCGCTGAACTCGGCGGCGTTCTCCACCACCATGTTCTGCGCGTCCAGCGCGATCCGCCCCGGGTTGGACAGCGTGGCGCCCTGCATGAACAGGCCGCCGTTCATCTTCGCGCCGACCAGCCGCACGCCGCCGGTGATGTGCGCCTCCTGCGCGAACATCCCGACGTCCACGACCAGCCCGCCGCTGAACAGCGCCCACTTCTCCGGCGCGGTCGCGGTGATCCGCGTCCGGTTCATCCGGAAGCCGCCGAGCAGCTGCGCGCGCGGCAGCCGCACCTCGCCCTCGATCTCCGAGCCGGACAGGCTGAGGTACCCGTCGGCCTGGAGCCCGCCGCCGTCGAAGCCCGGCAGCCGGCAGTCGGCGAACCGCAGCTGCCGGGTGCGCGCGTTGGAGAACTTCGGCTCTTCGACGAGCCGGCAGTGCTCCAGCCGCAGCTCGTGCTCGACGGTGCCGCCCGACACGTCCAGCCGCCCGGTGACGTACGCGCCGCGCAGCCGGACCGCCGCGACGGACCCGGACCGGGTCTCGCCCGCGCCGAGCAGCAGCCGGCTGATCACCTCCGCCCGGACGATCCGGTCGGGCAGCGGCCCGGCGGGACGGTCGTCGCCGAGGACGACGCGGGCGCCGGTCGGGAACGCGGCCCACAGGCGGCGTTCGGCGTCGTTGAGTCCGGGAGGCTCGCTGAGCCCGGGGGGCTGGGGCACGGGACCTCTTTCTACGGGACGCCTCCTCCGCGATCAACACCGCGGAGGAGGGTCGCGCTGATCCTCCTGGTCAGGGCCTCGGGCCGGACGGGGATCAGAAGAAGCCGCGGCGGCGGCCGGCCTCCTGGAGGAAGCCGTCCAGCTCGCGCTCCCAGTCGGTGTGCCCGACGGTCGCGTAGTCGACGGTGAAGCGGCTGAACGCGTCGTGGCCCTCGGTGAAGACGCCGCCGCGCTTGTCCAGCTCCAGGACGACCTCCATCGACTGCGGGTACGACACGAACGTCACTTCGAGCTGCTTGATGCCATGCCCGTACTGGTGCGGCGGGTGGAACTCGATCTCCTGGTAGAACGGCAGCTCCTGGTGGACGCCCCAGATGCGGCCCTTCTCGCAGTCGGCGTTGCGGAAATGGAAGCCGAGGTTGGAGAACGCGGCGAGGAGGCGCTCCTGCGCCGGCAGCGGGTGCACGGCGATCGGGTCGAGGTCGCCCGGGTCGAGCGCGCCCGCGACCTCCAGCTCGGTGGCGATGCCGACGGTGGTGCCGTGCAGCGGGTGCCCGTACATGTGGGTGAGCGGCGCCTCCCACGGGATCGGGAACTGGAACGGGATGCTGTGCCGCATCCCCTCCTCCAGCTTGAACCCGCCCGCGACCGGCATCTTCGAGTACTCGATGTTGGAGGTGTACTCGCTGTCGTCGGTCTCGACCTCGACCCGGGTGCGCAGCGCGAGGTTCACCGACTTGATGTCGGAGTTGAACTGGCCGCCCACGATGACGACCTCGCCGGTGACGACCCCGCCCGGGGTGGTGTTCTCGTCGTGCAGGGTCGTCTCGATCGAGGGGCCGCCGATGCCCATCGCCTGCCGCAGCTTCTTGAAGACCAAGGTCCGTCCTCCCGTGTACGAGCACCCCCGGTGCTCTCGTCGTCCCATAGACGTGCTTACGGGAGATTACGTTCCTTAACGGAAGGTCGCCGGGCGAATCGCCGGGCCCGCCAGTGCCCGTCAGTGCCCGTCAGTGCCCGTCAGTGCCCCGTCAGTGGCCTCCGCCGGCCAGGTTCAGGCCGATCACGCCGATGATGATGCAGGCGAGCGCGCCGATCTTCACCGCGGACACCTGGTCGCCCATGACCAGCATGCCGAGCGCGGCGGTGCCGACCGCCCCGATGCCTACCCAGACGGCATAGGCGGTGCCGACGTCCAGCGACTTCAGCGCATGGCTGAGCAGGCCGAAACTGGTCACCGCGAAGACGAGGAAGCCGATCGACGGCGGCCACTCGGAGAAGTTCTTGCCGGCCTTCAGGCACAGCGCCATCGCGACCTCGAACAGGCCCGCGAGGATGACGAGGATCCACGCCATGGTGCACTCCCGGATGCGTGAGACGGCACGGTCACGCGTCGTCTTCGCCTGCCGGGTACGGCGCACCTCGTCCGGGAAGGCCGCCAGGGGCCTTCATGCGCGTCAACGGCCCAGCGGTGCGGGGTGTTCCCGCCGGTGGCCGATGTCACCGGCGGGAACCCCGGAACGCGGGGGAGCGGGGGGACGCGCGGAACGCGGCCTCAGGACCGTCCCAGCGCGCGGTACTCCCAGCCGGCGGCGCGCCACTTCGCGGCGTCCAGCGCGTGCCGGCCGTCCACGATCCGCTTGTGCTTGACGACCTGCGCCAGCGCGTCCGGCTCGATCTCCTTGAAGTCCGACCACTCGGTCAGCAGCACGACCACGTCGGCGTCCTGCGCGACGTCCAGCGCGCTGTCGCCGTAGCGCAGCTCCGGGAACGCGCGCCGCGCGTTGTCGAGCGCCGCCGGGTCGAACACCCGGACGTGCCCGCCGAGCCCGTGCATGGTGCGCGCCACGTCCAGCGCGGGCGCGTCCCGGATGTCGTCGGAGTTCGGCTTGAACGCCGCGCCCCACGCCGCGATCCGCTTGCCGGAGATCCCGCCGAGCATCTCCCGGACGAGGTCGACGGTGCGGGCGCGCCGCCGCCGGTTGATGTCGTCGACCTCGCGCAGGAACGACACGGCCTGCCCGACGCCGAGCTCCTCGGCCCGGTGCGCGAACGCCCGGATGTCCTTCGGCAGGCAGCCGCCGCCGAAGCCGAGGCCCGGCTTCAGGAACTTGCCGCCGATCCGGTCGTCGAGGGCGAGCGAGTCGGCGAGGTGCTTGATGTCGGCGCCGACCGCCTCGCAGACCTCCGCCATCGCGTTGATGTAGGAGATCTTGGTGGCGAGGAAGGAGTTCGCGGCGACCTTCACCAGCTCGGCGGTCGCGAGGTCGGTGCGCACCACCGGGGTGCCGAGGTCCAGGATCGGCCGGAACGCCGCCTGCAGCCGCTCCTCCGCCCACTCGGACGCGACGCCGAACACCAGCCGGTCCGGGCGCATCGTGTCGTCGACGGCGAAGCCCTCGCGCAGGAACTCGGGGTTCCACGCCAGCTCGACCTCGTCGCCCGCCGGGGCGAGCTCCTGCAGGAGGCCGGTGAGCCGCTTCGCCGTGCCGACCGGCACCGTCGACTTGCCGACGACCAGGGTGCGCCGGGTCAGCGTCGGCGCGAGCGCCCGTACCGCCGCGTCGATGTAGCTGAGGTCGGCGGCGTCCGAGCCCGGCTGCTGCGGCGTCCCCACGCACAGGAAGTGCACGTCGCCGAACTCGCCGGCCTCCGCGAAGGAGGTGGTGAACCGCAGCCGCCCGGACTCCAGCGCCTTGCTGAGCAGCTCCGGCAGGCCCGGCTCGAAGAACGGCACCTCGCCGGACGCGAGTTTGTCGATCTTGCGCTGGTCGACGTCCACGCCGAGCACCTCGAAGCCCAGCACGGCCATGCAGATCGCGTGCGTGGCGCCGAGGTACCCGGTGCCGATGACGGTGAGCCGCGGGGACTCCGTCGGGTTCATTGCACTTCTCCTTCTTCACTGCTGACGGAAGAGACGACTCCCGATGGCTCTAGGAGCACTTGCCCTTGTTGGTCAGTTCGCCTCCGGTGACCCGGTTGTCGCAGGCGACCTTGTTGCCGTCCGAACCGAGGAAGATGCCGACGCCTTTCGCGCCGCCCAGGTCGATGACGTTGCGGCGGAAGACGTTTCCGGTCCCCCAGCCCTTGTACTCCTCGTGGGTCTGGAAACCGTCCTTGACCGTTCTGGTCCCCCGGTTCCCCTCGATGAGATAGCCGTTCCCCTTGGCGTCGACCCACGAGTCGTTGATGCCGCCGCCGGACAGCTGCGACCCGTCGAAGACGTTCGCGACGAGCCGGCCGCCCGACGTGCCCTCCTTGATGTCCACCGCCTCGGCGGTGGCGGTGATCCGGTTCGCGGCGACCAGGTTGGCGTCGCTCGCGTCCGGCCTGCCCCGCGTGAGCTGAGACCAGTTGTTGTGCGACGAGCCGAGGTACACCCCCTCGCCGAAGCGCGGGTTCGCGCGGCCCGTCCGCATGATCATGTTGTACTGCACCGCGTTGCCGGTGCTGAAATTGCGCAGGTGGACGGCCTCGTCGCCCACGTCGTGGACGTTCAGCCCCTGCACCACCGTCCCGCTGGTGCCGTCGAGCATGACGCCCTTCTGGCTGCGCGTGACGGTGAAGCCGATCAGCCGCCAGTTGCTCGCGTTCTGCAGGTGGAAGCCGTAGCCCTTGGCCACGCCGCCGCCGTCCAGCACCGCCTGCGGCGTCCCGCAGACGAAGATCGGTTTGCCCTGCGCGCCCGACTTCTGGCTGGAGAACCGCCCGGGGTACCTGCCGGGAGCGAGCCGGATGACCTCGCCCGGCGCGGCCGTGTTCAGCTTCTCCTGCAGCTGGACGGGCCCGTGCACCGTCACCGTCGCCTTCGGGCACGCGATCCGCCGGTACGACGACGGCAGCGGCATCGCCGGCGCCGGCTGCCCGATGCCGCTGCCCGAGCCGGCTCCTGCTCCCGCACCCGCACCGGCTCCCGCGCCGGATCCGCTGCGCGGCACTGCGGTCAGCCCCGTCCCGGGGAACGGGTCCGTCCCGGCGGTGTCCTTGGTCTTGCCGCCGCCGCCCTCGGTGGCCAGCACGACGACCGCGCTCGTCGCGACGGCCCCGACGACCAGCACGCCGGCGAACTTCACATCGATCTTCACTGTCCGGACCCCGTCCACGCGCCGCCGCGCGTCAGGAGCACTTGCCCTTCTTGGTGAGCTGCCCGCCGGTGACCTTGTTGTTGCAGGCGATCGTGTTGCCGCCGACGGTGTCGTTGATGCCGACGCCGTTGCCGCCGTCCAGCGCGATCGTGTTGTTGCGGAAGGTGTTGCCGGTGCCCCAGCCCTTGATGATCTGGTGCACCTGGAAGCCGTCCGCGGGCGTCTTGTCGCCCCGGTTCCCCTCGATCAGGTAGCCGTTGCCCTTCACGTCCACCCACGAGTCGTTGTGCTTGTCGCCGCCGGTCTTCGACCCGTCGAACACGTTGTTCAGGATCTTGCCGCCCTTCGTGCCCTCCTTGATGTCGATCGCCTCGGCGGTCGCCCTGATCACGTTGCCGCGCACCACGTTGTTGTCGCTGTTGTCGATCTTCCCGCCGGACACCGACTTCCAGTTCGACTGCGCGGTGCCGAGGTACACGCCCTCGCCGAACTTCTCGCGCCGCAGCCCGGTGTTGAAGACCTTGTTGTACTGGATGGTGTTGCCGGTGGAGAAGTCCCGCACGTGGATGCCCTCGTCACCGATGTCGTGGACGTTCAGGCCCTGGATCACCGACCCGTTCGTGGTGTCGCCGACGACGCCCTTCTGGCTGTTCTGCACGGTGAACCCGATCAGCCGCCAGTAGTTCGCCTTGTCCAGGTGGAAGCCGTAGCCCTTCTTGATCCCGCCGCCGTCGATGACCGACGACGGGTCGCCGCACAGGAAGATCGGCTGCTGCTGCGTGCCGGACGCCGTCGCGACGAACTTCCCCACGTACTTGCCGGGGCTCATCTTGATCACGTCGCCGGCCTGCGCGCCCTTCAGCGCCGCCTGGAGCGAGTTCGCGTCGCCGACGGTCTTGGTCGGCTTCGGGCAGCCCACCTTCCCGCCGCCGTCGGGGACGGGCAGCGTCAGCGGCGCCCCGGCCTGCGCGCCGCCGCCGTCCCCACCGCCGTCCCCACCGCCGTCGCCGCCCTGGTCACCGCCGCCCTGCGGCGCCGCGCTGATCCCGCCGTCCGCGGACGTCTTCTTCGAGTCGTCCCCGCCGCCGCTGGTGAACAGGATCACCAGCCCGGCCGCCACCAGGGCACCGACCGCCAGGCCGATGAGGAACTTGACATCGATCTTGATCGTCATGCTGAACTACTCCTTGGAAGACCGCTCTGGTGCGTCGTGCCGTCGCCGGCGCCGGGCTACCGTCCCGCGCGCGCACCGGCCCGCTGACCGTCCTCGGAGGGGACGGTATCGGCGCGGCGGAGCAGCCGCACGGGCCGTTCCTCGAGCACGTCCTGCGCCGCGTACGGGTGGGCGCCGAGGCTGCCGATGCGCAGCCGGGTGCCGCGGGACCGGAACATGGAGACCGCCACCAGCAGGAACACGCCCGCCCAGATGACGTTCATCGGCTTGAAGATCCGCTTCAGCCAGGTGACGAAGCCCGCGGTCTTGTGCCATCCCTTGATGTTGTTGTTGGCGTTCTGGTACCTGCCGGTGGCCCGGTCGAGGTCCATCACGCTCGTCCCGGCGCCGCTCAGGGTGTTGCCGGTGATGACGCTGCCGGTGACATTGCCGCGCAGCGTGAGCCCGTGCCGGTGCGCCGACTGCACCGTGTTCCCGTTGACCGTGCCGTTGGCGTCGCGCAGGTAGAGCGCCGTCTTCCCGCCGCTGATGACGTTGCCGGACACCGTCGCGGCCGCCATGCCGTCGCGCACGACGATCCCCTGCCGCGCGAACCCCTTCACCTGGTTCCCGACGATCTGGACACGGGTGCCCTTCTCGCGCGCGACGATCCCCATGTCGCCGCCGCTGATCCGGCTGTTCTGCACGGCGACGCCGGACCCGCCGAGCAGCTCGACCCCGTACCGCCCGTTGTCCTTCGCGACGCTGCTGCTCACCCAGTTGTTGCCGAAGCTGGTGATCGCCTCGCCGGACGCCGACGGCCCCTCCGCGAGCGGCTCGCCGTTCAGCGTGAACCCGTTGCCGCCGTTCCCGCTCGACGTGCAGTTGGTGACCCGGACGCCCTCCGTCCCGCGCGACAGCACGAACCCGTCGCCGCGGCTGCCGGCGACCGTGGTGTTCTCGATCGTCGCGTTCTTGGCGAACCGGTGCAGCAGCAGCCCGTCCACCAGGCTGTTCCTGATGGACGTGTTGGTGATCTGCGCCTGGTTGGACGCGGTGACGAACACCCCGTAGGCGTCGCCGTCGAAGCTGGAGTGGTCGATCGTCCCGCTGACCAGGCTCGCCGTCGGCACCTCGAACGTGCCGCCCTTGCCGCCGCCGCCCGCCGGGACGACTTGGACCCGCGCGTTGTCGCCGTCGGTCTCCTCCTGCCCGCCGTCCGGCAGCGGCACCCGGTGCGCCGGGCCGGGGTCGGCGAGCTCGGCGGAGGAGTCCGGGCGGTCCGAGCCGGTCAGCGCGACGCCGCCGGTCCGCCCGCTCCAGAACCCGAGGTCGGACACCTGCGTGTAGTGCATCTCGAACGTGCCGCCGATCGCGCGGATGTAGGCGCGGCCGTCGGCGACCTGCGTGTCGGGCTTGCCCGTGTCGTCGTTCCAGCTGGTGAAGCGGACCGGGTTCTGCGCCGACCCGTTGATCCGGACGGTGCCGCCCGCGCTGACGATCGAGGTGAACGAGCCGGGCACGCTGCGCATCCGGATCGTCAGCGGCCCCGTCGAGCTCTGCAGGATCAGCTTGCCGCCGGCCGCCACCATGATGTTGACGCCGAGCAGGTAGGAGCCGTCGCTCTGCTTCTGGAAGTCCTGCCCGCCGAGCTTCTCCAGCTCGGACACGTAGTAGGGCTGCCGGCGCTGCGGCAGCATCAGCGTCCGGCCGGTGGCCGAGGTCATCAGCCGCGGCTGGCGGGCCGCCGCCGCGGCCGCGCCGCCGCCCGCGAGGTCGGACTCCTGCTTGGCGCGGATCTGCATGACCCGCAGGTCCTCCTGGTCGACCAGCGTCGACTGCTGCCGCGCCGCGCTCGGCGACACGTCGTCGACGCCGGGCGGCCCGCCGCCCTGCTGGGAGTAGACGCGGTAGGCGTAGGTGCCGCCGCCCGCGAGGCCCAGCACCAGCAGCGTCGCGACGATCCGGCCGCCGCCCTTCTTCTTCGGCGGCGGCGCGCCGTGCCGCGGCCCCTCGGGCGCCGCGGGCGCCGGCCCGGCGGCGGATGCCGGCCCGGCGGCGGGTGCCGGCCCGGAGGCCGGGGTTCGCCCGCTCATGTCAGACCCCCCTTCGCTGCGGCTGCGGGACGCCGCTGCGCGGCGTCGGATGCGGCGGTGTCGCGGGCGGCGGCACCGGTCGCGGGCCGGTCGCCTGCGACGAGTGCGGCGCGACCGGCTGCGGCCCGCGCGGCGGCATCGAGGGACGGCGCACGTTGCCGGGGACCGTCGGCGAGGCGGACGGCCCGCCCGGCGGCGGCGCCATGTGCCGTCCGGCGGCCTGCCCGGGCACCGGCCCGGCGAACGGGCTCCCGGCGCGCCCGCCGGCCCCTGCGCCCGCCATCGCCGGCGCGCCCATCGGGCCGGGACGCGCGGGCATCGGCCGCGGCTGCGGCTGCGCCGACCGCCGCGGCAGGCTCCACACCTGCCGCTTCTCCAGCGGCTGCTGCAGCGTGTACGGGTGCAGGCCGAGCCGGCCGATCCGCTGCCGGTCGTTGCGGGCCCGGACCATCGAGAAGATGACGACCGCGAACACGCACGTCCAGATGACGTTCAGCGGCGTCAGGTAGCGCTGCGCCTTCATCCACAGCGACGCGGTGTCGTGCCAGCCGTCGTCGTTGTTGTCCTCCTTGACGACCTTCCCGTGCGACCGGGACGTGCTGACCGCGCTCGTCCCGGACCCGCTGAGTGTGTTGTCGCGGATCTGCGAGCCGCCCGCCGCGCCGAGCACCGAGATGCCGTGCGCCTTGGCGCCCTTGACCGTGTTGCCGAGCAGCGTCGCCGACGAGCCCCGCAGGTAGATGCCGGTGCGGGCGCCGTCGACGGTGTTGCCGGCGAGGTTGGCGCCCTTCACCCCGTCGCGCAGCGAGATGCCCTGCCGGACCTGCCCGGTCAGCTGGTTCCCGGAGATCTGCACGTTGGTGGCGGCGTCCCGCACGACGATCCCCATGTCGCCGCCGATGACCTTGCTGTTCTGCACCGACAGCTTGTCGCCGCCGAGCAGCTCGATGCCGTAGTGGCCGTTGTCCTTGGCGAGGCTGTTGTTGATCGAGCTGTCGCCGAAGCTCTCCAGCGATTCGCCGGACGCCGACGGGCCCTCGGCGAGCGCCCTGCCGTTCAGCGTGAAGCCGTCGTGGCCGTTGCGCTCCGCGGTGCAGTTGGTGACGCGGATCTTCTCCGTCGCCCGCGACAGCACGAACCCGTCGCCGCGGCTGCCCCGCACGGTGGTGTTGGCGATGTTGGCGTTCTTCGCGAACCGGTGCATGACCAGCCCGTTCACCAGGCTGTTCTGGATCGCGTCGTTGGTGATCTGGGTCTGGTTGGAGCCGGACACGAACAGCCCGAACGCGTCCCCGGTGATCGTGCTGTTGGTGATCGCCCCGGTGACGAGGTCGGCGGCCGGGACGTGCGTCGCGGTGCCGCCGGGGCCGTCGCCGCCGCCGGGCTTCTCGGTCTCGATGTCGCCGGGGCCGCCGCCGGTGCTGCCGCCGTTCTGCTGCTGCTCCTGGCGCTTCTTCTTGGCCTCGTGCCGCTGCTGCTTGTTCAGGTGCTTGGTGGCGCTGGACGGGCGGTCGGTGCCGGTCAGCGCGATGCCGCCCGTCCGGCCGCTCCAGAACCCGAGGTCGCTGACCTTCGTGTAGTCCATCCGGAACTCGCCGCCGACCGCGCGGATGTAGGCGCGGCCGTCGGCGACCTGCCGGTCCGGGGCGTTGGTGCGCGGGTTCCAGCTGGTGATCTGCACCGGGGCGCGCTGGGTGCCCTTGATCTGGATGGCGCCGCCGAAGCTGACGATGGAGCTGAACGCGGTCGGCAGGCTGCCCATCCGGATGACCAGCGGGCCCGTCCCGCTGGACAGCTGCAGCTTGGCGCCGTCGGCGACGAACACGTGGATGCCGAGCAGGAACGAGCCGTCGCCGAGGCGGCGGAAGTACTGCCCGCCGTACTTGGCGAGGTCGGCGACGGTGTAGGCGCGCCCGTTGGTGGTCGGCGGCAGGACGAGCGTCTTGCCGTGCGCGGAGCCGAAGATCTGCGGCCGCTTCCACTGCGTGGTCGCCTGCCCGCCGATCATCAGCATCGCCGACAGCACGGACCGCGTCTGCATGATCCGCTGGTCCTCCTGGTCGACCAGCGCGGCTTGCCGGTTCGCGTCGGCGACCGGGTCGGCGTGCGCGCGCGGCGCCGGCGTCCCGGGCAGCAGCCCGAGGGGGAGCAGCCCGATCCCGAGGGCGGCGAGGGCGAGGGCGGTCCCCCGCCCGGCTGCGCTCGGCGGGCGCGGGCGGATGTTCGGCCGGGTCACCTCAGCCCACTCCCTGGAGCGAGCTCGCGCTCTGCCCGGCGCCGCCGACCTGGTCGGAGGTGCGGGTGAGCCAGCCCTGCTTGTTCATCGTGACGAACGCGTACAGCTTGATCGGCAGCGAGATGCCGATGACGACGAAGACGGTCAGCGGCAGCAGCAGGATCTCGCCGGGGTGCCGCTTGAGGTGCGACCAGCCGCGGACGCCGCGGCCGAGCAGCACCCAGCCGAGCGCGAGCGCGATGCCGAGCGGGTTGAAGTTGTCGGCGAGCCGGCTGAAGATCAGGTAACCGAGGGTGACGGCCATGGTGACCGGGGTCAGCAGGATCTGCAGCACGGTCACCTTCGTGACGAACGGCGTCTTCCACAGCCAGCCCTTCCACAGCGCGGTGAGGTAGCAGCGGTAGGAGTTGCGGCTCCACCGGATGCGCTGCTTGAAGAAGGCGCGGAACGAGTCGGGGAACATCGAGATCGCGCGCGCCGACGACTGGTGCACGGTCTTGTAGCCCTGCGAGAGGGTGAGCCAGGTGAGCCGGCCGTCGTCGCCGGCGATGCAGCGGCGGCCGAGGAAGAACTCGTTCTCCAGGTTCTCCACGACCGGCAGGATCACCGAGCGGCGGTAGGCGGCGGTGCGGCCGGACAGGCAGGCGACGCCGCCCTTGGAGCCCATCGCGGGGACGTAGTCGTAGTAGCGCAGGTTGACCAGCCAGTCGGCGACGCGGCGCCAGACGCTGGTGGTGCGCTGGTAGACGTTCTGCTGGGTGCCGACGCCGCCGACCTGCGGGTCCTCGAACGGCATCTGGACGGCGTCCAGCAGCCCGGGCTGCCACCAGGTGTCGGAGTCGGCGAACACGATGACCTCGCCGCGGGCGGCGCGGATGCCGACGCCGAGCGCGGAGCGCTTGCCGGAGTGCTCGTAGACGAGCACGTGCAGCCGCGGGTCGGTGACCTGGGCGAGCCGCCGGTGCCCCTCGGTGTCGGCGACGTCGATCACGATGATGACCTCGCTGGGGTTCTGCGCGAGCCAGCTCTCCAGGCAGCGGACGAGGATCTCGGGGTCCTCGCGGTAGGAGGGGACGACGACCGAGACGGTGGTCCGGAAGTTGTTGACCACCGGTTTGTCCATGCGCGACAGGATCACCCGGTAGAGCCAGAGGCCCCAGACGAGCAGCCCGGCGAAGCCCAGCGGAACGAACTTCCGCCAGTCGCCTCCGGCGGTCGCCCCCGCGACCGAACTCCAGGCGTCACTCAGCCACCCCGTGACAGACGACAAAACAGGTCCTCTCTCTCCCGTGGCATCGGGAGAAACCACCGACTCCTGCGACCCCGTGCCACCTCAAGTAAGAGTGAGCAGACCAGCAAATGGTTCACCTTTGCCGGATGCGGCCACGCTTGCCCCATTGGCCGGGCTCTTTATCGTTCGTCCCGATTCGTCGTCAAGGATCATGCGGGAATCGTTCGCCAACCGATGTGCTCGTCAGGTCCCGGACGCTCGGAGGCCGTGATTCGGAAACACTCGACCGGGAGTTATCTGCCCTGTATAGGGCTAGGCGTCCGATAGATGGCCGTTCGCCTCTTTGGGAATGCGCATCAGGGCAAGCCCTGTGATTCGCGTCACGTTGGGGCGTTCTGGACGGCCCGCGCATGGTCTGAGTCCTGTGACCCACCCGGTTCCGGGTGGTTGTCACTGGTTACCAGCGGGTAGCATGATGTCGAGTTACTGACCAGTAGAACGTGCGGGGCCGGCCGGCGCCGCCGGACCGGACGGAGTCTCGAATGGGGCACTACAAGAGCAACCTCCGGGACCTGGAGTTCAACCTCTTCGAGGTGTTCAAGCGCCAGGACCTCCTCGGCAGCGGACCGTACGCCGACCTTGACGAGGACACGGTGCGCAGCATCCTCGACGAGGTGAACCGCCTCGCCGAGGGCCCGCTGGCCGACTCCTTCGAGGACGCCGACCGCAACCCGCCGAAGTTCGACCCCGCCACCGGCGACGTCCGGATGCCGGAGAGCTTCAAGAAGTCGTTCAAGGCGTGGATGGACGCCGAGTGGTACCGCCTCGACCTCGCCCCCGAGTTCGGCGGCAGCGGCGCGCCCCGCTCGCTGACCTGGGCCGTCGCCGAGCAGGTGCTGGGCGCCAACCCGGCGGTCTACATGTTCGCCTCCGGCCCCGGCTTCGCCCAGATCCTCTGGCACATCGGCACCCCGGAGCAGAAGAAGTTCGCCGAGCTGGCGCTCGAGCGGCAGTGGGGCGCCACCATGGTGCTGACCGAGCCGGACGCCGGCTCCGACGTCGGCGCCGGCCGCACCAAGGCCGTCCAGCAGCCCGACGGCACCTGGCACATCGAGGGTGTCAAGCGCTTCATCACCTCGGCCGAGCACGACATGGCCGAGAACATCTTCCACCTGGTGCTCGCCCGTCCCGAGGGCGCCGGCCCCGGCACCAAGGGCCTGTCGATGTTCCTCGTCCCCAAGTACCTGGTGGACGTGGAGACCGGTGAGCTCGGCGAGCGCAACGGCGCCTACGTCACCAACGTCGAGAAGAAGATGGGCCTCAAGGTCTCCACGACCTGCGAGCTCACCCTCGGCGAGAAGCACCCCGCGGTCGGCTACCTGGTCGGCGACGTGCACCAGGGCATCAAGCAGATGTTCCTGGTCATCGAGTACGCCCGGATGATGGTCGGCACCAAGGCCATCGCCACCCTGTCCACCGGGTACCTGAACGCGCTGGAGTACGCCAAGGAGCGCGTCCAGGGCGCCGACATGACGCAGATGACCGACAAGGCCGCCCCGCGCGTCACGATCACCCACCACCCGGACGTCCGCCGCAGCCTGATGACCCAGAAGGCCTACGCCGAGGGCATGCGGGCGCTGGTGCTGCTCACCGCGTCCTACCAGGACGCGGTGCAGGTCGCCGAGCACGAGGGCCGCAAGGACGAGCAGGCCGAGAAGGTCAACGACCTGCTGCTCCCGATCGTCAAGGGCTTCGGCTCCGAGCGCGCCTACGCGCTGCTCGGCGCGGAGTCGCTGCAGACCTTCGGCGGCTCGGGCTTCCTGCAGGAGTACCCGGTCGAGCAGTACATCCGCGACTCCAAGATCGACACCCTGTACGAGGGCACCACCGCGATCCAGGGCCAGGACCTGTTCTTCCGCAAGATCCTGCGGGACAACGGCGAGGCCCTCAAGGTGATCGCCGGGCAGGTCAAGGCGTTCGCCGAGTCCGAGGCCGGCAACGGCCGGCTGAAGAACGAGCGCGCCCTGCTCGGCAGGGCGCTCGACGACGTCCAGGGCATCCTGAACCCGATGATCGGGTGGGCGCTCGGCTCCATGGAGAACCCGAAGGAGCTGTACCGCATCGGCCTCAACAGCTCCCGGCTGCTGCTCGCCCTCGGCGACCTGATCGTCGCGTGGCTGCTGTGCCGGCAGGCCGAGGTCGCCCTCACCGCCCTCGGCGGCGGGGACGTCTCCGACTCCGACAAGGCGTTCTACACCGGCAAGGTCGCCGCCGCGCAGTTCTTCTGCCAGACGGTGCTGCCGCGCCTGGCGTCCGAGCGCGCGATCACCGAGGCCACCACCCTCGACGTGATGGAGCTGCCCGAAGAGGCCTTCTGAGCCCCTCCGCCTCCCGCGGACAGGGAAGCGCCGGCCCCCGCCACCCGTGTGGCGGGGGCCGCTGCCGTTCCGGCGCCCGGGTCACTAATGTGAGCGCCGTCCCCCCGCCCCCCGAATCGAACCGGAGAACCCGATGCCGGCAGGCCGCCCGCGGGATTACCGAAGCCGAAACCGTCTCGTCTTAAGCGTCCCCTTGGCCGTATCGCTCGCCGGGGTGCTGGCCGCCGCCGGCTGCGCCGACTCCGGCAAGGCGAGCAAGAGCGACCCGCCGACGGCCAAGGGGGGCGGCCCCGTGACGCCCGCCGCGACCACCGCCGCGGCCGGGTCCACCAAGGAGGGCTGGTTCGGCGGCCCGGACGGCCTGCACGCCCGGCTCCAGATCACCGGCGTCGAACGGCAGGGCGCCAAGTCCGTCCTGAAGTACAGCGTCACCTCGCTCGACCAGGCCGCCAAGTCGGCGCCGCTCGCCATCAGCCTGCTCGACCCCGTCGCCGGGAAGCTCTACAAGCCCACCGCGTCCACCAGCGGCGAGCAGTTCGCGCCCGGCGCCACCCGGCAGATGCAGGCCGACTACCCGGCGATCCCGCAGAACGTCCAGAAGCTCACCGCGATCACCCCGGGCACGGCGGGGGAGTACGCCGGCGTCCCCGTGACGGGCACCGGCGACGCGCCCGCCGCCGGGTCGTCCACGGGGAATCCGGTCGAGCTGTACGACATCACCGAGGGCGAGATCAAGGACGTCACGTCCAGCGGCACCGACGTCACGATGAACCTGCGCACCGACGTGCTGTTCGCGTTCAACTCCGCCAAGCTCTCCGGCCGCGCCAAGTCCGTCCTGGACGAGGCCGCGCAGGAGATCAAGGCGAAGGCCGACCCGGACAAGAGGCCGCTGGCGTTCGACGGCTTCACCGACAGCAAGGGCGGCGACTCCTACAACCTCAAGCTGTCGCGCCAGCGCGCCGAAGCCGTCATGAACGAGATGAAGAAGCGGCTCGGCAACGCGTTCAAGTACTCCGCGCACGGCAAGGGCGAGTCCGAGCCCGTCGCCAAGGAGGGCGGCAAGGACGACGCGCAGGCCCGCGCCCGCAACCGCCGCGTCGAGATCTCCTACGTCGTCCGGCAACAGGCCGACGGCACCACCGGCTCGTCGACCGCCGCCGCGAACGGCCGCGGCGGCACCGTCGCGCCCGCCGCGTTCCACGGCCAGGACGGCAACACCGTCGCCAGCCGCTACGGCCGCTTCGGCGCCGACAAGCGCCGCCTCGACGTCAAGCCGTTCTACCGGGACGGCGCCTACATCGTCTGCGTCTTCACCATCACCGACGAAGGCCCCGGCACCACCCCGGCCGACGCGAACTACGCGCACAAGGACTACCCGGGCGGCGCGTTCACTTCGTTCTCCGTCCTCGCGCAGGGCGGCAAGGACGTGTACCGGGCCGTCCGCATCGGCCCCGGCGACCCCGGCAAGCCCGCCGCTTACGTCGATCCGGGCCGCGCCACCTTCCTCACCGCCGTGAACCAGCCGCAGCGCGGGTTCATCTACGTGCCGGCCCCGCCCGGGAACATCTCCTCGGTCGTCTTCGACGGCGGCCCGTTCGGGAAGGTCCTCAACGTCCCGGTTCAGTGACCCCGCGGCCCCGCACCAGGGGCAGGAACACCTCGTCCACGATCTCGGTCAGCACCGCGTCGGGGACGTCGGGCAGGCCGCGCGCCGCGTACTCGCCGCGCAGCATCGTCATCGGCAGCGCGGCCACGCGCGGATGCACCGCCTCCGGCGGCGCCTCGCCCCGCGCCACCGCGCGGCCGAGCATCGTCAGCCAGGCGTTGTCCATGGTGGTGTCGCCGGCCTGCTCCCGCAGCAGGCCCAGGAGCTGCGGGTCGTCGCCGGTCGCCGCGAGCAGCTCCCGGAGGACGGCGCCCTGCGGTGACGACCACGTCGCGTTCGCGCGCCTGAGCATCTCCAATGCGTCGCCGTGCAGCGTCCCGGTGTCCGGCACGGTCATCTGCGCGCGCGCGAGCTGCCGGTACGCGGCGACGCCCAGCGCCGCACGGTTCGGCCAGCGCCGGTAGATGGCGTTCTTGTTCGTGGCGGCGCGCCGGGCGACCTTGTCCATGGTCATCCCCGCGTAGCCCGACTCGCGCATCTCGTCCGCCGCCGCCCGCAGGATCGCCTCCTCCAGGGCCGCGCCCCGCCGCCTGGTCGCCGTCACGGTACGCGCCGTACGTGATCGCGGTTCCTCGTTCCCACAAAAAGGAGCTTAGTCCCGCCCAAATAAGGTACCTTTCGTACCCTAAGAGTGGAGGGACGCATGCGCGCCTACGGCATCACCTACGACACCGGCTTCACCTCCGCCGGAACCACCACCCACGAGCCCTTCGCCCCCGACCTCGTCCGCCGCGAGATGCGGATCATCCGGGACGAGCTGCACTGCGACGCCGTCCGGATCACCGGAGGAGTCCAGGACCGCCTCGAAACCGCCGCGCGGCACGCCGCCGACGCCGGCCTGGAGGTCTGGTACTCGCCGTTCACCAACGGCCTCACGCAGGACGAGCTGATGGCGTTCCTCCTCGACGGCGCCGAACGCGCCGAGCGCATCCGCCGGTCCGGCGCGCCGGTCGTCTACCTCACCGGCTCCGAGGTCACCCTGTTCACGCACGGTTTCCTGCCTGGCGACGACTTCCGGGCCCGCGTGGGCCTGATGGCCGACCCCGCCCGCTTCCGCGCGGCGCTCCCCGACCTGCATGTCCGCGTCAACGACTTCCTCGGCCAAGCCGTCGCCGCCGTCCGCGAGCGCTTCTCCGGCCCCGTCGGCTACGCGTCCCTGCCCTTCGAAGGCGTCGACTGGACGCCCTTCGACGTGATCGCCACCGACGCCGGATACCGCGACGCCGACACCGCCCCCACCTTCGGAGAGGCCCTCGCCGGCCAGACCCCGCAGGGCAAGCCGTTCGCCGTCACCGAGTTCGGCTGCACCACCCACCGCGGCTCCGCCGACCTCGGCGGCCACGGCGAGTCCGTTCTCGAGTACGACGACCGCGCCCGCCCCGTCCGCATGACGCGGCCCCTCGTCCGCGACGAGCAGGAGCAGGCCGACTACATCCGCGAACTCCTCGACGTCTGCGACAAGGCCGGCGTCGACGCCGCCTTCGTCAACACCTTCGCCCGCCGCGACCTCCCCACGTCGTCCGACCCGGAACGCGACTTCGACAAGGCGAGCTACGGCATCGTCAAGATCCTCGAACCCGGTGCCGACCGCCCCCGCCCCGACGTCCCCTGGACCCCCAAGGCGGCCTTCCACGCCCTGTCCACCTACGGCCGCACCCGAAGGGCCGCTTGCTGAAAGCGCCAGGCGGGCCGGCGCGACCGAAGCCGAAGTCGGCGTGGACGGCGAGGGCGCGCGCCGGTCGGCGCGCGCCCTCTACCTCGGCCTCATCGGGTGGCCGTGGTCAGTTCCGGTAGCGGAAGACGATGCGGCCGCGCGACAGGTCGTAGGGGGTGAGTTCCACCAGGACCCGGTCTTCCAGGACGATCTTGATGTAGTTCTTGCGGATCTTTCCGCTGATGTGCGCGAGCACCCGGTGGCCGTCCTCGAGCTCCACGGTGAACATGGCGCTGCGCAGGCACTCGACGACCCGGCCCTCGACTTCGATGCCGTTCCTGTTCCTCGTCATCGCACCAGCTCCAGGTTGCTGCCCGCCGGCCGGGCGCCGATGCCTTCGAGCAGTGCCGAGGCCGCTTCGTTGGATTCGTGGACTTCGGCCCAGGCCGTGTCGAAACCGGAGCGGTGCAGCGTCTCCAGCGTGTGGGCGAGCAGTGCCCGCGCGATGCCGCGGCGCCGCTCGCCGGCCCGGACCGCGAGCAGGCCGATGCGCGGCCGGATCACCGTCACCACCCGGACGAGGGCCAGGTAGCGGTCCGGTGCCGCGGCCACCGCGTACTTCGACGGGTCGACGATGGTGTCGCCCTCGGGGAGCGGGATCACCTCCGCGGGCATCGACCGCCATCCGGCGGTCGCCTCGACCTCGTCGCGGATGGCGCGGTCCACCGCCCGCAGCAGGTCTTCGTCCGTCTGACCCGCGGGGACGATCGTCACGCCCGAAGGCGGCTGGACGTGGGCGAGCCCGGTGACCCGTGGATCGGTCGGGACGGCGTACTCCCACTCGCGGCGCCCGATCGTGAAACCGGCGCGCCGCCAGCGCACCGTCAGCTCGGTGTCGGCTTCGTCGACCAGGGTGTGCAGCGGCGCCGGCAGGTCCGCCAGCATCGCCTCGGCGAGCCGGTCGAAGGCGGCGTCGTGCCAGGCGTCGATGCTGACGAACAGGCGTCCGTCGGGGCGGTGCTCGGCGTATCCGCGGCCGACCACCAGGTCGTCGTCCAGCGCGTGCCAGTGCCTGTCGGCGACGCGCGTGACCGCGTAGCCGCTCAGGCGGGATGGGAAAGGCTTCATCGGTGTCTCCTTGAGGAGTGCCTCTGGGCGCTCCTGGCGACACCGAACGTCAGCCGGCGGACCGTGACGGGCTGAGGGAGCACCCATGGGTGACTGTGTTCACGGGGTCTCACCTCCTTGCGACGGTTCCACGATCCGCCACGACGGTAACCATCGGGCGCCGCCTCGCTCAACTTCTTTTCCGTGGGAGGCCGAGCGAGGCGCGCGCCCTCGCCGTCAGGGCTGGGACGGGAGGGTTTTGCAGGTGGAGGGGGACGGCTTGCCGTTCAGGCGGTCGGTCAGCCAGGTGACGGCGGTGGGCTGGTCGAGGAGGAGCGGGGCGAAGTGGTTGAGGAGGGTCTTGTCGCCGAGGTTCGGCAGGTCGACGGGGACGTAGCCGACGTTGCCGCCCCGGCGGCACCAGTCGACGGCGAGCCGGCGCGCCTGGGCGTGGGGGACGATGTCGTCCTTGACGCCGGTCGCCAGCCGGACGGGGCCGGCGGGCTTGAGGGTGCCGATGCGCTGCTTGTCGAGGACGGCCTGCGCCGCCGGGATGGACGGGAGGATCTCGGCGATGGGCTTGCCGCTGACGCTCCATTTGGTGCTCGACGTGAAGCCGTACTTGAGGAGCGCGTCGCCCACGCACATGGTCGAGATGTCCTTGAGCGCGGCCTTGCCGGTGGCGTTGATGTTGGCGTCGACGATGCGGCGCAGGGCGGGGTCGGACTGGGCGAAGCCGTTGATCGACCAGCCGAGCGCGCCGACGAGGGCGCTGCCGTCGATGCCCTTCATGACGGCGGTCAGGTCGGCGGGCGGCGCGCCGGCGTAGGTGCCGGCGAGGTGGACGTCGGGCGCATAGGACGGCTGGAGTTCGGCGGCCGAGGCGCTGGCGCCGCCGCCCTGGCTGTAGCCGTACAGCCCGACCTTCGAGCGCGCCGTGATGGACGCCCCCGGGACGGCGTGTGCGGCGCGGGCGGCGTCCAGGAGGGCGTGGCCCTCGTCGAGGCGGTTGACGTAGGTGTGGAGGCGGTCGGTGGCGCCGAGACCGACGTAGTCGGTGACGACGACGGCCGCGCCGGTGGAGAGCAGCCGGTAGATCGACAGGTCCTCGTACGACACGGACATGGTGTCGCCGGTCAGCGTCAGCGGGTGCTGCAGGGCGTAGGACGGGGCGCACTGGTCGCCCTGGCCCATCGTCCCGGAGGCCAGCGCGACGAGGGGGCGGGGGCCGTGCCCCTTCCAGGCCGCGGTGGGCTCGATGTAGGCGCCCGTCACCGCGACGGGCTTGCCGTTGGAGTCGGTGGACTTGTACATCAGCCGCGTCGCCTTGCCGGGCAGTGGACGGCCGTCCAGGCCGGGCAGGCTCAGCCCGAGGGGCAGCGCCTCGGTGCGGATCAGCGCGCCGTTGGCCGCCGGAAGCGCGGACGGCGGGTTGTAGAAGACCGGGATCGTGACCCCCCGGGACACCTCGGAGGTCGCGGCCTGGCCCGGTCCGGCCTGGACGGTCGCGGCGAGGACGCCGGCCGACGACACGGCCAGCACCCGGCGCATCAGGGACCCGGTTCTTCTCATGCTCACTCCACGGACGGTGAATAAGAACTCACTTACTCTGCCATCCGTGGATCTTGGTTCCTATCAGCGGGGGGAACATCTCAGGCGCCGCGACCCGTGTTCAACTGACAGAAGGCGAAGGCGCGCGCCGCAGCGGCGCGCGCCTTCGCGGGTCCAGGTCAGGACCAGGCGAGCATCCGGAGGGGGTCCTCCAGCATGTCGCCGACGTCGCGCAGGACGCGGGAGCCGAGCTCGCCGTCGACGATCCGGTGGTCGAACGACAGCGCGAGCGTGGTGACCTTGCGGATCGCCAGCTCGCCCTCGTGCACCCACGGCATGTCGCGGATCTGGCCGAACGCCAGGATCGCGGCCTCGCCGGGGGTGAGGATCGGGGTCCCCGTGTCCACGCCGAACACGCCGACGTTGGTGATGGTGATGGTGCCGTCGGACAGGTCGGCGGGGGACGCCTTGCCCGCACGGGCCTTGTCCGTGAGGTCGGTCAGCGCGCGCGCCAGGTCGGGCAGGGAGAGGTCCTGCGCGTCCTTGATCTTCGGGACGATCAGGCCCCGGTCGGTGGCGGCGGCGATGCCGAGGTTCACGTAGCGCTTCATGACGATCTCCGCGCCGGACGGGCCGTCCGCCCAGGCGGAGTTCACCATCGGGTGGCGCGCGACGGCGGTGAGCAGCGCGCGCGCGACGAGCAGGAGCGGGGACACCTTGACGCCGGCGAAGTCCGGCAGGTCGCGGAGCCGCTTCACCGCGTCCATGGTGCGGGTCACGTCGACCTGGAGGAACTCGGTGACGTGCGGCGCGGTGAACGCCGAACCCGACATCGCGGCGGCGGTCGCCTTGCGGACGCCCTTGACCGCGATGCGCTCCTCGCGCTCGGCGGTGGCGCGGGGCGCCGCGGGGGCGGCGGCCTCACCGGACTGGGCGGCGAGGACGTCGTCGCGGGTGATCGACCCCTGGGGACCCGAGCCGGTGATCGTCGTGAGGTCGACGCCGAGGTCCTTCGCCATCTTGCGGACGGGCGGCTTGGCCAGCGGCAGCCGGTTGTCCACAGCCTGTGGACGAACGGCGGGCGGCGGCGCGGGCGCCTGCGCCGGCACCTGCGCCGGCACCGAGACCGGGGCGGCCGGCGCGCCGTTCGGCGCCTTGCGGGCGCGGCGCTTGGTCGTCCCCTCCTTCACCCCGTAGCCGACCAGGACGGGCTGCCGTTTCGGCTGGTCAGGGCTGGTCATGCCGGATTCGGCCGCGGACGGCACGCCCTCCTCGCGCATCGCCGCGGCCTGCGCCGGGGGCTCCGACACCGGGGTCGCGACGCCGCCTTCGGCCTCGGTGCTCACCGAGATGATCGGGACGCCGACGTCCACGGTCTGGCCCTCGGTGACGAGCAGTTCGGCGACGACGCCCTCGAACGGGCAGGGCAGCTCGACGATCGCCTTGGCGGTCTCGATCTCCACGATGGTCTGGTTGATCTCGACGGTGTCGCCGGGCTGGACGTGCCACTTGACGATCTCGGCCTCGGTCAGGCCCTCGCCGACGTCCGGCAGCTTGAACAGTTTCGGGCTCACCGGCGTCACCACGCGAAGGTACGGTCGACCGCGTCGAGGATGCGGTCGAGGTCGGGCAGGTAGTGGTCCTCGAGGCGGGACGGCGGGTACGGGGTGGAGGCCCCGCCGACCCGCAGCACCGGCGACTCCAGCCGGTAGAAGCACCTCTCGGTGATCCGCGCGGCCAGCTCGGCGCCGAACCCGCTGTAGACCGGGGCCTCGTGGACGACGACGCAGCGGCCGGTGCGGTTCACCGAGCCGGTGATCGCGTCGATGTCGAGGGGGTTGAGCGAGCGCAGGTCGATGACCTCCAGCGAGCGTCCCTCCTCGGCGGCGGCGGACGCGGCCTCCAGGCACGTCTTCACCGACGGCCCGTAGGCCAGCACCGTGACGTGCTCGCCGGGACGGACGGTCTTCGCGTCGTGCAGCGGCGCCCAGTCGCCGGGGGCGGCGTCGACGTCGACGTCGGCCTTGTCCCAGTACCGGCGCTTCGGCTCGAAGAAGATCACCGGGTCGGGGGAGGCGATCGACTGCTGGATCATCGTGAACGCGTCGGCCGGGTTGGAGCAGGCGACGACGCGCAGGCCGGCGGTGTGGGTGAAGTACGCCTCCGGCGACTCCGAGTGGTGCTCGACGGCGCCGATGCCGCCGCCGCACGGGATCCGGACGACGACCGGCAGCGACAGCGCGCCCAGCGAGCGCATGCCCATCTTGGCGAGCTGCGTGATGATCTGGTCGGCCGCCGGGAACACGAACCCGTCGAACTGGATCTCGCAGACCGGCCGGTACCCGCGCAGCGCGAGGCCGATCGCGGTGCCGACGATGCCGGACTCGGCCAGCGGCGTGTCGATCACCCGCTCCTCGCCGAAGTCCTTCTGCAGCCCGTCGGTGATCCGGAACACGCCGCCGAGCTTCCCGACGTCCTCGCCCATGACCAGGACCTTCGGGTCGTTCTCCATGGCCTTGCGCAGGCCGGTGTTCAGCGCCTTGCCGAGCGTCAGGGTCTGCGCGGTCACGGCGTCACCTCTTCCTCGAAGGACGCCAGGTAGGCGGCGAACTGCTCCTGCTCCTCGGTCATCAGCGGGTGGTCCTCGGCGTAGACGTGCTCGAACATCGACAGCGGCGCCGGGTCCGGCAGGGCCAGGCAGCCCTCCCGCAGCTCCTTGGCGACCTGCTTGGCCTCGGCCTCGACCTCGTCGAGGAACGCGGTGTCGGCGAGGTCGCCCCGGACCAGGTACGCCTTGACCCGCTCGATCGGGTCCTTGAGCTTCCACGCCTCCTCTTCGGCCTTCAGCCGGTAGCGCGTGGGGTCGTCGGTGGTGGTGTGAGCGCCCATCCGGTACGTGAACGCCTCGATCAGCGTGGGGCCCTGGCCCGTCCGCGCGTTCTCCAGCGCCTTCCTGGTGACGGCCAGGCACGCGAAAACGTCGTTGCCGTCCACCCGCAGGCCGGGGAAGCCGTAGCCCTGCGCGCGCTTGTACAGCGGGATGCGCGTCTGCTTCTCCAGCGGCTCGGAGATGGCCCACTGGTTGTTCTGGCAGAAGAACACGACCGGGGCGTTGAACACGGAGGCGAACACGAACGCCTCGTTCACGTCGCCCTGCGACGTCGCGCCGTCGCCGAAGTACGCCATCGTGGCGCCGGCGGACGGCGTGCCCAGCAGCCCGTCGCGCTGCACGCCCATCGCGTAGCCCGTCGCGTGCAGCGTCTGGCTGCCGATCACGACGGTGTACAGGTGGAAGCCGTGCTCGGCGGGGTCCCAGCCGCCGTGGTTGACGCCGCGGAACAGGCCGAGCAGGTTCAGCGGCGGGACGTCCCGGCACCAGGCGACGCCGTGCTCGCGGTAGGTGGGGAAGACCATGTCGTGCTCGGTCAGCGCGCGTCCCGAGCCGATCTGCGCGGCCTCCTGGCCGAGCAGCGACGCCCAGAGGCCGAGCTCGCCCTGCCGGGTCAGCGCCACGGCCTCCCGGTCGATCCGGCGGACGATCACCAGGTCGCGGTACAGCCCGCGGACCTCCCCGGCGCTCAGGTCCAGCGGGTAGTCGGGATGCTCGACGCGCTCGCCCTCGGGGGTGAGGAGCCTGATGAGCTCGGGTTCGGCGAGCTCGGAGGCGCCTGGCGCGCCGCGCACGGAGTCGATCGTCATTGATGGCACTCCTCGTTCGGGGCCGGTGCGCGGGATCGCCGCACGGCCGGCCGATGTCAGCGGCCCCGTCCCCGGTAAGGGACAAAAGCCACCAAAGACATCGTGGCAGACATCACACCCGGAGATGCAAGTGCCGCCGCCTATCTCCTACCCCGCTACGGAGCCCCGATCCGCTGTGACGCGCGCCACCCCGCGCCGGGCCTCACTCCCGGGAGAGCGCGCGCGTCGCCCCCGCGGCGACCGTCAGGCCGAGGACCAGCCCGGCCGCGACTATGAAGTTGGCCACCCACATGTAGATCCCGCTCGGCGCGTACTCCGCCTCCTGCCCGAGGCTGCCGATCGGCAGCAGCAGGTCGAGCGTGTAGAAGAACGCGTTGAAGTGCGGCTTGTGGCCGGTGTCCAGAACGCCCGGATTATGGATGGAGAACACGATCGTGCCGAACGCCAGCAGCCCCACCAGCCAGCTCGCCGCCCGGAACGGCCGGTACCCGTAGCCGACCAGGACGTCCTGCAGGAACCCGACGACCTTCAGCGGGATGCCCTGCGTGCGGCGCCGGTCCCGCGCCTTCGCCAGCAGCACCGACCGCCCGTCGGCGTCCAGCCCGAGCGCCCGGTACGTCGCCGCGAGCCGCTCGTACGGCTGCGGCGCGTACCCGTCGCTGTCGCGGCGCAGCCACGCCAGCCGCTCGCGGGCCGCCAGCGGCGGTTCGAGCGTCTCGTACTGCAGGCCGTCGAGCTGGAGCCGGTCCGGCCAGGTCGCCGCCTCGTCCCGCAGCAGGTTGATCCGCGCGTACGACAGGTCGGTCGTCCCGGCGATCTTGTCCGCCGGGCGCAGCAGCAGCTCCTCCGCCTGGACGCGCTGCAGGCTCAGCGCCGTCCCCTGCTCGTGCCGCAGGTGCGCGCCGCGCAGGCTGAGCTGCCCGGTGACGTGCGCCCCGGAGAAGCTCACCGCGCCGTGCGCGGTGAACCCGTCCGAGCAGTACACGTCGGTCTCGACGGTCAGGTCGTCGGCGTTCAGCGCGGTCCGCTCCGGCGCCGACAGCTGCGCGCCGACGAACGACAGGTACCCGCCGACGCGGGCGCCGCGCAGCCGGACCTCGCCCTCCGCGACGAACCCGCCGTCGCAGAACACGTTCGCCGCCACGTCCAGCCGGCTCGCGTACAGCGCCGCGCCGGACGGGTTGTGCAGCCGCGCCTTCCGGAAGATCAGCTGGCCGCCGACCCGCGCGCCCGGCAGCCGGACCTCGCCGTTCGCCGCGAACCCCTGGTCGCAGTAGACGTTCGCCTCGACCGTCAGCCGGTCGGCGAGCAGCGCGTCCCCGCCCGGGTTGGACAGCTGGACGCCCGACATGTTCAGGATGCCGGTGATGTGCGCCCCGTCCAGCCAGAGCCCGCCGGTGATCCGGCTGCCCTCCAGCCACAGGTGGCCGTCCACCCGGGTGCCGGACGCGACCAGCCCGGGCAGCCGGCAGCCCATCAGGTGGACGCTGTTCATGCTGGCCCAGTACAGGTGCGGCGCCTCGTCGAACGAGCACGCCGTCAGCGCCAGCGGGACGCGGACCTCGGCGTGCCCGAGGTTCAGCGAACCGGTGATCCGGGCGCCGCTCAGCCGGACGGCGGCGACCCGTCCCGGCTCCGGCTCCACGGCCCCGACCAGCAGCGCCACCAGCACCTCGGCCCTGACCATCCGGTCATGCCCCCAGTGCGGCGCGTACCCGGGATCGTCCAGCGCCGGGTCCCCGGACGACAGGTCCACCGATTCGCCGCTCGGGAACGCCTCCCACAGGAGACGCTCCGGCGGGGTGAGGTCCTCGATGTTCATCGGACGGCTCCGGGAGGGTGTGGGCGGGGTGCGGACAAGGGGGATGCGTGGGTGGCGCGTGCCCATGGTGCCGTACGCTTCAGGTTCGTCAGCAAAAGCGCAGATCAGTGAGGGGGCGACCGTGGCGCGTGTCGTCGTCGACGTCATGCTCAAGCCGGAGATCCTCGACCCGCAGGGCCAGGCGATCGCCCGGAAACTGCCGCAGCTGGGGTTCGACGGCGTCGTCGCCGTCCGGCAGGGCAAGCGGTTCGAGGTCGAGCTCGAAGGGCCGGCCGACGAGGCCGCGCTGGAGCGGGTGCGCCGGATCGCCGAGACCCTGCTCGCCAACCCGGTGATCGAGAACTTCGAGGTGCGGATCCTGCAGCCCGAGGGGCTCGAAGCCGAGACCCCGGACAGCCCGCCGGAGGCCCCGCAGGGCGAGACGCCGCAGGCCGAAGGGCACGGGACCCCGCCCGACAGCCCCCAGGGCGAAGTGAAAGACCCGACAGTATAGCGGTTACGGAAGATCCCGGCGGGGAAGCCTTAGCTGCGTCGAGTCGTCGAGCACGCTCCGGGTCCGGGGGCCCTGCCGGGACGCCCGGGGCATGACACGAGGTGTCCGGGGTGGATATGGAGTTCGCGCTCGCGCTGCCGCGCGAGGCGCCGAGCATTCCGGTGGTACGCCGGGTGGTGGGGGACGCGCTGCGGGGGCTGGGCGTCGCCGAGGACTGCGTCGCCGACATCCTCGTCGCCGCCTCCGAGGCGTGCACCAACGCCGTCCAGCACGCCCGCGCCACCGGCGACTACCGGGTCGCCGGCCGCGTCGACGACGGCAGCTGCCTGCTGGAGATCGAGGACGGCGGCCACGGGCCCCGCCCCGTCCCGCGGGAGCCGGCCCCCGAGCCCGGGGTTTTGAGCGAATCGGGCCGCGGGATTAAAATCATGCGGGCGCTCGTGGACGATCTGGACATCGACCGCACCCCCGACCGGGGCACCATCGTTCACCTGCGGAAGCGCCTGACCTGGCGGGACGGGGCACTGGTAGGCCGCCTCGACCGCCGGCTCATGCACACGGCCGGGTAGATTGGTACGCGCGCGGGGGGATTGTGCGACGCGCGCAGCGGTGATCGGCGGATGAGACCCGACCGTCCCGGCCGCACCTCATTTCGGAGGAACAGAACAGATGGACGCTGCCCGGGTGGGGGTCATCACCTTCCCTGGTTCCCTGGACGACAAGGACGCCGCGCGCGCCGTGCGGCTGGCCGGCGCCGAGCCGGTCGCCCTCTGGCACGCCGACCACGACCTGCAGGGCGTCGACGCCGTCGTCCTGCCAGGCGGGTTCTCCTACGGGGACTACCTGCGGGCCGGGGCTATCGCCCGGTTCGCACCGCTGATGACCGAGCTGGTCGCCGCCGCCAAGGCCGGCCTGCCCGTCCTCGGCATCTGCAACGGCTTCCAGGTGCTCTGCGAGTCGCACCTGCTCCCGGGCGCGCTGCTGCCGAACGCGGGGCTGCACTTCGTCTGCCGCGACCAGCGGCTGCGCGTCGAGAACGCCGGCACCGCCTGGACCTCCGAGTACACCGAGGGGCAGGAGCTGGTCATCCCGGTCAAGAACGCGGACGGCCGCTACACCGCCGACCGCGAGACGCTGGCCGAACTGGCCGACTCCGGCCGGATCGTCGCCCGCTACCTCGACCTGAACCCCAACGGCTCCCTCGACGACATCGCCGGGATCTGCAACGAGGCCGGCAACGTGGTGGGGCTCATGCCGCACCCCGAGCACGCCGCGGAGTCGCTGACCGGGCCGTCCACCGACGGGCTCGGCTTCTTCACCTCGATCGTCAAGAGACTGGTCAACGCATGAGCGAGCAACGGCCCAACGCTTCCGGCCGCGCGGGGCGCGACGCCGCGCACGACGAGCCGTCGCTGGACTGGCTGGACGAGCTGAAGTCCGACGCCGACGACCCCGAGCTGCAGCCCGTCGACCCCTCGGTGACCCAGGCCTTCGAGGCGATCCTGGAGGAGGACCGGTCCAACGCGCCCGCCGCGTCGCCCGGCGTCCCCGGCGTCCCCGGCACGCCCGCTCCCGAGCAGCCCGCGCCGCCGGCTCCGCCCGCGCCCTCGGCCTCGCCCGCGCCGCAGGGGCCGTTCACCGGCCCGCTGCCCGTGCTGAACGACGAGCCGGCCGCCACCGGGCGCACCCTGCCCGACACCGGCGTCCCGTCGGACGCGTTCGCGCGCGCGCTGGCCGAGGAGGGTGTCGCGGTCCCGCTGCCGCCGCAGAACGACCCCACGCGCACCACGCCTGACCTGGGCGAGTACGCGGCGTTCCCGCCGCCGCCCGCCGCCCCGCAGCGCGTCGCCGGTCCCGGCACCGGCCCGCAGCCCGCCATCGGGTCCGGGACGGGCCCGCAGCCCGCAGTGGGGCCGCAGGGGCCGCAGGGCCAGCAGGCGCCGTCCGGCGGCTGGCAGAGCCCCGGCGCGAGCCCGCAGCCCGTCCCCGGTCCCGGCACCGGCCCGCTGCCCGCCGTCGGCCCGGGCACCGGCCCCCTGCCCCCGGTCGGCCCGGCCACCGGGCCGCTGCCCGCGATCGGCTCCGGGACGGGCCCGCAGCCGTCCGTCGGCCCGCACCACAGCGGCCCGCACGGCGGTCCGCACACAGGGCCGCTTCCGCCCGTCGGCCCGGCCGGCACCGGCCAGTTCCCGGCGATCGGCCCGAACACCGGCCCGCAGCCCGCCATCGGCTCGGGCACCGGCCCGCAGCCCGCCGTAGGACGCGGCACCGGCCCGCAGCCGTCCGTCGGACCCGGCACGGGCCCGCAGCCGGCCGTCGGCCGCGGCACCGGCCCGCAGCCCGCCGTCGGCGGCCCCAACACCGGGCCGCAGCACGCCGTCGGATCCGGCACGGGCCCCCAGCCCGCCATCGGCGGCGGCGCCCGCCTCGCGATCGAGTCGTCCGTCAAGGTCGACACCGGCACCGACACCGTCGCCATCGCCGCCGCCTCGCCCGACCGCGCGCAGCCGTACGCCGAGCTGGGCATGAACGACGAGGAGTACCAGCGCGTCCGGCACATCCTCGGCCGCCGCCCCACCTCCGCCGAGCTCGCGATCTACTCGGTCATGTGGAGCGAGCACTGCTCCTACAAGTCCTCCAAGGTCCACCTGCGCCAGTTCGGCGACAAGGCCCCCAAGACCGACAAGCTGCTCGTCGGGATGGGCGAGAACGCCGGCGTCGTCGACATCGGCCAGGGCTGGGCGGTCACCTTCAAGGTCGAGTCGCACAACCACCCGTCCTACGTCGAGCCGTACCAGGGCGCCGCGACCGGCGTCGGCGGCATCGTCCGCGACATCATGTCGATGGGCGCCCGCCCGATCGCCGTCATGGACTCCCTGCGCTTCGGCCCCGCCGACGCCCCCGACACCCAGCGCGTGCTGCCCGGCGTCGTCGCCGGCGTCGGCGGCTACGGCAACTCCCTCGGCCTGCCCAACATCGGCGGCGAGACCGTCTTCGACGCCTGCTACGAGGGGAACCCGCTGGTCAACGCCCTCTGCGTGGGCGTGATGAAGCACGAGGACATCCAGCGCGCCGTGGCCCCCGGCCCCGGCAACCGGGTGATCCTCTTCGGCGCCCTCACCGGCCCGGACGGCATCGGCGGCGCGTCCGTCCTGGCGTCCGCGACCTTCGACGAGGAGTCGCACACCAAGCGCCCGTCCGTCCAGGTCGGCGACCCGTTCATGGAGAAGCTGCTCATCGAGTGCTGCCTGGAGCTGTTCCGCGAGGACCTCGTGGTCGGCATCCAGGACCTCGGCGCCGCCGGCGTCTCCTGCGCGACGACGGAACTGGCCGCCGCCGGCACCGGCGGCATGCACGTCGACCTCGACACCGTCCCGCTGCGCGACGCGACCCTGCGCCCTGAGGAGATCCTCATGAGCGAGTCGCAGGAGCGGATGATGGCGGTCGTGTCGCCCGACAAGGTCGACCGCTTCATGGAGATCTGCCGCCGCTGGGAGATCCCCGCCACCGTCATCGGCCAGGTCACCGACACCCGCCGCCTCGTCATGACGTGGCGCGGCGAGACGATCGTCGACATCCCGCCGGTCACCGCCGCCGACGAGGGCCCGGTCTACGAGCGGCCGTTCGAGCCCCCGAAGGACCTCGGCGCCCTGCAGTCCGACACCCCGGGCCGGCTGACCCGCCCGTCCAACGGCGACGAGCTGCGCCGCACCGTCCTGTGGCTCGCCGGCTCGCCGAACCTGGCCAGCAAGACGTGGGTGACCTCGCAGTACGACCGGTACGTGCTCGGCAACACCGTCCTCGCCATGCCGGAGAACGCGGGCCTCGTCCGGATCGACGACGAGTCGGGCCTCGGCATCGCGCTGTCCCTGGACGGCAACGGCCGCTACACCCGCCTCGACCCGTACTCCGGCTCGCAGCTCGCGCTGTCCGAGGCGTACCGCAACGTCGCCGCCACCGGCGCCCGCCCCCTCGCCGTGACGAACTGCCTGAACTTCGGCTCCCCGGAGGACCCGGGCGTCATGTGGCAGTTCGCCCGCGCCGTCGAGGGCCTCGCCGACGCCTGCCAGTACCTCGGCATCCCGGTGACCGGCGGCAACGTCAGCTTCTACAACCAGACCGGCACCACCCCGATCAACCCGACCCCGGTCATCGGCGTCCTCGGCGTCCACGACGACGTCCGCCGCCGCGTGAACATGGCGCTCACCTCCGACGGCGCCACGCTCGCGCTCCTCGGCGAGACCCGCGAGGAGTTCGGCGGCTCCGAATGGGCGCACGTCGTCTACAACCACCTCGGCGGCCTGCCGCCGCTGGTCGACCTGAAGGCGGAGGCGGCCCTCGCCTCCGTCATGGTCACCGCGATCCGCGAGGGCCTGCTGACGGCCGTCCACGACCTGTCGGACGGCGGCCTCTCGCAGACCCTGGTGGAGTCCTGCCTGCGCGGCGGCCTCGGCGCCCGGATCACCCTGCCGGGCGACCCGTTCGTCACGCTGTTCAGCGAGTCGGTGGCCCGCGCGATGGTCGCGATCCGCCCCGGCGGCGAGGCCCGCCTCGCGGCCCTGTGCGAGTCGGCGGGCGTCCCGGTGACCCAGCTCGGCATCGCCGGCGGCGACTCGCTGAACGTCACCGGCCGCGCCCCGGAAGGCGACCAGCAGGAGCTGTTCTCGATCCCCCTCGCCGAACTCCGCGAGGCCAACGAGCGCATGCTCCCGAGCTACGCGAACTGACCGTCCGAGGGCGTCCCCGTTCTCCGGGGGCGCCCTCTCTAATGGACGCATGCCCCCTGCGATCCGAACCGCCACCGAGACCGACGCCCCCGCGATCGCCCATCTGCACCTGGCGTCCTACCGCGCCGCCTACCGCGGCCTGCTCCCCGACGACTTCCTTTCTGGCCTCGATCCCGCCCAACGCGAGCACCGCTGGCTGGAAAGCCTCCGCGACCCGTCCCGCGCCACCTTCGTCGCCGAATCCGGCACCGCGTTGACCGGCTTCGCCGAAATAGCGTTCTCAGGCGAACTGAAAGCCCTCCACATCGCCGAGACGCACTGGCGGCAAGGAACGGGCACCGCCCTCCACAGCCGGGCCGTCCACACCCTCAAGGCCGCCGGCCTGAAAAGCGCCGTCCTCTGGGTCCTCCAAGGCAACCAGCGCGCCTGCGCCTTCTACGAAACCGCCGGCTGGACCTTCACCGGCGAAACGCGCCACCGCACGATCCGCGGCACCGCCGTCGACGAACTCCGCTACCGGATCCGATGGCCGTAACCTGAGCGGGTGCAGGAAACCGTGACCTACGTGGAAATGACCGACCGGGCCCAGTTGAACCCCGCCGCGCCCGTCCAGGGCCTGCTCCTGGAACCCCTCGACCGCACTTCGCCCCTCATCCCCGACGTCATGTCCCGCGTCGGCGCCCCGCACGGCTGGAAAAGCTCCCGCCGCACCCCCGACGAATGGCGAGCCTGGCTCGCCGCGAACCCCCGCCGCGCCTTCGCCCTGCTCACCTACGAATCAGAACCGGCAGGCATCGTCGCCTGCGACCCCCACGACCACGAAGTGGAGATCGAGACCTTCGGCCTCCTCCCCGACTTCGTCGGCAAGGGCCTCGGCGCCCACGCGCTCACCCTCGCGGTCCGACGAGCCTGGGAACTGTCCCCCACGGCCACCCGCGTCTGGCTCCACACGTCCTCACTCGACCACCCCAACGCCCTCCCCAACTACTACCGCCGCGGCTTCCGCACCTTCAAAACCGAACCCGGCACCCGTCCCTGACCTCCAGGGCTCCTCACTGGGCGTCTACTACTATCCCGGTACGCCCATCATCATTTCCTCGCGGGAGGGGATTCCCAAGCCCACGTGAGGGACCCACATCCGGAGCGCCAGCAAGTACAGGCCAAGGATCAGAACCGGTGAGAGCCACCGCGAGAGCCGTGTCCGGTTGGCCGGCATGGTCAGGACCGCCAGCGCCGGAGTCGCCGATGCGGCGAATATCAGGCCGAGCGTATTGAGTAGCGGCCCCGGCCGGTTGTGACATCCGAACACCCAGACCCCGCCCCCTCCGCAGACGTCCGCCTGGGTGTAGAAGAAGGTGAGAAGGCAGAACAGGCCGCCGAGGAACCATGCGCACGCGGCCAATGCCACTTCGAGGCTCCGAATCGGCCGGGACAAGCCACCGCGCCGAGCAGCGCGCATGTCCATGACCGCCACGGCCGTCATCAGTCCGATGACAACGACCACGGCCAGCGTCTCCAGGCCCCACCCCAGGCTGCTCGCCTGAAAGGGCGGCTTGTCGGAGTCCGTGCTGTCCGTCGGCCAGGTTGCCACGGTCAGGACGAAAAGGGCCGTCACGGCCACCCAGGCTCCGCCCACCACCCCGTACTCGCGAAAGCGACCACCGGCCATCACCGGGCTTTTGAGCACGTGGACGCCTCCATCCGGTACCAGCGCAGATCTTCAACCTACAACTTTCGCCCCACGCGGCGGACCGCGGAATCTACGCGCCCAGATAACGACCGCACCTGGAGCCGAATGCGGTATCGCTCGGCGGTGCGCTCAGGGCAGGATCGGTTCCATGACGAACGTGGCCGACAGGCAGATCCCCAATTACCTGGACCATGTCGGGCCGGGGTGGCGCGACATCCTGATGCGGACCCACGCCGAACTCATCGCCGTACTGCCGAACTACCAGCTGGCTCAGGTCAAGGAGAAGTACGGCATGCTCGACGTCAACCTGGGCGTGTACTTCGACCCCGTCACCGGCGAACTCGGTGTCTCCCGTGACATCGGCGACCGGATCCGCGCCATTCTGACGGCCGCGCAGGACGAGTCCCGTCGCACCTGCGAGGTCTGCGGCGAGCCGGGCAGCGAGACCGGCCAGGAGTGGATCAGAACCCTCTGCCCCGACCACGCCCAACGGCGCTGAGCGGCAGACGGCCAGTCCCCCCCGATGCGCCCGACCCGCAATCGGACGGCTCCGCCCTGCACCACCGGCGCCGTCCGTTCCGCACTCTAGGCCTGACCACCCCCGGGCCTTCCTGCTGCTTCCTCGCCGGAGACCATGCGGTGTCCGCGGGCCGTGTCCATGTACTCGCGGACTCGGTGGATCAGGCCGTCTCGAAGCTCGAAGACGAAGCAGTAATCGTTGCTGTAGTGGTTGCCGTTGGCGAGCGTGGCCGTCATGGTCTCCTCCACGATCACGTGGTCGCCGTCGGCATAGATCCCGTGGAAGGTGACGGTGACGTCGTGCGCGAAGAAGCGAGGGAAGTCGTCGGCGAGAAAACGCACGATCGCCTCCCGGCCGACCATATGGCTGGAGCCTCCCAGCGCTACGGCGGTCGCGTTGTCCAGGGGCGCCAGCCACTCGGCGTCCTCAGTGAAGACCGCGGAGATCTGATCCGCGTCGTGGGTGGCGAAGGCTTTCCAGGCGTTCTGGACGATGTCCCGGCTGTACTGCGACATGGCCGAGACTCTAGAAAGGTGCGGGGGAGAGGACTGGCGAATTTACGACATCAACGCCGGCACCCCCTACCGGAGCATCCGCGGATCACCCCCGATCAAGGCCCTGACCTGGGCAATCCGGAACGCCTGGAATCGAAAGGCTGGGAACCGGTCTCGTGGAACCTGGGCCTCCGGCACTCCACCGTCGTCCTCCGCCGCACCGATTGCTGATGGAAGGTTGGACGGTGTGGTGAACCGACTCCCTGTGCGCAACCTGACTAATGAGTTCCTGTGCCTAGTGGTGGAACCGCTCGGTGAGGACTTCTGGCTGAAACCCCAGGAGACCCTGGTTGTGACCTATACCGCCGACGACGGTCATGATTCTGAGTTATCGATGGTGGTGGCAACCGATCACGTGCAGGCTTGGATCAACGAGGGCGACCCCTGCAACTTCAAGGTCACTGATGGGTCCGGAGCCGAGGTGACCTGCGGTCATCAGCGTCCGCCCGGTGGCTTCGCCCATAGCCCCGAGGACTGAGGGGCCGTCGCGCACAGGCGCCGTTGGGGCTTGGCGCGGGTGTCGGGGACGGTGTCATCGTTTGCGGTTAGAAGACCGAGATGTGGACGTGGTCGTAGTGGTTGGCGGTTACGCCGCCTCGGTTCTCCATGGCGCGCCAGCCGGGGCTGCGGAGGTCGTAGATGCGCTGGCGCCAGATGATGTACTTGATGCCGAGGGCGCTCGCGTGGGCGATGGCGTAGGCGGCGGTGGCGTCGCCGTGGGCCTGGGCGGCGCCGGTGGCCATGACGCCGCCGGTGGTGATCATGAAGTCGCAGGCGTGGCCGGTGCCGTGGTCCTGCGGGTCGCCGGTGCTGCGGACGCAGCCGATCGTGGGGAAGGGCCCCATCTCCTGGTCGATGACCGTCTTGACGTGCGCCATGCGGGGGGTGACGCCGCCCATCCCGACGCTCGGTGACTGCGGCTTGTACTTCTTGACCAGGGCCTCGACGCGCTTCTTCTGCGCGAGCAGGTCCTTGATCTCCTTCTGCAGTTCGGTGATCTTCTTCTGGGCCTGGTCGTGCGCGGTGGCCTGTTCGTCGACGAGCTTGCCGATCTGGGCGACCTTCGCCGTCTTGTTCTGGGCGAGGTGCTCGATGATGGAGTAGCCGCTCAGCATGTCGGACGGGTTGCCCGCGGCGAGCATGGAGATGGTGGGGCCCTGGCCGTCCGTCATGTACTGGGTGGCGGCCATCTGGGCGACGAGGGAGCGGGCTTCGTCGAGGTTGTTCTGCAGGCTCTGGGACTTCTGCAGGGCCTTCTTCGCGGCGTACTGGGCGTCCTTCAGCTTGGCGAGGTCGCCGCCGTACGCCTTGTCGAGCTTGTTGATCTGCGCGTTGAGCTTGGCGAACTTGCCGCTGTCGCCGGGGTCGGACGGCAGGGCGGGCAGCGAGCGCGGCGCGGCGGCGGACGAGGGCGCGGCGGTGCAGGCCAGCGGCAGCGCGATGGCGAGGACGGCCAGGGCCGTGCGCCGGGTTCGTCTCCGGAGGGTGGAGGTGGGGGACTCCACGTCTGCTCCTCTCCGGCCGGACCCGGGGGCGTCCGGCCGAACGCCAACGGACGGCGAGGGGGCCGTCCTTGTCCTCGCCAAGATTAAACGGCTGGGGCGGGTGGGGCGGTTCAACCCCCAAGAAGCCCGGCCCCCCGAGGGGAGCCGGGCCGTCCTACGGGAGGGTCACAGGCTGCTCTTGTAGAGCAGCCGGTTGGCCTGGCTCTTCATGCGGCCGAGGACGTTCTTGGTCGAGTTGTCGTTGAGCCACTTCTGCACCGTGGGGAACGTGGCCGTGGGGTGCGTCGAGAGGTAGAGGGCGGCGGTGCCGGCGACGAACGGGGACGCCATGGACGTGCCGCTCTCCAGGCCGGTCTTGTTGCCGGGCAGCGTCGAGCGGATGTCGTAGCCGGGGGCGTTGATGTCCACGCACTTGCCCCAGTTGGACCAGGTGGCGCGGTTGTCGTAGGACGTGGTGGCGCCGACGGCCATGACCCAGCCCGCGCTGGACGGGGAGGACTTGCAGGCGTCCTTGTTGTCGTTGCCCGCGGCGACGGAGACGAAGACGCCGGACTTGGACAGGTTCGTGACGGCGGTGTTGAGCGCCGTGGACTTGGCGCCGCCGATCGACATGTTCGCGACGGCCGGCTTGGCGGCGTGGGTGCGCAGCCAGTTCACCGCGGAGATGATGTCGGAGACGTAGCCCTCGCCGTTGCAGTCGAGGACGCGCAGGGCGCGCAGCTTGGCGCCCTTGGCGACGCCGTAGGTGTTCGAGCCGATGATGCCGGCGACGTGGGTGCCGTGGCCGTTGCAGTCGCCGCCGTTGCCGTTGAACGTGGGGGCGACCCAGGCGATGCCGGCGCGGCCGCCGAACTGCGAGTGGCCGGTGTCGAGGCCGGAGTCGATGACGTAGGCGGTGACGTTCTTGGCCAGGGAGCTGTAGTGGTAGCTCTTCGACAGCGGCCGCTTGCGCTGGTCGATGCGGTCCAGGCCCCAGGGCGCCGAGCCCTGCGTGCTCTGGGCCTTCATGACCTGGTCGTGCTCGATGGCGGCGACGCGGCCGTCGCGGCGCAGCTTGTTGAGCTGGTCGCCGGTGAGCTTGGCGGCGAATCCGTTGAGGACGCCGTCGAAGCGCTGGGCGCCGGCGGCCTTGACGGTCTTGACGGCCGTCTCGGCGGAGGCGCCTCGCTTCATGGTGACGATGTAGCGGCCGGGCACGGGGGTGCCTTCGGCGGCGGTCACCTTGACGAGGGAGGGGGAGGAGTCCGCGAGGACGGGGAGGGTCGCCGCGCCGCCGACGCACGCCGCGACGACGCCGGCGAACAGCAGCCTCCGGTGGACAGCCCGCAAGGCTTGTCTCCTTCTGCCGGGGGGCCGCGCTGTCGGCGGCCCGTCAGAAGATCGAGAGCTTCGATCGAGGGGCCACCCTAGCGGAACTGTTCTGACATAGACCGCAAAAGCGGACGTGTCAGACGGGTCGGGAAACGGCCGGAGTCGGCCGCCGACCGGAAGGGCTGGTGGGGGCGGGGTTCCGATCCCGTCGCGCGCCCGCCCCGGCCACGCGACGGCTCCCGGCGGCCCGGGTCAGCCGCGCGACAGCTTCCCGGAGTAGGCGAGGTTGGTGCCGGGCTTGTTCCACGCGTACTGGAGCGTCCCGTCGGGCAGCCGCTTGATCTGGACCGTGCCGGACGTGCAGGGCGCCGGGATGGCGAGGTCCATCGTCAGGTTGCTCTGCGTGCCGTTCTTGAGCGTGAGCGTCCCGTTGCAGTGCTCCCGCGGGTACAGCGCGCGCGCCGTCGTGGCACCGGTCTGGAAGGTGACCTCAATGGGGAACGACGCCTGCTGCGCGGTGTTCACCACCGTGCCCTTCCACGTGCCCGCGAACGGGCCGGGGACGGTGGTCACCGGCTGGTTGCCGGACGTGTTGGGCCGGTCGGGCGGCGGGTCGCCGTCGTCCTTCAGTTGCGGCCACAGCACGAGCATGATGATCGCGATGCCCACGCCCACGCCGATGACCAAGGACAACGCGACGCCCAGGACGTGGTTGCTCGGGCGGCGCATCCGGCCGAGGGACAGCAGCGGCGACCCCTTCCGCCGGCCGCCGCCGTGCTGGCCGGCGCCGCCCTGCTCGGCGCGCAGGCCGGGGATCAGGTGCGACGCCGTCGTCTCGTCCGGGGCGTCCGGCATCTCGACCGGGTCGAACGCGGTGGTCGGGGCGGGGTCGGACGGGTCGGCGGGCGGGGGCACGGCGCTCATCGTCGCCGTCGCGTCCGCCGCCGGAGCGCCGATGTTGAACGTGGTGGTCGCCTCGAACGCCGACGGGTCGAGTTCGGGCTCGGGCGCGGACGGCGCCGGAGCGGCGCCTCCACCGGGACCTCCCGACGCGGCGGGCTTGGCCTTCGCCAGAGGCGAGGACGCCAGGAGGTTCGAGAGCTTCCTGAAGGGCCGCGACGGCGGCGGAGTGAACCCGTGCCGGGCCGCCATGGGGGGACCCTGCATCTGAGGTCCGCTGCCGGGAGGCGGAGGTATGAACGGCTGCTGCGGCGGCGGGCCTGACGGTGGGCCCATAGGAGGGGGCGGCGGGCCCATAGGAGCGCCCATGGGCGAGCGTGGAGGCGCCTGCGGTGGCATGGGCGCGGGCCCGGCACCGGGAGGCGGCCCTTGTGGCGGGGGCGGCCCTACAGGGCCGGCGGGCTGGGCTGCAGAGGGCGCAGGTGGTGGCGGGGGCGGCTGCGCGGAAGGCGCGGCGCTTCCGGCGAGCGCACGGCCCTCTTCCACCATGGACGGGGGCATGCGCCCAGCGAGTCCGCTGCTCTCGTCAAGGAGCCGTTCGAGGAGCCGCTTAGCGGTCGGACGTGCGGCGGGGTCCTTGGCGAACGCGTCCCGCATGATCCCCTGCAAGGACGGCGGCACCTCGGACAGGTCCGGGTCCTCGTAGATGATGCGCTGCATCACCTCGGACGGGGAGCCCTCCCCGAAGGGCGCCTTGCCGGTCACCGCGAACAGCATGGTGGCGGCCCAGGCGAAGACGTCGGCGGCCGGGCCTATGCCGCTGCCGCTGAGCTGCTCGGGCGCCTTGTAGGCGGGGTCTTCGGTGATACGTCCGGTGGGCGCGGCGTTAACGGCCTCCAGCGCGCGCGCTATGCCGAAGTCGGCCATCCGGGGTCCGTTCCTGCCGAGCAGGACGTTCCCCGGCTTCAGCCCGTGGTGGACGGCGCCGGCCCGGTGGACGGCCGCGAGCGCGACCGCCGTACCGACCGCCACGCGTTCCACTACGGCGCCGCCGCGTTTGCCTTCCTCGTCCACGAGCTGCTGCAGGGAAGGGCCGTCGACCCATTCGCTCACCACGTACGGGCGGTCGCCCTCCACGTCGGCGCTGAGGATCGCCGCGGTGCAGAAGCCGGAGACCTTCTGGGCGGACGCGAAGGCGTTGGCGAACCGGGACCGGGCCACGGGCTCGCCGCTCAGCCGGACGTGCAGCAGCTTCACCGCGACATGGCCGCCGGCCGGGTCCCTGCCGAGGAAGACGGCGCCCTGCTCGCCGACGCCCAGCCGGCCCGTGACCTCGTACGAGCCGAGCCGTCGCGGGTCACCGGGCTGCAGGGGCAGCGCCTCGGGCATCTGACGAACCTCCGTGTCCTCCGGGGCCGCGTCCCCGGCCTCCCCGTTTCCCTTCACTCCCCCATGCGTGCCTGCCACCGGGGTCCATTTTTACCGTGCGCGCGGAGTCGTGGGTGCCATCGGCGGCCGAGCACCCTCGCCGGACCGGTGCCCGGCGGCCTCCCCTCCCCGCCTGCCGGCGGCGACCCGGTAGCGTCGGGGCGATGCCGCGAACACCGCTCTCCGCCGCCGTGCTGAACGAGCAGCGCGCCGCCCTGGGCCTGCCGCCTTACGCGGGCCCGGACGAGCCCGTGCCGCTGCGCCGCGCCGCCCTGCAGACCGTGCTGGCGGCAGCGGACGCGGGCGGGGACGCGGGCACGCAGGCGGGCACGCAGGCGGGCGCGGAGCTGCCCCGGCCGGTCGTCCGGGGCGCCGTCCGGTTCCTGCTCGACCGGCTCGCCGAGCTGGCGCCGGGCCGGTCGGTGGAGGTGCGCGTCCCTCCGCACGCCGCCGTGCAGTGCATCGCCGGCCCGCACCATACCCGGGGAACCCCGCCGAATGTGGTCGAGATGGACGCCGGGACCTGGATCGGGCTGGCGACGGGACGGCTGAGCTGGGCGGACGCCATAGCCGGCCACCGGGTCCGGGCCAGCGGGTCGCGCGCGGACCTGTCGGAGTACGTCCCCTTGCCGCTGGATTGATCCGGTTTCTCGGGGCCGACCTGGGATATTGGGTGCGAAGTCCAATTCGGGTCTTGCCCGGAGCGCCGGGCACTGCGAGCGTGGGTGCCGACCATCGGGGCACCGCATGGGCGAGACGCCGTGCAGGAGGTGGACCCGTGCTCGTAGCGCACTGGACGTTCGACGTCGCGACCGTCGACGGCCGCCGGGTGGCGGACGCCGCCGGGGGCGGCCCGGTCGCGGAGCTGAACGCGTCCGCGCAGATCGTCCCGGGGCGGCACGGGGAGGCGCTGAGCCTGGACGGGCTCGGCCGGGCGCTGATCCCCGCGATGCCGCAGCTGGTGCTGAGCCAGGTGTTCGGGTTCAGCGTGGCGTTCTTCGTCCAGGTGGTGGAGGAGCCCACCGGCGAGTGGCGCAGCCTGCTTTACAAGCCGGTCGCGGAGAGTGATGCGCGCGCGCTCGGCATGTGGCTCTATCCGGACGCCATGCGCCTGCGAGTGCAGTTGTTCACGGTCAAGGGCCCTGAGTACATCGACAGCCACGCAAGGCTGACTCCGGGGGAGTGGGCCCACGTCGCCTTCGTCGTGGACCACGAAGGCATGTTCCTCTACATCAACGGCCGTCTCGACACGGGCATGTCCCTAGAGCACGCCGTCGTGACGCCCGCCGGGCCGATCTACCTGGGCAGCGAACCCACCAAGCCAGGTTTCGGTGGCCTGATGGACGACTTCCGGGTGTACGCGTCCCCGCTGAGCGCCGAAGCCGTCGGCGCCTTGGCCGTCCAAGAGCACGGCTAGGGGCGAGCCAAGCGGAACGTCAGGGGTTCGACGTGTCGCGGACGAACGGGAACTCCTGCTCCACGCATCCCTGCCGCGCCTCATCGTTCGGGTAGCGGGACGTGTCCCCGCACATCGCCGCCTTGCTCAGCAGCCAGACCAGCGCCACGACGCCCACCACGACGGCTATGGCGCAGCACACGACGCCCGCCACCGCCGGCCACCGCTCGGACTGGCCCCGGACGAGAGCGATCGTCCCGAGGACGAGCCCCACGATCGCCGGGATCAGCCCCAGAAGGCACAGCGCCAGCCCTAGGAGCCCGACGATCCCGAGCACCAAGGAGGCCCGTGCCAGCCCGCTCCGCCGGGGCGGAGCCGGAGGCGAATAGGTCTGGTACCCAGGCAGCGTCATAGGTTCCTCCACGTGTCGGCCACCAGATTTGCGCGCGGACGCTGAAAGCCGTGCTCGCGGGGAGTAAAGGTCGCTTAAGGAGATCCACCGATCCGAGCAGGTGAAGGGGGCATCTAGACTGGCGGGCGTGCCTCTCCGTGACGGACGTCTGAGCCACGACATCGATCCCTCCGACCGCCCCCCGCAGGACGCCTGCGGTGTCTTCGGCGTCTGGGTCCCCGCGGACCAGGCGCCGAGGGCGGAAGTGAGCAAGCTCACCTACTACGGCCTGTACGCGCTCCAGCACCGCGGGCAGGAGTCGGCGGGCATCGCGGTAAGCGATGGCTCCCGGATCGTCGTCTACAAGGACATGGGCCTGGTCGCCCAGGTCTTCGACGAGTCGGTGCTGAACACGCTGCGCGGCCACATCGCCGTGGGCCACTGCCGCTACTCCACGACCGGCTCGCCGACGTGGGAGAACGCGCAGCCCACGTTCCGCTCGACCGAGGCGGGCGGGCTGGCGCTGGTGCACAACGGCAACCTGATCAACACCCCCGACCTGGCCGCGCGGCTGGAGCCGGGCGTGCTGACCGCCACCACCGACACCGAGGTCCTGACCGCGCTGCTGGCCACCCGCGAGGGCGGCCCGCTGGCCGCGGCGCGGGAGATCCTGCCGGTGACGCGCGGCGCGTACTCCCTGGTCTTCATGGACGAGGGCGTGCTGTACGCGGCGCGCGACCCCGAGGGGATCCGGCCGCTGGTGCTGGGCTCGCTCGAGGACGGCGGCTGGGTGGTCGCGTCCGAGACCGCCGGTCTCGACATCGTCGGCGCCCGGTTCGTCCGGGAGATCGAGCCCGGCGAGCTGATCGCGATCGACGGCGGCGGGGTCCGCTCCGAGCGGTTCGCCGAGCAGCGGCCCAAGGGCTGCCTGTTCGAGTACGTGTACCTGGCCAGGCCGGACACCACCATCGCCGGGCGCAGCGTCCAGGCGACGCGGGTCGAGGTCGGCCGCCGGCTGGCCCGCGAGCACCCCGTCGAGGCCGACCTGGTGATCCCGACGCCGGAGTCGGGCACCCCGGCCGCGATCGGCTACGCCGAGGCGTCCGGCATCCCCTACGGCCAGGGCCTGGTGAAGAACTCCTACGTCGGCCGGACGTTCATCCAGCCGTCGCAGACGATCCGCCAGCTCGGCATCCGGCTGAAGCTGAACCCGCTGCGCGAGGCGATCGAGGGCAAGCGCCTGGTGGTGGTGGACGACTCGATCGTCCGCGGCAACACCCAGCGGGCGATCGTCGGGATGCTGCGGGACGCCGGCGCCAAGGAGGTGCACGTGCGCATCTCCAGCCCGCCGGTGTCGTGGCCCTGCTTCTACGGCATCGACTTCGCCACCCGGGCCGAGCTGATCGCGGGGCACCTGTCGGTGGAGGAGATCCGCGACTCCATCGGCGCCGACAGCCTCGGCTACATCTCGCTGGACGAGCTGATCTCCGCCTCGCGCATCCCCAAGGACAACCTGTGCCGGGCGTGCTTCGACGGCGTCTACCCCATTCCGGTGGAGGACGCCGCCCGCGGCAAGCACCTGCTGGAGGTCACCCGATGACCTCGTACGAGGCCGCCGGTGTCGACATCGCCGCGGGCGAGCGCGCCGTGGAGCTGATGAAGTCGCGCGTGGCGCGCGCGCGGCGTCCCGAGGTGGTGGACGACGCCAGCGGCTTCGCGGGCCTCTTCGACGCGTCCGCGTTCCTTCGCTACAAGCGGCCCCTGCTGGCGACGTCCACGGACGGCGTCGGCACCAAGGTCGACCTGGCGCGGCGCCTCGGCATCTACGACACGGTGGGGCACGACCTCGTCGGCATGGTCATCGACGACCTCGCCGTATGCGGCGCCGAACCGCTGTTCATGACGGACTACATCGCCTGCGGCAAGGTCGTCCCGGAGCGCATCGCCGACATCGTCGGCGGTATCGCGGACGGCTGCGCCATCGCGGGCTGCGCCCTGGTCGGCGGCGAGACCGCCGAGCACCCCGGCCTGCTGGAGGCGGACGAGTTCGACATCGCCGGCGCCGGGACGGGCGTGGTGGAGGCCGGCGAGCTGCTGGGCCCGGACCGGGTCCGCCCCGGGGACGTGGTCATCGCCATGGCGTCGTCCGGCATCCACTCCAACGGGTACTCGCTCGTCCGCCACATCCTGGCCACGACCGACCTCGCGCTGGAGTCGGAGCCGTCGGAGCTGGGCCGCCCGCTCGGTGAGGAACTCCTCACACCGACCCGCATCTACGCGCAGGACTGCCTGGCCCTCACCCGGGCCGGCGGGGTGCGTGCGTTCGCCCACATCACCGGCGGCGGGCTCGCGGCGAACCTGGCGCGGTCCCTGCCGCCGTCGGCGGACGCCGTGCTGAGCCGGTCGTCGTGGGAGGTGCCCGCGCTGTTCCGCGTCCTGCAGGGGCACGGCGACGTGCCTCAGGCGGAGATGGACAAGACGTTCAACCTGGGCGTCGGCATGGCCGCCATCGTCGCGCCGGACGCCGCCGACGAGGCGCTGCGGCTGCTCGGCTCGCGCGGCGTGCCGTCATGGGTCCTCGGTGAGATCACCGAGGGCACCGGCCAGGCCGTCCTCAGCTGACCGTTCTCGGCCCCCGCCCGGAGCGCCCGGGCGGGGCGCTGAGCGCGACGCTGGGACGCCGGCGGGCCCCATGGGTCCGCTGATGCGCCCGATGCGTAGAACGCGACTCCTCGCGGCGCTCAGCGCCGCGGGACGACCGACGGTGAACGAACGCCACCGCCCGCGCGAGCGGGCGGTGGCGTGTTGTTCAACCGGTCAACCGGAGGTGCCGTCCTTGCGCTCCTCGGTCCCGTAGTCGTCGGCGTAGTCGGCGTACTTCTCGGCGAGCTCATCGTAGGAGTCGTCACCGGAGTCGTTGACCCCGAGTTCGTGCTTCAGGCGGTCGAGGTCTGTACCGCCGCTGTTGTACTTGAGCTGGCGGGCAACCTTTACCTGCTTGGCCTTGGCTCGGCCGCGACCCATTGGCTCGACCCCCTCGATGGTCAGGGCTTTCGTGGGCCCATCAACGCGCGCGTGTACCACACGAACCGGTGCCTGATGAGCCATGCGTCAGTCACGGATACAACCGTACCCGTTTTGCGCCCGGCTCGGTACATCGACGGTACGTGGCGGCGCTCTTGTTGCGGAGGACTCCAGTGTATCCGGTGGTCAGGGCCGCCCTCCAGGGCGCCCGCAGGGGGCCCTGCGACACGCGGACGAAACGGTCGCCATCGGCGCGAACGCCAACGGACCGCCGCGCAGCGGGTCACACCGTGATCGCGGCGGTCCGGGGGGATGCGTCAGATCCCCGATGGCGTCAGATGCCCGGCGGCGTCAGAGCAGGATGCCGCGCAGGCGCCCGATCTCGGACATCCGCCGCTCGGCGAGCCGGTCGGCCGCCACCGCCGGCGGGACGCCCTCGTCGGCGGCCAGCGCGAAGATCTTCCGGGTCGTGTCGTAGATCCCCGTCGCGCGGGCCTTCGCCCGGTCGAACTCGAAGCCGCCGATCTCGTCCGCGACCTGGATCACGCCGCCCGAGTTCACCACGTAGTCGGGCGCGTACAGGACGCCGCGGTCGGCGAGCCGCTTCTCGATGCCGGCGTGCGCGAGCTGGTTGTTGGCCGCCCCGCACACCACCTTCGCGGTCAGCACCGGCACGGTCTCGTCGTTGAGGGAGCCGCCGAGCGCACACGGTGCGTACACGTCCAGCTCCGTGCGGACCATCTCGTCCTTGTCCGCGACCACGTCGACCTCGGGGTGCAGCGCCTGCACGCGCTCTACCGCCGCCTCGCTGACGTCGCAGATGACCACGTCCGCACCGTCCTCGCGCAGGTGCTCCACCAGCCTGTGGCCGACCTTGCCGACGCCCTCCACGCCGACCCTCTTGCCGCGCAGGGTGGGCGAGCCCCACACCGTCTCCGCTGCGGCGCGCATGCCTTGGAACACGCCGTATGCGGTCAGGATGGACGAGTCGCCCGCGCCGCCGTGCGCGACCGTACGCCCCGTGACGAACTGGCACTCCCGCGCCACCACGTCCATGTCCTCGCTGTACGTACCGACGTCGCACGCCGTGTAGTAGCGGCCGTTCAGCGACTGGACGAACCGCCCGTACGCGCGCAGTAGCGCCTCGGACTTGTCCTGGACGGGGTCACCGATGATGACGGCCTTGCCGCCGCCGAGGTCCAGGCCCGCCAGGGCGTTCTTGTACGCCATGCCGCGGGACAGGTTCAGCACGTCCGCGAGCGCCTCCTCCTCCGTCCCGTACGGGTAGAAGCGGGTGCCGCCCAGCGAGGGGCCGAGCGCGGTGGAGTAGATCGCGATGATCGCGCGCAGGCCGCTGGCCTCGTCCTGGCAGAAGACGACCTGCTCGTGTCGGGGCTCTGTGCCCTTGTGGGGCGACCCGAAGACATTAGGCACGGTAGTGCCCTCCTCTCTGTCTGCAGATCAGACTAAGGGGCTCCGGTATGGCGTGTTCGCGGCAGCGTTCGTCCGGTCTCATGTCACGATGCGGTGGTGTTTCCGTACGCGGCGTACCTACGGGTATATGAACCGGTGACCGCCTTCCCGGAGCCCGCGCGGACCCTGTGGACGGCCTACGCCGACTCCAGGCGGCGGCCCCGGCGGATCCACGCGCTCGGCGCCGAGCACCGCGGCGCGGCGCGGCGCGTCGTCGGCGCGCCGCCCGAGGTCGCGCCGGACCGGGAGAGCCGGGACGCCTACGTCCGGCGGGTCGACGACGCGATCTACGTCTGCCCGTGGGAGACCCGGCTGCGGTCCTGGCTGGCGTTCGAGCGGTTCCGCGGCGAGCACGCCGCCGCGCTCGCCGCCGCGTTCGTCCCGCCGCCGCTGGCCGAGCGCGTCGCCCGCGACTTCGAGCGGTGGAAGCAGGCGGGCCGCCCGCTGCGGCCGCACATACTGACCAGCACGTGGCACGTCCCGCTGGACTGGTTCGTGCCGTTCGCCCGCCGGGAGCGGTGCCTGATGCTGGGCGCGCCGGGCACCGGCTACGGCGCCCCGGAGGGCGCCCCGGACGACGCGTCGCAGGAACATGCAGGTCATGGCCCTGCGACGGCGGCTCCAGCGCGTACCCTCATCTACGTCACCTCGATGGGGGAGGCGCGCCGCCGGGTCGCCGCCGCCCTCCCGGTGGTGCGCGAGCACCTCGGCGACGGGTCGGGGGAGGTCTTCCTGCTGTCGGCGGGCCGGCTGGACACGCTCGGCCGGTGGCTCGGGGAGTTCCACCCGCGGGCGCTGGTGGAGCTGGACTACGGCGGCCTCGTCCATCTGCTGGACGACCGGGCGCTGGAGTCGGACGAGTCCGTCGCGGAGATGGCCGTCGCGCTCACCGGCATGGAGCGCGGTGAGGCCGAGCTGACCGTGGCGATGTACAAGCGTCTCCTCGCGCGCTGGAGGCCCGTGCGGGCCCTCGAATCGGCGAACTAAAACAAATTTCCCGAATCCGCGCGCGATACGACTATACGTGTCGCTAGAATCACGCAGCGTGACCCAGTCATCATCGGACACGCGCAGCTCCCGGCCCCGGCGGGGATGTTTGCACGCAACTACCGCCAGGAACTTGCTTGTTGCGCTGAGTGGTGGCAAGGTTACACGTTGTGATGTCATAGTGGCTCTTTCGGGCCATAGGGGACATCAGTGACCGCGCGAGGATCAATCGCAGGATCGCTGTCATCGGTCCACGGAGGAGAGGCCGCAAACATGTCAGCACGTACGCCAGAGGCCGAGCCCCTGCTGACGCCGGCGGAGGTGGCGACGATGTTCCGCGTCGACCCCAAGACCGTCACGCGGTGGGCGAAGGCGGGAAAGCTCACGTCCATCCGCACGCTCGGGGGGCATCGGCGCTACCGCGAGGCGGAGGTGCGCGCGCTGCTGGCGGGCATCCCGCAGCAGCGGTCGGAGTAGCCGCTCCGGTCGGCCGGGCTCGAGCCGAGCCCTGCCGGAAGCACCCGGCCGAACAACTGGGGGGGCGGCCAGGAGGCCTCTGGACGACCCCGCGCGCAAGGATTTCGCGCGGGGACGGTGCGGCGGCCTCCTGGACGAACGGGCCGGGACCACGGTCATCCGAGAATCGCGGTCCCGGGCCGATCACCGTCCGGTCTGGACGTCCCGCTCGCGACCCGCGAGCGGGACTGTCCTTTTCCGTCCCGCCCGGCGGCTCGGGCCGCCCGCCCGGGTGACCGGACGCGGGTGACCGGATGAGGTCAGCGGGTCTTCCCGGACCGGCAGGACGCGGGCCGGGTCAGACGCTCATCTCTTCCTGGGCGAGACGGTCGAACAGGGCGCCGGTCGACGGGTCGTGCCTGCCTGCCACGTGCAGCATCACCACGAGCTGGTCCACCACGAGGGCCTCCAGCTCGGCGCGGGACACGTCGCGGTTGTCCAGCCAGTCCAGGCCCGCGGTCTCCACCGACGCCATCCACGAGCGCAGCGTGATGCGCAGGATCGGCGGCGGCGTCTCGACCTCCAGCGAGTGCAGGATCCGGTCCAGCAGCAGCTGCCGGATGCCGTCGACGATCTCCCCGACCTCCCCGGAACGGTCCGCCGGGCCGCCGCGCAGCAGCGCCGTGTAACCGGCCGCGTGGCTCTCCACGAAGTCGAAGTACCGTTCCAGCGACACCCGCAGCCGCTCCAGCGGCTTGCCCTCCGCGGGCGGTTCCAGCAGCACCGACAGCTGCTTGGCGGCGCTGCCGAGCGCCGCGAGGTACAGCTCGTACTTGCCGCCGAAGTAGTGGTAGACCAGCGCGCGCGAGGCGCCCGCGGCGGCCGCGACGTCGTCGATCGAGATGTCCTCGGGCGAGCGCGTGCTGAACAGCTGGAGCGCCGCCTCGATCAGTTCCTCTCGCCGTTCGTCCACGCTGAGCCTGCGGCGTCCTTGCCCACCGCTCTGCCGGCTCCGCGCCTTACCGCCGGCCACCGCACGTTCTGCCACCTGGGCAGCGTATCCGAGGGCGGCGGGGGCGGGTCGTGGTCGCGCCCGGCCGGGCGGGCTTTTCACCGGGTCGTGATCACCCGCCGACACCGCTGTGATCCGGAACACCACAGGCCGCAACTGCCATTGTCGTATGCCCGTTACTCACTGTTGCGACGATATGGGGCGAAGGAGAGGCATCATGGCATCTCCTCCGCGGCGCAGGAGGTGCGCCGGCCCCCCGCGGCGTGCCGCCGCGGTCGGCCGCGAAGACCCGAAGAGGCATGCCTAGGCCCCCCTGGACGGAGTGCCATGTCAGCTGGTGAAGCAAGCCCCCCGCACGAGACGCCGGTGGTGGGGGAGGGCGCGGTGCCGCCGCCGCGCGCCCCCGCACCCGCGTCGCGCTCCGACGAGGGGAGGCCGGTGCCCGCGCCGAAACCGACCATCCGCAACGTCGCCGAGCGGGCGGGCGTCTCCAAGTCGCTCGTCTCGCTGGTGATGCGGGGGTCACCGCACGTGAGCGAGCGGCGCCGGCAGGCGGTGCTGCAGGCGGCGCGGGAGCTCGGCTACCGGCCGAACGCGGTGGCGCGCAGCCTCGTGGAGGGCCGCACCCGGCTGATCGGCGCGATCGTCGCCGACCTGCACAACCCGTTCTTCGCCGAGTTCCTGGACGGCCTCCAGGAGAGCCTGCACGGCGCGGGGCTGCGGATGCTGGTCGGCAGCGGCCGCTGGGACCCCCTGTTCGAGGCGGAGGCCGTAGAGGCGTTCCTGGAGATGCGGGTGGACGGCCTCGTGCTGCTCAGCGTCGTCCCGGAGTCGCTGAAGGAGGCCGCGGCGAGCGTCCCGGTGGTGGTCGTGGGCGAGCGCGACGTCGTCGGGGTCGACATCGTGGTGGACGACGACGAGCTGGGCGCGAGCCTCGCCGTCGACCACCTGGTCGGCCTGGGGCACCGGCGGATCGCGCACATCGAGGGGGCGCGCTCGACGACGGCGCGGTACCGGCGGGCGGGGTACGAGAAGGCGATGCGCCGGCACGGGCTGAGCGAGGAGATCGTGGTCGAGCCGGGCGACTTCACCGAGGACGGCGGCTACCGGGCGGCCCGCGAGCTGCTGCGCCGCGAGCACCGGCCCACCGCGATCTTCGCGCCGAACGACCTGGTCGCGACCGGCGCGCTGTCGGCGGCGGACGAGCTGGACATGTCGGTGCCCGAGCAGCTGTCGATCGTCGGCTACGACAACACCCATCTCGCCGCGATCCGGCACATCTCGCTGACCAGCGTCGACCAGCCGCGCCGGGACATGGGGCGGGTGGCCGCGGAGCTGCTGACGGCGCGCATCGGCGACCCGTCCCGGGCCGCGAAGCAGAACCTCGTCGTCCCGCATCTGGTGATCCGTTCGACGACCGGCCCGGCCCCCGCCGTCTAGCGCGGGACGGCCCGCGGGCGCTCCCCTCGCCCCTGCCCGCGGCGTTTCCCCGCACCCGCCCGCGGCTCCCCTCGCATCCGCCCACGGCCTCCCTACGGCCGGGCGTTCCTCGAAGTGGTGTGGCGCGGGTAAGGGGCTGGCCAAGCCTGCCGCATTCCCCGGCCTCCGCCCCCTTGGCGGCGCCTTAATGGACTCACCGCTCGGCGTGGCGCGCGGGCGGCTCCTGTATGGGGCCTCCGCGCGGCCGGGCGGCCGTGGGCAAAGGGTCGTGTTCACCCAAGGGGGTTCAGCTCGTGCGTGATCCGGAACTGGTGTCGTGCGCGCAGCGCGCGGCGAGCGAACTGGAGCAGGCGTGGTCGCAGTGGCGGCACGCGCGCGGACTGGCCGAGCAGGTCTCGGAGTCGGTCGCCAGCTACGTCGCCCATTCGATCGACCACCCCTGGGGGCGGCCCCGCGTGGTCCTCGGCCTGGACGCCGACGAGGCGCGCGCGCTGGCGGCGCTGCTGGGCAAGGAGGACCCGCTCCTCTGACGCGCCCGTTTTCGCGACTTCGTTTGACGAACGCCCCTGCGTGTGCAGACTGTCAGGGTCGGTAACGAAGTCATCACGGAGGACGACCTGTGCGCATCCAACGAGGCGGTCCCGCGGTCGCCGGTCTCGCGCTGTGCCTCGGCGCGCTGGTCGCGTGCGGTGGCGGATCGTCCGGTGGGAAGGCGTCGCCGGCCGGTGACACCGCCGCGCCGCCGACCGCCGGCGCGACGACCGGCACCTCGGCGGGCGGCCCCATCTCGCCCAAGGGCTCGGGCGGCCACCCGCTGGCGGGCAAGGTCGTCGTGATCGACCCCGGCCACAACGGCGGCAACGCCTCGCATCCGAGCGAGATCGGCAAGCAGGTCTACGTCGGCAACGGCACCAAGGAGTGCGACACCACCGGCACCGACACCGTCTCCGGCTACTCCGAGCACGCCTTCACCTGGGACGTGTCGAACCGGCTGGCGAAGATCCTGCGGTCCCAGGGCGCGAAGGTGACGCTGACCCGCAAGAACGACACGAGCGTCGGGCCGTGCGTGAACCAGCGCGCGGCGGTCGGCAACGAGCTGCACGCGGACGCGGCGATCTCGATCCACGGCGACGGCGCGGCCGCGTCCGGGCACGGGTTCCACATCATCGAGCCCCTCGCCGTCGGCAAGAACGCCAAGATCGTCGCGCCGTCGGTGAAGCTGGGCACGGCGCTGCGCGACGCCTACCACTCCGGCACCGGCATCTCGTACTCCACGTACCTGGGCACCAAGGCCATCGACAAGCGCAGCGACCTCGGCGGGCTGAACATGTCGACGGTCCCGAAGGTCTTCATCGAGTGCGGCAACATGCGCAACAAGGGCGACGCGGCCAAGATGACCAGCGCCTCGTTCCGCCAGCGCATGGCCGAGTCGCTGGCGAAGGGCTTCGACACCTACCTCGGCTGATCGTCGGCGTGCCGGCGGCCGGCGAGGACGATGAGGGCGCCGGCCGCGGCGAGGGCGGCCAGGGCGGCGGCGAAGAGGGTGGCGCCGGTGGTCAGGCCCGCGGCGTCGCTGAGGTAGCCGGCGGTGACCGGCAGGAGCCCGGCGGGGACGTAGCCGCCGATGTTGAACGCGGCGTTGGCCTCGGCGAGGCGGCGCGGCGGGACGGCGGCGTTCAGCAGCGACAGGCCGCCGAGCTGCCCCATCCCCTGACCCGCGCCCGCGAGGGCGGCGGACGCGGCGAGCGCCGTGACGGACGCGCCGTGCACGGCGGCGACCAGCGCGGCCATCGCGGCGGCCGTGGCGGCGGAGCCCGCGAGCAGGACGGTGCGGCGGGGCAGCCGCTGGACGGCGAACTGGACGCCGGTGGCGGCGGCGAACATGAGGAACGCCAGGCCCCCGGCGACGGCCCGGTTCCCGGTGCCGAGCAGCCCGAACAGCAGTGACGGGCCCAGCGACAGCACGAACGACGTCGCGGTGATGCCGGGCGCGAAGACCGCGATACCGAGGACGAGCCGCACGGCGCTGCCGCGCGGCACGCCCGGCATCCGGATCCACGTCCGCACAGCTGTGCCGGCCGTCCGCGCGGGGGCGCCGGCCGGCCGCGGCAGCGGCATCCGCATCACGACCAGGACCGCGGTGACCAGCAGGACGGCCTCGACGGCGAACACGGTGACGGCCGGGGCGGGCAGCGTCTCGGACAGGACGCCCGACAGCAGCGGGCCCAGGCCGGCGCCGAAGACCATCGCGGACGAGGCGAGCAGCGCGGCGAGGCGGCGGCGGTGCGGCCCGGCGACGTCGGTGACGGCGGCCATGCCGGCGGAGACCGTCGCGCCGACGGCGATGCCGGTGAGCAGCCGCGCGACGATGAGCGCGGTCACCGTGCCGGCGGTCGCGAACACGCCGCAGGCGAGCAGGGCGAGGGCGAGCGCGGGCAGCAGCACGGGACGGCGGCCGAGCCGGTCCGACAGGACGCCGGACACGAGCAGCGAGCCGAGCAGCCCGACGATGTAAAAGGCGAAGACGACGGTGAGCGTGCCCTTGGAGAAGCCGATGTCGCGCTGCCAGAGCACGTAGAGCGGGGTGGCCGCGTTCGACAGCACGAACACGGCGGTGACGGGCCACCCGGCGAGCCAGATCCAGCGGGTGCGGGCGTCCTGGCGGGGGGCGGATCCGGGGGCGCGGATCGTCCGGGCGTGCGGCATGGGGGTCCCTTCGCCGAAGCAGTACGACTTTTTTCGAACTTAGCATGCAGTACGATGAAAGTCGTACAAGCGGGAGAGGGGACGGGACATGGCGACGACCGCGCGACCGGCGATCAGGGTGCTGCCCGAACCGCCCGGGCTGCCCGAACCGCTGCCCGAGCCGGCCGCCGCGGACCTCCGGCTCGAGACGGTGTTCGGCGCGCTCAGCGGGCCGCTGCGGCTGGAGATCGTCCGCAGGCTGCTGCTCGAACGCGAGGAGTTCGACCATCCCTGCGGCTGGTTCGGCTTCGACCGGCCGAAGTCGTCGCTGACCCACCACTTCAAGGCGCTGCGCGAGGCCGGCGTCCTGCGGCAGCGCCAGTACGGGCTGGAGCGCCGCAGCGAGGTCCGCATCGACGACCTCAACGCCCGCTTTCCCGGCCTGATCGACCTCGTCGCGGGCTGGGAGCCGGACGCGTCCTGAACCCGCCTGGACTCGGCGGCGCGTGCGGGGCGCGGGCGGGGCGTCCGGCGGGCAGGATGGGCGGATGCGTGATCTTCGGGAGCCCCTGCGCCGCGTCCGTGCCGCGTTCGAGGACGCCGGCTACACCGTCGGCGGGGTGCGCGGGCTGCTCGGGCCGGTCGCGGGCGGCGCGCTGGCGCGCGACGAGATCGTTCCGGCGCTGCGGGCGACGCGGGGCGGGTCGCCGCTGGAGGCGCTGACCCGGCTGTTCTGGCTGCAGGTGCCGGTGGACGCGGCCGCGCTCGACGCACGTGACCTGGTCGCGGCCGGGCTCGCGGAGTCGTCCGGCGGGGAGGTGCGGCCGCTGCTGCACGTCGAGCCGCTGGAGTCGGTGAGCGGCGAGGGGCACGCGGGATACGTCGTCGCCGATCTCAAGGTGCGGCCCGGGTCCGGGACGGTCCCGGCGGACGATCACGTCGTGGGAACGGGCGGCGCGTCGGGGAATCTGGCCCGCCTGGTTGTCCACAAGCCTGTGGATAACGTGCTCGACCTCGGCACCGGATGCGGCGTCCAGGCGGTGCACCTGCACGACCGGCTGCGCCCCGGGCGGATCACCGCGACGGACGTGAACCCGCGCGCCCTGGAACTCGCCGCGATGAGTTTCGAGCTGTCCGGAATGGACGGCGTCGAACTGCTGGAGGGGTCGCTGCTGGAGCCGGTGCGGGGCCGGCGCTTCGACCTGATCGTGTCGAATCCGCCGTTCGTGGTCGCGCCGTCCGGCGACCGCCGGTTCACCTACCGCGAGTCCGGGATGCCGGGCGACGACTTCTGCCGGCGGCTCGTCGGCGCGGCGCCGCAGATCCTGGAGGACGGCGGATACTGCCAGCTCCTGGCCAACTGGCTGCATGTCGACGGTGTCCCGTGGGAGGAGCGCGTCGGCGGCTGGACGCAGGGCTGCGACGCGTGGATCGTCCAGCGGGACGTCCAGGATCCCGCCGAGTACGCCGAGTTGTGGCTGCGCGATTCGTGCGAGGCGGGCACGCCCGAATACCGGGCGCGCTACGACGCGTGGCTGGAGCACTTCGAGCGGCAGGGCGTCACGGGGATCGGGTTCGGGTGGATCACGTTGCGGCGCGCCGAGCGTCCCGCGGTCCGGATCGAGGAGCTGCGGCAGGCCGTCGAGCAACCGGTGGGCGCCTATGTGGAAGGCGTCTTGGACGGGTTCGGGAACGCCGAAAAGTTTTCCACAGGCTGTGGATCGCCGTTGCGGGTCGCGGACGGTCTCGTCCAGGAACAGGTCGGCCCGCCGGGCGCCGAGGACCCCGAGCGGATCGTGCTGCGGCAGACCGCGGGGCTGCGCCGGGCCGCCGGCGTCGGGACGGTCGAGGCGGCGCTCGCCGGGGTCTGCGACGGCAGCGTCCCGCTCGCCCCGCTGCTCGACGCGATCGCCCAGCTCACCGGCATGGACGCCGGGCAGGTGCGGGCGCATGCCGACACCGTCCTGCCCGAGCTGATCGCCGACGGTTTCTTCGAGGTGCCCTAGCGGCGGACGACGGCCTCCATCGCGCGCCCGAGGTCGCGGTGCCGGTTGATCAGGACGGTGAAGCCGATCGCGAGGTAGATCCCGGAGAGCACCAGCCGGGCCTGCTCGCCCGGCAGCGCGAACTGGACCGCGAACAGCACGAACAGCAGCGCGGCCTCCCATCGCCGCAGCACCAGGTCGATGAGCAGGCCGAGCCCGAGGACGGTCTGCGAGGCGGTCAGCAGCACCTCCTCCAGCTGCCGCGAGTCGAGCGGCAGCGACCAGCCGCCGCCGCCCGCCTTGTAGGCCAGCGGCAGGCTGCCGATCAGCAGCGTCCACTGGTTGACCTTGCTGGACAGCAGCGCGCCGATCGCGTCGGCGTCGCGCAGCCGCCACGCGAACACCACCGCGACGATCAGCTCCGGCGCCTCGGACGCCAGCGGCGCGAGCCACTGGACGAGCAGGAACTCGTCGATGCCGAGCGCGGAACCGGCGTCCACCAGCGAGTTCGCGAACGGTTCGGCGGAGATGAACACCAGGATCGCGCCGATCGCGAAGCCGGCTCCGGTGGCGGTGCGGCGCATGCGGCGCGGCAGGGTGACGAGCCAGGCGGGCACTCCCGCGAGGTCCTCCACGTCCTCGCCGCCGCCGCGGGCGATCCGGCCGAGGTAGATCGCGTACACGGCGATCAGGACGATCGCGATGTACCACCCGATCTCGGCGGTGAGCGCGGGGATGAAGCCGAGCACGGCCGCGAGCGCGAGGAACCCGAGTTCGGTGCGGTGGTGCGGGGCGAGCCGCACGTCCTGCTCCCTGGCCGATGGGGGCCTGCCGTGGCGTCCGCCGCGCCGGGAGACGCGCCGCACGCCGAGCGTGAACGCCAGCACGACCAGCGCCCAGCCGACCCCGACGAGGAGCCGGTTCGCGCCCGTCATGTTGGCCGCCGCATAGCCCGCGTAGTGCGGTTTCGTGCCTGCCGCGTACGCGTAGTACACGTCCACCGCGTACTCGGGCAGCACCGCGATGAGCGCGAGGAGGGCCAGCGCGAGCGCGCCCGACATGTCGGCGCGGGCCGTCTCGGCCGCCCACATCAGCAGGATCGCGGCGGCGAGCACCCCGGCGCCGTAGATCACGGCGGAGGCGACGGCGGGCGGATGCAGCCCGGCGGCCCGCGTCACGACCGCGGGCAGCGCGATGACCAGCGCGGCGCCGATGCGGACGAGCAGCGTCTCACGGGGCACCAGGTCGCCGGGCATACCGGCACTCGTGCCCGGCGGCCCTCCGGCGATGCCCAGGTCAGGGCAAAGCCGTGATCAGCGGCGGGCGGCCGTGACGTCGGGGAACGCGCTGCCCTTCAGCCGGCGGGCCAGGCCGCGCTGGACGCGGTGCGCCCACAGCGGACCGCCGTAGATCATTCCGGTGTAGCCCTGGACGAGCGTGGCGCCCGCGCGGACGCGTTCCCACACGTCGTCGGCCGTCTCGACGCCGCCGACCGAGACCAGGACGAGCCGGTCGCCGACGCGGTCGCGCAGCCGGCGCAGGACGTCCAGGGACCGGTCCTTGAGCGGCGCGCCGGACAGCCCGCCGGTCTCCTTGGCGAGCGCGGCGTCGCTGCGCAGGCCGGAGCGCTCGATGGTGGTGTTGGTGGCGATGATGCCGTCCAGGCCGAGGTCGAGGGCGAGGTCGGCGACCGCGTCGACGTCGTCGTCGGCGAGGTCCGGCGCGATCTTGACCAGCAGCGGGACGCGGCGCGGCGCGGACCGGTCGGCGGCCTCGCGGACGGCGGCGAGCAGCGGCCGCAGGTGCTCGACGGCCTGCAGGTTCCGCAGCCCGGGGGTGTTCGGCGAGCTGACGTTGACGACGAGGTAGTCGGCGTAGGGGGCGAGCCGCTCGGTGCTCGCGACGTAGTCGGCGGCGGCCTCCGCCTCCGGGACGACCTTGGTCTTGCCGATGTTGACCCCGACGATCGTGCCGGGGCGCCGGTCGCGCAGCCGCGCCGCGGCGGCCTCCGAGCCGGCGTTGTTGAACCCCATCCGGTTGATGACCGCCCGGTCGCGGACGAGCCGGAACAGCCGGGGCCGCGGGTTGCCGGGCTGCGGCCGCCCGGTCACGGTGCCGATCTCGACGTGGCCGAACCCGAACGCGCCCAGCGCCTCGTAGGCGACGGCGTCCTTGTCGAACCCGGCGGCGAGGCCGAGCGGGCTCGGGAAGTCCAGGCCGAGCGCGTGCACGGCGAGCGCGGGGTCGCGCGGCGCGAGGACGCGGCGCAGCAGCGGCGCGAGGCCCGGGACGGCCTGGATCGCGCGCAGCGCCCGCAGCGTCAGGTGGTGCACGGTCTCGGCGGAGATCCGGGCGATGACCAGTGAGAACAGGAGTCGATACATCGCCGCCAGTATCGCAGCCCCGCCCCGGCCGAAAACACGTTGCCCGCCGCCGGGGCGGCAGTAGCGAAGAGCGCGCCGGTCTCCGCCGAGGAGGCCGGCGCGTTCGGCTGCGGTCCCGGTGGTTCGGCGCGGCGGTCTCAGCGCCCGAGGAACGTGCGGCGCAGCGTGCGGCGGATGTCGCGGCCCGCCTCGCGCAGGCTCTGGCGGACGGCGCGGAGCGGGTCGCGGACGGTGACGCGCCACGCAGCGCCGATGCCTCGTCCGATGGGCATCAGGATGTTCCGCCCGAACCACCGCATCGGGATCACGATCAGCACGCGGACGGGCGCGACCACCAGCGTGCGCCACAGCCACAGCAGGATGCGGGCGGAGAGCCGCCACGTCCCGGCGATGCCCGCGCCGATCGGCGCCAGCACGTACCGCCACAGCGCGCGCGCCGGGATGACGATGAGGACGCGCAGCAGCCAGCCGAGGCCGCGCCCGATCTGCCGCCACGACCACACGACGGCCGCGGCGAACGCGTGCCACGCCGCGGCGATGCCGCGCCCGATCCACCGGCAGAGCCAGGCGAGTCCGAGCAGCGGCGGGAACAGGACGTACCGCCAGAGCAGGACGAGGGGCAGGACGATGACGACGGCGAGGATCCGTCCGATGCCCCGGAACAGCCATGCCAGCCCGCGTGCGAGCCAGGCGCAGAGCCAGGCGATGCCCCGCCCGAGCGCGCGCAGCGGCCCGAGCAGGACGATGTCGAGGAACCGTCCGATCGGCACCAGCACGTACCGGTAGAGCCAGCGCGCGGCGGCGGCGATGCCGAGGCCGAGCATGCGCAGCGGCCACCACAGGGCGAGGCCGAGCGGCCGCAGTACCCACCGGTACAGCGCGACGGCCACCGTCCCCAAAGCCTGGATCAGGAACCGCCAGCACGCCGCGACGCCCCGTCCGACCACGCGGAGCAGGTCGTACAGGAGCCGGAACGGCACCACCACGACCAGCGCGATGACCCGGGCCGGGACGACGAGCCACGCGGGACCGGTCGGCGGATCCGGCTCGGGCGGCGGCTGCTTGGCGAAGAGGCCGGCCGGCTCGGGGTAGGGGCGGCTCGGCGGGCGACTGTCGGGGGTGGGCAACTCCGCACCTCTATTGCGCTGTTCGTGGGCTTTTCTTGGGACGTGCCCGAGGTTGAACCCGTTCCGCGCCGTTCACCGTACTGCTCCTCGATCAGGACGACCGAGGAGGACACGAGATGCATTTCCCACGTTGGGCGTTCCCCGCCGCGGCCGCCCTCATCGCGTCCGGGATGGTGCTGTCGGCGTGCGGGCAGGAGAACGGGAGCGGGAAGGGGCAGCGGAACGCGGCCTCGGGGAGCAGGGCGCAGGCGGACCCGACGGCGTCGCCGTCGCCGTCCGCGGCGCCGACGACGCTGGAGGTCGCGAGCGTCACCAGGCTCGGCAAGGTCGTCACCGACGGGCAGGGCAGGACGCTGTACCGCTTCGACGGCGACACCGCGAAGCCGCCCGCCTCGACCTGCGCGGGCGCGTGCGCGAAGGCGTGGCCGCCGGTGTGGGCGACGACGTCCGCCACGCAGGTCAAGGGCGTCCAGGCGGCGCTGGTCGGGAAGGTGCGGCGGCCGGACGGCAAGTGGCAGGTGACGCTGAACGGCTGGCCGCTGTACCGCTTCGCCAAGGACCAGAGCCCCGGCGACGTGCGGGGCCAGGGCGTCGGCGAGAAGTGGTTCGCGGCGGCGCCGACCGGCAAGAAGGCGCTCGCGGCCGCCAAGCCCGCGAACAAGTGGAAGGGCTGGACGGTCCTCAAGGCGAAGAACGACCCGAAGTTCGGGATGATCCTCACCGACGGGAACGGCCGCACGCTCTACCGCTACGACAAGGACACCGGCAAGCCGCCGAACTCGACGTGCTTCGGGGCGTGCAAGAAGGCGTGGCCGCCGGCGGTGTTCAACGGCTGGAAGCACCTCAAGCTGGACGGCGTCAGCCGCAGGGTCGTCAACTTCATCGAGCGCAAGGACGACGGGAAGTGCCAGCTCACCGTCAACGGCTGGCCGATGTACTTCTACGAGAAGGACACGCGGCCGGGTGACACCAAGGGCCAGGGCGTCGGCGGGGTGTGGTGGCTGACGAGGCCGAGCGGCGCCAAGGTCACCACCGGTTCCGGCGGAGGCTCGGGCGGCGGGTACTGAGCCTCCGCGCCGCCCCCACGGGCGAAGGCGCGGGAGGCTCGCGGGTCGGTCGGGGTCCGCGAGCCTTCCGCGCCTTCTTCGCTCCGGCGGTCAGGCGCCCTGTTCCTGCTGCTGGGCGGCGAGGCCCAGCGGCGCGCCGTGCCCCAGCCTGCCGAGCGGGTTGGCGTGGCCGTTGACGCCGTGCTCGTAGGCGCTCTCGGCGTGCAGGGCGAGGTCGATGCCGCTCGTCTCGTCCTCGGCGGACACCCGGAACCCCATCAGCTTGTCGATCAGCTTCCCGACCGCGAACGTGACGGTGAACGCGAACAGCCCGACGACCGGCACCGCGATCGCCTGCTTGCCGAGCTGGAGGCCGCCGCCCCCGGTGATCAGCCCGGACGCGCCGCCCGTCATCGAGCGGACGGCGAGCAGCCCGATCAGCAGCGTCCCGATGACCCCGCCGACGAGGTGGACGCCGACGACGTCGAGGGAGTCGTCGTAGCCGAGCCGGTGCTTCCAGCCGACCGCGTAGGAGCAGATGACGCCGGCGGCGAGCCCGACGGCGAGCGCGCCGAGCACGTCCACCGACCCGCAGGACGGGGTGATCGCGACGAGCCCCGCGACGACGCCGGACGCGGCGCCGAACGTGGTCGGGTGCCCGTCGCGGCGCTGCTCGACGAGCAGCCAGCCGAGCAGCCCGGTGCAGCCGGCGACGAGGGTGTTGAGGAAGACGGCGGCGGCGGTCCCGTTCGCGGAGAGCGCGGACCCGGCGTTGAAGCCGAACCAGCCGAACCAGAGCAGCCCGACGCCGAGCAGCACCATCGGCAGGTTGTGCGGCCGCATCGCCTCCTTGCGGAACCCGATGCGGGGGCCGAGGACGAGCGCCATCGCGAGCCCGGACGCGCCGGAGGCGATCTCGACGACGAGCCCGCCCGCGTAGTCGAGCGCGCCGAGGTCGGAGATCCATCCGCCGCCCCACACCCAGTGCGCGATCGGCGCGTACACGAGGAGGGCCCAGACGGGGACGAACACCATCCAGGCGGAGAACCTGGCGCGGTCGGCGATGGCGCCGCTGATGAGCGCGGTGGTGAGGATCGCGAAGGTCAGCTGGAAGGTGACGAACAGCAGCGCCGGGACGTGACCATGGGGTGTCTCCGGGGTGATGCCCTTGAGACCGACGTGCTCGAAGCCGCCGATCAGCCCGAGGCCGCCGAGATCGTGGCCGAACGCGAGGCTGTAGCCGACGGCGAGCCAGGAGACGGTGACCAGCGCGACCGAGACCAGGCTCATCATGATCATGTTGAGGGTGCTCTTCGCGCGGACCATCCCGCCGTAGAACAGCGCGAGTCCGGGCGTCATCAGCAGGACGAGCGCGGTGCTGGCGAGCAGCCACGCGGTGTCGCCCGCGTCGATTCCCTTGGGCACGGCGTCTCCCCCTTCGCGGATCCGGTGTCCGCCATCGAGAATCACCCGTGTCCGTTTCGTGTCTTATGCCGCTTTGTTTCGGCTGTGTTTCGTGTTGCCCCCGCGTTGCGGTTCGCTCACCCCTCACTCTTCGCACCTCGACAGTTACCCAATCCGGTGTTCTCATGAAATCGGACCCGCCATGGATGCGTTCCGGCGAAGCGCCCGCACATGGTGGGTGGCTTCGGGAGGCCCGATGGTCGAGGGAGTCGGACGAGCAGGCAGAACCGGATCACCACTGAGGGCCGCGGTCGCGCTGGCGCTGCTGGCGAGCGGCCTCGCCGCCTGCGGAGGCGGCGGCACCCCCACCCTGAACTGGTACATCAACCCCGACAACGGCGGGCAGGACAAGCTCGCCGCCGCCTGCTCCAAGGCATCCGGCGGGAAGTACCGGATCAAGACCTCGCTGATGCCGGACGACGCGACGCAGCAGCGCGAGCAGCTCGTCCGGCGGCTCGCCGCCAAGGACGCCGGGCTCGACCTGATGAGCCTGGACCCGGTGTTCGTCGCGGAGGCCGCGAACGCCGGGTTCCTGCGGCCGTTCCCCGCGGCCCAGGCGGCGAAGTTCACGCAGGGCGTGTTCCCCGCCGCCGTCGAGAGCTCGATGTGGAAGGGGAGGCTGTACGCGGCGCCGTTCTGGGCGAACACGCAGCTGCTCTGGTACCGCAAGTCCGCCGTCAAGAAGGCCGGCGTCGATCCGAACGCGCCCGACTTCACCTGGGACAAGATGATCGACGCGGCGCTGCGCACCGGCACCACCGTCGGCGTGCAGGGCAACAAGTACGAGGGCTACATGGTGTGGATCAACGCCCTCGTCGCGTCCGCCGGCGGGCAGGTGCTCAGCGAGGCGCAGAAGGGCGACGACGCCTCGATCGACATCGACTCGCCGGCCGGGCGGGCCGCCGCGACGATCATCCACCGGCTGGCGACGTCCAAGGCGGCGAGCCCGACGCTGTCCACCGACATCGAGGAGCAGTCCCGCGCCCTGTTCAACGGCGCGCGCGGCGGCTTCATGGTCAACTGGCCCTACATCTGGGCCGCGGACGCCAGCGACGCCAAGGCCGGCGTCATCGGCAAGACGATCCCGTCCGACATCGGCTGGGCGAGGTACCCGAAGGTCGCGGCGGGGCAGGAGAGCAAGCCCCCGTTCGGCGGCATCGAGGTCGCGATCGGCGCCTACGGCAGGCACAAGAACACCTTCGCGGTGGACGCCGTCACGTGCATCACCTCGACCGAGCACCAGAAGGAGTACATGCTCGCCGAGGGCAACCCGGCCGCGCGTCCCGCCGTCTACGACGACCCCGAGATCAAGAAGCAGTTCCCGATGGCGGGGCTGATCCGCGACTCGATCGACGCGGCGACGCCGCGCCCGATCACGCCGTACTACACCGACGTGTCCGGCGCGATCCAGAGCCGCTGGCACCCGCCCGCGTCGGTGGACCCGAACTCGACGCCGCGCGAGTCCGCGAAGTTCGTCCACCAGGTCCTGCGCGACCAGCGCCTGCTCTGAAGGGACCGACGATGACCGCAGTGCACACCGCCCCGGCCGCCGGGAGGCCCGCGGCGCCCGCGGCGGCGATCTCCGACCGCAGCCGCGCCGAGCGCAGGCTCGGCCTGCTCCTGTCCGCCCCCGCCGTGATCGTCATGCTGGTCGTGACCGCGTACCCGCTGGTCAACGCCCTGTACCTGTCGCTGTTCAGCTACCGGATCACCGCGCCGCAGGACCGCCGCTTCGTCGGCCTCGCCAACTACGGGACGGCGCTGTCCGACCCGCTGTTCTGGCAGGACGTCCTCACCACGTTCATCATCACCTTCGTCACCGTCGCGGTGGAGCTCGTCATCGGGTTCGCGCTCGCGATGGTGATGCACCGGGCGGTGTTCGCGCGGCGGACCGTCCGCACCGCGATCCTGCTGCCGTACGGGATCGTCACGGTGATCTCCGCGTTCGCCTGGAAGTACGCCTTCGACCTGCAGTCGGGGTTCGTGAACTCCTGGTTCGGGCTCGGCGACCACGCCTGGTTCTCCGGCCGCTGGTCCTCGATGACCGTGATCGTCCTGTCGGAGATCTGGAAGACGACCCCGTTCGTGTCGCTGCTGCTCCTCGCCGGCCTCGCGCAGGTGCCGGGCGACCTCGGCGAGGCCGCGACCGTGGACGGCGCGACGGCGTGGCAGCGGCTGCGCCGGGTGACGATCCCGAACATGAAGGCCGCGATCCTCGTCGCGGTGCTGTTCCGCACCCTCGACGCGTGGCGGATCTTCGACAACGTCTTCATCATGACGTCCGGCCAGCAGAAGACCGAGACGCTGTCGTTCCTCACCTACCGGCAGACGATCACCCGGACCGCGATCGGGCTCGGCGACGCGGTCGGCGTGCTGCTGTTCCTGTCGGTGGTCCTCATCGCCGTCGTGTTCATCAAGGGGTTCCGGGTCGACCTGGCGCAGGCGCGCGGCGAGCGCGGGGGAGGCGGCAAGTGATGGAGACGGCCCGTGCGAAGTGGATGTGGGTGCTCGCGTCCCTGCTGATCCTCGTCTGGACGGTGTTCCCGATCCTGTGGATCGTGATGCTGTCGTTCAAGCAGCCCGGCGAGATCGGCAACCAGAAGGGCTTCCTGCCGCACCACTGGACCTGGGACAACTACCGGACGGTCTTCAAGACCGACCTGTTCACCTCCGCGCTGATCAACTCGATCGGCATCTCGGTGATCGCGACCGTGATCGGCGTCGTGTTCGCCACGCTCGTCGCGTACGCGATCGCCCGGCTGGAGTTCCCCGGCAAGAAGGCGATCCTGTCGTTCGCCCTGGCCATCGCCATGTTCCCGGTCGTGTCGCTGGTCGGGCCGCTGTTCGACCTGTGGCGCGACGTCGGCCTGTACGACACCTGGCCCGGCCTGGTCATCCCGTACATCTCGTTCGCGCTGCCGCTCGCGATCTGGACGCTGTCGGCGTTCTTCCGCGAGATCCCGTGGGAGATGGAGCAGGCCGCGCAGGTGGACGGCGCGACGACCTGGCAGGCGTTCCGCAAGGTGATCGTCCCGCTGGCCGCGCCGGGGGTGTTCACCGCCGCGATCCTCACGTTCTTCTTCTGCTGGAACGACTTCGTCTTCGGGATCTCGCTGACCTCCTCGGACAGCGCCCGTCCCGTCCCCGCCGCGCTGGCGTTCTTCACCGGCGCGTCGGAGTTCCAGCAGCCGACGACGGCCATCTGCGCGGCGGCGGTCGTGGTGACCGTCCCGATCGTCGTCATCGTCCTGGCGTTCCAGCGCCGCATCGTGGCCGGGCTGACGTCCGGCGCAGTCAAGGGCTGAGGGCCCGAGGGGGTTGAAGCATGGCCGCCATCACCATGAAGAACATCGTCAAGCGGTACGGCGACGGGTTCCCGGCCGTGAACGAGGTGTCCCTGGACGTGCGGGACGGCGAGTTCATGATCCTGGTCGGGCCGTCCGGCTGCGGGAAGTCGACGCTGCTGCGGATGATCGTCGGGCTGGAGGACATCACCGCCGGCGAGATGCGCATCGGCGAGGAGGTCGTCAACCGGATCGCGCCGCGGCAGCGGAACCTGTCGATGGTGTTCCAGAACTACGCCCTGTACCCGCACCTCACGGTGTTCGAGAACATCGCGTTCCCGCTGCGCCTGGCGAAGGTGCCGGGGGAGGAGGTGGACCGGCGCGTCCGGGAGACCGCGGAGCTGCTGGAGCTCACCGAGCACCTGCACCGCAAGCCGGCGAACCTGTCCGGCGGGCAGCGGCAGCGCGTCGCGATGGGCCGCGCGATCATCCGGCAGGCGAACGCGTTCCTGTTCGACGAGCCGCTGTCGAACCTGGACGCCAAGCTCCGCGGCCAGATGCGCACGGAGATCTCCCGGCTGCAGCGCCGGCTCGGCGTCACGACGGTGTACGTCACGCACGACCAGACGGAGGCGATGACGCTCGGCGACCGCGTCGCGGTGCTGCGCAAGGGCGTCCTGCAGCAGGTCGGCAGCCCGCGCGAGCTGTACGAGGAGCCCGTCAACCTGTTCGTCGCCGGGTTCATCGGGTCGCCGTCGATGAACTTCCTGCCCGCGTCCGTGGACGGCAGGGTCCTCGACACCCCGCTCGGCCGGTTCGAGATCGGGGACGAGCGCAAGGCCGCCGCGGTCGAGGGCCGCGACGTCGTCCTCGTCGGCGTCCGCCCCGAGCATTTCGAGGACGCCTCGCTCGTCTCCGCCGAGAAGCGGGCGCGCGGCAGTGTCGTGCGCGCGCGCGTGGACGTGACCGAATGGCTCGGCAACGAGCTGTACGCCTACGTCCCGTACGAGGCGCCCGACGACGTCGCCGCGCAGCTCCGCGACCTGTCCCGCGAGCTGGACAGCGACCAGCTGCGCACCCAGGCGGTCGTGGCGCTGGACGCGTCCAGCCAGATCACGCCCGGCGACGAGGCGGAGCTGTGGATCGACACCTCGAAGATCCACATCTTCGACCCGGCGAGCGGCGGGAACCTCACCCGAGACGAGGCGCGGGTCGCCGAGCTGGCGCAGGTCGCCGAGCGCGCGCGCGAGGCCCAGCGCCGCGCGCAGCGCCCCGGCGAGGGCGCCGGCGACGCCGCCGACCTGGCCGGCGGCGAGGGCGCCCCGGGCACGCCCGCCGGAGAGGAGGGCGCGGCGACAGCAGGCGCCACAGAGTCCTGACCGACCGTCCGGCCGTGCCGGCCCCCGCCGGGGCCGTGCGCGGCCGGACGGCCCGGCCGGGACCGGGCTGAGCGGTGGGGGTGCTTATGCTGGCGCGGTGCCGTCCTTCGCCGTCGAACCGGTCACGCCCGATCCGCCGAGCCCGATCCGCCACCCGCTGCTCACCCAGTCGTGGCTGGACGTGGCGATGGTCCACTGGGCCGCCGACCCCGACGACGTGGCACGACTGCTCCCGGCGGGCACCCGGCCGGACACCCTCGACGGCGCCGCTCACGTGGGGTTGATCGCGTTCCGGATGCACCGCGTCGGCTGGCTCGGCCTGCCGGGCATTCCGTATCTCGGCGGCTTTCCCGAGACGAACGTCCGCCTGTATTCGGTGGACGACCGCGGGCGGCGCGGCGTCGTCTTCCGGTCCATGGACGCCTCGCGCCTGATCCCCGTCCTCATGGGCAGGATCGGCTTCGGGCTGCCGTACCTGTGGTCGCGGATGTCGGTCCGCCGCGCGGGCGACGTCGTCCTCTACACCACGTCAAGGCGCGGACGCCGTGCCCGCAGCAGAATGGCCGTGCGCGTCGGTGAGCCGATCGCCGAACCGACGGCCTTGGAAAATTTCCTGACCGCCCGCTGGGGCCTGCACAACGCCGCTTTCGGCCGCACGCTGTACCTCCGCAACTCCCATCCCCGCTGGCCGCTGCACCGCGCCGAACTGCTGAAATGCGATGACGACCTGGTGACGGCGGCAGGTCTTCCGGCCCCCACGTCCGAACCGGTGAGCGTCCTGTACTCACCCGGTGTCCCGGTCCGCTTCGGCCTGCCCGCCGGCCCCATGAACGCCGGCGGCTGACTTGAGTCGCCTGATCGCTCACACAGGGCGAGAGTGCGCGGCAGGTCAGCATCCACCTTTCGCTTTGTTGCGGTGCACCCTGATCGAAGTCTTGCCGTCCGAGGCGAAGGCAGGGAGGGGCAGGTTCAGCCGAGACTGCGGACTGGGATGCTCGGCGCTGTATCCCTCAGCCTTTTCGGCGTCGCCGAGCACGGCCGTCACCTCGGCATGGAAATCGTAGGTGGCGTCTCTGCCTATCTCGACGTCGTCGATGAACCACCCGTCGTCGGTGGGGGTGGCGAAGCCGTCGAAGTAGTAACCACCGGACTCGATGGGAAGCCCGCTGGAGGTGACTTCTCGGTCGAACACCAGAAGTTTCTTGCCATCGGGAATGGTGCCGGTCCCCTTGAACGCGGCGCAGGGCGGTACGGGGCCTTCCGTCTTCTTGAAAGCGAGATGTGCCGGGCGGTTCAGGATGACGAACACGGCGACGCCGGCGGCGAGCGCCACGGTCAAGGCTCCAGGGAGTGCGAACCTCAACTTCTTCCGCTGGCGCAGACCGGGATGCAGCGGGAGCAGCCAAACGACCACGAGAATGGCGAACAGCAGCATTATCAGCAGCCGCCCGAGCGAGAGGGCCAGCACTCCGGCGACCGTCGCCGGGACGCCGACGATGAAAGTGGCGGGATTGCTTCTGATCTCGTTGCGAATCGCTGGACTCAAGCCGCGCGGAGGCCGCTGCGCATTCGCCATGCGAACAGGCTACGCCGGCTGTCAGTCGGGGGGTCTCGCCCGCCGCAGGGGGCGGGACGTTCGCTTTGGTTCCCGGACTTCGGGGCGGGTTGTGGCCTGAACCGGTCGGGGGTGGGGCGGATCGGGACCGGGGGTCGCCGAATGGACCGATGGGGCAGGCGGTAAGTTCTGCGGCATGGGGGACTTTTGGGGGCGGTCTGTCCGTGTCGTCGCGGGGGCCGCGGTCCTCGCGGTCGCGCTCGCGGGATGCCAGCGGTCGGCGGCGGAGAAGCCGAAGGCGGGAGCGCCGGCCGGTCCGGCCGGTCCAGCGGCGCCGGAGGTCCGGCATGAACCGGACACTGCGGCGGTTTGGCGGAAATGGGGGCTGAAACCGCTCGCGCCGGCGCCCGCGGCGCCGGTCGACAAGCCGCTCAAGCTCTCCAGGAAGGGCCCGGCGAAGGTCTTCGAAAGCGTCCCGACCAAGGGCCGGGTCGTTTTCGTGACGCTCGACGACGGGCAGGAGAAGGACCCGAAGTTCGTCACGATGCTGCGCGAGCTGAAGGTGCCCGTGACGATGTTCCTCACCAAGGACGACATCCAGGACGACTACGGGTACTTCAAGCCGCTCCAGGAGCTCGGCAACCGGATCCAGGACCACACGATCACCCATCCGGTGCTGCCGACGCTCGGCCCGGAGGGGCAGAAGCACGAGATCTGCGGCGACCGGGACGCGCTCACCGAGCAGTACGGGACGGCGCCGACGCTGCTCAGGCCGCCGTTCGGCCGGTGGAACTCGGCGACGCAGGAGGCCGCGCGGGAGTGCGGCATCAGCGGCATCGTGATGTGGCGCGCGTCGATGCAGATCCACGACTTCCAGTACGACGACCCGAAGAAGGAACTGCATCCGGGCGACATCCTGCTCGCGCATTTCCGCGGCCCGAAGCAGCTCAAGGGCGAGACGATGACGCAGATGTTCGCCCATCTCCTCAAGCAGATCGAGAAGCGCGGTTTCGCCGTCGGGCGGCTGGAGGACTACATCAGCGTTCGATGAACACCCGGACGCTCTTCACCGACGGGTCGGCGGCGTCGGGGATGACCATTCCCGCGTCGACGCCGCTGCGCAGGTAGTCGACGACGGGGGCGGTGATCCGCTCGCCGGGCAGGACGGCCGGGATGCCCGGCGGGTACGGGGTGATCATCTCGGCGGAGATGCGGCCGGCGGCCGCGTCCGCGGGGACCTGCTCGGCGGGGCCGAAGAACGCGTCGCGGGGCAGCACGACCAGTTCGAGGCGCAGCTCGGACGGCGCCGGGACGTGCACCTCCGGGACGCCGGTGAGCGAGCCGAGGTTCGCGCGCAGGTCGCGGAACGCGGTGAGCAGCCGCCCGACGGTGTCCTCGTCGTCGGCGAAGGTGAGCTGGGCGCTGATCCGGCGGTGGTCGGCGAGGTGCATGTTGACGCGGTGGTGTTCGCGCAGCCAGTCGGCGGCGCGGTAGCCGCTGGTGCCGAGGCCGGCGAGGTCGATGACGATCGGGAGCGGGTCGAGGTCGCGGGCGCGGCCGGGGCCGGTGAACTCGTCGCGTCCCTGCACGTCGAAGCCCATGCCGGCGAGCTCTGCGCGGGCGCGGGCGGCGAGGTCGAGCGCGTTGCCGAGCAGCTCGTGCCCGTGCTCGACCATCTGCTGGCGCCACCCGTCGAGGCCCGCGTAGAGCAGGACGGACGGGCTGGTCGTGCCGAGCAGGTCCTCGCGGGCCTTGAGGACGTCGGGGTCGACGAGGGAGCCCTGGAGGTGGAACACCGAGCCCTGTTCGAGGCCGGCGCCCATCTTGTGGACGCTGGTCACGCACACGTCGGCGCCGGAGTCCATGGCCCAGGTCGGCAGGTCGGGGTGGAACGGCAGGTGCGCACCCCACGCCTCGTCGACGATCAGCGGCTTGTCCCGCTTGTGGCATTCCTCGGCGATGGCGGACAGGTACGCGCAGCTCCCGTACGGGGTGGGGCTGGTGACGAGGGCGCCGCGCGCGTCGGGGTGCTCGTCGAACCGGGCCGCGTACGCCTCGGGGGACGGCGGGTGGGCCAGGTGGCGTTCGGCGTCCCACGACGGCTCCACCCAGATCGGCCGGACGCCCGACAGGATCAGCCCGGACACCACGGACTTGTGCACGTCCCGTCCGACCAGCAGTTTCTCGTGCGGACCGGCGACCGACAGCATCGCGCTCTTGACCGACAGGGAGCTGCCGCAGGTGGAGAAGAACGTCCGGTCGGCGTGCACGGCGTCCGCCATCAGCTCCTGCGCGTGCTCCAGCACCTTGTTGCCGGACATGCGGTCGTCCAGCCCGGAGATCGCGAGGAGGTCCGACCGGTACACCGCGTCGCCGAGGATCTCGCGGGCGCGCGGGTCGGCGCCGCGGCCCTGCTTGTGGCCGGGCGGGGTGAACGGGACCTGGCCTTCGCGGTGGTAGGCGGCGAGGGCTTCCAGAACGGGGGCGCGGGTGTGGTCCATCCCGGGCGTGTTCCCCGCGCGGGGGGCGCTCTAACGGGCGGAGCGGGACGCTCTGACGGGCGGAGCGGGACGCTCTGACGGGCGATGCGGGGCGCGCGTCAGGTGGGACGAATGGGACGGCCGACACCGGGTAGGGCGGACCCCATGAACGATCGCATACCGGCCGAGGCGGAGCTGGCCTGGGAGGACTTCCACCGGCTCGTCAACATGACGTCCGACGAGCTGCGCACCTGGCTGCTCACGGACGCCTCGGGCGAGGAGGCGTTCCCGGCCGATCCGGAAACCGGCCTCTCCGAGCTCGGCACACACGTGGTGGACCTGCTGCGCAAGCGGAAGGTCGACCTCACCGACGGCGACGCCGACGTGATGCGCCAGGTCGTGGACTACGTAGAGGAGCATCTGGACGCCCCGCCGCCGGACGGCGCGAGCAACGAGCGGTGGCGGCACGAGCTGATGACCGTGGGCCACGACCCGCTTCGCCCCGAGCCGTCCAGCGCATAGGAGGGATCATGCCGAACCCGCAGCAGCCCGAGATGAGGCGGTCCGGGCGGACCGCCGTGACCGAGGAGCCGGCGCCGGAGGCGACCGACCCGAAGGCGACGCGGGCGAAGGGCCACGCGCACGGCACCGACAAGGGGAAAAAGGGCGGCGGCAAGGGCGGCGGGACACCGCCGGACCAGCAGCCCCCGCACCCGGACTAGACGACGGGCGCCGAGGCCGCCCCGGGCGCGTCCTGGGGCGGCCTCGGCGTGCGGCTTTCCCGGGGCGGACGGACGGGTAGGGACGGAAGGTGCTGGAGCTTTCGCCGGGCCAAGGGCTGCTGCAGATCGGCGAGCTGCTGCTCGCGCTGGTGCTGTCGGCGTGCATCGGCCTGGAGCGGGGGCTGCGCAACAAGAGCGCGGGCCTGCGCACGCACACCCTGGTCGGTGTGGGCGCGGCGCTGTTCATGCTGGTCAGCAAGTACGGGTTCCAGCACGCGCCGGGGCCGGTGTCGTTCGACCCGTCGCGGGTGGCGGCGCAGATCGTGTCCGGCATCGGCTTCATCGGCGGCGGGCTGATCTTCGTCCGGCGGGACGCGGTGCGCGGGCTGACGACCGCGGCGGTGGTGTGGGTGACGGCGGCGGTCGGGATGGCGGCGGGCGGCGGCCTGTGGCTGCTGGCGGTGGCGGTGACGTGCGGGCATTTCCTGGTGGTGTACGGGTTGAGCGCGCTGGCGCGGTTCCTGCCGCTGGAGCGGTTCCGGCCCGCCGGGGTGACGCGGCTCCGGCTCGTCTACCGGGACGGGCGGGGCGCGCTGCGGCGGGTGCTGGTGGAGTGCACGCAGCGCGGGTTCGCGGTGCTGGAGGTGAACGTCGAGCGCGAGTTCCTGCCGGACGACTCCGACCGCGGCCGCGACGAGCGCCGGGACCGGGACGAGGCGACCGGGCGGCGCGGCCCGTGGAACGCGGTGGTGACGCTGCTGCTGGAGGGGCCGGGCTCGGTCGCCGACCTGACGGCGGTCCTGAGCGAGATGGCGGACGTCGCCGGGGTCACGGCCGGCTCCGACCACGGCGACGACAAGGAATGACCGGCCGGAGGGCCCGTCAGGGGGCCTGGGTCTGCGGGCGGTAGCCCTCGTCCTCGCCGCCGGGCGCCTCGGCTTCGGCGTTCGGGGGGTCGGTCTTGCTGGGCGTGTGCTCTTCGGCGAAGTCGTCGTCGTTCTCCTGCGGCGCGCCCGCTTCGGCGCGGCGGTCGGCGAGCGGCTTGTCCTCGTCGCGCTTGTGTTCGGCCATGTGTTTCCCCCTGCTCGGGAGCATCGCGGCTAAACGCCTAGGGTGAACGCATGTTGTACGGGCGGGACGGGGAACTGGCCACGATCGACCGGCTTCTCGGCCAGGTCCGTGAGGGGCGCGGTAGGACGCTCGTACTGCGCGGTGAGGCGGGCATAGGCAAGACCGCGCTTCTCGACCACGCCGCTGCGGAGGCGTCCGGCATGCGGGTGCTGCGCGGTACGGGCGTCGAGTACGAGAGCGGCATGCCGTATGCGGGTCTCCACATGCTTCTGGGCAGGCATCTGGACCGCATCGATTCGCTGCCCGACGCACAGGCGCGGGCCCTGCGCAACGCCTTCAACATGGGCGCTCGCCAAGAGTCGGACGGCGGAGACCGGTTCCTCGTGGGGCTGGCCGTCCTGACCCTTCTGGCGGACCTCGCGGAAGAGAGGCCACTGCTCTGCGTGGTCGATGACGCGCAATGGCTGGACGGCCCGTCCGTGGAGGCGCTGTTGTTCGCCGCGCGCCGGTTGGAGGCCGAGCCCGTCGCGCTGTTGTTCGCGGCCCGCGACCCGGACGCGCCGGAGTTCCCCGTGCCGGGCCTGCCCGAGATGCGGCTGCGCGGGCTGGACAGGGCCGCCGCCACCGAACTGCTCGCCCGGCACGCCGCCGAGCTGCCGCGGCACGCCCACCACGAGGTCCTCGCGGCGGCGATGGGCAACCCGCTCGTGCTCCTCGAACTGCCCGGGCTGCGGACGCAGCCGCACGACGCGTCGTCGGCCTACGAGCGGATCCACCGGTCGTACGCCGGGCGGATCGCCGAGCTGCCGGAGCCGTCGCGGACGCTGGTCCTGCTGGTCGCGGCGGACGACGCCGCCGGGATCGGCACGATCACCGGGGCGGCGGAGCGGCTCGGCGCGTCCGTCGGCGACCTGGAGCCGGCCGAGCGCCGCGGCCTGCTGCGCTCCACCGCGGACGGCCGGCTGGAGGTGCGGCACCCGCTCGTCCGCACCGCCGCGTACGGCGACGCACCCCTGAGCCTGCGGCTCGACGCGCACCGGGCGCTCGCCGAGACCTACCGGGAGCGCGGCGACCGCTGCCACCACGCCTGGCACCTGGCGCGGTCGGCGGCCGGGCCGGACGAGTCCGTCGCGGACGTCCTTGAGTCGACCGCGAGCGCCGAGCGGGAGACCGGCGGCGACGCGTCGGCTGCCGCGATGTACGAGTCGGCGGCCGCGCTGAGCCCCGACCCGGGGGCGCGCGGGCGGAGACTGGCCGCCGCCGCGCGCGCGTACGCGTTCGCAGGGATGCCGGACCGCGCCGCCGAGCTCGCCGCCCGCGCCGAACCCGACCTGGCCGACCCGATCGCGCGCGCCGACCTCACGCTGATCCGCGCGTCCCTCGCCGACGAGCAGGACCGGACGAAGGAGGCGTCGCGGATGTTCGCCGAGACCGCCGCGTCCGTCGCCGGCCTCGATCCGGCGACGTCCGGGTACCTGTTCTTCCAGGCCGCGGGCGCCGCCGCGAACGCCGGGGACTTCGCCTCCGTGGACGCCATCGCCGCGCGCGGCACCGAGCTGGACCTGCCGAACGCGGCGCACCTGCGCGCGCTGGCGCGGGTGTTCGCCGGGCAGAACCCGCTCGCCCCGCCCGCCGACCTCACCGCGAGCCTCGCCGCGCTGCGCGAGCTGATGGACGCGATGACGCTCTGCTACGGGCCGCGCGACCGGGTCCGCGCCGGCATGTGGCACATCATGATCGGCGACTTCGAGGGCGCCGCGGAGGCGGCCGCCGAGCTGGAGCGCCGGTACCGGGCGCAGGGCGCGATCGGGCTGCTGGCGTCCGTCCTGATGATCCGGTCGCGGGCGCAGCTGATGCTCGGCCACCACCGGGACGCGCGGACCGCCGCCGCGGAGGGCCTGCGGATCGCCGCCGACACCGGGCAGCACCGCATCCGCGTGTACCTCGCGACCGTCCTCGCGCTCCTCGCCGCGATCGAGGGCGACGAGGAGACCTGCACGGAGCAGACCGAGGAGGCGCTGTCCCGCGGCGTCCCGCCGAGCAGCGTCCACGCGGCGGCGGCGCGCGCGCTGCTCGACCTGGGCCACGGCCGCCATGAGGCCGCGCTGTCGCGGCTGTCGGACGTCGTCGCCGGGCCGAACCGGCTGGGCGCGATCGCGAGCCTGCCCGATCTCGTCGAGGCCGCCGTGCGGGCGGGCCGTCCGGAGCTCGGCCGGGACGCCGCCGGCTGGTACGCGGACTGGGCCGGGCAGATCGGGTGGCCGTGGGCGGAGGCGGTCGCGCTGCGCTGCACCGCCCTGCTCGCCGCGGACGACGCGGCGGACGACGCGGCGGGCGCGGCGTTCGCGCAGGCCGTCGAGGTGCACCGCAAGGGCGGCACCCCGTTCGAGCGGGCCCGCACCGAGCTGCTGTACGGCGAGTGGCTGCGGCGCGCGCGGCGCCGCAACGACGCCCGCGCGCAGCTGCACTCGGCGCTGGAGGCGTTCGAGCGGCTCGGCGCGGCGCCGTGGGCGGAGCGCGCCCGCGCCGAGCTGCGCGCCGCGGGCGAGAGCCTGGCCGCCGGCGCGGGCGCGGGCGGCGACGACCTCGCCGCCCGGCTCACGCCGCAGGAGCTGCAGGCCGTCCGGCTCGCCGCGGCCGGGCTCAGCAACCGGGAGATCGGCGCGCAGCTGTTCCTCAGCCCCCGCACCGTCGGCTACCACCTCTACAAGGCGTATCCGAAGCTCGGCGTCGCGTCCCGCGGCGAGCTCGCCCGCCTCGACCTCACCTGAACGCTCGTTCACTTGCGGCGTGTCGGCCTTAAACGAGCTCTCTTAAGGCCGACACGCCGCAAGTCAACGGAGGGGGCGGGCCGGCGTGACCTGCTGGGAGTGGATCACGACGTCGAGCAGGGCGCCGGGGGACGAGCCGGGCATCCGGTGTTCCGGGTCGTCCTCGGGGCGGTAGCCGGGGCCGATCACCCGGATCGGCGCCGGCGCCGCGAGCCAGGCGGCGACCTCGGCCGGGTGCCGTCCGCGCAGGTCGAGCAGGTAGTGCGGCGGACCCGTCCGGCCGAGGACGGCGTCGCCGAACGCGGCGGGCGGCGGCGGGACAGGGACGCCGCCGTGCACCGCGCCGTGGTCGAACGTCAGGCCCACCGCCAGGTAGCCGTCGCCGAGGGCCTCGCGCAGGTGTCCGCCCGTGTTGGTGCGCGTGGCGGTCGCGCTGGTCACCCGCTCGCCGCTCGCCGCGTGCGCGATGCCGCCCCAGTAGACGATCTTGGAGCCGGTCCGCTCGTGCCACCAGAGCAGGTTGGCCGCCATGCGCCGCTCGCTGAACGGGATGATCTCCTCGGGCGGCAGGGCGTGGAAGCGGTGGAAGTCGACGACGGCGCGCGCCGCGTGCACCGCTAGATCGTCGCCGGAGACCGCCTTGACCAGCGCATATGCCTGCTCGGCCCGGTCGGTGAAGGGCTGCTTGACGGGCTGGCGGCGCAGCCGTCCGACGTGCTCGTCGATGTCGCCGCCCGGCCGCAGCGGCGCGTAGAGCCGCTCGATCTCGCCGGCCCGGTCCGGCGCCGCCCGCCGGACGTGCTCGATGACCAGGTCGTACGCCGACGCCCGGACCGCGGTGAAGTCCAGCCCGAACACCCGGACCGGATCGTCCGGATGCCGCTCGTTGAACCGCCGGATCCAGAGCAGCGCGTCGAGCACCTCCTCGGTCCGCCAGGGCAGCCACGCGTCCGACAGCAACGCGCGCGGGTCGCCCTCGCCCGTCCGGACGTACGCGTCGAGGCGCAGGCCGCTCGTCCAGTCCTCCTCCAGGGCGAGCGTCCTGAACCCCAGCTCGCCGACCAGGAACCGCAGGACGCGGTCCTGCAGCACGAACAGCTCGCGGGCGCCGCGCGTCGCCGCGCCGAGGCCCGCGACCCGCGCGGCGCGCGCCGCGTCCCGCAGCGGTTCCAGGTCGCCGAGCGGCCCGTCCGCCGGTCCCGCGGCGACCGGGCGCGCCGCCTCCGCTATCCAGCTCTCGACCGCGTTCTGCCTGCTCATGCCGGTCTCCTCTCGTCGCCGCCGACGCTAGGAGACGGCGGACCGGCCGGGCATCCGTCACCCGACCGGTCCGCGTGCCCTCAGCCGCGCATCCCGCCCGCGATCTGCCGGGTCGTCACGTTGATGCGGTTCCACGCGTTGATCGCGGCGATGCACATGATGAGCGAGAGCAGGCCCTCCTCGTCGTAGTTGTCGGCGGCCTCGTCCCAGACGTCGTCGGGGACGCCCGCCGGGTTGTCGGCGAGGCGGGTGGCGGCCTCGGTGAGGGCGAGCGCGGCGCGCTCCTCGTCGGTGAAGTACGGCGCCTCGCGCCAGGTCGCGACCGACCAGAGGCGCTCGTCGGTCTCGCCCGCCTTCTTGGCGTCGTAGGCGTGCATGTCGGCGCAGAAGCCGCAGCCGTTGATCTGGCTGGCGCGGAGCCGGACCAGTTCGAGCGTGCTCTTCGGGACGCTGCTCTTGGCCAGCACGCCCTCCAGGTTCAGCAGGGCCTTGTAGGCGTCGGGGGCGATCGCGGGGAGTCCGGTCATCCGTGCCTGCATGATGTTTCCCTTTCCAAGATGGGAGATATCCAGATTTTGGCGCGCGGCGGTCGGGACGGCCCCGGCGCCGGGTCGGGTGGTCAGGTGGTCAGGTGCGCGCGTACCAGGCCCGCACGTTCTCCTCGATCCGCGGCACCCCGCGCTTCACCGTCGCGCTGACGTCGGCGAGCGTCTGCTCGGCCAGCGCCCGGCGCCAGGCGAGCTCCGCCTTGCGCATGGCGGTGCTGACCGCGCAGGGCCGCCGCAGGACGGACTCGGGGGTGCCCTCGCCGACGCCGCGGCGCCGGATCTCGGTGCACTGGAAGGCCTCCTCCGGGCCCTCGATGGCGGTCACCACGTCCATCATGGTGATCTTCGCCAGCGGGCGCGCGAGGCGGAAGCCGCCGCGCGCGCCCGGCGTCGAGGTCACGAGCCCGGCCTTGACCAGGGCCTGGAGCTGCTTGTTCAGGTAGGGCGGGGGGAGTTCGAAGCCGGCCGCGAGCCGTGCCGTCGGCACGGGCCGGTCCTCGTCCATCCAGTCGAGCAGCAGCAGGCAGTGCGCCGCCCACTCGACCCCCTCGCTGATCCGCATAACCTGGACACTACACGTCTAGATTCAATCCGTCCACCGCCTTGACGAGCCGGGGCGCGTCGTCGCCCTCCAGGACGATGCCGAACTCCCCGGCGAGGACGTCCGGGAGCCGCACCGGCGCCACGGTGCGCGTCTCGCTCGCCCCGGACGGGCGGTTGACGGTCAGCGCCGTCCCGTCCAGCACGAGGTGCGCCTCGGGGGAGAAGCGCTGGACGAACGGCCGGGCCGTGAACGGCGACCGCGGGTTCGTGGACACGTGGTAGTTCAGCGTGTCGAAGTCGACCCGGTACGCCTCGTTCAGGGCGAACGAGTGCCGCCGCATCCAGCCGTCGGGGCCGCGCTGGTGCATCTCCCACACCGGCGCGCCGGGCCGCAGCGCCGGCGCGGTGCGGGCCGGCTGGAGGCGGAAGCCCCAGCCGTCCTGCTCGACGTCCGCGCCGCCGGGGATCTCCAGCGGCTCGAACGGGCCGCCGCCGAACCCGACGTCGCACAGCAGCGCGGGCTCGTCCGGATCCTGGCCGGGCGTCCGGACGTGCAGCAGCGCGTGCGTGGTCGGGCGCATCCGCTCCGCGCCCATGAACACCCGGCCGACCAGCGCGACGACCTCGAAGCCGATCTTCTCCAGCACGGCGGCGAACAGCCGGTTGTGCTCGAAGCAGTACCCGCCGCGCGGCCGGCCGACGAGCTTGCCCTGCACGGTCGCGAGGTCCAGGTCGACGGGCCGGCCGAGCATGATCTCCAGGTTCTCGAACGGGATCGCGGTGACGTGCGCGCGGTGCAGGGCGCGCAACGTGGCGGCGTCCGGTCGCGGAGCGCCGTCGTAGCCGATCCGCTCGAGGTAGGCGGGCAGGTCCAGCAGGTCGCTCTGCCAGCCGTACCCGAGGTCCTCGGTCATGGTGCTCCTTCCGTCGGCACGCGCGCGCGGCCGTGCTCGAACTCGCTCCTGAACAGGGCAACGCCGAGCGCCGCCGTGATCCTCCCGGCAGCTCGGTTGATATCACCCATTTCGGCCTCGGGGAGGGGTGCCCCGGCGGACGCGCGCAGCGCGGCGGCCTCGCCGAGGAGCCGGGCCGCCTCGGCGTGCTCGGCGTCCTCGGTGTGCTGGCCCGCGAGGGAGCGCGCGCCCGCCACCCCTTCGAGCGCGAGCGCGACGGCGCGCGGGTCGCCGGTGGCGCGGGCACCGGCGAGCCCGTCCAGCTGGAGGGCGAGGGCGGCCCCGGCGTCGCCGCGCAGTTCCGCGACGTAGCCGAGCTGGGCGTGCAGGAACGCGATCCCGGCCGTCCCGCCGATGCCGCGCAGCCAGCCGAGCGGGGCGCGCAGGTGCCGCTCGGCGGCGCCGAGGTCGCCGCGCGCCCGCGCGACCAGCCCGAGCCCGACCTCGGCGAACTCCTCGGCGGACCGCGCGGCCTGCCGCGTGGCGATCTCCAGGGCGCGTTCATGCAGGTCGCGGGCCTCGTCGAGGGCGCCGGTCAGCAGCGCGACGCGGCCGAGCCCGGACGTGCGGAACGACACCTCGGGCCACATCCCGAGATCTTCGGCGAGCCGCAGGCCCTCGCGGTGGTGGGCGGCGGCCGCCGCGTAGTCGCCGGTGATCTCGGCGCGGCGGCTGAGCGCGTCGGTCGCCTCCAGCCGTCCCCAGGCGTCGCCCAGGGACGTGAAGAGGTCCATGCTCTCGCCGCCGTCGCGTTCCATGGCCGCCAGGCCGCCGTGGACGATCGCGAACTTGGCGCGCGTCGCCAGCGCGGCGGCCGTGTACCAGGGATCGGCGCGCGCGCGGAACACCGCCAGGGCGTGCTCTACGCGCGACTGGTTCGCGCCGATGTCGCCGTACGCCCAGTGGGCGTGGCTGAGGAACCACTCAGCCCGCGCATAGGCGAACGAGTCCGTGTCCTTGTAGCGCTCAAGGGCGGTGACGCGCAGCCGCTCGGAATCGGTGGTCTCGCCCGCCAGCATGGTGAAACCCGCGAGCCACGTCTCGGCCTCGATGCGCCCCGGCTCCGCCGTAGCGGACGCCTCCAGCGCTTCCTTGAAGGCGCATTGCGCCTCGCTGAACCGTCCGCGCAGGTACCAGTACCAGCCCAGCGCGTTCGCCAGCGGGAGCCCCGCCCCGTGGTCGAGGGCGGCCAGCAGGTTCGCGCCCTCCTGGTCGAGCCGCTCCAGCCATGCGCACTGCTCAGGCCCGCGCAGTGCCTCGGCCGCCTGCTGCGCAAGGCCGGTGTAGTACCGGACATGGCTCCGCCGTAGCGCGGCCTCCTCGTCCGCCTCGCGCAGCCGTTCCAGCCCGTATGCGGCGACCGACTCCAGAAGGCGGTAGCGGCCGTCCCGCGCGCGCACAACGAGCGAGCGGTCCACGAGCCGCGCCAGCACCCCGGCGTCCGCGCCGCAGACCTCCTCCGCCGCCGCGAGGGTGCAGCCGCCCGCGTGGACGGCGAGGCGCCGCAGCACCGCCCGCTCCTCCTCACCGAGCAGGCCCCAGCTCCAGTCGATCACCGCGCGGAGCGTCCGCTGCCGCTCCGGGCCGCCGCGCCGGCCGCCCGCCAGCACCCGGAACCGGTCGTCCAGCCGCGCCGCCAGCTCCCGCACCCCGAAAGCCCGGACGCGCGTCGCCGCCAGCTCCAGCGCGAGCGGGACGCCGTCCAGCCGCCGACAGACCGAGGCGACCCACGGCGCGGACGCCGCGTCCAGTGCGAAGTCCGGGTCCGCCGCCGACGCCCGCGCCGCGAACAGCCGGACGGCGCCGGACTCCAGCAGCGCGTCCGGCGCGCTCTCCCGGCCGGGCAGGTCCAGCGGCGGGACGATCAGCAGCCGCTCGCCCGGCAGGCCGAGCGGCTCGCGCGACGTCGCGAGGACGCGCAGGCCGGGCGCGGCGGCGAGCAGCCGCCCGGCCAGCTCCGCGACCTGCTCCACCACGTGCTCGCAGTTGTCCAGGACGAGCAGCGCCCGCCGCCCGCGCAGCGCCTCGCCGACGCGCTCGACGGCGCCGGAGGGCCCGCCGGAGCCGTCCGGCGCGGCCTCGTCGCGCAGCCCGAGGACGTGCCCGATCCGCCGGGCGACCTCGGCGGACGTCGCCGGGCGGCCCGCCGCCAGCTCGACGAACCAGACGCCGCCGGGATGGACGGCGGCGGACCGGGCCGCCGTCTCCAGCGCCAGCCGCGTCTTCCCGACGCCTCCGGTCCCGGTGAGCGTCACCAGGCGGTGCGCGGCCAGCAGCGCGCGGGCCTGCTCGACCTCGCGTCCGCGGCCGATCAGCTCACCGAGCGCGGCGGGCAGCCGCGGTGCCGTGCGCGGGGTCTCGGTCTCGGCCGGGCCCTGCTCCAGCATCGACTGGTAGAGGCCGGTCAGCTCGGGGCCGGGCTCGACGCCGAGTTCGGCGGCGAGCCGTTCCCGCAGGTCGTGGTAGCCGGCGAGCGCCTCGCCCTGCCGTCCGGCACGGTAGAGGGCACGTAGGTGCGCGGCGCGCAGCCGCTCCCGGAGCGGGTGCTCCGCGACCGCGGCGGCCAGCTCGGCGGCGACCGCCGCGTGCTCGCCCAGTTCGATCCGCGCCTCGGCGTGCTCTTCGAGCGCGGCAAGCCGGCGCTCCTCCAGCCCGGCCGCCACGGCCTCGGCGAACGGGGCCGCGGCGGACGGCACCTCGGTGAATCCGGCGAACGCCGGCCCGCGCCACAGCGCCAGCGCGGCGCCCAGCAGGTGCGCCTTGGCCACGGGATCAGCGGCCTGACCCGCCCGGACGAGCAGCGCCGCGAACTCGCCCGCGTCCACGGCGTCCGGCGGCACGTCGAGCGCGTACCCGGGCGGGCGCGCGACGACCAGCGCCCGCCCGCCGGGTTCGGCGTCCTCCAGGACGCGGCGCAGCTGCGAGATCCGGGCTTGGAGCGTTCCGACCGGGTTGCGGGGCGGCCGGTCGCCCCACAGCGCGTCGATCAGCCGGTCCACCGGGACGGGCCGTCCCGGCTCCACGAGCAGCGCGGCGAGCAGCGTCCGGACCTTGGCCTCGGGCACGCGGACCGGCGTCCCGCCGGACGTCCACCCCGTAAGCGGGCCAAGCACCCCAAAACGCATACCGCCAGCGTAACGAGCGCTACTGACGGACCCGTGGCCGTTCCGTAGCGCCCGAAGCCACCTTGGAGGCCGCACAACAACGCTCTAAGGAGATCCACATGACATCGCCGGTCACCGTCATCGGCCTAGGCCCCATGGGCGCGACCATGGCGCGGACGTTCCTCGCCAACGGGCACCCGACCACGGTGTGGAACCGCACCGCGTCCAAGGCCGCCCCTCTGGTCGAACAGGGCGCGACCCTCGCCGCCACCATGGCCGACGCGCTCGCAGCGTCCGAACTGGTCGTCATCAGCCAGACCGACTACCAGGCCATGTACGACTCCATCGGCGACGCCGACGTCAAGGGCCGCGTCCTGGTCAACCTCAGCTCCGGCAGCCCCGACGAGCTGCGCCGCGCCGGCGACTGGGCCCGCGACCACGGCGCCGACCTGCTGACCGGCGGCGTGATGGTGCCCCCGCCCGGCATCGGCCAGCCCGGCTCGTACGTCTTCTACAGCGGGCCCGAGGCGGTCCTCGACCGGCACCGCGCCACCCTCGCCGGGCTGGGCGACACCACCTTCGTCGGCACCGACCCGGGCTTGTCGATGCTCTACTACCAGTCGCAGCTGTACCTGTTCTGGTCCACGCTCGTCTCGTACATGCACGCGGTGGCGCTGCTCGGCACCGCCGGGGTGTCCGCGCAGCAGTTCCGGCCGTTCGCGTCCGGGACGCTGGAGGCCCTGACCGGCGACGGCCCGATGGGCTTCCTGCGCATCCTCACCGAGGAGATCGACGCGGGCACCTTCCCGGGCGGCGCCAACAGCCTGCGCATGCAGGCCGTGGGCGCCGACCACGTCGTCGAGGCGAGCCGCGAGGCGGGCATCGACGACGCCGGGCCGCTCGCCCTGCGCGACCTGTTCCGGCGCGCCGTCGACGCCGGGCACGGCGCCGACGGCCTGTCCAGCGTCATCGACGCGATCCGCCGTCCGCGGCGAGAGGGAGGCACATGACGAACCGCGCGCCGCGGTCGCTGTCGGCGATGGTGAGGGAGCCGCCGTAGATCTCGGCGATCTCGCGGGCGATCGGCAGCCCGAGGCCCGTCCCCTGCGGGTCGCGCTCGCGCGACTCGCTGAGCCGGGCGAACCGCTCGAAGACGCGTTCGCGCTGGTCGGGGGCGATGCCATGGCCGTCGTCCTCGACCGAGAGCAGCGCCATCGCGCCGTCGCGCCGGACCGTCACCTCGACGTTCGACTCGGCGTGCCGCTCGGCGTTGCTCAGCAGGTTGCCGAGCACCCGCGCGATCCGCACCGGGTTCGCCCGGACGACGACGCCGGGCTCCAGCCGGGCCGTGATCCGCACGCCGTCGCCGCGCCGGTCCACCTCGCGGCGGGCCGTCTCGGCGAGGTCGACCGGCTCCACCGGCTGCGGCACCCGCGAGTCCAGCCGGGACAGCTCCAGCAGGTCGATCACGATGTCGTTGAGCCGCTCGGCGTCGCGCAGCGCCGAGTCGATCAGCGGCCGGGTCTCCTCGTCCACCTCGTCCAGCGCCATCTCCAGCTGCAGATGGAGGCCGGCGATCGGGTTGCGCAGGTCGTGCGAGGCGTCGGAGACGAACCGGCGCTCCCGGTCGGTCGCCTCCTCCAGCCGCTCCAGCGTCGCGTTGACGGTCTCGCCCAGCGCCTGGATCTCGCCGTGCGTGCGCGGGACGAACACGCGCTGCCGCAGGTCGCGGGCGTCGAGGTCGGCGAGCTCGGCGCGGATCCGGTCGATCGGCGCGAAGGCGCGGCCGATCGTGTGCCACGTCCACCAGGTGACGAGCGACAGCAGCGCCAGCAGGAGGAACGCGAGCGTCAGCGGCAGCCCCCACACGTTCAGCAGGCTCGGCAGCGGCTCGGCCGCGACGACCATCACGCCCGCCCCCCACGGCGACGTGCGCATCCGCAGGCCGAAGACCCACGCGCAGCCGGGGATGGAGCGGGGGCAGGTGCGGTGGTCGACGAGCAGGTCCCCGCTGGACAGGCCCGCGGACGCGAACGGCGGCTTGCCGCGGGCCTGCGGCGTCGCCGCGAGCACCCGCGTGCCGTCCGCGCTGACGATCTGCGCCATGCCGGACTCGCCGGGCCGGGTGCTCAACCGCCCGGTGATCCGGCCCTGGACGATGTCGAACGCGATCCGCTCCGCGGTGCGCTCGGCCTTGGCCGCCTGGCCGGACTCCAGCCAGTCGCGGACGAGGAGCATGCCGAGCACGAGGATCACGGTCAGGAACAGCGCCGTGACCGCGACGGTGATGACCGTCGCGCGCCCGCGCACGGACACGAGCAGCCGGTCGCGCCAGTAGCGCGCGCGTTCGCCCCTCGCCTGCGTCACAGCCGTCCCCCGGATCGTCACGCCGTGTGATGGATCGCTACCAAGCGTACGGGGCGGCAAACCCAAGCCGTGGATGCGGCGATCTTGTCATAGTCAGATCATCGGTATATAAAGATCGCATGAGCAAGCCGATGCAGGAACCGACGTTCCTGATCCTCACCGCCCTGGCGGACGGCGCGCAGCACGGCTACGGGATCATCGCCGACGTCGAGCGGATCTCCGACGGACGCACCCGGCTGCGCGCCGGCACCCTCTACGCCGCGCTCGACCGGCTCCAGTCCGAGCACCTCATCGCGCCCGACCGCGAAGAGGTCGTCGACGGCCGGCTGCGCCGCTACTACCGGCTCACCGACGACGGCGCCGCCGCCCTCGCCGCCGAGGTCGAGGCGCTGCGCCGGCGCACCGAGGCCGCCGCCCGCCGCCTCGCCGCCTTCCGCCTCCCCGGCGGCGGCACCGCCCCGGCCTTCGTCGCCCTCTCCCCGAGGGGGCTCCGTTGAGCACGCTCGAAGACCGCTACCGGCGCCTGCTGGCCCTGTACCCGGCCGCCCACCGCGAGGCCCACGGCCCGGAGATGCTGAGCGTCCTGATGTCCACGGCGCGGCCCGGCCGGAACCGCCCGTCGCCCGCCGAAACCGCCGACCTGGTCCTCGGCGCCGCCCGGATCCGGCGCCGCCACGCGACCTCCGGCATCAGCGCCTCACCCTGGACCGACGCCCTCGCCATCACCGGCTTCCTCGCGACGCTCCTCCTCCTCGCCGAAGCCGCGCGGTTCGTCGTGAACATCCCGCAGCTCGCGCAGCTCTCGGCGGACCGCGGCCCGATGCTCGAATACGGGCTGGTCTACGACTTCGGCACCGGCCCGTACTGGCTCGCATGGACCGCCATCGCCGTGCTCGCCTGGCGCGGCCTGCGCCGGCCCGCCACCGTCGCCGCCTGCGCGGTCACCGCCGTCCACACCGTCCTCGCCGTCTACGGGACGGCCCTCCCGCACGACCCGGGCGCGTCCGTCGGCGCGTCCCTGGCCGGCCCCCCGCTGCCGCTCGCGCTGCTGGCCACCGCGTCCCTGCTCGCCTCACCCGGCCCCCGGCACGGCGCCCGCCTGCTCGGCCGCGCGCGCATCACCGCGGCGGCGGCGCTGGCGGGAATCCTGGTCGCGCTCACCTCGCTGCCCCTCTTCACGCTCGCCTTCCAGGGAGACCTGGGAAGCCCCTATGCCCACCCCGGCAGGATCTCCGCGTTCCCGCAGATCTGGAACGCGCTGGGGTTCGCCGCCGTGATCGCGTCGGCCGTCCTCGCCGCCGTCGCCCTCGCGCGCACCCGCGAAGGCCGCCGCGCCTTCGCCCTGGTGGCCCCCAACGTCGCGCCCTTCGTCATGCCGTTCACGATCTTCAGCACGTCGGCCGGGGACGCCGTGACCCTGCCGAACCTGCTGGCCAAGTGCCTGATCGGCTTCGCGGTCACGATGCTCTGCGTCCGCCTCGCCGAACTGCCGTCCAGGAACCGGACGGCCCGCGAGCGCACCGCCGCCTGAACGGCCCGCGAGCGGTCCGCGCGGTGAGAGGATCTTGGGCGTGAAGTTCGATGACCCCGGCACCGTGCTCCCCACGTGCGTTGAACGGCTCGGCGAGACGGCGGGCAGGCAGTTCGCGGGAATGGCCCGCCGCGGATTCCACCTCCAGCGTCCCTCGGACGGCGCCGGGGCCACCGGCCGCTGCCGGCTCGGCGGCCCCGCGCTGCTCGATCCGGGCACGTCCTGGCCCGAGACCGGCGGCTACCCGTACTCGCTGTTCGCGGTGCTCGACACCGACGCCCTCGCCGCCTGGCTCGGAGCGGAACTGCCCATCCGGCCGGGCCTGCTCAACTTCTTCTACTTCGACCCCGACGTGCCGTACGAGGTGTACAGGGAACTGGACTTCGCGCAGGGAACGGGCCTCGTGATCCCCGCCGACCCGGCGCGCGCCGTCGAAATGCAAGCGCCCGCACCGGCCCGGAGCTTCCCCTCCACGCCCGTCCACGCCGCCGAGACGGTCATGCTGCCGGACTGCTGGGACGTCGAGGACGGCGACATCGACTACGACAGGGACGCGCACTGGGGAGCGACATCCGTGCTCCTCGACCGGATGGACGGCCTCGACGGCAACACCACGAACCTCCACTGCGCCTTCGGCTGGCCCGACACCTCGTACGCGGTCCAGGTGATCGAACGCGACGCCGACGGGCTCCCCGACGTCCACCTGCTCCAGATCCCGGAGGATGAGGAACTCGGCGTGAACTGGGGCGAGGGCGGAACGGTGTACTTCACGATCCCCGCGAAGGCGTTCGCGCAAGGCGACTTCACCCAGGCCGACACCCAAGGCCACTGCTGCTGACCCGCCCGCGCGGACGGCTCTCTCAGGTGTTGTCGAGCCGGCCGTGTTTCTCCTGGCCGGTGGCGGAGCGGAACCGGGCGAGGTCGGGGAACCGCGATGTCACGCCGTCCTGGTCCGTCCAGACGATGAGCGAGTGTGGCGTGGAGGAGTCGGACCGCCGGTAGAGGTTCCCGTCGAGCGTGATCTCCGCCGCCCCGGCGGGGCCCTTGCGGGCGACGCGGGCCACGCACAGCAGGCAGGGCGTGCCGGGCCGTGGCGTGGCGAGCGTGTTCCCGCGGACGGTGATCTTCTCGATCCGCCAGGTCATCGCCGGGTCGCCGGCGTGCCGCGGGTCGAGGCCGATCGCGCCGGGACGGTCCGGGCTGCGCGGGTCCTGGGCGAGGTCGATCGTGCGCCCGTTTCCGGCCAGGGTGTTCCCCTCGATCCGCACGTCCGAGGTGTTGTTCACCTTGAGGCCGTCGTCGCCGTTGCCGCTGATGACGCTGCGCGTGACGACGGCCTTGGCGCTCAGCTCCAGGGCGACGCCGTGGCTGGCGTTGCGCAGGATCCGGTCGTCGGTGAGCGTGGCGTCGTAGACCGACTCGTCCAGCCAGACGCCCTTGCCGAGGTTGTCGGCGGCGACGCTGGCGACCAGTGCCACCCGCCGGGACTGGGTGATCTTGATGCCGCCCGAGACCGGTGCGTACTTGAAGTGCTCCAGGTTGTTGTGGTCGGTGCGCACCGACTCCAGGCGCAGGTCGTCGGCGTTGTGGCCGAGCACCCCGAGCATCCCGTTGCCGGACGCGGTGACGTGGCGGATCCGGGCGCCCGGGCCGTTCACGCTGAGGCCGGCCGTCGCCGAGCCGTCGACGACCACGTTCTCCACCGTCACGTTCGGGCCGCTGATCCGCAGGCTGCCCAGTTCGGGAAGCGAGGTGGCGTACCGGCGGATACCGATCCCGCGCAGGGTCGACCGTCCCGCCCGCAGGACGAGCGCATGCCCGAGCGTGCTCGCGCGGACGTCATGGCCGCGCGGGTCGCCGCCCAGGTAGAGGCGCTGGGCGGCTTCATCGACGTAGAACGTGCCGGGCCGGACCTCGGCCCGCGAGGCGACCTGGGTCTGCGGCGAGCCGTCGATCCAGAGCTGGTCGGGGTGCGCCGCCATCGGATGGTCCGGCGAGACGAACCGGAAGTCCGGGTCATCGCTGGGAGCGGCACCCGATGTGTAGGTCGGGCTCGCGTCGAACCGGGCGGTCCAGCCGTCGTGGACCCAGGCGCCGTTGTCCTGACGCCATCCGGTGACCGGTGAACTGCCGTCGAGCCACACGGCCTCGTGCGACGCCGACTGGATGGTCAGCTTGCGTCCCGCGGGGACCTTGACGCTCTCGTGGTAGGTGCCGCCTCGCAGAACGATGGTGCCCAGGACGGGCGCCTTCGCCACGGCGGCGCCGAGCGTGCGCAACGGCTCCCGGACGGTGCCGGCCGCGTTGTCGTCCCCCGAAGGGGCCACGAACAGGGCGCCGACGGGGACGGGGTACGCCGTCGAACCCACAGGCGCCGCCCCGGCCGCGTTGACGGGCGAAGAGGGCGACCGGTGACCGTCATGGCTCCCGCAGCCGCCCACCCCCACCGCGGCCGCCAGCATGCAGGCGAGCACAGCCCTGCTCCTTGTCGGACACGGTCTGCGGGACATGCGAGGAGAACACCTCTGATGAAGACGGAAACGGTTACTCCGGTTACCGTCCGGAATCGTCGCCGACCCGCCAGTGCGGTCAGATGCCGCTGAAAGCCTCGTCGGAGGGTTTCGGTGCCGGCGTTCCCTGCGGGGTCAGCCGCGCCACGGGAACCGCGCCGCGCCGCTTCGCCTCGTACCGCTCGTGAATGGACGCCTGCGCGAACATCCGCTTCCGCAGGCGTTCCCTTTCGCTCTCGCGTTCGATCATGACGATCGCGACGGGATACCAGCGACCGCCGACTTCGATTCTTGCGGACGTCGCGGAACGCAACGACTCCACCAGCGCGCCGCCGTCTCCGCCGTCCGCGACCAGGACGTGGTCGTCGCCGTCACGGAATGCGGTGATGATGTCGGGCTTGCCGTCGGGCGCGAGTCCGACCATCACGCCCGGCATTCCACCGCCGAAGCGGTAGAGGACGACCCGTCCTCGGGTGACCGCGAACACCGCCCGGTTGACCAGGCCGATCACGAACAGCAACGCACCGTCCACCGGTACCCCCTCATGTGGAGCTGCCCTAATTCGACGCCGGATCGTCCGCCGGTGTTCGTGTTCGTGCCGCGAATGCGCCGGGGGTGAGGGCGGTGCGGGCGCGGAAGAACTTGGAGAAGTTGGCCGGGTCGTCGAATCCCGTCCGCCGGGCGCATTCGGCGACGGTGATGCCGGTGTGGGCGAGCAGCCTCTTGGCCTCCAGCACCACCCGGTCGTCGAGGAACTGCTTGGCGCTGCGGCCCGTCACGTCCTGCGTCGCCCGGGTGAGGGTGCGCGGGGAGTAGCCCAATCGGCGGGCGTACCAGGCGACCTCCCGTGAAACGGCGAAATGGGTTTCGACGGCCGCCGCATAGGCGGTGAATGCGTCGCGTCCCGTGGGTGGCGGGGGCGCGCACTCGCCGGCGCGGAGCAAAAGGACTTCCAGAAGGGCGTGCAGTATCGCGGTGCTGCCGGGCATCGCATGGGCGCGGGACGCGTCGTACTCGCGGCGCAAATGGTCGGCGGCGAGCCGGACCAGCCCCTGCCGCGCGGGCTGCCGCCAGCTCACCGGGACGAAGGGGGCGGCGCCCGGCGAGCCCTGCGGCACGGACTCGGGCCGGAACAGCACGAGCGTCCCGTCCACGCCGGCGATGTCGTCCCACCGGTGCACGCGGCCCGGACGGATCCAGACGATCATGCCGGGCTCAAGGCGGTGGTGGACGAAATCCACCGTGACCGTCCCATGCCCTGCGTCGATGATCGCGAGCACGTGGAAATCCGCCCGCTGCATCGGGGGATGCGCGCTGCCTGCCGGCATGGACCGAAGCCGAGGGAACGTGGTCACCTCGACGCCGCCGCCGGGGATGTCGTCCGCCTCGTAGCGCAGCGATCGGATGGCGGCTTGCTGACCGTTTTTCACCATAGACAGGCCGGAGCTTACCTGGTGAGCGGCGACGCCCCGAACCTAGCGTCGAAGCAGACGAAAGGAGAGTCCGGATGGACATGCGATATGTGAGCGTCCAGGGCGGCCCGCTGCCGGTGTGGGTGCGAGACGGAGAGCCGGCCGCACTGGTGTTCCTGCACTACTGGGGCGGTTCCCGCCACACCTTCGCGCCGGTGATCGACCGTCTCGCCTCGGGCGGCACCGTCGTTTCCTACGACCACCGCGGCTGGGGTGCGGCGCGCGACCTCCCCGGGCCGTACGGGATCGAGCAGCTCGCCGACGACGTGCTGGACGTGGTTCGCGGCCTCGGCCTCAGTAACTACGTGCTCGTCGGGCACTCGATGGGCGGGAAGGTCGCTCAACTGGCGGCGTCGCGGAGGCCCGACGGCCTGGCCGGGCTCGTCCTCGTCGCCCCGGCCCCGCCCCGTCCGGCCGTCGACGCCCAAGCGGCGGACGCACTGGCCCACGCCTACGACAGCCGCGCGACGGTCGGCGACGCGCTCCAGCACGTCCTCACTCACGGGCCCCTGCCCGCCGACCTGCGCGAACAGGTGCTGACCGACAGCCTCGCCGCAAGCGACGACGCCCGGCTCGCCTGGCCGCGCCACGGCATCACCGCGGACATCACCACCGCCGCCGCCGGCGCCATCGACGTCCCGGTCCATGTGCTGGCCGGGCAGCACGACCGGGTCGACCCGCCCGCATCACTGGAGGCCAACCTCCTGCCCTTCATCCCGGACGCGCACATGACGGTCATCGACGACACCGGCCACCTGTCACCACTCGAAGCCCCGGGCGCGCTCGCAACCCAGATCGACCGCTTCACCAACGCCCGTTCGTGAAACCCGGCGCTCTCACATCGTGTTGGACGGACGGTCGAGCCAGACCCGCTGCCCCTCCGAGCCCACGACCAGGCCGAACCGGTCGCGTCCAGGACATCCCCACCCGACCCAGCGCAGGTACGCGGCCTCGACCTCGTCCCACAACCGCCGCTCACCGCCCTGAACGACCGGGAAATCGTCCGCGCCCGCCCGGTGCGAACACCGCGCCCACGACGTTCCCGCCTCGTCCGCGAGCACCAGGCACGTCAGCCCTTGGACGACCCGCTCGGCGCCGAGCACGTCAGGCAGCATCCCGGCGATCGCGATGTCCGCCCCGGCCACCGTCCGCGGGTCCAGCCGCGTCCGCGTCTCCTCGCCGTCCCGTTCGAGATCGCCGAACCCGGGGCTGCGCTGCGACCGCAGCATCATGTAGTCGGCCGGGCCGTGGAACCGCCCGATCGCGCGGCCGTCGCCGGTGACCGTGAGCCGCGCCTTGCGCCCGTCCCCGAACGACGGCATCCACGGGAAAAGGACCACCCCGCCCGGCCGCGTCTGCTCGATCCAGCTCAACGGCAGGACGGTGACCCCGCACGTCACATGGACCCGGTCGAACGGCGCCCGCTCGGGAACACCCTTCTCCCCGTCGCCGACCACCAGGCCCGGTGCGAACCCCGCCTCCCGCAGGTTCACCGCCGCCCTTTCCGCGACCCGATCGTCCACCTCGACGGACGTCACCCGCCGGTCGCCGAGCCTGGACGACAGCAGGGCCGCCGTCCACCCCGTCCCCGTGCCGATCTCCAGCACGCGGTCGTGATCGCGAGGCGCGAGCAGTTCGAGGAAGCTCACCACCGCCCCGGGCGCCGACAGCGACGACGTCGACGCCCCTTCACCGGACGCCGGATCCCCAGCTCCGTCGTCCACCTGCGTGACGATCGCGACGTCGGCATAGGCGGCCTCCCTCCACCGCTCCGGGTCGGCGAACCGATCGATCCTGTAGGGCGCCCCCGCCCCATCAGGAACACACCATGCGCGATCCGGAACGAACAGATGACGCGGCACCGCGTACATCGCCCGCTCCCACTCAGGACTGCGCAGGTCACCGCTCTCCCGCAGGAGCCGGACGAGTTCGGAGGTCGTCACTTTCCCCTCTTCCCGCCGCCACCGGTGTTGTCGTCGTCCTTCTTGTCCGGCGGAATCGGCTGCCTCGGACGATGCGTGTCGCCGGTATTGTCGTGCTTCCCCATCGCTTTACCTCCTTGTATGGCCCCGGCCCTCACCGGAACGCCGTTTTCACCGTGTCGGGAACAACCGACAGGTCAGAAGAGCCCCAACCGCCTCCACTCGCCCTTCCGAGCCGCCACGGGAGAGCAGAACCTCGCCCCGTACCGAACGCGCCCGTCGGAAAGTCCGCGCTCCGCGAGCCGCCCGGCCTCGAAGACCACGGCCCCTTACAGGACGCATTTCACCCACGTGACCTTTCCGCCTTCCACCAGCGGGCGCGTCCCCCACGAGAGCGCCAGCTCCGAGACCAGGAAGACGCCGCGCCCGGACGTGGCCTGGAGATCCTCCGCGCACACCACCGGCCGCCCGTCCCCGCCGTCCCACACCTCGATCACGGCCGCGCCGTCCCGCTCGTCCCGGAACACCCGCACCACGACCGGCCCCTCGCCGTGCACGCACGAATTCGTGACCAGCTCGCTCACCAGGACGCGTCCGACGTAGTCGTCGCCGGCCCCCCATTCGCGGAACCATTCCGCAAGGAACCGCCGCGCCAGCCCTGGCGCCTGATCACCCGCCTCCAACACGAGCGTCGGCACTTCCGGTGTCATGGCATTCAGGGACATAGCGCCCACCCTCCCTGGCAGATTTCGGATTCGGCAGGCACCAGAGAACCGCATGAGCAACACTCTGCGTGACAAGAAGAGTTCATTCGCGTAATCACGCCTGTCGAGGTTGGCGGTCGCTCGCCACCACTTGCCGGGCGGCGCGGCACGGTTGCGGGAGGATGCGACATGGTCCGGAAGGCTCGCCACAACTCGCAGGCCATCAGCCCGACGCTCATCGCGTTCGGGAACCAGGTGCGCTACTACCGCGAGCGGATGAAGCTCAGCCAGGACCGCCTCGGCGAGCGCTTCCCCGTCAGCGGCTCGTACATCGGGCAGATCGAGGTGGGCAAGACCCGCTGCACCGAGGAGTTCGCGCAGCAGCTGGACGAGCTGGTCGGCGCTGATGGGTGCCTCGCCCGGCTTTGGAAGGACCTCGTCCAGGACGCCGCCTACCCCACCTGGTTCGACTGGCCCGCCATCGAACGCGACGCCGCGATGCTTCAAGCCTTTGAACTCTCAGTGGTTCACGGCCTCCTGCAAACGCCCGAGTATGCGATGGCCCTACTGGGCGACGAGGCGGCGGTAGAAGCGCGCATGGGCCGGCAGAGCATTCTGAGTCAAGAGAGCCCTCAGCCTCCGAATCTCGCTGTTCTCCTGGACGAAAGCGTCCTGTACCGTGAAGTGGGTGGCTCCGAGGTCATGCGGAGGCAGCTGGAACATCTGATCGCTTCCATAGGAAAACGACTCACGGTCCAGATCGTTCCGTCAGAGGTGCACGATGGCTTGTCGGGGTCGTTCATACTCGCGACGCTGTGGGATCGGAGTGAGGTGGCTTATGTGGAGACGGCCCTTCGTGGCATGACCATGGCGAGTGCGGGCGATATGGCAAAGCTTTCTGAATCTCTCGTGTCCCTCCGAGCCAGCGCCTTCTCGATGAAGGATTCGGTCAGGCTGATGCGTAAGGCGATTGAGGAGAGATGGACTTGACCAGCGTTCTGTGGCGCAAGAGCAGCATGAGCACCAACAACGGCGGCGCGTGTGTCGAACTCGCATCGGTGTCCCGGTCGGTGGCCATCCGTGACAGCAAGGACCCCGACGGCCCCAAGCTGGTCTTCGACCGACACGACTTCGCGGCGTTCCTGGAACGCGTCAAGCGCTAGCGCTGTGTGGACGTGAGCATGGTGAACATGGCCAAGGTCGTTTGGCGGAAGTCGAGTTACACCACGTCCAATGGCGGCGACTGCGTGGAGCTTGCGTCGGTGCCTGGGACGGTAGCCGTCCGAGACAGCAAGGACCCGGACGGGCCGAAGCTGGTGTTCGGACGGCGCGCGTTCACGTCCTTCCTGACCGGCATCAAGCGGTAGTCGCCGGGCGGCGGCTGGGTGCGTTGACTTGCGGCGTGTCGGCCTTATGAGCGGCGTCTTAAGGACGACACGCCGCAAGTCAACGCAGTCGCAGGCTGTAGGTGGCGGCTTTCGTGGGGGCGGCGGGGTGGGGCGGCGGCGTTTTCGGTGTGCCCGGCGGGGGTGTGGGTGTCGGGTGGTTCCAGAGGAGTTGCACGTTCTTGGGGTGGTGGCGGTCGGCCCGGCACGCGTAGCCGGTGCGGCCCGCGCCGATCGCTCCGGCGACCATGGACGACACCGCGGACGTGCTGTCGGTCTCGTAGGGGGCCTTGCCGGGCGTCTGGACGCGCACGTGGAAGCGGTAGACGCGGTCGCCATTGATCGTCGAGCGGGCGTCCCGCGTTCTGAGGATCGTGGCGGTGCACCTCACCGCTTGAGAGGCGCTGACCTCGCTGGTCATGAGCTCGTGGTGCTGTTTCACCACGTAGGTCATCGCCCAGCCGATGCCCACGGCGGCGAGCATCATGATCACTCCGCCGGCGACCGTGCCGTCGTGGTCGCGTATGCCGCTCACGAGGCCGAACAGCCCCATGGCGAAGACGCCCAGCAGCACGAGGTACACGAGGCCGTCAATGATGATCACAAAGTTTTAGATTAAGCACGTATCGGGCCGGGGCGCAGTGTGGAGACGCGGCCGCATTGGGACGGCCGGAGCGGCGGCCGGTCTCCCTCGGCCGGGGAGTGCGCCGAGGGAGACCGGGTTGGTGCTGGTCAGTGGTGCTGCGCCTTGAGCTGCTCGTTCTGCTTCTTGATGTAGGGCTCCTGGGCGCTCCAGGGGACGAGCCGGCCCGGCAGGTCGTTCGTCCAGCCGGACGTCGTCTGCGAGGGGCCGACGGGCAGGTCGCCGTCTCCGAATCCGGCCCATCCTTCGACGCGCAACTGGGTGCTCTTCGGGTCGACGACGATGGTCTCGGTGCCGTCGGCCCGGGTGCCGTCGTCGCTCATGTAGGTGATCTTGAGGCGATAGCCGTCCGCAGTCTTGCCGAGGTTGTCGATGTGGGGCATCCCGGCGAGCGCGCGGAAGGCCGCGGCGCGGACCTTCGGCGGGGCGGGCGTCTCTGAGAGGACCGCCTGGAGCAGGTTGATGGTGGAGAGCTGCGGCTGCTCGCGGGCGGCTGCCGGGGTCGTGGAGCTCTTGAGCAGCGCGGCCTTGAGCCGGGCCGGGTCGGTCGGCAGCCGCTGGAAATCGTCGATGCCCAGATCGGCCTCTCGGAGCACCGACCGCTTCCCGACGCGGCTGACCAGGCCGGGCGCGGCGCTGAGCCAGGTGCGGCCGTCGCGCGCGAACCACGTCTCGCCGGTGTCGGTGACCTTGCCGAGCCGCTGGATGGTCTTGATGTGCCAGTACGTGCCCGAGGTGGCGGGCTTCGCCTCCGCGGTGGTCGCCGCCGCGAGCATGACCTGCGGTCCGGTGAGGACCTGCTCCTTCCTGGTGGTCTTCTTGGCGGGGGAGTCCGGTGCGGACAGGTCGGAGACGACGATGGCCGCCGCTGCCGCCGCCGCGGTGAGCCCGGCTCCGGCCATGATCCAGCGCCGTGCCCGCCGGGGCTTGGCGGGGCCGCCGCCCCGCATCGTGTTTTGGAGCCGGTGCCGGCTGCGGTCGACGGCGTCGGCGGACGGGTCGGGCCCGGCAAGCGCGGTGCCGAGCAGCTTCAGGTCATCCATGGAACGCCTCCGGCGGGATCACATCGTGCAGTTTCTTACGGGCGCGGGAGAGGCGGGAGCCGACCGTGCCCCGGGAGATTCCGAGCGCCTCCGCGACCTCCTCGTACGTGAGGTCGGCCAGCGCGATGAGGAGCACCACGTCGCGTTCGCCGGGGGACAGCGCGGCGAGCGCTTTGGCCAGCTGGGGCCGCAGGCGGCGGGCGGCGACCGCGGTGACGACGCGGTCCTCGTGGCTGCCGGCCGCGGGGACGTCGCCGCCGGTCCGCGCCATCGCCCGGTAGCGGCGCGCCTCCTTGCGCCGGTGCTGCCCGACGAGGTTCGTGGCGATCCCGAACAGCCAGGCGCGCAGGGCGCCCCGCTCGGGGTCGAACCTGTCGCGCTGCCCGAACGCGCGGCAGAACGTCTCGGCGGCGATGTCCTCCGCCGTCTGGGGGTCCAGGCGGCCGGCGACGTAGCGGTAGACGTCCCGGAAGTAGCGGTCGTGCACCTCGGTGAACCGCTCCGGATCCCGCCGGAACCCGGCGGCGATGTCGAGGTCGGTCGGCGACTCACCCAACCCGGTGGTCACGTACCTGTCCTGTCATTGCGCAAGCCCTTCGAGTGTTCGGCCAACGATCACCCATCCTTCGCCGAACCCCGGTTCCGTCTTCCGTCGCGGGACGGTGCGTCAGGCGGTCTCCGGGTGCGGTTCGGTGGCCCGGTGGAAGCGGCCGGCGAACGCGCGCACGAGTTCGACGAGCTCCGCGGGCTCCGTCACGGTGAAGTCCACGCCGAGCAGGCCGAGGTGGACGACGAGCGCCTCGACGCTGCCCGCGCCGGTGTCGAGCAGGCAGCTGGCGTCGTCGATCGGCGTGACGGTGCCGATGGCGGCGTTGATCCGCTCGGCGAGCCGTTCGGCGGGCGCGTGCACGACGACGCGGGCCCGGTACCGCCAGGCCGCCGACGACGCGCCCCGGCGGACCTGGTCGACGGCGTCCTCGGGCGGCTCGCGGGGGGCGAACCGGGGCCCCGCCGGGGTGCGCGGACGGAGCCGGTCCACCCGGAAGGTCCGCCAGCCGGCCCGCTCGACGTCGAACCCGACGAGGTACCACCGCCGTCCCCAGTTGACCAGCCGGTACGGTTCCACGTCGCGCCGGCTCTCGGACCCGTCGTGGCTGCGGTAGTCGAACCGCACGCGCTCGCGGTCGCGGCTCGCCGCGGCGAGGACGCTCAGCGTGTCGGCGTCGACCCGCGGGCCCGGGTCGTCCCGGGGCACCGCGACGGCGTACTCCTGGAGGGCGCCGACCCGGCGGCGGAGCCGGGCCGGCAGCACCTGCTCCAGCTTGGCCAGGGCGCGGAGCGAGGTCTCCTCGACCCCGGTGATCGTGCCGCCGGCGGCGGTGCGGAGCCCGATCGCCACGGCGACCGCCTCCTCGTCGTCGAGCAGCAGCGGCGGCAGCGCGGCCCCGGCGCCGAGCCGGTAGCCGCCCGCGGCGCCCCGCCGGCCGTGCACCGGATAGCCGAGGTCGCGCAGGCGCTCCACGTCGTTGCGGACGGTGCGGGTGGTGACCGACAGCCGTTCGGCCAGTTCGGTGCCGGTCCACTCGCGGGGCGTCTGGAGCAGCGAGAGCAGGCGCAGCAACCGCGCCGAGGTCTCCAACATGCTCCGGAGTCTGCCAGGTGAAGAGGAACGAACCTTGCCTAATTGCCTCCTATGTTGGTGACCACGGCGAACGGCAGAGCCCGTTCCGGGGACTCAGGTAAAGGGAGCACGCTCATGTTTCTCGTCATCGGTGCCACGGCCCACTTCGGACGCCAGGCGGTGGAGGAGCTGGTCGCCGCGGGCGCGCCGGTCCGGGCGCTGACCCGCGCCCCGGAGCGGGCCGGGCTGCCGCCGCAGGCCGAGGTCGTCCAGGGAGATCTGACCGAGCCCGAGACGCTGCCGGCCGTGCTGGACGGCGTCGAGGCCGCCTTCCTCGTCCTGCCGTACGGGATGGACGCCGGCCCGCTGCTGGAGGCCGCGGGCCGGGCCGGGGTCCGGCGGCTGGTGTTCCTGTCCTCGGGGGCGATCGTCCCCGGCGCCGCGCGGCAGCCCGACGTGATCGCCGAGTACCACCGCGGCGTCGAGCGGGCCATCGAGGAGTCCGGGATCGAGTGGACGTTCCTGCGGCTGCTCTTCCCCGCCATCAACTCGCTGACCTTCGCGATGCAGCTCCAGGGCGGCGACGTCGTCCGCATGCCGTACGCCGGGGCGGCCTTCAGCGCCGTGCACGAGCGGGACGTCGCCGAGGCGGCCGCGCGGATCCTGACCGGCGGCGGGCACGCGGGGCGCGTCCACGACCTGACCGGCCCCGAGTCGCTGACCCAGGCGCAGCAGGTCGGCGTCCTCGGTGCGGCGCTGGGGCGCCCGCTGACCGTCGAGGACCTGCCCCCGGAGCCGGCGCTGGAGCAGATGAGCCGGTTCATGGACCCCGATTTCCTGGCGGCGCTGTTCGGCCTCATGGCGCGGGCGGCGGACGGACCGGCACCCGTCAACGACAATGTCGAGCGCATCACCGGACACCCCGCGCGCACCTACGCCCGGTGGGTCGCGGATCACCGGGCCGACTTCGGCGGCTGAGCGGCGGGGCAGGGGAAGGACGGCACGGTGGCACGGGTACTGACGCGACGCGAGCTCGGACGGGCCCTGCTGGCCCGGCAGTGGCTGCTGGAACGGACCGGCGCGACCATCGAGGAGGCGGTCACCGGGCTGGTCGGCATGCAGGCGCAGGCGCCGTACGCGCCGTACTTCGGGCTCTGGAGCAGGCTGCGGGACTTCGGCACCGCCGGCCTCGCGGACGCGCTGACCGGGCGCCGCCTGGTCCGGATCGCGCTGATGCGCAGCACCGTCCACCTGGTCACCGCGGCGGACTACCGCGCGCTGCGGCCATGGGCGCAGCCCGCGCTCGACCGCGAGCTGGACACCGCGTTCAAGAAGGACCTGGCCGGGCTGGACCGCGCGGCCGTGGCGGAGGCGGGCCGGGCGCTGCTCGGCGCGCGGCACCTCACCCCCAAGGAGCTCGGGGCGGCGCTGCGCGAGCAGTGGCCCGACCGCGAGCCCCGCGCCCTCGCCACCGTCGTGCGCAACCTGGTGCCGCTGGTGCAGGTGCCGCCGCGCGCCGTCTGGGGCGCCGGCGGCACCACCCGGTACGCGACGGCCGCCGGCTGGACCGGAGCCGAACCCGACGCCGGCGCCGACGCCGGCCGCATCGTGCTGCGCTACCTCGCCGCGTTCGGCCCGGCCTCGGCCGCCGACCTGCAGACCTGGGCCGGCCGGACCCGGCTGCGTCCCGTCCTCGAAGAACTGCGGCCGCGGCTGGCGGTCTTCCGGGACGAGGGCGGGACCGAGCTGTTCGACCTGCCGGACGCGCCGCGCCCCGGCTCCGACGTCCGCGCGCCGGTCCGCTTCCTGCCCGAATACGAAAACCTGCTGGCGTCCCACGCCGACCGCACCCGCGTGATCTCCGACGAGAACCGGAAGCGGATCGGGACCCGCAACGGGATGCGCGCCGCCCTTCTGGTGGACGGCCAGGTCGCGGGCGCCTGGAAGCTCCATCGGGACAAGGCGCCGGCGACCCTGGAGATCGACCCGTTCCGGCCCCTGACCACCACCGAGCGCGCGGACGTCGAAGCCGAAGGCCACCGCCTTCTGCACTTCGCCGCCCCCGGCATCACCCACGACATCACCTGGTGACGTCCGACGGACTACTCACTCATATGGACATTGACGTCTGTTTAATGTCACCCGAGGCTCTGGCGCCGCCGCGCCGGTCCGTCCAGGATCGGGGCGTGCGCGAACACGACTCCCTGCGGCGCCGGACGAAGGCGCTGGTCACGGCGGCGCTCACCGCGATGGCGGCCGTCTGGTGCCTCGGCGCCCCGGCCCGTGCGGACGCGCCGGCGACGTACTACCTGGCGCTGGGCGACTCGGGCGCGGTGGGCGTCCAGGCGGGCCGGGGGCCGACCGACGAGGGCTACACCGACGACCTGCACGCCGCCCTGAAAGCGCATCGGCCCGGCCTGCGGCTGGTGAAACTGGGATGCCCCGGCGAGACGACCACCACCATGCTCAAGGGCGGCATCTGCTCGTACGCCGCCGGTTCCCAGATGAACGCCGCCCTCGACTTCCTCGAGCGGCACCGCGGCCGGGTCCGGTACGTCACCTTGAGCATCGGCGTCAACGACGTCGGATGCATGCTGGACGGCGACCTGGCCTGCGGCGTGAAGGGCGTCGGGAGCCTCCTCACCGAGTTGCCGCAGATCACCGCCGGGCTGCGGGCCGCGGGCGGCGACGCCCCGGTCTACGCCTCGATGACCTACTACGACCCGGGCTTGGCCTCCTGGGTGAAGGGCGACCGGGCCACGGCGATCGCCTCGGTGCCGCTGCTCGACGCGTTCAACGGCGTCCAGCGCGCGGCCGCCCTGGTCGGCGGGTTCAAGGTCGCCGACGTCAGCGCGGCGTTCGCCGCCCACGACTTCTCGACCGAGGTCGCGCTGCCCCCGTACGGCACCGTCCCGCTGAACGTCGCGCGCATCTGCGCCTGGACGTCCCAGTGCACCCGAGGCGACGGCCACGCCAACGCCACCGGCTACCGCCACATAGCCGCCGCCTTCCTCCACACCGTGACCTGACCCCGCACCGGACCACGGACCCGTGCAGGGCGCCGAAGGTAGTCTGCTGAATACCTGCACCGACCTCGACCGGAGGCGCCACGAGCCATGTACGCGCTGACTCTTCCGTTGCCGTCCGGTGACACGTGGACTCGGGCAGAATACGAGGCGCTGCCGGAGGATCTGCCGGTACGCGTGAGCCTCGTCCATGGAGAACTCGTCGTGAACCCGCGCCCCCGCCCGATTCACCAGCGCATTGCGAGGCGCCTGGCGAACCGGATCGAGGAAGCCGCTCCCGACGCGTGGCAGGTCGACACCGACGTGGACGTCCTCCTCGACGACGACGAGGCGGAAGCGGTCGAGATCGCCCCCGGCATCGTCGTGTACTCCGCCGAGCACGACGTCTACGAACGCCCCATCCCGGCCGCGCTGGTCGGCCTCGTCGCCGAGGTGGTGTCGCCCTCCACCAAGCGTAAGGACCGGCGGACCCAGCCGGCCCTTTACGCGGAGGCCGGAGTCCGGCACTACTGGCGAGCGGAGACCGACCAGACCGCACCGGCGTTCGCCGTCTACACCTACGAGTTGGACGACGCCACCGGCGGGTACGTCGCGACGGGCGTGCACCACGACCGGATCACCACCGGCGTGCCGTTCGGCCTCGACATCGACCTCAAGGGCGTCCGCGAGCGCTGACGCCCGCGCCGCCGCGAGGCGAGGACGTCATGCCGTCGCGTTTCGGGCGTGGCGGGCGGTGAAGTCGAGGACGCGGTGCCACGCGTCGGCGCACGCCTCCTCCCACTCGCCGGAGTCCCGGTCGAAGAAGGAATGCGGGGCGCCGTCGTAGACGTGCTTCTCGTACGCCTTCCCGGCCGCGTCGAAGCCCGACGTGAGCTTGTCGAACTCGGCCGGCGGGGTGGCGGCGTCGTCGCCGGCCAGCAGCATCAGCAGCGGCGCGGACAGCGCGGCGGTCGCATCGCCGAAGAAGCGCGGCGGCCCGTAGAAGCCGACCGCGCCCGCCAGGCCCAGGCCGGTGGCCGCCTGCCGCCACGAGTGGCCCCCGCCCAGGCAGAAGCCGACGGTGAAGACGGGCCCCGGGTGCTCGGCGCGCAGCCGTGCGGCGGCGGCTGCGGTGTCGGCGTCGACGTGCCGGTCCTCCAGCAGCGGCAGGTGCGCCATCGGGTCGAACGACTCGTCGCGGGGCGCGGGGTCTGCGCTGCGCCCGTAGTAGTCGGTCACGATGGTGTGGAAGCCGGCCTCGGCGAACCTCATCGCGAGCGCCTCGTAGAACGGGTGCAGGCCGCGGATGTCCGGGAGCACGACCAGGTTCCGCCCGTTCGGGACCGCCGGGACGGCCCGGTAGGCGGACAGGCGGTTGCCGTCCGCGGCGGTGATCTTCAGGCGTCCGTGCTCGGCGACGTCCCCGGTGACCACGGGTGAAGCGGGCGGCCGGCCGCCGGTCGAATGGCACATGTGCGTTCTCCTTCTCATCGGGTGCGTCCACCGCAGAGGCTCCACGGGCCCCGCGACGCCATCCAGGCCGCCGACATACGGGTACAGGCAGGGCCACCTTCCGGCCGCGGCCGGCGGGCATACTGGCGGCAATGGGAGACCGGGACGAGCTGGGGGCGTTCCTGCGGATGCGGCGCGCCCGCGTCACGCCCCAGAGCGTCGGCCTGCCGGCCGGGTCCCGGCGGCGGGTCCCGGGGCTGCGCCGCGAGGAGCTCGCGCACCTCGCCGGGGTCAGCGTCGAGTACTACCAGCGGCTGGAGCAGGGCCGGGCGACCCGGCCGTCGGACGCCGTGCTGGACGCCATCGCGCGGGTGCTCGGCCTCACCGACATCGAGCGCGCCCACCTGGACGCACTGGCGCGGCCGCCGCGCCGCGCCGCGCCGGGGGCGGCGGCCGCCGGGGCGCCGCCGGAGCTGCGGCGCATGCTGGACCTGATGGACCGGGTCCCGGCGCTGGTCATCGACGACATGTTCGGCGTGCCGGCCGCCAACCCGCTCGCCGCCCGCCTGTTCGCCGCCGGGCTCGCCGCCGGGCTCGCCGCCGGGCCGAGGGCACGGCGGAGATGAACCGCGCCCGGACCCCGGCGGGGGCCGGTGCCGCTGCTCGCCCGGGTGAGGAGGGCTGGGATCATTGGCGGGAGCACTGGTGAGCGGGAGTTGAGGGGGACGGCGTGGAGCTGCTGCACTCGGGGAAGGTCCGGGACGTCTACGCGGACGGGGACGACCTGATCCTCGTCGCGTCGGACAGGGTGAGCGTGTACGACGTCGTCCTGCCGACGCTGGTCCCCGACAAGGGGAAGATCCTCACGCAGCTGTCGCTGTGGTGGTTCGAGCAGCTCGCGGACGTCGTCCCGAACCACGTGATCTCGGCGACGCAGGTGCCGGACGAGTGGGCGGGCCGGGCGATCCGGTGCCGGCGGCTGACGATGCTGCCCGTCGAGTGGATCGCGCGCGGCTACCTCGCCGGGCTCGGCCTGAAGGAGTACGAGAAGGGCGGCACCGTCTCCGGGATCGCGCTGCCGGACGGGCTGGCCGAGGCGTCGAGGCTGCCCGAGCCGATCTTCACGCCGACGACGAAGGCGTCCGAGGGGCACGACGAGTTCATCACCTACGACGACGTCGTCGCGGAGATCGGCGCGGACACCGCCGCGCGGCTGAAGGACGTCACGCTGGAGGTCTACAAGCGGGGCGCCGAGATCGCGGCGGAGCGCGGCATCATCATCGCGGACACCAAGCTGGAGTTCGGGCGCGCCGCCGACGGGACGCTCGTCCTCGCCGACGAGGTGCTGACGTCCGACTCGTCCCGGTTCTGGCCGGCGGACGAGTGGGAGCCGGGCCGCGCGCAGCGCTCGTACGACAAGCAGTACGTGCGCGACTGGAGCAGCACCCTGGACTGGGACCGCACCCCGCCCGGCCCGGCCATCCCGCAGGACGTCGTGGACGCCACCCGGGCCCGCTACATCGAGGTGTACGAGCGCCTGACGGGCCGTACCTGGCAGTCCTGACGGGGGACTCAGAGCAGGGTCAGCAGGTGTCCGGCCTGGTGGACGAGGGTTCCGGGCGGGTTGCGCGGATGGTCCGGGTCGTCCGACAGGAGGGCCAGGAGCCAGAAGAGGGCCAGGAGCCGCCGGCATTCGGGGAGCCGGGCCCGCTCGGACGGGGTCAGTTCGAAGCAGCCGAGCAGCACGCCGGGGTCGAGCACGCCCTTCGCGGAGACGTGCTCGGCGACCTCGGCGAGTTCGTACGCGCGGTCGCCGCGTCCGGAGAACTCGAAGTCGACCAGCCGGACGCGCGTCCCGTCCCACAGGAAGTTGGCGAGATTGCCGTCGCCGGTCCCGAAGACGGGCGGCGGTTCGGCGGCGAAGACGGTGTCGCGGCCCGGGCGGCGGAGCCAGTCGCGGGCGGCGCCGAGGGCTTGGGCGGCGAGCGCGTCCGACGGCGGCAGAACCCGCTCTGACCAGGCGCGGAGGTTCTTCAGGGCGTCCAGGGGATGCAGGAGCCGCGACGGCAGTGCCGCCAGGGTCGCGGCCGGTATCGCGGTCTGGGAGACCGACATCGCCTCGACGAGCGCCGCGAGCTGCGCGCCGGTGAGCGGAGCCGAGAGCGGCTCGCCGGGCAGCCGCGACATGGTGACGGCCGGCGGGGACTCGGCGGTCCCATCGCGCAGCGGTTCGGGGGCGAGGCCGGGCGCGTGCTCGGCCAGCAGGGTCAGCGCCCGCCACTCGCGCTCGGGTTGCGCCATGTCCCAGGAGCGGTACCGCTTGGTGACGGTCGCCGCGCCGATCTCGACGCCGTGGGTGGTCGCCATGCCGGGAGCGTAGCCGCGCGCGCTGAACGTGCGGCGGGGCCGGGGACGTACTTGCCGGTGACGGGCTGCTTCTGCGGAGCGAGGGGGCCGTCTGCATGGACGTTGAGGACGTGCTCGGAACCACCGGGCCCGGCGGCGGCGCGGGCGCGGTGCTCGGCTCGGTCACGCTGCCGGGGGCGCGCAGGTCGGTGGCGACCGCGCGGAGGTTCGTCCGGGACGTCCTGGACGGCCTGCCGGGCCTGGACGACGTGGTGCTCGCGGTGAGCGAGACCGTCGCGAACGCGGTGACGCACACGGCGTCGGGGCTGGAAGGCGGGCTGGTGACGGTGGTCGTCGCGGCCGTGCCCGGAGCGGTGCGGCTGGAGGTCGCCGACGACGGGGCGTCCGGAGCGCGGCCCTACGTGAAGGACGATCCCGGGGCCGAGACGGGACGCGGGATGCGGATCGTGCAGAGCCTCGCCGCGCGCTGGGGGTACCGGGCGGACGGGACGCGGACGGTGGTGTGGGCGGAGTTCCCGGCCCCGGACGCGTGGGTCCGGGACCGGGAACGGTGATGCGGGGGCCGGGGCCGTCAGCGACCCCGGTTGAACTGCCGGGTGGGCGCCCGGCCGGCGTTGCGGCGGTTGTTCGCGAACGACGCCGACCTGAAGTCGGGCTTGCCCTTCCTGGCCTTCTTCTTGGGCGGGACGGGGTTGTTATCCGGGTTGTTGGCGCGCATAAAGAAACCACCTCCGGGCAGAGTCGTGGTGCAGCCGTGAAAGGGTGAGGAAAAGGCCGGAGGCATGGCGAAGAAACCGGTCACGCGGGCATGCGTGAACCAGTGAGAGTATTCGCGGAATTTCGCCTTCGGCGCGGAGGGCGGGAGCGGGCCCGATCAGATGCGGGCGGCTCGACCGTGGGATATCAAAGCTCCATGCCGGTGATCATGCCTGAGCCCGGCAGTCGTGTCAACCCTCTTTTTTCCGGCGGGCCGTGAACCCAGAAGGGCGCGTGCGGAGAGACGTTCCGAACGCGCCTGGAGGTTCGGGATGAAGAAGAGACTGGCGTGGGCGGCCATCGCCGCGGCGGGACTCCTCGTGCTGGGGAGCCTGTCGGCGTACGGGTACTACTGGAGGCTGCAGAGCGCCGTCCATCACGAGGACGTCGACAAGCTGCTCGGCAAGAACCGGCCGAAGAAGCTGAACGACGCGCAGAACATCGTGGTCCTCGGGTCGGACACGCGGGCGGGCGCGAACGCCCGGTACGGCCGCGGGCTGCGGGACAAGCCGCCCGCCTCCGACACGATGCTGATGCTGCACCTGTCGCCGGGCGGCGGGCAGGCGATGGGCGTCAGCTTCCCGCGCGACCTGATGGTGCCGATCCCGCCGTGCACGCGCACGGACGGGTCGAAATCGCCGGGAAAGCCGGTCGCGATGCTGAACGAGGCGATGGCGCTCGCCGGGCCGACGTGCACGGTGAAGACGATCGAGCAGTTCACGCACATCCACATCGACCATTTCGTGCAGGTCGACTTCGTGGGCTTCAAGAGCATCACGACGGAACTCGGCGGCGTCCCGGTGTGCGTGACCGGTGACGTGTACGACAAGAACACGGGGCTGCGCCTGACGAAAGGCCGGCATCTGCTGAAAGGCGAGCAGGCGCTCGCGTACGTGCGGAGCCGGCACGGTTTCGGCGACGGCTCGGACACCCAGCGCATCCGGCGGCAGCAGCATTTCTTCGGCGCGATGGCGAAGCGGGCGATGAGCGGCGGCGTGCTCACCGATCCCGGCCGGCTGAACGGGCTGCTGACCGCCACGGCGAAGTCGCTGACGACCGACAAGCAGCTGACCGTCGCGAGAATGCTGGACCTCGCGCAGGGAATGCGGGACCTCAGCGCCGGGAAGCTGCGGTTCGCGACGGTGCCGTCGGGCCCCTACGCGCTCAACAAGAACCGGGTCCAGCTCGTCCAGCCGGCGGCGAACGCGTTCTTCGCCGCGCTGCGCGACGACCGGACGGTCCCGGAGCCGGCGAAGGCGCCGAAGGCCCCGCCCGGCACGGTGCGGATCTACAACGCGTCCGGGCTGGACGGCGGCGCCCGGCAGGTCGCGGACGAGCTGCGGAACCGCGGCTGGAAGATCGCCGGGGTGGGGAACCTCGGCCGCCGGTCGGCGGCCACGTTCGTCCGGTACGGGTCGGGCGCGCGGCCGCAGGCGGACGCGCTCGCCGCGCTCGTCTCGGCGGGACGGGCGGCGCCGCGCGCGAAGGAGGCGCCGGGCGTGGTCGACCTGGTGATCGGCACCCGGTTCGAGGGGGTGAAGGGCACGTCGATCCCGCTGCAGCAGGGCGAGAGCCGGGCGAGCGACGCGGTATGCGAGAAGGTGGCGTGACCCGTACGGCGCGATCTGTGGGGTACGTGTCGTTGACGCCATGACCGGCCGGGCCGCAGCCTGGAGCCATGCGCGTCGCGTTCGTGATCTATGACGGGTTCCAGGGGCTGGACCTGACCGGGCCGTACGAGGTCCTGCAGGCGACCGGGCGGTACGAGTGCCTGGTCGTCGGGCCGCAGGCGGGCCCGGTCACGTCCAGCAGCGGGCTGCCCGTCGTCGCGTCCCACGGCGTCGGCGACCTGCCGCCGGACGGGTTCGACACCGTCCTCGTGGCGGGCGGGACCGGCGTCGACCGGGCGCGCGACGATCCGGCGCTGGTCCGCTGGGTGACGGACGCGGCGCGGGACGCGCGGCGCGTCGCGGCGGTCTGCAGCGGGGTGGTCCTGCTCGCCGAGGCGGGGCTGCTCGACGGGCGGCGCGTCACGAGCCACTGGGGCCGGGAGGCGCAGCTGCGGGCCGAGTACCCGGCGCTGCGCGTCGACTGCGACCCGATCTTCATCCGGGACGGGCGGGTCTGGACGTCCGCGGGCGTCACCGCGGGCATGGACCTCGCGCTCGCGCTGGTCGAGGACGACCACGGCCGGGAGGCCGCGCACGCGGTCGCGCGGGAGCTGGTGATGTTCCTGCGGCGGCCGGGCGGTCAGTCGCAGTTCAGCGTGCCGCTGTGGTCGGCGCAGCCGGCGTCCGACCCGATCCGCGTCGCGGTGACGGCCGTGCAGACCGACCCGGGCGCCCGGCACAGCGTCGCCGACCTGGCCGGATGCTCGGGGCTGAGCCCGCGGCACCTGCAGCGCCGGTTCACCGCCGAGATGGGGGTGCCGCCGTCGGTGTACGTGGAGCGGGTGCGGATCGAGGCGGCGCAGCGCGCGCTGGCCGGGGGTGACGAGCCCGTCGAGACGCTGGCGCGGCGGCTCGGGTTCGGCACGGGCGAGACGCTGCGGCGCGCGTTCCACCGGCGGGTCGGCGTGGCGCCGTCCGACTACCGGGACCGATTCCGAGGGACGAGGGAGTACGCATGACGACCTACGGGCTGCTGGTGTTCGAGGACGCCGAGGAGCTGGACTTCGTGGGGCCGTGGGAGGTGTTCACGGCTTCGGCGATGCTGCGCGACGAGGGTGACCAGGCGGTGCTGGTCGCCGAAGGGTCCGCGCCGGTGCGCTGCGCCAAGGGCCTGCGGGTCGTGCCGGACCGGACGTTCGGCGACCATCCGGAGCTGGACGTCCTGCTGGCGCCGGGCGGGCGCGGCGCGCGCGAGACGCAGATCGGGAACGCGGCGCTGACGGGCTGGATCGCGAAGACCGCCGAGCGGGCCGACTGGGTGACGAGCGTGTGCACGGGCTCGTTCCTCCTGCACGAGGCGGGTCCGGCCAAGGGGCGCAGGGTCGCGACGCACTGGGCGTCCGAGGACGACCTTGAGGCGCGCGGTGACGTGACGGTCGTGCGGGAGGCGCGCTACGTCGTGGACGGCAACCTGGTCACGAGCCAAGGCGTGTCGGCCGGTATCGACATGGCGCTATGGCTCGTAGGGCGCATCCACGGGCGCGACCACGCGCGCGCGGTGCGCCGCTACATCCAGTACGAGCCCGCCCCGCCGTACATGGCCGACGAGCCGCTCTAGGCGCCCGCTCTAGGCAGAGCCGAAGATCCGCTCGGGGCAGGACCGAAACACCGCCTCAGGCGGGGTGACGAGCCGCTCCGAGCGGGGCGCCGGCCCCGAATCGGGATCGAACATTCCGCCATACCGGTGATGATCTTCGCTTATCGGCATAATCACGCGAATGGCGATGGCGCTTCCGGTGCGGATCCGCGGTGACGGCGTGCGCGTCGCGGTCGAGACCGACCCGGCGCACGCCCCGCTGCGCGACTTCCTGCTCAACGACCTGGGCGAGGACGTCGCCGCGATCATCCGGGCCAAGGGCCGGCTGAGCGACGGGCTCGCGGCATCGGGCGGGCATCGGCCCTGGCAGGAGCTGTACCGCTTCCACCGGCTCGACTTCGACGGCGCGGTCGTGCACCTGCGGGACGTCGGCGGCTGGTCGTCCTGCGACCTGGACCCCGGCGTCCTGCTGCGCTGCCTGGAGGAGTACCTGGAGCAGGTCGGGGCCGTGCGGCACCGGCAGATGCTCGACGGCGTGCTCCAGGCCGGCGCCGAGCGGTTCGTCCCGGACCGGGAGCTGCCCGTCGCGTTCCGCGTGGAAGGCCCCGGCGACGTCGCGTGCGTCCCGGCGCCCGGCAACGAGCCGCTCGCCGGGCTCCTCGGCGACACCGAGTTCGTCCTCGGGCTGGACTGGATGGTCGCCGAGCTGGGCCGCCCCGGCGCCGCCGTCACGTGGCCGGGACGGGTCTTCCGCGTCGCCGTCGCCGACGGCGTCGCCACCATCGAGGGCGAGAACGGCGCCTACCTGTGCCTGGACGGCGAGACGTTCCGGCAGGTCGTCGCCGCCTTCCGGCAGGCGCACGCGGACTCGCACCGAGCCGCAGCGCAGGAGCGCGCCGAGCCCGTCGCGGCGATGCTCGCGCTCGGCGGGACGTCCCGGCGGGCGCGCGGCTGGGCGCTCGTCCGGACGCCCCGCGCCACGCTGGAGGACGTCGCCGGCCTCACCCCGCACCCCGACGCGTGCCTCCCGCACGGCGTCCTCGGCACCGGGTCGGGCGCCTGCTGGGCCGACCTCGCCGTGCTGGACGAGTCGGGCGGCCGGCTGCGCGGCGGCACCAAGACCTTCATGCCGCGCGGCATCGACGCGGACCGGCTCGTCCCCGACCTGCGGGACGCGCTGACCCGCGCCCGTTTCCTCACGTCCGTCCCGGGCGCGTGGGCGTCGTTCGTCGCGGGCGTCCCCGTGCACGGCTACGTCGACCCGGACGCGGCGGTGCGGCTGCCGTGCGAACCGGTGCAGGCCGAGGCCGTCGCGCAGCACGTCCGCGTGTTCTTCCCCGAGTTGGTCGAGTCCGGCGGGGACCTGGAGGCGGCCGCCTCGCGCGCCGCCGGGACCGCCCGCACGGTGAGCGGCGCGCCGCACGTCCTGACCGCGTTCCTGCTGCACGACGTGCAGTGCCACCGGCACCACCTCGACGTCGTCCGCGCGGCGCGTCCCGGCTGGGAGCACACCGGGAACGCCTGCCATCTGCGGGTGGACGTCCGGACCGTCCGGCTGGAGCACCTCTGGCTGGACGGCCACTCCTGCGAGCTGCCGACCGGCGAGTTCGCGCGCGTCCTGGAGGAGTACGAACGCCTCGCCGCGCTCTAACGTGGAGGCCCACGTCTGCGGAGGTTGCGCATGTCCATGGCGGGACGGCTGGTCGACCGTTTCCTCGGGCTGCCCGGGGCCGATGCGGCGGCCACGGACGTCGGCATAGCCCGTGACCTGCGGATACCGATGCCGGACGGCGCGGTGCTGGTCGCCGACCTGTACCGTCCGCGCGGTGCCGGGCCGCTGCCCGCCGTGCTGATCCGGACCCCGTACGGCAAGCGGCAGGGGCTCGTCCGGCTGCTCGCCGGGGTTCTCGCCAGGCGCGGTTTCCAGGTCGTCATACAGAATGTACGTGGCATACACGGGTCGGGCGGCGAGTTCCACGCGTTCCACGACGAACGCGGAGACGGTCTCGCGACGCTCAAATGGGTGCGGGCCCAGCCGTGGTGCGACGGGCGCATCGCGACGGCCGGCGCGAGCTACCTCGGCTACACGCAATGGGCGATCGCGCCCTACGCCGACCCGCCCCTAGAGGCGATGGGGCTCGGCATCACCGCGTCCGAATTCGTCAGCTCGTTCTATCCCGGCGGCGCCCTCGCCCTGCACAACACACTGGTGTGGTCATCGCTGATGGGGACGCGTGACGACAGGAAGCGTCCGCTCCACAACCGGCGCGTCAGGCACGCTATGCGGCACCTACCAGTCGGCGAGGCCGACATGGCCGCGATAGGACGAGCCGAGCCGTTCCTACGCGAGGTCACCGGCAACGCCGAGAACGAGGCGTTCTGGCGGGAGACCGACCACAGCGCGGGCGTCGCCGCGACCACGTCGCCCGCGAGCATGGTGACCGGCTGGTGGGACCTGTTCCTGCGCGGCCAGCTCCGCGACTTCGCCGCCCTGCACGCCGCCGGACGGCAGGTCCGCATCACCATCGGCCCCTGGGGGCACGACGCCAAGGCGCTGCGCGCCGTTCTCGCCGACCAGGTGTCCTGGCTGAACGCGCACCTGCACGGCGACGCGGCGGAACTCCGGCGCGCACCCGTCCGGCTCTACCTGCAGAAGGCGGACCGCTGGCTCGACTTCCAGCAGTGGCCGCCGCCCGAGACCACGCCCACGCCGCTGTACCTCGGCCACGGCCTGACCTGGGACGAGCCGTCCGCACCGCTCGACCCCGCGGCGTTCACCTACGACCCGTACGACCCCACGCCGTCCGCCGGCGGGCCGCTGCTGTCGCCCGGCCGCGGCGGGCAGCGCGACAACGGGCGCATCGAGGCGCGCGGCGACGTCGCCGTCCTGACCGGCGCCCGCCTCGACCGCGACCTCGACCTGATCGGCCCGGTCTCGGCGGCGTTCCACGTCCGCACCGACACCGGGCACGCCGACCTGTTCGTCCGGCTCTGCGACGTCGGCCCGGACGGAACGTCCCGCAACGTCACCGACGGCATGCTGCGCATCGACGCCGCCCCGGGCGAGGTCGTCGAGGCGGAGATCGAGATGCACCCGACCGGCTACCGGTTCCGGCGCGGGCACCGGCTCCGCGTCATGCTCGCGGGCGGCGCGTTCCCGCGCTTCGCCCGCAACCACGGGCGCGGCGAACCCGCCGGACGGGCGGTCGCGTCGCGCCGCGTCCGCATCGAGGTGCTGCGCGGCGCGGAGCACCCGTCGGCGCTCCATCTACCGGTCTGGGCGCCCTGACTCACTCGCCGCCGGAGTCGTTGTCGGCGGCGGCGGCGCGCAGCGCCTCGTACTCCTTGAGCACCTTCTTGCGCGCCCGCGCCGAGAGCCGGTCGATGTAGACCTTGCCCTCCAGGTGGTCGGTCTCGTGCTGGAGGCACCGCGCGAGCAGGCCCGTCCCCTCGACCGTCACCGGGTTCCCCTTGACGTCGAACCCGCGCACGGTCGCGCGGTCGGGACGCGCGAGGCGGGCGTGCGGGCCCGGCACCGACAGGCAGCCCTCCTCGTCGTCGTCGAGCCGCCGGTCCGCGAGCCCGGGCAGCTCCAGGACCGGGTTGACCACCGTCCCCCGGTGCCGCTCGCCGTCCTCGTCCGGACAGTCGTACACGAAGATCCGCAGGTCGACGCCGATCTGGTTGCCGGCGAGCCCCACGCCCTCCGCCGCGTACATGCTCGCGAACATGTCGTCGGCGAGCTCCGCCAGCGCCGCGTCGAACTCCTGCACCGGCCGGCACGCCCGGTGCAGGACCGGGGTCCCCACCAGCGTGATCGGCCGTACCCGCCCCGCCATCCGATCTCCCTTCGCGCTCGGGCACCATCCTGTCCCATCCTCCCGGAGGCCCGCTCGGCGGCGGGCCGGAGGACGGGCCTTAGACGCCCGCCGAAGCGCTCGCGACGGGTCCGCGGCGGCACTTTTTTCACACCACCGTGCAGAAATACCCGCACCCGATCCGCCGTGACTTTGATCAAATGGTGGGGTTCACTTTGCACGGGAGGCGACGTCGGGAGTGACGGACATGCGCACCGAGCGCGGGTCTGAGCAGGAGCGCGAGCAGGTCCGGATCACCGTGCTCGGCCGGGTCGGCGTGGAGCGGGGCGGCCACCGCACGCTGCCCACCTCCGGGATCGCCCGCGCGCTGCTCGGCGCGCTCGCCGTCGCCGGGCTCGCCGGGCTGTCCGGCCTCGGCGACGACGCGCTCAAGTCGCTGCTGTGGGGCGCCCGCGAGACCGTCATCTCCGACTCGACGCTCGCCGTCGCGGTGTACCGGCTGCGCCGCTGGCTGACCGAGACCGCCGGGCCGGGCGTCGAGGTCGTCCGCACCACCAACGGGTACGCGCTGGAACTGCCGGGCGCCGACATCGACGCGGCCGCGTTCCGCCGCGCGGTCGCCGACGCGGCGATGCTGCCCGCCGACCGGCGCGCCGGCGCGCTGGAGCGCGCGCTCGGGCTGTGGCGGGGCCGCGCGCTGGAGGACGTGTCGCCCGACTCCGTCGACCAGGCCGCCGTCGACCGGCTGGAACGCGAGCGGGTCGAGGCGACGATGGAGCACGCCCGCACCGTCCTCGCGGCGGGCGCGCCCGAGCGTGCGCTGCCGCACCTCAGCCCGATGGTGCGCGCCCACCCGCTCGACGAGCAGCTCCTCACGGTCTGGATCGAGGTGCTCGCGTCGTGCGGCCGGCAGGCCGAGGCGCTGGAGGCCTACGAGGAGGCGCGGGTCCGGCTGCTCGACCAGCTCGGCGTCGACCCCGGACCCGAGCTGCGCGACGTCCACGTCCGCGTGCTGCGCCAGGAGACCGCCGCCGCACCCGCGCATGGCGAACCGGCGCACGACGGACCCGCGCACGACGACCCGGACGGCGCCCGTCCCGCCGACCCCGACCCCGGCGGTGAGGGGGACGGCGACCGGGTCCGGCGGGAGCGGCCGAGCCAGCTCCCGCCCGCCGTGCCCGACTTCACCGGCCGCGGCGACCAGATCGACAGCATGCTCGCGCTGCTGTCCGCCGGCGACGGCAACGAGCCCGTGTCGGTGTCCGCCGTCGCCGGGATGGGCGGCATCGGCAAGACGACCCTCGCCGTGCACATCGCGCACCGCATCCGCGACGCCTTCCCCGACGGGCAGCTCTTCGTGGACCTGCGCGGCGCCGAACGCGACCCCGCCGACCCCGCCGAGGTGCTCGCCCGGTTCCTGCGCGCCCTCGGGGTCAACGCCGCCGCCGTCCCGGAGAGCCCCGGCGAGCGCGCCGCGCTGTACCGCAGCATCCTCGCCGACCGGCGCATCCTCGTCGTGCTCGACAACGCCGCCGACGAGACGCAGGTCGAGCCGCTGCTGCCCGGCGGCCGGCTGTCCCGCGCCGTCATCACCAGCCGCACCCGGCTCACCGCGCTGCCCGGCGCCCGCCTCATCGAGCTGGACGTGCTGACCCCCGCGCAGGCCGTCGACCTGCTCGTGCACATCGTCGGCCGGGACCGGCTCGCGGCCGAGCCGGAGGCCGCCGCGGAGCTCGCCCGGATGTGCGGGCACCTGCCGCTCGCGCTGCGCGTCGCCGGCGCCCGCCTCGCCGCGAAGGCGCACTGGAGCATCGCCGGGTTCGTCCGCCGGATGCGCGAGCAGGGCCGGCTGGACGAGCTGACCCAGCGCGGCCTCAGCGTCCGCACCACCCTGCACCTCAGCTATCAGGGCCTCGGCCGGGACGCGCGGCGGCTGTACCGGCTGCTCGGCCTGCTCGACGCGCCCGACTTCGCCTGCTGGACGGCCGCCGCGCTGCTGGACCGGCCGCCCGCCGAGGTCGCCGAGCTGCTCGAGACGCTCGTCGACGCGCAGCTCCTCGACGCGGCCGGCCAGCTCCCGGTGCCCGGCGCCGTCCGCTACCGGTTCCACGACCTCGTCCGCGACCACGCCCGCGAGCTGTGCCGCGCTGAGGACGGCCCGGACGATCGCGCCGCCGCGCTGCGCCGCGCCCTCGGCGGCTGGCTCGCGATCACCGACCGCGTCGTCGAGCTGGTCACCGGCGGCGGCGACTCCCTCGCCGCGGGCCGGGCCGTCCGGTACCCGCTGGACGAGGCGGTCGTCGCGCGCTCGCTCGCGCACGCCCCGGACTGGTTCGAGGCGGAGCGGTTCGGGCTGACCTCCGCGGTCCGGCAGGCCGCGCGGCTCGGCGAGGACGGGCTGGCCTGGGAGATCGCGGTCCGGTCGGCGATCCTGTTCCAGCCCGCGCACTACACCGACGACTGGCAGCAGGTCATCGCGGACGCGCTGCCGGTCGTCCGGGCCGCCGGCGACCTGCGCGGCGAGGCGGCGCTGCTGGAGCGCACCACGGAGCTGGCGTGCGCGCGCCGCGACTACGACCTGGCGCTGCGGTCCGTCCGGTCGGCGCTGCGGCTGTTCGAGGAGACCGGGAACCCGCACGGCACCGCGCTGTCGCTCCGCCAGCTCGCGACCGTGCACCGGATGACGGGCCGGTTCGGCGACGCCGAGGCCGACGGGCGGCGCGCCCGCGAGCTGTTCCAGCGGGTCGGCGACGTCGCGGGCGAGTCGCACGCCGTCCTGGTGATCGGCTGCGCCCAGTACGAGCGCGGCGACGCCCATGACGCGCTCGGCGTGCTGACGATGGCGCGCGACCTCGCGCGCCGCGCCCGCTACACCGGCGTCGAGCTGCAGTCGGTGTACTGGATCGGGCAGGCGCTGCTCGCGCTCGGCCGGCCGGGCGAGGCCAGGCCGCTGTTCGAGCACATCGACGAGGAGGGCACCGCGGCGGGCAGCCGGCTCGTCGGCATGTACGCCGCGCACGGCCTCGGCTGCACCCATTTCGCGCTCGGCCGCCCCGCGGAGGCCGAGCAGTCGCTGCGGCTGGCGCTGCGGCTCGCCGAGGAGCGCGGCGACCCGCTGATGCGCGCGCGCATCCTCTACGTGCTGGGCGACCTGTACTGGGATCGCGGTGACCTCCTCACGGCGAGGCGGCTGCTGGAGCGCGCGCTGAAGCTGGCGACCTCGGTGTCGGTGCCGCTGTGGCGGGCCAAGTGCCTCTTCCTGCTCGGTGCCCTCCTCCAGGTGGCCGGCCCCGGCGAGGGGGACGGCGGCGGTGCGGACCCGCGCCGCGAGGCGCTGGAGATCTTCCGGGAGCTCGGCGTCCCGACCGAGGACGGGACGGCCGCGCACCTCCTGTGGTGACCCGCGCCGTGCTGACCGAGCGCCGGACGGGTGGCGCGCGCCCCGGGCCGACCCCCGTGCGGCCCGTCCCCGAAGCGGTCGATCTCCACGGCGGCAACGCTAGGACGGGCCGATTACAACTCGCTTACACCTCGCCCCGCGCCCGAACCGATCGCCGGCATCGGGAGTCCGTGCGCGAGAGACAGCGGACCGGATCCGATGCGGAGCGTGACCATCTCGTTGCATACGGTTCCGTTCGTCGCACGCGGCGCACCGTTCGTCGACGCGGGCGGTTGAACCCTCGAACCTCGGGTGAGGGGCTCGCTACCTTCTTCTCATCCGCAGGGCGCCCCGCGCCGAAGCCGCTTCGGGGGGAGCGGCCGTCCCCAGTGCGCGAATCAGGGCCGGCCCGCGGAACGGGGGGAGAGGGGTCACTCTGGGGGGAGTGGCCCCTCTCCGTTACCCCCCGTTTGTAGCTTCGCTATAAGCGCCCCGGCCGCAAGGCGTCGATATGTAAGCAGCGCGGCGCGACGGGGCGGCCCACAATTCTGGGACCCGCGGAGACCCACCCGCCGCGGTTTCCGGCCAGTGAAGGGCACGCCCCCCATGCACAGGAAACTCGCCCATTCGTTCCGGCTCCTCTCCGCCGCCGCCGTCCTCGCCGCGGGCGCGGCCCTCGCCCCGCCCGCGAGCGCCGCGGCCCCCGTCAGACCCGCGACCGCGCAGCGGGCCGCGGAAAGGGCCGCCGACAATCCGTACCAGCGGGGCCCCGCGCCGACCGAGGCGAGCATCACCGCCGAAAAGGGCCCGTTCGCGATCGAGACGATCCCCGTTCCGGCGGGCAGCGGCACCGGGTTCAACAAGGGCACCGTCTACGCGCCGACCGACATGAGCCAGGGCACGTTCGGCGCCATCGTCGTGTCGCCCGGCTTCGTCTCGCCGGAGGCGTGGATCTCCTGGTACGGGCCGCGGCTGGCGTCCCAGGGCTTCGTCGTCATGACGCTGGAGACCGACAGCCTCTTCGACGTCCCCGCCTCGCGCGGCGACCAGCTGCTCGCCGCGCTCGACTGGCTGACCGGCAAGAGCAGCGTCAAGAACCGCATCGACGCGACCCGCACCGCCGTCATGGGGCATTCCATGGGCGGCGGCGGGACGCTGGAGGCCGCGAACAAGCGGCCGTCCCTCAAGGCCGACATCCCGCTCGCGCCATGGGACATGACCTACAACTTCCCGGACATCAAGACCCCGACGCTCATCATGGGCGCCGACAACGACTTCATCGCGCCCGCGGCGTCGATGGCCGAGACCTACTACAACAACCTCAAGACGGCGCCGGAAAAGGCGTACCTGCTGCTGAAGAACGCCGGCCACATGACGTTCGTGTCGCCGAACACCACCATCGCGAAGTACTCCATCGCGTGGATGAAGCGGTTCGTCGACAACGACGCCCGCTACGACCGGTTCCTGTGCCCGGCGCCGGCGCCCAGTGCCACCATCGCGAAATACCTCGACACCTGCCCGACCGGCTGAGCCCCGCCCGGGGACGGCGGCGGCGGCCGGACGCACGTCCCGGCCGCCGCCGCCGTCCCGCGGCTCACGCGGGCGACAGCCGCCGGTCCCCGGAGTCCAGGCGGACGAGGTGGTGCAGCAGGAGCAGCAGCTCGATCCGGCGGTCCGGGTCCAGCAGCGCGCCGCCGAGGGCCTCCTCCAGCCGCCGGATCCGGTACCGGACGGTCTGCTCGTGCACGAGCAGCCGCTCCGCCGCCGCGACCGCGTTGTCGCGGCACTCCATGTAGGTCAGCAGCGTCCGCGACAGCGCGTCCCGGCGGTGCGGCGCCAGCTCCATCAGCGGGCCGAGCCGCGCGCCGAGCGCCACGTCCAGCAGCTCCTCGCTCTGCGCCGCGACCAGGCTCGGCAGGTGGTCCAGGCAGCGCAGCGGCTCCTTGCCGGGCAGGACGCCGCGCTCGATCAGCGCGAGGCCGCGCCGCGCCCAGCGCAGCGACAGCGCCGCCCGCGCCGGCGGGACGGTCGGGCCGATCGCCGCGGCCCGCGTCCCCTTCACCGCCGCGGGCAGCCGGCCGCCGCCGGGGCCGTCCGGGTCCGGGCAGACCAGGTACGGGACGGCGGCGTCCCAGTCGGCGAGGAACGCGGGCGGCAGCACCGGGACGGAGGCGCCGGGGGCCGGGCGCAGCGCGACCACGGCGAGCGTCCGCGGCACCTGCCAGCCCGCCGCGCCGGCCAGCTCCCCGACCGCCGCGTCGCTGGCCGGCGGGTCCATGACCAGCAGGTCGCGCAGCCGGCTCCGGAACCGCTCCCGCTCGCCCGCGAGCTCGCCCTGCGCCCGCGCGTACCCGCGCGCGGCCGCGCCCGCGATCCGCTCCAGGAACACGAACAGCGACTCGGTCATCCTCCCGAGGTCGTCCAGCGACCAGCCGAGCCGCCGCGCGTCCTTGATGAACCGGCGGCACGCGACCTGCCCGCTGACCCGGATCGCGGTCTGCAGCCCGTCCAGGCTGCGGCCCTTGCGCGCCTCGTGCGCGCCGATGCCCTCGAAGATGCCGGTGACCGTCCCCCAGTCGGTGCCGGGCCGGCCGATCGCGTCCACGAACTGCCGGACGCTCTGCTCGACGGCCCACCGCATCCGGCGCCCGTAGCGGCTGTCGGGCGGGCGCGCGTACTCGGGGACGAGGCCCTGGATCTCGCCGACCATCTCGGTCGCCGCCGCCTCCAGGTGCGGCCGCAGCGGCTCGGCGAGGTCGGGGGACACGCCGGCGAGCGGGAACTCCTGACCGGCGGACGTCGGGCTTGCGGACGACCTGCCGGCGGACGCGGCGGCGGGACGGGCGGACCGGCTCAAGGCACCCTCCTGGAACTCGCGATCCCCCGCTGCGGTGGCGCAGCACCGGGCCTCCCAGCGTCCGCCCGCCGCCCCCGCGACGCTAGGCAGGGGCGAGATGGATCGGGGCGCCCGGATTGTCAGCGCTCTGACAGACCCCGGCCCGGTCCGGCGGCCGCGTCGATCACGCCGAGGAGTTCGCGGAGGGTCTCGCGCTGCTCGTCCGACAGCGGCGAGAGCACCTCGCGCGCGGCCTCCCGGCGGGTGCCCGCGATGCGCGCGCGGACGGCCAGTCCCTCACCGGTCGGGCGGACGAGCAGGGACCGGCGGTTGGCCGGGTCGGGCTCGCGGGTGACGAGGCCGTCGGCCTCCAGCGCGTCCACCAGCGTGGTCGCGGAGCGGGGGACGATGTCGAGCCGGCGGGCGAGGTCGGTCATCCGCAGCGGCCCCTCGGTGCCGACGATCACCCGGAGGGCGCGCGACTGGGCGGGGGTGAGGCCGAGCGGGGCGAGCCGCTCGACCTGGTGCCGGCGGATCCGCTTGGCCGCCTTCAGGAACAGGTCGGCCAGATCGTTCTCCATGAGACCGAGCTTAGCTCATAGTTGTGCGGAAATAATTATGAGCTAAGCTCAGTTACGTTGAGGGTCGTCCCCCGGAAGGAGCCGCCCATGGCGAAGGACCCCACCACCGACACCACCACCACCGACACCGTCACCCGCTCCGATCGCCGGCGCATTCTGCGCCTGTTCGTCCCCTACCGCGCCCGGCTGTCCGGCGTCGCGCTGCTCGTCGGCCTGTCCGCGCTCGTCTCGCTGGCCTCGCCGTTCATGCTCCGCCACATCCTGGACGTCGCGCTCCCGCAGGGCCGCACCGGACTGCTGTCCGCGCTCGCCCTCGGGATGATCGCGATCGCGGTCGCGACCAGCGTGTTCTCCGTCCTGCAGACCTACATCTCCACCGGCGTCGGCCAGCGCGTCATGCACGACCTGCGCACCGCCGTCTACGCGCACCTGCAGCGGATGCCGCTGGCGTTCTTCACCCGGACCCGCACCGGCGAGGTCCAGTCCCGGATCGCCAACGACATCGGCGGCATGCAGTCCACGGTCACCACCACCGTGACCTCGCTCGTCTCCAACTTCACCTCCGTCACCGCCACCGCCATCGCGATGCTCGCGCTCGACTGGCGGCTCACCCTCGTCACGATGCTCACGCTGCCGGTCTTCGTGTGGATCAGCCGCCGCGTCGGCAACGAGCGCCGCAGGATCACCTCGCGCCGGCAGCGGCAGCTCGCCGCGATGTCGGCGATCGTGGAGGAGTCGCTGTCGGTCAGCGGCATCCTGCTCGGCCGCACCATGGGCCGCGCGCCCGCGCTCACCGACCGGTTCGCCGGCGAGTCCCGCGACCTCGCCGACCTGGAGATCCGCGCGAGCATGGCCGGACGGTGGCGGCAGTCCACCATCCAGATCGTCATGGCGGCGATGCCCGCGCTGACGTACTGGGCCGCCGGGCTCACCGTCTCGCACGGCCACCCGCTGGTGTCGATCGGCACCCTCGTCGCGTTCACCACCCTGCAGACCGGCCTGTTCCGGCCGACCGTCCAGCTGCTCCAGACCGCCGTCGACGTGCAGAGCTCCATGTCGCTGTTCAGGCGGATCTTCGAGTACCTCGACCTCGAACCCGGCCTGGAGGAGCCGGCCGCGCCGCGCCCGCTGCCGCGCGCCCGCGGCCACGTCCGGTTCGAGGACGTCGGCTTCTCCTACGAGCCCGGCTCCGACGCGCTCACCGGCATCGACCTCGACGTCCCCGCCGGGACGTCCCTCGCCGTCGTCGGCGAGACCGGATCCGGCAAGACCACCCTCAGCTACCTCGTCCCGCGGCTGTACGACGCGACGTCCGGACGCGTCACCATCGACGGCGTGGACGTGCGGGACCTGTCGTTCGCCGACCTGTCCGCCGCCGTCGGCGTCGTCTCCCAGGAGACCTACCTGTTCCACGCGTCCGTCGCCGACAACCTGCGCTTCGCCAAGCCCGACGCGACCGACGAGGAACTGCACGCCGCCGCCCGCGCCGCGCAGATCCACGACCACATCGCCGGCCTCCCCGACGGCTACGACACCGTCGTCGGCGAGCGCGGCTACCGGTTCTCCGGCGGCGAGAAGCAGCGCCTCGCCATCGCCCGGACGATCCTGCGCAACCCGCCGGTCCTCGTCCTGGACGAGGCGACCAGCGCCCTCGACACCCAGACCGAGCACGCCGTCCAGCAGGCCATCGACGCGCTCGCCGAGGGCCGCACCACCATCACCATCGCGCACCGGCTCTCCACCGTCCGCGACGCCGGCCAGATCGCCGTCCTCGACCACGGGCGCGTCGCCGAACGCGGCACGCACGCCGAGCTGCTCGCCGCCGGCGGCCCCTACACCGCGCTCGTCTCGCGCGACGAGGACCTGGCGCCCGCCGCCTGACCCGTCGCGGGGCGGCGGCGCGCGGCCGTCCGAAAAAGGCGATCTCCCCGCCCGCGCGCAACGGGAACTCTTGGCAAAGGAATCCACATCATCGGTCAAAAGGAGCCGGATCACCGGCCAATTCCGAGAAGATCGGTGCGGTCGGCGGGACGGTAGTGGCGAACCGGCGCGACGACACTTTTCCTTGATCGCGGCCGGAAAACTTGACGCGTCGGAGGTCGACTTCCGCGGCACGCTGCGGAATGGTCTCCGGCATGGATTCCCGAATTCGAACCTCCACCGCCTCCGGCCCCACCGGATGGCTCCTCACCTTTCTCGGCGCGCGCGAACAGGGGCTGCGCCCGCACGGCGGCCTCGCCGCCGGCCCGGCGGAATGGCTGCTGGTCTTCCTCGAGGTCGAGCGCGCGGAACTCGCCGCCCGGCAGCGCCCCGCACCCGCCCCGCCCCGCCCCGGCCGCACCGAGGAGCACCCGTTCGGCCGCATGAACGCCCGCAGCGCATAGAGACGAAGGTCATGATCATCGAGATGTTCCTCGCCGCCCTGATCGGCGGTGCGATCGGAGTCGCCGAACTCGCCGCCCGCTACCGCGACAAGCCCGTCGCGGCGATGCTGTCCCCGGGCGGGCTGCTGTTCGCCCTGGTCAACACCGGCGCGTCCGTGGTCGCGCTGATCGTCGTCACCGCCGCCGGCTGGCGCTTCGGGCTGCCCTACACGATGCCGCCGAACGCGCTGGTCGTCGCCCAGGTGATCGCCGCCGGGCTCGGCTCCGCCGCCGTGCTGCGCATGTCGTTCGCCCCGGCGCAGACGACGGCGCCCGGCACCGGGCCGGTCGCGCTGCTCAACGGGATCCTGCGGATCGCCGACGGCGAGCTGGAGCGCAAGCGCGCCCTCAGCCGGCTGTCCCACAACGACCTCGCCGACCTGTCGTTCGAGCGCGACCACGCCGCGCTCGCCGAGCTCTGCTGCCACCTGCTGCGCGAGTTCGACCTGTCCGAGGCGCAGCGGCTCGGCGGGCTCGCCGCCGAGCTCAGCGCCCGCGACGACCTCACCGACGCCGACAAGCTGGACTGCTGGGGCCTGGAGCTGACCCGGCTGGTCGGCGAGCGCGCGCTGCGGCAGGCCGCCCGCCGGCTGCGCGGCCGCCCGCAGGAGGAGCCCCGCGCCGCCGCCGAGGACGAGCGGCTCGCGCCGGTCGCCGCCGAGCCCGAGCGCCCGGCCGAGCCCGCGCCCGTCCCGCCGCCCCGGCCGCCGCTCGGCAAGACCTCCCGCCTCGCCCCGCACGCGAACGGCCGGAGCGAGCGCAAGTCGTTCAGCGATGTCTGACAGACCGTGAGAACCGGTGTGCCCCGCCCCGGGGCACACCGGTATTTCATTGCCCGCGCTATTTCGGGCGGGCGGCCGCCGTCACCGATTCGCCCTGCTCTTCCAGAACCGCGGCGATACGGTGCAGCGCCTCCGCCATCGAGATCATCGCCTGCACCTGGGCGGCGGCCATGAGATTCGCCGGCGACGGGTCCGCGGCCTGCGCCTCCGCCGCCGCGTCGCACGCTTGCTGGCTCCACCAATGCACCCGCCGATCCTATTCCAGCCGTCCATTCCGCACCGGCCGCCGCGCGGTCGCAACCGAAAGGCCGCAATTCCGTGAGCGCCCCGCCCGCACCGCGCCCCGCCCGCCCGGCCGTCCCCGACGCGCGCTGGGCCGGCAAGCCGCTGCGCCGCCTCACCGCCGCCGAGCTCGCCGAGGCCCTGCAGTACCTGGAGCGGCACCGGCCGGACGACGACGTCCTCGGCCGCGCCCTGGCCGGCGAGTTCGCCCGCCGCACCGCCGCCGAACACCACGCCTTCCACTTCGACTGACCCCCGTCAGGCCGCGCCCCCTCCGGAGCCGGAGCCGGGGCCGGGGTCGGGCGGCGGGCGAGCAGCCGAGCGCACAGGCTCGACGGGAAACGCGGGAGGGTGTGGGGTATGAACGGGCGCATGGGACGTGATGTGAGAGTGCGCCGCGTCTACGACGGCGTCACGGACGGGGACGGCGAACGGGTCCTGGTCGACCGCGTGTGGCCGCGCGGCGTGTCCAAGGAGGAGGCCCACCTGGACCGGTGGGAGAAGGACATCGCGCCGTCCACCGAGCTGCGCAAGTGGTATGGGCACGATGTGGACAAGTTCGAGGAGTTCCGGCGGCGCTACGACGCCGAGCTGAAGGACCCCGAGCGCGCCGCGGCCCTCGACCGGCTGCGCGGCGAGGCCGATCCGGGGCCGTTGACGCTGATCACCGCGACGAAGGACGTCGACCACAGCCAGGCCGCCGTGCTCGCGGACATCCTCGGGTCCTGACCGGGGGGTTTCGAGCGGCGGTTTCGAGCGGCGGCTTCGGCGCGCCGGGCCGGGGCTTCGGGCGGGGCTGCCTACTCGCCGGTAACTGAGTATTTGCGCCCATGTGCCCGGACGGTCCCGTGCGCCATCGTGGCGGTCATGAACGATCGCACGCCCCTCCTCGGCCACCTCGCCGGTAAGGTCCTCGGCCGGCGCCTGGTCATCGCGGCCCGCGCCGTGCTGTGGGCGCAGGCGGCGCTGCTCGTGTCCGCCGGGGCGGCGATGGTCGCGTACGGGGAGGCCGCGACCGGGAGCGAGGCCCAGGTGGGCGCGGCGATGATGTTCCTCGCCGTCTACCCGTTCGCGCTGGCGATCGCGGCGGTCGTGCTGGCCGCGGCGTTCCGCGGGCGGCGCGCCAGCACGCGCGGCTGCGTCGCCGGTTACGAGGTCTTCCTGCTGCTGGTGGCCGGGCCGTTCGCCGGCCATCCGGACGCCGGCGTCGCCGCTCTCGGCTGCTGCGCCGTCCTGACCACTTCTTTCGTGATCGCCGCCATGGCGTCACGTGCCGGAGCGGCGCACTTCGCTGCGCATCGGCAGTTGAGCGCATAGGAAGGGCGGCGTCCCGGGGACGCCGCCCTCGTGGTTGGGTGAGTCGTCAGCCGGTGGCCAGGCCGAGGGCGCGGAAGGTGATCCGCTGGTCGAACCAGAGCAGCGTCACGGTCATGGCGCCCATCAGCGCGGCGAGCGCGAGGTGCGCGGCGGGGGCGGTCACGTCCGCGCCGGCCGCGGCGAGCGCCAGGTGCAGCCCGCCCCGCAGCGCGATCAGCCCGAACGCGATCCAGCGGGTGCGGCCGTTCTTCAGCATCGCCTTCACCAGCTTCATCCGGCGGCGCAGCACGGTCAGGCCGAGGGCCCCGTTCAGCGCCGCGATCGCCACGATGGCGACCCACGCGACGTGCCACACGTGGCAGATGTCGTACGCCGCGCCCAGCACGCCCTCGAAGGCGAACACCCAGATCGGGAGCGGCTTGATCGCGTCCAGGCCGTCCGTGCGGGCGGGCTCCGCGGTGGCCTGCCGACGCGCGGTGGCCTGCTGACGGTGGAGGATGGCGTTCATTTCGGCTCCTTGGGGTGCCCTGTCCTGCTGACCCCTTGATCGTGCCGCCGGGGGCGGGGGCGGCGGCAGAGCCGTTCCTCGCAGGTTCGGCCGGGACAAATGTCCTGCCGCCGTCCGCCGTCCGCCGTCCGCGCCGCGCCCGCGATGTCGCATAAGGCCGGCCCCGTCGGGCCGCGCGAGCCTTGCGGAGCTGATGCGGCGGTTCGCCGACACGGAGACGCAGCAGGCGGCGGCCGACGAACTGGTCGCGGCCGGTGCGCCGGCCGTCCGGCCCGTGCTGGACGTGCTGTGCGACGAGGAGTCGCCGGTCGAGTGGTCCACCAGCGCCGGCGTGCTGCGCCGCATCGGGCGGCCCGCCCTGGAACCGCTGATGGAGGCGATGGCCGAGGCGCCGACGCAGGAGGTCGCGCGGCGCGCGGGCTGGGCGTACAGCGGGCTGGCGGTCGACGACCTGGCCGCGTTCGAGCCCGGCCTGCGGCACCCGAGCCCGAGGGTGCGGAGCAACACCGCCTACATCATGCAGTTCAAGGGCGAGGCGGCGCTCCCGTACGCGCCGCGCCTCATCGAGATGCTCACCGACCCCGACGCCGACGTCCGGCAGCGCGCCCATTGGGCGCTGGAAGGGCTCGGGGCGCAGGTCGTGCCGCTGCTCAAGGAGGCCCGGCGCTCCCGCGCCGCCGGGCGGCTGCGCGCTCCCACCCTGGCGGCGCTCGCGTCCGTCGGCGGCCCCGCGGCGCTGGACGAGCGCGACCTCGCCCTCGTGCGGCGGCTCGTCCGGATCAAGATGCGGGACGAGGTCCCCGAGCCGATGCACCTGGACGGCTCGTGGTTCGCGCTGCCCACCGGCGACCAGGACGCCGTCCTAGACGCGTTCGCCCTCTCCGACCCCGAGCCCGTCACCATGCGGATGGGCGCGGCGGCCTGGGGGCAGGAACACCACGGCCAGGGCTGGATCAACAGTTCCCGCATGTACGTGACACCCCGGTTCGACGGCTGGACGCTGGTGTTCGGCTGCCCCGTCGACGCCGACGACGCCGAGGTGCGCGACACCGTCCTCGCGTGGTGCGAGCGGCTGAGCGCCCGCTTCGGCGCCGCGCACTGGTACGGGATCAGCTGCGGCGACGGCTGGACGGCCTGGTGCGTCGCCGAGCACGGGCGGGCCGTCCGGTACTACGACGCCTTCGAGGAGGACGACCAGATCGGCGCCGGGCACCCGGCGGAGGACGGCTACCTGCTCCCGCACGAGGACGGGTTCCCCGACGACGCCTTCGACGACATCGCCGCGTCCGGCTCCGAGGCGTTCAGGGCCCGCTACGAGCAGGTCAAGGCGGAACTCGACATCCCGGACACGTGCGAGGCCCCGGAGTTCGCGGCCCGCGCGTCCGTCGACCCGTCCGCGCTGGGGCCGGCGACGCGGGTCGAGGGACACGGCGTCCTGGCACTGACGGCGCGGGGGCGTGAGGAGGGGCATCCGCGGGGAGCCTTGCCGATCTAACGCGCCGGGGGGTGGGCCGGGTGTGGGGTTGTCGGTGGTCAGCCGGCCATGGTCAGGCCGCCGCTCACGCTGAGGACCTGGCCGGTGATGAAGGACGCCGCGTCCGAGGCGAAGAACAGCGCGGCGGCGGCCACCTCGTCCGGGCGGGCCAGCCGCCGGAACGGGATCGCCCTGATCAGCGCCTCTTTCAGCTTCTCCGGCTGGGCGTGGAACAGCGGCGTGTCGGTCGGGCCGGGGCAGACGCAGTTGACGCTGATCCGGTGCCGCGCCATCTCGCGGGCGAGGGACTTGCTGAGCGCGATGACGCCGCCCTTCGCGCCCGCGTAGACGGTCTCGCCGGAGCTGCCGACGCGTCCGGCGTCGCTGGCGATGGTGACGACGCGGCCGCCCTCCCCGGCGTCGATCATCGGCGGCAGGAACGCCTGGCAGAGGTGGACGGGGCCGAGATAGTTGATCGCGACGACCTTGGCGGCGAAGTCGGGCGTGCCGTCGAGGAAGGGGGCGGTGCGGTCCCAGCCCGCGGCGTTGACGAGGACGCGGGGCGCGCCGAGGCCGCCGACAACCTCGTCCCGCAGCGCGGTGACGGCCGCCGGGTCCGCCACGTCCACCCGGTGCGCGGTGATCAGTTCGTGGTGTGCGGCGGTCGCCTCGGCGGACTCCGCGTCGAGGTCGGCGGCGGCCACCCGGTGGCCCGCGCCGGCGAGACCGAGGGCGATGGCGCGGCCGATTCCCGATCCTGCTCCGGTCACCACTGCGACGGTCATGGGGCTTCCTTCCACGTTGCGTAGGCGCGGTTTCGCGGGGCGGTTCGGTGCGGGGTTCGTCAGACGGCGCTTGCCAGGGTGGTGGCGTGGGCCGTCACCAAGGTGCGCAGCAGGCGTTCGCTCGGCTCGTCCGCCGGGGTGAGGACGAAGAGCCGCTGGTCGGAGCCGTCCAGCGCGGCGAGCATGTCGTAGGCGACGGTCAGCGTGCCGGCCGTCGCGTGCCGGAAGCGCTTCGTGCCGCGGGAGCGCTCGTGGACGTGCTGGTCGTCCCACCAGGCCGCGAACTCGGCGCTGGCGGTCCGCAACTCGGCGATCAGTTCGGCGAGGTGCGGGTCGTCGGGATGGCGGGCGTGGTTGACGCGCAGGTTGCCGACCATCTCGCGGGAGAACGCGGCCCAGTCCAGGTTGGTCTCGCGGGTCTCCGGGTCGAGGAACAGCATGCGCGCCGTGTTGCCCTGCCGTCCGTGGCCGAACCCGGGGCCGAACAGCGCGGACGCGGCCGCGTTGCAGGCCAGGATGTCGAAGCGGAAGTCGACGACGTAGGCGGGCAGCAGCGGCATGCCGTTGAGGACGGCGAGCAGGCCGCCGCCGAGCGGGGCCGGGACGTGCGGTCGCGGCGGCGCCTCACCGCGCGCGATCAGGTGCAGGTGGACGCGTTCGGCCGGGGACAGCAGCAGCGCGGCGGCGATGCCGTCCAGCACGGCCGAGCCGGGGGTGCCGACCCGTCCCTGCTCCAGCCGGACGTACCAGTCGATGCTCACGGCGGCGAGTTCGGCGACCTCCTGGCGGCGGAGGCCGGGCGTGCGGCGGCGGCCGAGGGCGGGGAGCCCGACGTCCTGCGGGCGGACCCGTTCGCGCGCGGCCCGCAGGAAGGCCGCCAGTTCGTCGCGTCGTGCCGTCATCGCCCCAGCATCGCGCATTCGCGGCGCGGCGTCGCGCCTGGCCGGCGTCGCTTGGGTGGCACTCCGCGTACCAGGATGCGGACGACCTGTATCGGGTCGCGAGATGGCCGGATCGTTGACGGCATGAGGAAACGAGGCTTCACCGCGCTGACCATCGCCGCCACCGCCGCTTGCGCGACCGCGACCGTGACCGTGACCGCCGGGTCCGTTGCCGTCGCGTCCGCCCAGACCGGGCCCGCGTTCGGGTACCACAAGGTACGGGCAGCTATCCCGAAGCAGGCCGGGCACTTCCGGGTGACGAGCCCCGACCTGGCCCGCGGGACGTTCCCGGCCGCGTCGTACGCCGACACGTTCGGCTGCACCGGCGGGAACGTGCCGCCGCGGCTGTCCTGGTCGGGGGCACCCACCGGGACGCGGAGCTTCGCCGTCACCATGTTCGACCGCGACGCCCCGACCGGCAGCGGCTTCTGGCACTGGTCGGTGCGTGACCTGCCCGCCACCGCCGCGTCCGTGCCGGCGAACGCCGCCGCGGGCGTCAACGACGCCGGGACCGCCGGGTACCAGGGGCCCTGCCCGCCCGCCGGGGACCGTCCGCACCACTACGAGATCACCGTGCTGGCCCTGGACGTCGCGGACGCCGGGGTGCCCGCCACCGCCGGGCCGGCCATGGCGTCGTTCGCCATGGGGTCGCATGTGATCGCGTCCGCCCAGATCACCGCCACCGCCGTCGTCTCTTGATCTGGGTGGGGATTGCGCCGGTCTCGGCTGCTTGCTACCTGTGCTACTTGACGCTTGCCCGCAAGTAGCTGAGACTGGGCGGACTCTCCCCGGGAGGTCCACTTGGACGGGACACGGACGCGGAACGTGTCGACCGAAACCCACACTGCGCTGTACCGGCAGGTCGTCGCCGAGATCGAGGCGCGGCTCCTCGCGCCGCTGGACGTGCTGCTCGACGGGGCCGAGGCGCTCGCCGCGCTGCGCCGGCGCGTCGACGCGGACGCGCAGATGTGGGCGGCGCAGATGCTCGGGCCGGACGCCGAACTCGCCAGGTCCGCGGTGGTTCGGGTGCTGGCGGTCGTCCAGCCGTTCGATCCGGATCCGTCCTGGTGGCGGACGCCGGTGGGGCGCGCCGTCCTGGAGTCGGTCGGGTACCCGGGGCGTGAGTCGGTCAGCCGGTCCGTCGCCGGTGCCATGCTCGGCATCACCCGGCAGGGCGTCCAGGACCTCGTCAACCGCGGCAAACTGGACCGCCACCCGGACGGCGGCGTCTCCGTCGCCTCGATCCGCGCCCGCGCTTCTTCGGCGGGTGGTGGCGATGCTGGTGGCGGTTTCGGTGGCGGTGGTGTGCCGGGTGTCTCGCCGCGCGGCCGCGCGGGTCGTTGAACGCGCTGGAGATCCTCGCCGCGGAGGAGCGGCGAGGGCCGGTCCCGCGTGTGCGCACTTTCCCGCTGCCCGCGGAGTGGGGCGTGACCCTGCATCTGCTGGACGAGTCCGTCCACCCGACCGGCAGCCTCAAGCACCGGACGGTCCGCGCCATGTTCCGGCACGCACTGCGCACCGGCCGGATTCGCGAGGGCACCACCATCGTCGAGGCGACCGGCGGTAATGCGGCGGTCGCCGAAGCGTACTTCGCGCGTCTGCTCGGTCTTCCGTTCGTTGCTGTCATGCCTCGGCGCTCCAGCTTTGAGAAGATCGAGCGCATCGAGCAATACGGCGGGACGTGCCGTCTGGTGCATCCGCCGCTTGCCATTTACGACGAGGCTCGCCGTATCGCGGAGGAATGCGGCGGCCATTACATGGACTACCTCGCCAACGGTTCCCGGGCTGTTGCTGCCGAAGAGGGCGGTGACGTTGGTCGCGTTCTTTTTGATCTCGTTACGCCGGAGTGGGTCGTTGTCGGGGCGGGTAGTGGCGTGACCTCTACGGCGATCGGACGTGAGATCAGCCGGCGTGGTCTCGGTACGCGGCTTGCCGTCGCCGACCCAGAGAACTCCGCCTACTTCCCGGGATGGGCGTTGGGCATCGACGACTACGCGACCGGAATGCCGTCGCGCATCGAAGGAATCGGCCGTCCTCGAATGGAGCCTGGCTTCACAGCGTCGCTTGTGGATCTGGTCGTACCGGTCCCTGATGCTGCGAGCATCGCCGGGATGCGAATCCTTCAGGAGGTCGCGGGGGTGTGTGCCGGGCCGTCCACGGGCACTGCGCTATGGGCCGCTTTTCATCTTGTTGCGAAGATGCGTCGCGAGCGCCGTCCTGGCGCTATAGGTATGTTGATCTGCGACGACGGTGCGCTCTATAAGAACACTTACTACAGCGAAGCCTGGCTCGACTCCAAGGGGTTGGACCCGCTGCCTTGGGTCGGTGCCTTCAGGCGCTTCCTTGAGACTGCCAAGCTCCCTCTGACCTTGGAACATTTGTAACGTGTTCGGGCTGTGGGGGCGCTTTTCAAGAGGCGGCTAGGTGTTCGTGCGATGGCGTTGACGGCGAGATGGTGTTCGGGTGGTGGGGTGGCGCTGGCGTACGGGGCCGCCCCTCCAAAGTCAAGGGCGCCTTCGGCGTCGCTACGCGATGGACTTCGTCCACCCTTGACTTTGGAGCCTCTGCGGCCCCTGAGGCAGCGTTAGGGGCAGGCTCCGCCTGCCCCGCCCCAGGTCGCGCCACCCCACCACCCCCTTCCGTAAGGAACAAAGGGATGGAGGGGATGAAGGGACGAATGCAGGCAAATCTCCTGGGTGAGTCAGTTCGAAAAATCAACCCACGAAATGGTGGCTCACCGGTTCAGTTGCCGGTCACGCATGGTATTCTTTATGTATGCAATCAGTGACGGTCGAGTTGGGGGCCGCGTCCACCATGGAACTGGTGGACGCGCTCTCGGGCATCGCCACTGAGCTCGCTACTCGAGAAGTCTCTGAATCGGCCGCTGCCTGTCTGGAATTGGCTGAGACTCTGGCAGCCGCTACCGATCTGCAGGAAAGCGCCCTTGCGGCTCTCGTCGGGCGGGTGGATGCGGCCGGGGAACAGCAGCGGTGGGGATATCCGTCCACTCGGGCTTGGCTTCGCTCGAAACTTGGCATGCGGGAGAGTCGTGCGAAGGAGCGGCTGACTCTGGCGCGGCAGCGGCATCGGGTTCCGGAGGTGGCCAGGCGTCTGGCGGCCGGGGAGTTGTCGTACGGGTACGCGGTCACGGTTGCTGATGCGGTCGCGCGCTTGGATGACGCGGAATGCGGTCGGGCTGAGGCCCTGTTGTTGGAGATGGCCGATCAGGGGTTCTCGGCGGGGAAGGTCGCGGCGTTCGGTAGTCGGATTCGTGACGTCATCGCCGAGCGGGACGGTATCGAGGACGCACCGGACGAGGACAGCAGGCGCGGGTACGCCAAGTCGTGGATCACCACGACGCGTTCCCTTGATGGTGGTCGGTACGTCAAGGGCTGGCTGAATCCCGAGGACGCTGCGATCTGGGACGGGACGCTTGCCCCACTCGCCAAGCCGGCCGGACCCGCCGACCACCGAGACGTGGCGGAGCGGACAGCAGCAGCCTTGTCGAGCGTGCTCTCGGGCGGCCACAAGGCCACCAAGGTCACGGTGATCTGCGATCTGGAGACGCTGACCGGTGGCGACGCCCCGGCCCGCCTCAGCGACGGGACGCCGATTCCGGCGGCGCAGGCTCGCCGGATCGCGCTGGCCGCCGGGGTCTCGCCGCTGCTGCTTGGACGCGGGAACACGCCGCTGTATCTCGGTTACCGGGAACGGTTCGCCAGTGCTGCGCAGCGGCAGGTGTTGGAGGCGCTGTACCCAGCATGTGCGGTCCGGGGGTGCGAGACGCCCGGGACGTTGTGCGAGGTCGATCATGTTGGCGGGTGGGCGCTCGGGAACAGTCCGACCGATATCGATCAGCTCACTCTGACCTGCGGGTGGCACAACCGGTTCAAGCATGCGAGTCCCGATCAGATCGAGGTCACCAAAGATCGGGACGGGTTGTACGTCTATCGGCTGTTGCCGCCGTCCGATGCCCGCTCGGCGTCCGGTAGTGGTCCGCCGGACGGGGTCGGCTGGGCTGCGTGATCCGGCTCGGCCGGAGCGGTGCGGGTGCGCCATGATCGGGTGGTGGCGTGGGGGATCGGCGGGGTTCCGCGGCCGGGGAGCCGGTCGTCGGAGAAGCCTGTGCTGTACCTGGATATCGACGGGGTTCTGAACCCTGAGGCGCCCGAGCGGGCTGAGGAATTCGCCGAGCATCGGATCGGGCGGATGGTCGTGCGCTTGTCGGGCAGGCACGCGGAGTGGTTGGCCGAGCTGGGGGAGTGTTACGAGCTGGTCTGGGCGAGTACGTGGGAGGAGTACGCGAACACGTATATCGGTCCGCTGCTCGGGCTGCCCGAGTTGCCGTATGTGGCGTTGTCGGCGTACCGGTATCGGGACGATGATCCGAGGTTGCCGGTGACGCAGCTTCCGCGGATGCGGAAATGGGCGCCGATTCTGCGGCATGCGGACGGGCGGCGTTTCGCGTGGGTGGACGACGTCATTCCGTTCCGGGCGCGGCGTCAGGCGTGGCCTTACCGGGACGTGCGTCTGGTTCCCGTCTCGGCTGCGGAGGGGCTTCGGCGGCGGCATGTGGACGGGTTGCTCGCGTGGGGTGGGAAGGGGGAGCGGGGCTTCCCACCCCGGCGAGGTCAGGGCTGGGCGCGGTAGGTGGTCATCAGGGCGGGGACGGTGCTTGCGGTGCTCGGGGAGTCGGGTGCGCGGTCGACGGAACCGGCGCGGTTGTCGGGCGCACAGGCAGATCGTCGGCGTGATCGTGGACGAGCTGGGGCGGCCGTCGAGAGTGTGCTGGTGGAGGTCGCGGAGGCGCAGCGGGGGTGGGCGGAGAACTGAGACTCTTCTGGCATTATGGACATATGCCGCCGGTTGGCATGGAATGGTGGCCATCGCCGTCGAGGTGAATGGAGAGGTCCATGCCGGGGATCACGCAGCGTTCGACGAGGGAACCCGCGGTGAGGACGCGGTTCCTGTCTCATGGAACGCTTAAGATCACCGATGTCGCGGCCAGCCGCCGGTTCTACGAGGAGGTTCTCGGGCTGGAGGTCGTCCAGCCGATGAAGGCGGCGCTCTACATTCGTCTCGGTGGCGACCACACGTATGTGTGCGTGGAATCGAAACCGGATCGGCCGGATATGCCGCTGCTCTATCACAATGGGCTGGACGTGGGCAGCGACGAGGAGGTCGACGAGGCGTATCGCGCGATCAGCGCGGTGGCGGACGAGTACGGCGTCAAGGAGCTGAACAAGCCGGTGCGGCAGCACGGCGTGTACTCCTTCTACCTCAAGGACCTCGACGGGAACTGGTGGGAGATCGGGCATCTGCCTCCCGGCGGCTACCGGTTCCGGTTCGCCGACCCGCGCAACGACCTGACCGGGCGGACGGACCTGACGGCGGCGGAGATCAAGGACGTGTTCGTCAACCCGCGGCTGGAGGACTGACCCGGGTGCGGGCGACCTCGGCGGCGACGGCGCGGAAGGCGGGCAGGGTCTCGCTCTCGTCCGGGTTGAGGAACGTGCTCTTGACGATCACGACGTGGTACTTCGTCGAGACGTAGATGAGCTGGCCGCCGAGGCCGCTGGCGTAGTAGCCGTCCGTGCCGTCGATCCACCAGCCGAGGCCGTAGGACGGGCTGACGCCGGACGGGGTGCCGACCTGCGACACCCAGGAGGCGGGGATGACGCCTCGGCCGCCGTCCAGCATGAGCTTGCCCATGCGGGCGAAGTCGCGGTCGGTGGCGTAGATGCAGCAGTAGCCGAGGGCGTCGCCGTGGGAGTCGTTGCCGACGTAGGCGGTGCCGGCCATGCCGGCGGGGCCCCAGATCTTGTCCTGGAGGTACTGGTAGTACGGCTTGCCGGTGGCCTTCTGCAGGACGAGGGCGAGCACGGCGGTGTTGAGGCTCGTGTAGTTGAACTGGGTGCCCTGCTCGACGGCCTTGGTGCGGGTCGCGGCGAACTGCAGGGTGCTGTAGAGGCCGAGGCTGACGCCGAGGTGCAGCGGGACGTCGTCGATGGTCTCGTTCCACCCGATCCCGGACGCCATGCGGAGCAGGTTCCGGATCGTCACGGACCCGTAGGCGGTGTTGGCGAGTTCGGGGACGTAGGTGCCGGCGGTGTCGTCGATCGAGTGGATCTTGCCTTCGCCGAGGGCGACGCCGATGGCGTCGGCGGTATAGGACTTGGCCATCGACCAGGACTGGAACAGCGAGTCCTTGGAGTAGCCGGGCGCGTACCACTCGTCCAGGATCCTGGTGCCGTCGAGGACGAGGAAGCCCTGCGCGGCGCGGTTCAGGTAGTCCTGCACGGTGTGCGTCTGCCCGTTGTAGGTGTAGGTGACCTTGCCGAGGTCGCGGGGGTCGCTGGTCAGCTCGACGGGGTTCGCGGACGGGGTGAGCGGGTCGAAGTTCGGCAGCTTCGCCGCTTCGAGCGCTGACGCGGCGGACGGCGAGACGGGCGGGCCGGGCGCGGCGACGGCGGGTGCGGCGGTGAGGCCGAGGGTGAGGGCGGTGGCGAGCGCGAGGGCGGCGGGCCTGCGGCGCATGGTGGGCTCCCGGGGGTGGGTGGGCATGCGACGTCGAATCGAATAGCGGTCGTTTCGGATTCGGCCTACCGAAACGTAATCCCGCGTCCGGCCCCGGGCTATGGCCAACGGTGACAAAGCGTGGCGCGGAACGTGCACAACGGGTATGGGCAGGGCATGCCGGAGCTGCCGGACGTCGAGGGGTTCCGCCGGGTGCTGGCCGGGCACGCCGGCGACCGGATCCGGTCCGTCGAGGTCCGCGACGCCGGGGTGCTGCGCGGGGTGAGCGGGGAGCGGCTGGGACGCGCGCTGCGCGGTCACCGGTTCGAGGAGCCGCGCCGGCGGGGCAAGTGGCTGGTCGCGCCGGTCGAGGGGCCGGTGCTGATCCTCCATTTCGGGATGACGGGGTCGCTGTCGTGGCATCCGGCGGGCGAGCCGGAGCACCGGCACGACCGGGTCGTGTGGCGGCTCGACGGCGGTGAGCTGCGCTTCCGGGACATGCGCAAGCTGCAGGGCGTCCGGCTCGCGCGGGATGAGCGGGACGCGGAACGCCTGCTGGCGGGTCTCGGGCCGGACGCGCTGGAGGTGTCCCGCGACGATCTCGCGGCGCTGCTGGCGAGGCGGCGCGGGCGGCTCAAGACGGCGCTGACGGACCAGTCGGTGATCGCCGGGCTCGGGAACCTGCTGGCCGACGAGATCTGCTGGCGGGCCCGGATCGCTCCGCTGCGGCCGGCCCGTGATCTGGGCGAGGACGAGGTGAAGGCCCTGCACCGGGCGATGCGGGACGTCCTGCGCACGTCGATCGAGGCGGAGCGGGTGCCGCCGCGCCGGACCTGGCTGACCGGCGCCCGCGACGATCCCGAGGGCGCCTGCCCGCGCTGCGGTACGCCGCTGTCGCGGGGGCGCGCGTCCGGCCGGACGACCGTGTGGTGCCCGGCCTGCCAGCCCGGGTGACCGAAGGGTCGCAGTGGTCTTACCTGCCGGGGCGGCTGTGGTCGGGTGTCCTGAGTTCGACTAACTTATTGCGAGTGGGTCGCAACTGCGGCTTCTGTGCGTCGTTGAGCGTGAGTGGGTGGGCATGCACATTCCGGACGGGTACCTCAGTCCGCAGACCTGCGCGGTGGGCTACGTCATCGCCGTGCCGGCCTGGGCGGTCGCGGTCCGCCGCGTGCAGCGCGTGGTCCGCAACCGGCACGTGCCGACGCTGGCGGTGCTGGCCGCCGTCAGCTTCCTGGTGATGATGTTCAACATCCCGATCCCGGACGGCACCACCGCGCACGCGATCGGCGCCACCATCATCGCGATCTTGCTGGGACCGTGGGCGGCGGTGCTCGCGGTCAGCGTGGCACTGGGCTTCCAGGCCCTGCTGTTCGGCGACGGCGGCGTGCTCGCGTTCGGCTTCAACTGCGCGAACATGGCCGTCCTCGCGCCGTTCGTCGGCTACGGCGTCTACAAGCTGATCGCCGGGCGGTCCGAGCTGACCGCGCCGCGCCGGGCGCTCGCGGCGGCCGTCGGCGGGTACGCGGGGATCAACGCGGCGGCGTTCGCGGCGGCGATCGAGTTCGGCCTCCAGCCCGACCTGTTCCACAACTCGGCGGGCGCGCCGCTGTACGCGCCGTACCACCTGTCGCAGACGATCCCGGCGATGATGCTGGCGCACCTGACCATCGCGGGCATCGCCGAGGGCATCCTGACCGGCGGCGTCGTGGCCTACCTGCAGCGCGCCAACCTCCCGCTGCTGCGCGTCAACCACGGCGGCATCGCCTCGGACGGCGAGAAGGCCCGCGCGCCGCGCCGCTTCCGGCCGCTGCACGTGGCGCTCGGCGCCGTCGCGGTGATGGCCGTGCTGACCCCGCTCGGCCTGCTGGCGCCCGGCGGCGCGTTCGGCGAGGACGCCCCCGAGGACCTCGACCTGCACAAGTACGGCCTGTCGGCGGTGCCGAGCGGACTGAACAAGTACAACGGCTTCTGGCACCACGCCCTGTTCAACGGCTACGACTTCACCTCGGACGCGCATCCGACGGTCGGCTACATCGTGTCCGCCGTCGTCGGCATCGCGATCGTCGGCGCCGCGATCTTCCTGATCACGATGGCGGTCCGCTGGGTCGCCGGACGGCGCGGGGCGTCCCAGCGGCAAGAGACGGCGCAGCAGTCGTGAGCGCCGCGAACCGAGTCGTCCCCCCTCGGGAGGTGAAGTCATGAGCGAGCAGGTCGTCTCCGAGCGGGTGCAGGTGCCGCAGTGGCTGCTGCAGAGCGAGCTGGCGATGTGCCCGTGCGGCTGCATCGGCAAGCGCAAGAAGGGCAGCTACCTGCGCAAGACGCTGAACGGCGGCGCGGGGCTGCTGCGCCAGGTGATGTTCAGCGACGACACGGCGCGGCAGGACGGCCTGCTGCAGCGGCTCGACCCGCGGGTGAAGTTCCTGTCGGTCGTCGTGCTGCTGGTCGCCGCGGGGCTGGCGCGCAACATCCCGACGCTCGTCGCCGTGTACGCGGTCGCGCTGGGGCTCGCGGCGGCGTCGCGGCTGCCGGTCGGGTTCTTCATCAAGCGGGTCTGGCTGTTCGTGCCGATCTTCACCGGGATCATGGTGCTGCCCGCGACGCTGTCCGTCGTGACGCACGGGGACGTGGTCCTGACGCTGTGGCACTGGCACGGCCGCGCGGAAGGGTTCACCAGCCAGGGCCTGACGTCGGCGGGCCTGATCGTCAGCCGGGTCGCGGTGTCGATCTCGCTGGTGGTGCTGCTGACCCTGACGACGCCGTGGGTGCGGCTGCTGGCGGCGCTGCGCTCGGTCGGCGTCCCGCGGATCTTCATCCTGATCATCGGGATGGCGTACCGGTACATCTTCCTGCTGCTCAACACCGTCACCGACATGTACCAGGCGCGGACGTCCCGTACCATCGGGGCGGCCAAGCACGACGGCGGCGCCCGCGCCTTCCTCGGCGCCAGCGGCGGCGCGCTGTTCGGCAAGGCGAACCAACTGTCGGAAGAGGTGCACCAGGCGATGACGGCGCGCGGCTACCGCGGCGACGCCAAGACGCTCCAGTCGTTCCGGCTGACCGGCCTCGACATCGCCGCCGCCCTCTGCTGCGCCGCGCTCGCCGCGGCGATTCTCATCGGGGACCGTCTCCTTGGAAGCTGAACCGCGGACCGCACCGCACTCCACCGCCACCGCCGACGCGACCTTCGAGTGCCGCGACGTCCGCTACTCCTATCTGGACCGCTATCCGGCGCTGGACGGGGTGTCGCTGACGGTCTGGTCCGGCGAGCGCGTCGCGCTGCTCGGCGCGAACGGCTGCGGCAAGTCCACGCTGCTCAAGCTGCTGGACGGGCTGGTCTTCCCGAGCTCGGGCGAGTTCACGGCGTTCGGCCACCCGGTCACCGAGGACACGCTGGAGGACGAGCAGTTCTCGCAGGCGTTCCGGTCCAGGGTCGGGTTCGTGTTCCAGAACTCCGACGCGCAGGTGTTCTCCCCGAACGTGCGGGAGGAGATCGCGTTCGGGCCGCTCCAGCTGGGGCTGAGCCCGGACGAGGCGTCCGCCCGGGTCGACGAGGTGATCGCGATGCTGGACATCGCGGCGCTCGCCGACCGGGCGCCGTTCCAGCTGTCCGGCGGGCAGAAGAAGCGGGTCGCGATCGCGTCGGTGCTGGCCACGAACCCCGAGGTGCTGCTGTTCGACGAGCCGACCGCCGCGCTCGACCCGCGCTCGCAGTACTGGCTCACCGACCTGATCGAGCAGCTCGGCGCGGCCGGCAAGACGATCGTCCACGCGACGCACGACCTGGACGTTCTGCCGCGCATCGCCGACCGGTGCGTGGTGTTCTCCGAGGAGCACAAGATCGTCGCCGAGGGGACGCCGGCCGACGTCCTGGCCGACCGGGAGCTGCTGCTGTCGGTCAACCTCATCCACCCCGGCTCCCGCCTCCCCTAGCCCGCTTCCCTCCCGCCACCTGGGGTTTCCGGAGAGTGCGCGCGGGCACGGTCCACTCGTTGCCATCGTGGGACCGGAGCACGGGGACGGGAGGTTCTCAATGACGGCGTGGTACGGATCCGGCGGGATGGACCCCTTCGAGGAGATGCTCGCCCGGTTCTTCGGGACGCGGGCGCATCGCCGGCCGACCGAGCGGATCAACCTCGCCCGGCTGATGAGCGAGCCCGCGCGCGAGCTCGTCCGGGACGCGGCGACGCAGGCCGCGCAGTGGGGCAGCCGCGACCTGGACGCCGACCACCTGCTGTGGGCGGCGACGCGGCAGCAGGGCACCCGGCACTGGCTGGAGCGCGCCGGCGCGGACCCGGACGCGATCCAGCACGAGATCGAGAACCACGCGTACCGGGGCGATCCGCGCGAGGTCCAGCCGGAGCTGACCCCGGCCGCCAAGCGCGCGCTGCTGGACTCGCACCAGGTGTCGCGGGCGCTCGGGTCGTCCTACATCGGCCCCGAGCACCTGCTGTTCGCGCTGGCGCTGGACCGCGGGTCGAGCGCGGGGCGCATCCTGGACGCGGCGCACGTCACGCCGGACTCGCTGAAGTCGGCGGCGGGCGGCGGTGGCGGCCAGCCCCCGGCGAACGGCGGCGACGGCCAGACCGGCACCCCGACGCTGGACGAGTTCGGCCGCGACCTGACGGCGCTGGCCCGGGAGGGCCGGATCGACCCGGTGATCGGCCGGGACGACGAGATCGAGGAGACCGTCGAGGTCCTGTCGCGGCGCACGAAGAACAACCCCGTGCTGATCGGCGACCCTGGCGTCGGCAAGACCGCGATCGCGGAGGGCCTCGCGCAGCGGATCGTCGACGACGACATCCCGGAGACCCTGCGCAACAAGCGGATCGTCCAGCTGGACCTGTCCGGCGTCGTCGCGGGCACCCGGTACCGGGGCGACTTCGAGGAGCGGCTGAAGAAGGTCGTCGACGAGATCCGCGGGCACGCCGACGAGCTGGTGGTGTTCATCGACGAGATCCACACGCTCGTCGGGGCGGGCGGCGCGGAGGGCGCGATGAGCGCCGGGAACATGCTGAAGCCGGCGCTGGCGCGCGGCGAGCTGCACGTGGTCGGCGCGACGACGGTGGACGAGTACCGGCGCAACATCGAGAAGGACGCGGCGCTGGAGCGCCGGTTCCAGCCGATCATGGTGCCGGAGCCGTCCACCGACGACAGCATCGAGATCCTGCGCGGGCTCCGCGACCGGTACGAGGCGCACCACCAGGTCCGCTACACCGACGAGTCGCTGGTCGCGGCGGTCGACCTGTCCAGCCGGTACCTGACGGACCGGTTCCTGCCGGACAAGGCGATCGACCTGATCGACCAGGCGGGCGCGCGGGTGCGGCTGCGGTCCGGCACGCGCGACGGCGGGCGCCGCGAGCTGGAGGACCGGCTCGACCGGCGGCGCCGCGAGAAGGACCAGGCGGTCGCCGACGAGGACTACGAGAAGGCCAAGGAGCTGCGCGACGAGATCGGCCGGCTGCAGACCGACCTCGCCGGGATGCGCGACGACCACGAGCCGGTCGGCGTCCCGGAGGTGACGACCGAGGACATCGCGGAGGTCGTGTCGCGGATCTCCGGCGTGCCGGTGACGCAGCTGACGCAGGCGGAGCGGGAGCGGCTGTCGCGGCTGGAGGAGCACCTGCACCAGCGCGTCATCGGCCAGGAGGACGCGGTCGCGGCGGTCGCGCGGGCCGTCCGGCGGTCCCGCGCGGGGATGGGCGACCCGGACCGTCCGATCGGCGGGTTCCTGTTCCTCGGCCCGACCGGCGTCGGCAAGACCGAGCTGGCCAAGGCGCTCGCGGAGGCGCTGTTCGGCAGCCAGGACCGGATGATCCGGTTCGACATGAGCGAGTTCCAGGAGCGGCACACCGTCAGCCGGCTGATGGGCGCGCCGCCCGGATACGTCGGCTACGAGGAGGCGGGGCAGCTCACCGACGCCGTCCGCCGCCAGCCGTACTCGGTGATCCTGCTGGACGAGATCGAGAAGGCGCACCAGGACGTGTTCAACGTCCTGCTGCAGCTGCTCGACGACGGCCGGCTCACCGACGCGCAGGGCCGCACCGTCGACTTCCGCAACACCGTGGTGATCATGACGAGCAACCTCGGCTCCGACCTGATCACCGGGCAGACCGAGATCGGGTTCGGCGGCCGGGACGGCGAGGACACCGGGCTGCGCGACCGGATCATGCGGCGGCTGCGCGAGTCGTTCCGGCCCGAGTTCCTCAACCGGATCGACGAGATCATCGTGTTCCGGCGGCTGGAGGCCGGGCAGCTGCGGCAGATCACCGACCTGCTGCTGGACGAGACGCGCCGCCGGCTGCGCGCCCAGGACGTCACCGTGTCGTTCACGCCGGAGGCCGTCGACTGGATCGCCGAGCGCGGCCACCAGCCGGAGTTCGGCGCCCGCCCGCTGCGCCGCACCATCCAGCGGGAGGTGGACGACCAGCTGTCGGACCTGCTGCTGTCCGGCGACCTGGAGCACGGCCGGCACGTGGAGGTGTCCGCGGCGCCCGGCGGCCTGCAGTTCGACGTGTCCACGTCGGCGACGCCCGCCGACAGCGTCACCTCGCGGTGACGGTTCCGTGGGCGCGCGGCGGGCGCGCGGCCGCATGAGGACGGCCCGCCGCGGGTGAACGGCGGCGCCGCATCGGGCATATAAGGCACATGCCGTTGCGTGCCGTCCGGCCGGCGTACGCGCTCGCCCTCACCGCCGCTGCCGCCGCGCTGTGCGCCTGCGGGGGAGGAGGAGGCGGCGGCGGGCCGACCGCCGCGCCGCCCCCGAGCCGCACGACGGCCCCGGCGCCGCCCACGACGAGCAGAACCCCTCCGCCGACCCCGACCGCGTCCCCCGCAGGATCGGGACGCTGCCGCACGCACGAGCTGAGAGCCCGCATCACCACCGCGGGCCCGGCCGCCGGGCAGCGCTTCGCGTTCCTCACCTTGACGAACGCCTCGGGCGCGGCCTGCCACGTCCGCGGCTACGTCGGGATGCTGCTGCTGACGGCGTCCGACCATCCGATCCGCACGAACCTCGAACGGCTCGCCCCGCCCGGCCCGCAGACGATCGTCCTGCGTCCCGGCGGCAGCGCGTACGCGCGGCTGCAGTGGACCGTCGTCCCGGGCGCGCGCGAGCCCGCCCACGGGGCCTGCGCCCCGCTGCCGCAACTGGCCTGGATCACCCCGCCCGACGAGCGCGCCCACCTCGCCATCACCTGGAACCAGGGCGTGGTCTGCGGCGACGGCCACGTCTCGACGACCCCCCTCCGCCCCGGCCCCGCCCCCCACTGACGGCGGCGCCAAGGTTCCGGCACGGTCTCTCCACGTTTCTCCCGGTCCGGCCGCTGATCGTTTCGGGGTGACCCGTCCGGGGACGCCCCGATCGGAGCCGGGCGGCGCGGCGGGGACGGGGGACGGATGGGGCTGCTCGACCGCAGGGCGGTGCTGTGGATGTCGGTGGGCGGGGTTGTGGCGCCGGTGCTGGCGGGGCGGCGGGGTGCGGCGGAGGGTGTGCCGGTCGCGTTCTCGGTGCCGATGACCGTGCCCGTCGAGGCGCGGCCGGTGCGGTCGACTCGGGACGCCGATCTCTACCGGCTCGTCGCGGCGCCCGCGTGGGCGGAGATCCTGCCCGGTGTGCGGACGCCGGTGCTCGCGTACAACGGCGCGTTTCCCGGTCCGACGATCCGGGCGCGCGCGGGGCGACGTGCGGTGGTCGAGTACGTGAACCGCCTAGGCGGGCCGACGACGGTGCACCTGCACGGCGGCGAGGTGTGGCCGGAGGACGACGGTGGCCCGATGGACCTGGTCGCGCCGGGCACCGCGAGGCGCTACCACTATCCGGACCGGCAGCGCGCGGCGACGCTCTGGTACCACGACCACGCGCACCATCTGGAGTCCGAGCACGTGTACCGGGGGCTGGCCGGGACCTACGTGTTGCACGACCGCCACGAGGCGGCGCTCGGGCTCCCCAGCGGACGCTTCGACGTGCCGATCGTGCTGAAGGACGCCCGTTTCGGCGCCGACGGCAGGCTCGTCTACATTCCCGGGGACTTCGCCGGGCGCACCACCATTCTCGTCAACGGCCGCCCGCAGCCCTACTTTCGCGTCGCGGCCCGCAAATACCGGCTGCGGCTGCTGAACGCCGCGAACATGCGGTTCTTCAAGGTGCGGTTGTCGACGGGCGACGCGTTCCAGCAGATCGCCACCGACCGGGGGCTTCTCCCGGCTCCGCTGACCACCACCGAGCTTCCGCTGTCGCCGGGGGAGCGCGCCGACATCGTCGTGGACTTCTCCAGATACGCGCCCGGCACGCGGATCGTGCTCCGCAACGGTTTCTCCACGCACCCGGCGACGGACGCCGTTCTCCGCTTCGACGTGTGCGGTCGCGTCCGTGACGGCAGCCGCGTCCCGGAACGGCTCACCGCCCTGCCCACCCTGCGTCCCACCACCGTGACCAGGGAGTTCCGGCTCTCGATGGACGAGAGAACCGGCATGGGATTCATCAACGGCCGCGCGTTCGACCCCGCCAGGATCGATTTCACCGTCGCGCGCGGCGCCACCGAGACATGGCGGATCGTCAACGACAACCAGGTGATCGAGCACAATTTCCATGTCCATCTCGCGGCCTTCCGGGTGCTGGACCGCAATGGCGGCCCGCCGCTGCCCACCGAACGCGGCCTCAAGGACACCGTGATGCTGCCGCCCGGCGGGTCCGTGCGGATCCGCGTGTCGTTCGACCCCCGCTACAGCGGCGACTACGTCTACCACTGCCACGTCATCGACCATTCCTCGATGGGCATGATGGGCCGGTTCCGCGTCGCCCGCCATCGCTGAGGTGCGCGGACGCGCCGCCGGGCTGACTACGATGAGGCGGCAGTCCCCGTGCGCAGAAAGCGAGTCCGAGTTGCCGCCGCGTGACCCGACGACGCCCCGCCGGACCGGCGCCGGCGCCGCCCGTCCGAAGGGCGCCTACCACGTGGAGGCGCTCGCGAAGGGGCTGCGCATCCTCGGGCTGTTCTCCGAGCAGCGGCCCGCGATGAAGCTGACCGACATCGTCGCCGAGACCGGCCTGCCGATGCCGACCGCGTTCCGGATGGCGGCCACGCTGGCCGCCGAGGGGTTCCTCGAGCAGCTGCCGGACGGCGCGTACCGGCCGGCGCCGAAGGTGCTCACGCTCGGCTTCTCCGCGCTGCGCAGCCTCGACCTCGTGCAGCTCGCCGAGGGGCCGCTGCGCCGGCTCGTCGAGGCGACCGGGCAGACGGCGAACCTCGGCGTGCTGTCCGGCGACCACGTCCTGTACCTGGTCAGGCTGCGCAACAACGACCTGGTGACGGCGAACATCCAGGTCGGGTCGCGGCTCCCGGCCGTCCGCACGTCCATGGGCAAGCTGCTGCTCGCCCAGCTGGACGGCGCCGAGCTGGACCGCGTGCTGACCGGCGCGTCGTTCGCCGGGACGGCGGGCCCGAACGCCCTGGCCTCGCCGGACGAGCTGCGGCCCGCGCTGGCGGAGATCCGCGAGCGCGGCTGGGCGGTGCAGGACGAGGAGCTGGCCTACGGGCTGCGGTCGGTGGCGGGGCCCGTCCGGGACGCGTCGGGCGCGGTGGCCGCCGCGGTGAACGTGGCGGTGCCGGCCACGGAGGTGTCGACGGCGCGGCTGCTGGAGGAGATCCGCCCGCTCGTGCTGCGGACGTGCGCCGAGATCACCCTGCTCCTCGGCGGCCGCTGACCCGCCTCACGGCCCGCTCGCGGCCTCCTCGCCCGCCTCGCCGTCCTTGTCGGGGACGAGGACGAGGCTGATGATGTGCCGGGCGCGGCCGTCGCCGGGTCCGGTGCGGGCGCGGCGGGCGACGACGGCCTCCAGCTCGTCGACGAGGTCGGCGAACTCCTCCTCGGTCACGTAGACCGCGCCCTGCCGGTAGAGGACGCCTTCGCGGGGCGGGTCGGCGTCGTCGCGGGAGAGGTAGCGGTCGAAGTCGGCCAGCACGGCGCCGGCGAAGACGGCGAAGGCCCGCCGGTGGTCGTCCTTGGTCATCGCGGCGCGCGCGTCCTCGTCGACGAGGGCCTTCTCCTGGCGGACGCGGTAGCTGCGCTCGACGGTGCCGCGGACGGGCCGCTCCCCGGCGACTTCGAGGATGCCGGCCTGGGCGAGGGCGGCGACATGCCGGTACATGGTGGCCGGCGGGACGTCCGGGATCCGCTCGCGCAGCTGGGCGGTGGTCAGCTCACCGGCGCCGATGAGGGTCTGCAGGATGCGCAGCCGGACGGGGTGGAGGAGAAGGTCCGCGGTCGTCACTCCCTCATGCTCTCATAGCTGATAACGTTCTCGCCGTTGATAACATTGCCACTGCTGATAACAGTGAGAGGCGAGACCCTTGCCCGACACCGACATGACGGTCACCGCCGACGACGGGACCCGCCTTGCCGGCACCCTGACCCTGCCGGACGGTCCCGGCCCGCACGCCGCCGTCCTGCTCCTGCACGGCTCCGGCCCCCTCGACCGCGACGGCAACACCCCCAGGCTCCCCGTGAACCTCGGCCCGCCGCTGGCGGCGGCGCTCGCCGCCGGCGGGATCGCGACGCTGTGCTACGACCGGCGCGGTGCCGGCGCCACGCCGGGCCGCTGGCAGGCCGCCGGCTTCACCGGCAACCGCCGGGACGCGGCCGCCGCCCTCGACGCGCTCGCCGCCCGCCCGGACGTCCGTGCCGACGCGGTCGGCGTCATCGGCCACAGCGAGGGCGCCCTGCACGCCATGGCCCTCGGCTCGCGGCCCGGCGTGCGGGCGGTCGTGCTGCTCGCCGGGTACGCCCGGCCGGGCGAGGACGCGTTCCGGTGGCAGGCCCGCTCGATCCTCGCGACGCTGCCCGCGCCCGCACGGCTGCTGCGGCGGCCGATCCGGGCGATCGGAAACCGGGTGCTCGCGCGGATCAGCAGGACGAGCACGGACGTGGCGCGCGTCGCCGGGCTCCCCGTCAACGCCCGCTGGCTGCGGGAGAACCTCGTCCACGACACCCGGGACGACCTGGCCGCGATCAAGGCCCCGGTCCTGGCCGTCACCGGCGCGAAGGACCTCCAGGTCGACCCCGCCGACCTCGACGTGATCCGCGGGCTGGTGCGGGGCGAGGCCGAGGTCCACCGCGTCCCCGGCCTCACGCACGTCCTGCGCCGCGACCCCGCCCGCCACACCCTGCGCTCCTACCGCCGCCTCCTGCGCGAGCCGGTCGACCCCGGCCTGCTCGCGCTCGTCACGTCCTGGCTCGCCCGCCGGCTCGACCCCGCCCCGTGCGGGACGTCCGCCGAGCGGCCGACGGCCTGACCCCCCGCCCCCGACGCACAACACCAGAGAGGCATCCCCCCACATGACCACGTCGCTCCCGGCTCCCGCCGCCTCCCCCTACCGGCGGGACCTGATCATCTATCTCGCGATCGCCTTCGGCCTGGCCTGGGTGTCCTGGGCCGCGGCCATCGCGCTCGGCGGCTCGGTGGAGGACCAGGGCTCGCCCGCGTACCAGCCCTATGTGCTCGGCGCGTTCAGCCCGCTGATCGGCGCCCTGGTAATCCGGGTCCGCCGTCGGCGGCGCGGCGAGCCTGCTCCCGCGCACGCCGTCGCGACCCGCCGCGCGACCCTGGCCTGGGCGCCGCTGCTCCTGCTGCTCGCCGCCGCGATCGTGCTGGCGGGCGCGCTGATCGCGCACCAGGCGGGCGGTCCCGCGATCACCTCGCAGGACGCGAAGGACGCGGTGGACAAGACCCCCGGGCTCCCGGTGTTCCTGTTCGGCATCCTGCTCACCGGCCCGCTCTCGGAGGAGCCCGGCTGGCGCGGCACGATGCTCCCGCGGATGCGCGCGTCGATGGGCCGCGTGCGGGCGGCGCTGCTGCTCGGCGTGATCTGGTCCGTGTGGCACCTGCCGCTGTTCTTCATCGACGGGAGCCGGCAGCACAAGCTGGGCCTGTCGAGCCCGAGCGGCCTGCTCTTCGCCGTCAGCGTCCTGCCGATGTGCCTGCTGACCGTCGCCGCCTACGAGCGCGCCGGGATCGTCGCGTCGATGGCGGTGCACTTCGGGAGCAACCTGACGATGGTGCTGCTGGACGTGCACGCCCCGGTGACGATGGCGCTGATCATCGGGATCCAGGCGATCGCCGCGTCCGCTCTCCTGGCGGCCGCCCGCTCCCGCTACCGCACCCCCGCCGCCGCCCCGGCCGGGGCGTGACCCGCTAGGGGGCCTTGTGGAGCCGGCCGGCCTGCATGATCACCTTGAGGTTGGCCGGGTCCTGGAGGAGGGCGACGTCCCGCGCCGGGTCGCCCCGGACGACCAGGAGGTCGGCGAGGTACCCGTCCGCGAGGACGCCTACCTCGCCGGCCATGCCCATGACCTCGCCGCCCCACTTCGTCGCGGCGACGAGCGCCTCGGACGGGGTGTAGCCGAACAGGTCGACGAACAGCTGCAGGTCGCGGGCGTTGCGGCCGATCGGGGTCTGCGGGAAGCCGTAGTCGCCGCCCGGCAGGACGCGGATGCCGCGCCGCCGCATCTCCGGGTACAGCGCGGTCTGCGCCTCCAACTGGGCGACCGACCCCATGCGCTCGGCCATAGCCCGGTCGATACCGAACTCCTCGGCCTCGTGGACGTTCGCCCACATGATCCCGACGGCGGGGGCGGTGAAAAGCTCGTCCTTGTGCTCTTCGAGCAGGTCGAGGGCCTCCTCGTCGGCGTACGAGCAGTGGTACACCGACCGGAACCCGTTGCGGACGGCCAGCTTGATCGACTCGGGGTTCTGCGCGTGGCAGTTCAGCCACACGCCCGCCTCCCGCGCCGCCGCGCCGGCCGCCGCGGCCTGCCCGGCGGTGTACTGGGTCTGCATCGAGCCGCCGGGGACGAACACGTCGTCGTTGCTGAGCAGGAGCTTCACCGAGTCGAACCCGAGCGCGGCCTGCTCGGCGATGAAGCGCGCGACGCCCGTCGGGGTGGTGTTCTCGGCGCCGTGCCGGACGGGGTTGTTGTCGCGTTCGAAGCTCGCCGCGCGCAGCCGCGGGCCGGGCGTCCCGCCCGCCGCGATCCGGTCGCGGAGCCGGACCTCGACGTTGCCCGGCGTCAGCGAGCCGGCCGAATAGGCGCTGGTGAAGCCCGCGTCGAGGAGGATCCGGGCGTTGCGCTCGGCGAGCGCGAGGTGCTCTTCGGCGGTCGGCGGGTGCGCGAAGAACGACACGTCGACCGGCGGGTTGAAGCCGGGTTCGAGGTGCCCGACGGCGGACGGGAACGTCAGGTGCGCGTGCCCCTCGATCAGGCCCGGCATGACGGTCGCGCCCGTGCAGTCGATCACGGTGGCGCCGTCCGGTGCGGGTGAGCGCCCCGGACGGACGGCGGCGATGCGGTCGCCGCGCACGACGACCTCGCCGGGGAACGGCGCGCGGCCGGTCCCGTCGAACACCGATCCGCCGGTGAAGACGGTGTCGCCCATCCCGGACCTCCTCTCAGCTTTCAATGTATGAAAGTCACTTTCTCAAAGCGGTAGTCGCAGGGTAATCCAGGTCATGTCCGGACGCCACGGGCGAAGTCCAGCGACCTCGCGAAGATCCCGGCGACGTCCGGCGCGTTCCGCCAGATGTGGTCGGCGCCCTCGACCTGCCGGAACTCCACCGGTACGCCCGCCGCGCGCAGGGCGTCCGCCATCCGCTCGCTCTGCGCCATGGGCACGAACCGGTCCGCCGTCCCGTGCCAGAGCTGGAACGGCGGCGCGCCGGAGTGGACGTGCGCGACGGGGCTGGCCTCGGCGGCGAGCTCCGGGATGTCGCCTGGCGGTGCGCCGAGCAGCCGCGCCTCCCGCGACGCCGGATCGCCGGGATCGGGCATCGCGGCCAGGTCGTACACCCCGTACCAGCCGACGACCGCCGCGATCCCCGGGCCGGTGAGCGCGGCGAGCGCCGCCAGGTGCGCCCCGGCCGACTCGCCCCACGCCACGATCCGCGACCCGTCGAACCCGTGCTCGGCGCCGTGGCCGCGCAGCCACCCCACCGCCGCCCGGACGTCGTCGAGCTGGGCCGGGTACCGCGCCTCGCCCGACAGCCGGTAGTCCACCGACGCGACCGCGAACCCGGCCTCGGCGATCCGCTCGAACGGGGACGGCCGCCAGCCCGCGAACTCGTGCCCGAAGTCGCGGCGGGTGCAGCGCTGCCAGCCGCCGCCGTGCACGAACAGCACGACCGGCGCCGCGTCCACCGGAGGCAGGTAGAGGTCGAGCAGCAGCGGCCGGTACCCGACCTCGGCCGCGTACTCGACGCCTTCCAGGACCCGCACGCTCATGAGGCGGTCCCGGCGGCGACGAACCGCTGCGTGATCGTCCCGACCCCCTCCAGCTCGCTGACCAGGACCTCGCCCGGCCGGACGAACCGCTTCGGGGTGCGGGCGTTGCCGACGCCCGGCGGCGTCCCGGTGAAGACCAGGTCGCCGGGGCGCAGCCGGCAGACCCGCGACAGCCGGACGACCAGCTCCGGAACGTCGTAGATCATCGCCGACGTGCGCGCGCTCTGCACCGTCTCGCCGGACAGCCGACACGAGATCGCCAGGTCGGCGGGGTCGCCGAACGCGTCGGGGGTGACCAGCCAGGGGCCGGTCGGGCCGAAGTTCGCATGCGACTTGGCCAGGCTGAACTGCGGCTTCGCGCCCGCGAGCTGCGCCGTCCGCTCGGACAGGTCCTGGCCGAGGGTGATGCCGGCGACGTGGTCCCAGGCGTCCTCGCGGCGCACCCGGTACGCCTCCCGGGAGATCGCGACGACCGCCTCGACCTCCCAGTCCACCGTCTCGGACGGCAGCTCGACGTCGCAGACGGGCCCGGCGAGGCAGCTCGGGAACTTCGTGAACGTCACCGGCGCCGATTCCGGCGGGTATCCGGCTTCGGCGGCGTGCTCGGCGTAGTTGATCCCGATTGCGAACACCTGCGACGGCCGCGGGACGGGCGCGCCGAGATCCTCGACGGCGAACGGGACGCCCTGGGCTGCGTCCAGCCCGCCGGCCCAGGCGCGGAAGGCGTCCCACTCGGCGAAGACGGCCTGCGGGTCGGCCCCGAACCGCCCGCCGCTCGCCTCCGCCACGTCGATCGCCGCGTCGTCCACGATCACGGCCAGGCGGCCCTTGAGGTTGGCGATCCTCACCAGTCGACCTTCTCCGGGGCGGGTTCGCCGTGGGCGTCCTGCCAGGACACGACGTGGTTGCGCAGCGTCCCGATGCCCTCGATCTCCGCCTCGACGACGTCGCCGGGACGCAGGTAGAAGTCGAACGGGTTCGGCTGCACGGCCGCGACGCCGGAGACGGTGCCGGTGGTGATGATGTCGCCGGCGCTGAAGACCTGCGGCGAGTGGTAGGCGACCAGGTGCGGGATCGACACCCGCATCTGCTTGGTGTGCCCGGTTTGCCGGACGTCGCCGTTCACCCGCAGCTGCATCGCCAGGTTCTGCATGTCGTCGATCTCGTCGGCGGTGACGATGTACGGGCCGATCGGGCAGAACGTGTCGATCGCCTTGCTGAACGAGAACACGCCCGACTCCATCTCGCGGCGCTGGATGTCGCGCGCGGTGATGTCGTTGAAAACGGTGAAGCCGGCGATGTGCTCCAGCGCCTCGTCCGGGCCGAAGAACTTGCCGGGCTTGCCGATGATGACGGCCAGCTCCAGCTCGTAGTCCAGCTCCTTGGTGAGGTGCTCGGGGTAGACGATCGGGTCGTCCGGGCCGATGATCGCGTCGACGTTCTGGAAGAACACGATGCCCTTGTGCACCGGATGCGACCAGTTGACGGCCTGGAGCTCCTCGTGGTGGTCGGCGAAGTTCCCGGCGGTGTGGAAGAACTTCTTCGGCGTGATCGGCGCGCGCAGCCGCACGTCCGCCAGCTTCAGCCGCTCGCCGGTCTCGCCGGCCTTCCCGTCGCGCTCGAAGTACGCGCGGGTGGAGGGGACGTCCAGCTCGATGACGTCGTCGCCGTCGAGCCGGCCGACCCGGCCCTCGTCGAAAGTGATCAGTCGCATGCGTTCCAGTTTCCTCGGTGGATGAGTGAATGAGCAGGTCAGGGGCGGTCCGGACGGCCGCGGGAGGCGCGCTTCTCGATCGCCGACAGCAGCGCGTTGACGGCGAGCGCGCCGATGCAGACGACCAGGACCATCGCGTCCAGCGCGGCGGCGCCGTGGTTGGTGATCTGGGTGGAGATGAACGTGCCGACGCCGTCCACCGAGATCATCAGCTCGGCGAGCAGCACGCCGAGCAGCGACAGCGCGGCGCCGATCTTGAGCGCGCCGATGATGTCGGGCAGGCAGGCGGGCACGACGAGGAACAGCAGCCGGCGCAGCCGCCCGGCGCCCATCGCGCGGCCGGAGTCGAGCACGGCCGGCTCGACCGCCGCGCCCGCGGTCATCGTCATGAGGATCACCGGGATGATCCCGTGGATGACGCCGAACGCGATCTCCGAGCCGTCGCCGAGGCCGAGCCACAGCACGAACAGCGGGTACAGCGGCGCCATCGGCAGCGCGTAAAGCACCGACACGACGTCGCGTCCGCCCAGGTAGACGTGCTTGTTGAGGCGTCCGAGCAGCAGCCCGATCGCGGGCCCGGCGACGGCGGTGACCGGGAACGCGACCAGGAACCGGTACGTCGTGTACCCGACGAGGGTCAGCGAGTCGCCCTCCAGCACCTTCGGCAGGCCGTCGGCGACGATCCGGCTCGGCGAGGTCAGGTAGTCGCCGCCCGCGCCGGACAGCCGGGTCACCGCCTCCCACGCGGCGACCAGCGCGGCCACGGTGCCCCAGCGGACGAGCTGGACGGCCGCCGCCTCCCGCGGCCGTCCCGCCGCCCGGACCGAGATCGCGGTCATGTCACTTCGCCGTGCTGATCGCGGTGCTGAGGTAGGCGTCCTGCGCCGGCGACGACGTCGCAATGCCGAGCTTCGGGAGCGCCTTGGCGTAGCCGGCCATGCCCGCCGCGCTGATCGCGCCGTCCGGGGTGAAGCCGCCGACCAGCGCGTCGTAGGTCTGCTCCGCGATCGGCTTCGGCATGCCGAGCTTGGCGACGGCGAGGTCCACGGTCGGCTGCTTGTTCGCCTTCATCCAGGTCAGGGACTTGGTGTAGGCGGCGGCGAGCTTCTTCAGGTTCGCCTTGTTGCCGGAGATGGTGGACTTCTTGGCCATCAGCACGGCGAACTGCGAGCTCGGCCCGAGCACGTCCGACACCTTCTGCGCGATCCTGCCCTCGTGCTTGGCCTGGAGCAGGAACCCGAAGTTGACCGGCAGCACGAACCCGTCGACGTCGCCGCGCTTCATCGCCGACATCGTCGCCGCCGGGTCGCCGAGCGGCACCTCCTTGACCTTGCCGAAGTCGACGCCGGCGGCCTCGGCGGACGCGCGGGTGATGTAGTCGGTGAGCGACCCGGCCTTGGAGATGCCGAGCTTCTTGCCCGCGATGCCGGAGAACCCGGTGATGCCCGACTTCGCCGGGACGATCAGCGCCATCGGGCTCTGCGCCATCACCCCGTAGAACGCCTGGGTGTCGAGCTTCTTCGCGGCGCCCGACACCGCGTCCAGCCCGGTCGCGGCGCCGACGTCGATGGACCCGCCGGTCATCGCCTTGGTGAGGTCGGACCCGGCGCTGAAGTCGACGACCTTGACGTCCAGCCCCTCGGCCTTGAAGAAGCCCTGCTGGGCGGCGACCCGCGCGGGCATCGCGTGCACGAAGTCCTGCGCCTGCACGAGCCCGAGCTTGATCGAGGTGGACGGGCCGGACGACCCGCCGCCGCCGCACGCGGTGAGCGCGCCGGCGCACAGCGCCGCGACCGCGGCGATCCTTGCGGTGACCTTCATCGGTGGACGCCTTTCTGCAGGGCATGGGTGGCGAGGGAGAACAGGAGGTTGACGGCGACCGTGACCAGGCAGGCGACCACGATCCAGGCGAACAGGCCGGGGCTGTCGAGGCTCTGGCTCGCGGTGCCGAGCCGGTAGCCGACCCCGGCGGCGCCCGCGATGAACTCGGCGGCGATGACGGTGACGAGCGCGAGGCCGAGCGACACCCGCATCGCCGCGAGCACCGGGCCGAGGACGGCGGGCAGGACGACCCCGGTGAGCCACTGCGCGCGGGTCGCGCCCATCGTCCGCGCGGCGGTGATCAGCCGGCCGTCCACGGTCGCGGTGGCGCGGGCCGCCGCGATCGCGATGGGGAAGAACGCGTAGAGCGCGCCGAGCGCGATCTTGGAGTGCGAGCCGACGCCGAGAGTCGCCGCCAGCACCGGGTAGAGGATCACCAGCGGGAGCGCGTTCATGCCGGTCAGGACGGGTTCGTAGGCGCGGCGCAGCAGCCGCGACGACCCGGTGAGCACGCCGATCGGGAGGGCGAGCAGCGCCGCGATCCCGAACGCGGCCGCGGTCTCCTCCAGCGTGGTGCCGACCGGCTCCAGCAGCTTCGACGGCTCGGCGGCCAGGTCGGAGAGCGCCTGCCACACGTCGCCGATCGGCGGCAGCAGCAGCGGCGCCACCGCGCCCGTCCCGGCGAGCAGCGCCCACACCGCGAGGACGAACGCGACCGTCCCCGCGTACACCAGGACGCGGCGCGGCGCGATCACCGCACGTCCCCGGGGTCGTCCTCCAGCAGCAGCGCCGACAGCCGGTCGGTGAGCGCGTGGAACTCCGGCGTGCGCAGCACCTGCGGCTCGCGCGGGCGCGGCAGCGGGACCTCGATGACCTCCTTGATCGTCGCCGGGCGGGGCGTCATCACGATGATCCGGTCCGACAGGTACGCGGCCTCCGACAGGCTGTGCGTCACGAACAGCACCGTCTTGCCGTGCTCCTCCAGCAGCGTGACGAGCTGCTCGCCGATCTTCAGCCGGGACAGCTCGTCGAGGGCCGCGAACGGCTCGTCGAGCAGCAGGATCGACGCGTCCGACACCAGCGCCCGCGCGATCGCGACGCGCTGCCGCATCCCGCCAGACAGCTGGTGCGGGAACCGGTGCGGGACGTCGCCGAGCCCGACCGCCTGGAGTGCGTCCAGCGCGCGCGCCCGCCGCTCCCCGCGTCCCACCCCGGCGAACTGCAGCGCGATCTCCACGTTCCGGACGGCGCTGCGCCACGGGTACAGCGCGAGGTCCTGGAAGACGAACGCCACGTCGCGGGGGCGCGGGCCGTCCACCGGCGTCCCGTCCACCAGCAGGTCCCCGGACACCGGCGCGAGCAGCCCGCCGACCGCGCGCAGCGCCGAGCTCTTCCCGCACCCCGACGGCCCGATCAGGCTGACGAACTCGCCCGGCCGCACGTCGAACGTCAGCCCGGTCGCCGCCGTCGTGTCGCCGTAGGCGAGGGTGAGGTCGCGGGCGGCCACCCTCAGCGGCCCGGTCTCCCGAACCCCCGCGGCCTCCCGGACGCCTCCGGCCACGGCGCGCTCCTCGCGCTGCCCCGCCATGGCCCTAGGCCCCGACCATGTTGAACCCGCCGTCGGCGAGCATGTAGGCGCCGGTGATGTGCGAGGCGTCCTCGGTGGCCAGGAACAGCGCGGTGCCCGCGACGACCTCGGGCGGCGGGATCTGGCCCATCGGCGTCTGCGAGATCAGCTTCTCGCGGCGGCCCGACTTCCAGTCCTCCCGCTCCAGCGTCGCGCCGGTCTCCATGAACCCCGGCGCGAACGTGTTGACGCGGACGGCCGGCGCGAACGCCGCCGCGTACGACTTGGTGATGCCGAGCAGCCCGTACTTGGCGGCGGCGTACTGCGGAGCGCGCGCGCTGCCGCGCACCACCACGGTCGAGCCGATGTTCACGATCGAGCCGTGGCCCTGTTCCAGCATCCGGGACCCGAACTCGTGCGTCATCAGCAGCGTGCCCTTGACGTCCACGTCGATGACGCGGTCGAGGGACTCCTGCGTCAGCTCCCGCCACGACATCTGCTCGGTGGCGACGTCGCCGACGTTGTTGACCAGCACGTCCAGCTCGCCGGCGATCCCGAACACCTCGTCGGCCAGCGCGCGGATCGACTCCCACGAGCCGATGTCGGCCTGCACGACGAACGCCTCGGCGCCCGCCTCCCGGACCCGCTCGGCGGTCCGCTCCGCGCCCTGCTTGGAGGAGTTGTAGTGCACCCCGACGCGGGCGCCCTCCTGCGCGGCGCGGACGGCGATCTCGGCGCCGAACCCGGTGCCGGCCCCGGTGACCAGCACCGTCTTGCCCGCGAACCGCGGAAAGATCTTCTGCCCCATGTGGTGGTTCTCCCTTTCGCGTCATTTGTGGGGGACGACCCCCACACCCCCGGCAACTGCCTTTAGACGAGCGTGCGGCCGCCGTCGACGTACATGACGTGCCCCGTCATGAACGCCGCGTGCGGCGAGGACAGGAACAGGATCGGGCCGACGACCTCGGCGGGCGTGCCGAGCCGCCCCGCCGGGACGAGCCGCACCAGGTCCTCGCGGACCCCCGGCCGCTCCAGGTACTCGGCGGTCAGCGGCGTCTCGACGTAGCCGGGCGCGATCGCGTTCACGGTGACGCCGTGCCGGGCCCACTCGGCGGCCATCACCCGCATCATCTGGTTCATCCCGCCCTTGGACGCGGCGTACGGCCCGTGCTTCTGGTGCGCGAGATGCCCCGACACCGACGACAGGAAGACGATCCGGCCGCCGCCCGCCGCGACCATGTGCCGCCCGGCGGCCTGCGCCGCGCCGAACGCGGTGAACAGGTTGGTGCGCAGGATCCGCTCCCACTCGGCCTCGGTGAACTCCAGCACCGGGCGCCGGTCGTTGATCCCGACGCAGTGCAGCAGCACGTCGAGCCCGCCCATCGTCTCGACGGCCCGCGCGACGGCGGCGGCGCCGGCGCCGTCCTCGGTGAGGTCGGCGGCGATGGTGTGCGGCCGCGTCCCGTCCGGGCCGGGCGGCAGCGCGGCGAGCCGTCCGGGGTCCCGGTCGACCGCGGTGACGACCGCGCCGGCGTCGAGGTAGCCGCGGGCGCACTCGGCGCCGATCCCGCCCGCGCCGAGCACCAGCACCCGGGCGCCGTGCAGGCCCAGCCACGCGGTGCCCGTGTCCGGCGCCGCCTGAGTCGTCCCGTCTGCCACTTGCGGTTCCTCGCCTTCCCGAGTTAGCTTTCACTGTATGAAAGCTACTTTCACTAAGCACGAGTATGGTGTGACGCCGGTCATGGCGTCAAGGCACGGATCCGGGTGCGGGCCGTGACCCCCGGGGCCGCGGGCACCGAACCGGACCGCTCGCGCTACCACATCGCCGCCCTCGCCAAGGGACTGCAGGTCCTGAGCCTGTTCGACGGCGTGACGCTGTCCCTGCGCACCAGCGACATCGCCGCGCTGACCGGCATCCCGATGCCCACCGCGTTCCGGATCGTCAGCACCCTCGAAGACCTCGGCTACCTGGAGCGCCGGCACGACGGCACCGTCCAGCCCGGCGTCAAGGTGCTCACCCTCGGCTCGGCCGCGATGCGCGGCTCCGGCCTCGTCCAGCTCAGCGACCGGCCGCTGCGGCTGCTCGCCGACGCCACCGGCGAGACCGTCAACCTCGGCGTCCTCGTCGAGGACCGCGTCCTGTACCTCGCGCGGCTCCGCAACGCCGACCTCGTCACCGCGAACGTGCACGTCGGCTCGACGCTGCCCGCCACCTACACGTCCATGGGCAAGCTGCTGCTCGCCCACCTCCCGCCGGACGAGCTGGACCGCCGCGTCACCGGCGCCTCCTTCGCGCCCGGCGCAGGGCCGAACGCCGTGCAGGACCGCGCCGCGCTGCTCGCCCAGCTGGACGGGATCCGCCGCGCCGGGTACGCCGTCCAGGACCAGGAGCTCGCCCAGGGCCTGCGGTCGGTGTCGGTGCCGGTGCTCGGCCCGGACGGCGCCCCGGCCGCCGCGGTGAACGTCGCCGTGTCCGCGCTGCGCCGCCCCCTGGCCGACCTGCACGGCGACATCCTGGACCGGCTCCGCGCCACCGCCGCCGACATCACCACGAGACTGAGGACCCGATGACCCGCAAGCACCCGTTCCGGCCCGCCGGCCTCGACGGCGACCGCCTCGCCCTCTACCGCTCCATCACCGAGGGGCCGCGCGCCCAGGGGCCGCGCCTGTTCGACCTGGTGTCGGAAGACGGCGTGCTGCTCGGGCCGTTCAACGAGTTCCTGCTGCGCCCGGCGCTCGGCGACGCCCTCCAGCGGGTCGGCGCGGCCGTCCGCTACGAGGGCTCGCTCGGCGGCCGGGCCCGCGAGATGGCGATCCTCGTCGTCGCCGCCGCGTGGGACAGCGAGTTCGAGCGGACCTCCCACGAGGCCGTCGGACGCGCCGCCGGGCTCACCGGCGCGGAGCTCGCCGCGATCGCCGCCGGCGCGCCGCTGGACCTCGACGACCCGATAGAGGCCGCCGTCCTCCGCCTGACCAGGGCACTCGTCACCGGCGACGTGGACGACGCGACCTGGGCGTCCTGCGTGCCGCCGCTCGACCGCGAGACCGTCTTCGAGCTGACCACCCTCGTCGGCTACTACTCGACGCTCGCCCTCCAGATGCGCGTCTTCCGCGTCTGAGCGCGGGCCGTCGCGCACACTGGTCCTCCACTCGGAACGCTACGGGGGGCGATATGCGAGCAGGTCGCGGGCGGCCCGGCGCGACACGCGCCGCCGCCCTGACGCCGTGGCGGTTCATCGTCGTGTTCGGCGTGGTGTCCCTGCTCATGGACGTCGTCTACGAGGGCGCGCGGTCGATCACCGGGCCGCTGCTGGCCTCGCTCGGCGCGTCCGCGGCGGTCGTCGGCCTGGTCACCGGGGCGGGCGAGGCGGCGGCGCTCGGCCTGCGCCTGGTGTCGGGCCCGCTCGCCGACCGCACCCGCCGGTTCTGGGCGCTCACCATCACCGGCTACGCCCTGACGGCGGTGTCCGTGCCGCTGCTCGGCCTGGCCGGCGTCCTATGGGCCGCGTGCGCGCTGGTCGTCGCCGAACGGGTCGGCAAGGCCGTCCGGTCCCCGGCCAAGGACACGCTGCTCTCCCACGCCACCGCCACCACCGGCCGGGGCCGCGGATTCGCCGTGCACGAGGCCCTCGACCAGATCGGCGCGCTCGTCGGGCCGCTGACCGTGGCCGGGGTCCTCGCGGCCACCGCCGGGGACTACGCGCCGACGCTCGGCGTGCTGGCGGTCCCGGGCGTCGCCGCGATGGGCCTGCTGTTCTGGCTCCGCGCCCGCGTCCGCGACCCCGCCCAGTACGAGCCGGTGTCCCGGGAGGCGCCGCGGCCGGAGCGGGACGCCGGCAGGCCGAGGCTGCCGCGCGCCTTCGTCGTGTACGCGGCGTTCACGGCCGTCACCATGACCGGGTTCGCGACCTTCGGTGTGCTGTCGTTCCACCTCGTCCAGCGGCACCTGCTGCCCGCCGACCTCGTCCCCATCGTGTACGCGGGGGCGATGGCCGCCGACGCGGTGTCCGCGCTGGCGAACGGCTGGCTGTACGACCGCATCGGCCCGCGCGCGCTTGCCGCACTGCCCGTCCTGTCCGCCGCGGTGCCCGTCCTGGCCTTCACGCGGTCCCTGGCCTTGGCGGTCGTGGGCGCGCTGGTGTGGGGCGCCGCCGTCGGGATCCAGGAGTCCACGCTGCGCGCGGTCGTCGCCGACCTCGTCCCGTCCCCGCGCCGGGCCACCGCCTACGGGATCTTCGCCGGCGTCCTCGGCGTCGCCGCCCTCGCCGGCGGCACCCTCACCGGCGCCCTCTATGACCGGTCGGTCACGCTGCTGGTCGCGGTGGTCGCCGGGATCCAGGCCGCCGCCCTCGCCCTCCTCGCCGTCCTGCGCGGCCGGACCGGCTCCCGATGAGTACCGGCCTGACCTGCGGGAACAACCTGCCCGAGCGGGCCCCCGGCCGGGGCCGCCGCTGACGGCCGCGCGTCGAGCGGAAAGGACAGGCCATGCCGTCGGATCCCGAACCCGCGCCCCGTGAGGACCCCGGGACGGGTGCGCCCGCGGCCCCGCCCGCCCGCCCGGACGGCGACCCCATGGTCATCGTCGACGGGCTCCACGTCACCTACCGGGTCCTCGGCGCCGAGGACGAGCCCGGGCGGGTCCGCCGCATCCTGCGCCACGGCCGCCCCCGCCCGCGCGAGATCCACGCCCTGCGCGGCGTCTCGTTCGTCCTGCGCCGCGGTGAGGCCGTCGGCGTCGTCGGCTCCAACGGGTCCGGCAAGAGCACCCTGCTCCGCAGCATCGCCGGCCTCCTGCCCGGCGACCGGGGCGACGTCTTCACCTGCGGGCAGCCCGTCCTGCTCGGCGTGAACGCCGCGCTCATGGACGACCTCACCGGCGAGCGCAACATCGTCCTCGGCTGCCTCGCGATGGGCATGCCGCTCAGCGAGGTCCGCGCGAAGTACGACGACGTCGTGGAGTTCTCCGGCCTCGGCAAGTTCATCGACATGCCCATGCGGACCTACTCCACCGGCATGGCGCAGCGCCTCCGGTTCGCCATCGCCACCGCCCAGACCAGCGAGATCCTCATGATCGACGAGGCCCTCGCCACCGGCGACGCCCGCTTCCGGCGGCGCAGCGAGGACCGTCTCAAGGAACTGCGCGAGGAGGCCGCCACCGTCGTCCTCGTCAGCCACAGCCTCGAGACCATCGAGGAGACCTGCGACCGGACGATCTGGCTGGACCACGGCCGCGTCCGCCTGGACGGCCCGTCCGCCGACGTCGTCGCCGCCTACCGCGACGAGCACGAATGACCCCGCGCTACTCCCGGCAGCAGCGCCGCGGAAGGTTCGCGGGACGTCAGAGGTCCATGGCGGACGCGACGACGCGGGGCCGGGCCGGGTCGGAGACGTCCACCGCCGCCTCGCGCTGGAACGGGCCGCCGGTGCCCTCCTGCTGGCCGCCGTAGTAGCGCGGGCGGCGGAAGGCCGACGAGCCGAAGCCGCAGCTGGGGCCGTCCACCGGCTCGGTGTCCGTGCCGGGCGCGGGCAGGCCGGAGCCGTCGAGGAAGGCGCGCAGGCCGGACGCGGTGGTCCGGAAGGACAGCCGCAGGCTGTACTCGCCGAACAGCGGATGCAGGTCGGAGGAGAAGTGCACGTCGGTCGCGTCCGGCGGGACCGGCAGCCGGAAGTGCCCGGTGACCTCGGCGAGGGAGGCGTTGCTGCCCGGGCAGGCGCGGGCGTCCTTCACGTCCGGTCCCCTGGGGTCCCAGGTGAGGACGGAGTGGACGGCGACCGCGCCGGCGACCAGGAGGACGGCGCCCAGCACCGAGACCCGCAGGATCATGGGCCGGAAGCGTACAAGCCGGTCAGCTGTCGAAGCCGAGGCCCAGGGTGTCCATGGTGCGGAGCCAGAGGTTGCGGCGGCCGCCGTTGCGGTCGGCGCTGGCCATGGACCGGCGGGTCAGCTCGATGCCGAGCCAGCGCAGCGGTTCGGGCGGGAACGGGACGGGCTTGGTGCGGACCATGGCGAGGCGGGTGCGCGGGGTGTCGAGGCCGTCGAGGCGGTCGAGGATGACCTGGGCGGCGAAGCGGGTGGCGCCGACGCCGAGGCCGGTGAAGCCGAGCGCGTAGGCGGCGCGGCCCTGCGCGGCGGTGCCGAAGAACGCGGAGAACCGGGTGCAGGTGTCGATGACGCCGCCCCAGGTGTGGGTGAACCGGACGCCTTCGAGCTGCGGGAACGTGCGGAAGAAGTTGCCGGCGAGGACGCGGAAGGTGACGGGCCGCTGGTCGAGGTCCGCCGAGACGCGGGAGCCGTAGTGGTAGACGGCGTCGTAGCCGCCCCACAGGATCCGGTTGTCGGCGGTCAGCCGGTAGTAGTGGAACTGGCTGCCGCTGTCGGACATGCCGTGCCGGTTCCGCCAGCCGATGGCGGCGAGCTGGTCGTCCGTCAGGGGTTCGGTGACCATCGCGTAGTCGTACACGGGGACGACGTAGGGGCGGACGCGGTGGACGAGCGACGGGAACGCGTTGGTGGCGAGTGCGACGCGGCGTGCCGTGACGCGGCCGTAGGCGGTGGTGACGGTGACGCCGGCGCCGCGCGTGCTGAGGGACGTGGCGGGGGTGCGCTCGTAGATGCGGACGCCGAGCCGCAGGCACGCGGCCCGCAGTCCCCAGGCGAGCCGGGCCGGGTTGACGAGGGCGGTGCCGTCGCGGTCGAGGAGGCCGGCGAGGTAGGTGGGGGAGGCGACCTCGGCCCTGACCTGCTCGATGTCGAGGAACTCGGGGGACAGCCCGTGGCGGCGCATCTCCTCGGCCTCGTCGCGCAGCTCGCGGACCTGGTGGGGGCGGGTGGCGACGTTGAGCTCGCCGGTGCGCTCCCAGTCGCAGTCGATGCCGTACCGGCGGAGCGCGTCCTCGATGCCGTCGAGGTTGCGCGTGCCGAGCCGTTCGAGTTCGGCGATCTCGCCGGGCCAGCGGGCGAGGCCGTTGCCGAAGCCGTGGGTGAGGCTGGACGAGCAGAACCCGCCGTTGCGTCCGGACGCGGCCCAGCCGGCCTCGCGGGCCTCGACGAGGACGACGTCGCGGCCGGGGTCGCGCTCCTTGGCGAGCAGGGCGGTCCAGAGGCCGCAGTAGCCGCCGCCGACGACGGCGAGGTCGGCGTGCTCGTCGCCGGCGAGGGCGGGGGCGGCCGCGGGGCGCGCCGGGTCGTCCAGCCAGAAGGGGACGGGTTCGGCGTGCACGAGCGCGCGTGCGGGATCAGCGGCGATGGCCTGCGACATGCCACTAATTTAGCGGCTTTCGGCTTGAATTTCACTAATCGAGTTGTGTCGACCGGGGGCACCTACGGATTTCGTGGTCAGTGCGTGCCCCAGCGGTAGCTCTCCTTGCGGAGCTGGAGGTACACGAACGACTCGGTGCCCGCGACGCCGGGGATGGTGCGGATGCGGGACGCGAGCACGTCCGCGAGGTGCGCGTCGTCGTCGCAGACGATCTCGCAGAGCAGGTCGAAGCCGCCCGCGCACAGCACCACGTAGATCGTCTCCGGCATGTCCGACAGCGCGGCCGCGACCGGCTCGATCGGCCCGGAGACACGCACCCCGACCATCGCCTGCCGGTGCGCGCCGACCAGCAGCGGGTCGGTGACCGCGACGATCTGCATGACGCCGGCCTCGGTGAGCCGCTGCACCCGCTGCCGGACGGCCGCCTCCGACAGGCCGACCGCCTTGGCGATCGACCCGTAGGAGCGCCGGCCGTCCTCCTGCAGCTGCTCGATGATCTGCCAGGAGATGTCGTCGAGGTCGGGCCCGGCCGTGCTCTTCCTGCTCATGCCCCGCATCATCGCAGGGAAAGGGTCACCAGAAGGCGGGCGGGACGATGCGGGGCGCGCGGTCCTCGACGGCCTGCGCGGCGTCGAGGACGACGTCCTCGGCGAACCGGCCGCCGATGAGCTGGACGCCGATCGGCAGGCCGTCCGCGACCGCCGCCGGGACCGAGACGCCGGGGAACCCGAGGACGGGCAGGGACGTCATGGGCCACTGCGCGTCGACGATGCTCCGGCCGCGGACGGGGTCGAGGATGTCGGCGTCCTGCTCGTAGGGGGGTTCGGCGGAGACGGGGGTGAGCAGGAGCATGCCGGTGCCGAGCATCTCCTGGAGGCGGGTGATCAGCGTGGCGCGGCGGGCCCAGCCGGAGGCGTAGGCGGCGAGGCCTGGTTCCTCGCCCCACAGCCCGGCGGCGTGCTCGAACGCGTACCGCATGTGGACGCGGAGGGCTTCGTCCGCCATCTCGAGCATGCCGGGCAGGCCGGGGCGCAGGTCCTCGAACAGCAGCAGCGACCAGAGCCGCGCGGCCTCGGCGAGCAGCGGCAGCTCGATCTCCTCGACCTCGTAGCCGGCGTCGGCGAGCCAGTGCGCCGCCTCGCCGACCGCCGCGTCGACGGCCGGGTGCGGCTTGGCGATGCCGACGTCGCGGACGACCCCGACGCGGATCGGGCCGCCGGCGTGCGGCGCGGCGGCGGGCAGGGCGGGGACGCCGAACGGGTCGCGCAGGTCGGCGCCCGCCATCGCGCGCAGGCCGATCCGCGCGTCCGCGACGGTGCGGGCGAGCGGGCCCTGCACGGCCCACGCCTGGACGGTGAGGGGCGGTTCGGGGCCGGTGTCCTCGGGGGCGATCCAGTTGGAGACGAGCCCGACGGTCGGGCGGACGCCGACGACGCCGCAGCAGCCGGCGGGGAACCGGATGGAGCCGCCGATGTCGTTGCCCTGCGCGAGCGGCGTCATCCCGGCGGCGAGGGAGCCGGCGGCGCCGCCGCTGGACCCGCCGGGGGTGTGCCCGGCGCTCCACGGGTTGAGGGTGCGGCCGTGCGGCTCGTTCTCGGTGAACCAGCGGATGGAGAAGGCGGGCGCGTTGCTGCGGCCGAGGAAGACGGCGCCGGCGGCGCGGAGCGCGGCGACGGACGCGTCGTCGTGCACGGCGGTCATCCCGGCCATGGCGGTGACGCCGTGGCTCATCAGCGCGCCGCGTTGCGGCGTGTTGATCTTGGTGGAGACGGGGACGCCGTGCAGCGGGCCGAGCTCCTCGCCGGCGGCGACCGCGGCGTCGGCGCGGCGCGCGTCGGCGAGGGTCTCCTCGGGGCGGACGTCGGCGAGCGCGTTCAGTTCGGGGTTGACGGCCTCGACCCTGCCGAGGCAGGACTCCGCCACCTCGACCGCCGACACCCGCCGCTCGCGGATCAGCGCGGCGACCTCGGTCACGGGCAACTGCCACAGTTCCATGCCTGCTCCTCGGGCTCCTCGGGAGGTGTCGTGGCCGGAGCGCACCGGCGATGGCGAGGAGCGTACGTGATGCAACGCTGATGTACAACGGTGTTGTATGACGCCTTCTCCGGCGTTACCCTGCGGTCATGCCGGTGGAGATCGATATCGACCAGCGCCTCGCGACCATCGCGGACGCCACCCTGGACATCGTGGCGGCCGACGGTCTCGACGGCGTGTCCATCCGGGCCGTCGCCAAGCGGATCGGCGGCTCGACGACCCTCGTCACCAACTACCTGCCCACGCGGGAGGCGCTGCTGCGCAACGCGATAGAGCACGCCATGCGGGACTGGGACGCCGAGCTGGACCAGGCCGTCGAGGACACCGACGCCCCCGCCCGGCTCGCCGCCATGGCCCGCTGGGCGTGCTCGACCACCGGCAACGACGAGGTGCTGCGCCGGCTGTTCCTGGAGATCCTCGGCCGCAGCGGCCGCGGCTCGGAGGCGCTCCAGCTCATCCGCGACGACGCGCGCCGCAACCTCGACGGGCTCGTCGACGCGGCGCGCGACGCAGGCGCGGACGACGCCGCGTTCGCCGCCGACGTCCTGCACCTGGTGTTCCGCGGCTTCTACGTCTCCAGCCTGGAGGCACCGGAGCGGTGGAACAGCGAGCGGATGGCCCCGCTCGTCGACCGGCTCGTCCGGCTGCTGACCACCGGACCCTAGCGAGGGAGCGCGCTGATGGACCTGGACGCGAAGGCGGGCCGCGGGGGCGCCCGCTCAGCCGTTCGCCCTCGGGATGCGGTGACGCGCTTCGAGGGACGCGAGCAGCTCCCCGGCCAGCGCCTTCATGCCGGCCTGGCGGGTCGCCGGGAAGGGCAGCGGCGCGAGGGTCGAGTGCCCGAACGCCATGCAGATCAGCGCGTACGCGAGCTGGAGGCTCTCGCCCGGCCCGCAGCCGGGGACAGCATCGCGGATCGTCCCGGCGATCTCGCGCTCCAGCCGGCCGTAGCTGTCGTAGATCCGGCCGCGCAGCCGGACGTCGTGCATCGCGCCGCTGATCAGCGCCTCGATGACGAGGTCGTCCTCGTTGCGCGCCATCTGCGGCCCGAACAGGTAGTCCACCAGCGCGGGCAGCCGCGCGGCCGGTTCCCGGTCGTTCAGCGCCTCCCGCATCGAGGCGAAGTACGGGGTGATGACGTGGTCCCACAGCGCGTCGATGAGCTCGTCGCGGTTGCCGGCGTAGTGCCGGACGTGCGAGCGGCTCATCCCGGCCGCCGCGGCGATCCGCTCCTGCGTGCTGCCCGCCAGGCCGTGCCGGGCGACTGACCGGGCGGCGGCCCGCAGGATCTGCTCGCGCCGCTCGGCGGCGAGGCTCGGCCGTCCCAACGGTCCCTCTTTTCGCCCTCGATAGTTCTGCAGAGCGGAAGCTCAACTCGCGCTCAGGATAGCGCCGTGATCCGTTAGGAGGAGTCCGGGGAGGCCCCCGACCTGGCCTGCCGCCGTTTTGTTTTGCGGTATTGACAATCAACTCGGCATCCGATCACGCTGCGTCCACCCCACCCCGAAGGGCTCACCCCATGACACGTCCACGCCTGGCCGCGGCCGCCGCGGTCCTCGCCGGTTCCTGCACCCTCGCCGCCTGCGGGGGCGGCGGCGGGTCCGCGACCGCCGCCGCGCCCTCCCTCACCACGTCCGTCCCGGCGCCGTCCAAGGACGTCGGCACCCTCACCTGGAACCTGCCGCCCGGCGAGCCGCCGACGCTCGACCCGGCGCAGTCCGCGATCGAGTCCGTCAGCACGCCGCTGGCGAACATGTGCGAGGGGCTGTTCGGCTTCGGCCCGAACTACGAGCGGCGGCCCGCCCTCGCCACGTCCGTCGACCACCCCGACGACCTCACCTACGTGATCCACCTGCGCGAGGGCGTGAAGTTCTGGGACGGCAAGCCCGTCACGCCCGACGACGTCGTCTACAGCGTCAAGCGGATCCTCGACCCCAAGCTCGGCTCGTCCTGGATCGGCTGGGCGGAGCGGCTGCGGAGCATCGAGCCGACCGGCGCGCACGAGGTCACGATCAAGCTGAGGCAGCCGGACGTCCTCGTCCCGAACTTCTTCGCCACGCCCGCGTTCGACGTCGTGGAGAAGGCGTTCGCGGAGTCCGCCGGCAAGTCCTTCGGGACGGCCGGGCACGGCGTGATGTGCACCGGCCCGTACAAGCTCGCGGGCTGGACGCAGGGCCAGAACATCACCCTCACCCGCAACGACGCCTGGTGGAACACGCAGGTGAAGCCGAAGGTGAAGAACCTCAGGTTCACCTTCATCACCGACCCGTCCGCGCAGACCGCCGCGCTCGACAGCGGCGACGTGGACGGCCAGTTCAGCGTCCCGCGCGCCGCGCACGTCCGGCTGAAGGACAAGGGCAACCTGCTGTTCGGGCAGAGCCTGTCGCCGACGTTCCTGTCCGTCCTGAACCAGAAGGGCGCGCTGTCGGACCCGGCGACGCGGCAGGCCGTGCAGGCGCTCATCGACTACAAGGGCATCATCAAGTCGGTCTACCAGGGCGCGGCGCAGCCGCTGCGCGCGCTGGTCCCGCCCGCCGCGTGGGGCTACGGCAAGGACGTCTACCAGCAGGCGTACAACGCGCTGCCGCAGCCCGCGCAGGACCTGGAGAAGGCCAAGCAGCTCGTCGCCGGATCGGCGAAGGCCAAGCAGAAGATCGTCCTGGCGTACACGACGGCGATCGACGAGGAGTCGCGGACCGCCACCGCCATCGCGGACGCCGCGTCGCAGGCCGGCATGCACATCCAGCTCAAGCCGCTCACCGCCGAGCAGTACGGCGCGATGTTCGCCTCGCCGCAGGCCCGCGCGGGCGTCGACCTGTTCCTGTCGAGCGGCTACCTCGACTTCCCCGAGCCGCTGACGTACTACCAGTTCTTCACGACCGGCAACTTCTACAACTTCGCCGGATACTCCAACAAGGAGTACGACACCGCGATCCGGACCGCGATCGCGACCCCCGACCCCGCCGCGCGCGCCCGCCTCGTCACCAAGGCGCAGGGCATCATGGCGCACGACCTGGTCAACATCCCGATCGCGACGCAGTACGTCAACGTCTACTACAAGGCCGGGCTGACCGGGCTTGTCCCGCGGCAGAACTACCTGTACGTGCCGTGGGCGACGGAACTCGGCGGCAAGTGATGACCGCCCGCACGCTCGCGCCCTGGATCGGGAAGCGCGCGCTCGGCGCGGTGCTGACCGTCCTGGTCGCGTCGGTCCTCATCTACGGGGCGCTGCGGCTCGTCCCCGGCGACCCGGTGCTGGCGGTGACGTCCGGCCGGCGCCTCACCCCCGACCAGATCACCGCGCTCCGGCACGCCTACGGGCTCGACAAGGGCTTCGCGCAGGGCTACCTCGCGTGGATCGGCGACGCGCTCCAGCTGAACCTGGGACGGTCGCTGACCTACCAGACCAGCGTGACGTCGCTGATCGGCAGCAGGCTCGGCGTGTCCGGCCTGCTCATCGCGTACTCGGCGGTCCTCGCGATCGCGGTCGGGGCGGGCGTGGCGCTGGTGTCGGCGGTCAAGGGCGGCCTGGCCGACCGGATCGCGACCGTCGCCGCTTCCTTGACCACGGCGACGCCGCCGTTCGTCGCGGCGATCGTGCTGCTGTCGGTGTTCGCGGTCGGGCTCGGCTGGTTCCCGTCCACCGGCGCGGGCAGCGGGCTCACCGACCGGCTCTGGCACCTGACGCTGCCCGCCGTCGCGATGGCGATCGCCGCGTTCGGCGTGCTCGCGCGGGTCGGGAACGCGGCGTTCGCCGACGAGCTCGGCCGCGAGCACGTGACCGCTGCGCGCAGCCGCGGCGTGGACGGCGCCGCGCTGATCCGCCGGCACGTCGTCCGCAACGCGCTCGGGCCGCTGCTCACCGTCATCGGGGTGCTGGTCGCGAGCCTGTTCGTCGGCACCGCCGTCATCGAGACCGCGTTCGGCCTGGACGGCGTCGGCTCGCTGCTCGTCACCTCCGTCTCGCGGCGCGACTTCCCGGTCGTGCAGGGCATCGCGCTGTTCGGGGTGCTGCTGTTCGTCGTCGTGAACACGCTGGTCGACCTGGCGCTGCCGTTCATCGACCCGCGCGTCACCGTGGGAGGGCCGCGCCGATGACCCTGACGATCCCCGCACTGCGCGCGCGCGGCGCGAAACGGCGGCGCCGCCGTCCGCTGGCCGTCACGCTCGCGATCGCGTTCCTGCTGGCCGCCGCCGCCACCGGCGCGCTCGCCCCGCTGCTCGCGCCGCACTCGCCGGACGCCACGAGCCTGCTCGACTCGCTCGCGCCGCCCGGCACCGCCGGCCACCTGCTCGGCACCGACTCCACCGGCCGCGACGTGCTGTCCCGGCTGATGTACGGGGCGCGGCTGTCGCTGCTCGCGCCGCTCGGCGTGGTGCTGCTGTCCGGTGTCCTCGGGACCGCGCTCGGGCTGCTCGCCGCCCGCGCCGGCGGCTGGGTGGACGCCGTCCTGTCCCGCCTCATGGACATCGTGTTCGCGTTCCCGAGCCTGCTGCTCGCGATGCTGGTCGTCGCCGTGTTCGGGCCCGGGCTGACCGCCCCGATCTGCGCGCTCGCCGTCAGCTACACGCCGTTCCTCGGACGCGTCGTCCGGAGCGTCGCCATACAGGAGGGCGCCCGCCCGTACATGGAGAGCTACCGCGCCATGGGCTTCGGCGAGCTGCGGACGACCGTCCGGCACCTGCTGCCGAACATGACGCCGGTGCTGCTCGCGCAGAGCGCGCTGTCGTTCGGCTACGCGATGGTCGACCTGGCGTCGCTGTCCTACCTCGGGCTCGGCGTCCGCCCGCCCGCCGCCGACTGGGGCTCGATGATCAGCCAGGCGCAGAGCGCGATCCTGCAGGGCGCGCCGGGGAGCGGGCTGATCCCCGGCGTCGCCGTGCTGCTCACCGTCGTCAGCGTGAACGTGCTGGGCGAGCACATCGGCGGGTCCATCGCGAGGAGAGGGGAGGGGACGTGACCGTGCTGGAGAAGGAGTCCGCGATCCGGCCGGACGCGCTCGGGATCGACGGGCTGACGCTCGGGATCGGTTCCGGGGCGAGCGCCGTTCCGCTGCTGGACGGCGTGACGGTGCGGGTGGGGCGCGGCGAGACGGTCGGGCTGGTCGGCGAGTCCGGGTCGGGGAAGTCGCTGACGGCCCGCGCCGCGCTCGGCATGTTCCCGCGCGGCGCGCGCGCCACCGGGGCGGTGACGGTCGCCGGCGTCGACGTGCTCGCCGCCGGCCGCGCCGCGCTGCGCGACCTGCGCCGCACCCGCGCGTCGATGATCTTCCAGGACCCGCGCGCCGCCATCAACCCGGTGCGCCGCGTCGGCGACTACCTCACCGAGGGGTTGCGCGCGCGCGGCGTGCCGTCCCGCGAAGCCGCCGCCACCGCGCTGGAGCTGCTGGAACAGGTCGGCATCCGGGACCCGCGCGGCGCGCTGCGGCGCCACCCGCACGAGTTCTCCGGCGGCATGCTACAGCGCGTCGTCATCGCCGGCGCGCTGTCCACCGAACCCGACGTGCTGCTCGCCGACGAGCCGACGACCGCGCTCGACGTCACCACGCAGGCCGAGGTCATCGCCCTGCTGAAGGAGATGCAGCGCACCCGCGGCACCGGGATGCTGTTCGTCACCCACGACCTCGACCTCGCCGCCGCCATCTGCGACCGCGTCTACGTCATGTACGCGGGACGGATCGTCGAGGAGGCCGCCGGCACCGCGCTGTTCTCCGCCCCCGCGCACCCCTACACGAAGGCGCTGCTGGAGGCGAGCCCGCCCGTGCACGGCGACCGCACCGAGATCAAGGCGATCAAGGGACGGCCCCGGTCGCTCGCCGAGGCGCCGTCCGGCTGCGCGTTCCGCGACCGCTGCCCGCTCGCCGGCGACGACTGCGCCGCGTCCGTGCCCGCCACGCGCGCGCACGGGACGTCCGCCGTCGCGTGCGTCCGTCCCGAGGAGGTGGCGCGATGACGTCCGAGACGCCCGTGCTGAGCGTGTCGTCGCTGGTCAAGAGGTTCGGGGACGTCACCGCCGTGGACGGCGTCGGGTTCGAGCTGATGCCCGGCGCGTCCCTCGGCATCGTCGGCGAGTCCGGCTCCGGCAAGACGACCACCGCCCGGATCCTCGCCGGCCTCGACGAACCCACGTCCGGCACCGTGCTGCTCGCGGGCGAGCCCGTCACCGGGCGGTCCCGGCGCGCCCGGCTGCACCGCGCCCGCCTCCTCCAGATGATCTTCCAGGACCCGTACGGGTCGTTCGACCCCCGGCAGACCATCGCCGAGTCCGTCGCCGAGCCGATCCGGCTGCACCTGCCGGACCTGTCCGGCGCGGACCGGCGGGCCCGCGTCGCCGAACTGCTCGACCAGGTCGGCCTCAGCGAGCGCGCCGGCGGCTCGCCGCCCCGCGAGCTGTCCGGCGGCCAGCGGCAGCGCGCCGCGATCGCCCGCGCGCTCGGCATCCGGCCGCGCGTCCTCGTCCTGGACGAGGCGGTCGCCGCGCTCGACGTGTCCATCCAGGCGCAGATCCTCACCCTGCTCGACTCGCTGCGCCGCGACACCGGCATCGCCTACGTCTTCGTCTCCCACGACCTCGCCGTCGTCCGCCACATCACCGACACCGCCGTCGTGATGCGGCACGGCCGCATCGTCGAGCGCGGCGACACCGAGACGATCCTGCGCGACCCGCAGCACCCCTACACCCGCCTGCTCCTCGACTCGATCCCCGTGCCCGGCTGGGACCTCGACCGCGTGGCCCGCGACCGCCGCGCCCTCGACGCGTCCCGCTGAGCCCCCCGAACCCCTTCCGGAGAACACGTGCTGAACATCGAACGGGTCGGCCCTGCCGCCGTGCCCGCCGACGCCGACCAGGCCATGGTCCCCATGCGGGACGGTGTCCGGCTGGCCGCCGACCTCTACCGCGCCCCCTCGGCCCCGCCGGGGCCGGTCGTCCTCATCCGGCTCCCTTACGACAAGGACGGCGCCTACTGCTTCATGCCGCTGATCGGACGCTACTTCGCGGCGCGCGGCTACACGGCCGTCGTCCAGGACGTCCGGGGCAAGTACCGGTCCGAGGGCGCCACCGAATTCGCCGTCCACGAGGTCGACGACGGCTACGACACCATCCAATGGGTCACCGAACAGCCCTGGTGCAACGGCGACGTCGTCATGTGGGGCGATTCCTACTACGGCTACACCGCCATCGCCGCCGCGATAAGCGAGCATCCTTCCCTGCGCGCCATCGCGCCCCGCGTCACGGGCTCACAGCTGTCCACCGTCCTGGACTACGGCGACGGCACATTCGACGTCGAGCAGACCAGCCGGAAAGTGTACTTCGCCACCCACTACGTGGACGCCGACCGCTACGAATGGGAGCCCGACTGGACGCGCCGCCCGCTCCGCGCGCCCTTCGACGACTTCTTCTCCCGGATCGGGAAACGCTCAGCGAACTTCGACGCGGAGTTCTCCGGCGAATCCCCGTTCGTCCCGCCGCCGGTGAAGGCGCTCGTCGAAAGCCGGCCCGTCCCCGCGCTCTACACGATCGGCTGGTTCGACAACTGCGCGATCTGGTCCTGGCACGACGTCCGGGCGCTGTCGCGCTCCGCGGGCTGGGCCTCCCACCTGCGGCTCCGGCTGGAGGCCATCGACCACGAGAACTACCGCCTGCGCGACGCGCCCATCGCCCCGTCCGACGACCACGCCGGCGACCCGGCCGCGCTGGACCGGATGCTGCCCGGCTACCTCGACCCCGCGATCGAGTTCTTCGACGCCGTCCTCAACGATTCCGCGGACTCGCTGCCCCGCGTCCGCTACGAGATCTGCCACGGGGACTGGCGGGAAGGCGAGACCTGGCCGCCCCGCGACGCCACCGAATTCGAATACTTCCTGACCCCCGAGGGCCTCGCCGGCGAGCCACCACGCTCGCCGAGCACCGTCGAATGGACCCACGACCCGTCCGACCCGGTCCCGTCCCAGGGCGCGAACCCTTTCGCCGCCCTCTTCGACCGATCCGACCTCAACGAAATCGGCGACCGCGACGACGTCCTCCGCTTCACCGGACCCGCCGTCACCGAGGACACCGACCTCCTCGGCGCCGTGACACTGACGCTCTCCGCACCGACCGGGACGCACGTCCACGCCCGCCTGCTCGACCTCGCAGACGGCGCCGCATTCCTCATCGCCAAAGGTCAGCTGCATTTCGACGCGCCGCGCGCCACCGCCGTCCTCGACCTCCAGCACGTCGCCTACCGGCTCCGCGCCGGCCACCGCCTCGTCCTCGACGTCATGAGCAGCGACTTCCCCGAATACGTCCCGGACGGCGACCCGTGGACGACCCCGCCGGGCCCGCCCGCCCCCAGGCAGATCACACTCGGCGGCCCGGCCCCGTCCCGCCTCCACATAGGAGGCCCCCCGCTCAACTGATGTTCAGATCGCCGTTGACGTCGCGGAGCTGGATGACCTTCTCCGCGTTGCCGTTGAACGTATTGATGACGGCGTCGTCGGACGCCTCGGCCCGCGTCTGGGCATGGTTCCAGACCGCCTCCAGCTCGCCGCGGAACGCGGGATCCTCGTCCAGCAGACGCCGCACGGCGCCCTCCAGCAGCGGGATCCCGCCGGCGTCCTCGGCGGCCCTGGCCAGGGCGTCCTCGTCCGACGCGCGTCCGCGGAACCGCTCGCGGACGCGCCGCGACAGCTCGGCGACGGCGGCGCGCACCGGTTCCCCGGCGACTTCGACGGCTTTGCCGGCCATCGCCGTGGCGATGGCAAGGGTCATCGGATCGCTCACCGCCCCAGTCCACCACGCGCCACCGCCGCCCGCCCAGAGCCGGTGGAAAATCGTCGGCGGCTGCTGGCAGACTCGGCGTGCGGCCCGCACTCGCGCCGCGCCCAAGAGAACACGACGCCTCGATCCCGCGGACGGTGCCGGAGTGGCCGACGACCAGCACGGTGACGCCAACCGCTTCGAGGGGCATGCCCGCAACGTCGTCCAGGCGCAGCGCGTCGAGGTGATGAACGTCTACGGCGCGCACGAGGACCCGCCCGACCCGCCGTACGCGCTGCCGCCCCCGCCGAGCCGGTTCCAGGACCGGGCGCCGCTGCTGCGGCTCGCGAGCGAGGCGGCGTCCGCCGACCGTCCCGGCGGCGAACCCGCGGTGATCATCGTGGCGGGGCTGCGCGGGGTCGGGAAGACGGCGATGGCCGTGCACTGGGCGGGCCTGGAGCGCGAGCGGTTCCCCGACGGGCTGCTGTACGCCGACCTCGGCGGCGGGCTGTCGCGGCGGGGCCTCGGCGGCGGCCTGGGCGAGACGGCGACGTCCCTGCTGGAGCAGCTCGGCGTGTCCGGTGAGCACCTGCCGCGCTCCGACCAGGGCAGGCTCGCGCTGCTGCGGACGCGGCTCGCCCGCCGCAAGGTGTTCCTGCTGCTCGACAACGCGCGGCTGCCCGGCGAGGTGGAGCGGCTGCTGCCGCCGTCGCCGGGCAGCGTCGTGTTCGTGACGACCGACGGCGCGCTGTCCGAGGTCGGCGACCTCGCCGGGCGGCACGGCGCCGAGGTGATCCTGCTGCGCGAGCTGTCCGAGCGCGACGGCCTGGCACTGCTGCGCGCCCTCGTCGGCGACGAGACCGTCGACCGGGACGTCGAGGGCGCGCGGGCGCTGCTGCGGGTCTGCGGCGGCTGGCCGCTGGCGATCCGGCTGGCGGCGGGACGGCTCAAGGTCCGCCGCGGGACGCGTCTCGCCGACCTCGCGGCGCGCCTCGAGGCGGCACGGGACGGGACAGGGGGCGGCCCGCGTCCCGCCCCGCACGGGGAATGGACCGTGCACGTGCTGGGCGACGAGGTCTACGCGGAGATGCCGGACGAGCTGCGCCGCGCGTACCGGCTGCTGAGCCTGCATCCGCGCGGCGGCGACCGGCCGACGCCGGTGCCGGGCGGCGAGCGCGGGCCCGCGCTGCGGTTCGGGACGGGCGCGGCGGCGGCGCTGCTCGGCGTCCCCGAACCGGACGCCGCCGACCTCCTGGACGCTCTCGTCGACCGGCACGTCCTCGACGAGGACGCCGGACGGTACCTGTTCCCCGACCTCATCCGCGCGCACGCGCGGAACCTGGCGGACGGCGAGGACGAGGCCGGCGCCGCGGTCCGCCGGGTGTCCGACTGGTACCTGCGGGCCGCCGTCCAGGCCGACCTGGCGGTCAACGCGCACCGGCCGACCAGCGGGCCCGTCTTCCGGGAGCTGCGCGGCGCGCCGTCCCCGTACGGGACGGGCCGCGCGGCGGTGAGCGCGGCGCTCGCCTGGCTGTCCGCCGAGCACCGCAACCTGTGCGCCGTCGTCCAGCACGCCGGGGACCGCGGATGGCACGGGCTCGTCTGGCAGCTGTGCGAGGCGCTGTGGGGCTTCTACTTCTCGCTCAAGCACTACGACCAGTGGATCGAGACGCATCGGATCGGGCTGCGCGCGGCGGAGGAGCTCGGCGACCCGGCGGCCCGGTTCCGGATGGGCGTCCAGCTCGGCCGGGCCCTGTACGAGACGCGGCGGTTCCGGGAGGCGCACGAGGTGCTGGAACGCACCCTGGAGATCACCGCCGATCCGCTCGACCGGGCGACCGTCCTTGAGTTCATCGGCCGCGCCCACCAGGACGCCGGCGACCCCGAACGCGCCCTCGACTACCTCCGGCAGTCCTGCGACCTGGAGGAACGGCACGACCGGCCGCGCGGCGTCGCGATCAAGCTGCATCACATCGGCCGCGCCCGGCACGCGCTCGGCGACGCCGCGGAGGCGCTGCGCTGCCTGCGGCGCGCGCAGTCGCTGTTCGCGGCCGTCCCCGACCCGTACAACGAGGCGCGGGTGCGCGCGACGCTCGGCGCCCTGCACCTGGCGGCGGGCCGGTTCGCCGAGGCCGCCGCGGACCTGGACGCCGCGCTGGAGACGATGCGCGCGGAGGGCCGGACGTTCCAGACCGCGGAGATCACCGAGGCGCTGGCGGAGCTCGCCGCGGCGACCGGCGACGCCGGCCGCGCGGCGGAACTGCGGCGCGCGGCGGCCGCCGCGTACGACGCGGTCGGCAGCCTCAAGGGCGAGGAGTTGCGCAACCCGCCGTCATGACGCCGCGTCGCAGGTGAACGGCGCGACGACCGTCCCGATGCGGACGGCGAGCCGGGCCGGCAGCGCGTCCGGCGCGCCTCCCCGGGCCGTCCAGGCCAGCACCGCCGACGCGAGGACGCCCGGGTCCACGTCCGCCGCGGTGCGCAGCACGAGGACCGGCCCGTCCGGCAGCCGGAGCCGGCACGAGCCGTCCGCGCCGGTCTCCGCGACCGGCGTCCCCGGATCGCCGGCGACGGGGGCGCCGCCTCTGCCGGCTCGCTGTATCCGCAGGTCGGCGAGGCCGCGGAGGCGGTGATCGGGCTCGGTGTCGTCCACCACGAGATGCCGGTGCCCGCGCGGCGGCGCCGACCGGAGGTCCGCCATCTCGGCGGGCGTCCGCTCGACGGTGAAGACGGCGCGGCCCGGCTCCACCTCCACGGTGACGGCGGCGACGAGCGCGGGCACCTCCCCGTCCTCCCAGCGGCGCGGCTCCGGCCGCGGCGGCGGCACCGGAAGGACTCTGACCCGCCGGGGCGGCGGATCGAGCCGCATCAGCCGGTACGCGGCCGACCGCAGGATCTCCGCGGAGCGGCCCTGCTCGGCGAACACCGCGTCCGCCACCTTCGCGCCGCTTCCGGAAACGGCGGAACCGAGCTGCTCGCGAATCCTCGCGTCATCCAGAAACGCGCTCTCCTCGCCCAGCCCGGCCATTGCCGTCCCGGCGGCGACCCCTTCCCGGGGAAAGGCACCGAGGAATACCGGACGGCCGAGCGCGGCGGCGTAGAGCGTGACGGACCCGTGGTCGCCCACCACGGCATCGGAGGCGACCAGTGCGGCCCGCCAGCCCTCGCGCGGCGGGATCAGCAGCATTCCCGCGCGGCGGCAGTCGGCGAGCCACGCCCGCAACTGCCACGGCCCGGGCTCGTGCCAGGCGTTCGGATGGATCACCGCCGCCACCCGGTACTCGTCGGCGGGCAACTCGGCGAGCAGCCGCGCCATCAGCTCCGGGCGCCGACCGACCAGGGAGCCTTCTCCCCAGGTCGAGGTCGCCACGACCAGCCGCTGCCCGCCGCGCAGCCCGAGCGCCGCCCGGTACCGGTCCCGCCACGGGACGCTCGCCGCGAGCCGGTCGAAGCACGGATCACCGGCGACCAGCACCCTGCCGAGCGCCTCGGGGCATTGCTCGGCGAGCCTTTCCCGCTGCTCCTCATGGGAAAGGACGATGACCGACGGAACGACCTTTCCGTCATGCAGCAGCTGTTCCCGGCTGAGCCCGTAAACCGGGCCGCCCGGGTTGCGGGTTCCGGGTTCCGGGTTCCGGGTTCCGGGTTCCGGGCAAAATCTTATTGTAACCGGCACCATGCGGAATGTTCAGCAAAGGCGCGCGAACGGCATGGAGCGGGCCGCTGCTCGCCGCCGTCATGGCGAGGTCGAATTCCCGCCCCGCGCATTCGTCCCAGCTCAGCGTCCTGGCCTCGATGTCACCGAGGAACGCGTCGACGCCGCCCGGGACGGTGGCGCCGGGTATCGCGGTGAACAGCACCCGGACCCGCCGGTCGTCCTCGAACAGGGCGAGCGCGTCGAGGAGCCGGGTCAGCGACGTCACCGAATGCACGACGGCCAGCACCGACCGGTCCGCGCGTACCGTCGTCCCGTCTCCGGTCAACGTCGGTGCATCCCTCCGTCCGCGCGGTCCCTGGCCCGGACACTCTATCCCGGCAAACCGGCACAACAAGGACGGATGCGGGCTCCGTTCCGGAGCCCGCACGCACCCCTCAGTTGTTGGTGTGGAGGTCGGTGTTCAGGGCGATCGTCGCGCCGTTCCGGGGCAGCGCCTCCACGGCGCCCGTGCCGGAGTTGCGCCGCAGCAGCAGCCCCGACCGGCCCGAGAGCTCCGCCGCCTTCACCGAACCGCCGTCCGGCAGCGCCACCTTGGTGCCCGCCGTCACGTACAGGCCCGCCTCCACGACGCAGTCGTCGCCCAGCGAGATCCCGATGCCGGAGTTGGCACCCAGCAGGCACCGCGCGCCGATCGAGATGACCTGCTTCCCGCCGCCCGACAGCGTCCCCATGATCGACGCGCCGCCGCCCACGTCGGAGTCCGCGCCGACGAGCACGCCCGCCGACACCCGCCCCTCGACCATCGACGCGCCGAGCGTCCCGGCGTTGAAGTTCACGAACCCCTCGTGCATCACCGTCGTCCCGGCCGCCAGGTGCGCGCCGAGCCGCACCCGCGACGCGTCGGCGATCCGCACCCCGGACGGCACCACGTAGTCGGTCATCCGCGGGAACTTGTCCACCCCGTCCACCGTGACCTGCCCGCGCGCCCGCAGCGCCGTCCTGACCTGCTCGAACCCGTCCACCGCGCACGGCCCGGCGCTCGTCCACACCACCGTCGCGAGCAGCCCGAAGATCCCGTCCAGGTTCACCCGGTGCGGCCGGACGAGCCGCGCCGACAGCAGGTGCAGCCGCAGGTACACGTCGTGCGCGTCCACCGGCGGGTCGGCGAGGCTGCCGATCTCCGTCCGCACCGCGACGGTCTCGACCCGCCGCGCCGCGTCCGGCCCGACCTTGACGTCCTCGCCGAACGCCGCCCGCGCTTCCGCCTCGTCGAGCCGCCGCGTCCCCTTACCGGCGTCGCCGGCGAGCTCCGGCGCGGGGAACCAGGTGTCGAGCACCGTCCCGTCGTCCGCCACCGTGGCGATCCCGTAGCCGACCGCCCCGTCCGTAACAAATCCCGTTCCCACCATGTCGAACACGGTAACGGCCCCTGACCGCGCCCGGTCCACGCACCTCGTGGGCCGGACCCGCGCGGCGGCGGCTTCCGGGTCCTGCATCTGACGACTGGGTCTCGGGTGCGTTGAGGTGTCAGGAGGGCGCCGGTAGGGTCCGGCGGGTGGACGATCATGTTTCCGTTGCGGCCGGTCTCCGGCAGGCGGGCGAGAGCCTGGCTGCGAGTCTCAGGATCGTTTCGGACGACGGAGGGCCTGTCCGGGAGCCGCGCTTCACGGGCGGTCCCTATCCGGAGGACTACGTCGCGCTGATCTCCCGGACCGGCCCGGGCACCCTTGCGGGCGTGCTCCGGCTCCTCGCTCCGGGTGGCGATGACGGCTTCGGCATGGAGGCCGAGGAGCGCGGACGTGAGCAGCCGCATGAGGACGCGCGGCTGTGGGGCGTGTTCGCCGGCGGCGAGACGTGCTGCTGGCTGCCGTTCGGCGACGATCCCGCCCACTGGCTGGTGGCGCTGGACGGCCACGGGAACCAGCAGCTCAACCTGTCCACCACCGAGTTCCTCGACGAGTGGCTGGACGGGCGGCTCGACCTGCCGGTGCTGTCGCTGCCGCCCGTCCCGCGCGAGCGCACCCTGACCCGTGCCGGGGACCCGGTCGCGGCTCCGGCCGACCCAGTCCGCGAGGGCGTGCGGGATCCGCTGGCCCAGTTGCGGACCATCATCGGACCGGGCCGCCAGGCCGTGTACGACTGGGAGGCCATCGAGCGAGAGCTGGGCGTCCCCGGACTGCCGGCCGACTACAAGCGTCTTTACGAGACGTACGGCGCCGGCGGGCGGTTCGCCGTCAACGGCATCTTCGTCCAGGCTCCGAACGACCTCGCGGCCCACCTCAAGGAGTACGGCCACATCTACCGGGAGTGGGCGGAGAACAAACGCAATCCCGCGAGCCCCGATCGCCGCTACAAGGCATATCCGGAGTCCGGGGGCCTGCTCTACTGCGGTAGCACCGAAGGCCGCGACGTCCTGTGCTGGGACACCGCCGATCCGGACCCGGACCGCTGGCCCGTGGTGAACCTGGGCTACCGCGAGATCGAGGAGTTCGGGCCGCTGACCGAGCTCCTCGTCGCCGAGCTGACCGGTGTCGGCCTGGACATGACGGATGCCTCCCTCGGCGATCCCGCGGAATGGGCGTGGCCTTACTGGGGCCCGCGCCCGCCCCGGGCCTGAACACGCGGGGTTGTTACGGCGCGAGTGCTCGCGGTATCGCGGCACTCCGAGGGGGCCGCCGCGAAACCGTCACTTGGCCGTACGTAGGCGGACTACCGCTGACTGGTCGTTCGTGGTGTCGCACTTTGTTGCGCTGGACGGGCAGGTGTCTACGGCGATGTAGAGGTAGCCGCGTGCGGTGGAAAGTGCTTCGGCGCCGGCGGTGACGGCGGAGAGGTCGCCGTTCTCGGCGACCTGGTAAATGGTCTGTTGGGCGTCGCGCAGTGAGTTGAAGAAGTTGCGCTGCGACCTGGTGAGGTCGCCGCTCCAACGGAACTTCGCGGAGAGCCCGGTGGCGGTGTTGCCGGGACGGGGGTCGCCGGCGCCGTAGTAGAGGTCGCCGGTGGTCCGGTCGACGGTGATGCTCGCCAGGTGGGACGAGTCGCCGGCGCGCGGGGCGTCGACGTATCCGTTGATCGCCTTGCCGAACGGCTTGAACGGTGCGTCCGGACGCTTGAGCGAGGCCGTGTTGCGGGACGCGACGACGGGATAGATCCGCTCCGTCGCAGTGGCGATTCGCAGGACCGAGCGACCGGTGTGCACGTAGAGGTTTCCGTCGTTCCACGCTAGCGGCGAGGCGCTGGCGCCTACGGGGATGTAGGTGTCCAGGGCGGGGCCGCCGGTCTCGTTCGGATCCGCGTCCGGCAGTTCTTGCGTGGTGCTCAGGGGCTTGCCGGCGATTCTGGTCACCTGGCCCGCGCGCAGACGATGGACGAGGAGCGAGCTGCGCTGGTTCTGCCAGTCGCTGAAGAACACGGTCCCGTCGTCGGCGACCGCGACGCCGTTCACCGACAGGGGCGAGAATTGCTCCAAGGGCACCCGGTCCGTGAGGGGCCGCATGCGCGTCGTCTCGACGACCTTGGTGGCCTTTCCATCCCTGGTGACCTTCCACAGGCCGGCGGCGTCGAGCGCGAGGTAGAGGCTGCCGTCCGGCGCGGCCGCTGCTTGGACTGCCTGGTCCGACGAACCGTCCAGGGCGGGAACGCGCACCCGCTTGACGGTTCCGCCGCGATCGACCGTCCAGAGCTCGTAGCCTTGCGAATCGCGCGTGAACAGGGCGACGTCCCCGCGCTTGTCGGTGGTCATGCTCTGCAGTTCCCCAGCCACTTTGCGCTGGGGTCCCGCGCCGGTGTCGGCGGTGCCGCCGCCCAGAACGAATTCGACCGATGCGCCGCTGGACGAGCCGCGGACCGCGAAACCGATGACGACCGCCGCCACCGCGACGGCCAGGACCAGCGCCGCGAGAACCCAGCGGCGGTGCGTCAGAGTGCGGATCTGAATGACCGGCCTCCCGTTGCAGCGTTCGCCTTGTCGGCTCGGAGCGGCGCGAATGCCGGCGAATCGCCGGAACTCTACCGGTCGTCCCACTTTCGGTCTCGCGGCGCTGCGGGTTGGGCGCCCGACCCGTCGGTCCGCACCGTCCAGTCCCGCGGTATCCGCACGTCCACGTCGCTTCCGTTTGGGAGGGCGCGGGATGATCCGGTCATGGTGGACGTGGTGTTCTTCGATCTGGACGGGACCCTGGTCGATCACCGGCGCGCGGTGTTCGAGGCGATCGGCCGGATCGTCCGGGAGGCGCCTGGCGCGACGGCCCCGGCGGACGAGCTGGCGGCCTTGTGGTGGACGCTTGAGGCGCGGCACATGCGGGAGTACCTGGCGGGCGAGTGCTCGTTCGCCGAGCATCACCGTCGCCGGGTCCGTTCGTTCCTGCCGATGCTCGGGGAGCCGGTTCCGGAAAGTCCCGGCCATCTCGATGAATGGATCGCCGAGCGCTACCTCGGCGTGTTCGAGGAGTGCTGGCGGAGCTATCCGGATGTGCTGCCCTGCCTGGAGGAATTGAAAGGCCGAGGGACGCGGCTGGCCGTTCTCACCAACGGTGATCCTGGGCAGCAGCGTGCCAAGCTAGACCGCTTCGGCCTCCTCCGATACTTCGAGGACGTCCTGACGCCGACGGAGCTCGGGGCGGCCAAGCCGGACCCCGGTGCCTACGCCGAGGCGTGCCGGCGGATGCGGACGGACGCCGCGCACGCGGTCAACGTGGGCGACTCGCTGGAGGGCGACGTGAGGGCGGCCGCTCGCGCCGGGCTCACCGGCGTCTGGCTGGACCGCGGGATCGACTTCGTCACCGGCGGGCCGTCGTCCCCCGCGGACGGGACGGTGCCGCGCGTCGAGCGGCTGACCGACCTCCCCGGCCGGCTGCCGGGAAGCGGCGCCTGACCAGCGTGCGGACGCCCCTCGCTTGAAATCGGTGATCATGGGCGCGGATTCATCGGACGCTGCGCATGGTGAGCCGGTGGTCGGGGGCGTGACCCTCGCGTTCCGCGAGATCGGCGGCGACCGGGGCATCCCGGTCGTCCTGCTGCACGCGCTGGGCGGCAGCGCGGCGACGTGGGACGGTTTCGCGGCGCGGCCGGCCGCCTGCGGACGCCGGGTCATCGCCCTCGACCTGCGCGGACACGGTGCCGGCTCCCGGACGGAGACGTACTCGCCGGCGGCGATGCGGGACGACGTGCTCGGCTTCCTCGACGGCCGGGGGATCGAGCGGGCGGACCTCGTCGGCCATTCGATGGGCGGGGCGGTGGCGGTCCTGGTCGCTCAGCGGGCGCCCGGACGCGTCCGGCGGCTGGTCGTCGAGGACACTCCGCCGCCGCCCGAGGTGCCGGGGGAGCCGGTCGATCCGGTGACCGAGCCGGCTGATCCGCTGCCGTTCGACTGGCGCCTGATCGAGCCGGTCATCACGGAGTTCAGGACGCCCGATCCGGGCTGGTGGGACCTCCTCGCGGCGATCAGCGCGTCGACTCTGCTGGTCGGCGGCGGCCCGTCCAGCCACGTTCGGGTGGACGCACTGGTGCGGACGAGCCGGGCCGTCCGCGACTGCCGGCTGGTGACCGTCGAGGACGCCGGGCACCGCGTCCACAGCGTGAAGCCGGACGGGTTCTGGTCGGCCGTGTCACCCTTCCTCTGCCCGGAACCCGGCCTCTGACGGCGACGCCCCGTCCGACGCGGTGTGGACGAGGCCGGAGAGCGGCAGCGGGCAGGACGGCTCGGCGGCGCAGGACGGTGCGTCGTCGCAGCCCGCGCCGACCGCGTCCCGCAGCGTGGCGCGGACGGTGTGCAGGTCGGCGATCCGCCGCTCCACCTCGGCGAGCTTCAGCCGGGCACGCTCCCGCATCCCGGCGCCGCCGCGGCCGTGCGGGCGCCGAGCCGCGTCCAGCAGTTCGGCGATCTCGTCCAGCGTGAATCCGAGCCGCTGCGCCGCCTTGATGGCGCGCAGGACGGCCACGGTGTCACCGGGGTAGAGCCGGTGGCCGCCGAGCGTCCGTTCCGGTTCGGCGATGAGGCCGCGCCGCTCGTAGTAGCGCAGCGTCTGCGGGTTCACCCCGGCCGCCCGGGCGACCTCGCCCGACCTCAGGCCGTCGCGGGCGCCGCTCATCCGGCCCATCCTCGGGCGATCGCTTCGGGTGGGACGGCGCGTTCGGCGAGCGCCTGCATGCCGTCGAGGGCGGGGGCGGCGCCGTCCGGTGCGGTGATGTCGACCGTCAGCCCCTCCGCGGTGCGCTGGAACGCGAAGGTCAGGAACGCGCAGCACTGCTGTTCCTGGGCGAAGAGGTCGCGGAGGACCGCCTCCCGCTCCTCGCCGGCCGCGAAGGACAGCCGCAGCCGCAGCGGCTCGCGCTCCACCCGGAGCGGCCCGTCGGCGAACGCGGCCTCGAACTCCGTCAGCCGCTCCACCATCGAGGACGGCGCCAGCGTGCACATGATCGGTACATCGGACTCGCTCATCCCGGCTCCTCACCCGAGTGATCCGCCCTGGCCGCGCGGCGACACCTCGACGGTAAGCCTGTACTCGGGTACAGCTTGCAAGACGTCAGGCGTTCAACCGCTCCTCCAGACGGACGGTCACGGTGTCGCCTTCCTCCTTGCCGATCGCTTTGCGCACTTCCGCCTTCACCGGCAGCTTGTGGGTGCCGTTCCCCAGGGCCATGAACGAACTCTGGAACGGATGCCCGTCGATCGTGCCCCGGACCTTCACCAGACCGCGGGTGCCGAAGAACTCTGCCGACTCGGGCCAGACGACATAGGTCCAGCCGCCCCTGTTCGGGCTCTTCCGCAGGGTCGCGGTGAATTGCTCGTCCATCACGTATACCGCCTGTTCAGGAGCCCTCGATAAGGATGAGGTCGTTGCCGTCCGGGTCACGCACAGCGAACATGGGAGGCACTGCGGGCCCCATCCGCAGGACCTCCGCATCCGCATCGACGCCGCGTGCGCGCAGGTCCGCGTGGTCGGCGTCGGCGTCCCGGGTCGTCAGGCGGATGCCGGCCGGCATCCCGTCGGGAACGAGCGCGACGGTCGTCGCCGCTCCGGGCGGCGCCACCTCGATCCAGCGCCCGTCGCCGAAAGGCACGTCTCGGCGCACTTCGAAGCCGAGCTCACCGACGTAGAACTCGATGGCCTTCTGCTGGTCGGTGACGCGGACCCCGACCGTGGCCACCTGTGTGATGTGGGTGGTCCTGCTCATCCCGTGCCTCCTTTCCTTGGTGTGCACCAGGTGAGACCGAGGCGGGCGCGGGAACTCATCGCCGGCCACGAAATTCGACCGGACGGGCTCGTCAACAGGTCGAACGTCGCCTGATGCGGATGGCCCCACCTACCCGGCCCATCCGGTGGCGGCCACCACCTCCTGTGCGATGTCGATGACGAGCCGTCCGTCCGTCGCCACTCGCACGGTCTCCGCGGGGGCTCGCTCGTCCAGGATCCGGGCCTTGCGGACGCTTCCTTCGAGTTCCTGCTCCAGTTCTGAGCCGAGTTCACGTCCCACCAGCCGTTCGCGGGCGGTCTCGTCGGACGCGGTGAGCAGGACTCGTACGATCCCCACTCCGGCCCCCATGGCGCGCTCGAACATGCCCGCCGCCTCGGGCAGCACACTCGCGGTGTTCGTATAGATCAGGCGCCGGTAGCCACGCTGGGCGAAGTTCTCCCACACGGCGGTCAGATTGATCTCAGTGATCTCCGCGCGGTGCGGGTCCCCCTCCGGAGCCGGATGCACCTGCCCCAGGAAGTCGCCATCGATGATCGCGTGAGCGACCGCCTCGGCGCGCAGTAGCGCCGAAACCTCCCACCCCACCGTCGTCTTGCCGACGCCGGCTCGTCCTCCGATGAGCAGTACCTCCGCGCGATCCATGGGGGCAGCGTGCCAGCGGACGGCCATCCCACGCGATCCGATATCGATCCGGCCGCGGACCGAACGTTGACTTGCGGCGTGTCGGCCTTAAAAGCCGCCGCTTAAGGCCGACACGCCGCAAGTCAACGAAGGAGGCCGGGCGCGGAGAGGCCGGGACCGGCCCGGGGCTTGGCGCGTCGGGCGGTCGTGGAAGCCGTGTCGGGGACGCGGGTCAGGGGGACGGGGTGTGCTTGATGCTCGCTAGGAGCGTGGCGAACCCGGCGGGCGTGAGGGTGAGGTGGCCGCCGTCCGGGTCCTTGGAGTCCCGCACCCCGACGCCGACCCCCGGCGCAAGTCGTCCCAGTTCAACGCACTGCTTGTCGTCGATACCGCCGCTGTGGCTGCTCTTCCGCCATTGGATGTTCACGAGTACTGCTCCAAGTACTGCTCGATGAGGGTGCGCGATGCGTCTTGGGGAAGCGCCTTTGCGCCTATTAGTTCGAACTTAGCCGAGAACTCCCTCACCTCGCTTGGGCCCTCGATCAAGCGTCCACCGTTCTGGGCACCGGCATGGGCGACGTCCCGGTCGTCCAGGCAGATGACCTGGAACGGACCATCGAACCCGTAGTGCGCGCCAGCCGCTGTGGGGACGATGCGCATGATGATGTTCGGCTGGCTCGCCGTCTTGAGTAGGTACTCCAGTTGCGGCTTCATCACCTCTGGCCCCCCGACAGGGCAAGCCAGCACGCTCTCGTCCATGAGCATCCACAGGACCGGAGCGTCCGCGCGCTCAATGATCAGCCGCTGGTCTTCGACGCGGGCGGCGACCTCTGCCTCGATGTCCTTGGCAGTGCCTGCTTCCAGGAGTGCACGGATGTACCTCTCGGTCTGGAACGGCCGAGGAATCGCCTTCCCGTGGTACGTCTTGATCGCGGTGGCCTGTTGCTCATACTCCATGCATTGACGTGCCCAGTCGGGATCGTGCGCCATTCGGGCGAACCAGAGTATTAGCTGAAAAAGCAGGCCCGTTCCGTAGTGCCTGTCGAGCAACCGCATCTGATCCTCTTGGGGGCGACGCCTACCTGCCTCCAAGTTGGAAACAGTGGAACGTGCAGCACCCATGAGCTCGCCGCACTGAGCAAGCGAAAGACCCGCCTTCTCGCGCATGAAACGCATGAAGAAGGCCAGGAAGTGCCACATCGAGATCCGCGGGTCGAGGGGCTTGCGGACGTCCGGCATCGCGTCTCCCGGGTTTTCAACTCTGGTGGGTACATCGTCAGATTAAGTGCGGCCGGTGATCCTTGCCACAGGAAATCGGAAACCAGGGCGAGGACGGGGACGATGGTGATGACGGCGACGGGAGATTTGATCATTCCGCTGCTCGGGACGCCGGCCACGGTGGGGCTTGCGCGGACGCTGGCGGACGCGTGGATGCGTAAATGGGGCTATTCGCACATTCTCGACGATGCCCTTCTGGTCGTCTCGGAACTCGTCACGAATGCCGCGCATGAGACGCCGCGCGAGGAGATCCGCTTCCAGCTCAGCCGGGACGCGCAAGGGGTCGTCATCGCCGTCTGGGACTCCGGGCTCGGTGCCCCGCAGCCCAGGCCGTTCAGGCGGCTCACGCTCGACGACCTCGACCTGTCCGAGGAGGCGTTCGACGACAACGGCGGCTGGGGGCTGCACATCGTCCAGGCCCTGTCGGCCCGGTGCGGCGCCACGCGGGATCTGAACGGGGGCAAGTGGGTCTGGGCGCGGATGGCGCCGTAGGGGTTCAGGCGGTTGTCGTGGTGTGGGCCAGGTGGGTGAGGGCCTTGGTGATCTGGGCGGGGGTGAGGCCCTGGCGGCGCTGCTCGGCGTAGACGTCGGGCGCCAAGGGGGCGAGGAGGGCGTCGGCGAGGGCGGCGGGTTCCGGGGTGCCGGCGGCGGACAGCAGCATGCGGACGTGGGCGCGCCAGAAGCCGTAGGCGCCGGCGGCGAAGCGCGCTTCGCCCTGCTCGGCGCCGAGGACGAGCGGGGTGTGATCTTCGAGCAGCTCGACCATGGCGGCGTAGAAGGCGGCCAGGCGGTCGCCGGGGGAGGCGCCCGGGCCCAGGGGCGGGTCGCCGCGGAGGAGGCGCTCCTGGAGGGCGCGTTCGTGGTCGTCGAGGAGTGCGCGGGCGATCGAGACGGTGTCGGGGTAGCGGCGGTAGAGCGTGCCGCGGCCGACGCCGGCGGCCTTGGCGATGTCGTCCATGGTCACGGTGCGCGGGTCGCGGGTCGCGAACAGGTCGGCGGCGGCGGCGAGCACCTTGGCGCGGTTGCGGGCGGCGTCGGCGCGCTCGCGCGGCGGGCCCGCCGGACGCCCGCTGAGCAGGTCGGTGCGGGGCTCCATGGCGGCGACTCTAGCGACGATGTGGACAGCGTGTCCAGATCGTTGCTACGGTCACCGAGCAAGCGGACATAGTGTCCAGTTAAGGAGTTGCTCATGACCACGTTGCTGCACCTGGACGCCAGTGCCCGGCGCCGTTCGATCAGCCGCGAGGTGGGGGACGCCTTCGCCGGGTCGTGGCGGGAGGCCCATCGCGATGGCGTGTACGTCCACCGGGACCTGGCGGCGGAGCCCGTGCCGCACATCGGCGAGGCGTGGACGGAGCTGTGCGATCACGTCCTGGCGCACGGCATCACCGACATCGACCGGTACGCGGAGGCCGTCCGGACTCCGGAGCAGGCCGCGGCGTGGGCGGTCGTGGAGCCGCTGCTCGCCGAGCTGGTGGCCGCGGACGTCGTGCTGATCGCGACCCCGATGTACAACTACTCGGTCCCGTCGTCGCTGAAGGCGTGGCTCGACCAGGTCACGTTCCCGCGGATGTCGCTGGCCGGGCGGCGCTTCGTCGTCGCCACGGCGAGGGGCGGCGCCTACGGTCCCGGCGCGCCCAAGGCCCGCTTCGACCACCAGGAGCGGTTCCTCCGCGACTTCTTCGCCGGGCATTTCGCCGTCGAGGACGCGACGTTCGTCGCGGCGGAGCTGGCGAACTCGCGGATCGACCCGAGCCTCGCCCACCGGCGGGACGAGCATGACGAGCTGTACGCCGCCGCGCTGCGCACCGCGCGCGACCTCGGCAAGGAGTACTGACGGTGAACTGGCTCATGCTAGGGCTGGCGGGCCTGGTGGAGATCGCGTGGGCGCAGAGCATCAGGCCGACGGAGAGCTTCACCAGGCCGCTGCCGACCCTGGTCTGCTTCGTCCTCATGGTGGCCGCGGTCTGGCTGCTGGCGCAGGCGATGCGGACGCTGCCGGTCGGCACGGCATATGCGGTCTTCACCGGCATCGGCGCGGTCGGCGCGATCGCGCTGGGCGTCGTCGTCCACAAGGACCCGGTGACGGCGGGGCGGATGACCGCGCTCGCGCTCATCGTCGCCGGGGTCGTCCTCGCGCGCGTCACCGAGTCGGGGTGACGCTTCAGGGGCTGTTTCTTAGGGTACCGATGAGCTCGAGGAGGGCCGAGTGGGTTTCGGGGTCAGCGGCGGCGATGAGGCCGCCGGGGCCGGTGTGCAAGGGCTGGCCGTGGATGCCGGTCACGACGCAGCCGGCGGCCCGGCACAGCGCGATGCCGGCGGCGAAGTGCACGCTGTCGCGCAGATGGCCGTCGGTGACGTAGGCGGCGCGGCGCCCCGCAGCCACCCACGCGACGGCCAGGGTCGTCGAAACCACGCGGGGACGGAACCGGGCGGCGAATCCCTCGTCGGCGAGGAGGTTGGCCGCGCGGAAGCCCGGCGCGTTGGGGAACGGCGGGTCGAGGTTGACGTCCACCAGGTTCGAGGAGGCCGACGGGACGAGCGGCGCGTCGGTTCCGCCGGTGCGGACGTGGGCGCGGACGCCGTCGGTCCAGAAGACCTCGTCGTTGAACGGGTCGGCGGACGCCGCCGCGACGGTCGCGGGGCCCGCGCGGAGCGCGACGTTCACCGCGACCAGCATCGAGCGGACGGCGTAGTTCAGCGTCCCGCACAGCGGGTCGACGAGCCAGCGGCGGTCGGCGTCGTCCGGGCCGGCGCGGCCGCTCTCCTCGCCGGTGACCGCGTCGTCCGGGCGGGCGGCCCGGATGACGTCGAGGATCGCCTTCTCCGCGGCGAGGTCGGCGGACGTGGCGAAGTCGCCGCCGGACTTGCCGAAGCGGGCGAGGGACGTCCCGTACATGTCCCGCACGACGGCGGCGCCCGCCCGCGCCGCCCGCACCGCCACCTGCGCATCGGTCTCCACGGGCGGGAAGCCTAGCCGCGCCGGCCCGGACCGGGCCGTCCACCTGAGATGGTCAAGAACTGGGTTTCTGCAAACACTTGACTCGTTCAAGAAAACGAGGCAGCCTGTCGTGCGTGGCCACGACCGTGGAATACCGGCAGATGCTGCGCGGTGCCGCCCTCCGTGTGACCCGGCCCCGGGTCGCGGTGCTGGGCGCGGTGCACGCGCACCCGCACGCCGACACCGACTCGATCATCAGCGCCGTGCGCAGGGACGTCCCGAAGGTGTCCCACCAGGCCGTCTACGACTCGCTGCGCGCGCTGACGGACGCGGGCTTGGTCCGGCGCATCCAGCCGGCCGGCTCCGTCGCCCGCTACGAGGCGCGCGTCGGCGACAACCACCACCACATCGTGTGCCGGTCCTGCGGGGCCATCGCCGACGCCGACTGCGCCGCCGGCGAGGCGCCCTGCATGACCGCGTCGGACGACAGCGGCTTCGCCATCGACGAGGCCGAGGTCATCTACTGGGGCCTGTGCCCCGCCTGCTCCACCGTCCCGACTTCCCCGTCCGCCAACCTCGCGCAGCCCTGGAGGGAACACCATGTCTGAGAACGAAGCCGCCGCGGGCCAGTGCCCCGTCGCGCACCAGCGCGCCTCGCACCCCACTCAGGGCGGAGGCAACCGCGGCTGGTGGCCCGACCGGCTCAACCTGAAGATCCTCGCCAAGAACCCGCCGGTCACGAACCCGCTGGGGGAGGACTTCGACTACGCCGAGGCGTTCCAGAGCCTCGACCTCGCCGCCGTGAAGCAGGACATCGCGGCCGTCCTCACGGACTCGCAGGAGTGGTGGCCGGCCGACCACGGCAACTACGGCCCGCTGATCATCCGCATGGCGTGGCACAGCGCGGGCACCTACCGCGTCAGCGACGGCCGCGGCGGCGCCGGCGCCGGCCAGCAGCGGTTCGCGCCGCTGAACAGCTGGCCGGACAACGCCAGCCTCGACAAGGCCCGCCGCGTCCTGTGGCCGGTCAAGAAGAAGTACGGCCGCAAGATCTCCTGGGCCGACCTGATGGTCCTCGCCGGCAACGTCGCCCTGGAGACGATGGGCCTGAAGACCTTCGGCTTCGCCGGCGGCCGCGAGGACGCCTGGGAGGCCGAGGAGGACGTCTTCTGGGGCCCCGAGACCGTCTGGCTCGACGACGAGCGCTACAGCGGCGACCGCGAGCTGGAGAAGCCGCTGGCCGCGGTGCAGATGGGCCTCATCTACGTCAACCCGGAGGGCCCGAACGGCAACCCGGACCCGCTCGCCGCGGCCCGCGACATCCGCGAGACGTTCGCGCGCATGGCGATGAACGACGAGGAGACCGTCGCGCTGATCGCGGGCGGCCACACCTTCGGCAAGACGCACGGCGCGGCCCCGCTGGCGGACGCCATCGGCCCCGAGCCGGAGGCCGCCCCGCTGGAGGACATGGGCCTCGGGTGGAAGAACTCCCACGGCACCGGCAAGGGCCGCGACTCGCACACCAGCGGCCTCGAGGTCACCTGGACGAACACGCCCACCACGTGGGACAACAGCTTCTTCGACATCCTCTTCGGGTACGAGTGGGAGCTGGAGCAGAGCCCGGCCGGGGCGAACCAGTGGCGGCCGAAGAACGGCGCCGGCGCGAACACGGTGCCCGACCCCGAGGACGGCACGCTCAACCGCGCGCCGGGGATGCTGACCACCGACCTGTCGCTGCGCTTCGACCCGATCTACGAGCCGATCTCGCGGCGCTTCAAGGACAACCCCGACGAGTTCGCGGACGCGTTCGCGCGCGCCTGGTTCAAGCTGACGCACCGCGACATGGGCCCCGTCGAGCGCTACCTCGGCCCGGAGGTGCCGAGCGAGACGCTCGTCTGGCAGGACCCCGTCCCGGCGGTCGACCACGAGCTGGTGGACGCGGCCGACATCGCCGCGCTCAAGGCCCGGCTCCTCGGCTCCGGCCTGTCGGTCTCGCAGCTGGCCGCCACCGCGTGGGCGTCGGCCGCGTCGTTCCGCGGCACCGACAAGCGCGGCGGCGCCAACGGCGCGCGCATCCGGCTGGAGCCGCAGCGCAGCTGGGAGGTCAACAACCCGGCCGAGCTGGCGACCGTGCTGCGCACGCTCGAGGAGGTCCAGGAGGCGTTCAACGCCGAGCAGACCGGCGGCAAGAAGATCTCCCTGGCCGACCTGATCGTGCTCGGCGGCTGCGCCGCCGTCGAGAAGGCCGCCAAGGACGCGGGCCACGACATCGAGGTGCCCTTCACGCCGGGCCGCACCGACGCCTCGCAGGAGCAGACCGACGTCGAGTCCTTCGAGGTGATGGAGCCCATGCACGACGGGTTCCGCAACTACCTCGCCAAGGGCCACATCCTGCCGGGCGAGTTCCTGCTGGTCGACCGGGCGAACCTGCTCACGCTGAGCACGCCCGAGATGACGGTCCTGCTCGGCGGCCTGCGCGTCCTCGGTGTGAACCACGGCCAGTCGGACCTCGGCGTCCTCACCGACCGGCCCGGGCGGCTCACGAACGACTTCTTCGTGAACCTGCTCGACATGGGCACGGTGTGGAAGCCGACGACGGAGGAGTCGGAGACCTTCGAGGGCCGCGACGCCTCCGGCGAGGTCAAGTGGACGGGCAGCCGCGCCGACCTGGTGTTCGGCGCGAACGCCGAGCTCCGCGCGGTCGCGGAGGTCTACGCGTCCGACGACGCGGCGGACAAGTTCGTCGGCGACTTCGTCGCGGCGTGGGACAAGGTCATGAACCTCGACCGGTTCGACGTGCGGTGACCTGACGGAGAGACGGCCGGGCCGGTCCTCGCGGACCGTGCCCGGCCGTTCCGTGCCGGTGGTGCACCACTTCATGTGCGAGAAGCCGTGCTCGGCACGGGCGGAAACAAGAAGGGAACCGGCCGCCGCTCCGTGGGGAGCGGCGACCGGTCCGGTGTGCGCGCCAGGCTCACATCCGCGGCCGGCGGGCCGGGACATGGCCGGGACGGCTCAGACGCCGATCACTTGTCGCGCTCGTCGGGCACCTCCGCCCACACGTACTTCCCGCTCCTGGTCTCGGTGTGGAAGCAGCGGCCCAGGGTGAGGCCGCGGACGCTGCGGAGCCCCCAGCCGATGCGGGAGTCGTACCTGGGAGAGGTGGTCGTGAGGTCGTGCACCTCGATGCGGAGGCACCGGCCGAATTCGTTGCGGGTGACGAAGAGCTGGAGCTTGAAGCCCTCCTCGTCAGCGGAGCCGACGACCCCGTTGCGGGGCAGGGGACGGATCGTCACTCGCTGTCCGTACTTGTGGGCGTTGGACAGCAGCTCCCAGTAAACCCACTTGGCGGCCGTCCGCGTCCGCTCGGACAGGCCGCCGAACAGGTCGATCAGCATGGCGTCTTCCCGGGTCGGGTTGTCCACCGTGTAGACCTTGCCGGTCGTCTCGGTACCGGCGAGGGGCCGGTACGCGGGGGTCTTCATCATGAAGACCCTCCCTTCCTGACTCTGTTTGTGACCGGCAGCTGGGGCCGGCGTGCACCTTATGTGCAGTGAGGACCGTCCAGAGCGGACCGCACGCGGCAACAGAAAGCGGTGGAAGCAGGTCGCGCGCGTCCGCGACCGCGACAGCCGGACGAGAGGTGACGGACGCGTCCGACAGAACGCCGGCCCGCGTCCTGGCGGACGCGGGCCGGTGCTTCGCGTCTCGCGCCGCACCGGCGCGAGACGGCATGTCGACCGGTGTCCCCGTGGGGGACGACCGGTCAGGCGGCGGTTTCGGAGCGGTGCTCCGCCGCCGCGATGAACTCCGCACGGTTCACGAAGTAGTCGATCACCGTCTGGTAGACGTACGCCTGGCTCACGTTGCCCAGGCCGCGCCCGTCCTCGGTGCGCTCCTCCGACCACATGCCGAGGTCGTTGCGGGCGTCGAGGACCTCTCGCATCACGGCGTCGGCGCGGTCCAGCATGCCGAGCCGCAGCATGGTCAGCGCCACCAGACCGGTGACGCTGGTGAACAGCGCCTCCTCGGCCTGGCTGACCCCGTCGCCGAACTGGTGCGTGTGGTACCGGACGTGCCCCTTGCCGACCCGGAGTCCCTGGAAGCGGGACGGGACGGTGTGGGGCGTGTCGATGGCGAGCACCGTCGCGCGCACCAGGTCCCTGTCGCCCTCCTTGCGGAGGTTGAACATGTCCTTCCCCACGTGGAAGGCCAGCAGGGCCGACGCGTCCAGCACCGGCAGGCCCGGTGCGGCGACGACGACGCCGTCCAGGACACAGTTGTCCAGGACCCACGCCTTGAGCCTTTCGCCCAGCCCCCGGTACCGGCGGGCCGGCTCCTCCAGGCCCGCCGCCGCGAAGACCGCGGCCGTGTTGAACAGGGCCTGGCCGACGAGGATCTGGGTTGAGGCGTAGGCGACCAGGTCGTCCTCCGGCCGGCGGACCTCCCAGATGCCCGAGCACGGCTTCCCGGCCGCGCGCACGGCCTGTTCGGCCAGGCCCTCGGTGAGGCCCAGGTCGAACCGGCCCCGCTCGCTCAGGAGGCGGAGGTGCTCCAGCGGGTAGACCCACCGGTCGTGCTGCTCCTGGTCTCCCGCCCCGTTGCCGAAGCGGTAGACCGAACCGCGGTGACCCAGCCCGTCGACGATGTGCTCGCCGAACCGGGCCACGTCCCCACCGGACATCCGGTACATGACCTTCGCCTTCCGGCCCAGGTCCGGGAGGCTCCGATACCACTCCAGCCGGGCCGGGAGGACCGCGGCGTCGCCCAGCCTGTGCAGGGTCGACACCGTCAGGCCGGAGTCGCGTAGCCAGTCGCACAGGTAGTCCCACGTCCGCACCGCGCGCGGGTGCTCGCGCGGGTCGTCCTCCGGGAGCCCGCGGGACGCGGCCGCATAGAACGACCCGGCCCGGTGACCGAGCCCGCGGAGCCTGATCGCGGATCCCAGCACGAGGGCGGCGTTCCCGTCGTCCGGGATCCGCAGCTCCCTGGCCCACGCGAGCCACCCCTCCTCGGACTCCCTGAGGAGGTCCTCGACGTCCTCGACGGTCGCCGGGGAGGTGTGGCCGTTCCACCCGATGCAGACGAAGGCGCTGCACCCGGCGTCCAGGGCCAGCTCGCCCCTGATCGAGGTGGCGTCCTCGTCGAACCGGAGGTGCATGTTGGTGGAGAGGAGAAGCGTGCTGCTCCCCGCCGCCGCCTTGGCCTCCAGGAACCCGTCCCGCTCGCGCAGGACGGTCCACCGGACCTTCTCCTCGCCGCGGTGGCCGTGGCGCAGGCGGAGGTCCAGGCGGGCCCGGACGGTCCCCTGCTCGCAGGTGAGCAGGCGCGCGAACCGGCCTCCGGCTGAGGCGAGCGGGGATCCCGCGATGAAGGCCCGCTCGCAGGCCTTGCCCGTGGCGTTCGTCCACGTCGACACCAGGGTGTGCGACGTGTCCTCCAGCCGGCGGCCGACGGGGGTTTTCCGGTCGTCCAGGCGGAGCCGGAACGCGGTCTCCCACGGTGCGTCGTAGAGCTCGTGGCACACCGGCACGCCGTCGGCGTCCGGCAGGTTCCACGAGGTGACGTTCCCCTTGCGGTCGAGGAGAGCGAGCTCCCCCAGACCGTTGGAGATGACGGCGACCTCGTCAATGGCGGGGGACCGCCATGACCGGGGCCGTTTCGAGGGACTCGTTTGCATGTGAGTCACCTTCTCCTTGTCTTTTGTTTGTTGGACCTTGCGAGGCAGACCGTCCGTGGAGGGGGGAGGCCAGCAACAGGCCGAAGGGGCGGCCGGGGGACGCCGGGCACGAAGAATGGCCGGGACGGATGCCCGACGGCGAGCCGCCAGGCAGGGGAGATCGCGCCGAACCTGCGGCGACGCGCAACAGGACCGCTGCCGTCTCACGCCGTGGACGGTACGGTCCGCGAAAAAGGTGCGGCCCCTCCAAGGAGGGGCCGCACTTGTGGGGCGCCGTTCACGGCCCGCAAGGAGACGGGTTGCGAACGGCGCATCTGTGAACGCTTAGCAAGCCGTTAAGAACGTCTGCAAGGGCGACATGACCCGGTGCTCGGCCTCGCCCGAGATCGCCGACAACGCCAAGTGAATGATCTTCAGTTGCAGGACGCTATGCCCCGAGCGGCGGGCCACCCGCAGATTCCGCAGCGCCTTGACCCGGCCGTCGCGCCACTCGGGGATACCGGTCCGCCCCGCCAGGGCGGTCCTGGCGGCGGCACTGCGGGCACAGGCCCCAGAACGTGACGTCGGCCTCGTCGATGAGGTACCCGGCGTCGTCGACCGGGTCCAGGCAGGGCGGGTGCCCGACGGCGCAGTCGACGTCCTTGACCGCGCCGCAGTTGCGGCACACCAGGTGGTGGTGGTTGTCGCCGACGCGTCCCTCGAAGCGGGCGGGGCTCCCGGCGGGCTCGATGCGGCGCACCAGCCCGGCCCTGGTCAGCGCGTGGACGGCCTCGTAGACGGCCTGCAGGGAGATGTGGCCGACGCGGTCGCGCACTCCGGCGGCGATGCCCTCGACGTCGAGGTGGTCGCCCTCCCGGACGGTCTCCAGCAGCGCGACGCGGGCGGCGGTCACCCGCAGGCCGGCACCGCGCAGCTCCTCGGCGGTGGTCGGGGTCTGCGATGCGCACATGGACCCCAGATTACCGTAACAAAGAGCGAACGATTCAAAACAGCAAACGCTACAACTCTGTACCCCGAATCGGAAGCCGCCTCGCCGGACGTTCTGGGACGCGCGCGGCCGGAGTTCAGGCGGGTCCGTCGAGCAGCGCGAGGTCGGCGGGCACGAGCGTCGCCGTGACCAGCAGCTCGATGATCAGATTGTGGTTGAGGGCGTTGCCGATCGGCGGCGGGACCTCCTCCTCCAGCAGCCCCTCGACCCGCGTGCTGAGCCGCCGGCGCACGCCGTTGACGACGCGGGCGGCCCGCTTGGCGCTCCACCGCTCGTCCGGTCGCAGCCCGGCCAGCTCGCCCGCGACCTGCGCCCAGGTGAGCGGCTGCGGCGACGGCTCGCGGCCCAGGTAGCGGCGGCCGAGGCACACCAGCACCAGCCGTTCGAGGTCGGACAGCTCCCAGCCGCGCGGGCCGCGGGTCTCGACGTCGCGCCGGCCGGCGCCCTGCCCGGGCCCGACGGCGACCCGCACCTCCAGCAGGTGCTCGCGCTCCGGCGCGACGATGAACAGCGGCGTGTACGCCGCCGGCAGTTCGGCCCGGTGCCCGCCGAGCACCAGCCGCGCCCCCGGGAACCGGATCGCGAGCCTCCCGGTGTTGTACAGCACCCACCGCGCGTGCTCGCGGACGATGCGGCCGTGCCGCCGGCTGACGTGCGGGTCGTCCGGGCCGACGCAGACGTGGACGTCCGGCTCGCAGCGGCCGAACACGACCTCGAAGCCGGCGTCGGGGGCGACGCGCATCCCGCCGTAGGCGCCCATGACGAACAGCGTCCCGGCGCGGGCCGGGGGATGCCCCGCGGTCAGGCTCCCGATGCCCTTCGGAAGGACGCCGACCTTGCCGAGAGGCCCCCGATCCCGCACCGCCATGTCATCCGTCCTCTCTCGCCCGGCGGCCAACGTAACCGCAGGTGGGCGGGAGGGGTACCGGGCCGGGCGGCCGCGGCGGGAAGGCGCTACCCGGCCGCCCTGTACGCCGCCGACATCTGGCCGACGAGCGTGGCGAACGGCATGTCCAGCGCCTCGTAGACGGCGTTCGCGGCGGGGTCGGCGTTGTCGGCGAGGGCCTCGACGATGAGGCTGGCGTAGTCGCTGACGACGACGCCGGCCTGCGTCATGCGCAGCAGCCCCGCCTCCCGCTTGGTCGCGCTGAAGGTGCCGGAGGCGTCCACGGCCACGTACGCGTCGTGGCCCGCCGCGGTGGCGGAGTACGCGGGCAGGGCCGCGCACACCTCCAGCGACACCCCGGCGATGATCAGCTTGCGCCGTCCGGTCGCCTCGACGGCCACGCGGACGCGGGCGTCGTCCCAGGCGTTGACCGTGCTCCGGTCGATGATGTCCACCTCGGGCGGCAGCGCCGCGACGAGCTCGGGCGCCGTCGGCCCCCACATGCCGTCCGCCGCGGTCGTGGTGACGACGAGCGGGAGGCCGAGCGCCACCGCCGCGCGGGCCAGCGCCGCGACGTTGTGCTTGAGCTCCTCCACGGGCATGTCGCGCACGCCGGACAGCAGGCCGACCTGGTGGTCGACCAGCAGCACCGCCGTGTTGTGCCGGGTGATCGGCTCGAGGAGCGTGTTCGGCTCGGTCATCTTCCTGTCTCCTTCGTTGGTCCGGCGCCGGAGGGCGGCCGGAAGGGGGTGTCAGGCGTGGTCGTGCCGGACGGTGCCGGCGACCACCTCGTACAACGCCGGGTTCGCCGCCACCCGCAGGTCGCCGTCCCCTTCGAGCGAGCGCATCGCAGCGCGGAACTCCGGGTTCGCCATGGCGGCCTGGAACGCCTCGCGGTCGGCCCACCGGGCGACGTTGACGAGCTGGAACCGGGTGCCCGCGGCGACGGCGCGGTGCAGCCGGTAGTCGCGGAAGCCCGGCATGCCGCTCATGATCTGCGCGCGCTCGCGCCAGCCCGCGACGAACGCGTGGACCTGGTCGGCCGGGATCTCGATGACGTTGATGAACGTGACGCCGTCCGTCGACACTTTGGATCTCCAAACTGTTTGGATATCCAAGACCATACACTAGGGACCATGACGAGCGACTCCCCGCCGGCCGGGCCGCAGCTCCCGCGGGCCGCGGAGGTGCGGGAGGTCCTCGGCTTCGTGCCGCTGGTGGAGGCGTACTTCCGGCGCGGCCCCGGCGAGATGCCGGACGAGCTGGCCGAGATCTTCGCCGCGCACCGGCTGACCGCCCGGCACGGCGCCGTCCTGCCGCAGCTGGCGGCGGGCGGCACGCTCGGCGTCTCGGACCTGGCCGCGCGGATGGGGGTGTCGCTGTCCACGGTCAGCGAGCTGGTCGGCACCCTCAGCAGGGCCGGCCTCGTGGACCGGCGGGAGGACCCGGACAACCGGCGCCGCACGCTCGTGTCGCTCGCCGAGCAGCACCGGGCGGCGGTCGAGGGGTTCGTCGCCGTGCGGGCGGCGCCGCTGCTGCGCGTGCTGGACACCCTCTCGCCCCGCGACCGCCAGGGCTTCGTCGCGGGCCTGGTCGCCTGGGCCAGCGAGGTCCAGCGCACCTGAGGCGGGCGCGCCGTCCCGGAAACGCGAGGGCCCGGCCGGTGCGCGGTCGCCCGCGCGCCGACCGGGCCGATACCGGGCCGATCCGAGCCGTCCGTCAGGATGCGGGCGCGGTGACCAGCGCGTTGATCTCGGGCAGGACCGCGTCGGCGACGGTGACCGGGCGCGGGATGAGGCCGTTGGCGTGGAAGAGGTCGGCGGCGTGCTGCTGCTCGGCGACGAAGTCCTCGTCCACCGGGTTCAGGCCCCAGGGGCGGGTGCGGAGCGCGTGCTCCCAGGCGTCGAGGTCGCCGCCGTCGTCGGCGGCGAACAGCTCCGCGGCGGCGCGCGGGTTCGCCTCGATCCAGGCGTCCGACTCCTTCAGCGCGGCGACGATCGCGGCGAGGTCGTCGGGCCGCTCGGCCGCGAACGCCCGGCTGGTGAACCAGAGCGAGCGGTGGCTGAACAGGCCCGGCGTCTCGATCACCGTCCGGACGGGACGCCGCTTCTCGACGTCGGTCAGGTACGGGTAGGAGCCCACCCAGGCGTCGACGTCGCCGTTCAGGAACAGCTCGGCCGCGTTGCCGTAGGCGTCCACCGGCTCGATGTCGCCCCAGGTCAAGCCCGCTTTCTCCAGGGCGAGCAGCAGCAGCGTCGTCTGCCAGGAGCCGTGGCCGAGCGCGACGCGCCGCCCCTTGAGGTCGGCGGGCCCGGCGATCGGGGAGTCGTCCTGGACGACGATCCGGCCGTTCTCCACGCGCGGCCCGGAGATCGCGACGTACACGACGTCGTGGCCCTTCGCCTGCGCGGTGACGGGCGGGGTGGAGCCGGTGCCGATGAAGTCGTAGCCGCCGTCGAACAGGTGGTCGCCGTGCCCGGACGGCAGGCCCTCGGTGGGCGCCGGACGGTCCCCGGCGGGCAGCGACCGCAGGTCCACCCACTCCACGTCCGGGACGGACCGCTCCAGGATGCCGCGGTGCCGCAGCACCCACAGCGAGTTGTTCTGCGGGAAGTAGCCGACGCGCAGGGTCATGCGATCTTTCCTTTCAGCAGGGGGAGGACGTGGCGGCCCACGCGCTGGGCCTCCTCCAGGTGCGGGACGCCGGCGAGGATGAAGGCGTCCACGCCGAGGCCGATCAGCTCGTCGAGCCGCTCGGCGACCTGGTGGTAGTCGCCGACCAGCCCGAACAGCGGGCCGGGGCGGAGCCGGTTGAAGCCGCCCCACACGTTGGGCTGCACTTCGAGGTCGCGGAGGTCGTCGCCGGCCCCGGCGGTGAACTCGCGCCCCCGCCGCCAGCCGACGGACTCGGACGCGTCCGGCGTGCGCTGCTCGCCGCCGAGCCGCGCCCAGCCCCGGCGCAGCTCCTCCCACGCCTCCTCCTCCGTCTCGCGGGCGAGGACGTCCACCCGGACGGCGAACTTCGGGGGCGTGTCGCTGTGCTGGCGGACCAGCGCGAACTTCGCGGCGAGCGCGTCGAACGGCTCCAGCCAGGACAGGTAGTAGTCGGCGTGGCGGCCGGCGGCGGCGATCGCGGCGGGCGACGAGCCGGAGAAGAAGACCTCCGGGAACGGCTGCCCGCGCAGCTCCGGCGGCAGCGCCGCGCCCTCGACCCGGTAGAAGCGGCCGTCGTGGTCGAACGGACCGTCCCACACGCCCTTCAGCACGTCGAGGAACTCCGAGGTGCGGGCGTACCGGTCGTCGTGCGCGACCTTGTCGCCCCACCACAGCTGCTGCGGCCCGCCGCCGCCCGAAATGATGTTGTAGACGACGCGCCCGCCCGTCGCGGCCTGCAGCGACGCCGACATCCGCGCCGCCTGGACGGGATGCAGGAACCCCGGCTGGAACGCGATCATGAACCGGTAGGCGGTGGTCTCCCCGGCGAGCGCGGCGGCGGCCGCCCACGGGTCGTCGGTCTCGGGGAACGACGGCATCAGCCCGCCGACGAACCCGGACCGCTCCGTCGCCCGCGCCACCTCGCCCATGTAGTCGAGCGGCCCGTACCCGTCCGGCGCGCCGCCGCGCAGGCCGGGGCCGAGGGCGCCCGGCAGGTACGGGCCGAAGCCGCCGCGGGTGATGTCGCCGAGGCGCAGCGCGGGCGCGTCGCCCTCCATCGCGATGCGCCAGTAGACGTCAACCGACACCTTCGGTCTCCTTCCGCAGCAGGGGCAGGACGCGCTGCGCCAGCCAGTAGGCGGTGCCCGTTGACTGAGAGGCGGGCGTCGCCGCCGGCTCCACGAAGAACTCGGCGATGCCCGCTTCGGCGCGGCGCAGGATCTCGTCGGCGAGCGCCGCCTCGTCGTCGGTGTCGGCGCGCAGCCGGAGCGCCGCGTCCACGCCGTCCGGGACGAGGCCCGGGTCGTCGTCCGGTCCGATGAGATGTGCGTCGGCGTGCCGCGCCGACAGGGCGAGGGCCTCCGCCGACGTCCCGGACAGGTACACGCGCGGGAACGGGCGCGGCACGCGGGAGCCGGGGAAGCCGCCTTCGAGCACCTGGAAGTGCTCGCCCTCGAAGGTGTACGGACGCTCGCTCCACACGCCCTTCGCGATCGTCAGGAATTCGTCGGCGCGGGCGTAGCGTGCAGGGCCTTCCAGGAAATCGCCGTGTGCGCGCGCGACGTCCGGGGGGAGGTCGACGGCGAGCCGCCACGCGAACCGCCCGCCCGTGTAGCGCTGCAACGACGCCGACAGCTTCGCCGCGTAGACCGGCGTCGCGATCGCCGGATGGAACTCCGCCGCCACCTGGACGTGCCGGGTGTCGCGCAGCACCGCCGCCGCGAGCACCAGCGGATCGTGGCCGCCGGGGTCGAACGGGACGAGCACGCCGTCCAGCCCGCCCAGCTCGGCGGCGCGTCCCACCGCGCGGTGCCCGGGCTCGACCGCCCGGGGCCGCACGTCGGTGACGAAGTCCGGCAGCACCGCCCGTCCGGGCGCGCGGGTCGGCGCCACGACATGCAAGCGGGTCAACGTATCGCTCCTTCCGAGGGCCGTCCGGCCTTCTCGTTCTCGTCCGGTCCGGCGGCGGGGAGGCGGACGCCGAGGTCGCCCAGCAGGCGGCGGCGCAGCGCGGTGAACTCCGGGTCCGCCGCGTCGCGCGGGCGGCGCGCCTCCACGCGCTCGTCGGTGACGAGCCGGCCGTCCTTCAGCACCGCGACCCGGTCGGCCAGCCGGATCGCCTCGTCCACGTCGTGCGTGACCAGCAGCACCGCCGGACGGCGCGTGCGGACCAGGTCGCCGACGAGGTCCTGCATGCGCAGCCGGGTCAGCGCGTCGAGCGCGGCGAACGGCTCGTCGAGCAGCAGCAGTTCCGGCTCGCGGACCAGCGCGCGCGCCAGCGCGACGCGCTGCGCCTCGCCGCCGGACAGCGTGTGCGGCCACGCCCGCGCGTGATCGGCCAGGCCGACCTCCGCGAGCGCCCGCCGCCCTTGTTCCTGCACGGCGGCGCCGCGCGGCAGCCCGACGACGACGTTGCCGAGGACGCGCTTGGACGGGACGAGCCGCGGCTCCTGGAACACGATCGTCCGGGCCTCCGGAACGAGCACGGTCCCGCCGTCCGGACGGTCGAGAGCACCGAGGATTCTCAGCAGCGTCGTCTTGCCGGTGCCGCTGGCGCCGAGGAGCGCGACGAACTCGCCGCGCTCGATGTCGAGGTCCACCCCGTCCAGGACGGCCCGGGACCCGAACACGCGGCGCAGGCCGCGCAGGTGCACAGCGGTGCTCATCGCGCCGCCCCCTTCGCGCGCCACGGCATCAGCACTCGCTCGGCGCCGCGCGCCAGCAGGTCGGCGGCCAGCCCGAGCAGCCCGTACACCAGCACGCAGACCGACAGGATGTCGGTGCGCGAGAAGCTCTGCGCCTGCGTCATCAGGTAGCCGATCCCGGACGTCGAGTTGATCTCCTCGGCGGCGATCAGCGCGATCACGCTGAGCGTCATCGACAGCCGGAACCCGGCGAGCAGCGACGGCAGCGCGCCCGGCAGCACGACCTCGCGGACGAGCCGCCATCCGCCGAGCCCGAAGGTGCGCATCGCCTCCAGCAGCCGCCGGTCCACGTTCCGGACGCCGCCCGCGGTCGAGACGTACATCGGGAACGTGGTGGCGACCGCGATCAGGACGACCCGCGCGGACTCGCCGATCCCGAACCACACCATGAACAGCGGGACGAGCGACAGGAACGGCAGCGCGCGCAGCAGTTGCAGCGGCGAGTCCAGCAGCTCCTCGCCGAGGCGGGAGAAGCCGGTCACGACGCCGAGCAGCAGCCCGGCGGCGAGCCCGCACGCCAGGCCGAGGACGGCGCGGGTCAGCGAGACCCGCAGCGCGTCGGTGAGCTGGCCGTCCGCCCACAGCTCGCGCGCGGCATCGGCGACGGTCGCGGGCGAGGCGAGCACGTCGGGGCTGAGCACGCCGGTCGCGGACGCCAGCCACCAGCCGCCGAGCAGCGCGAGCGGGCCGAGGGTGCGCAACGCGACGCTCATGCCGCGCCGCCTCGGCCTCGGGATGCGCGGCCGCGGGACGACGAGATCGGGATACGCGCGGGTCTCCACCGGCGCGGCGGTCATGTCCCGCTCCCGGGCAGCGCCACCACGTACGGCTTCACGTCGACCTTCGCCGGGGTGATCTTCTGGTCGGCGAAGAACTGCGCGACGCTCGCGAACCCGGCGAGGTCGGCCGCGCCGATCGGCTCGGCGGTCGCGCCCTGCGCGAGGTTCTGTACGGTGAGCCGCTCGGCGGCGCCGCTGACGGCCTGCGGCCCCGCCTCGGTGAACACGTTGACGTAGCCGCCGGGGTTCTTGATCTGGTCCTGTCCCCGGTCGTGCAGGTACCGGTAGAACGCCTTGACGACCTCCGGGTGCGCGTCGGCGAGCTTGGTCCGGACGGCCCACACCGAGTAGTTCTGCGACCCGATCTGCCCGCCGTTCACCAGGAAGTGCGCGCCGCTCGCGGCCATCTCGGGCAGCGAGTACGTCGCCCACACCGCCCACGCGTCGACCTTCCCGGAGTTGAACACGGGCGCGGTCTGCGCGGGGTTGAGGTAGACGCGCTTCACCTGGTCCGGCTTGATCCCGGACGCGGCGAGCGCCTTGAGCAGCAGGTACTCGGCGGTCCCGCCCTTGTTGACGGCGACCGACTTCCCGATGAGGTCGCGGGGCGTCCGGATCGGGGAGTCCTTGCGGACGAGGATCCCCTCGCCGGTCTTGTCCGGGGCGATCTGCGCGAACAGCTTGAAGCCGGGCTTCTGGGCGAGCGCGGCGATCGCGGACGTGATCGAGCCCTGCGCGAAGTCCAGCTCGCCCGCGTTCAGCTCCTGCGCGGCGGGCGCGAACGGTCCGGCGCTGCCCGTCCACTTGACCTTGGCGTGCACCGCCGACAGCGCCTTGGCGAGGCTGCCGTCCTTCTTCCCGGCGGCGAGCACGCCCGAGTTGCCCGGGTCCGGGACGCGGATGGTGACCGTCCCGCCGCCGGACGCGTCCGCGTCCGAACCGCCACAGCCCGCGGCGGCGAGCAGGACCGCGAGGGCGCCGGCGGCCAGGGCTGGGAGGGCGGGGAAACGCTTCATGGATGCTCCTGTGCGACGAAGGCGAGCCGCGGGACGAGGTCGCGCGCGGCGGCGAGGGGTGCGGGGTCGGCCCAGGCGGACACGTCCACCGGGGCGTCGTGGAAGCCGTGCCGGCGCAGGAACTCCTCCTGGCCGGCGAGCAGTTCGAGGCGGTCGGCGTCGAGGGCGGCGTGCAGGTCGCGGTGGAAGCCGTCGCCGTAGGCGCGGGCGACGCCCTCCGCGCCGGACCCGGTCTCGTCCGCGAGGATGCGGGCGAGGCCGCCGGGATCGGCGCGGGCCCAGTCGGCGGCGCCGAGCAGTACGGCGAGGAACCGGACGACGAGGTCCGGGTGCTCGTCGAGGAGCCGCTGGTCGACGGTGATCGGGCGGGGCGTCCCGTTGTTGACGCGCCACCGGCGGTCCGGCAGGGCGTCGAGGTCGATCGCGACCTCCGCGCCGTAGCGGGCGGCGGTCTCCACGGCGACCGAGCCCTTGGTGTAGACGGCGTCGACGTGGCCGTCGCGCAGCGCGGCGAGCTCGGCCTCCCACTGCCCGGGCAGGACGTCGCCGTCGAGGTCGACGAGCTCGGCGTCGGCGAGGGTGAGCCCGGCGTGGCGCAGCGCGCCGTCGAAGCCGCGCAGCGCCATCGCCCGCCAGAAGTCGATCTCGATGGCGCGGCGCGGGACGGCGAGCCGGCGGCCCTTGAGGTCGTGCGGGCCGTGCAGGCCGGCGCCGGGCCGGGCGAGCACGACCTGCCGCTCCTCGAACCAGGTGAGGCCGACGAGGCGGGTCGGCGCGCCGGTGGACCGCGCCCACAGTGCGGGGACGTTGCCGCCCTCGCGGACGAGCGTGGGAAGCCGGTGGCGGAAGTGCTCGCCGCGGACGGCCGCGGCGCCCGCCTCCTGGAGGGAGCGCACGGCGATGCCGTCGGCGGCGAACTCCGCCGCGAGCCAGCCCTGGTCTGCGGCGATGCCGGTGGCGGTGGGGACGGGACAGCGGGTGAACCACAGGTCCGCGGGAGGGGTGCCGGTCATGCCGGGAGTATTGCCAACAATCCCTACCAATTCAATATGGATCCCATAGGGTGGGAAACATGGCACCTCAGACCCCCGGCGGCCAGGCCGTGCGGCGCGCGCTGGACGTCCTGCTCTGCTTCCGCGACGGCGGCCCGCCGCTGACCGCGTCCGGCGTCGCCCGCCGCCTCGGCCTCAGCACCTCGACCGCGCACCGGCTCGCGCAGACCCTCGCCGCCGCCGAGTTCCTCGCCCGGGACGCCTCCGCCCGCTACCGGCTCGGCCCGGCGGTCACCGAACTCGGCCTCCTGTCGTTCCATCGGCAGGGACTGCACCGGGTCGCGCCGGAGCTGGACCACCTGAGCCGGGTCACCGGGACGACCGCCGACCTCGCGATCCGCAGCGGCGACCACGCGGTCCTGCTCGCCGGCGGCACCGTCCGGCGCACCGAGGACGGCGGGGGCCTGCGCCGCCCGCTGCACTCCACCGCGCTCGGCAAGGTGCTGCTCGCCTGGCCCCGTCCCGGTGCGGACGACCTGTCGGCGCTCGCCCCGCTGCGCCCGCTCACCGGACGCACCATCGCGGATGTGGACGAGCTGCGCACGGAGGTCGAGCGGGTGCGCGCCGCCGGGCACGCGATGAACGACGGCGAGTCCGCCGAGGGCGTGCGGACGCTCGCCGTCCCGCTGCTGGACCGGTCGGGCCACGCCCGCTACGCGCTCGCTCTCCGCTCGACGCCCGAGGTGGTCACGGACGCGCGGGTCCCGTGGTTCCTGGCGCACGCGCAGTCGTGCGCGCGGGCGATGGAGGTGCTGCTGCTGGCTCCGGAGGAGCGCCGGGGCTGGCCGGGGCAGGCCGCTTCGCGCCAATAACAGATATTCCCTACCTTTTTAGTTGATTTCTCGCCGCGCGGCTGCTTACACTCCCCGCGTCCGCCGGATGCGCCGGCCCTTGGGAGACGACCGTGACCACCACCACCTGCGACCAGCCCGCCCGGCGGGCCGCCCCGCGCGACCACGCCGGGTGGCTCGAACTGGCGCGGACCACCGCCGCCGGCCCGGCCGTGGACGACCCGGACGGCCGCCACGCCGGCCGCCCGCAGGCGCCCGCCGTCGAGGCCCTGCGGCGGGCCGGGCTGTCCACGCTGCTGATCCCGGCGCGCTGCGGTGGAGGCGGCGCCACCTGGCGCACCGCCTACCAGGTCGTCCGCGAGGTCGCCGCCGTCAACGGCGACATCGGGCTGCTGCTCGGCCACCACTACCTGCTGTCCTGGACACCCGCGCTCGTCGGCACGGACGAGGACCGCGAACGGGTCTGGTCCGGTGCCGCTGCCGGGTGCCAGGTCTGGGGCGGAGCCCCGGACCCGCGCGACACCTCGCTCACGCTGACGCCGCGTCCGCACGGCGGCTCTACCCTGGACGGCGCGACGGCGATCACCTCCGGTGCCGTCCTCGCCGACCGCCTCGCCGTCGGCGCCACGCGCGCGGGCACGGGCGAGCCGCTGATGGTCCTGGTCGATCCAGCCGGTCCGGGTGTCGCACTGTCGCCGGACGAGGGGCCAGGTGGAACGGTCCGTTTCGCGGGGGCCGCGGTGAGCGGGCACGACGTCATCGCACGGGACGGCGCATCCGCCTCGCCGCTGACGGCGCCCGCCATCCAGCTGGTGTTCGCGCAGCTCTACATCGGCATCGCCGAAGGCGCCCTGGACGCGGCCCGCGCGCACGCGGTCGCCCGGTCGCGGCCCTGGCCGCTCGGGCAGGCGCGGCGGACCGGCGGCGACGCGTACCTGTCCGGCGCCTACGGCGGCCTGCTCGCGCAGGTGCGCGCGGCCCGCGCCCTCGCGGACCAGGCCGTCGACGACCTGGCCCCGGCACTGCACGGTGAAGGCGGCGCGGGACCGGCGGGGCGATGGCACTGCGAGGCGGCGGTCATGGCCGCCACCGCCAAGATCGCCGCAGCCCAGGCGTCGCTGGCCGTCGCCTCCCGCGTGTTCGAGCTCGCCGGCGCGGACTCCGCGCGGGCGCGGCCGGGCCTGGCCCGGTTCTGGCGCTACGCCCGCGCCCTGCGCGACCCGGTGGCCCACCGGCAGGCCGAGGTCGGCCGGGAGTTCCTGACCGGCGAGTTCCCTCCCGAAAGGAAGGCCCCACCGTGACCCTGACGTCCCCCCTTGCCTCCCCCTCGGCGCGGGCGGCGCGATGACGGCGCTCGACCTGAACCTGCGGCGCGTCTACGGCGCCTACCCGACCGGCGTCGCGGTCGTCGCGGGCCTGGTGGGCGGGCGGCCCGCCGGCATCGCGGCCAGCTCGTTCGTCCCCGTGTCCCTCGACCCGCCGCTGGTGTCGGTGTGCGTCGCGCACACGTCCACCACCTGGCCGCTGCTGCGCGAGCTGCCCCGCATCGGGATCAGCGTGCTCGGCGCGCACCAGGAGCACGTCGGGCGGCGGCTCGGCGCCCGCACCGGCGACCGGTTCGCCGGGGTCGGGTGGCGGGCCCGGCCGGGCGGCGGCGTGCTCGTCGAGGGCGCGTCCGCCTGGTACGAGTGCACGATCGAGCAGCAGGTCCGGTCCGGGGACCACGACATCGTCGTGTTCCGCGTCCACGACCTGGACGCGGCTCCGGACGTCCCGCCGCTGGTGTTCCATGCCAGCGCGTTCCGCCGGCTCGGATGAGCCGGCGGCGGGCGGTCCCGGGCATATTTCCTACTTTTCTGGTTGGTATTGACGGATACATGCCGGCCCGCCTACGTTGGCGGGCATCCGGCGACCCGATGGGAGAGATCCTGGTGAGAGCGACGCCGACCCCCTGGAGGAGCGCCGCCGTCCTGGCGGCCGGACTGGCGGCGCTGACCGCGTGCGGATCGGGCGGCGGAGCGTCCGGCGCCGGCGCCGGGACGCCCCGGACCGGCGGCACCCTGACCTTCGCGGTCGGCTCCGACACCGGCTGCGCCGACCCGCAGCAGGTGGGCAGCAACGACACCATCTACTCGGTCCGGCAGGTCGTCGACTCGCTCACCGACCAGGACCCGGCCACCGGAAAGATCGTCCCCTGGCTCGCGCAGAGCTGGACGATCAGCGGCGACGCCCGGACCTTCACCTTCCACCTGCGGCCAGGCGTCACCTTCAGCGACGGCTCGGCGCTGACCGCCGAGGTCGTCAAGGCGAACTTCGACGCGATCCCGAAGCTCGGCCCGCTCGGCATCCTCGCGGAGGGCTACCTCAGCGGCTACCAGGGCACCGACGTCGTCGACGACCTGACGTTCAAGGTGCGGTTCAAGCAGCCGAACGCGCAGTTCCTGCAGGCCACCGCCACGCACTCGCTCGGCATCGAGGCGGCGGCCAGCGTCCGCAAAACGCCGCAGCAGCGGTGCAGCGAGGGCATCGCCGGGTCCGGGCCGTTCACGCTCCAGAAGTACGTCCCGAGCCAGTCGATCACCCTCGCCGCGCGCAAGGGCTACGCGTGGGGCTCGTCGCTGTGGAAGAAGCCCGGCGCCGCCTACCTCGACCGGATCGTCTTCAAGATCCTCCCCGAGTCGGGGGTGCGGACGGGCGGGCTCCAGTCCGGCCAGCTCGACGCGATCGGCAGCGTCGGACGCGCCGACGAGTCCGCGCTCAAGGCGTCCGGCGTCCGGCTGCTGGCACGTGCCAACCCCGGCGTCGCCTTCGGCCTGTCCCCGAACAACGCGCGCCCGCCGCTGAACGACGAGAAGGTCCGGCAGGCGATCGCGCTCGGCATCGACCGGCGGCAGATCGCGCAGACCGTCTTCCCGTCCGGCACCCGGCCCGCCACCAGTCCCCTCGCCCACACCACGCCCGGCTACGCCGACGTCGGCGCACCGCTCTCCTTCGACCAGGCGCGCGCCAAGGCCCTGCTGGACTCCGGCGGCTGGACGCCCGGCACCGATGGCATCCGCCGCAAGGACGGCAAGCCGCTGGCCTTCACCGTCAAGTGGTTCGCGAACGCCGCCACCAACAAGCCCGCGCTGGAACTCGTCCAGCAGCAGCTCAAGGCCATCGGCGTCCGGCTCGACCTCAAGGAGCAGGCGATCGCGCAGATCGCGCAGGTCCAGACGTCCGGCGACTTCGACGCGCTGTGGGGCAACGTCACCCGCGCCGACCCCGACATTTTGCGCGGCTCGTACTCGTCCAGGCTCGCCAACACCTACAAGCTGCCCGCGAGCGGCCTCGACGCGCTCCTCGACGGCCAGGCCGCCGAACCCGACCAGGGGAAACGGTTCGACCTCGTCGCCCGCGCCCAGCGCGACATCGTGCGGCACGCCTACACGATCCCGGTCGTGGAGCTCCAGACGGAGCTGGGCGTCGCGAAGAAGGTCCACGGCGTGCTGTTCGACGCGTCGAGCCGCATCCAGCTCCACGACACCTGGGTCGGCTAGCGATGCGACGTTACGCGGCCCTGCGCCTCGCGCAGGCGGCCGGAGTGCTGTGGGCGGCCTACACGGTGTCGTTCCTCGTCCTCGACCTGCTGCCCGGCGACCCCGTCTCGGCGATGGCCGGGCAGGGCGCCGACCAGGCCGGCATCGACCCCGCGCAGATCGCGCGGCTCAAGAGCCAGTACGGCTTCGACGAGCCGGTCCCCGTGCAGTACGCCCACCACCTCGGGCGGGCGCTGCGCGGCGACCTCGGCGACTCGGTGTCCGCCGGGCGGCCGGTGACGTCGGTCATCGGCGAGGCGCTGCCGTCCACCCTCCAGCTCGTCGTCGCGGGCCTCGCGCTCGCGGTGCTGCTCGGCGGCGGCCTCGCGCTCGCCGCGACCTACACCTCGCGGCGGTGGCTGCGGCAGCTGCTGCTCTCGCTGCCGCCGCTCGGGGTGTCGGTCCCGGCGTTCTGGGCCGGGCTGATGCTCGTCGAGGTGTTCTCGTTCCGCGCGCGGCTGCTCCCGGCGTTCGGGAACGGCGGGCCGCGCGGGCTGATCCTGCCGGCCGTCACCCTCGCGATCCCCACCGGCGCCGTCGTCGCGCAGGTGCTGGCCAAGAGCCTGCTCACCACCCTCGACGAACCGTATGTGCAGACCGCGCGGGCCAAGGGCGCCGGACGGCCCCGGATCCACCTGCGGCACGCGCTGCGCAACGCGTCGCTGCCCGCGCTGACGGTCGTCGGCGTCCTCGTCGGGCAGCTCATGGCCAACTCCGTCGTGACCGAGACGGTGTTCTCCCGCAACGGCCTCGGCCGCGTCACCGCCGCCGCCGTCACCGCCCAGGACATCCCGCTCGTGCAGGGCGTCGTGGTGTTCGGGGCGCTGGTGTTCGTCCTGGTCAACCTGGCCGTGGACCTCCTCTGCCCGCTGCTGGACCCGCGGATCGCCGCCGCGGGCGGCCGGCGCTGGAGCCCCGCATGAGCAGCACACTCGACGCCCTCGGCGTGCTCGACGCCGCGGACGGGCCCGGCGTACCGGAGCCCGCGGCCCGCCGCCGCGCCGGCGCCGCGCGGACCGTCCGGTTCCTGCTGCGCCGGCCGGGCCTCGTCCTGTCCGTCCTCGTGCTCGCGGCGGTGGCGCTGGCGTCGTTCTGGCCCGGCCTGTTCACCTCCAGGGACCCGCTGACCGGCGTGCCGTCGCAGGCGTTCCGGGCGCCCGGCGCCGCGCACTGGTTCGGCACCGACGAACTCGGCCGCGACCTGTACGCGCGGGTCGTGCACGGCGCCGCGCTGTCGCTCAAGGCGACGCTGATCGCCGTCGCCGTGTCGTTCGCGGCGGGCGGGCTGATCGGCCTGCTCGCCGGGTTCGCGGGCCGCTGGATCGACGACGTGCTGATGCGGTGCGTCGACGTGCTGCTGTCGATCCCCGCGCTGTTCCTGTCGCTCGCGCTGGTCACCGCGCTCGGCTACGGGACGGTGAAGGTCGCCGTGGCCGTCGGCGTCGCGAGCGTCGCGACGTTCGCGCGGGTGATGCGGTCGGAGGTGCTGCGGGTCCGGCAGGCCGTGTTCGTGGAGGCGGCCCGGTCGTGCGGGACGCGCTGGTACGCGGTGCTCGGGCGGCACGTCCTGCCGAACGCGATCGGGCCGGTGCTGGTCCTCGCGACCCTCGACTTCGGGACGGCGGTGCTCGCGGTGTCGTCGCTGAGCTTCCTCGGCTACGGCGCGGCGCCGCCCGCGCCCGAGTGGGGGACGCTGATCTCCGACGGCCGCAACTACCTCGCGAACGCCTGGTGGATGACGGCGCTGCCGGGCCTGACGATCGCCGCGACCGTGCTCGCCACGAACCGGATCGCGCGGGCCCTCGACGGCGAGCGGGGCCGGCGATGACCGGCCGGGACGACGCGCCGCTCTTGGAAGTGGCGGGCCTGCACGTCTCCTACCTGACCAGGACGGACCGCGTGCAGGCCGTGCGCGGCGCCGGCCTGGACGTCCGGCCCGGCGAGATCGTCGCGCTGGTCGGGGAGTCGGGCTCGGGGAAGAGCACCACCGCGCACGCCGTGCTGCGCCTCCTCGCGCCCAACGCCTCCCTCGACGCCGGAACCGTCCGGTTCGCGGGCCGCGACCTCGCGGCGCTGTCCGAACGGGAGCTGCGGACCGTCCGCGGCGCGCGGATCGGGCTCGTCCCGCAGGACCCGGGCGTCTCGCTGAACCCGGTGAAGCGGATCGGCGAGCAGGTCGCGGAGGTGCTGCGGCTGCACGGGCTCGCCACCCGCCGCACCGCGCCGCTCGGCGCGGTCGAGGCGCTGGAGCGCGCCGGGATGCCGGAACCGCAGGTCAGGGCACGGCAGTACCCGCACGAGCTGTCCGGCGGGATGCGGCAGCGCGCGCTCATCGCGATCGCGATCGCCGCCGGGCCGGAGCTGATCGTCGCGGACGAGCCGACCAGCGCCCTCGACGTCACCGTGCAGCGCCGGATCCTCGACCACCTCCAGCACCTCACCGAGGAGTCCGGCACCGCGGTGCTGCTCGTCACGCACGACCTCGGCGTCGCCGCGGACCGGGCGTCGCGGATCGCCGTGATGTCGCAGGGCCGCGTCGTCGAGTCGGGCCCCGCGCGGCGGATCATCGAGGACCCGCAGGACGCCTATACGCGGCGGCTGCTGCGCAGCGCGCCGAGCCTCACCGCCGTCCGCGCGCGCCCCCGGCACGCCGCACCGGCGCAACCGTCGGAACCCGCGGAACCAGTGCTGGTCACCGCCGAGAACCTGGTCAAGGACTTCCCGCTGCCGCGCGGCCGGACCGTCCGCGCGGTCGACGAGGTCGGCCTCACCGTGCACCGCGGCCGGACGCTCGCGCTGGTCGGCGAGTCCGGGTCCGGGAAGTCGACCACCGCGCGGATGATCCTGCGGCTCGTCCCGCCGACGTCCGGCCGGATCGTCTTCGACGGCGAGGACGTCACCGCCGCGGGCGGGGCGGCGCTGCGGCGGCTGCGGCGCCGCGCCCAGCTCGTCTACCAGAACCCGTACGCCTCCCTCGACCCGCGGTTCTCGATCGGCGAGGTGATCACCGAGCCGCTGCGGGCGTTCCGGGTCGGGGACCGGGCATCCCGCGCGGCCCGCGCCCGCGAGCTGCTCGACCGCGTCGCGCTGCCCGCCGCGACGCTGGACCGCCGGCCCGCCGAGCTGTCCGGCGGGCAGCGGCAGCGCGTCGCGATCGCCCGCGCGCTCGCCCTCGAACCCGACCTCGTCGTGTGCGACGAGCCCGTCTCGGCGCTGGACGTCTCCGTCCAGGCGCAGGTGCTCGACCTGCTCGCCGAGCTGCAGGACGGCACGGGCCTGGCGTACCTGTTCATCTCGCACGACCTCGCCGTCGTCCGGCAGATCGCGCACCGCGTCGCGGTGATGCGCGCCGGACGGGTCGTCGAGACCGGCGAGACCGGCGCGATCTTCGGCGACCCGGCCCACGACTACACCCGCGAACTGCTCGCCGCCATCCCCGGCGGGGACGCGCGCATCGGCGCCCCAGGCGCACGGCTGTTGGAGGAACGGACATGACCGTACAGACCACGACGACCACCGGCACGGCGGACGCGTTCGCCGAGGAGTGGCGGGCCTGGCACGCCGCGCACGAGGCGCGGCTCGCCGGCCGGCACGGCTTCCTCGCGATCACCGGCCTGTACTTCCTGGACGGGGAGCCGCGCCGCCACCCGGACGCGCCGGGCGCCTGGAGCACCGGCCCCGAAGGCGTGACCGTCGTCCTCGGCGACGGCGAGGAGCTGGTCGTGGACGGCGAGACCGTGCACGGCGAGCACCGGTTCGGCGTGCTGCCCGAGCGCGGCGGCGTCACCGCGATCTGGGGCGACGTGGCGATCGAGGTGGCCAAGCGCGGCGGCAACGACATCGTCCGCCCCCGCCACCCGGACCATCCGCTGCGCACCGCCTTCCACGGCACGCCCGCCTTCCCGCCCGACCCGCGCTGGGCGGTGACCGGCCGCTACGTCCCGTTCGACGAGCCGCGCCCGACCGCCGTCGGCGCCGCCGTCGAAGGGCTCCAGCACGTCTACGACGCGCCCGGCCGGATCGAGTTCGAGCTGGACGGCCGGCCCCTCGCGCTCACCGCGTTCAACGGCAAGGAGCCCGGCGAGCGGCTCGTCCTGTTCACCGACGCGACGTCCGGGATCACCACCTACGCCGCGAACCGGGCGCTGTTCGTCGCGCCGCCCGCCGCCGACGGGACGGTGGCGCTCGACTTCAACCGCGCCCACAACCTGCCGTGCGCGTACACCGAGTTCGCGACGTGCCCGCTGCCGCCCGCCGAGAACCGGCTGCCGGTCGCGGTCGAGGCCGGCGAGAAGATCCCCTACGAGCGCGCCGCGGCGCAGGGGGAGGAGTCGTGAGCGTCCTCGTCCTGGTGGGGAACCCGCGCCCGCAGTCGCGGACGCTGCAGATCGCGGTCCAGGCCGCCGAGGCGGTCGCCGCCCGCGTCGGGCGCGACGAAGCCCCCGATGTCGTCGACCTGTCCTCGCTCGCGCCCGTCCTGCTCGGGCCGACGCCCGCGGCCGAGGTGCACGACGCGCTCGACCGGGTCGCGCACGCGGACGTCCTGATCGTCGCGAGTCCGACCTACAAGGCCACCTACACCGGCCTGCTGAAGGTGTTCCTCGACCGCCTGCCCGGCGGCGCGCTCGCCTCGAAGGTCGCGCTGCCGCTGCTGGTGATGGGCGACCCCAAGCACTCGCTGGCCGTCGAGGTGCATCTGCGTCCGCTGCTGGTCGAGCTGGGCGCGACCGTCCCGACGCCCGGCCTGGCGTTTCTGGAGTCGCAGGTGCCGGACGCCGCCGGGGTGCTCGGCGCGTGGGCCGACGCCGTCGCCCCGCAGGCGTCCGCCGCGCTCGCGGCCACGAGTGCGGGAGCCCGCTGATGCCCAAGCAGATCCACTTGGCGGCCCACTTCCCCGGCGTCAACAACACCACGGTCTGGACCGACCCCCGGTCCGCCAGCCAGATCGACTTCGGGTCGTTCGTGCACCTCGCCGAGACCGCCGAACGCGGGAAGTTCGACTTCTTCTTCCTCGCCGAGGGCCTGCGGCTGCGCGAGATGAAGGGCCGCATCCACGACCTCGACGTCGCGGGGCGCCCCGAGTCGCTGACCGTCCTGTCCGCGCTGTCGGCCGTCACCACCCGCCTCGGCCTCGCCGCGACCGTCAACTCCACCTTCAACGAGCCCTACGAGGTCGCGCGCCGCCTCGCCACCGTCGACCACCTCAGCGGCGGCCGCGCCGCCTGGAACGTCGTGACCAGCTGGGACGCGTTCACCGGCGAGAACTTCCGGCGCGGCGGCTACCTCGACGAGGCCGACCGCTACGCCCGCGCCGCCGAGTTCCTGCACACCGCCCGCGAGCTGTGGGACTCCTGGGCGGACGGAGACCTGCCCGCCGACCCGGCGGCGGGGGAGTTCGCCCGCCCCGGCGCCGGCGCGTTCGCGCACCACGGCGCGCAGTTCGGCATCGCCGGCCGGTTCAACGCGCCGCGCCCGCCGCAGGGCCACCCCGTGATCATCCAGGCGGGCGACTCCTACGAGGGCCGCGAGTTCGCCGCCGCCGACGCCGACGTCATCTTCAGCCGGCACGGCACCCTGGAGGACGGCCGCGCCTTCTACAAGGACGTCAAGGGCCGCCTCGCCCGCTACGGGCGGCGCCCCGCCGACCTGAAGATCATGCCGGCGGTCACCTACGTCCTGGGCGACACCGAGGAGGACGCCGCCGAGCGCGCCGCCGAGATCCGCCGCGCGCAGGTCTCCCCGCAGAACGCCATCGCGTTCCTGGAGGGCTACTGGGGGCGGGACCTGTCCGCCTACGACCCCGACGGCCCGCTCCCCGACATCGACCCCGACCTCGGCGACGGCGTCTCCCAGGGCCGCGCGCAGTTCCGCGGCGACCGCGCCGAGACCGTCCGAAGGTGGCGGGAACTGGCTGGCGAGCGCGGCCTCAGCATCCGCGAGCTGGTCATCGAGGCCACCGCGCGGCAGACGTTCGTCGGCACGGCGCGCTCGGTCGCCGACCGGATCGACGAGTTCGTCCAGACCGACGCCGCCGACGGCTTCGTGTTCGTCCCGCACCTCACCCCCGGCGGCCTCGACGACCTGGTCGAGCACGTCGTCCCGCTGCTCCAGGAGAAGGGCGTGTTCCGCGCCGACTACACCGGGCCCACGCTGCGCGACCACCTCGGCCTCCGGCCCCCGGCCGCCGGCTCGGCCCGCTCCGAAAGGGAGGCGTCATGACCGGCCTGCACCTGTCCGTCGCGCTCAACGACGCCGGCTGGCACCCCGCCGCCTGGCGCGACCCCGCCGCCCGTCCCGGCGCGCTGTTCACCGCCGGATACTGGACGGACCTGGCCGCCGAGGCCGAGCGCGGGCTGCTCGACTTCCTCACCATCGAGGACTCCCTCGGGCCCCAGGCCCCCGACGACCGCGCCGACCGGGTCGTCGGACGGCTCGACGCCGTGCTGCTGGCCGCGCGGCTCGCGCCCGCGACCTCGCGGATCGGGCTCGTCCCGACGGCGATCACCACGCACACCGAACCGTTCCACGTCTCCATCGGCATCGCCTCGCTCGACTACGCGAGCCGGGGGCGCGCGGGACTGCGGCCGCAGGTCGTCGGCGCCCGGCTCTCCGACACCGCCCACTTCGGCCGCCGCACCTTCCCCGAGTTCGACAAGCCCTGGTACTCCACGCCGGAAGGGAAGACGTTCAGCGCGGAGCTGTTCGCGGAGGCCGCCGACTTCGTCGAGGTCGTGCGGCGGCTGTGGGACAGCTGGGAGGACGACGCCGAGATCCGCGACGCCGCCACCGGACGGTTCCTCGACCGCGACAAGCTGCACTACATCGACTTCCAAGGCGCCCACTTCAACGTCCGCGGCCCCTCGATCACCCCGCGCCCGCCGCAGGGCCAGCCGCTCGTCACCGCCCTCGCCCACGACGTCGTGCCCTACGAGTTCGCCGCGCGGGGCGCCGACGTCGTCTACGTCACCCCGCACTCGCGGGCGGACGCCGTCACGATCGTCGCGCAGGTCCGCGAGGCGGAACGGACGGTCGGCCGCGTCGGCGAGCCGTTGAAGGTCTTCGCGGACCTGGTCGTGTTCCTCGACGAGGCGCCCGGCGCCGCGTCCGCCCGCAAGGCCCGCCTGGACGACCTCGACGGCGCCGCCCTGACGTCCGACGCCGAGATCTTCGCCGGTACCCCCGGCGACCTCGCCGACCTGCTGCTCGACTGGCGCGACGCGGGCCTGGACGGGTTCCGGCTCCGCCCCGGCGTCCTGCCCTCCGACCTGGAAGGGATCACGCGCGGGCTCGTCCCCGTCCTCCAGGGGCGCGGCGCGTTCCGCACCGCCTACGACGCCGAGACGCTGCGCGGGCACCTCGGCCTGTCCCGTCCCGCCAACCGGTACGCGACCGCATGAAGTTCCTCGCGATCACCCTCATCGTGCACGCGCCCGACCCCCGCACCGGCGCGCTGAAACCCGTCACCGAACGGCTCCGCGACGTCGTCGAGCACGCCGTCCTCGCCGAACGGCTCGGCTTCGACGGCTTCGGCGTCGGCGAGCGGCACGAACGGCCGTTCCTGTCGTCCTCACCGCCGGTCGTGCTGAGCCACATCGCCGCCCGCACGTCCACGATCCGGCTGTTCACCGCCGTCACCACGCTCAGCCTCCTCGACCCCGTCCGCGCCTACGAGGACTACGCCACCCTCGACCACCTGTCCGGCGGGCGCCTCGAACTGATCATCGGCAAGGGCAACGGCACCGCGCAGGCCGAGCTGTTCGACGTCACCGCCGAGGACCAGTGGGACCGCAACCGCGAAGGCTACGAGCTGTTCCGCCGGCTCTGGCGCGAGGACACCGTCACCTGGTGGGGCAAGCACCGACCGCCGCTCAACGACGCCGAGGTGCTGCCGCGGCCGCTGCAGCGCCCCGTCCGCGTCTGGCACGGCAGCGCCACCAGCGAGGAGTCCGTCGAACTCGCCGCCCGCCACGGCGACCCGCTGTTCTCCGCCAACGTCACCAACCCCGTCGAACCGTACGCCGAGCTCGTCGCCCGCTACCGGGAACGCTGGGCGCACCACGGCCACGACCCCGCCGACGCCCTCGTCGGAGCCGGGACCGCCGGCCTCTACGTCGCCCCGAAGTCCCAGGACGCCGTCGAGGTGTACCGGCCGGTGTTCGAGGCGCGGCAGGAACTGTTCCGCCGCAACGGCGTCACGCCCGTCTTCGACTCCGTCGAGGACGCCGTCGAACGCGGCTCCGCGCTCGTCGGCAGCCCCCAGCAGATCATCGACAAGGTCCACCGCTACCACGACCGGCTCGGCCACGAGGTCATGCACGTTCAGGCCGACCCCGACGGGATCCCCGAGGACCTGCACCGCGCGTCCCTGGAGCTGTTCCAGAGCGACGTCGCACCCGTCCTGCGCGAGGAGATACCGAGCCGGCCGTTCCCGACCCCCGCAGGGAGGCGCCCGTGATCCCGCTGTCCGTCCTCGACCTCGCCCCCGTCCCCGCCGGCGGCACCGCGCGCGACGCGCTCCGCAACACCCTCGACCTCGCCCGCCGCACCGAGGCCGCCGGCTACCGCCGCTACTGGCTCGCCGAGCACCACCTCGCGCCCGGCGTCGCGAGCGCCGCGCCGCAGATCCTCATCGAGGCGGTCGCGGCGGCCACGTCCCGGATCCGCGTCGGCTCCGGCGCCGTCCAGACCGGGCACTGGACGCCGCTGTCCATCGTCGAGCAGTTCGGCACGATCGACGCGCTGCACCCCGGCCGGATCGACCTCGGCCTCGGCCGCTCCGGACAGCGCCGCGCCGAGGCGTCCCGCCGCACCCCGCCGCCCGCGCCCGCCCGCGAGGCCGAACTCGTGGACGGGCTGCTCATCCCCGCGCCGTTCGACGTCACCAGGCTCGCCGCGTCCGCCGCGTTCGGCCTGCACGGCGCCCTCCTCCAGCAGCCCGGCGCCGAGACCCCCGACTTCGCCGACGTCGTCGACGACATCGCCGCGCTCCTCGCCGGCACCTACGCCAAGGACGGCCACGAGGCGCACGCCAACCCCGGCGAAGGCGCCGCGCTCGACCTGTGGATCCTCGGCAGCAGCGGCGGGCAGAGCGCCCGCGTCGCGGGGGCGCGCGGGCTGCCGTTCGCGGCGAACTACCACGTCAGCCCGTCCAACGTGCTGGAGGCCGTCGAGGCGTACCGGGCGGCGTTCCGGCCGTCGGACGTCCTGGACGAGCCGTACGTCATCGTGTCCGCCGACGCCGTCGTCGCGCCGACCGACGAGGAGGCCCGCGAACTGGCGTCCCCGTACGCGCTGTGGGTGCACAGCATCCGGTCCCGGCTCGCCGCGATCCCGTACCCCACCCCGGCCCAGGCCGCCGCCCACGACTGGCGCCCGCAGGACCTCGACCTGGTCGCCGACCGCGTCGACACCCAGTTCACCGGCGCGCCCGGCACTGTCGCCGGCGGCCTCGCCACCCTCCAGCGCGTCACCGGCGCCGACGAGCTGCTCATCACGACCATCACCCACGACCACGCCGACCGCGTCCGCTCCTACGACCTCCTCGCCGAAGCCTGGACCACGACGACACCCAACCCGCCGCCCGCCCCACTAGGCGTGGAGGTGGGGGAGGGTGCGGGCTAGGCGGCGGGGGAGCCACCAGTTGGATGCGCCCATGAGGAACATGAGCGACGGGACCAGGACGAGGCGGACGACGGTGGCGTCGAGGATGACGCTGAAGGCGAGGCCGAGTGCCAGCATCTTCACCACGACGGTGGGCGAGGCGGTGAAGGACAGGAACACCACCGTCATGATCAGCGCGGCGCTGGAGACGACCCGGCCGGTGACGGCGAGGCCGCCGGCCACGGCGCGGGTGTTGTCGTGCGTGCCGTCCCAGACGGCGGCCATGCGGGAGAGCAGGAAGATCTCGTAGTCCATGGACAGGCCGAAGACGATCGCGAACATCATCATCGGCACGTACGACTCGATCGGCACGCCCTCGGGCAGGCCCAGGACGGCGTCGCCCCAGCCCCACTGGAACACCGCGACGAGCGCGCCCCAGGACGCGGCGGTGGTGAGCAGGTTGAGCAGGACGGCCTTGAGCGGGATCACCAGGCTGCGGAACACGGCCATGAGCAGCAGGTACGCCAGCACCAGCACGATCCCGATGATGATCGGCAGGCGGCGGGCGACGGTGTCGCGGAAGTCGAGCTGGCCGGCGGTGGTGCCGGTGAGGTAGGCCTTCGCGCCGGTGCCGTGCAGCGCGCCGGGCAGCGTGTGGTCGGTCAGGGTGCGGAACAGGTCGGAGGTGGACGCGGTCTGCGGGCCGGTGGTGGGCGTGACGGTGGAGACGAGGAGCGCGCCGTCCGGGCTCGGCTGCGGCTGCGTGGCGCTCGCGACCCCGTGCGTGCTCTGCAGCGCGTGCGAGAGGCCGGCGGAGATCTGGCTAGCGGGAACGGTCGCGTGCCGGACGTCGGTGACCACGGTGAACGGCCCGTTCGCGCCCGGCCCGAAGCCGGGTCCGGTGGCGGCGGCGATCCAGTCGTAAGCGTGGCGGGTGGTGCTGCCGGACGGGTCCGCGCCCGCGTCGACGTGCCCGAGCCGCATCGAGAACACCGGTACCGCGCACACGACGGGCAGGACGAGCCCGGCGGCGAGGGACGTCCACCGGTGGCGTTCGATCAGTGCGGCGTACCGGTGCCAGGAGTCGCGGGCGCTGGACGTCTCGGCGACGGGCCGGCGGACGGCGAGCCGGTCGATGCTGCGGCCCGCGAGCCCGAGCGCGGCGGGCACCAGGGTCAGTGCCGCGGCGGCGCTGATCAGGACGGCGATCGTCGCGGCCAGCCCGAGCTTGCCGATGAACGACAGGCCGCTGGCGTAGAGGCTGAGCAGCGCAACGACGACGGTGATCGCGGCGACGGCGATGGCGTGCCCGCTGGTGCCCGCGGTGCGGCCCGCGGCGTCGACGGGGGAGCGGCCGTCGATGAGGTCCTGCCGGAACCGGGTGGTCAGGAACAGCGCGTAGTCGATGCCGACGCCGAGGCCGAGCATGGTGGCGAGGGTCGGCGCGGTGGTGGCGAACGTGATGACGCCCGCGACGATGCCGACCACGCCCGTCCCCACGGCGACCGCGACGAGCGCGGTGACCAGCGGGGTCACGGCCGCGCCGACGCTGCCGAACGCGGCGAGCAGGATGACGAGCGCGGCGCCGATGCCGACGAGCTCGCTCAGCAGGTCGTTGGCGGGCGGGCGAGCGATCTGGGTGAAGTCCCCGCCGTAGCCGACGCCGACGCCCGCGGCGCGCGCCGGTCCGGTGGCGTCGTCGAGCCGTGCGGTGTAGCCGTGGCCGAGCTGTTTGAGCTGCTCATCGAACGAGACGGTGGCGGACACCGTCCGGCCGTCCGTGCTGGTCAGCGGGGACGAGACGCCGGTGACGTGCGGCAGCGCCTTCAGGTTTCCAAGGCTCTGGTCGACCGCCTGCTGCTGCGCGGACACGGTGCCGGCGGCGACGTGGAACACGACCTGCCCGTCGGGCCGGTTCGCGGCGGGGTCGGACGCGGCGAGCAGGGCCTTGCCGGTGTCGGACTGGGTGCCGGGCAGGCTGACCTGGTCGCTGAACGTGGGGCCGACGGCCTTGCGGCCGCCGAGCGCGGCCACCAGCAGCACGATCCACGCGGCGAGCACCCACCACGGGTGGCGGGCGCAGAACGAGCCCAGGCGGGCGAGGCCGGCGGGCCGGCGTTCGGGTGCGGCGGTCGGCACGCGGCCTCCCCAGCGACGTCGGGACTGGCAGAAACCGTACGGTCGCGGCGCCGCCGGGCCGCGCCGGCGACCCGCCGCCGTTGGCAAAGGATCGGTCGAGGACCGTCCGGGCGGTCAGGTCCGCCAGTGGCCGACGAGCTCGGCGTAGAGGGGGCTGAGCGCGAGCAGGGCGTCGTGGGTGCCGAGGAGCGGGGCGGAGCCGTCCAGGAGGAGGACGCGCTGGGCGCGCTGGGCGGAGCTGATGCGGTGCGCGATGACGATGAGCGTGCCGCCGCGCGCGGCCAGCGCCCGTTCCGCGCGGGCCTCCGCGGCGGGATGCAGGTGGCAGGTCGCCTCGTCCAGGATCGTGACGGGCGCGCCGGACACGTGCGCGCGGACGAGCGTGACGAGCTGGCGCTCGCCCTGCGACAGGGTGCCGCCGCCGGGCGGGACGGCGGCGTCGTAGCCGCCGAGCCGGTCGACGGTCGCGCGCAGCCCGATCGCGTCGACGGCCTCGTCGAGGTCGGCGTCCGGGGCGTCCGGGCGCAGGTAGGCGAGGTTCTCCCGCAGCGTCCCGGCGAAGACGTAGCTCTCCTGCGGGACGAGCGCGACGGCCGCCCGGAGTTGCTCCTCGCCGAGGTCGGGCAGCGCCACCTTGCCGAGCGTGACGCCGCCCCGCTGGGGGCGGGCGAGGCCGGTGAGGACGTCGGCGAGCGTCGACTTGCCCGTCCCGCTCGGCCCGACCACGGCCAGGTGCGTGCCTTCGGGGATGTGCAGGGACAGGTCGGCGAGGACGGGCGCGGCGGAGGCGGAGTAGGCGAACGTCACGTGCTCGGCTTCGAGGTCGTAGGACGTGGCGGCGACGGGCGCGGCGGTGCGCGGCGCCGCGTCCGGTCCGGCGCAGACCTCGGCGAGCCGGCCGAGGACCACGGCCAGGCTGAGCAGCAGCGTCCCGCCCGCGTCGACCAGCAGCACCATCGCCGGCTGCAGCCCGGTGACCAGGTAGCTCACCCCGCCCGCGACCTGCCCGGTGGTGAGCCGGTGGTCCGCGACGAGCCGCGGCGACAGGGCGAGCAGCGCGAGCAGCGGCAGGTGCACCCCGAGCGCGAGCACCGGCAGCCGGACGAGCCGGGACCGCGCGAACGACCGCAGCGCCCCGGCCTGCGCGTCGATCGCCTCGCCGACGGTCCGGGCGGCGCGCGGTTCGGCCGCGCACGCCACCACGTCCCGGACGCCCTGCACGATCTCCGTCGCGGTCTCGCCGATGCGTTCGGCCTCCCGCACGACCGCGCGGTAGCGGCGGACCTGCACGCCGAGCAGCGCCGCGAACAGCGCCAGCGCGAGCGCCACCGACAGGACGGCGGTGAGGGCGGGCAGTGGCGCGAGCAGCGCCAGCCCGAGCAGCGCGGCGAGGCCGGCCGCGAGCAGCTGCCGGACGTTGCGCAGCGCCGTCCCGAGCAGCATCCGGACGGCCTCCGCCTGCTCGGTGACCTGCGAGATCCCGGCACCCGCGCCGCCGGACGAGGGATCGGCCGCCCGGTCGATCGTGCGGCGCAGCGCCCCGGCGACGACCTCGCCGACGAGCGAGTCGCGGAGCGGTTCGACGGTGGCGGCGAGCCACGGGTAGATCCGCCGCGTGCCGAGGGCGCCGGCCGCCTGGAGGATGCCGAGGGCGGCGAGCCAGGCGAGCCCGGTGAGCGGGCGGCGGGCCAGGAAGCCGTCGTCGATGGCATGCGCGAGCAGCAGCCCCGACGCGAACGACGGCAGGCTCTCGACCGCCGACCACAGCGCGAGCCGGCGCAGCGCGTGCCCCCGCCCGCGCAGGTGGCGGCGGAGCAGCCGGGCGGCGGGCGCGGCCGTGCGGCCCTTCAGCGCGGCGCGCTCCGCGGCGGTCACCGGGCGGGCCCGGGCGCGGCGGCCTGCGGGACAGGGTCACCGGGCGGTTCGCCGGGTTCCGCGGCGAAGACGGCACGGTATCCGGGGTCGGTCCACAGCTCGGCGTGCGGCGCGACCGCGCGGACCCGGCCCGCGTCGAGCCAGGCGACCAGGTCGGCGCGGGCCGCCGTTGCGGGACGCCGCGCCACCACCAGGCTGGTGCGTCCGGCAAGGACCTCCCGCAACGCCCGCGTCACCCGCATCTCCGTCGCTGTGTCGAGGCTGCTCGTGGCGTCGTCGAGGACGAGCAGCCGAGCATCCGCCAGCGCCGCGCGGGCCAGCCCGAGCCGCTGCAGCTCGCCGCCCGACATCGGCGCCTCGGCGAGCGGGGTGCCGTACCCGGCGGGCAGCGCCCGGACGAACCCGTCGGCCGCCGCCGTCCGCGCGGCCCGGCGCACCTCGGCGCGGTCGGCGCCCGGACGCGCGTACGCGATCATGTCGTGCACGGTCGCGCCGAGCAGCGCGGGCCGCTCGAAGGCGTACGCGACGGCGCGCCGCAGCTCCGGGAGCGCGACGTCCGCGACGTCCACGCCGTCGAGCTCGACGCTGCCCTCGTCCGGGTCGACGAGCCGCGCGATCGTCGCCACCAGCATGCTCTTGCCCGACCCGGACGTCCCGACGACCGCGACGGCGGTCCGGGGCGGCACCGCGAGGTCGAGGCGGTCGAGCACCGTCCGGCCCCCGACCCGGACGGTGACTCCGCGCAGCCGCAGCGCGCCGGGACCCTCCGGCAGCGGCGCCGGCCGCTCGGGCGGCCGGACGGCCGGGACCGCGTCGAGGACCTCCGCGACGCGTCCCGCGCCGACCTCGCAGTTCAGCAGCGCGACGAAGGTGTCGAACAGCGCCGCCGCGCCGACCGCCAAGGCCGTGTAGGACGCCGCGGCGACGAGTTCGCCCGCCGTCACGTCGCCGGACGCGAGCCGGAACCCGGCGGCGCCGACGACCATGATCTGCAGCAGCGGCGCGAGCAGCGACAGCCGCCAGCCGACCTGCCCCTGCGCGTCCCACGTCAGCCGCCCGGCCGCGCCGAGCAGCGGCAGCGGCCGCAGGATCCGCCGGACCTCGCGGGCGGTGGTGCCGGAGGCCCGGATGGTCCGGGCGCCCTGCCGGGCGTCGAGCAGCCGCGTGCCGATCTCCGCCTGGTGGCGCTGGTAGTCGGCGAACGGCTCGCCGGCCTTCGCGACGAACATCCGCAGCGCGAGGACGGCCGGCGGCACCCCGAGGGCGAAGACCAGCGCGAGCGTCCAGTCGATGAGGGCGAGCGCGACGACCGCGCCGGCCGTCGTCGCGAGCGCCGCCGCGCCGGACAGCAGCAGGGCCGGGAACGCGGCCGGCCCGCCCGCGCTCTCGGTGAGCCGGGACAGCACGTCCCCGGCGGGGAAGCGGCGCCGGCCGGGCACGCCGAGCTCAAGGACCCGCTCGACGAGGCGGTGCCGGAGCCAGGCGGTGATGCGGCTGCCGCAGTACGTGCCGAGGAGCTCCTCGCCCGCGTCGGCGAGCGCGGCGGTGAGCAGGACGAGCGCGAGCCCGGCGATCGCGGCGCCGAGGCCCCGGCCGGAGCGGACCGCGTCGATCGCCCGGCCGAGCATGACCGGGGTCGCCAGCATCGCCGCGACGCGGACGACCGTGGCGGCCGCGAGCAGGCCCAGGAGCGCGCGGAACCGGCGCACCGCCGCGCGCAGCAGCCGCCGGCCCTCCCGGCGCAGCGCCGCGGGCGCCGCGGGCGGCCCCGCTTCGGTCTCCGGCTCGGGCACGCGTGTCGGCTCCGTTCTCGCCCGGCGGGCATAGGTCTTCAGCGGGCATGGGGTTCTCGGCGGGCATGGGTTCTCGGCGGGCATCGGGTTACAGTGGAAAGTGGGTCCGGTCACGGACCGGCCTTCCGGCCGATCCGTGACCGGTGTCAGCGGACGGGGGTCACCTCAGGCGCCCGGGCCCGCGGAGGGGTGCCGGCATCACGCGCAGGAGATGCCGACGCAGACGGAGTTCAGCAGGGTCAGCAGGCCGGCGCACGCGCACGTGCCGCTGAGCTGAACGCCCTCGATCTCGATGGGGTCGGTCTCGGGCAGCTCGTGCAGCTCCGCCACGAGGTCGCCCTCGAAGATGTTCTCCATTCGGTTCACCTCCCTTCGGTGGTCGTCGCCGAGATCCGCTCCGCCGTGAGGCAGAAGCGGACCACCGCCGTCCGGAGGACCGGGGACCATGCCTGGACGACGGCGGTGTGCCCGTCGTCGGCCTCGATGTAGCCGAGGCCGGTCCCTTCGGTCCTGCCGAGTTCGAGGAGGCGCCGCCGCAGCGCCCGGGAGTGCGCGACGGGGATGACCTCGTCGCGGGTCCCGTGCGCCAGCAGCAGCGGCGCCGTGAGCGCATCGCACATGCGCAGGACGTCGCGCGCTCCGTCCGTTCCGCCGCCCCCGGCCCGGTTGAGCCGGGCGACGCGGTCCCGGACGGGGCCGGGTGCGTCGCGGTACAGGCCGTCGGCGGAGGTGAACGGCGCGAGCGCCACGCAGCCCGACCACAGGTCGGGGCTGTGGCAGGCGGCCAGCAGCGCCAGGAACGCGCCGTAGCTGCCGCCGAGCACGACCGGTTCGGGCAGCCCGGCGTCCCGCCGGGTCCGGACGATGCCGCGCGCCAGGTGGACGACGTCGTCCAGGTCGGGGCCGCCCCAGTCGCCGATGACCGCGCGCAGGTGCGGCTCGCCGTAGCCGGTGCTGCCGCGCTGGTTGGGCGCGACCACCGCGATGCCGGCCGCGGCGAGGTGCTGGAAGAGCGGGTCGAACTCGAACCGCCACGCCGACAGCGGGCCGCCGTGCAGCGCCAGCACCAGGTGCCGCCGCTCGCGCCAGCGCGGGCCGCCGTAGACGACCGCCTCGATCGGCCCCGCCGGGCCCGGCAGCTCGACCAGGTCGGCGGTCCGCCAGTCCGCCGCGACGTCGGGCGCCCGCCGCACCGGCGCCCAGCCCGCGAGCGGCGGGCAGTGCGCCTCCGCTAGCGCCGCCGTGTGCGCCGTCGCCAGCGTGGGGGGCAGGTGCGGCGCCGAGAACCGCAGGTGGATGCGGTCGCCCGTCCACGAGGCGGGCGCGCCGGCCAGCCCGGGCGGGACGGCCAGGGGTTCGAGCCGGTCGTCCGAGAGGGTGTGCACCAGGAGCCGGGACACCGCGCCCGACACCTCGCTCACCAGCAGGCGCGCGCCGGTGTCGTCGAAGGTCAGCGGGACCATGCCGCCGGCGGGCCGGTTGAGCGCGGCGGGGAACCGGACGCGCCCGCCGCCGGGAGTCCACAGCCCGATCCGCAGGGCGCCGGTCCACTGGGCGCCGGGGAGGCCGGTGGTCACCGCGAGGGTCCCGGAGCGGCGGTCGCAGGCGACGATCCGGTCGGCGGTCGCCGCCGCCACCGACCAGACCCGCCGCCAGGAGCGTTCGCGCAGGTCGACGGCGATCCCGTCGGCGCGGTGGTCCGCGGTCGCCTGGTCGAGCGCGAGCGTGCGCCCGTCGTCGAGCCACACGCCGCCCGACAGCGCGCCGGGGACCTCCATGACCGGTTCGAGCGTCCCGGTGGCGAGCGACAGCTCCCAGATCCGCGACCGGTGCTCGTCCTGCACGGTCACCAGGACGACGGTCTGCGGTGCGCCGGGGCTCGCCAGCGCGTACCCGGCCAGCATCGACGGGACCCGCCAGGACCGCCCGACGGTCGTGCCGCCGTGCCCGGCCTGCGCCGCGACCACCGTTCCGTGGCCGGCGGGCGTCCCGTGCGCGTCGACCTCGGCGCGCACCACGAGGAGGCGGCCGTCGTCCAGCGGCAGCGGGCGGCTGTGCCGGTCGACGGGCTCCCGGAGGCCCGGTCCGGAGGCGACGGTCCCGCCGCCGAACACCCGCCGGGACGGCACGGCGCGGGCGAGGTTCCACCGCTCCAGCGTCACGTCGTCGTCGACGGCGCTCAGGCAGGCCGCCCACCGGCCGCCGGCGGAGAACGCCAGGCCGAACCGGGTCGGGATCCCCGGCAGGGCGGGCACCGCCGCCTCCGCGGCGTCGCCCGCGGTGCCGTTCACTGTCCCGTTCACTGTGGCGTTCACGGGGCGGACCCCCGCACGGCCGTCCCGGCCACCGCGTCCTCGGCCGCACCCTGCGCGGACGCGGCGTCGGCCATCCAGAGCCGCTCCCCGCCGTACCGCAGCCGGACCAGGAAGGCCAGCACCCCGCTCAGCCCCTCGCCCCAGCTCATCGAGACGTCGCCGCGCTCGTCGGGCAGGACGATCCGGCCGTCGCGGTGCGCGCGGCTGGCGATGATGATCCGGGCGAGCCGCCAGGCCGCGGCCCGGTGCCGGGCGTCGCCGGTGACGTCGGCCATGTCGAGCAGGAAGTCGCCGTTGCCCGCCAGGCCGTGGCACTGCCCGAGCACCGCGCGCCACGACTGGTCGGTCACCGCGCGGGCGGACAGGTCGGCCGCCCGCACGAACCGCGCGTCGCCGGTGGCGGCGCCCAGCCGGACGAGGAACGTCCCGATCCCGGACGCGCCGTGGCACCAGTAGGGGGCGGTGGGCGGGTCGCCGGTCCCGGCGCCCCACATCGCCGACCGCGGCGTGATGAACGCAGCGTCCAGCAGGCTCTCCCCGACCCGGACGGCCAGCTCCCGGTGCTCGGCGCTCCCCGTCGCCTCCGCGCAGGCGAGCAGGAAGTAGCCGACGCCCGCGATGCCGTGCGCGAACCCGTAGTACGACTTGCCCGCGAGCTTGGACTCCACGTGGGCGGGCGTCCGCCAGACGAGCCCGTCCGGACCCTCCTCGACCGCGGCGGCCAGCGCGTCCGCCGCGGCCTGCGCGCGCTCCGCGAACGACTTCCGGCCGGTCCGGGCCCACAGGTGCAGGGCGGTCATGCCGATGCCCGCGGTGCCGTGGGTCACGTCGGGGCCGGGGGCGGTGACGGGGAGCGCCTCCGCCATCGCGGCGGCCTCCTCGGCCAGGGCGTCGTCGCCGAGCGCGAGGCCCGCGTCGAGCAGCGCCCACGCGACGCCGGCCGTCCCGAAGTAGAGGCCGGACGGCCGCCGGGCGCCGTCCCGCACGCGGTCCAGCATCCAGCGCGCCGCGGTGGCGGACGCGTCCGGCAGGCGCGGGTCGGAGGCGTAGCGCATGTACCGCACCAGCGCGCCCAGGCTGCCCGCGGCGCCGTGCTGGACGCAGCACGGGTCGGGCGCGCCGTGCACGCACGACATCGGCCACAGCGCCTGTGCCGACTCCGGTTCCATGGCCGCGAGCAGCCGCCCGGTGATGCCCCTGACGGCCTGCTCGCACGCCTCTTGCAGCCACTCGTCCGGCCCGGCGTCCTCGTCGGCCCGGCCCTGCGCCTGGGCGGGGACGGGGGACGGTGCGAACGAGGCCAGGACGGAGCGTGCCCGCGCCGGCGTACAGCGGCGTCCGGGGTCGTCCGCCATCAGCTCCACGAGCACCGCCCGCAGGGATTCCGGCAGGTCCAGGCCCTGGGTGCGGGCCGTGAGCCATTCGGTGAGCCGCTGCGTCAGCGGCCGGGGCCGCGGGCGCTCCTCCATGAAGTAGGGCGGCCCGCCGGTGAGGACGTAGCACAGGGTCGCGCCGAGGCTGTAGTAGTCCGCCGTCGCGTGCGGCGGCGCGCCCTCGAACTGCTCCGGCGCGCTGAAGGCGGGGGTGCCCGCGCGCAGCGGCGTCTCCTCGCCGTCGCCCGGCACCACGGCCAGCTCCAGGTCGATCAGGACCGGCGCGCCGTCCGGGCGCACCATGACGTTGTTGGGGTTGAAGTCGCGCAGGACGAGCCCGGTGGCGTGCGCCTCGATCATCAGGTCGGCCAGCCGGCGCGCCATCTCGAGTGCCGGGGCGAGGTGCGGGCCCCAGCCGGCGTCGCGGATGGAATCGGCCGTCCATTCCCGGAGCGGCGTTCCCGGAATCATCTCCTGTGCGAGGAACAGGTGCCCGCTCTCGGTGAACAGGCCGCCCGGCCGCGGCGCGATCCCGCGGTGCCGAATGCGTTCGAGCGCGCGGGCCTCCGCCCGCAGCCGGTCCCGGGTATCGCGGCCTTCCGGATCGGCGGCGACATGCGGCCGTGCTTCCTTGAGCACCACCGCGTCACCGGTGCGGACGTCCACGGCGCGGTAAACGCCGCCCTTGTTGGTGTGCCGGATCGCGTTCTTGACCGCGAAGCGCCCGCCGATCACGAGGTCCTTTCCGGAACGGCCTTCCGCGCGGGTGACGCGCTGGCCGTTGTCGGGAAAGGGGCAGGTGGCCCAGGGGGGAGGCGTGTAGCGGCCGATGCGCCGATCCTCGACCGGATTGCCGTCCGGGTCGATGATCATCCACGCGTAGAATCCGTCATTGGTGAGACGCCGGTCCTCGGTGAAAGCGCCGTAGCGGTAATGCACGAGGCTGTCCGGGGCATAGGGCCGGTCGGAAAGGATGCGCGGGCCCGGCAGGCCGGCCGTCGCCTCGTGCAGGGCGGCGGCGAGCCGGACGGCCTCGTCATCACTTTCGGGATAGACCGTGATGAACTTGCCCGAATGCCCCCGCGGCGTGTTGCGCGCGTTCATGGCCGCGACGTAGTCGGTCGTGGCGGCGAACTTGAACGCCGAGCCGGCCCCGAGCAGGATCTCCAGGCAGCGCCCGAGGATCTCGGGCGCCGCCGCGGGAGTGCCCGTGACGTGCAGTTTCCAGCCCTGCGAGCGGCGGGGCGCCCCGTCCGGAACGGCGGTGCACCACAGGCCGGCCCGGCCCGTCCGCCACCGCCGCGGGGCGGGCGCCCGCCCGATCGCCGCCGCGAGGAGATCGGTGAGAGCCGTGTCCTCGTCCGCGGCCGCCGGGGCAGCCGAGAAAACACTGAAATTGAAATCCACCATGAGGATCTCCGCTCTCATTGCGCGTTTAGAGTGCCGCCCTACGCACGCAAAGATCGAATGCCGCCTTGATCGGGTCCGCCTCTTCCGGTGCCGGCCGGGACTTCTCGGCGAACGGGAACACGGTAACCACGGATTCGCGGAGAAATCCAGAGGCACTATTCTAAATCAAGCCGATCGGTTCAGTAGGGAATATTCTCACTGCGCATTAATCGCCGTGACGGGTGTGACCAGAGTGACGGCAGAGGCGATCAACTGTCCGCAAGAGGACCCGTGGCGGGCTTGACCGGGGCCTTTCAGAAACTTTGATCTCAACAAAAAAGTTATGATCGAGTTTCCGTCCGCATCAGGCCGGGCGCCCGGCGAACGGGCAGCTCGTGGGCCCTTTTGCGACCCACTCGGCGGCGCCGGCGCGGAGATCGGCCCGGCCCGGGCGGGCAATCACGGCGCGGCCGAAAGCAATTCTACTGTCCGTATTTATCCGGATTGTCCGACTGGAGGCGGGATGCGGGCCGCACGTCCGCCGATATTCCGCTCGCTCACTTCACCTTTCGGAACGATCGAAGGGTTGCGGAAAGAAGGATGGACCGCGCCAGAAAAGCGGATCCGCTGCACGGCCCGGAGGCCGGCCCGAGACCGGGCCCGCGCCGGATCCCGGGGTCCGTCTCCGGGCCGGCGCGGCGGCGGCGTCCGGGGCGGGGGCTCGCCGGGGAGTAGATGCGAGTTGGTCGCTACTGCGAAGAGTTTGCAATAATGCCCGGCATGGTGAAACGTCCGGTTATGGCGGTGATGGCCGTTGTCATGGCGGCCTCGGTGGCGTCCGCGTGCGGGCAGGGGGACGAGCCCGCCTCCGGCGGGAAGGACGGGTCGCTCACGTACGCGATCGGGGACGAGCCGGAGACGTTCAACCCCGGCCTGCAGGACGAGCACACCGACCCGGTGACCGAGCTCGTCTTCCGCGGCCTGACCAGGCACGACAAGGACAACAAGGTCGTCCCCGCGCTGGCGAGGTCGTGGACGGTCGCGCCCGACGGCAAGACGTACACGTTCGCGCTGCGGCCGGGCGCGACCTGGCAGGACGGCAGGCCGTTCACCGCAGACGACGTGAAGTTCACGATCGAGAGCGTCCGCGACGCGGGCGCCGACTCGCCGCTGTCGCGCAACTTCACCATGGTGAAGTCGGTCGAGACGCCCGACCCGGCGACGGTCAAGCTCGTCCTCGACGAGCCGTTCGCGCCGATGCTCGACGCGGTGTCGATGGGCATGCTGCCCAAGCACCTGCTGCAAGGGAAGAAGCTCACCGACCCCGGCTTCGGCCGGCACCCCGTCGGCACCGGGCCGTTCACCCTGACCACCTACAAGCACGGCCAGTACGCCGAGCTGACCGCCTTCGACGGCTACTACGAGGGCAAGCCCGGCCTGAAGAAGGTCGTCATCAAGTACGTCCCGGACGACTCGGCCCGCCTGATCCAACTGCGCAACGGCGAGGTCGACGCCGCGAACCTCGCACCGCAGCAGGCGGGCAAGGCCGGCGGCCACCGGCTGGAGGTGTACCCGACCGCCGACTACCGGGCGCTCATGTTCAACATGAAGGACGCGGTGTTCACCGACCGCCGGGTCCGGCAGGCGATGAACCACGCCGTCGACCGCGACGCCATCGCCAAGAGCGTCGTCCTCGGCTACGGCTCCCCGGCGAAGGGGCCGCTGGACGCCGGCCCGTACGCGGCCGCCCCCGGCTTCACGTTCGACCCCGCCAGGACGGCGTCGCTCATGAAGGACGCCGGGTACGCCAAGAACGGCCAGGGGCTGTGGGCGAAGAACGGCAACACGGTGAAGTTCGAGCTGACCACCTTCGCCGAGGACTCGCTGCGCGTCGCGATCCTCAACGTGTCCGCGACGCAGCTCAAGCAGCAGGGCTTCGAGGTCGACCCGCGGCCGCGGCCGCGCGACTGGGTGCGCAAGCACTGGGGCGACCTGCAGGCCATGGTGGTCGGCTGGGGCACCCCCTATGACCCGGACTCCTCGGTGTACGGGCCGTTCGCCTCGTCGCAGGCGCTCGCCAAGGGCGGCTCCAACTACGGCTCCTACAGCAACCCGGCCGCCGACAAGGCGCTGGAGGAGGGCCGCTCCACCCTCGACCCCGCCAAGCGGAAGGCCGCCTACACCGCGTTCCAGCAGGCGCTCCAGGACGACCCGCCGTTCGTGTGGATCTCCTACCTCAAGACCATCAACGCCGTCCCGAAGAACCTGACCGGGCCCGCGCAGCGCACGCTGGGCCACCACGGCTACGGGTTCTTCTGGAACGCCGAGACCTGGCGCTACAACTAGATGCCGCTGCGTATTCTCCGCCGGCCGGCGACGGCGGCGCTGGTCGTCGCCGCCCTGTCGGCGGTCTGCTTCGGGCTCCTGGACGCCGCGCCCGGCGACCCGGCCGCGTCCGTGCTGGAGTCGCGGTCGGGCGGGCGCCCGCCGTCCCCGGCGGCGGTCGCCGAGCTGCGCGGGGAGATGGGCCTCGACGACCCGCCGCCCGTCCGGTACTGGCGGTGGGCGTCGCACGCCGTCCGCGGCGACCTCGGCACCTCGTACATGTCGGGACGGCCCGTCACCGACACGCTCGGCGACACCGTCCCGTGGACGCTGCTGCTCACCGCCGCCGCGATCCTGCTGAGCTTCACCGCCGCCCTCGCCGTCGGGCTCGTCGCGGCGCTCACCCGGCGGGCGTGGCTGCGCCGCGGCATCGACCTCCTGCTGTTCGCGATGGGCGGCATGCCGGGGTTCGTCGTCGCGCTGCTGCTGCTGTACGCGTTCGCGGCGGCGACGCACCTGATGCCGTCCGGCGGGGTCAGCCGCCCCGGCGAGCCCGTCACCGCGTACGGGCTGCTCGCGCACCTGGCGCTGCCGGCGTGCGCGCTCGCGTTCGGCCACCACTTCGGCGTGTACGTGCGGCTCGTGGAGAACGGCGTCGGACGGCTCCGGGACGCGCCGCACGTGCAGAACGCCCGCGTCCGCGGCCTGCCCCGCCGGACGGTCGTCGCCCGGCACCTGATGCGGCCCGGGCTCGTGCCGTTCACCGCCCGGCTCGGCGTCGGCGTCGGGACGCTGATCGCCGGCGTCTACGCCACCGAGGTGATCTTCTCCTGGCCCGGCATGGGCCGCGAGGCGATCACCGCCGCGCGCGCCCAGGACTACCCGCTGCTCATCGCCATCGTGCTGGTCACCGGCCTCATCGTGATCGCCGCGAACCTGGCCGCCGAGCTGATCGTCGCGGCGCTGGACCCCCGCGCCCGGACGGGACGTGCCGATGCCGCCTGACGCCCCCGCCCCCACCCCCGCCGCGACCCGCGTGCGCGGGCTGCTCGCCGTCCGGCTGCGGCCCCGGCGGCCCGCGCTGATCGCCGCCGTCGCGGTGCTCGCCGCGCTCGCGCTGCTCGCCGTCCTCGCGCCGCTGTTCACCTCCCTCGACCCGGTCGCCACCGACACGTCCGCGACGTCGCTGAAGCCCGGCTCGCCCGGCCACCCGCTCGGCACCGACCTGCTCGGCCGCGACCTGTGGACCCGGATGCTCTACGGCGCCCGCACGTCCCTGCTCGTCGGGCTGACCGCCGCCGCGATCACGGTCGGGCTCGGGCTGCTCATCGGCGGGCTCGCCGCGATCGCGCCGCGCTGGCTCGACGGCCTCATCGCCCGCACCGCCGACGTGCTGCTCGCCCTGCCGCTGCTGGTCATCGTGCTCGCGCTCGCCGCCGTCGCGGGCCCGTCCCTCGGCCTCGTCGTCGCCGCGATCGCGCTGACCAGCTGGATGCCGGTCGCGCTGATCGTCCGCGCGGAGCTGCGCAGCCGCCGCGAGCGCCTCTACGTCCGCGCCGCCTACGCGCTCGGCCTGTCCCGGTGGCAGGTGATGTGGCGGCACCTGCTGCCCGGCGCGCTGCCGCCCGTCGCGTCCATCGCCGCGTTCGAGGTCGGGCACGCCGTGCTGACCGAGTCGACGCTCAGCTTCCTCGGCCTCGGCGTCCCGCCGAACCGGCCGAGCTGGGGCAACCTGCTCACCGAGGCGCAGTCGCACCTGCTCACCGGCGAGTGGTACACCGTCGCGATCCCCGCGGCCGCCGTGGTCGCCACGATCATCGCGGTCAACGTCGTCGCCGGCGCGGTCGCCGGCCCCTCCGGTGAAGGCAGGACATGGTGACCGCTGGACCCACCGCCACCGACCCCACCACCACTGGGCTCACCGTGTCCGGGCTCACCGTGGACGTGCCTGGACGCCGCGTCGTCCACGGCGTCGACCTCGCCGTTCCCGCCGGGCGCGTCCTCGCGCTCGTCGGGCCGAGCGGCAGCGGCAAGACCCTCACCGCCCGCGCCATCGCCGGCCTGCAGCCACACGGCGGGACCGTCCTGGTCGGCGGCCGCGCCCCCCTGCGCGGGCGCGACGTCGGGTACGCGTTCCAGGACGCGCTCGCCTCGCTCAACCCGACCGTCACCGTCCGGCGGCACCTCACCGAGACAGTCAAGGCGCACGGCACCGGCGACCCCGGCACCGCGCTGGCCCGCTTCGGCCTCGACCCGGGGCTGGCCGCCGCGCACCCCTTCGAGCTGTCCGGCGGGCAGGCGCAGCGCGTCGCGCTCGCGCTCGCCACCGTGCACGAACCGCCCGTCCTCATCGCCGACGAGGTCACCACCGCGCTGGACCCCGTCACCCAGGCGACCGTGCTCGACCTCGTCCGCGCCCAGGCCCGCGACCGGGCCGTCCTGCTCATCACCCACGACCTGACCGCCGCCGCGCGCTGGGCCGACGACATCGCCGTGATGCGCGACGGACGCATCGTCGAGCACGGGCCCGCCGAGCGGATCCTCGGCGATCCGGAGAGCGACCTGGCGCGGGAACTGGTCGCCGCCGCCACCGCCGAAGTCCCTCCGGTCGGCGAGGCCGCGGCGGTGGGGGAGGGCGAAGCCGTCTCCGTCCGGGGACTGCGGCGCGTCCTGCGGTCCCGGCGCCGCACGACCGTCGCGCTCGACGGCGCCGACCTGGCCGTCCGCCCCGGCGAGGCCGTCGCGATCGTCGGCCGCAGCGGGTCCGGCAAGTCCACGCTCGTCGGCGCCCTCGCCGCCCTCGACCGCCCTGACGGCGGCTCGGTGCTGCGCGGCGGCGCGGACGTCTGGGCGCTGCGCGACCGCGAGCGGCGCGCCGTCCGGCGCCGCACCGGCCTGGTCTTCCAGGACCCGCTCGCCTCCTTCGACCCCCGGCACACCGTCCGGCAGGCCATCGCGGAGGCCGGCCCCTACGACGACGACCTGCTGCGCTACGTCGGCCTCGACCCCGCCATGGCGGCGCGCCGCCCCGGCACCCTGTCCGGCGGCGAGTGCCAGCGCGTCGCGATCGCCCGCGCGCTCGCGCAGAAACCCGACGTGCTGCTCGCCGACGAGCCCACCAGCGGACTCGACGTCCTCACCGAGCAGCGCGTCCTGCGGCTGCTGACCGCGCTGCGCCGCGACCACCGCATCACGATCGCGCTGGTCACCCACGACCTGCGCGTCGCCCGCCGCGTCGCCGACCGCGTCGTCGTCCTGCACGCCGGACGGATCGTCGAGGACCTGCCCGCGCACGCCCTCGACTCGGCGAGCCACCCCGAGACGAGGCGGCTCCTGGACGCCACCGCCCTCACCGGAAAGTGGGCCTAGCACTACCCCCATTGGCGTCCTGCCCCTACGGCCCCCGGGGCGGCTCCGGCCGGAACATGAATGGCATCAGCCGCCGGGAAGGCTCCCGGCTCCGGCCGCACCAGGGAGTGATGGACAGATGAGCGGGTCCAGGACGCGAACGACGGCGCTGTGCGCCGCACTCGCCCTTGCCGGGACGATCCTTCCCACCATGCCGGCGCACGCCTTTTCCGCGCCCCGGGCTTCGGTGCAGAAGATCCAGCCGTCCGGCACCACGGAACTGACCTCCGGATGGGCGATCCGGTCGTCCGCCGACACCGGTGACACCGGCGCGGAGATCTCCAAGCCGGGCTACTCCACGAAGGGCTGGCTGCCGCTTTCCCGGCCCGAGACGCTGATGGCGGGCCTGCTGGAGAACGGCAAGTACCCGAACATCTTCCACAACGACAACATGGCGAAGGTGCCGGCCAAGCAGTTCGACGTGAACTGGTGGTACCGCGAGCAGCTCACCGTCCACCCCCGCAAGGACGGGCGGACGTTCCTGGTGATGAACGGCGTCTCCGGAAAGGCCGACCTCTGGGTCAACGGCACCAAGATCGCCGCGGGTGCGCAGTTCCAGGGGTCGTACGCGCGCCTCGAATACGACATCACGCCGTACGTCCGGGACGGCGCGAACGCGATCGCCCTCGACGTCTCCCGCAACGACTCCGACATCACCAAGTTCGACAAGCCCATGCGGTACCTGACCCAGAACCAGGTCGACTGGAACCCGATGGCGCCCGACCAGAACACCGGGCTGCAGTACGCGCCGCAGATCGTCCAGGAGGGCCCGGTCTCGGTCCGCAACGCGCACGTCCTGCAGGACGACGCCGCCGACCTGTCCACCGCCGACCTCACCGTCAAGGCCGACGTGCGCAACAACACCGCGTCAGCGCAGCGGGTGACGGTGGCCGGCACGGTCACGCACGGCTCCACCCGCATCGCCTGCAGGACGACGGTCACGGTGCCCGCCCGCGCGACCCGCACCGTCACGATCACCAAGGCGGACTGCCCCGGCCTGCACCTCAGGCACCCGGCCGTGTGGTGGCCGTACCAGATGGGCGACCAGCCGATGTACCACCTCGCGCTGAACGCGTCCGCCGGCGGGACGGTCTCCAGCACCGCCGCCGAGGACTTCGGCATCCGCACCGTCACCTCGCGGCTCACCAAGCCCGTCCCCGGCAAGACGCACGGCAAGAACGGCTACCGGCAGTTCATCGTCAACGGGAAGCCGCTCGTCATCCGCGGCGCCGGATGGTCGCCCGACCTGTTCCTGCGCTACTCGCGGAGCAACATCGCCGACCAGGTCTCCTACATTCGCAACATGGGCCTCAACGCCGTCCGGTTCGAGGGCAACTTCCCGCCGGACGACATGTTCGCCCAGCTCGACCGGGCCGGCGTCCTCGCGATGCCGGGCTGGCAGTGCTGCGCCCTCTGGGAGGGCGAGTCGTCCACCTGGACGGACGAGGTGAAGGCCAACGCGTCCAACCAGGCCCGCGCCATGGCGGAGCGGCTGCGCGACCACCCGAGCGTCTTCACCTTCTTCCAGGGCAGCGACAACGCCCCCGACGCCGAGAAGGAAGCCCTTTTCCTGAAGGCTTTCAAGGAGGCCGACTTCCGGCTGCCGCAGGTCGCCGCAGCCGAGTACAAGTCGTCGCCGAAGCTCGGCCCGGCGGGCACGAAGGAGGGCGGCTACAACTACTTCCCGCCGAACGCCCTGTGGAACAACAAGCGCGAGACCGTCAACACCAAGGACCCGTCGCTCAGCATGACCGGCAGCGCCTGGGGATTCGACACCGAGGTCAGCACCGGCAACACCATCCCGACGCAGGACTCGCTGAACCGCTTCCTGCCCCCGGGCGAGCAGAAGAAGATCTGGGACCCGGCCACCGCGAAGGGCCAGACCGCCGGCCAGGACATGTACCACACGTTCCTCTACGCCGACTACACGCGCCTTTCCCGGATGGGCGTCTACAACACCCCGCTGTGGCACCGGTACGGCCCGTGGAAGGACGCCGGCTCGTACCAGAAGACCGTCCAGCTCGGTGAATACGAGGTCACCCGCGCGCAGTTCGAGTCGTACATCGGCAACTCCACCGACAAGGCCAACCCCAGCACCGGGATCATCTACTGGATGCTGAACAAGGCGTGGCCGTCGCTCCAGTGGAGCATGTACGGCTCCGACTTCGACCAGCCCGGCGTCTACTTCGGCGCCAAGAAGGCCAACGAGCCGGTGCACATCATGTACTCCTACGCCGACGGCTCCATCAAGGCCGCCAACCTCACCGGCGCCCGCCAGGACGGCCTGCGCGCCACCGCCCAGATCATCGACCTCGACGGCAAGGTCCGCGCCACCGCGAGCGCCCCCGTCGGCGCGCTGGGCAGCCAGGACGTCCGGACCGTCCTGCACCCGAAGGTCCCCGCCGGGATCTCCAAGACCTACTTCGAGAAGCTCACCCTCACCCGCGGCTCCGAGGTCGTCAGCCGCAACGTCTACTGGCTGTCCACCAAGGCCGACCAGGTCGACTGGCCGAAGACCCACGCGCCCGGCAAGTACACCCCGTCCAACGGCTTCGCGGTCTTCCAGAAGGACGGCTACGCCGACCTCACCGGCCTGCGCTCCCTCAAGCCCGCCGACATCAAGGTCGACGCGACCACCCGCCGCGAGGGCGGCGACATGGTGACCACCGTGACCGTCCGCAACACCGGCCACGGCGGCACCCCGGCCCTGTCCACCCGCGCCGACCTGTTCGCCGGCGGCGAGCAGGTGCTGCCGATCCGCTGGAGCGACAACGACATCACGCTCTGGCCGGGCGAGCAGCAGACCATCACCGCCCGCTACTCCGCCACGTCCGGCAAGCCCGACGTCCGCGTCAACGGCTTCAACGTCCCCACCCAGACCCACCCCACCCGCTGACCCCGCACGCGTGAAGGCCGGACGGACTCGCCTCCGTCCGGCCTTCGCGCGTGCGCTGGCCGACGCCTTTGCGTTGGGGCGGCGGGGCTCGCACACTGGGGGCGTGCCAGGAGCCGACACCCGGACCCGCCTGATCGACGTCGCCGAACGGCTGTTCGCGGAGCGGGGCGTCAACGCCGTGTCGCTGCGCGAGATCGCGGCGGCGGCCGGCCAGCGCAACACCTCCGCCGTCGCCTACCACTTCGGCACGAAGGAGAACCTGGTCACCGCCATCTACCGGCACCGGCTCGGCCCCACCAACGACGTGCAGCTGCGGCGGCTCGCCGAGCTCGACGACCAGGGGCGCGGCGAGGACCTGCGGGCGCTCATCGAGGTGTTCGTCCGGCCGATGATCGAGCGGGTGGGCACCCCGGAGCGTCCGAGCTGGTTCCTGCGGTTCGTCGCGAACGCCCTGTACGTGGAGAAGCTGGCGCCCTACGACCTCGCCGCCGAGGAGTGGACCCGCGCGCTGTTCCAGCTCCACGCGCGCATCAGCGCCTGCGTCGACGACCTGCCCGCGCCGGTGCGGGCGCACCGGCTGGAGTTCTTCATCGGCCTGCTCCTGCACACGCTGGCCAACCACGAGCGGCACGTCCAGGACGGTCATGGCGCCGCCGACCGGGAACTGCTGGCGGCCGACCTGGTGGACGCGGTCGTCGCGGTCCTGACCGCGCCCGTCTCCCCGGCGGCCCGCGACCACCTGTGACCGTCGCGCGTCTCCTCAGGCGGCTCGGCGGTGGAGGGCGTCGAGGGCGGCCAGCGCCTCGCCGGGCAGGCGGATGGCCGCGGCGGCGATGTTCTGCTCCAGGTGGGCGAGGTCGCCGGTGCCGGGGATCGCCAGGACGTGCGGGCCCTGGTGCAGCGTCCAGGCCAGCCGGATCTGCGCCGGGGACGCCCCGAGCTCCCGCGCGACGGCGCCGACCGCAGGCTCGTCGTCGCCGCCGGACCGCCCGCCCTCGCGCCGGGTGCCCGCCAGCGAATAGAACGGCACGAACGCGATGCCCTGCTCGCCGCACAAGCGCAGCATCTGCTCCTGCTCCGCGAAGGCGCCGATGCCGAAGGGGTTCTGGACGCACACGACCGGCGCGATGGCCTGCGCCTCCGCCACATGGTGCGGGCGGACGTTGGACAGCCCGAGATGCCGGATCAGCCCCGCCCGCCGCATCTCGGCGAGCGCCCCGAACCGTTCGGCGAAGCGGTCGTGGCTCCCGAGGATCCGCAGGTTGACCAGGTCGAGGTGATCGCGGCCGAGCTGGCGGAGGTTCTCCTCGACCTGGGCGCGCAGCGCCTCGGGCGTCATCGCGTGCTCCGCCCACCGGCCGGACGCGTCGCGCGCCGGCCCCACCTTCGTGGCGATCGCCAGGCCGTCCGGGTACGGGGACAGCGCGCTGTTGATCAGCTCGTTCGCCGACCGCAGCGGCGAGAAGTAGAACGCGGCGGTGTCGATGTGGTTCACGCCGAGCTCGACGGCCCGCCGCAGCACCGCGACCGCCTGCCCGCGGTCGCGCGGCACCGCGTCCGGCACCAGCGCCCCGCCGGTCTGCGGCAGCCGCATCGCACCGAAGCCGAGCCGGTTGACTGCCAGGTCACCGAGCCGCCAGGTGCCCGCATCGGCCGCATTGATCATGTTCGTGGTCATGCCGGGAGGATCACGCCCGGCCTACGATGGGCGCCACTGATTCACACATGTGCGAAACCTCGGGAGGACGCCCTGGCCGAGCTGGCGTTCTCCGCCGGTGACCTCGCGCAGGTCCGGTTCGCCGTCTCGCCGATGTGGCAGGTGGTGACGAGCTTCCGGCTGCTGCGGGACGCGTCCGCGCCACCCGTCCACCGGCCCTGGCTCCGGCAGGTGCGGCCGCGCATGGCCGGCGGCTGGCTCGCGGAGCTCGTCCCCGCGTCCGGTTTCTGGCCGTACTTCCTCAACCCGGCCCCGGCCGGCGCGTCGCCGGAGCTGCGGGACGAGACGTCCGCGATCCTCGCCGCCGGGCCCGGACGCGTCCGGCACGACCTCGACCACCTCGAACGCCACCAGGGACGGCTCGGCCCGCGGGCGCGCGCGCTGTACCGCTCCCCGGAAACCCATCTGCCGCGCCTCGTGGAAGAGATCCACGCGTACTGGGAGCTGGCGCTCGCCCCCTACTGGGCGCGCGTCCGGACGCTCCTCGACGCGGACGTCCTCTTCCGCGCCCGGCAGGTCGCCGAGCGCGGCGCCGGCGAGGTGCTCAACGACCTGCACGGATCGGTGCGGTGGGACGGGACCGCGCTGCACCTCGTCCGGCGGACCAGGCCGCTGCCCCGCGCGGCGGCGGGGCCCGGACTGCTGCTGGCCCCGTCGGCGTTCACCGGCCCGCGCCTGCTCAGCCGCATCGTCCCGCCCGACCCGCCGCAGCTGGCGTATCCGGCGCGGGGCATCGGCACGCTCTGGGAGCCCGGACCGGCGGGCGGGACGGAGGCGCTGGCCGTCGTCCTGGGCCGCTCGCGCGCCCGCCTGCTCGCCGAGCTGGACGCGCCCGCCTCGACCACCCAGCTCGCGCGCCGGACGGGCCTGGCCCCGTCCGGCGTCTCGCGGTACCTGACGGCGCTGCGCGACGCGGGCCTGGTCAGCGCGCACCGGGCGGGCCGCTCCGTCCTCTACGCCAGGACGGCCGCCGCCGAGACCCTCCTCGCAGCGGCCGCGTCCCGGCACTGAGCCGTCCGCATCCGACGGGACGGTGCCGCGGCCGCCGGGGGCCTATACTCCTGCGGATTGTCGCTGCACCCACGGCTGTGCTCATCAGAACGCAGTCCACAGTGCAATTTTCAACAGCGGACACGCCGACCGAGAACAACCAGGAGTTGTGGATGGAGCTGGACCTCGGGGCCGTCCGGGCGTTCCTCGCCGTCGTCGACGACGGGCAGTTCACGGCCGCGTCCGACCGCCTCGGCATGACCCAGCAGGCCGTGTCCAAGCGCATCGCCCGGCTCGAGGCGGACCTCGGCGTCGCGCTGCTGACCCGCGCCCGCACCGGCGCCGAGCCGACCGAGGACGGCGCCGCCTTCCTGCCGCACGCCCGCGCCCTGATCGGCCTCGCCGACCAGGCCGCCGGGATGTTCCGCGTGCGGCGCCGCGCCCTGCGCATCGACGCGCTCGCCCGCGCCTCCGCGCCCATCGACATCGTCCGCGACTTCTACGAGACCGGCGACACCGACGTCGACCTCGTCGTGTCCCGCGGCGCACTCTCCCGGCGGACGGCGCTCGCCGACGGCTCCGTCGACGCCGCGTTCGGCCGCGTCACCGGCCCCCTCCCGCCGGGCGTCCGGCGCATCCCCGCCTGGCTGGAGCCGATCCCGATCCTCGTCGGCCGCCGGCACCGCCTCGCCCGCCGCCGGCGCGTCGCGCTGCCCGAACTGTCCGGCCTCACCGCCTGGATGCCCGGCAACGCCCGCGACACCGAATGGGCGGAGTTCTACGACTTCCTCAGCGCCGACTTCGGCGTCCGGATCGACACGTCCGGCCCGGTCTTCGGCGCCGACCACATCATGGAGAAGATCGCCGCGTCACCGGACCTCATCACGTTCGCCAACAAGACGCAGTTCCCCGGCTACCCGGACGTCGTCGAGATCACCGTCACCGATCCGGTGCCCGTGTACCCGTGGTCGCTGATGTGGCACGAGGGGAACCGCCACCCGTCGCTTCCGCTGCTCATCGACCACGTGGGGGACCACTACCGCCCGTTCGCGCCCCGGACCCAATGGATCCCGGCACCCGACCACCCCCTCTTCCCCACGGGCCCTTAGCCCGCGCTCCGCGCCGTCCGATGTGCGCGTTCGGCTCCGGCCACTTATGATCTCGGCTGCGCGCCTGCCGGGTGCTCATCGACGACCTGACCCGGCGGGCGCCGCGCAAAATTCCGGCCTTTCCGCACGTCGACGCGCCTTCTCCGGCGTCAGGCCGTCGTCCAGGGGCGGAGCTTGTCCGGGTTCCGGATCGCCCAGATGTGCTTGATCCGGCCGCCGGAGAACTCGAACGCGTACACCGTCACGAGGACGCCGTGCTGCCGGGCGATCAGCCCCGGCTGGCCGTTGACGGTGCGCTCCTGGAGCGTCAGGCCGCCGAACCGGTGGAGCAGGTCGGCGCAGGCCTGCGCGATCTGCGCGCCGCCCTCGATCGGGCGCAGCGCCGTCCTGACCTGGCCGCCGCCGTCCGCGGTGAGGGTGGCGGCGGGGTCGAGGAGGCCGACGAGCGCGTCGACGTCACCGCTCTCCAGCGCGTGCATGAAGCTCCGGACGATGCCGGCCTGGTGCGCCGCCGGGGTCGCGGGCGGCCGGGAGTCGCGGACGCGGCGGCGGGCCGAGGACGCCAGCTGCCGGCAGGCCGCCGGGGTCCGGCCGGTGATCTCGGCGATCTCCGCGAAGGGGTAGCGGAAGACGTCGTGCAGGACGAGCGCGACGCGCTCGGCCGGCGTCATCGACTCGAGCACGACGAGGAACGCCATGCTGACCGACTCGTCCAGCGTGATCCGGTCGGCCGGGTCGGCGCCGGGTCGTCCGCTGGCCCACTGCGCGGGCTCGGGCAGCGGCTCGGGGATCCACTCGCCCACATAGCGTTCGCGCCGCGCGCGCGCCGAGCCGAGCACGTCCAGGCAGATGCGGCTGGCGACCTTCGACAGCCACGCACCGGGCGAGGCGATCGCGTCCTGCTGCGGCCCGGTCAGGGCGTACCAGCGGGCGTAGGTCTCCTGCACGACGTCCTCGGCGTCGGCCAGCGAGCCGAGGAGCCGGTAGGCGAGGTTGATCAGCTGGCGCCGCTCGCTGATGACCGCGGCCAGGCCCGCGTCGGCCCGGTCCTCGCTCATCGCCGGATGGTCGGTCATGGTCCCCAGGCTCCTCTGGTCGGCTCCGCCCTCACCACTCCGACGAGATACCGCGCCGGATTGTGAGGCGGGCGGCGCCGCCTGACATTCCGGCGCGCCGCGTCGTCGGAACGGCGAGGCCCCCAGGGCCCCTCGATCCGACAAGGAGATGATCGTGGCAACAAGCACAACGACCGGGCCGGGCTCGGGCACCGCCGCCGGGACGCAGGCGCGGGATCCGCGGCGGTGGCTGGTCCTCGCCGTCATCGCCGCCGCCCAGCTCATGGTCGTCCTCGACCTGACCGTCATGAATCTCGCGTTGCCGTCGGCGCAGCGCGCGCTCGGCTTCAGCGCCGCCGACCGGCAGTGGGTCGTGACCGCGTACGCGCTGTCGTTCGGCAGCCTCCTGCTGTTCTGCGGACGCCTGGCCGACCTCGCCGGACGCAAGACGACGTTCCTCGCCGGGCTCGCCGGCTTCGCGGCCGCGTCCGCCGTCGGCGGCGCCGCGACCGGCTTCCCGATGCTCGTGGCGGCGCGCGCCTGCCAGGGCGTCTTCGGGGCGCTGCTCGCGCCGTCCGCCCTGTCGCTGCTGGCGACGACGTTCAAGGACCCGAAGGAGCGGGCCAAGGCGTTCGGCGTCTACGGCATGGTCGCGGCCGCCGGAGGCGGGCTCGGGCTGCTGCTCGGCGGCGCGCTGACGTCCTACCTGTCGTGGCGCTGGTGCATGTACGTCAACCTGCTCTTCGCCGCGGTCGCGATCGTCGGCGGCGTGCTGCTGGTGGGACGGCAGGAGCGGGCGCCGGGCGGCCGGCTGGACGTGCCGGGCGTGGCGGCCGTGTCCGCCGGCATGTTCTGCCTGGTCTACGGCTTCTCGAACGCCGCGTCCCACAGCTGGCACACCCCGTCGACCTGGGGTTTCCTCGCGGCGGGCGGCGTGCTGCTGGCCGTGTTCGCGGCCTGGCAGGCGCGCACCGCGAACCCGCTCCTGCCGCTCCGCGTCGTCCTTCACCGCAACCGCGCCGGCGCGTACCTCACCATCCTGATCAGCGGGGCCGCGACGTTCGGCATCTTCCTGTTCCTCGTCTACTACATGCAGGTGACCCTCGGATACTCGGCGGTCCGGTCGGGCGTCGCGATGCTGCCGATGGTGCTGTGCAGCGGGACGGCCGCCGCGCTGGGCAACACCAGGCTGCTGCCGAGGTTCGGGCCGAAGCCGATGGTCATCACCGGCATGCTGGTCAACGCGGCCGGCATGGTCTGGCTGACGCGGATCGACGTGCACTCGACCTACGCGTCGGCGCTGCTCGGCCCGCTCATGGTGGTCGGCGCCGGCATGGGCCTCGTCTTCGGCATGGCGGCCGCCACCGGCACCTTCGGGGTCGCGCCGCAGGACGCGGGGGTGGCGTCGGCGAGCATCAACACCGGGCAGCAGCTCGGCGGCTCGATCGGCACCGCGCTCCTCAACACCATCGCGGCCGGCGCCACGACCGACTACGTGGCCGGCCACCTGCACGGGCGGCCGACGCCGCAGCTGCTCCAGGTCGCCGCCGTGCACGGCTACACCACGGTGTTCTGGTGGTGCGCCGGCATCTTCGCGGCGGGCGCGGTCGTCTGCGGCACCCTCCTCCGCCGCGGCCCCCTGGCACCTCGTCAGTGACGGCCGCTCCGGCGGCTTGACCTTGACACGGTGACAAGGACTTCACTGCGGGGAAGGAGGTGGTCCCGATGACGATGCCGGAGCAGGACACGAACACGGCCAGGGCCTTGCGGGGGCTGGAGAACGGCGACCCGTCGGTGCGGCTGCGCGCGGCGCTGGCCGTCGGCTCGGCTCCGGACGCGCGCTTCGTCGGCGGGCTCATCGAGCGCTGCGCGGTCGAGCCCGACTTCCACGTCCGCGACATGCTCACCTGGGCCCTGACCCGCCATCCGGCGTCGCTGACCGTCCCGGGGCTCGTCGGCGAGCTCCGCTCGGAGCGCGCGCAGGCGCGCAGCCAGGCGCTGCACACGCTGTCCAAGATCGGGGACCGGGGGGCGTGGCCGGCGATCACGCGGGCGCTGCTGTGCGACGCCGACGGCGAGGTGGCGCGCAGCGCCTGGCGGGCGGCGGTCGTGCTCGTGCCCGAAGGCGAGGCGGTGGAGCTGGCAGCTGTACTGTCGTCCCAGCTCGGGCGCGGCGGGCGCGAGATGCAGCTCAGCCTGAGCCGGGCGCTGATCGCGCTCGGCGAGGCGGCACTCCCGGCCCTGCGCACCGCGACGACCGCTCACGACCCGCGTGTGCGCGCGCACGCGATCGCCACGGAACGGCTGCTGCGCGACCCGGACGCCGGTTTCGAGTTCGCGATCGACGAGGCGAAGCGCATCGTGGCGCTGGGTACGACCGGTTAGAGGGGGGGATGCGCGGTGTTGATCGGGGACGTGGCACGACGGTCCGGGGTCAGCGCCCGCATGCTCAGGCACTACGAGTCGCTCGGCCTGGTGCGGCCCACGGGCCGCACCAGCGCCGGCTACCGCGAGTACTCCGGCGAGGACATCCGACGGATCTTCCATATCGAGAGCCTGCGCTCATTGGGGCTGTCCCTGCGCGACGTCGGGCGCGCGCTCGACGACCCCGCATTCGCGCCGTCCGACCTCGTCGGCGACCTCATCCGCCAGACCCGCGAACGCATCGCGAACGAGACGGAGCTGCTCACGCGGCTCCGCCGGATCGGCGCCGCGGAACCCGTCGGCTGGGAGGACGTGCTCCAGATCGTCGCGCTCCTCCAGGGGCTGGGGTCGGAGAGCGCCGGCAAGCGCCAGCGCGCCGCCCTCTCCTCCGCCGCGGACGTCCCGGTGGACGCCCTGGCCGAGGCGGCGCTGAGCGAGGCGGACCCGAACGTGGCCGGTGCCCTCCGATGGGCGCTCGCGCAGTCGGGCGACGGCGCGTTGCCGCTCCTGGCGGACGGTCTCGACTCCCCGGTGCCCGAAGTGCGGAGACGCGCCGTCCAGTCCATCGCCGAGATCCCGACCGGCGAGGCGACCACCCTGCTGCGCAACGCCCTCGCGAGTTCCGACGCCGTCGTCCGCGGGCACGCCGCCCTGGCGCTCGGCCCGCGCGGAGTGCGCGACGCGATCCCGACGCTGATCGGCATGATCGTCGAGGGGACGAACGACACCGACGCGGCCGACGCGCTGAGCGCGCTGGCCGGCGATCCCGCGTCGGCGGACCGGATCGCCACCGGCCTCGTCGACCGCCTCGCCCGCGGCACGAGCGGGCCGCCCGCACGCCGGCGGCTGGCCCAGGCGCTCGCCGACATTCCGGGAAGCACGGCTTTACGCGCCCTGGCGGATTTGTCCCACGACGAAGACCGTGGCGTCGCGCTCACCGCGGCGTACGTCCTTGAGCGGCGAACCGCAATAAACTAGTTGAAAATTCGACGGACGAGGTGATCGTGATCACAATGCCGTCGGATTTCGGCATAGCCGGACCATATAGGCGTTAAGGTTAATTTCAACGCGTTCCTTTTCGCCGTCGGTGGCGAAAACGCTGAACGGCGTTCTGGCATAGGCCACTCCATCACGGTCGCTCCTGCTTTCGAAGGCGACTGCGCCTGATCGTCCACGTCTCGTGACCTGCACGTTCGACGAGTCGACGTCGGCGTTTCCAGTGCGGAACCGAACGGAATGTCGCGGCGACCGAGGTGATGGAACGTGTCCGAACTTACCGCCGGTGCGGCCTCCCTCGCCCCTGAGAGCGCGTCGGAGCCGGTCGCCCCACGTCGCGCCGCCGCCCCCCGCGGGATGCGCGCCGCGATCGCGCTCGGACTCTTCGCCGTTTACGCCGCCTTCTCGCTGCTGCGCCACAGGCGGATGCAGAGCACAGGCTACGACCTGGGAATCTTCGACCAAGCGGTGCAGGCCTACGCTCGCTTTCACGCGCCGATCGTCCCGCTCAAAGGGCCCGGAACCAATCTGCTCGGCGACCACTTCCATCCGATCCTGGTGGTGCTGGCGCCTCTGTACTGGCTCTGGTGGGACCCGAGGACGCTCCTGCTCGCGCAGGCCGCCCTGATCGCCGCCTCCTCCCTTCCGCTGGCACGGCTGGCAACGGCCCGGCTGGGCGCCCGCGCAGGAATCGCCGTGACGCTCGCCTACGGCCTGTCCTGGGGCATCCAGGGCGCGGTCTCCTTCGACTTCCACGAGATCGCCTTCGCCGTCCCGCTCCTGGCGTTCGCCCTCGTCGCGCTCGCGGAAGGACGGTGGCGCGCGGGGGTCGCCTGGACGCTGCCGCTGCTGCTGGTCAAAGAGGACATGGGCCTGGTCGTCGGTGCCGTCGGCCTTTTCCTCCTGCTCAAGAAGCAGTACCGGCTCGGCGCGGTGACCGCCTTCGCGGGACCGGCCGCCCTGCTCCTGAGCATCACCGTGATCATCCCGCATTTCAACGCGTCAGGGCAGTACGGCTACTGGAACCAGATGAGCTCGCACGGGAGCACGCTGCAGCCCTGTGGAGCACGGGCGTCGTGCACTACAACGCCACCCTGATGCCGATCCTCTTCGTCGCCTTCATCGACGCCGTCCCACGGCTCCGGGACAGCGGACACGCACTTGTGCGCCGGTACGGGATCCTGGCGCCGGCGGCGGTGGCCGCGATCGGTCTCGCCTTTCTCCCGTCCTTCCCCTTCTGGAAATTCACCGACGCCTCCTTTTACACGACGTCCGCGCGAGTGGACGAGGCCCATCGGCTCATGGCCCTCATCCCGGACGGCGCGAGCGTCGCCGCGAGCAACAACTTCACACCGCAACTGACCAGCAGATGCAAGGTCACGCTCTTCGCCGACGAGTACCGGCGCCCGGTCGACTGGGTGATCGTGGACAGCAAGCGCATGACCGGCCTCCCCGCGCCACCGCCCGTGCAGCAGGCCCGGCTCCGAGCCCTCCCGTCCGAGGGCTACCGGCTCGTCCGCGACGAGGACGGCATCCTCCTGTTCCGCCGAACCGGCCCCGCCTCGAACTGACCCGGCCGGGCAGGCCCGCACCCATCTTCTGACCGCCGGGTCATGGTTGGTGACCAGCGGTGATTCCGTACCGCGGCGGAAGGGCCGGCATCGGCGTGCGGGGGTTGCGGTTCGGTGCTCGCGCCGAACGGTTCTCCAGGTATGCCGCCCGCGCCGTCGGGTCCGGCGTGCCGGAGAAGGGGGAACCATGTCGGAACTCGGTCCCACGGGGGATCGCCTGCCGCGGGGCGACGGCGCTCCGGGGCGGCCGCTCGCCGGGGTGAGCGGCCGTCCGCGCAGGAAGGGCGGCGCGTGATGGACGAGATCACCAGGCTGGCGCGGCCGGAGATCCTGGCGATGGCCGCCTCCGGGCCGGGCCGGGCGGTGCAGCCGGAGCGCGACGTCCCGACCCGTCTCGACGCCAACGAGAACCCGTACCCGCCGTTTCCCGGCACCGTGGACGGCCTGCCGCACAACCGCTATCCGGAGCCGCAGCCGGGGCACCTGCTCGACCGTTTCGCCGAATGCTTCGGCACCCCCCGGGAAAGGCTGCTGATCACCAGGGGCGTCGATGAGGCGATGGACCTCCTGGTCCGCGCGTTCTGCGCGGCCGGGCGGGACTCCATCCTGGTCTGCCCGCCCGTGTTCGGCAGGCATGCCGTCTCGGCCCGGGTCCAGTCCGTCGCGATCCACGAGGTGCCGCTGCGCGGGGACGCGGGCTTCGAACTCGACGTCGACCGGATTCTCGACGTGCACCGGTCCGATCCGGGGTTGAAGGTGCTGTTCCTCTGCACGCCCAACGACCCGACCGGCAATCTCGTGCGGCGGGCGGACGTGCTGAGGCTGTGCTCGGAACTGCTCGGAAAGGCGCTCGTCGTCGCCGACCAGACCTATGTCGAGTACTCCGGGGACGCGCCGTTGTCCCGCGATATCGACGCGCATCCGAATCTCGTCGTGCTGCGGACGCTGTCGAAGGAGTACAGCCTCGCGGGCGAGCAGGTGGGCGTCGTCGTCGCCCATCCGGAAGTGGTGGGCATCGTCGGGCGGATCGTCATTCCCCGCCCGCTGACCCAGTCGACGATCGCCACCGTCACGGCCGCCGTCACCCCGGCCGGGATCGAGTACGCGCATGCGAACATCCGCCGCCTGCTCAAGGAACGCCGCCGTGTCGAGGACACGCTGGGCGCGATGCCCGGCACCCGTGTCCACCCCAGTGACGCCAATTTCCTGCTGGTCGACGTCGCCCGGCCGCAGGAGCTCACGCAGAGCATGCGGCAGGCCGGCATCAGGATCCTCGACTGCAGCGCCGTCCCCGGAGCCGGGGATTCCGTGCGCATCAGCATCGGTACCTACCGGCAGAACGACGCCATGCTCGCGGTCTTCGGAGCACATACCGCCTTCGGAGGACAGACCGCGACGTCCGTTTGAACCGGGACGAGGAAATCCCGGCCACCGATCACGCCAGGGCGAGCCGGTGCCGGCGCCCGCGACCTTCTGAGGGGATATGAGCATCATGCAGCGGCAGGAGCCGGAGACCATCGCCTCCACGGACCTCCCCGAGGAGAACGGGGCCGGCGCGGCCGGTGAGGGGCCGGCGGAGCAGGACGCCGGCGTCGAGCACCGGTTCGTCGCCGGAGCCTGGGAAGTGACGATGCGCTGGCCGGTTCCGGCCGCCGCCGGGCCGGTGGAAATGGTGATCAGGGGCGCGCCGGGAGCGGCGCCGGGGGAGATCGACGAGGGCATCACGGTCGACGTCCTGCGCTCGATACCGCTGGCGCGGATCTCCAGGGCGGCGAAGGCCGAGTCGAGCATGGTGGAGAGAACCGCCAGAGAGGATTACTGCTCGGAGACGATCGACGGTCTGGCCCGTCATATCGGCCGCACCGCGCGCTCGGTGCGACGGCCCGGAAGGGCGGGCCGTCCGGACGAGTTCTTCGCGTTCGTCGCCGCCATCTATTCCTGGTACGTCGACCTCGGATACTCCGACCCGGTGCGCAAGGTGGGGGAGGCCACCGGGTGCGGCTGGCGCAGCGTGGCGAACTGGGTCCGGCTGGCCCGGGAGAAGGGAATGCTCGCCGAGGCGAGTCCGGGACGGCCGGGCGGCGTCCTCACCGAGCGGGCGCTGCGGCTGCTCGAAGCCCGGGACCACCGCTTCGGCGAGGTTCTCGTCCCGGACGGCGGGTTGCCGAAACGCTCTTCCTCCGGACAGTGAACCTATAGCGCGGCCGGCCTTTCGCCGACCGGTTCAGCGAGTACCTCTGACCTGTGGAGAAGACCTGCCGTGATGGCCGTCGACATGCGCTCCGAGGAGCCGGTGCCGCGGCGGTGGGGGCGACCGGCGCGCAGCCGGTGCCACTTCCGCCCGCCCGGTTCGGTCCGGTTCATGGTTCACCGTCCGTACCGTGACGCCGGCGGGGCAGGGGGACGGCCGTGAGCGCGCGGGAGAAGGCCAGCGGACTCGTACGCGCGCGCGGCGGCTGGTGGGCCGCCGCGCTCCTGGCCACCGCCCTGCTGATGGCCACGCTGCTGGGCGGTGGCCGGGCCGGCCTCGCCATCGCGGCCTCCGACGGCAGCGCCTGGCTGTGGAGCCGGTCGGCCGGCGAGGTCGACCGGGTCAACCCCGACAACGGGCGGGTCGAGCAGCGCCGCCAGGTGACCGACGCCCGCGGCCACCGCGTGCAGGTCACCCAGAACGACCGGTACCTGCTGATCCACGACCTCGACACCGGCCGGGTGTCGTCGATCAACCTCAACGGCCTCGGGTTCTCCGGACGGCTGGACGTCGGCACCCGCGGCGACCCGCACCTGGCGATGGGCTCCGACGCCGCCGCGCTGATCGAGCGCACCTCCGGCGCCGTCCGCGCGGTGGACCCGACCACGCTGCGCCCGGTCGGCCCGGTCCTGAAGCTGCCCGGCCCGCTGGTCGGCGGCGAGTTCGACGACGCCGGCCTGCTGTGGGTGGCGGCGCCCGGGCAGGGCACCGTCGTCGCCCTGAAGGTCACCCAGCAGGGCGCCACCGTCGCCAAGACCGCCGGGGTCGCCGAGCCCGGCCACGATCTCGCGCTCACCGCGCTGGACCGGGGCGCGCTCGTCGTCGACCGCGGCGGCCGCGACCTGGTCGTCGCGACCAGCGACGGCACCCGCCGGTTCACCGCGCCCGTGCCGCTCGACGGCGCGATGGTGCCGGACCGCACGCACGGCCCGCTCGCCGCGGTGACCGTGCCCGCCGCGGGCGCCGTGGTCACGGTCGGCGACGTGCGCAAGGACGGCCCGGTCCGGTCGTTCCCGCTGAGCGACCCCGTCCAGGAGCCCGCCGTGCCGTTCGCCGGCAAGGTGTACCTGCCCGTGCGGACGACGGGGCAGGTCCGGGTGTTCGAGCCGGGCGGCCGGCAGACCGGCGTGCTGAACATGCCGGCCGGGCGCGGCGACCTGGAGGTGCAGGTCCGCGAGGGCAACCTGTTCGTCAACGCGCCGGGCAGCACGGACGCCCTCGTCGTCGGCGACGACGGCGCGGCCCGCACGATCGGCAAGTACCCGGGCGGGCGGGGGCACGGCGGGTCCGGCCCGAGCAATCCCGGCGGCGGGGAGAACAGCCCGCCGCAGATCCCGGTGCCGCCCATCGACCCGATCTTCCCGAACCCGTTCGACCCGGGCACGCCGAGCCGGTCGCCCGAGGCGCCCACACCGAGCGAACCGGGGAAGCCCACCCTGACCGCGCCCGCGCAGCCCTCGTGGCCGAGCCTGCCCAGAGGGCCCCGCACGCCGCGTTCGCCGCACGCGCCGAACCCGTCGACACCGGCGAGGACGACGCCGAGCACCGGCACGGGGCCGTCCCCCGGCGGACGGCCGACCACCGGCCCGACCACGAGCGGCCCGAAGCCGACCAGCCCGCGGCCGAGCACCCCGAAGCCGAGCAGTCCCAAGCCGACCACGCCGAGGCCGACCACCCCGAAGCCGACCACGCACAAGCCGACGCCGACCAAGCCGAAGCCGAAGCCCACGCAGACCCGCCAGCCGTACACGCCGCAGCAGGTCTGCAACGCCTCCGGCGGCGGCAGCTACACGATCCAGCGGTCGGTGTCGTTCTCCGGCGGGCGGGTCTACCTGCTCTACAGCGCCGCCACCAAGAACAACTGCGCGGTCACGATGAAGACCACGAACATCGGCAAGGGCACCAGCGCCTGGGTCCGCCTGCAGAGCCAGACGGGCGGCAAGACCGGGAGCGACAGCGGCACCTTCAAGTACTACGCCGGACCGGTCTTCGTCCACGCGCCCGGGATCTGCGTCCGCTTCTCGGGCGGCGCGTCCGGCGCGAGCGCCTCGGCCGGCTGGGCCAACTGCGGCTAGGAGGGCAACCCCAGTGAGCACCATGACCGCCACGCCCGCGATCCCCCCGGAAGGGGCGGTGCGGGTGGCCGACGCCTTCGACCGGATGGCCGAGGGCGTCCAGACGGCGGCACGCTGCGACCCCGCGACGGTGCGGCTGATCCTCACCGCGTTCGCCGCGGGCGGGCACGTCCTGCTGGAGGACCTGCCCGGCATGGGCAAGACGACGCTGGCGCGCGCGCTGGCCGCGGTGACCGGCGGGACGGTCGGCCGCGTCCAGTGCACGCCGGACCTGCTGCCCTCCGACATCACCGGCGTGACGATCTTCAACGAGGGGACGCGGGAGTTCGACTTCCACCCCGGCCCGGTGTTCGCCAACGTCGTCATCGTCGACGAGATCAACCGGACGTCGCCGAAGACGCAGTCGGCGCTCCTGGAGGTCATGCAGGAGGAGCAGGTCACGGTGGACGGGAAGGCGCACCCGGTGCCGCGCCCGTTCCTCGTCGTGGCGACGCAGAACCCGGTCGACCTGGAAGGGACGTTCCCGCTGCCCGAGGCGCAGCTCGACCGCTTCCTGATGCGGCTGTCGCTCGGCTACCCGGGCGAGGACGCGGAGATGTCGCTGCTGCGCGGCTCGGCCCTGGCCGTCCCCGAGGACCTGGCCCCGGTGCTGGACACCGAGGCGATGGCCTGGCTCGGCCCGACCGCCGAGAACGTCGTGTTCGCCGACCCGGTCTACGAGTACGTGCTGCGGCTGGCCCAGCGCACCCGGCGGCACCCGCACCTGCGGGCCGGGGTGTCGCTGCGGGCGTCCATGGCGCTGTGCCGGGCCGCGCGGATGTACGCGCTGTCCCACGGCCGCGGGTACGTCACCCCCGGAGACGTCAAGACCCTGGTCGGGCCCGTGTGGGCGCACCGGCTGGTGCCGATGTCGGGCGCCGCGACCGCGGCGGAGGCCGCGGAGCTGCTGGACGGCATCCTGGCCGAGGTCCCCGTCCCGGCCCCGCAGGGGAACGGGCACTAGCCGCATGGCCGGCAGCGCTCCCCGCCCCACGGCCCGCGGCTGGGGGCTGCTCGCGTCCGGGGTCCTGCTGTGCGGCGGCGGCCTCGGCTTCGGCTATCCGGCGCCGGCCGTGGTGGGCGCCCTCGCCGTCCTGACCGTCGCGGTGGCGGTGCCCGTCGCCGGACGGCCCCCGGCCGTCCGGGTCCGCCGCCGGGTCACGGCCACGCGGGTCCGCGCCGGCTCGGCCGTCACCGTCGTCCTGGACATCACGCCGGGGGACGGCGCCCGCAGCGCCGTCGCCGAACGCGTCGCCGGCCCCGGACCGGCGGTCGTCCTGCCGCTCGGCCCCGCCCGCGACCGCGTCCGGTACCTGCTGTCGGCGCCGCGGCGCGGCGCGGTCGAGGCCGGCCCGCTCAGCCTGGTCCGCGCCGACCCGCTCGGGCTGGTGCGCGCCGTCCGCCCGGCCGACGACGTGCCGGTCCGGCTGCTGGTGCATCCGCGCCACCACCGGCTCGCCGCCGTGCCCGCGGCCGGCGGCGGAGGCCGGGACACCTCGTCGGCCGCGGTCCGCGCCTCCGAGGGGGCGTTCGCCGGGCTGCGCGAGCACGTCCCCGGCGACGACGTCCGGCAGATCCACTGGCGTACCTCCGCGCGCCGCGGGCGGCTGATGGTCCGCGAGCACATGGACTCCACGAGCCCCGGCATGACCGTGCTGGTCGACGACCGGTACGGCCCCGACGAGCTGGACGCCCTCGCGGAGGCCGCGGCCTCGATCGTGGCGTCCGCCCCGGACGTCCCCGTCGAGCTGCGGCTGGCCGGCGGCGCGCGTTCGGCCGCGTCCGCGGGCACGATCGCGCACCTGGACGTGCTCGCCGAGGCCCCGGCGCGGCCCGGAGCCGACTTCCCGGCGGCCTGCGCGGGCCTGCGGTCCGCCCCGTCCGGGCCGGTGGTCGTGCTGCTGTCCGCCAGGGCGGCGGGCGACGACGTCGCCGCGGCGATGCGGGTGCTCGCCGCACGGCGCACCCTCTCGCTGGTCGGCGTGATCGGCACCGGCGACACCGGCGACGGAGCGTTCGCGCCGCAGGGCAGGGCGCGGCTCCTGCGCGCCCCCGACGCGGCCGCTTTCGCCGCGCAGTGGAACGAGAGCCGCTGGTGGGCCCGGTGAGCCTCGCCCGCACCGCGCTGTCGTCCGCCGCGGTCGCGCTGGCCGCCGCCGCCTCGGCGCCGCTGCTGGCGGCGGGCTACGACCGGCCGTTCCCCGTCTTCACCGTCCTCGCCGCCACCGCGGCCCTGGCCGTGGCGGTGACGTCGGCGGCGCGCCGGCTGACCCGCGGGATCGCCCCCGCCGCGATCCCGGCGGGGCTGCCGGCGGCCATGCTCTGGCTGGTCGCGCTCGCCGCCTGGGCCCCCGGGCCCGTCAAGGGCCCGGTGCCCGCCGCCGTGGACGCGCTGCTGCACTCCGGCGCCCGCATCCTGACCACCGCGCCGCACGCCCCGGCGACCGTCGACCTGCTGGCGTTCCCGGTGGTCGCGGTCTGGCTGGCCGGCGCGATCGGGACGGTGCTGCGCCACGACGGCCGCGTCCTGCCGGCGCTGCTGCCCGGTGCGCTGGTCCTGTGCGGGGCCGCGGTGCTCAACCCGCAGGTGTCCGGGCCCGGCTACCAGTCCGCCGCCCTGCTCGCCGTCGCCGCGGCCGTGCTGCTGGCGACCGCTCCCGAGGCCCGTCCGGACACCGCCCGCGCCGGGCTCGCCGTGCCGCTGCCGGGCCACGGACCCGCGGCCGGTCCGCGCCGCTGGCGGGCGCGCATCGGCGCGGTGGCCCTCGCCGCGGCCTGCGTGGTCGCACTGCCCGGCGCCGTGTACGCGGCCGCCGCGTCCGGGGCGTTCGAGAGCTTGTCGGCGCGCGCGTCGGACCCGCGCCGGGCCGCCGCGCCGCAGACGCCGGTCGAACTGCGCAACCCCCTGTCCTACCTGTCGACCTGGTCGGCCGAACCCAACGCCCCCCTGATGCAGGTGAAGGGACCCGAGACGAGCCTGCGGTGGGTCGCCCTCAGCGAGTTCACCGGACCGGTGTGGCTGCCCGACAGCACCTACCGCCCCAGCGGGTCCGTCCTGCCGCCCGCCAGGGACACGCCCCCGAAGACGGCGCCGACCACGGTCCGCGTCTCGGTCAGCGGCCTGCCCGGCGAGTGGGTGCCGGTCCCCGGCACCCCCACCCGGGTGAACGGGATCGGCGTCGGCGACGACGAGGAATCCGGCACGCTGCTCTCCTCGGACGGCCCCGTCGCCGGCCGGACCTACTCGGCGACCGGGAACGTCCCCGACTGGAGCGACCGCCCCGCGGCCCGCGCCGAGACCGCCTCCGGCTCCGGATACGAGCGCTACCTCCGGCTGCCGCCCGGCGCGCCCAAGAGACTCGCCGACATCGCCCTCTCCGCCGCCGGCGACGGCACCGCGTACCAGCGCGCGTCCCGCCTCGCCGAATACCTGCGCGACTCCTACACCTTCCAGCCGGGCGCCCCGAGCGGGCACGGCTACGGAGAACTCGCCCGGCTGCTGGTCGCACCGGGCAAGAAGGGCGGCGGCGCCACGTCCGAGCAGTTCGCCAGCGCGTTCGCGGTCCTCGCACGCGAAGCCGGGCTCCCGAGCCGCGTGGTGGTCGGATTCGGGCCGGGTACCGGCGGCACCGACCGCGTCGTCCGCACCGGCGACGCGGTGGCCTGGGGCGAGATCTGCTTCGAGGGCCTCGGCTGGGTGCCGTTCGACCCGAACCCGCGCAAGCGCTCGCAGGCCGCCGCGCAACCCCGCGCCAGCGAGCGGCCGGAAGACGACGGCACCGACCCGGACTCGGCCACGTCCGACGACCTCACCGGCGGCGGCACGACCCGGCACGGACGCCACGGTTCGGGCACCGGCGGGACACTGCTCCTGCCCGTCCTCGTGGGGCTCCCGCTGCTCGTCCTGCTCGCCCTCCTGCTGGGCGTCCCGTCACTGCGCGCGATCCGGCTCCGCCGGCTGCGCCGGGGCGCCCCGTCCGCCCGGATCCTGTCCGCATGGACCGAGATGCAGGTGTCGATGCGCATCGCGGGCCTGCCCGTCCCCGCGTCCGCCACCGCCCCCGAGATGACCGAGCGGCTCGCCAGGGAACTGCCGGACGCCGACACCGAGCGGCTGCACCGGCTGGCCGTCCTGGTCGACGCCGCCGGATTCGGCGGGGCGGTCACCCCGGACGACGCGGCGTTCACCGTCGCGGAGGTCCGCGCCCTGACCACCGGGCTGCGGCGCACCCGGCCGATCCCGCGCCGCCTCACCTGGTGGTGGGACCCGCGCGCGCCGCTATGGGCCGCTCGGCCCGCTCACTTGCCGCGGTGAGTGCAGACCGGCTTGGCGTACGCGACCCGGTCGACGTCCACCACCGCGACGACCGTCAGGCAGTACTCCACGCTCGGGTTCAGCGCGGCGACCACGACCTTCGTGGCGCCCGGCTGGGTGTTGGCCAGCGTCGAGGGCCGCTGCCCCTGCGGGCCGCCGACGACGTAGTACGAGGCCTTGCCGCCGGTGGCGTCCTTCCAGCTGACCTCGATCGAGACCCGGCTGTCGACGATCCGCACGTTCGCCGGCTTGTACTGCTCGGCCGGCCGCACCGCCGTCGGGCTGGACGTGGGCACCGCCGCCGCGGGCGGTGACGCGGACGCGGGGGAGGACCCGGCGGGCGTGGCCGCCGCCGCGGGGTGCCGGTCGGGGTTCCCGGACCCGGCCGTCAGCACGGCCGCCGCCGTCAGCCCCGCGACGAGCACGAGCACCGCCCCGGCCATCAGCACGATCTTGCCGCGACGCGAGCCCGACCGCGGCGGCTTCGGCACCGGGACGAGACTCTGCTGGTGAGGCCCCTGCGGCGGAGCACCGTAGGGACCGCCTTCCGGCGGCGGCCCGGCATGCGGCCCGGGCCCGAGCGGCGTGTAGACCACCTGATCGGGTTCCGGCACCGTGTAGGCGTAGGGGTCCGGCTCGGGCGCCGTGTAGGTGTAATGCTCGGGTTCCGGCGCGGTCTCCGTCCACATCCACTCGGCGGCGCCCTGTTGCCCGGCGAGGTTCTCTGCTTCGGCGGGGCCCGGTGCTTCGGCGGGGTATGCGGCAACGTACTGGTGGTCGTCCCCGCCCTCCGGCCGGCCGTGCTGCTCGGGGCTCTCCACCGTCCGCTGCTCGCGGGTCGGATAGGGGGCGTCGGGGAGCTCGTCCCCCTCATCCACCGAATCGACGTCCCAGTCGGTGACCTCGGCGGGTTCCGGGACGGGGGAAGGCTGTGCGGTGACGTCCTGGTAGTCGTCCTCAGGCGGTTCCTCGGCGGGCGCGGGCTGCGGCTCGATCACCGTGGCGACGGCCTGGGCGGGCGCGGGCGCGGGCTCGGGCGCCGGAGCCGGAGCCGGAGCCGTCCACGCTTCCGGCGGCGGCTCCATGAGGAGTTCGCGCCGCGGGGGCGGCGGCGGTTCGGCCGGGGGCTCACGCCGCGGGGCCGGCCGGGCGTTCGGCCGGGTGAGCAGCGCCAGCAGCTCACCCATGGTCAGCGGCCCCATGTCCGCGATCACCCGCGGGTCGAAGACGTCGCCGCGCTCGCTGAAGACCGAGTGCACGAGCACGGTGAACCCGCTCGCCGCCAGCCCGTTGGCGAGCACCGGGACCCCCGCGTCGGGGAGGTCCTCGCCGAAGTCCGGCCCGAACATGAACGTGGCCGGGGAGCCGACCTTGCCGCTCTGGGACAGCTCCCGGAGCGCGGTCGCGGAGGCGACGTCGAACACCGCCGGGAACCGTCCGGTGGCGCGCAGCTTCCGCGCGAGGGCCGCATGTCCCGCCACGATGACGTTGGGCGCAGTGACCATCACAGTTTCCTCAGTGCTCCCGCAGAATCGGCGTCAGAAAGACCGTCCGGCCGCCGGCCTCCGCCGCAACCCGGGACGTCGTCACCACACGATCGCCGAGTCGTCGTCGCCGTCGTCATCGTCACCCCGCGTGCCGGCGCCTGTGCCGGACGCGGCTCCGCTTCGAGGTGCCTTGCCGGCCGCGGGTGCCGTGCCGGTGCCGGATGCGGTGTCGGCGCTGGTGTCGGTCGCGGTGTCGGTCGCGGTGCCGGCGCTCGTGTCCGTTGCGGTGTCGGATGGCGGGACGGTGACGGTCGCCGTGACCCTGACGGGGGGCGGCGGATCATCGGGCGACGGCGGAGCGGGCGGCGGCGGCGGGGCGTGCATCTGCTGGATCATCGCCTCGACCTGCGCCTTGGCGCGGGCGATGGAGTCCTTGTCCTTGCGCTTCCACCAGGGGGTCAGCCACATCTCGACGGGCCGGGCCGTGCCGGCGACGACGACGGCGCGGCCGAAGCGCATGGTCCGCAGCTCCTCGGGACTGAGGATCTGCTTCCCATCGTGCTTGCCCACGAGGTCGGAGAGGTCGGAGATGTCCTTGATCGTGCCGGCGCCGCCCGAGATGATCTTCATGGTGGCGTTGTCCAGCAGGGCCGCGGTGCGGTCCGCTCCCCACTTGGCGCGGGCCTCCGCCAGTGACGTCAGGTAGACGTGCACGGAGATGGAGTACCCACCGGACTCGCCCATGTAGGTCGGCAGGCCGCCCGACACGAAGACGTCGGCGACCTGGTTGAGCTCGAAGGTCAGCGGCGGGTCGAGGCGCCCCGTCGGGTTCTTCATCGCCGCACCGCGCGCCGACCGGAAGTACTGTTCGAGGATCGTGGTGACCACCGGGGCGATGCCGCCCCAGTCGGGCTGCCTCTTCGCGACGAAGTACAGGGTGTTCCGGCCCTTGAGGAACTTGGCGAAGTCGAACTCCTCCCCGGGCTCCGGCGAGCAGTCCTCCAGGACGGGGGGATGCGAGAAGGCATGCATGACCTGCATCACCCCGGGCCACAGGCCCTCGTTCCGCATGTTGAACTCCAGTTGCCCCGTGTACCCCGGGGCGGTCCGGCCTTCCCGTTCGCCCTGCCGCAGGATCTCGAGCGCCTCCTCCCCGTTCGCCTCGTAGATCCAGCGCATCACCTCCCGGAAGTTGACCCTGCCGATCGCGCCGGCGTGCAGCAGGCACCGGATGATGGTGATGACGCCGCTGAGCACGGTGCCGCCTTCCCGGCCGATCGAGAAGCCGCTCGACTCCACGAGCGTGCCGGACCGGACCGCGCACACGTTCGGGTCCTCGCACCCCTGCAGCGGTGACCAGCGCATGCGGTTCGGCCATCCGGTCCAGTTCCACGGGTCGAACACGTAGACCTCGCCGTACTGCGCCCGGATCATGGCGGTGTTGATGAACGTCTCCCGCCGGCTGGAGGTGACGATGACGGGGCCCGGGGCGTCGATGGTGAACGGCGTGACGAAGTGCACGTCCTTGCCCTGCCGCGGCGCGGAGATGAAGATCGCCATGTCCTCGATGGACGCGTACAGCTTGCGCCGGGACCGGATGTCCTTGCCGAGGTAGAAGCCGACCTCCTCCGGCGGGATCGAGCGCGGGGGCTGCCCGTGCGTGGACGGACGGACCTGCCAGGCCATGCTCTGCACCCGCTGGGCGCTCAGCAGCTTGCGGACCTCCCAGCCGGAGGCGTAGCCGAGCCGGAACCGGCGGACCGTCCTGCGGCGCCGGAAGTTGAGGAACAGCCGTACCAGGAAGTACGTCCCCACCGCCGCCACCGCGAGGAACACGAAGAGCAGGGAGAAGAAGATCGGCGCGGACCCCAGGGCCGCCGCGGCGGCGGGCGGCCATGCGCTGTGCGGATCGCTCGGATGGGTCAGGAGCCTGAAGGCGATGCCGATGCAGTCGGTGGGGTCGGAGTCCGGCCACCCACCGCCCGTGATGACACCGGACACCTGACCCGCCAGCCAGGTCAGGAAACTGCTCGCTCCGCCCAGCAGCACGACCAGCAGGCCGATGCCGATGAAGAGCGTGTACACGTCATCGTCGTCATTACCGGCCACAGAACCTCCTCGATCGTGGTGTCCGGATGCGCCCGTTCCCGGGGCACGGCGAGCGCAACTGCCGGCCGGTGCCCATGAGCCTCGCCCTGGTCATGCCGTGGTGACCTCCGAGATCTGCCAGCCGCCGTCGTTCCCGCGGGCCAGGGTGACGAAGGCCGTCGCGTGGACGGGCGCCCCCTTCCAGCCGTCCCGGCCGGTGGGAGTGACGGTGACGGCCCATTGGCGATGGGCGGTGGTGGCGGTGTCGGCGCCGACACCGTCCTCGATGGCCTCGAGCGTCAGGCGGACCCGGGCGTAGGCGCGGTGGTCGCGCCAGAGGGAGGGCACCGCCCCGACCGGTTCGGCGTTCAGCGCCTTGGCGTACTTCGCGGACAGGTACGGCCTGGCTCGCAGGTAGGCGTCGAGCTGGTCGCGGTCGCCCGCGGCATCGACCGTCCACATCACCTGGACGGCCGCCCGCGAGACCGCGGTCGCGTCACCGCGGTCGACGGTCTTCGGGTCGGGGAGGCCGCCGTGCGGAGTGGCGGTGGGCGCGGGCGCGATCGCGGCCGGGGCGGACGGGGCCGTAGCGGAGGCGGAGGGGACGGACGGCGCGTCCGCTTTGCCGCCGTCCGACTTCAACCGCTGCGGAAGGACGTACGCCAAGGCGAGCACTACGGCCACGACCGCCACGCAGCCGAGCCCGGGCCGTGGTACGGACGCTCGTTCCTGGTCGGCCATCCGCTCAGGCCTTCGCCGTCATGGCGAGCCGGAGCGCGGCGACGAGAGCGGCGCGCGGTGGGCGGCCGGGGGCGGCCATGGGATCCTCCTGAAGTCGTGCGCGAAGGCGTGCTGCGGGTCAGGCGTTGAACTTGTCGCCCGCCAGCACGGAGATGTGGACGTGGTCGTAGTGGTTGGCCGTCAGCCCGCCGCGGTCCGGCATCAGCCGCCACCCCTCGCGGGCCCGGGTGGGGTTCCAGATGTGCTGGCGGTAGATGATGTAGTCGATCCCGAGGCGGCTGGCGTTGGCCTTGGCCCAGTTGGCGATGCTGTAGCCGAGTTTGACCTCGTCGGCGTTGGGCGATCCGGAGCTGATCATGAAGTCGCAGGCGCGGCCGAGGGGGTGCTCGCCGCCGCCGGGGATGCCGCCGTCCGCGCGGTAGCAGCCGATCCCGCGCGGCACCGTGAACTTGGTCTTGATCTGGTCCCGTACGCAGGCCATCCGTTTCGTGATGTGGCCCGCGACGAATCCCGCGGCGTCGCGGCAGACCGATCCGGGCGCATAGCTGCCGCCCTCGCCGAACCCGCCGCCGCTGCACGCCATCCCGGCGTTGTTGGAATTGTCGAGGGAGAAGTCGTTCCCGCCGTACTTCTTGGCCCACGACAGCACCAGGTCCACATAGGACCAGGAGTGGTTGTAGGCGTAGATCGCCTTCCTGGTGTTCGAGGGCGCGCCGCTTTTGTGCAGGTAGTTGGCGGCGGTGAAGATCGCGTCCGCCGGGTCGTAGCGGCTCTCGGTGCCGTTGGGCTTGCCGTCCGGCCCGGGCCCGTCGATCCTATTGTCGATCCAGGTGCTTTGCAGGAACTGCATCGGGCCGCCCGCGCCGGCGTAGTTCTCCCCCGAATGCACGCCCGGAAGAGTGGAACGGCCGTGGTCGGTCTCGACCTTTCCGATCCCGGCGAGCACATACCAGGGGATTCCGCCGAACCTCGGGTCCACGGACGCGGCCTTGTAGAACTTGAGGTAGTTCGAGGGAATGGTGTTCGCGGAGCTTCCGCGCGCCAGCGCGACGTTCCGCACGGTCCCGCCGCCGAGCGGTTCAGCGCCGGAACTCATGGTGTAAGCGGCGGGCAGCGTGCTCGGGCCCGTCTTCGAGGGTTTCGGTTTCGGCGCGTTGCTCAGCAGATCCGGCCCGGCGGGATTCGCCGGGGCACAGGCAGGAAGGATGCCGAGGGGGTCTTCTTGCATCTTGGCGACCACGACCGCGGCAACGCAAAGGAGCACCACAAGGACGGCGGACCCCGAGCAGCCCAGCCCGGCTATGAGCCTCAGCCAAAAGACTTTTCTCATTGGGCACTGCTCTTGGAACGGTCGGTGAGGCGACACCGTGCGATCGGTGGTGACACCGCCGATCTCCCGCCGTGGTGGCGAAGCGCGGAGCCGGCGCCGTCGGCCTGCCCTCCCGCCATGTCCCACCTCCCCTGTGACCCGCCGATCAAGACAGTGCGGTCATCGGGCGGTTATGCAAGCCGCTTCAGGCGGCCGTGCTCGTCCCGGCGGTGGGACCGGGCTCCGGCGAGCGCGGCGAACCACCGTCCGGACCGTAGGATGGAGCAGCCGCGGCGACGCGCAGGAGCCGGAGAGCCGAGCGTCTCGTCGGTTGACGATGCCGGTGACCGGCGCACGGTCGACCTCGAACGTGCGGAGCGGCTCGCAACTTCTCTTAGGGGGCATGGTGATGCGACCATCGCCGAGCGGCGCCCGACCGCGCGGGAAAGCCGCCCCGGGGAGCGCGCCGGGCACAGCGATGTATCCCTCTCAGCAGCAGGTGCGCCCAGCTGGAGCCTTCGTTGCGCAGGGGGTCGTCCCGGCGGAGCGAGGGCCTTCGCCGAAGAGCGCGCTCGGGGTGGTCACCTACAGCGGTCAAGGCCCCGCTCTCTGGCTCTCCTCATGTCATGGCGGCGCCGGAGCGTCCACCCTTGCGGCCCTTCTTCCCGCCTGCGGGAGCGCGGGACGCTACTGGCCGGTACCCGTACCGCAGGGACGATCGCGGGTGCTGCTGGTCGCACGCGGCCACGCGTCGGGACTGCTGGCCGCCCAGGCGGCCATGCGCCAGTGGGCCGCGCGGGGGCTCCCGAGCGTGCAGCTGCTCGGCCTCGTGGTGGTCGCCGACGCCCCCGGGAAACGTCCGAAGCCGCTGACGGATCTCCTGCAGCTGATCACCGGCGGCGTGCCCCAAGTGTGGGACCTTCCGTGGGTGGAGGGTTTCCGTCTCGGTGAACCTCCGAATGCGGTGAAACTTCCCTCTGCCTACTCACGTCTGATCCGCGACATGGCCGGTGCGATTTCCGCGGGGCCGGATAACTGACCTGGGGTTCCGTCACCGGTTTCCGGGCTGATCAGGGAAGTGCGGCCGGGCTCGAGCCGCCCGGCCGGTCCGGTATCGGTGTCAGGACGTTCACGGTGGGTGTCCGCCTCGCGGAACTTCCGCGCGCCGCCGAGTTTCCTGCCAGATTTTGTGTCCCCCGATGGTTGCCGATCACACCGGCTCGCGGACCGTTCTGAACGTAGAGCAGAACGGTGCTCGGGAGGTGCTCGTCTCGTCGGTCCAGCCCTGGCCGGCGGAGTGAGCCCCTTCTGAGAGGGGGCCATCAATCATGCGAGTGGCGGACACAGCCCGACCACGGCGGACGTCCGGCGGCACCGGCGCCGGGTGCGCCGGGCCTTCGCCGGTTGCATCGGCCTTGTTCCCGCGCTCCCTTCCTCTCCAGGTCATCAAGGAGCCGGCCGCTGCCCTGGCCGTCCTCGTGCCCCATACCGGAAACCCCGGACGGAACCGTCCGGCACTGTCCGGTGGCCGATCCCACTGGACGGCCCAGGACGTTCCCCGTCGCGTGCACCAACGGCTCCGGCTCCTCCGCGCCGTGCCTCCCGGAGCACGCCGATCCGTCATCGGCCTGCACGCGGCCGGCTCGAAGTCTCAACCACGTCATCTTGGAGGACGCGCATGCTCGATGTGATGATCTCGCAGACGGCCGCCCTGGCCCACCATGTGTCACACCTCCTTCCCCTCGCCGGACCCCACGACCCACCGGCATCCGCCGACCCCGGCACGAACGTGGTCCCGGATCCCGGTGGTTCCTCAGAACCGCCGTTCAAGGCCGCGCTGTTCAAGATGGTCCAGTGGGGGATGTGGGGCGCCCTTCTCTGCTGCGTGGTGGGATTCATCGTCATCGGCGCCAGAATGGCGCTTCAGCACAAGAGGGGCGAAGGGGGCGGCCATGTCGGAAGCATGGCCATCGTGGGGTTCGCCACCGTCGTCATCATGACCGCGCACCAGATCGTGTCGTCGCTCGCCGGGGGTGGGGGCTGATGACCTTCCGGCCCGTCCGCGCAGCACGCGGAGGGCCGCGGCAGGGCACATCATCGCCGCGTCGGTGCATGATGATCCTGCCTGCCGTCGTCATGATGCTGGGGATCGGCCTTAGCGTGATCAGCCTTTTCGGTGTGCGCACCGCTGAGGCGGCTCCCCTCGCTCCGGCTGCGGGTGATCTGGCGGCGACGTCGGCCACCGCCCGCCTTGGGTCTCCTCTCCCTCCTGCATTTTGCAATGACGGCTACTGGTGCAAGACGGAATCGATCCACACCCGTGACTCAGATCCCGGCGGCTACCTTCAATGGGCTCCGAACAAGGGCCGGATCAGGATCTGCGACCACGAGGCGGACGACCACGCCGTGGACGCCAAGATCTTCGACGGGTCGAGCGGGGTGGCCTATGTGTACGAAGGCGGAAAGGGGCATTGCCAGGAGAGGGCGATTCCTCATTATGACAAGAACAAGACGTACAGATTCAAGGTCTGCCTGATCACAGATCACGGGGAAGGGTGGTGCAATACCAGTACCACTGCTCGATTTCCCGACGCCTATTGCGAACAGAAATCCGGGAAGGACAGCTCCGACTGCAAAGGCGCGGACGGTGATGCTTGCAAGTCCGTGCCGGGGCCGGCTGGAGATTATTGTGAAAAGGGCAATGATAAGCCGGCGAAGGATCCTTGTACCGACCTGACGGCGGCGGCTCGCAACCAGTGCGTTGCCGACACCGGCGGCAAGCTCAGTACAGGAGGAGGCGACAAGAATGTTTTCGACATAGGAAAGCCAAATGGAATAAAACCTCCCGGCGGCGACCCTGCGGACATCAACGACAGGCCTGTCCTGTCCCAGCGCCATGCAGGTAAAGCAGGCGCAACCGCCGAACCGATCAAGATATTGCTCGGCTATTTGAAATGGACTGTTCTGGTCGGGTGTGAGGTAGGGATCGTGATCGTCGGGGCCAAGGCCGCGATCAAGCACAAGAGAGGTGAGGCCGGCGCGCACGCCACCGGTTTCACCTGGGTCATGATCGCGTGCGTCGTCGCGGGCTCCGGACTCGCCCTCGCCTTCATCAGTCTTGTGGTCGATCCACTCTAGGCGCCTGATGGCCACGCCCCGTCCGGCGGAGGGCCACGTCGACCGTGATGCGAAGAAAGAGTTCGGCCCCGATGCGATCCGGCGGCGGATTGGAACGCGACAGAAAGCCAAAGAGGGACGACAGGCTGTTTCCGGGCGCGACTGAGGGCGACGGTTACTTGCGACTCCGGTGACGGTGCCCGGCAACTTCTCATCGCATTCCTTTTCTTGGGCGACCGGCTTGACTTGGAGGTTCGTCTTGTTTGCACCGGATCCATTCACGCCCGGCTGGGTGAGCCAGCCCGGTTCGGATCCCATCGAAAGCATTCTTAATGGTATGACCCTCTGGTTCATCAAGGGGGTCACCAAGGGTGCGCTCGAAAGCCTCCAGACGAACCTGACATGGTGGATGAGCGACACCGCTTATAGTGTCAACTTTGGCGGCGATAGCGAGGGCGGCGTACTTAACTCGCTGCGCGAGCACACCAACCTGTTCACCTTCTTGGGTGCGATGGCGGGCTTTCTCGTCGCGGCGTTCCGGGTCGCCATCCAGCGCAAGGGCGAACCTTTCCGAGAAGCGATCTCGCATTTCTTTGAGCTGGCCATCGTCGTTTTCACTCTGGCCACCGCGGTAAACCTGGCGAGCATCGCGAGTGACAGATACTCTACGTGGATCCTCCAGGACGTGACACCGAAGGACGGGGACTGGACCGCGAACTGGCTTGACAATCTCAACTTCTTTAATGGCACAGGAACGATGTTCCTGCTCGGATTCTTCGCGATTGCCGCGCTGATCTCCTCGTTGGTGCAGTTCGTTCTGATGCTGTTCCGGAGCGGCGCTCTCATCATCTTGGTCGGTACACTTCCGGCGATCGCCGCAACGAGGTTCACCTCCTACGGGAACCGTGCCTACAAGAGAAGCGTCGGCTGGCTCATCTCGTGGGTTCTCTTCAAGCCGGTCGCCGCAACGATCTACGCTGCGGCGTTGGACCTGATGCAGTCGGGCAGCAAAGCGGACCGTCTTTTCGGCCTCGCTCTCGTCGGTGGCGCGATTTTCGCGCTACCGGCCACGCTGCGGGCCGTCATGCCTCAGGTCGCCGAGGACAACAGCTTCTTCGGCCTCCGCCAGGTCGGTCACTTCATGTTCGGCGGTAGTGCCCTGAACGCCGTCAGGGGTGACAACGTCGTGACGGGCGCCCGGCAAGGGGCAGGCAGGCTGAGGAGCTTCCTGTTCGGTCCTACGGGCGGCAACCGCACCACAGCCGGCAATCGCACTACTTCGGGGCCTGGTACTCCCGGGGGCACCAGGCCCTCGCGCAGGACGCCTGGACCTGGCACTCCCGGATCCGGTACTCCCAGGGCAGGCGGTCCACGTGGGACCGGTACTCCCGGGACAACTGGCGCACCTGGGACCAGTGCTCCCGGCGCAGGTGGTGCTCCTGGGGCCGGCGGCGCTCCCGGCACTGGGGGTGCTCCCGGGGCCGGCGGCGCTCCCGGCACGGGGGGTGTCCCCGGCACCTCCGGAGCCAACGGCCCTACGGGCAGCTCGACGACCGGGGCCCCGGGTACCTCGACAAGCGGGACGGTTCCAGGCCCGAGCACTCAGAACCGCACGGCCTACACCAGCCCGAGCGGCGCGCCCGTTTGGGGCGGACCCCGGGACGTCGCGGACGGCGTCCGCGGTCCGGTCGACGGTTGGGGGGCGCGGGACTTCCAAGCTCCCGTTGAGAGCGCCAACCCCAACCAGAACGCCAATCAAAGGATCATCATCCCCCGTGACGGGTCCGGCCCGAGCGGCAACGACGGAACCGGCCGCAGAGGCGGCGGGGGCGAAAACACTTCCGGTCCGACCGGCAACTCGGGAACATAGGAATGAGGTGAGCCGACGTGCCTTCCGACTATCGCGAACCCACGTACGGGAACTGGCGTAGACCCGTCTCGCCGGGAATCGGGCGGCTGGGACTGGCCGGCACCCTGATCCTCATGGCAGGGCTGATCATCGTCACCCTGATCGCGACGGTGATGCCGGTGGCCGGCCTGATCGGTGCCGGCGTGCTCGGACTGCTCATGCTTCCCCTGGTCATCCAGGACCAGCACGGCAGGACCGCGCTCCAGTCGCTCACGGCGCGGTCGAACTGGTGGTGGGGCCGTTCCCAGGGGTGGCATCTCTACCGCTCGGGACCTCTCGGCGTCGTCTCCCACGGCTCGTGCCGGCTCCCGGGGCTGCTCGCCGCCTCCCGCCTGGTGGAGGGACACGACTCCTACGGGCGCCCGTTCGCCCTGGTGGTGGTCCCGGCGACCAGGCACTACACCGTGGTGTTTGAGTGCAACGCCGACGGGGCGGCGCTGGTCGATCAGGAGCAGATCGACGTATGGGTCGCCCACTGGGGGCACTGGCTGGCCGCACTCGCCTACGAGCCCGGCCTGGTCGGCGCGAGCGTGACCATCGAGACGGCGCCCGACCTCGGCCACCGTCTCCGGCAGGAGGTCTACGCCAATACCGATCCGAACGCTCCGGAACTGGCCCGGGCGGCCCTGGAAGAGATCGTGTGGAACTACCCGGTCGGAAGCGCCAGGGTCTCCACCCGTATCGCGGTCACCTATGCGACCCTGCCGCATCTCGGCGGCAAGCGTCGTGACCAGGACGCGATGGTGCGGCAGATCGGGATGCGCATCCCCGGGCTGATCTCCGGGTTGGAGATGACCGGCGCCGGATCCGCGCGCCCGATGACCGCCCACCAGCTCGCCGAAGCCGTGCGGATCGCCTACGACCCGGGCGCGCAGTCGGACATCGAGTCCGGTGAAGGCGAATCGGCGCACTGGGAGAACGCCGGGCCGGTCGCGGCGCAGGAATCCTGGGACCACTACGTTCACGACAGCGGCTGCTCCGTGACGTGGGGCATGTCGGAGGCGCCTCGCGGCGAGGTGCTGTCCAGCGTGATGAACGGTCTGGTGGCGCCGCACCCCGACATCGCCCGTAAGCGCGTCACCTTCCTCTACCGGCCGCACAATCCCGCCTCCGCCGCCCGGATCGTCGAGCGGGACCGCAAGGATTCGCGGTTCCGCCTCGACGGGGCCGCGAGCGCCGCCCGCAGCGAGATCGACGTCATCAAGAGCGACCAGTCGGCCATCGAGGAGGCCAGGGGCGCCGGAGTGACCCGGTTCACCATCCTCGTCACCGCCACCGTCCACTCGGCCGAGGAGCTTCCGGTCGCGGCGGCGGCCGTCGACACGCTCTCGGCTCCCGCGCGCCTGCGGCTGCGGCGGATGTACGGCTCGCAGGCGTCGGCGTTCGCGGCCGCGCTTCCGGTCGGGATCGTGCTTCCTGAGCATCTTCAAGTTCCCGCGCTGGTGAGGGAGTCCCTGTGAGCGGTCCGGAGGAATCGGTTCTGGACGGAGAGCCGCCGGCCGAAGAGAGCGGCGGGAAGGGCGGGAAGCGCGGGAAGAAGCGCAAGAACAACAAGAACGACAAGAACAAGAAGACCGACAAGGGCGTACGCGTACCCGGGTACAGGGGTTTCGCCCGCCGTGGCGGAGGCCGGGTCTCCTACGTGGAGATGCCTTCGGAGTGGCGCGGCACCACGGTCCAGGTCTGCGGGCTGTGGCCGTTCGCGGCCGGGACGGGAACTCCCATGGTGGGCGTGCCGCTCGGCCGGGAGCTGATCAGCGGCGCCGCGCTGTGCTGCGATCCGATCTCGTGGTTCCAGCGCGCCAACCTGATCCACAACCCGTCCGCCCTGGTCCTGGGCAAACCGGGGCTGGGCAAGTCGACCATGATCCGCCGGATGCTGCTGGGCCTTGTCGGCCAGGGGGTGTTCCCCATGGTGCTCGGCGACCTGAAACCCGACTACGTCGACCTGGTCCGGGCCATGGGAGGGCAGATCATCAAGCTCGGCCGCGGGCTGGGATCGCTGAACGTGCTCGATCCCGGCGCGACGGCCGCCGTGGCGTCCAGGCTCCCCGAAGGGGCGAGGACCAAGCTGATCGCCGATGCGCACGGACGCCGGCTGAACATGGTCGCCGCGCTGCTCACGATCGTGCGCGGGGCGCCGATCGCCGACACCGAGCGCACCGTCCTCAACGCCGCACTGCGGGTGCTGGACGAGCGCCACCAGGGCGTACCGATCCTGTCCGACCTCATCAAGGTGATCGACGACGGGCCCGAACGGCTCCGCTCGGTCACCCTGGCGCGCGGCGACGAGGTGCGTTACCGCACGGCCGTCGACCCGTTGCACGCCTCGCTGCTCGGGGTGATGGACGGGCCGATGGGCGAGACGTTCGCGCGCCACACCACCACCGCGATCCAGCTGGACAACCCGGGCGGCGTCTGCATCGACATCAGCGGGATCGACGACTCCGACGCCGAACTGCAGGCCGCCGTCCTGCTGGCGTGCTGGTCGGACGGCTTCGCGTCGATCGAGGCCGCGCACGCGCTGGCCGACGAGGGCCTTGGACCCCGGCGGCACTTCTTCGTCGTCCTCGACGAGCTGTGGCGGGTGCTGCGGTCCGGGCGCGGCCTGGTGGACCGGGTCGACGCCCTCACCCGCCTCAACCGGCAGCGCGGCGCCGGCCAGGTGATGATCACGCACACCATGGCCGACCTGCTGTCGCTGGCCGACGAGTCCGACCGGATGAAGGCCAAGGGCTTCGCCGAACGCGCCGGCATGGTGATCTGCGGCGGGCTGCCGCAGGCCGAGATGCCGATGGTGAACGAGGTGGTCCGGCTGTCGTCCATCGAGGAGCGCATGATCGTCGACTGGTCGACGCCGCCGTCCTGGAACCCCGACCTCAAGGAGGACAGCGAGCCTCCGGGGCGCGGCAGGTTCCTGGTCAAGGTCGGCGGCCGTCCCGGCATCCCGTTCAAGGTGGAGCTCACGAGCGTCGAAAAGGACGTCAACGACACCAACAAGCGCTGGGTCAACTCCACCACGAGGCCGCCCGCCTGATCCCTGTGACCGGCGTGGCCCGGAAGTGAATGTTGCGGTGACCCGCGATGCCCGGACGGTGCCTTACGAAGGCACTTGTTCACCGCATCGAGATCCGACCGCAACGTTGAATCTCGGCCACGGAGGTATGGACCGGAATGAGCCTGGTCAACGGCGACCAATCGGCGGACGAGCTCCAAGGACCGGAAAGGGAGCCCTACGGGTTCCTGGAACGGCTGGCCATGGAGTTGAATTCTCAACAACAAATGCGGGCCCGGGCCGAGCGCACGGCGGGAGGTGCATGGGTCCGGGTCGTCAACCCCAAGACCGGCTGGTTCAGCGAGCGGGTGAAGTGCTACCCGGACCCGCTGTCCGGCGACGTCCTCTGCTTCTGGTGGGAGTGGGGCTCGAAGATCGGCACGGCGGACGATGTGCGCGGCTCCGCAGCGGTCATCGCCCGCGTCCTGGACCCGGAGCCCGAACTGAGCGCCGGAACGGTTAACCCCGGGGATGCGTGAACGTCCGAACCCCGGACAGTAGCCATTGAGGCTGCCTCCAGCAGTCCCACCTAAGAGGCCCTGCTCCCTTGGTCGCCAACGGCGCCGGTCAGGGGAGCAGGTGCAATTTACATTGAAAATTAGCGAGCGACCCCGGGCTCCGCGCATTCTTCTGGGGTCACGCGGAAAACTCCTCTAGGAGTTCCGGGCAGCGCCGAACGGCCTCGTCCCACCAGATCCGGTACATGGCGGCACGGTCGATGCCGGGCACACGCGCGCGGGCGGCGAGCAACGCGCGCGCCAGCGGCCGCCCTTCGTCGGGAAGCCCGGCGGTCAACTCGCGGACGAGCCGCAGGACGGCGTCGGCGCCGCCGGCCGACCCGGCCCAGCCGCCCGCCCGCACCCACGACGCGAGGATCTCGGGGCGCCGGTCGGTGCGGGGGGCGGGCATGGTGCGCGTCCATACCGACCGGAAGCCGTCCCAGTACCCCTCATGGCCGCCGGCGCGGACGCCGGTGACGTGGCGCGGCGGAGCGCCCAGCCACAGCAGCAGCCCGTCCAGCACCCCGCGCTCATCGGGTTCGGAGGATCTGGCCTGCGTCAGCCGGATGGTGAGCTGCATGCGCTCGTTGGCGGGCACCCGATCCCGCGCCGTCAGCCAGTCCGCGAGGCCCGGCAGGACGTAGCCGAGCCGCTGCATATCGGACGCGAGCGTGACCAGGTCGCTCACGCAGCCGGTGCCGTGCTCGGCGAGTGCTTCCAGGCCTTTCGGCTCGGCCGGACGTAGCGGGACGAACAGCACATCGCAGAACGGGTCGAGCAGCGACTCGGGCAGATGCCGGGTGAGCATCCTGAACCAGGCGACGAGCGAGTCCGGCGGTCCGAACGCCAGTTCCGTGATCAGGGCGCACAACACGCCGGGGCTCGCGGCGAGCGCGTCGAGCGTCGCGGGCCACCGCGCGGCCGCCGCCGGGTCGACCGCATCGAGGACGATCAGCGCCGCCGTTGCCGCACCGACGGTCTCGTCCTCGCCGCGCCCGGCCGGACCGAGGAGGACGGCGAGCAGATCGTCGGCGCGGCCGAGGTCGCCGGCCAGCTCGACGTACTGGGCCGCGTTCCGCCCGTCCACCGCAGCGGCCCCGCCCCACACGACGCGCCGCGCCGCGCCGCACAGCTCTCGATACGGCGCGTCGCTCGTCCCGGCGATGGCCGTCCAGCATCCGCGCAGCAGCGGCACGTCCCCGGGGTCGTCCGCCCGGATCAGCTCGGACAGGACGGACCGCGCGTCCGCCAACTCTCGGTACCGCCCGCTGCGCAGCAACTCCCGCACGTCGACGAGGTCGCGCTGGTCCTGCACCACCGCGACCGGCCGGCCGAGAACATGGATCGCGGTGCCGGGATCGGCGTCGGCCAACGGCTCGCCCGCCGCCGCGAGATGCGCGATGACGTCTGCAGGCGAGCGGCCCCCTTCTCCGAGCAACTCGACGAGCATCCGGGCGTACGCGCGCCCGGCATTGCTGCGTTCCGGGAGCCGGGGCGTCCGCCAATCCAACTCGGTGGTGCGGTCGCGGACCCGCCGCGCGAACGCCAGGGACACGTTGCGGTTGCCGCTCTGGTCCCAGGTGGCGGCGCTGAACCGGGTGCGCCAGCCGTACGGCAACAGAGCAGCGACGGCGTCGAGGAACGCGAGCCGGTCCGAGGCGCTGAGGTCGGGGGCATTGGTGATGGTGACGGGGCCGTCGAGCAGCAGTGACGCCGCCGCCGCTACCCGCTGGACCCCGAACCGCTCGATCGTCGCCGCAGGCTCCGTCGGGTCGAGGGCGGGGACGTGCAGGTCGAGGCCGTCGGCGGGAAACGGCGGCGCCGCCGCGGCGAGCGCCTCATACAGTCCCGCATACGACACCGGCGCCGCGCGCAAAGCCTCGTACGGGACGCAGAAGTAGCGAGTCTCCGCGATCGGACGGCCGGCGCCGTCGGCCTCGCCCGTCCAGTCCTCCAGTGCGATGCCGATGCGGGTTCCGTCGTCGGCGCCGCGCACCTCGCTGATCGTGATCCATGGCAGCGCGGCTGGCCCCGATCGTCCCGGCGACGGCGTGCCGAGCGCGAAATGCCGCAGGATATGCGCGTAATCGGTGGCACTGAAGTCCGGCCCGCCGCAACCGGTCACCCGGTATTCGTCGTAACTGCCAGGGGGCTTGCCCCGCACCGCCCAGCCCGCCCGCAGATCCGCCACGGGCCCATTCTGGGTGAGGCCGAACCGGCCGGGAAGGGCATCCGCCGATCTTGGGCGCATGGACGGCCGGATGCCCTGGGTGCGTCACATCCGGTAGAACATCCGGGTGGCGGGGAGCAGCACGCGGTGGGGTGTGTTGCGGCTGAAGAACGACGCGGTCCGGATGGCCGGGTTGGGAACGACGACGCGTTTGTTCTTCTCCAGTCCCCGGATCGCCGCGGCCGCGCATCGGTCAGCGGAGATGACCGCGAACCTCGGTGCGTGCGCGAACAGGTTCCGAAGCGTCGGGGAGCCGTCCGCGATCTCGGTGCTGACCGGGCCGGGGCACAGCGCGGTGACGCTGGTGCCGGCCGGGCGCAGTTCGAAATGCAGAGCCTCGGCGAGAGACAGCGCGAAGGCCTTGGTGGCGGCGTAGGTCGCCTGCCGCGGAATGGGTGCGAACCCCGAGGCGGAGGCGACGATGAGGACGGCGCCGGGCCGTTTCTCGAAGCCGGGTGCGTACGCGCTGGTGAGCCCGAGAAGGGCTTCGCAGTTGAGGCGGACCATGTCGATCTCGTGGCAGGGGTCCTGATCGGTGAAGTCGCCGCCGCTGGCGACTCCGGCGTTGTTCACGAGCACACTGACGCGTAGCCCGAGATCGTTGACGCGGCCGGGGAGTTCTTCACGGGCCACGGGATCGAGCAGGTCGCAGGGCAGCGCCTCGGCTCGCACTCCGTACCGTTCCGACAGCCGCCGAGCGAGTTCGACGATGCGGTCCCGGCGGCGGGCCACGAGGGTGACGCCGTGGCCGCGGGCGGCGAGCCGGCGGGCGAGCGCGGCGCCGATTCCGGAGGACGCACCGGTGATGAGCGCCGTGGTGTCGGGCCGGGGAGGCGGCAATGCCATGTCCGGACTGCCTTTCTGACGCTGGAAGCGGATCAGCGAGCGGGTGAGGACGAGCCGGCCGGCCGTCACGCAACTATGAATGAACATCATTCATTCAGTCAAGGAGTTGGGGACGTGAACGACCTTCATTCATACTCATCGGGTGATGGCGAACGCACCCCAGCGGCGACGCCGCACCAGCAAGCCGGCCGAGCAGGTGCAGGCCGACCTTCTCGCGGCGGCGGCCCGGCTCTTCGCGACCCGCGGCTTCTCCGACGTGGCCATCGCCGACATCGCCCGCGCGGCCGAGGTGGCCACGGGGACCTTCTACAGCTACTTCACGAGCAAGGACGACGTCCTGCTCAAGCTCCGATGCTCGGTGCTCGACGGTCTCCTCGAACGTGCCGCGCCGGAGTCGGCCGCGCCGGGAGCGGACTCGTGGTGGCAGACGGCGGCGGCCGTCATCGACTCGACCGTCCGGTTCTGGTTCGAAGACCCGGAGCGCTCAAGGGTGGTGCTGCGCGGCAGCGTCGCGGACGACGCCGCGCAGATCGCCCCCGTGCTGGCCGCGAACTTCGCCGAGGGGATACGGCTGGGCCAGCAGTCCGGTGACGTCAGCCACGACATCGACGCCGAGATGGCCGCCGGACTGCTGATCCACGGCGCCTTCGGGCTCGTCTACCAGGCCATCGTCCACGACCACGTGAAGGACCCCGTGACGCTGATCGCAGGCATCACCGCCCTCGCCCGCCACCTCCTGGGGCCCGCCGTGGCTGACGGCTCGTCCGGCTAGGGCGGAGGTACGGCCAGGACCGACTGCACCGTGGCGGTGACGACGCGCCCGGTCTCCCTGGTCTTCAGACGTCCCGCGCGGTCCTCCTCGGCGGCGCCTTGCAGGACGTAGTGGACGACGTTGACCAGCCGCGTGAGCGGGAGGTCGGTGCGGAAGACGCCTTCGTCCTGGCCGCGCCGGAGGGTGCTCTACGCCAACGTGCCCATCGGCCTGGCGGCCGTCGTCCTGACACCGGGCAAGCAGAAGACGGCCTGACCCGAAAGCCACCCTGGACATCGGCGGCCGGTCCCGCCAGGACCGGCCGCCGATGCCTAATGGACTAGCCGCAGTGCACCTTCGTGGCGCCGCCCTGGTAGTAGACCGAGCCCTTCTTCAACGAACCCACGACCGTGATGCAGCGGCCCTTGGCCCAGATCTTCACCGGCCCGGCGTAGTACTTGAAGTTCTGCTTCTTGCCCCAGCCTTCGGTGACGGTCTTCTCCGGGGCGTAGTTCTTCTTGTCGTACCTGGAGAGCAGCACGGTGATGTGCGACGTGCCCGATCCGTTGGCGCGGACGATGGCGCAGTTCTGCCCGTTGCCGGCGTTGTAGTAGAGGTCGGCGTAGCCGCCGACCTTCTTGCCGTGCTTGATCGGGAAGTGGTTCTTGCCCTTGAGGTAGCGGTACCCCGCCCCGCACGAGCCGGTCGCCGCGTTCGCCGGAGCGGTCACCGCGGTGACCCCGGCACCGGCGATGCTCGCCGCCAGGATGGTGGTGGTGATCTTTGCGATCAGTCGCATCTCTTACCCCTCGCCATAGCCGAACCGAATGTCCGGCTCTCTGGTCCAGAACAGACAGTCCAGGGCGCAATGCAGGGCGCAAGAATGCATTTGCGCTGGACGCCAGAGCCGCTCCAAGGCGCGGATGGTCCGGCCCGACCGGCGACAGCGCCGAGCCGGAGGAGAAAGCCGACCCCTGCCGACTCAGGAGGTCCGGAGCGCGTCCACCGGTGGGACGTAGGCGGCCCGCAGCGCGGGATAGAGTCCCGCGACGGCGCCGGCCGCAATGGCGACCAGCATTCCGCCCCAGAGCGCTTGCGATGGAATGAGCGGGGCCCAGCCTCGAAAGTAGGCCATCCCCGCGGTGACGCCGGCGCCGATGGCGACGCCCGCCGCGCCGCCGAGGGCGGCCAGGACGAGCGCCTCGGTGAGGAACTGCGCGGCGACGTGCTCGCGGGTCGCGCCCAGCGCCCGGCGGAGTCCGATCTCGGTGCGCCGTTCGAGCACGGAGATGACCATGACATTGGCGATGCCGATCGCCCCGACCAGCAGGGCGACGGCGCCCAGCCCGAGGATCAGCGAGTTGCCGTTCTCCTTCACCGCGAGCCGGGCGGTGAGAGCGTCGGACGGGCGGCTGACGGTGACCAGCGACGGGTCCGGCGGGTTGGCGGTCGCGGCCAGCAGGCCGGCCACGTCCCGTATGTGGTCCTTGTCGGCGCGCAGGTACACGCGGCTGGGATGGCCGTTGTAGCCGAGGAGCCGTGTGGCCGCGGCGAAGGAGACCAGGGCGGAGCGGTCGATCTCCGGGGCGAGCGGGAAGGGGTCGAGGATGCCGATGACGGTGAACCAGTGGTGGCCCAGCCAGACCCGCTGGTCCGCGCCGGCCCGGGTGACGCCGAGCGTGGTGGCGGCGTCGTATCCCAGGACGGTGACCGGGTAGGGGCCGGGGTCGAGGAAGCGGCCGGTCAGAAGACCGCCGTCGAGCGTGGTCAGCAGTGTGGTGTCGCAGGCCCGGACGGCCCGGCCGCCGGTCTGGCCGGCGGCGATGTGGTCGTTGCGGTAGACGTCGGCGGTGGTGATCTGCGCGGTCGGTGCCACTGCCCGGACGTGCGGCACCTGGCGGACCATGGGTGCGGTGCCGGTCGGCAGTTCGGCCTCGGTGCCCGACTGGTCCTGTCCGTTGACGATCGTCAGCATGTTGGTGCCCAGCTGGTCGATCCGGGTGAGCAGGTGGGACTCGCTGGAGCGGGTGACGCCGAGCACCGCCACGATGGAGGCGATGCCGATGGCGATGCCGAGTCCCGACAGCAGCGCCCGGAGCTTGCGGAACCGCAGCCCCAGCGTGCCGGTCGGAAGCAGGTCGACGGCCCGCAGCACGCTCCGCCGCGGGTCAGGCGTCGTCACGCGGCACCTCGACCTTCTGGCCCGCCGCGAGTCCCTGGCCGCTGACCTCCGCCAGCCCGGTCGTCTCGTCGAACAGCCCCGTCTCGACGAGGACCGGCCGCGTGGCCGCGCCATCGGCCACGATGACCTGGTACCTGTCGCCGGGCAGGGCCCGCAGCGCCGTGGTCGGCACCGCCAGGACGTTCTTGTGCGCCTGCACCGTGATCGCGATCTGCACCTGGGCCTGGTCGAGGAAACCGTGGGTGCTGCCGGCCACCGTGATGCTCACCGGCGCAGTCGACTGCGTCGTCGTCGACGACGAACCGGAACCGGAGGCGCCGCTCGAAGGTGTCGAGGCCACCCCGCCGATGGCGGTGATCCGCCCGGGGCGGGTGCGGCCGTCGGGCAAGGTGACCACGACGGGGTCGCCGACCCGGACGGTGGGGAGCTGCGCCGGGGAGAGCTGGACGTTGATCACGGGCTTGTCGCTGGTCCCGTGCGCGACGAGGATCCCGGGTTGCACCTGGGCGCCGAGCTTGACGTCGGTGCCGCCGACGCGCACCGCGGAGGGCAGGAAGACGACCCGGCCGAGGGGCAGCGTCCCGGTCACGGCCATGTGGGCGCCACTCTGCCAATGGCGGATCGCCCGGTAGGTCGCCGAGGTGAAATGGTCGTCGACCGTCACGCCGTCGCCGTAGCCCATGGCCCGCAGATTGGTCTCCAATTGCTTGACGTCGGTTCCCTTGGTCATGCCGAGATGGAAACCCCGCCAGGCGGGACGCCTGCCGTAGAGCAGCGTCACCGGCGCGCCGTCCACCTCGAAGGCGGCCCTGCCGCGTTCGAGCTCGTCACCGGCCGCGGGCAGCCGGGTCACCACTCCATGGCCGCCGGAGACGACGTTGAAGGTCCCGGCGTGCCCGAGGGTGCCGTTGACCTGCTGCCGTTCGGCGACCACGGTCCGGACCACCTCCGCGGTGCTCGTGGTCACCGCGGTCACCGGCGCGCCGCCGTGGTCGGACGTCCGGCTTTCGGCCACGGTGATCGCGGCCGCGCCGACCGCCCCGGACAACGCGACGCCCGTCACGATGATCCAGCGCCTGCGGCTCATATCGGCCGCCGCCGTACGCCGTGATCCGGAGCCGGTGCGCCGGGACCGGCGACCCTGCACTCTGTCATGCCCCGAGATTCGCGCCGGCCCCGCCGCTGGCGCTTCCCCCAAATGTGTCCGAGGCGGCACCCATTTTGGGGGGCCGCCGGCCGGGGACCTCCCGGTACCGTGATGATGACCGGATGGCGCCGCGTCCCGCCGGAGCGGGAGGATTTGACGGTGTCATTGCATTCGGTGATGGAGTCGGTCGATGGCCGGTCTTGGTCTGCGCTTTCGCATGGCGGCCTCGTATGTGATCGTGTCCGCGGCGGCGGTGATCCTGGTCGAGGCGGTCCTCCTCGCCGTCTTCGTACCGCGCATCCAGTCCGCCGACGACGGCCTGCGGAAGGCGCGGCAGCAGGCCGCGGCGGCCGACGCGCGGAACCTCCGGTCGAAGGTGGAGGCGCTGGCCCTGGAGACCGCCGCCGCCACGGGCACCGCAGCGAGCCTCGCCTCCTCGATCCGGCCGGGCGCGAGTGATCGCGCCCTGCTCGCCTACGCGGCCGGGCACGGATTCGACGACGACGCCGTGAAACCGCGTGGCGGCGCTCCGCCCAACGAGGTCAAAGCGCTCGGCACCTTGGACGGCCACGTGGTGGCGGCCGTCGGCATGGACGCCGCCGACGTGCCCAAGGCCGCGTTCACCCAGCGCTCCGGCAACGGGATGACCGTGGTCGACGGCCAGTCGGTCGGCTGGGCCGCGCATCCGGTGGAGATCGCGGACAGGTCGCATGCCGGCCCGCGGGTGATCGGGATCGCCTACCGGCAGCTGTCGCGGCCGAGTTCCGTCACGCCGGGCGCCTTGGAGAAGGCGCGGAGCGCCGAGCACGACAGGAAGATGGGATCGCTGCTGCGGCCGGCCCTGCTGATCTTGGTGCTGCTCGTGCCGGTCGGGGCCCTGTTCGGCCTGCTCAGCACGGGCCGGTTGATCAGACGCGTCCGGCTGCTCTCGCTCGGCACCGCGCGGATGGCCGAAGGCGACCTCCAGGCCAGGATCGCGGTGTCGGGCCGCGACGAGGTCGGCCGGTTGGAGCGGTCGTTCAACTCGATGGCCGAGCGGCTCGAAGCCGCGGTCAGGACGGAGCGGGAGGCCGCCGGGGCGGCGGCGCGGCGGGGCGAGCGGTCCAGGATCACACGCGAGCTGCACGACTCGATCTCTCAGGACCTGTTCTCCGCAAGCCTGCTGGCCGGGGGGCTGCGCAAGGCCCTCCCCGATGGCTCGCACCTGCGGCACCAGGCCGAGTCGATGGAGCTCGCCCTGACACGGACGATGCGGGAGATGCGGGCCATGCTCCTGGAGTTGCGGCCTATCGAGCTGGAGGACGCGGGCCTGGTGGTGGCGCTGACCGAACTGTGCCAGGCGTACGAGGAGAGGCTGGACATCTCGATCACCGCCGACATCGGCGAACTCGAACTGGGGCCCCAGGTGGAGCATGCGGTGCTGCGTGTCGTCCAGGAGGCACTCGGCAACGCGGTGCGCCACGGGGAGTCGCGGACGATCGACCTTGAAGTGAACGAGACCGAAGGCCAGGTCGCGGTGGTGGTGCGCGACGATGGCCGGGGCTTCGACCCGCGCTCGGCGCCGGACCGCCACGGACTGGGTCTGGAACTGATGCGGGAGCGGGCCGGCGAGCTGGGCGGCACGTTCGAACTGGTGAGCGCGCCGGAGCAGGGCACCACGGTGCGAGTGCTCTTCCCCGAGGGGGGACGATGATCAGGATCCTCATCGTCGACGACCACGAGGTGGTCCGGCAGGGACTGCGGTTCGTCCTCGAGCAGGAACCCGACTTCCAGGTCGTCGGGGAGTGCGCGGACGGGACGGCGGCGCTCTCGGCGATCAAGGCGATCCGTCCCGACGTGGTGATGCTGGACCTGATCATGCCCGGGATGGACGGGATGAGCGTGCTGCACACGCTGCGCGGAGAGGACGGCGCCCCGGCGGTGATCGTCCTGACCTCCGCGCCCGGTGATGAGCGGGCGCTGGAGGCGGTGCGGGCGGGCGCCTCGTCCTATGTGTCGAAGACGGCCGGTGTCGAGCGCGTGGTGGAGGCGGTGCGGGCCGCGGCGTCGGGCGGCAGCGTTCTGGACCCGGTGGTGACCGCGCTCCTGGTGCGGGAGGTTCGGGAGAGCAAGGACGCGGGCCCGCTGGGCCGCCTGTCGCTGCGCGAGCGGGAGGTTCTCGCGGCCCTGTCGCACGGCCGCTCCAACCGGGAGATCGCCCGGACGCTGTCGATCGGTGAGCAGACGGTGAAGTCGTACGTGTCCAGCATCCTGGCCAAACTCGGCCTGCAGGACCGCACGCAGGCTGCCATCTTCGGGCTCCAGCAGGGAGTCGTCACGCTGGGCGAAGCCCTGCGCAGGCGGGAGTGATCAGCCGACGACCCGGCCGTCGCTCATGACGATGCGCGAGCGGCAGGCATCGGCCACGGCCTCCTCGTGGGTGACGATGACCAGCGTGGTGCCCTCGCCGTTGAGTTCGCGGATCAGCTTGAGGATCTCCGCGCCGTTCGCCGAGTCGAGGTTGCCCGTCGGCTCGTCCGCGAACACGATCGCGGGCCGGCCGACCAGGGCGCGGGCGATCGCGACCCGCTGGCGTTCGCCGCCCGAGAGCTTCGTGACCCGCTGCCGGGCGCGGTGCCCGAGCCCGACCCGTTCGAGTGCGCCGGCAGCGGCGCTGCGCCGGGCCGGCTTCGGCACCCCCCGGTACAGCAGGCCGGTGGCGACGTTGTCGAGCGCGGTCAGCGACTCCAGCAGGAAGAACTGCTGGAACACCACGCCGACGCGGTGCGCGCGGAGCCCGGCCAGGGCCCGGTCGTCCAGCTTCTCGACGGGCCGCCCGTCCAGCAGAACCGAACCGCTGGTCGGCCTGTCCAGGGCCGCCATGATGTTCAGCAGCGTCGACTTCCCCGACCCCGAGGCGCCGCGGACGGCAAGCATGTCCCCGGCCTCGACCCGCAGGCTCACTCCGCGCACCGACCTCACCGGCGGTTCGCCGGGATAGGTCTTGTGCACGTCGCGCAACTCAAGGACCGGCACCGACGACCCCGCCTTCCATGTGGTCGGGAACATTCCTTTGTCCCGGGCTCGGACTACTGCAGGACCATGTGGACGCCACCTGCGGGCTCGAACGACCTGCATGCCACCATCTGCTGCTTGAAGAGCCGCTTGCCGTTCGGCGGGCCGAGCCTGGGCGGCAGGACGAAGTAGCCGTTGGAGTTGGGGTCCGGCCAGTCGGAGATGCCCTTCTCCCGCATGCACCTCGCGAAGTCACGCGCCTTGGCGATGTCGGCGGGCGAGAGCGGCTGGTCGCCGCGGCCGTGTGCGCCGCCCTGCGTCTTCATCTTCCTGACGAGCGATTCACAGGCCGGCGGCACCGTCGGCTGGGCGCCGCCGACGTTGGGGACGGCCCAGCTTCCGTCGGGATTCTGGGTCGGGTCGGGGAAACTCGGCTGACCATGAGCGCGGAAGCACTTCGAGACCTGGAGCTGGATGGGCCGGCGAGCCGGGTCGTCCGTGCCCGCGGGAGTACCCGGAGCCGTCCGGCCGCCGGAAGTCCCACCACCGGAGCCGCTGCCGCACCCGGTGAGCAGGAAGGTCGCAGCCGTGCCGCCGAGAACCAGACGTCGAATCATGGCTCCACCCTCGCGGCCCGGCCTGCCGGGCGCTTCCCCCGAATGTGGCATCGAAGGCACCCACTTTGGGGGACCGAGACCGACCGGCGGGACGGGCTTGATCAAGAGATCGAACCCACGAGAACGCAAAAGCGCCGAGTCAGAAACCCGGCGCCTCTTCATGTGCTTGTGTCCGAGGGGCGACACGCACCGACAGCACATGGCCCACCGCCGCCCCGATCGGCGACGTCCACCGCATCGCCGTGGGGGACTGACCAGCCACCCATATCGTATCCGTCGCGACAGCCCGGGCCCGCGTGCGAACGGTCTGCGTGCGGGCCCGAGACCATCATGAACCGTCCGCCATGAGTATCCCCAGTCCCGAAGAATGGCGATTGGTTTCCTCGCGCCAGTTGGAGCAAAGGAGAGGGCGAATCATCGTTCGCTGCGGCGGCGGTGAGTCAGGCCCCGGACGGGGCCGGGGTGGAGTTCGCCGGCGCACAGCGGCAACCCCGTCCGGCGTGAAGACGGCTTGGAGGCCGCTGGCGTGGTGGTGGACCTTGGTCAGGCGTAGGCGTTGATCGACTCGCCCTTGGTGCCGAGGGCTGCCGGGCGCATCGGTCGATCGGGGTCAGCGTCTTATTGGTGAGCGCTTGTGCCGTCCGCTCGCCTCAGGCACGGAACGGTTTCGCGATCGCGGCCGTACCGCAGTCAGGCGGTTCCCAGTTGTGCTCGATAAGTCGCGAGGATTCTGTCTGCGATTGCAGGCCAGGCGTAGCTACGCGCGTTCTCGGCTCCGGCCGCGCCCAGGCGGGTACGGCTCCCGGGATTGCTGAGGAGCGAGTGGAGGGCGTGGCTGAGCGTTGCCGGGTCGTCGGGCGGGACGAGTACGCCGGTCACCCCGTCGCGGACGTGCTCGCGTAGTCCGCCGACCGCGGATGCGATGACGGGTACGCCGCATGCGGCTGCTTCGAGGGCCGCCGTGCCGAACGGTTCGTAGTGCGGTGCGCAGACGAAGACATCAGCAGAGCGCAAGAGCTCGGGAACGCTTCCATGTGGCATCCGCCCGAGGAGTTCAACTCTGTCTTCTACTCCGTGCCGGCAGGCGAGGGATCGAAGGTGTCGCGCCGTGGGGTCGGTTTGGAGTGCGGCGCGGTGCGGACCGCCGGCGATGAGAAGCTCGGCGTCGGCCGCTCTGGGGAGCCGGGCGAAGGCGTTGATCACCGTGTCCACGCCTTTGCGGGTGACGAGTCGTCCGGCGGTGACCACGCGCAGTCGGCCGTTGCGGGCCAAGGCCGGGCCTTGTGGTGCGAAACGGGTCAGGTTCACTCCGACCGGGACGACTGTGATCTTTGAGGAGGGGACGCCGTTCGCGGCGGTCAGGTAGCCGACCTCCTCCGGTGTCAGTGCGATGATGGCATCTGCCACCTGGGCAACGGTGCGTTCGGATCCGACTCTCTCTCTCTCTCTCTCTCTCTCTCTCGGCGATCATCTTTGAAAGTCTCAGGGTGATGGGCGATCCGTTCGAGGCCCAATGCGTGAAAGGTGGCGATCACAGGGATCGGGGTGCGCCGTGCTCCGGCGAGGGCGGCGATGCCGCTCATCCAGTAATGCGCGTGCACGAGATCGGGCGGTTCCTCTTGCCAGCGCAGGGCCAGTTGGTCGCCGAAGTCGCCCATCAGCGGCGCCAGGTCCTCCTTGGGGAGTTGGCGGGCGGGTCCCGCCGGGACGTGGATCACCTCCGCGCCGGGAGCGAACCGGACCCGCTCGGGCTGGTTCGATGACGTGCGGCGGGTGAACACCGTGACCCGGTGGCCACGGGCGGCCAACTCCAGGGAGAGCTCCCGGACATAGACGTTCTGTCCTCCCGAGTCCGTGCTGCCTATGTCCTCGGCCAGAGGGCTGGCGTGCTCCGATACTTGGGCGATGTGCAGCAGAGAATCGGGCATGCCGTGAGTATCCCCCACAGTTCTCACCCCCGTCGCTCCTGCCCCGACTCGCTCGCGTGGACAAAGGCACTGGTGATCACGGAGACTCGACCCATGGTGAACCCGACGGATGATGCGATCGAGTCCGGCTCCGGTGCGTCGGCGGGTCGGGACATCCACCAGGACGGGCAGTTCGTTGCGGGACGCGACACCCACATCGGGACGATGAGCATCCATTATCACCAGCCGGAGGTGCCGGCGCCCAGAAGCCCCGTGAGCCGTCTGCGCCGCAGGGGAACGACGTTCATCGGGCGGGCGGCGGAGCGCGCGAGCCTACGTGAGTGGATGGACTACGATCGCAATCCTTTCCCGCTGGCGAACGTTCTCAACGGCCCTGGAAGCGGGAAGACCTCGCTTGCGCTCCAGGTGGCCAGGGATGTCGCTCCCTCCTATCCGGGCGGGCAGCTGTTTCTGGAACTGAGTCAGGTGGGGCTGCCGGAGCTGGACGTCTCGGAAGCGCTTTTCCGGCTGCTGCTCCAGCTTGAGGTCCCCGAGAGCCGGATCCCCGGCAGTCTCGCGGGCCGTATCGAACTCTTCCACGCTGAGCTGCGCAAACCGACGCTCCTCGTGCTCGACAGTGTGACATCGGCTCGTCAGGTTATGGACTTGTTGCCGAGCCGGGCCGATTGTGGAGTGCTCATGACGTCCCGGCGCAGTTTCTCCGAGCTGGAGGACATCCGGGAAATGGATCTGGGTAACATGACCGACGACGAGGCCTATGCCCTGCTGGAGGCCCGCATCGGCGCCGACCGCGTCGCCGCCGACCCGGTCGCCGCACGCAGGATCATCGAATTGTGCGGTGGGCTGCCGCTGGCCCTGCACATGGCCGGAGCACAGCTGACCAAACCCGCGAGCAGACGGATGCCGCTGGCGAGGTTCGCCGACCGCCTCGCGGCCGAGCGGTTGGACCTGCTCAAGACCGACCACCTGGACCTGCGAACCAGCTTCTCGCTCAGCTACCGCGAGCTCAGCCCGCAGGCCGCGCGACACTTTCGGCTCCTCAGCCAGATCGCGGTCTCTGACTTCGGAGACGCCCTGGCGGCGGCGGTCGACGGTACCGGAGCATGGGAAGACACGCTCGCCGAGCTGTTCAACACGCATCTGATCGAACCCGTCGGGCAGGATCGGGCCCGCTTCCACGATCTGGTCAAGGTCTTCGCGCAGGAGAGGGCCGAAACCGAGGATGCCCAGGCCGAGCGGGAGGCCGCCGTGGACCGTGCGATGGCATGGGCTCTCGAGACCGCGGCGGGCTGGGGGCGGCATATCGGAGTCGACGGCCGCCGGACCGCCGACGGTGACGCGTATGCCGCGGCGCTGGACGGCCTGGACGGCGAGCACGCGACGTTGTCGGCCATCGTCAGGCAGGCGGCCGCCACCGGACGCGATGACGTTCCGTGGCGCGTCGTCTCGAATCTGGCGGGCTTCTTCGAGATCCGCGGGCACTGGGCGGACTGGCTGGAGGGCGCGGAGCTCGCCGTCGAATCCGCCTCCAGGCTCAATGATGCCGAGGCGCTGGGTGTCGCGCGGCACATGCGCTCCTGGCCTTTGCGGGAGAGCCGCCGGCTCACTGAGGCCATTGAGGAGAGCGTGGCGGCGCTGAGCCTGCTCCAGGGCGTCCCCGGGGCGGAGGTCTCGCGTGCCGACGTCCTGTCTCATCTGGGCACGCTGTACCGAGAGACCCACCGGTACGACGAAGCCGAAGACTGTCTCCGTCAGGCCGTGGAGATCTTCCGCGCAGCTGCGGACGCCCATGGTGAGGGTCTCGTCCTGCGCACACTCGGTCACGTCCAGTTCTGGCGCCGAGATCTCGACGACGCCGCTGCGACCCTGACCAGAGCGGTGGATCTGCTGCGCTCGGCCGGCGACCGAGCGGCCGAGGGGTGGTCGCACAACAACCTGACCTCAGTGCGGGGCGCGCAATGGCGCTATACCGAGGCCGAGCGTCACCACCAGCAGGCGCTGAACCTCTTCGAGCAGATCGAGCATCGGCAGGGGCAGGCCTGGGCCCACAATCACCTGGGTCGAATCCTGCGCCAATATGGGCGTACCGACGAAGCCGTTGAGCACAACCGCGAGGCCCTCCGGACATTCGAGGATATCGGTGACCTGTACGGCAAGGGGTGGGCTCTCTTGCACCTCGGCGCGGCACTTCAGGACATTGACCGATTGCAGAGCGCTCAGCAGATCTTCGCCGCGATGGATGTCCCGGAACACGAGGGACTGGGGACGTCATTGATGTGGCAAGGGCACTTCCTCGGTGACGCTGCGGCGCTCAACGAGGCCATCGGCTACTTCGAGGTCGTCGGCAGCCTTACCGGCCATGGGAGCGCGCTGCGCGAGCGGGCTGACATCGAACGTGCCGCAGGAGACGTTCAGGCGGCCGCGCGTTCCTACGAGGAAGCGCTCACGTACCTGCGGCGGGCCGCCGATCCGCATGGGGAGGCCCTGGCGCTTCTCGGTCTCGCCGGCATCGATCCGGAAGGCGGCCATGCGATGGTGGCCGAGGCCATCATGGCGCGCCTCGGCCTGCGGATTCCCTGAAGGCCGACCTGCCCAAGAAAGGACTCCACATGGAACCCGTTACTCTGGCCGCCGCGGCGGTGGGCGCGCTCGTCCCCTACCTCGGTCAGATGGCCGAAGGTGGTCTGGCGCGTTTGGGGGAGGCCGCGTCCGATGGCGTGTCGCAGCGGATCGCCGAACTTTACAGAACGATCCGCGGTCGCATTGCAGGCGCTCGCTATGAAGAGACCATCCTGGAGGGCGCCGAGGCCCAACCGGAGAACGAAGGGCGAAGGGCTGCGCTGCAGAACGTCCTCACTGAATTGATCGACGCCGATCCTGAATTCGCGACACGCCTTGAGCGGCTCGTCGAGGAGCTCAAGGCCGTCGAAGCGCGCCACCTTCAGGTCGCCGACTCTGGAGCGGTCGCCGGAAACGACCTTCACCAGACCGGCACCTATGTCGCCGGCCGCGACCTGCGCATCGGTGACGTACCGTAGCGATCCCGGTACCCGGCGCACGTGTGCTGCTCGGTCAGCCGATCAGCCCCCAGTAGTGATCTCTCCGACGGACCGGGCGGGGCGCTGCTCCTTGGCCAGGGGGTCGGTCGGCAAGGAGTGCGCGGCGACCCGGCCGGGTCGCCGCGCTGGGCTGTGGGTCGGTCCCATTTCCCCTGCCCTGAAGGTCAGTCGATGCGGCGGTTGCCGAGCTGGGCGACGATTGCGGGGTCGCGGTGGTCGAAGTACAGCGTGGCGCCGGTGTCCAGGGCCGCGATCTGGTTCATCTGGTCGCCGCTGAGTTCGAAGTCGAAGACGGCGAGGTTGGCGGCCATGCGGTCGGGGCTGATGGACTTGGCGTTGACGGGGATCTGCCGCTGGACGAGCCAGCGCAGCACGATCTGGGCGACGGACTTGCCGTGTGCTTGGCCGATGGCGGTGAGGACCGGGTCGGTGAACAGGTTGTTCTTGCCTGCGGCGAACGGGCCCCACGACTCGATCACCACGCCGCGTTCGGCGTTGATCTGCTGGTCGACGACGCGTTGGAAGAAGGGGTGGACCTCGATCTGGTTCACCGCGGGGGCGATCTCGTTGTGGTCGACCAGGTCGACGACGCGGTCGGGGTAGAAGTTGGAGATCCCGATCGCCTTGATCCGGCCCTGGCGGTGCAGGTCCTGCATCGCGCGCCATTGTGCGTAGGCGTCGCCGAACGGCTGGTGCATCAGGTACAGGTCGAGGTAGTCCAGGCCGAGCCTGGTCAGGGAGGTCTCGAAGGCCCGCTTGGTGTTGTCCTCGGCGGGGGCGTCCTGGACCCACAGCTTGGTGGTGATGAACAGTTCCTCGCGGGGGACGCCGCCGGCCTTGATCGCGCGGCCGACGGCCTCTTCGTTGCGGTAGGCCGAGGCGGTGTCGAACTTGCGGTACCCGGCGGCGAGCGCGTCGGTGACGGCCTGTTCGGTCTGCTCCGGCGGGATCTGGAAGACACCGAAACCCAGGATCGGCATTTCGATGCCGTTGTTCAGCGTGATGGTCTGCATGGTCTGTCCTTCCATGGACGGGCGGGCCGTCAACTGCCGGGTCACGGGCGGATGAGGACCTTGAGGGCGCGCCGGTCGGCCATGGCGCGGTAGGCGTCGGGGACGCCGTCGAGGCTGACGGTGCGGTCGAAGACGCGGCCCGGGTCGATGGTGCCGTTCAGGATGTCGGGCATGAGTTCTTCGATGTAGGCGCGGGCGGGGGAGGCGCCGCCGGTCAGCGTGATGTTCCGCATGATCATCTCGAAGCCCATCGGGCCGTCGGTGTACTGCGGGACGCCCAGGCGGCTGATGGTGCCGCCGTCGATGACGGCCCCGAAGGCGGTGTCGAGCGTCTGGCGGGTGCCGACGGCCTCGATGACACGGTCGGCACCGTCCCTGCCGGTCAGCTCCCGGACCCGCGCCACGCCCTCCTCACCGCGTTCGGCGACGACGTCGGTGGCGCCGAAGTCGCGGCCCAGGTCGGTGCGGTCGGTGTGGCGGCCCATGAGGATGATCTGCTCGGCGCCCAGCCGCTTGGCCGCGATCACCGCCGACAGGCCGACCGCACCGTCTCCGACGACCAGGACGCGGTCACCGGGCCCGACACCGGCGGTGACGGCGCCGTGGTGGCCGGTGCCCAGCACGTCCGACAGGGTCAGCAGGGACGGCAGCAGCGGAGAGTCCACGCCCACGGGGAGCTTGACCAGCGTCCCGTCGGCGTAGGGGACGCGGACGGCCTCGCCCTGCCCGGCGTCGACGCCGTTCAGGCCGTAGCGGCCGCCGTGGCGGCAGGAGGACTGCAATCCCCGGCGGCAAAAGTCGCAGGTGTTGTCGCAGTAGGTGAACGGGGTGACGACCAGATCACCCGCCTTCAGCCCGGTCACGTCCGAGCCGGTCTCGGCGATGACGCCGAGGAACTCATGCCCCATCGGACGGCCGGTGTCGGTGGCGGGCATGGAGCCGTAGGGCCACAGGTCACTCCCGCACACGCACGACAGCACCACCCGCACGATCGCGTCGGCGGGCTGCTGGATCTCAGGGTCGGGCCGGTCCTCGACCCGGACGTCTCCCGCGCCGTACATCACGGCTGCGCGCATCACATGCTCCTCATGCTCGGGGTGGCGTTGTCTCGCAGGGCCGCGGTCTCGCAGCGGCGCGCTCAGCGCTCCATCATTCGCATGCCGGCTTCGGTGTGGGTGTCGCCGGCGGCAGGCCGCTGAGCCTGGCGAGCTGCTCGGCGGTCAGCTCCACACCGTCGGCGGCGGTGTTCTCCTCCACCCGGTGCACGCGCTTGGTGCCGGGGATCGGCGCGATGTCGTCGCCCTGGGCCAGCAGCCAGGCCAGCGCGACCTGGGCGGGGGTGGCGCCCGCTTCGGCGGCGACGGCTTGCGCCTCGTCGGCGATGCGCAGGTTCCGCTGGAAGTTCTCGCCGGTGAAGCGCGGGTTACCGTGCCGGAAGTCGCCCTCGGCGAACTCGTCGGTGGAGCGGATCTTCCCGGTCAGGAACTGTCGATGAACGTGACGCCCAGCTCCAGCGCCCGATGCAGGGTCCGGATCGACTCGGCCTCGTCGCTACCCGCACCCGTATAGCCGTGCGACATCCCCATCGCCCCCAGCTCGATTGGAGAAACCTCCAGGTCACGCAACTTGATGTACTTCATGCCACTGCCTCCTCAGCACGGCTGCCGGTATGGGGGTCATCGCCGGTATGACGTTCAGCAATCAACCCGGCCAGTGATCGACGGGGCGTCCCGGCGTCGCGGTGCCGGCGGTGATCCCCTGTGATTCCAGCCTCGCGCGGCCGCGGCCGCGGTGACAGGGCGGGTCGTTCGGGGGTAGTGGCAGGGCCCCCCGCATGCCCGTTACGCAGGTCAGCGCGGTGTAACACTGAAGGCATGGCACAAGAGCGCATCGGCGACAGCACCGGACCGGAGCTGGGCCGGTTCCTGCGCGCGCGCCGCACCCAGACCAGCCCCGACCAAGTCGGCCTCAGCCCCGGCGCCGGCCTGCGCCGCACCCCGGGACTGCGCCGCGAAGAACTCGCCACGCTGGCCGGAATCAGCATCGACTACTACGTGCGGCTGGAACGCGGCAAGGAGACCCGGCCCAGCCCGTCGGTCCTGGACGCCCTCGCCCGCGCGCTGCGCATGGACGACCGCGAGCACCAGCACCTACGCGAACTCGCCGCCCGCGCCGCCCGCTACGCCCCCGAACCCCCGCCACCGCCCAGCCGCACCGTCCGCCCCCACCTCGAACTCCTGCTGGAAACCCTGCGCCCCAACCCGGCCTACATCGTCAGCCGCAGCATGGACTTCCTCGCCAGCAACCCCGGCGGACTCGCCCTGTACGCCGGCATGGACGACTGGCCCGCCAAACACCGCAACCTCGCCCGCTACCTCTTCCTGCACCCCGCCGCCCGCGACCTGTTCCCCGACTGGGACGCCCAGGTCCGCGGCTGCGTCGCACGCCTGCGAGCCCAAGCAGGCACCGCACCCGACGCCCCCGACCTCACCGGCCTCGTCGGCGAACTCCTCCTCAAGAGCCCCGACTTCGCCGGACTCTGGGACCGCTACGAGGTCACCGGCCGCAAACCCGCCCGCAAGACCTTCCACCACCCCCCAGGTCGGCACCATCACCCTCACCCCCCAATCCCTGGACGTGGAGGGCACTCCTGGGCAGCGCCTCGGCGTCTACGTCGCCGAACCCGGCACCCCCGACCACGACGCGCTGCTCCTGCTCGACATGGCCGCCCCCCGACCCGCCAGGACGTCCAGGGATCCGAGGCGAGACGCCCCCCGAACCCGGCCGTGATCCCCTGGACAGGCCGCACGCCCCGGGCTGTGCGCGGGAGACCGGGCGATTGACCGTGCAGTTGCGCGACGAGGCGAAGGTCAGCGTGACCCTGCTGGAGGGCGCGTCGGGCGGCGGTCACCCGCCGGCCGACTTCCACCGCGAGCTGATCCGGATGATCGCCGAGGTGGCCGACTCCGGCAGCGCGCAGTTGATCAGCGCGCGGCATGTGGACGGCGGGTGGCGCTGGGTCAGCGAGCCTCTGTAGGCGTGTCCGGTCCCGTGCGCGGGGGGTCGGCGGTCAGCCGGGAACGCGGACGGCGAGGATGGCGACGTCGTCCTCGCCGTTGGGCTCCATCTGTTCGAGGAGCCGGTCGCACAGGTCGGGGAGGGGGAGCCGGGCGAGGTGGGAGCTGCGGCGGCGTAGGCCGGTGAGGCTGTCGGTGAGGTCGGTGCCGCGGGTCTCGATGAGGCCGTCGGTGTAGAGGAGCAGCGTCGACAGTGGCGGTAGATCGCGGGTGCCGTCGGGGCGGCGGCCGGTGAGGTCGGGGTTGCCGAGCAGCATTCCGTGCTCGTCGAGGAAGGTCGTGCCGCCGTCCTGGGTGATCAGCAGCGGCGGCGGGTGGCCGGCGTTGCACCAGTGCAGACGCCAGTGGCCGCCGGGGGTCTTCTGGACGCGGGCGAACACGGCGGTGGCGAGTTCGGCGTCGCTGACGGCGTCCATCACCGCGTCCAGGCGTTCCAGGACGGAGCTCGGGGACACGCCCGGGCCCCAGGCCAGGGCCCGCAGCATGTTGCGGACCTGCGCCATGCGGGCCGCCGCGTGCAGGTCGTGGCCGACGATGTCGCCGATGACCAGCCCGGTGGCGCCGCCGGTGAGGGGGAAGGCGTCGTACCAGTCGCCGCCGACCCAGCCGACGCGTGCGGCGGGCACGTACCGGGCCTGGAGCTGCAGGTCGTCCGGTTGGGGGAGGGGGGTGAGCAGGCTGCGCTGCATGGCCTCGGCGGTGTTGCGCTGCGCGGCGAAGAGCCGGGCGTTGGCCAGGACGAGTCCGGTGCGGCGCGCGATGTCCTCCACGACGAGCCGGTCGTCGGGGCCGTAGCCGTGTCCGGGACGGGAGTAGCCGAGCGTCAGCGCGCCATAGGTCTCACCGCGGGCCGCCAGCGGAGTGATGATCGCCGTGTGCGCGTCCATGATCTGGAAGAGTTCGTGCTGGGCGGCCGTCAGCGGCTCATCGGGATACGCGCGGGCGGCGTCGGCGCTGACGACCAGGGTCGTCCCGCCTCGGAGCACGCGTGCGAGCGGGCCGCGAGCGGTTCGGGGGAGGGGTGGGAGCGGCCCCTCCAGGCGGGCGATGTCGGCGGGGGACAGTTCGCGGTGGGTCGCGGCCGCCCGTTCGATGCGTCCGTCGGGGATGAGCAGGTCGACCTCCGCCCAGTCGCCGAGCGCGGGCACCACCAGCCGGACCAGCCGCCGCAGCACCTCGTCCTCGTCCAGGGTGGACGACAGGACCGTGGTGATCTCGGCGACCAGTTCCAGCCGGGAGTTCGCGCGCCGCACCTGCGCCGTCCGGTCGTGCCGTTCCCGCTCGATCCGGTACCGTCCGGCCGCGTCCTGCAGCACGATGACCGCTCCGGCCACCGCCCCGGTTCCGGGCTCCTCCACGGCCGCGGCCGGATCACCGGCGTAGATCGGCGCGGACGACCAGGAGAGCATCACCTGCCGCCCGTCGCGGTGGGCGAACGCATCGCCGTCGGCGTGGTCGGGGAGGCCGCTGCGCAGCGTCCGCAGCAGGCGGCAGTTCCGCCCCGCGGGGAGGTCGTCTTCGGCGGCGCGGTGCAGGAGGTCGTCCAACGGCCTTCCCAGCGCCTCGTCGCGGGTGTATCCCAGCAGCTGCCGGGCCCGCGGGTTCCAGGCCGTGATCCGGCCGGCCGCGTTGACGGCCACGACCCCCGAGTTCATCGCCTCGACCAGGCCCCCAGGGTCCGCACCGGCCGCGCCGTCCGGCTGCCCGCTCATCTGCTCCCCCCGGGTCGGATATCAGGAGCCTGCCCCCGCGGCGATTCCGAACACCTCCACCAGGGAGGAGGGAACGCTCCGCCGCCGGATCGCTCCCCGACGGCGTTGACCCGGCACCGGCGGTCTCCCCTCCAGCGGGCTCAGGAGACGTGCGGTCCGGCCGCCGTGCCGGGTGCCGGGAGTTCATGGGGTCATGCCGCGGGCGCGGCCTGGGCGCGCGGAGCGGTCTGGACGACGAACACCCGGTCCAGGCCCGTGTGGTGGAGGAGTTCGGTGAGCTGCCGGCCGGCGGCGCTCAGGCGGACGGTGATCCCGAGTGCCGCGGCGCGGTGCTGGACGCCGACCAGGACGGCGAGCCCGGACTCGTCGCAGGACGACACCTCGCCCATGTCGAGGATCAGCAGCCGGCCGCTGGACCGCAGCACACCCAGCAGGTGCTCGCGCAGTGCCGGCGCCGCGGCGGTGTCCAGGGCGCCGCGCAGGGCGACGATGGTGTGGCCGGGGCGGCGGTGGGCGGGCATCCGCACCTCGGCGGGAGCCGCGGCCGGGTCGCCGGCGGCGGGTGCGGCGGTCATGAACGTGGTCATCGGTGATCTCCGTTCACCGGGCGCCCTGCGGCGACCCGGGAAGCAGTGATGAGCGGCACGGAGTCGTGCGGCTCAGGGGCGGGCGGTGGAGACGTCGCAGGAGGCCAGGATCTCCCCCGGCAGAACATCGCCGCCCAGGGCCGCCGCCCTGGCCAGGGCCTCCTCCGCGGAGGGCCTGGACGTTTCGGGCGGTATGACCAGCAGCAGGATCGGCTCCGCGCGCCCGCAGGCGACCGCGACCATGTGCTCGAGGTGGGGCAGCCAGGCCACCCGGATGGCCTGCCCGAGTGCGGTGATGCGCAGCGGGACGTGCTTCCAGTCGTCGAAGTCGATGGTCAGGCGGGTGGCCATGCCGAGCCGGTCGGTCAGGGCGATCACCAGTGCGGTGAGTTCGGCCGCCGCGTCGTGCGACCGGGGCCACCAGCCGCCGTCCATGATCCCGCGCCCGGTGTCGCCCGGCACCAGCCGAAGCCGGGACATCTCCGGCGGCGAAAGCAGGGGCGGCGCGGCCGCGCCGGCAACGTGTACGAGTTGAGTGCTGTGGCGGGCCATTTCGAGGGCCCCAATTCTCGGTCCGGCAGGGACCGGGTCGTGATCACCGAGAACGGCGCCGACATGGCGGCCTACGCACGAAGTGCCCTCGGTGTCACCAGCCTACGCCACGGGGCCCTGCCCCGGGCGGGTCATCCGTCGGTCGGCATCCAATGGCCCGCCCGCGTTCATCGGAGTCTCGCCCATCGCCCGCCGGTGCGGCCCTGCGGGACACCGATGAACACCGCGGCGCGCCGAGCGGTCGACCGGGACCCCACCATGCTCAGGCGACTTTGCAGGCCGTTGCCCTTGAGCAGGCGCCGTACCGCGTACCGTGGACGATGCAGGCTATCCGGGTGCCGATGATCGATCGGTGTTTCCGCGACGCGCGGTCGGACCTCGAGGAGCCGAGGATCGATCGGGGCGCGATGCCGGGCGGTGCCGTGGCCGCGTCGACGGGGCATCCGAAGGCAGCGCGGGCCACGTTCGCCCGTCGACGCTCTGCCGACTCCGTTCGCCCGCGATCCGCGTCGTGATCGTCGTGATCGGAGTGAAGCATCATGAACACGTCGTACACGTCCGAAGGCCATACCGGCACCCATCCGCAGGTGGTGGTGTCGGTGGTGCGCCGCCCGATGTTCACGGTCGCAGCCCTGCAAGGCGATCTCGACATGCTGACCGCCCCGGCGCTGCGCGACAGGTTGCTGGACCTGCTGTACCCAGGGCAGGGGATCCTGGTGCTGGACCTGTCACATCTGTGGTTCTGCGATGCGGCCGGGATATCCGTTCTGATCGGCGCCTGGCACCGTGCTCTGGCTCTGGGCGTCTCGATGCGTCTCGCCGCTCCCCGCTCCTACGTCGCGAAGATCCTTGGCGACGCCGCCCTGGGGCACGGCCTCGCGACCTACCCGACGGTGGCCCGAGCGCTCAGGCGGCCGGTTCCTCCGGCCCTCGAACCGGCCGCGGTCTGACCCGCCCACGGGGGCGTCCGATGGCACGCGGGCGGCGGCCGTCGTGGTGGCGGTCGCCGTCGACTTCGACCCGCCCGCGGACGCCGCGGTTGACGTCCGGGCTGGTCGCTTGGGGTGGTCGCGTGGGGGCGGTCAGCGGAGCGGCCGTTTGCGCCTGGTCGAGCGCACGGCGAGGAACGCCAGATCGGCGACGAGGACGATGACGCCGATGATCAGCAGGTAGAACAGGCCGTGGACGAGGATGCCGAGGATGCCCAGCACCAGCGCGGCGATGACCACGGCGAGGACGAAGACCATCATGTGCCTTCACTCCTTGATTCGGGGCCGGGTGTTCAGCGGCGGGCGAGCCGGCGTTCGCCGCCGGCGCCGGGCTGGTAGGGCAGTCCGTAGTGCCGGAAGACGGCTTCCTCGTCCTCGGCGGGCAGGACGTCGTCGGTGCCGATCGCGGGACTGTGCTTGACCCGCGACCTGTCGTGGGCGACTCGCACGTAGCCGGGGCCGGCGGTCGCGCCTTCCAGGGGGACGAAGGCCAGGCGGTGGCGGGTGGGCAGGCCGATCCGCACGGTGGCCATGGCGGGTTCGTCGGTGCTGGTGTCGACGTAGACCGACTCCAGCGTGCCGATCTTGTGGCCGCCGGAGTCGAGGACCGCGCGGGTGCGCCATTCCCTGATGTCGGCCATCTGGATCATGGGGACTCCTTCATTTCCGGTGGAATCAGTTTCCCCAGTCTTCGTCGTCCAATTCGTCCCAGGTCGGCTGATCCGTGGGCGGTGCGCCCGGACGGCGGGGGGATCCGCCGGGGGTGGTGGCGCGGCGGGTGGGCGGTGGGGATGGTGCGGCGGGTTCGTCAAGGCGGGGTTTGAGTTGCCGGTAGCGTTCCTCGGCCTCCTCGACGCCGAGGTTGAGAACGGCGGCGATCTGTTCGAAGCCCATGCCGGCGGCCTGCGCGGTGTTGAGCAGGCGCGCCTCGGTCTGGTCCAGGTTCAGGCGGACCGCGCTGAGCACCAGCAGGGCCGCGGCGACCTCGACCGGCTCGGGGCCGTCGCCGGTCCCGTGCTGGGCCCGGTCGCCGGCGTCGATGACCGCGTCGATGGCGTCGCGGTCGGGCATCGGCCGTTCTCTGGCCTGCCAGAGGAATTCGTCCACGCCGGTCGCGTGGCGGGGGGTCAGGTAGGCCCGCGCCTGCAGGACGATCCGGGGTTCCGGCGCGGGCAGGCCGACGGACGCGTGATCGGCTCGGTTCGTGGTGGTCATGGGGCCTCGCTTCCGACGGCTGCTGGTCCAGGGCCGCCCGGCTCGGGGAGGAGCGGACGGCCCTGGGGTGCCGGCGCAGCCCCCAGCAGTGACTGGGCCGACTCCCATTCAAGCCCGGCGCCCCGATGACGGCCACAGGGAATCCGCGCACAGGCCATCACTTGCGCTGATGACCACGATCCGGCGCTTTCCGGGTTGTTGTCACTCGACCAGGAAAGCGCCTCGGAAAGCGCTCCGGGACTTATGAAAAATAAAGTTCCATCGGGTAAAATGAAACCTTCTGGCAACGACGGTGTCTCGGTTCCGAGGTTGATCCGCCGCACCGGCTCGGAGGCGGGGAGGCGGCGTCAGGAAACGGCGATGGCGACCGCCGCGATGAGCACGCAGACGATCGCCACCGCGACGGCCATGCCGCCGATGAGGCCCATCATCAGCCGCACGTACTCATCTTTCATGGTCATCGCGCACTCCTCGCCGTCCCGGCCCGCGGTCCGCGTCGTCCATGGCGTCCTGGCGGCTGCGGGCGGACCATCGCTTCGGCCGCGGCCTGCCGCGCACGACCAGGTGGAGCAGCAGCAGGATGGCGCCGGCGACCATCAGGATGGCGCCGACCGTCTGCAGATCGATACCGCGCAGGGAGCCGGTGACGGCGAAAGCGAGAACCGCCCCGATCGTCAGCAGGGCCATGCCGCCGGCCATCGGCATCACGCGCCGCCCTTCAGGGAATTCGGGTGAACGATCGCGTGATCGTTCCGCCACCATTCAATGCCGGTCCGGCAGCAGGGGAAACAGCCGAATTCCGAACACCTCTTCTCCTGCGGAGATGACCGTTGGCCCGGGCGCCCCGCCGGGCGCGGGGTCTCGCGGTCACAGGAGTGGTCGGGTGAGGTGGTCGGCGGTGCCGCCCCGCCATTCGATGAGGAAGAGGGTGGCGTCGTCGCTGGTGATCCCGCCTCTTTCCCGCATGAGCGTGTGCGAGAGGTCTCGCACCATCTGCTGGACGCTCGCGCTGGCGGGCCCGACGCGTTCGATGGTGGCGATCAGGCGTTCCTCGCCGAACTGCTCGCCGCCGGTGGTGTGCTCTTCGATGAGGCCGTCGGTGTAGGCCAGCACCCGGTCGCCGGGACGGAGCCGCCGGTGGTTGATCAGGGGTGTCGATCCCCCGATGCCGACGGGCAGCGTGCCGTGGCCTTCCAGTGCGCAGATGACCTTGTGGTCGCGGATCAGCATGGGGGCCGGGTGACCGGCGTTGACCCATTCCAGGTGGCCGGTCCCGATGTTCAGGCGCATCATCTGCGCGGTGACGAAGTGGTCGGGGCCGAACTGCTGGTCGATGGCGGTGTCCATGAACGCGTACAGTTCGGCGAGGCCGGCTTCGGCGCGTCTGGCGTGCCGGTAGGCGCCCACGGCGACGGTGGCCAGGACGGCGGCGTTCAGGCCGTGGCCCATCGCGTCGATCATGGCCAGGTGCAGGACGTCGTCGTTGAGGGCGTAGTCGAGGCTGTCGCCGGCGACGTCGTAGGCGGGTTCGAGGATTCCGGCGACGGCGACCTGCGGTGTGGTCATGGTGAGCGGGGGCAGCAGGGACCACTGGATCTCCGCGGGCACGCTCATCGGCGCGCGCCGCCGTGCCCGCAGGAACTGGTCGGTGTAGTTGTTCTTGGTCACCAGCATGTCGGCGACCAGGCCCGCGAGCCGCCGCAGCAGCCGGCGGTCGTCGTCGTCGACGCTGTCGAGGGTCAGCGACATCACGCCGATCTCGTCACTGCCGTCCAGCAGCGGCAGGAACATCCGCACGCCGTCGTCCTGCCGCTGCTCGACGATGGTCTCCGACAGAAACGCGCGCCCGGCCGGCGAACCCTCCAGCGGCAGCGGTTCACCGTTCGAGAGGCCCCGGCCCGGCAGCGGCACCAGCATCAGCTGGGCATAGTCCTGCAGCAGGATCGAGACGTCCCAGCCGCCGATCGCGCGGACCTCCTCGGCCACCAGCGGCGCGATGAGCTGGGGCGGCATCTCGTGCGCCCGGTCCAGCAGCTGTCCCAGCAGCCGCTCACCGAAGCCTTCGCTCCGATCTACCGCTTCCTCCGGCCCGGTCAGTTCCCCCACGCCCGTCTATGTGCCCTCCGGCACGGACGGTAACTCCACGCATCGAGATCGTTAGACGAGACGTTCGTGGACGTAGCACCATCTCCAGGACGATTCCGGCTCCATGGCGGCGGCGAGCGGATGGTCGGTCTCCTGGTAGTGCGCCCGCGCGTGCCGGCCTGGCGAGTCATCGGAGCAGGCCACCCAGCCGCAGGTCAGGCACAGCCGTAGCGCCGCCCACCGGTCGCCCCGCGCCTCACACGCCGCGCAACCGCGTGATCGTGGCGCGACGGGCGTCAGGCCGTCCAGATGCTCGCAGCGGGGCGCCGAGCCGTTGGGGCTGTACGGCACGCCCGAGGCCATGGCGCGGACCCTCATCTCGTGGTTCATCGAACCTCCCTTCCGGGCGCCGCGGCGCCCCCGGGTTCAGTACTCCAGTTCCGGGCGCACGGGACCGCCGACCGCGTGCAGATGACGCAGTACCTGGGCGTAGGAGCGCGGCAGGCTCGTCTCGCAGTAGGCGATGTCGTGATGGGCGCAGAACGCGCGCACGAGGGCTTGGGCGCGGCGCAGGTTGGGGCGCGGCATCGAGGGGAAGAGGTGGTGCTCGATCTGGTAGTTCAGCCCGCCGAGCACGAAGTCGGTGATCCGGCCGCCGCGGATGTCGCGCGCGGTCAGCACCTGCCGGCGCAGGAAGTCGGCCTTGTGCTCCCTCCCGAAGATCGGCATGCCCTTGTGGTTGGGGGCGAACGAGCAGCCCAGGTAGAGCCCGAAGAGCCCTTGCTGGAGCAGGAGGAAGCCCACGGCCTGAGCCGGAGCCAGCACCCAGAACAGCACGGTGAGGTACCCGGCGGCATGGACGAGCAGCAGGCCGCCCTCGACCAGCCGCGTCCTTCCCCGGGCGTTCGCCCGGGAGGTCGCGCCATGCCCGAACAGCGCCCGGACCCCGGCCAGGTGCAGGTGGAATCCTTCCAGGAGCAGCATCGGGAAGAACAGCCACGCCTGGCGGCGGGCCAGCCATACGCCGGGGACGCCGCGGGCCTGGGCGTTCTCGCGGGTGAAGGCGATCGCGCCGGTGCCGATGTCGGGATCGCGGCCGACCCGGTTGGGGTGGGCGTGATGCCGGTTGTGCTTGGCGACCCACCAGCCGTAGCCGAGGCCGACCAGCAGGTTTCCGTGCAGCCGTCCCAGCAGGGCGTTGACCCGCTTGGAACCGGAGATCTGCTGGTGGCCCGCGTCGTGGCCGAGGAACGCGGTCTGGGTGAACGCCGCCGCCAGGAACGCCGCCACCGCCAGCTGCCACCAGGACGGCCCGACCAGCACGAAAGCGGTCCAGCCCGCGGCGAGGAACAGCAGATTCGTCGCGGCCTTCACCCCGTAGTAGCCGGGACGCCGCGCCAGCAGACCGGCCCGCTTCACCTGCCGCGACAGCACCGCGTAGTCGCTGCCCCGCACGCTCCCTCCGGCGCCCGTCGGGTCCGGTGCGCCGCCGCGGGCGTCGCCCGCGCTCACGATCGTGATCATGGTCCTCGATTTCACGTAGATGCCCTCCGGCGAGGGACGGCCGGCTCGGAAGCCGCCGGCGGGCTCGGGCGCGTGGAAGGCGCCTACCACCAGTTGAGCCCGGCCTTAGGGAACACCGAACCGGGCAATACGGACCAGAGTCATCAGCGGCGGCGATAACCGTCGGCCGACGACGCGGAACTCCAGCGCGGACCGCGCTGTACGCTGCTCGGAGGGGTCCAGCCGTTCCGGCCCGGAAGGCGGGAGACGTGGAACTGCGCCAGCTCCGCTATTTCGTCGCCGTCTCCGAGGAGCTCAACTTCGGCCGCGCGGCGTCCCGCGAGCACATCGTGCAGTCGGCGCTGAGCCAGCAGGTGCAGCGACTGGAGCGGGAGCTGGGGGTGCGGCTGCTGGAGCGCACCACGCACTACGTCGCCCTGACGGCGGCGGGGGCGGCGTTCCTGGTCGAGGCGCGGCAGATCCTCGCCCATGTCGAGCGAGCCGCCCAGGTCGCCCGGACCGCGCAGGGCACCTCGCCGGCGTTGCGCGTCGGCATCATCGACGCCAGCTACGACTCGATGCCGCAGATCCTGCACGAGGCCCAGGCCCGCTACCCGGATCTGGTGATCCACCAGGTGGAGGTCGGGGTTCCCGAGCAGTACCAGCAACTCGTCGACGGGCGCCTCGACGTGGGCATCGGCCGCGCCGCACTCGCCCCGAGCGGCGTCGCGTCGCACCTGTTCCGCCGGGACCGCCTCGGCGTCCTGGTCCCCCGCGGGCACCGGTTCGCCGACCTGGACGCGGTGCCCGTCGAGGCCCTCGCCCGCGAGCCGCTGCTGCTGGCCGAGGAGATGAAGGCACCGGAGTTCAACCAGTTCACCGTCGAGATGTGCCGGGCCGCCGGCTTCACCCCGACGGTGCACCAGGGCACCGTCGACAGCATCCGCGCCGCGTCCGCCCTGGTCGCCCAGGGCCGGTGCCTGTACTGCGTGCCCTCCTCCTGCATCTCCGCCCTCCCCGGAACGATATGGCGGCCGCTCACCGACCCCGCCTCGTTCTACCCCTGGTCGATCCTGTGGCGCGCCGCCGACGACTCCCCTCACGTCCAGGCCGTCGTCGCCTGCGCCCGGAGCATGTCCGAACGGCTCGGCTGGCTGGTCACCGCCGACCGAACGGCCGGCTGACGCCAATGCGATGTCAGGCCGGCCGGCCGGTGGTGTGCGGGTAGTCGGGGGATCGGTGCTGGAACGCCAGGACGGCGGGGTTCTGGACGACGCCGTCGCGGATCTCCACCGCCCGCCGGATGGTCTTGTCGGCGTCCCAGGCGGCGGGGCCCGCGAGGACCGTGGCCAGGTGCGGTATCAGGGCCTGGCTGATCTCCCAGGTCGCGGAGTCCCACAGGTAGGAGGGGCTGTGGTCGACGCCGTAGTGGTGGAGGCCGTGGCCGACGGTGAACATGGGGTCGGTGAAGGTGGTCGGCCGGGCCCATTCGAAGCCCATTCCCGCGTCGCAGGAGACGTCGACGATGAGGGTGCCGGGGGAGAAGACCGGCAGGTCGTTGTTCGCCGCGAACATCAGCGGTGCGCCGGTGTCCTGCAGGACGCAGTTGACGACGATGTCGTGCCGGGCGAGGAAGGCGGCCGTCGCGACCGGGCCGTCGTCGGTGAGGGCACGGGTGCAGCCGGGCCGCTGCGGGTCGCGGTCGAAGTGGACGATCTGGGCCGAGTGGATGGGCGAGCCGACGGCGCTGACGCCCCGGGCGGTGAGGACGTGGACATCGTGGACGCCGTGCGCGTTGAGGGCCGTGACCGCGCCCCGGGCGGTCGCCCCGAAGCTGATGACGGCGGCGCGTCGCCGCCTGCCGTAGGCGCCGGTGGATCCGGTGAGGGCGAGCGCGTGCAGGACGGAGCAGTAGCCGGCGAGTTCATTGTTCTTGTGGAAGACGTGCAGGTTGAACCCGCCGTCGGCCGTCCAGTGGTTCATCGCCTCGAACGCGATCAGGGTGAGCCGCCCGTCGATGGCGGCCTGGGTGAGCTCCCGGTCCTGGACGCAGTGCGGCCAGCCCCACAGGATCTGGCTGGGGCGCAGTTCCTTGAGGTCGTGGGCCTGCGGCTTGAGCAGCAGGACCACGTCGCAGTCGGCGATGAGCCGGTCGCGGGGGAGCAGCCCGGCGACCTGGGGGGCGAGTTCCTCGTCGGAGATGCCGAAGCCTTCGCCGTAACCGCGTTCGAGATAGATGCGCGATCGCAGGCCCGGGTCGATCCGCTGAAGGTGCAGCGGGTGGATCGGCTGCCGATGCTCGTTCTCCTTGGCCGTGCGGGCCAGGACACCGAGGCTCAGACCGGGGCGGGGGTTCAGCGGCGCCACCCTGGCGCCGGGGCGGGGCGAGCCGTTCAAGGTCGGCAAGACGTCCCCTCTCGGGGGGTAAGCCGGTGGGGCGGGTCAGCCTCGGGGCTGGATGTCGCGGTTCCCCGGCTCTTCGGACCCTACTTCAGGAATCTCCGGTGGCACCCGCACTGCCGGCAGGACCTGTTCCTCCTCGACGCGGACGCCGCGCGACGCGGTCGCGGATGGTCGGCGGGCATGGCGTTGTCCTGGCTAGCCGGCGGGCTTTGCGGCCTGGACGATGGCGGCGTGCAGCCCGTCGCCGGTCTCGGCGGTGGGGGTGATGGTGATGCCGGTGAACCCGGCGGCGTGCAGCTCGCGGCGGTACTCCTCGGCGGTGAGGGTGGAGGCGGCGCAGCCGATGTGCTGCTCTGCGGCGGCGCGCTCGTCGGGGTCAAGGCCGGGGTCGGCGATGATGTCGCTGACGCCGAATCGGCCGCCGGGGCGCAGGACGCGGAAGGCTTCGGCGAGGACGCGGGCCTTGTCGGCGGCGAGGTTGATGACGCAGTTGGAGATGACCACGTCCACGCTCGCGGCGGGTAGCGGGATGTCGTCGATGTGGCCGCGCAGGAAGTGGGCGTTGTCGGCTCCGGCCTGGGCGGCGTTGGCGCGGGCGAGGGTGAGCATGTCGTCGCTGGCGTCCAGGCCGTAGGCGGTGCCGGTCGGGCCGACGCGGCGGGCCGACAGCAGCACGTCCAGGCCGCCGCCTGATCCGAGGTCGAGCACGGTTTCGCCGGGGTGCAGCTCGGCGACGGCGAGTGGGTTGCCGCATCCCAGGCTCGCGCGTAGGGCGGCCTCGGGGACCTGGTCCTCGGCCTGGTAGGCGGCGGCGCCGAAGCAGGATTCGCCGCACTCGTCGCTGTCGGTTCCGTCGTGCGGGGTGGCGCCGGCAAGGGCGGCTCGGGCGAGACCGGAGTAGCGGGCAACGATCTCGTCAGTGGTGGGGGTGCCGGTGGTGTGGGAGTCGGGCATCACTCGTCTCCTTCGGGCGGGCAGGTCGGCGCGGCAGGTGCGGGTCGTCCCATGACCAGGTCGGCGGCGGTGGGGAAGCACTCCACGCACGCGGTGTTGATCCGGTAGAAGCGGGACGTGCCGTGCTGGTCGACCAGCACGAACCGGACCTCGGCCAGCACCTTGAGGTGCGCGGACACCGTCGACTGCCCGACGTGGACGGCGTCGACGATCTCTCCGACACTTATCGGCCGTCCCTGCCGGGCGAGCAGGGACACGATCTGGACGCGCGTCGGGTCGGCGAGTGCCTTGAACCAGGACGCGTACTCGGTGGCGGTCGGCCGGTCGAGCGGGCCTTTCTCCTCTTTCATCGTCCATCGACGATAGACGATGAATCGGACGTGGGGAAGACCGGCGACCGATGCCGGGGGCGGTCAGGCGTCGGCGGGCAGGAGTTCGGCGAGCAGGGCGCGAACGCGGGCGTCGATCTCGTTGCGGATCGGGCGGACGTTCTCGATCGGCTGGCCGGCGGGGTCGTCGAGCTGCCAGTCCAGGTAGCGCTTGCCGGGGAACACCGGGCAGACGTCGCCGCAGCCCATGGTGATGACCACGTCGGCGGCCTGGACGGCTTCGCCGGTGAGGGGCTTGGGGAACTCCTTGGACAGGTCCAGGCCGAGTTCGGCCATCACCGCGCGGACGGCGGGGTTGATCGCGTCGGCGGGCGCGGACCCGGCCGAGCGGACGCGGACCCGTCCGGCGGCGTGGTGGTCGAGCAGGGCGGCGGCCATCTGGGAGCGTCCGGCGTTGTGCACGCACACGAACAGCACCTCAGGCACATCGGCGGCGTGGGTCATCGGGTCTCCTGCGGGGTGAGGCGGCGGCGCAGCGCCAGCGAGACGTACACCAGGCCCACCAGAACGGGGACCTCGATGAGGGGGCCGACGACTCCGGCGAGGGCCTGCCCGGAGGTGACGCCGAACGTGGCGATCGCCACCGCGATGGCCAGCTCGAAGTTGTTGCCGGCGGCGGTGAACGCCAGCGTCGCGGTGCGGGGGTAGCCGAGACCGGCGGCGCGGCCGAGCGCGAACGCCCCGGCCCACATGAGGGCGAAGTAGACCAGCAGCGGCAGCGCGATCCGGGCGACGTCCCACGGCCGGGAGGTGATCGCGTCGCCCTGGAGGGCGAACAGGACGACGATGGTGAACAGCAGCCCGTACAGCGCGGCCGGGCCGACGCGCGGCAGGAACCGCTCCTCGTACCAAGCCCGGCCCCGTGCGCGCTCGCCGAGACGGCGCGACAGGTACCCGGCGACCAGCGGGACGCCGAGGAAGATCAGCACGCTGCGGGCGATGTCCCATGCCGAGACGTCCAGCTCCGCCTGGTCCAGGCCGAGCCATCCGGGCAGGACGCGCAGGTAGAACCAGCCGAGCCCGGCGAACGCGATCACCTGGAAGACGGAGTTGAGCGCGACCAGGACGGCGGCGGCCTCGCGGTCCCCGCACGCCAGGTCGTTCCAGATGATCACCATCGCGATACAGCGGGCCAGTCCGACGATGATCAGCCCGGTGCGGTACTGCGGCAGGTCGGGCAGGAAGATCCACGCCAGCGCGAACATGACCGCCGGGCCGATCACCCAGTTCGCCACGAGCGACGGGATCAGCAGGCGCCGGTCTGCGGTCACGGTGCCGAGCCGGTCATAGCGGACCTTGGCCAGCACCGGGTACATCATCACCAGCAGGCCGAGCGCGATCGGCAGGGAGATCCCGTCGACCTGCACCGACTCCAACGCATCGTCCAGGCCGGGGACGGCGCGTCCGGCGAGCAGGCCGAGCGCCATGGCCGCGCCGATCCACACCGGCAAGAACCGGTCCAGCACCGACAACCGGGCCGCCACGGCGTCCGCAGGCTGGGCGCCGGCGGGCTGCATTCCGGTGGCCGCGGCCTGGACGTCCGGTTCGGTGCCGGTCACGAAACAGCCGTGGTGACGCGCGGCCCCAGGATCGCCGACAGTCGCTCCAGGACGCCGGGGTTGAGCCAGTAGTAGACCCACGTCCCGCGCCGCTCGGAGTCGATCAACCCGGCCTGCTTGAGCACCTTCAAGTGGTGGCTGATCGTCGGCGCCGTGAGGTCGAACGCAGCGGTCAGGTCGCACACGCACGCCTCCCCGCCCTCGTGGCAGGCGATCAACGACAGCAGGCGCAGCCGGACGGGGTCGGCGATCGCCTTGAACAACGGCGCCAGCTCGGCCGCCTCGGTCTCGCTCAACGGCTCGCAGACCAGGGGCGCGCAGCACGCCCCCTCGGTGTCGGCGGGGTTCAAGATCGGCAACTGCTGTTTAGGCATGCATCTAATTTGACATCCATCTACACACGGATGCAAACTCGGGCCACCGGCTGCTTAGACAGACATCTAAACAGCGTTCACCGGGGCACCTGCCGACCGCCGACCGGCCGACACCGCCCACGACACGAGGAGGAACCGCATGTCCCGCGTCCAGCTCGCTTTGCGCGTGTCCGACCTGGAAGGCTCGATCGCCTTCTACTCCAAGCTGTTCGGCACCGAGCCGGCCAAACTCCGGCCGGGCTACGCGAACTTCGCGATCACCGAGCCGCCGCTCAAGCTCGTCCTGATCGAGGGCGAGGGCGGCGAGCCGACCCGCATGGACCACCTCGGCGTCGAGGTCGAGGACTCCGACCTCGTCACCGACGCCACCAAGCGCCTCGCCGACGCCGGGCTGGCCACCCTGGAGGAGAACGACACCTCCTGCTGCTACGCCCTGCAGGACAAGGTCTGGGTCCACGGCCCCGGCGGCGAACCCTGGGAGGTCTACGTAGTCAAGGGTGACGCAGACACCCTCGCCAAGGCCGAAGACTCCGTGTGCTGCGCCACAGGTGAGCAGACCACCGGCGTCCCCGACGCGAACGAGAAGGCCGCCACCGGCTCCGCCTGCTGCTGAGCCCGTTCACCCGGCCCGTGTGACGCCTGCGAGGTCGGTGATGAGGTCCGGCAGGACCTGTTCCTCTTCCACGCGGACGCCGCGCTCGGCCATGGCCGGCGCCAGCGCGGGGTCCCAGGGGGTGGGGGAGGGGCGCCCCGCCAGCGGAGTGCCCGACGCCGCCTCGCGGTACGCGGTCGCGTCGTAGCGCCAGGGGCGCCAGCCGACGCGGTCGCGGACGGCCGCGGCGATCGCCACGCCGCCCCAGTCGAAGTCGCCGTGGTAGGCGAACTCGGCGCCGCCCCCGGCGAGGAGTTCCAGCAGGCGCCACACCGCGGCCGACGGGCGCCCGTTGCCGCAGACCAGAGGCGGGCACGCCGGACCGAGGGCGTCGGACGCGGCGGTGAGAACGATGGGGTTCTCGCAGACGCGGACCAGGCCGGCGCGCATCGGTGCGGTGTGGCGGCGCAACTGGCGCAACGTGAGCGACACCGGTTCGCCGCGCATGGCCGCGAGCATCCGGCCGGTCGCGGTGCCCGCGTCGCCCGGCAGGCCCACGCACAGCACGGTGGAGGACAGCTCGTCCAGGTGCACCCCGACGGCGGCCCATGCCTCGCGGCGGGACCCGGCGCCGCCGTCGGCACGGAACGGCAGGCCCGCGATGGCGCGCGCGCAGGAGAGGGCCAGCGTGGCGAGGGGCCGGCCGTCGTCCAAGGCGTGCGCGTTCCCGCACGTCTCGGCGGCGAACCGGCCCAGCGGGATGCCGCCGGCGGGGAGCGCGCGCGCCACCGCGGCGAGGTGCCGCAGCATGCCGGCGGCCTCCCCGGGGCCGGACGCGAGGCGGCGGACGAGGCCGGAGGAGTCCAGCCGCCCGCGCCACTCGGCCATCTCGGGGCGGGCGGCGACCGCCTCGTCCAGCGGGGCGAACGCCGCGTTCCAGGCAGCGGCCGCCTCCGCCTGCTCGCGGGCCAGATCGCGGACCGGACCGTCCAGGACCTCCACGGCACCGGCCAGCCCGCCGGCGCAGGCGCCGCTCGCCCGCAGCACCCGATCGACCTCGGTGAGGGACACCGACAGCGATGTGCCGGTGCCGGCGCGGCGCCCCAGCAGCAGCTCGGCCGCGCGCCGCTGGCCGGGCGCGGCCCCGGCCAGGGTCACGGTCCCGGTCAGCGGGCGGCCGCGTTCCAGCCGCCGCCGGACGCGCCGCACCAGCCAGGCCGTGTCCGGGCCGCCGAGCAGCCGCCGCAGGCGGTCGGTGTCCGTCATCCGAACAGGCCGCCCTGCCCGGCCGCCGGTTCGGGCTCCGCGACGTCGGCGCGGGTGCGCTCCCGGCCGTCCCACCGCCACGGCGTCACAAGCACGGCGTCGATGCCGTCCCGCCGCGACAGCTGGCAGATCGACAGGCCGGGCACCTGCGGGTAGCAGCCCCATTCGCGCTCGCTGGTCATCACCACGTCCATGTCGAAGGTGGCGAGCAGGCCGAGGCACTTGGCGCGCGAGTCGTCGTCGACGCCCGCGAACGCCTCGTCCAGCGCGACGAGCCGCGGCGCGTGCGGGTTGCCGGCGGACTTGTAGTGCGCGGACGCGGCGGCGAACAGCGGCACGGACGCGGCGAGCACCCGCTCGCCGCCGGACGCCGGGCCGGTCGCCGGACGCCACTGCCCGTCCTGGAGCCGCTGGATCGCGAACGCGTGCCAGGACCGGTAGTCGAGCGCGCGGGTGAGCTGCTCGGTCCAGCCGGACGCCGGGTCATCGGCGTGCTCGCGGGCGATCTGCTCCTGCAGGAACCGGCCGACGGCGGCGCGGTCGTCGGCGGACCAGGCGTCGATGGTCTGCCGCAGCCGGTCGCGGACGCGGTCCAGCCCGTCCGGGGCGTCCTTCGCGGGCCTCCAGACGAGCCGCAGCCGCATCCCGGTGGACGTCGGGCGGGAGGTGAGCTCGGCGTTCATCTCCCGGACCTCGCCCTCGGCCGCCGCGATGAGCTCCTGGAGCGTGCCGGCGACCTCGTTCAGCAGATGGTTCTCCAGGATCTCCCGCTCGCGGGCCGACAGCAGCCGCGCCCGGTGCCCCGTCTCGGCCGCCAGCGCCTCCGCCAGGCCGGGGACGTCCCGGGAGCGGCCCTGGAACAGCACGTCCACGACCATGATCCCCTCGCTCAGGGTCAGGCCGACCGAGTGGCCGTGCCGCGACATCGCGTCCGACAGCAGCTTGTGCTCCTCCGCCACCTTCTTCTGCACCCGGTCCCACGGGCCGTCGCCGTCGTCGACCGCTTCGAGACCGGCGTTGACGGAGCGGGCCAGCAGCACGGCCGGGCTGGCCGCCCACTCCTGCGCCGGGTCGGGGACGTCCAGGCCGGGCACGGCGACGGGCAGCAGCCCGGTGGCGGCGAACGCCCGGAACTCCGCGACGGCCCTGTCGCGCGCCCCGGACGCCTCGGTGATCTGCTCCCGGAGCGCCTCGCGCGCACCCTCCGCCTTGCCGCGTTCCTCCAGCGCCGACCGCTCCCGCCCGGCGGCCCGCGCTTCGGCGGCGTCCCGTCCGGCCAGCGCCGCCCTGACCTCCTCCAGCCGCCGGAACAGCTCGTCGACGGCGGCGCCCGCCGTCTCGACCAGCGCCCGGTGCCGCTCCGCCGCGGCATCGGCCTGCCCGCGCGCCTCCGCCGCCCGCTCCGCCGCCTCGCCCAGCCGGTCCTCGGCGAGCGCGAGCTCGCCCGCGGCCTCCCGGGCCGCCTCCCGGGCCGACAGCAGGGCCTGCGCGGCCGGCCACAGCCCGGCCAGCGCCAGCCGGTACCCGGTGACCGCCTCGCGCACCCGCGCCAGTTCCGGCCCGCCGTCCGGCAGGCCGACGTCCGCGGCGAACTCCGCGGCCCGCTCCGCCGCGTCCGCGACCTCGTCGCGGCGCCGTGCCGCGGCGTCCTGCGCGCGCGTGTGGTCGCCGTCCAGCTCCCGCCGCCTGCGGTGCTCCCCGGCGAGCCGGACATGGGCCTCGCGCAGCGCGGTGTCGCGGGGCACGGACCGGTGCTCGGCGGCCAGCGTCTCCCGCCGCGCGGCCAGCTCGCCCAGCTCGGCCTCCAGCGCCGAGATCCGCGCCCGGGTCTCGGCGAGGGCGGAACGGAGCTCGGCGATCCGGGCCCGGCGGGCGGCCTCGCGGGCGCCCTCGCCGATGAAGCCGGCCGCGTCCTTGCGCCAGGAACCGGCGAGGGCGCCGTTGGCCCACCGGCCGTCGACCGCCACCCACGTCCGCGCACCCGGGCCGAGCCCCAGCCCGGCGAGGACGGCGTGCACCGCGCCGTCGCCCAGCGCGGCGGCCCGCGGGTCGGCGCGGTCGACCGCGGGACGCAGCACCAGCGCGCACGACGGCCCCTGGACGGGCTCGCCGGCCAGCACGAACGTGTCGCCGTCGCCGTCACCGATCAGGGCGCCGTCCGGTGTCACCCACGCGTCCAGGATGCCGGACGCCTCCAGCGCGGCCTCCAGCCCGGCGCGGTGGTCGGCGGGCACGGTGGCGGCGAAGTCGACGACCTTCCACAGCGGCGCGCCGGGCCGTCCCTCGCGGGAGCCGGCGCGGGTGTGCGGGACGGGCGGGACGTCGTGGCCGCCCGACTCCAGCCGCCCGATCTCCTCCAGCCGCGACGCCTCGGTCTCGCGCTCGGCCCGCAGCCGGGCCCGCGCGTCGGCGACGCGGCCGCCGAGCGCCGCCGTGGCCTCCCGGGCGGCGTCGTCCACGGCGGTCGCGGCCGGGTTGCGGCCCTCGGCGGTCTCCGCCCATGCCGCCACCTCCGCCAGCACCGCGTCCGGGTCGTCCACCGGGATCTCGGTGAGCCGGGCCAGGTAGGCGACGTACTCGTCCAGCAGCCCGGCCGCGCCGGCCCGCGCCCGCTCCTCGGCGCCGCCGATCCGCTCGCCGGCGGCCTGGAGCTCGGCGCGCAGCCGCTCCGCCTCCGCCGTGGCGGTCTCCAGGCGGGTACGGGCCGCGGCCACCTCCGCGGCCAGCCGGTCGAGTTCGGTGAGGGCGCGTGTCCGGTCGTCGGCCAGCGCGCCGGTGGTGCGGCGCGCCCCGGCGGGGTCGGTCTCCCAGTCCCGCACGGCGCCGGCGTGGGCGGTCCCGCATCCGGCGGTCGCCGCGTACTGCGCCGAACGGTCACCGGCGGCCGCGAAGGAGGCCTCGGCCTCGTCGGCCCGCGACCGCGCCGTCCCCGCCCGCGCCTGCTTCCGCGCCACCTCGCCGGACAGGTCGTCGCGGTCGCGTTCGAGCCGCGCGGCGTACGCCTCCCGGCGCCGCGCGTCCTCGCCCATCTCCTCGATGCGCTTCGCGTCGCGCATCTCCGGGCTCGCCTCCAGGGCCTGCCGGCGCGCGTCCAGCCGGGTCTTCTCCGCCGCCAGCTCCGCCAGCAGCCGCCCGGCCTCGTCCAGTTCCTCCTCCGCCGCCGCGAACCGCGCGTCCGCCTCGGTGAGGTCCCGGTTCAGGTGCTCGTACCTGCTGTGCGCGAGGCGCGGCCCGGCCGCCCTGCGTTTCGCGGCGATCCGGGCATACCGGGTGTAGTGCCCGAGGAAGCCGGTGGCGGCCCGGTGCGCCTCCTCCAGGGCGCGCAGCGCGTCCCGCTCCTCGTCCAGGCCGCGGAAGGCCTCCGCGACCGTGGTGACCAGCGCCGGGCTGAGCGGCGGCAGCGCCTCCGTCAGCGCCCGGGACAGCAGCCGCTCGTCCGGCTTCTTCGACAGCTGCGGCTGGCGGAGCTGGATCAGCAGGTTGACCAGCGCCCCGTAGCGGTGCTCGCCCAGGCCGAACAGCGCCTCGTCCACCGCCCGCCGGTAGTCCGACGCCCGGTCGTAGACGAGCCCGTGCCCCTCCACGGCCTCGCGCAGCTTCTCCCGCGTCAGCGACACGCCCGTCTCCGACACCAGCGACAGGTCGACGCCGACGCGGCGGGTCGTCACGAAGAACCAGTGCCGGACGATCCCGCGGTCCTTCACCGCCTTCAGCCCGCAGCCGAGCGTCCGGTACTCCTCGGTGCCGTCCGCGTGGCGGCGGCCGAACTCCAGCCAGGTGTAGCCGAGCCGCTCCGGATGCGGATGCTTCCCGCCGAGCAGCAGGTTCCACTCCATCCGCTTCTGCCGGTCGCCGTCGGGCTCGACCCGGTGCGGGGCGAGCTCGCCGTCCAGCAGGAACGGCAGCGTCAGCGCCAGCACCTTCGACTTCCCGGTGCCGTTGTTGCCGCGCAGCAGCAGCCGCCCGTCATGGAACCGGAACTCCTCGACGTCGTAGTAGAACATGTCGACGAGCCCCGCCCGCAGCGGCTTCCAGCGTTCGGACGTCGCGGTGGGCGCCCCGCTCATGTCGCGGTCCTCCTCGGTTCCCGGACGGTCGGTTCCTCCACGGCGAAACGCGCGATCGCCGGACGCGCCCGGACCCGGCCAGGGGACACCTCCACCAGGCGCAGCGCCGCCAGCTTCTCCAGCGCGACGCTGAGCAGCTCCTCCGCGGCGCCCGGCTCGGTGACACCCTTGCGCCAGTACGACCTGTGCCGCACCGCCGCGTCCCCGACGAACGCGACCAGCTCGTCCCGCCCGGCGCCGTCCTGCCCGGCGCCGTCCCGCCCGGACAGGTACTCGGCGACCAGCAGCGTCACATGCCCGTCGGTCCGCTGCTCCGGCATCCGCACGTCCGTCATCTCGTCGTCGGGGTCGACCATCGCCACGCCCTCGGCCCGCACCTCGGCGACGAGCCCCGCCGCCTCCTCGATCCGGCGGGTGATCGCGGCGCGCTGCGACACCAGGTAGGCGCGCTCCGCCTCGTCCAGGTCGTCGTAGTACACCACCGGGTCCTCCAGCAGCCTGCGGGTCAGGCCGCGCCGCAGCGCCCGGTTCCGCAGCTCGTCGGTGTCGGGGACCGGCTCGTCGGTCAGCTCCGCCAGCCGCTCCTCGAACCCCGGCGCGGTGACCGTCGACGGCCCCCGCGTCCCCGTCAGCAGCGCCGCCAGGACGACCCGGCGCACGTCGTACAGCACGTCCCCGGTCGCCGACAGGTACGACTCCTCGTCCCCCGACACCCGCCGCAGCACGCCCCAGCCGAGCAGCAGCCGCACCACCGCCACCAGGTCCGCGCGCTCCGCCCGGCTGTCCAGCGTGAACGGGAACGCCAGACCGGGCTCGGCCGCCGCGTTCAGCACCTCCTCCGCGAGCCGGCCCAGCGTCGTCTGCGCGTCCGCCCGCTCCAGCACCGCCAGCGCCAGGCACAGCACGACGTAGCGGCGCCTTCCGAACGGCTCCCCGGCCTTCCCGCGCGCCGGATGCGTGCCGTCCTCCAGCGTCGGCGCCGTCTTGAACAGCCGCGCCGCCTCCGCGTCCACCCGCAGCCGCCAGCCGGTCTCCCTGCTCAGCCATTCGCGCAGCTCCGCCTGGTACCGGCGGACCAGCACCACGTCCTCCGGATCGGACTCGACGGTCAGCAGCGGGCGCCGCAGCAGCGCCCGCAGCGCCGCCCGCCGCCGCGGGGCGTCCTGCTCCTCGCCCACGCCGCCGCTCATGCCAGGTCCGTGATCTCGATGAGGTGCTCGGGCCCGCCGAGCACACCGTCCTCGGTCATGACGCGCACCTCCCCGCCGCCGGGCACCAGCGACAGCCGCACCTCCAGCGACCCGTCCCCGGTGACGGCCTTCACCTCGGTGTCACCCGGCAGCCGTGCCGCGAGCGCGTCCCCCAGCAGGGACAGGAACAGCCGGAACGCCCGCGCGTCCAGCACGCCCAGCTCCGACAGCAGGACGGGGCCGCCGGTGCGCAGCCGCGCCCGCGCCGCAGCCGTCTCCGCGGCCTCCCGGTCGGCGCGCTCGCGCAGCAGCCGGCGCATCTCCGTCCGGTCCTGGACCCGGTTGGGCTTGCCGCGCCGCTCGTAGGAGCCGGTCCGGCGCAGCTGCGGCGAGATCCGCACCGGCGGCGCGTCCGCCCACGGCGCCCCCTGCGGTTCCGTCTCCGCCCACTCCGCCAGCGTCGCGGCCGTGACGGTGAGGTGCCGCGCGGACGCGAGCCCGAACGCCGCCCGCCACAGCCGGTGCATCGCCGCCTCGTCCGGAGCCTCGGCGAACCAGCGGGCCAATGTCCGGAAGTCCGCCGACCGGTCCGAGCGGCCCGAGCGGCGCTCGTTCAGCAGCCCCACCGTGTCGAGGAGCTGCTTGATCGCCGTCACCGCCGACTGGCGCAGCAGCCGCGCCTGCGACGGGCGGTCCGCGCCGCCGGAGACGAACCAGTCCCGCAGGCCCCGCCACCGGTTGCGCCACGACTCCAGCGCCGCGGCCTCGGCGCGTCCGAACGCCTCGGCGGCGTCCGCGCCCTCCGGGACCGCGTCGGACGCCTCCCGCCGCGCCGCCAGCCCGAGCAGCCGCTCGTGGCCGCGCGCCTCGGCCTCGTCCAGCAGCCGGGCGATGTGCGCGCCGGAGTTGGCGAGGTCGGCGATGAACCGGTTGATGTAGTCGATCAGCCGTTCCTTGTAGGCGATGAACCCCTCGACGTCGCCGTCGGAGAAGTCGATCGCCCGCCGCAGCGACGACATGAACGCCTGCGCGTTGTCGGCCAGCGAGGAGAACCGGTCCGCCAGCGCGAGCAGCAGCAGATGGACCTTGGCCGGATCCGGGTCCTTCTCCGCCGCCAGCACCGACAGGGCCGCGAGCTGGTCGGCGATGTCGGTGAGCGCCACCGACTGCAGCACGCCGCGCTGCCCGATCGCCTCCTCGTAGAACGCGATCGCCTGCTCGGCGGCGTGACCGGCCGCGGTGAGCTGGAACAGGAACCGCTTGCGGTGGAAGTCCTCGACCGTGGTCACCCGGCCGGTGTCGGCGTCGGCCCGCAGGTTTCCCCATTCGACGAGCTTGTCCAGCGCCTGCGCGAGCTGCTCGTCGCCGTCGCGCCGCAGCTCCGCCGCCACGTCCTCCGGGCGCAGATGGACGATGAACCGCTCCTTCGCCCGCGCGAACGAGCGCAGCACGTCCCTGTACAGGGCCGCGTTCGGCGCACTGAGATGCGCGAACGGCTGCGCCCCTCCTTCCGAAACCCGATCCGCCACCGCCCCATTGTCACCTTCCGGCAGGAGTGAATGCGCCGACTTCGTCCACTCAGGAATGTCGGACCATCTCACTACGCTCCTACCGTCAGTGAGTACGCGACCGCAGATTGTGAGTACGGTGGAACTTCATCCCACGTCAACGCGGCGTCAGGCCCGGCAGGACGAATCGCGCAGGCTGCGCGGTCTCGAGCGTGAGGCGGCGGCGCGGGCCAGAGTGCTTCTCGCGCAGCGGACGCCGCCGGACCGGGTGGTCCTCCGCCTGGGTCCCACCAACTCCGGAAAGACCCATGGCGCGATCGAGTTCCTCGTCGCGCAGGCCGAGCAGGGGCGGTCGGGCACCTACGCCGCTCCGCTGCGGATGCTCGCCCAGGAGGCCTACGAGCGCCTCCGCACACGCCTGCCCCCCGAGCGCGTCGGCCTCCTGACCGGCGAGGAACGGATCAATCCGCAGGCCGATGTCGTCTCCTGCACCGCCGAGTCGGCGCGCATCAGCGGCGACGCACTCGCACTCGACGAGGCGCACTGGCTCGCCGACCCCGACCGGGGCCACGCCTGGACCAGGCTGCTGCTGGCGGGCTCCCACCGCCACATCCATGTGGCCGCCGCACCCGAGGCCGGCCACCTGATCCGCGCCGCCCTCGCCGGGGCCCGCCACATCGAGACCGAACAACACGCGCGGCAGGCCGAACTGCTCCACACGTCCGCACTGAAGCCCGCGACGATTCCCGCAGGCTCGGCGGTGGTCGCCTTCAGCCGCAGAGCCGTGCTGGCCCTGCACCGCGAACTGCTCGATCACGGCCGCAGCGCCACCGTCCTGTACGGAGCCATGCCTCCCGGAGCGCGCCGGGAGCAGATCCGGCGGCTGACCGCCGGCGAGGTCGAAGTGATCGTCACGACGGACGTCATCGGCCACGGGATCAACCTGCCGCTGCGCGCGGTGGCCTTCGCCGAGACCACCAAGTTCGACGGCAGGGAGCGCCGCCCGCTGCGCCTGTGGGAAGCGGCGCAGATAGCGGGCCGCGCCGGCCGGCGGGGCCTTGGCGCCGGGGACGGGACCGTCGCGGTGTACGCGAGCGGTGTCCCCGGCTTCGCCCCCGACCGGGGGCTCGTCCGCGCGGCCGTCGCCGCGGCGAACGGCGCGCCGTCCGGCCTCTCGATCACCAGGGCCCATCTGCGCCCGGACTGGCCCGAACTCGGCGAACCCGCCCCGGCCGAGATCCCGCACGCCCTGACCGGCTGGCGGAGGGCGGCCCGCCACGAGGCCCGGGCCCACCCCTGGCTGCGCCCGGCACCGATCGAGACGCTGCTCGACCAGTGGCACGCGATCCGCGCATCGGTCGGCGTCCGCGCGGCGGTCGACGCCCCCTGGCCCGGCGCGGGCCCGACGGTCTGGCGGCTGATGACCCTGCCCGTGGACGCCGGCGGCGCCCTCGCGGAGATCGCCTCCGCGGTGCTGACCGGCCGCTCCCTGCGAAAGCTGCTCCGCGCCGGATCCGTGATCTCCCGGATGGGTCTCGACGAGGCGGAACGCCACGCCGCGACCATGCGCGACCTGCGGGCCGCCGGCCGGTCGTTCGGCCCCGTCGGCGGGGTCGACCCGGAAGAGGCCTCGGCAGGAGAAGAAGCGGCGTCCAGGCGGATCGCCGGACTCGTCGCCCGGCACGGCCCCCTCGCCGACGCCTCACTGTGCGCGTCGTGCGGTGGCCCGTGCGCCCCCTGGTTCAGGCGATGCGACGACTGCCACCACGCCGTCTCCGGCTGGTACTACGGGGATCCGTACGGCTGGTGACCGAACCCTGGCTCCGGCGGGACGAGCGCCTGCCGCCGGCCTCGCTGTGGCTGCTCGAGGAACGTACCAGCGCCGGCGGCACCGACCGGGCCCTCGGCGCGCTCGCCGGTCGAAGGCGCTGCTTCCCGACCGCCAGGCCGTCTACCAGACGCTCGGCGTCCGGCTCGTCTACCGCCCGGACAAACAAGAAATCCGGGTCGAGGCTGACCTCGACCCGGATCGTGTCGTGACATCCATGACCCCGAATTTGGGGAAACGGTACGTGTCCGAGGGGGGACTTGAACCCCCATGCCCCGTGAAGGGCACTAGCACCTCAAGCTAGCGCGTCTGCCTATTCCGCCACCCGGACCGGTGTCGCAGGCCGCAGCGCGGCTGCGGCGGGCTTCACCATACCAAAGGACTCGAGTCGCGGCGAAGTCGATCGAGCGGGCACGATGGTGGGGTACGAGGACGGCTAGCGCGAAGGTGATCACTGTGGCCCACCAGCCGACCGCTGAGGACGAGGTCGTCGGGCTCTGCCAGGAGCTGATCCGGATCGACACCAGCAATCCGGGCGACCATTCGGGGCCCGGGGAGCGGGTCGCGGCGGAGTACGTCGCCGAGAGGCTCGCGGAGGTGGGGCTGGAGGCGACGATCCTCGAGTCGCACCCCGGGCGCGCCAGTGTGGTGGCGCGGATCGAGGGAGAGGACCCGGGGCGGGACGCCCTGCTGCTGCACGGGCACCTGGACGTGGTGCCCGCGCGCAGGGAGGACTGGACGCGGGACCCGTTCGGCGGCGAGATCGCGGACGGGTGCGTCTGGGGTCGCGGGGCCGTGGACATGAAGGACATGGACGCGATGATCCTCGCGGTGGTGCGGCAGCGGCTCCGGGAGGGGCGCCGGCCGCCGCGGGACGTGGTGCTGGCGTTCCTGGCCGACGAGGAGGCCGGCGGCAAGTGGGGCGCGCAGTGGCTCGTCGAGGAGCATCCAGGGCTGTTCGAGGGGTGCACCGAGGCCGTGGGGGAGGTCGGCGGGTTCAGCCTGACGGTGCCCGGCGACAAGCGGATGTACCTGATCGAGACGGCGGAGAAGGGCATCGCGTGGATGAACCTGACCGCCAGGGGGACGGCCGGGCACGGGTCGATGGTGCATCCGGACAACGCGGTGACGGCGCTGGCGGCGGCGGTCGCGCGGCTGGGGGCGCACGAGTTCCCGGTCCGGATGACGAAGACGGTGCGGGCGTTCCTGGAGCGGGCGTGCCTGGCGTACGGGGTGGAGTTCGATCCGGAGCACCCGGAGGCGTGCCTGGAGGAGATCGGGCCGCTGGCGCGGATGATCGGGGCGACGCTGCGGCACACGCTGAATCCGACGCGGCTGGACGCGGGATACAAGACGAATGTCATTCCGCAGAGCGCGACGGCTCAGGTCGACGGGCGTTTCGTTCCGGGTTATGAGGACGATTTCTTCGCGACGGTGGACGAACTTCTCGGGCCGGACGTCCAGCGGGATTTCGTGCATCACGACCACGCGCTGGAGACCGAGTACGAGGGGGCGCTGGTCGCGGCGATGGAGGCGGCGCTGACCTCGGAGGACCCGGGGGCGCTGCCGGTACCGTACTGCCTGAGCGGCGGGACGGATGCGAAGTCGTTCGCGCGGCTCGGGATGCGGTGCTTCGGTTTCGCGCCGCTGAAACTGCCCCCAGAGTTGGACTTTTCCGGAATGTTCCATGGCATCGACGAGCGCGTTCCGGTGGACGGTCTGCGCTTCGGCGTGCGGGTTCTCGACCAATTCCTTGATCGGTCTTGAAATTCCCGTTGCCAATGCGATGTGTGGTGCTATCGTCACCGTTCGTAGGGACCCGCCCGTCCCGTGAGGGATGGGCGGTGGTCGCAACGGAGGTCTCACGGTGGCAGGTGTCGCGGCGCGGGCAGGGACGGTTCCCGTCCTGCTGCGCCGTGCCGTCGCCGCGCGGATGGTCCGGCGGCTGCTCGTCCTCGCCGGCCTGCTGATCGCGGGCTGGCTCCTCGGCGGCATGGCGCAGCAGGCCAGCGCCAGCGCCGCCGAAACGCCCGCGCCGAGCGTCCCGGCCAAGGTCGCGCCGGTGCTGGCGCACGTGCTGAAGGCCCCGCGCACGCCGGCGATCCCGCCGGTGGTCGGGGCCGTGAAGCGCCCGGCGCCCGTGCGGGCGCTGGCTCCGGCCGGGCCCGCGGCGCCGGTGCGGCCGGCCGCACCGGCGGCGAAGGCCGCGGCGCCGGCCGACCGGCACGCGGTCCCGCAGAAGGTCCACCATGCTCCCCGCCGCGCGGCGCGGAGCGCGGTGCGCGTGCACCGGTCGCCGGACCGGACGCACGCGGTCCAGCGGACGCCCCGGGCGTCCCATGTCCGGCATCACCGTGCCATTGAGCGGCATCCCGCGCCTTTCCAGGCGCCGGACCGGTCCGGCACGCACTCGGTGGCCTGCGGCGGTGTTCCGATCGGTGCCGCCGCCGGGCTGCCGTCCGTTTTCCCCTGGGCTCCGGTTCCGCCGCGAGCCTGCGTTCCGCGCGCTTTCGGCGCGGTTCCCCCGGCCGTCCGCACCGCTGCGGACGAGCCCTCTTTCGCGCCTGACTAATTCCTGATCTGAGCGCTCCCGGCGTGGGCCCGTGCGGCTCGGGCCCGGCGTGAGCGTGCCGTCAGGCGTGTCCTTTCCACGAGACCGAACCGGGGTCTCGGCATTCCATTCATCATCCCCCGAACGGAGCATCATGCGAACGTGGGCAAAAAGCACCGCGCGCACCGCGGCGGTCACCGCGAGTTTCGTCGCCCTCGGCGTCAGCGCCATTCCCGCCAACGCCTTCGCCGACACCACGAACGGTGACGGCAGCGTCCTCGGCGGCAACCAGGTCGACCTGCCGATCTCCGCGCCGGTCGACGTCAGCGGGAACGGCGCCGGGATCGTCGGCGCCGGGCACGGCGCGTCCAGGGGCGGCGCGTCCGTGCTGAACGGCGGCGGCGGAGGCGGCCAGCACACCTCCGGCAAGGGCAGCGTCGGCGGCGGCAACCAGGTGAACGCGCCGATCTCGCTGCCGGTGAACGCGTGCGGCAACGCGGTCGCGCTGATCGGCAAGGCGGGCGCGGGCTGCCCCGGCGGCTCGTCGGTGCGCAACGGCGGCGGGCACGGCGGCCAGCAGACCTCCGGTGAGCACAGCGTGCTCGGCGGGAACCAGGTGAACGCGCCGATCTCCGCGCCCGTGGACGTCTGCGGCAACGCCGTCGCGATCATCGGCAAGGCCGAGGCGGGCTGCAAGGGCGGCGCGATCGTCGACAACGGCGGCGACGCGGGCCGCGGCCGCAGCGGGCAGAGCACCGACGGCGCGCTCGGGGTCATCGCGGGCAACCAGGTGAACGCGCCGATCAGCGCGCCGGTGAACGTGTGCGGGAACGCGGTCGCGATCGTCGGCGAGGCGGTGGCCGGCTGCGAGGGCGGCGCGATCGTCAAGAACGGCGGGCACACCGGCGCGGGCCAGCAGACGAACGGGCTGCACAGCGTGCTCGGCGGGAACCAGGCGAACGCGCCGGTCAGCGCGCCGGTGGACGTGTGCGGGAACGCGATCGGCAACGCCCTGGCCGCATGCGAGGGCGGCGCGTCGGTGCGCAACGGCGGGCACGGGTCCGGCGGCCAGACGACCGACGGGGTGTCGAGCGTCCTCGGCGGGAACCAGGCGAACGCGCCGATCAGCGTCCCGGCCTCCGTCTGCGGCAACGCCGCGGCGCTGGTCGGCGAGGCGGGCGCGTACTGCGAGGGCGGCGCGCACGCCCGCACCAGCTCCGGCGGCGGCCAGCACACCTCCGGCACCGGCAGCGTCGGCGGCGGCAACCAGGGCAACGCGCCGATCACCGCCCCGGTCGACGTCTGCGGGAACGCCGCGGCGGTCGTCGGCGAGGCGGCCGCGCACTGCAACGGGCAGACGCTGGTCGAGGGCCCGCAGGGGTCCGGCGCGCAGACGTCCGGGAACGGCAGCGCCGGCGGCGGCAACCAGGCGAACGCGCCGACGAAGGCCCCGGTGGACGTGTGCGGGAACGTCGGCGCGGTCGTCGGCCGGTCTCTCGCGAAGTGCCAGGACGGACCGGGCTTCGGCGGCTACCACCCCTACGCCCGGTCCGCCGGCGAGCCCGCCGCCCCCAAGGGGACCGGCGACCCGCTGCCGGTGAACCCGGGGCTGCCCGTCCTGCCGAAGCTGCCCGTCACCGCGAACCACCGCGACGGCGGCCCCGCCGCACTGCCCGTGACCGGCCTGCCGAACGCGACGCAGGCGGTGTCCGGGACGCTCTCGCAGGTGAACGGGATCCCCGCGACCAAGAGCGTTCCGGTCTCGGACGCCCTGTCCGCGACGAACCTGCTGCCCGGTGCCGGCGACGTGCAGCGGACCGGTGCCCCGTCCCTCGGCCCGGTGCCCGCCTCGCAGCTGCCCGGCGTGCGGAGCCTGCCCGTCCAGGGCCAGCTGCCGACGGTGAACGGCCTGCTCAACGGGGCGATGACGCCGACGATCACGCCCAAGGTCAACGGGCTGCCGCGGGTGCCCGCCGCCGGGAAGCGGTCCGGCCGCGGCGGCGGCAACGGCATGACCATCGCGACGCTGCCGGTGAACCCGGGCGCGGTGACCGGCAACGCCGGGAAGGCGCTGCCTGCGGTTCCGGCGGCGCCGGTCGTCCCGGTGGCCTCGAACGCCCGCACGTCCGGCACCGGGAACCCGCTTCCGGTGAACGGCCTGCCGGGGACGAACGGGATCAAGCTCCCCAAGACCGGCGCCGTCAAGCTGCCGGCCGCGGGGAACGTCGCGCTGCCCGCCGGGGCCGTCAAGGCGCCCGCGCCCGTCACCGACCTCGGCCCGGCCCGGACCGTCGCCGCCCACGAGCCGATCGCGCCCGCGGACGGCTCGCTGTGGGGGCTCGGCATGGCGGTGATCGGCGCGGCGTTCGCCGGCGCGGTCGCGCTGACCCGCCGGCTGCGGCCCGGCCGCCGCTGACCGGCCCGGCCCGCCGGCGCGGCCCGGTGCGGGCGGCCGCGCCGGCGGAGCCCGGCCCCGCGGGGCCTGCCGGACGGTGATCAGCTCCCGTCCGGCAGGCCCGTCCAAGACGCTTCGCCCGTCCCGGAGGCGCGGTCCGGGACGGGCGAAGCCCTGCCCGCGGCCCCTGTACCGTTCGAGCACGTCGCAGGGCGAATATGATTACGTGACGTCATAGGTTTCGCACGTAGTGCTACGCTCCGTCCGGGACGCGGCGGACCCGCCCCGAAACGGGGCCGGATCACCGGGAACGGTGGAATCGGAGCGAACCTCCGCGATCGGCCGGAACCGCGGCCGGCCTGGCATGACGGCCGGTGCGCGCGGTCAGAACGTGCGGACGGCGCGGATGACCTTGCGGCGGAGCTGAATACGGCGGCGGCCGTCCGGGTAGAGGCGCAACCGATCGATCTCCCAGCCGCCGTGCTCGGCGTGCTCGGTCAGGATCTGCCGGGCCGTGTCACGGGTGGTGCCGGCCGGCAGGGACAGGACGAGGTAGGTGTACTGCACCATTGCGACCATTATTACTTGGTGGACCGGGTGTTGTGCATCGTACGGTGGCGGCCCGGTCCGCACGGGCGGTGGCGGCATGTCATCCTGTCCGGAGGCGAGCGGCGGTCGAGGGTTGCGCCCGCCCTGGGCGGAGCACGGCCGAAGGGGCGGCAGTGGGCATCCCGGGCATGAACCCGCCATCATGCGACGTTGTACGAAGCCTGTGTAAGAAGAGTGTGAGCTAGAAGACCAGACAGCGAGGTTGGAGCGACTGTGCCAGCCAAGAACGGCACCGCGAAGAGTGGCCAGGCGAACGGCGCCGGCACGCGCCTGGTGATCGTCGAGTCGCCCGCGAAGGCGAAGACGATCGCGGGTTACCTGGGCCGTGGCTACATCGTGGAGTCCAGTATCGGCCATATCCGGGACCTGCCCGGGAGCGCCTCGGAGGTGCCGGCCAAGTACAAGGGCGAGCCGTGGGCGAAGCTCGGCGTGAACGTCGAGCACGACTTCGAGCCGCTCTACGTGGTCAACACCGACAAGAAGGCGCAGGTCGCCAAGCTCAAGAAGCTGCTGGCCGAGGCCGACGAGCTCTTCCTCGCGACGGACGAGGACCGGGAGGGCGAGGCGATCGCCTGGCACCTCCAGGAGGTCCTGAACCCGAAGGTGCCCGTGCACCGGATGGTCTTCAACGAGATCACCAAGGACGCGATCCAGCGCGCCGCCGCGAACCCGCGCCAGCTGAACATGCCGCTGGTGAACGCGCAGGAGACGCGGCGCGTCCTGGACCGGCTGTACGGGTACGAGGTCAGCCCGGTCCTGTGGAAGAAGGTCATGCCGAAGCTGTCGGCGGGCCGGGTGCAGTCGGTGGCGACGCGGCTGGTGGTGGAGCGGGAGCGCGAGCGGATCGCGTTCGTCCCGGCGCACTACTGGGACATCCTCGGCGAGTTCGACACGGGCAAGGACGACGAGCCGAAGGCGTTCAAGGCCGGGCTCGTCTCCGTGGACGGCAAGCGCGTGGCGCAGGGCCGCGACTTCGCGTCCGACGGCACGCTGAAGACCAAGGACACGCTGCACCTCGACGAGCCGTCGGCGCGCGCGCTGGCCGAGCGCCTGCGCGGCAGGCCGTACGAGGTCAAGTCGGTCGAGTCCAAGCCGTACACGCGCAAGCCGTACCCGCCGTTCCGGACGACCACGTTGCAGCAGGAGGCCAGCCGCAAGCTGAGCTTCTCGGCGAAGTACACGATGTCGGTCGCGCAGAAGCTGTACGAGAACGGCTTCATCACCTACATGCGAACCGACTCGATCACGCTGTCGGAGACCGCGATCACCGCGGCGCGGCGGCAGGCGGCGAGCCTGTTCGGCGGCGAGTACGTGCCGGACAAGCCGCGCGTGTACCAGTCGAAGGTGAAGAACGCGCAGGAGGCGCACGAGGCGATCCGCCCGGCGGGCGACAGCTTCCGCACCCCCGCCGAGACGGGCCTGTCCGGTGACCAGTTCCGGCTGTACGAGCTGATCTGGAAGCGGACGATCGCGTCGCAGATGAAGGACGCGGCGGGCCGCTCGGTGTCGATCCGGGTGACCGGGGTGTCGACGCGGAACGAGACCGCCGAGTTCGGCGCGACCGGCAAGACGATCACCTTCTACGGGTTCCTCAAGGCGTACGTGGAGAGCGCGGACGACCCGTCCACCGACCGCGACGACCAGGAGCGGCGGCTGCCGAACCTGGAGCAGGGCGACCCGCTGTCGGCGAACGCGGTGGACGCCGAGGGCCACTCGACCCGCCCCCCGGCCCGCTACACCGAGGCGAGCCTGGTCAAGGAGCTGGAGGAGCGGGAGATCGGCCGCCCGTCCACCTACGCCTCGATCATCGGCACGATCCTGGACCGCGGCTACGTGTTCAAGAAGGGCACGGCGCTCGTCCCGTCGTTCCTGGCGTTCGCCGTGGTGAACCTGCTGGAGCAGCACTTCGGCAACCTGGTCGACTACGACTTCACCGCGCACATGGAGGACGGTCTCGACGAGATCGCCCGCGGCGAGGCCGAGCGCGTCCGGTGGCTGACCCGGTTCTACTTCGGCGACAACGGCGAAGAGGGGCTGAAGGAGCTCACCGAGGACATCGGCGACATCGACGCCAAGGGGATCAGCTCGTTCCCGGTGAAGGGCTCCGACATCGTCGTCCGGGTCGGCCGGTACGGCTCGTACCTGGACCGGGACGGCGAGCGGGTCAACATCCCCGACGACATCGCGCCGGACGAGCTGACGGCGGAGAAGGCCGAGGAGCTGCTGGCGCAGCCGTCCGGCGACCGGGAGCTCGGCACCGACCCGGAGACCGGGCACATGATCGTGGCGAAGTCGGGGCGGTTCGGCCCGTACGTCACCGAGATCCTGCCGGAGGCGCCGCCGCCCGCGGAGGGCGAGAAGAAGAAGCGCACCAAGAAGGCCGACGCGCCGAAGCCGCGTACCGGGTCGCTGTTCAAGTCGATGTCGCTGGACACGATCACGCTGGACGACGCGCTGAAGCTGCTGTCGCTGCCGCGCACGCTGGGCGAGCTGGACGGCGAGCCGGTGACGGCGCAGAACGGCCGGTTCGGGCCGTACATCAAGAAGGGCACCGACAGCCGCTCGCTCGGCTCCGAGGAGGAGCTCTTCACCGTCACGCTGGACCAGGCGAAGGAGCTGCTGGCGCAGCCGAAGCAGCGCGGCCGGCGGGCCGCCGCCGCGGCGCCGCTGCGCGAGCTGGGCAAGGACCCGGCGAGCGACAAGCCGGTGGTGGTGAAGGAGGGCCGGTTCGGCCCGTACGTCACCGACGGCGAGACGAACGCGAGCCTGCGCAAGGGCGACGAGGTCGAGTCCATCACGATCCAGCGCGCCGCGGAACTGCTCGCGGAACGGCGTGAGAAGGTGGCCGCGGGCGGCGGGAAGAAGAAGACGACGACCCGCCGTCGCACCTCTGCAAAGTCCGGCTCATAACGACATTCACGCCGATACCCTGACCGACATGACCAGAACGGACGCCTCCCGGCCGCACCCCGCCGCGCCGCAGCCGGGCGCCTCCCCGCTCTCCGCCGCGGCGGCGCCGTTCCGGCGGCTCCGGACCGCGCTGTCGGTGTCCGGCCTGGGCCAATGGCTCGCGGTGCCGGCGCTGTCGGCGGCGGCGGTGCTGCCGGCGGACGGCACGGAGGCGCGGCTGCGCGCCGCCGGCGCCGTGCTGGCGCTGCTGGTGCTCCCGGCGGTGCTGCTCGCGCCGCTCGCGGGGGCGCTCGCCGACCGGGTCGACCGGCGGCTGGCCCTGCTGATCGCCGACGGGCTGCGCTTCGTGGTCGTCCTGACGGTGCCGCTGGTGGACGCGCTGCCGTGGACGCTGGCGGCCGCGTTCCTGGTCGGCTGCCTGTCGCTGCTGTGGGCGCCGGCGGCGTCCGCGGCGCTGCCCGCGCTGGTGTCCGACGCGACGGTCGGAGCGTCCGCGGGCGGGACCGTGGTGGCGCGCGAGGCGGCGGAGACCGATCTGCGCGCCGATGCCCGCCGGTCCGCGGCGCGCGCCGCGTTCGGGCCCGCGCCGGTCGCCGCGCTGCTGTTCGCGGTGCTCGCCGTGATCGCGAACGCGGTGCTCGGGGCGTCGCACCGTACCGACCTCCCGCTGTACGCGACCGCCGCGCTGTTCGTGCTCGCGGCGGCGCTGACGGCGCTGGTCAAGCAGGTTCCGGCGACGGAGCCGATCTCGGTCCCGGCGCCGCTGAAGCTGCTGTTCCAGGGGCCCGGCCTCGACCGGGCCGGGCACGGGCTCGGCCTGGCCGTCGGCGGTGCCGCGCTCGCGGCGGGCGCGGTCGCCGCGGTCGCGCGGGTGCACACCGGCGAGCTCGGCGGCGGGGACGCGGGCTACGGCGCCGTCCTCACCGGGCTCGCCGCCGGCCTCGCGACCGGGCTGTTCCTCGGCCCGCGCGTCCTCGGCCCGTTCAGCCGGCGCCGGCTGCTCGGCCTCGCGGTGATCGCCGCCGCGCTGCTGCTGATCGTCGCCGCGCTCGTGCGCAACCTCGTCGTCGTGGCGTTCGTGGCCGCGTTCCTCGGCGTCGCCGCCGGGGCCGCCTGGTCCACGGCGACCGCGGCCGTCCGCGATCCCGCCGGCGAGACCGGCGACGAATCCGGCGACCGCCGTCCGCGCGCGTTCCTGGCGTCGATCGCGCTCATCGGCACGCTGGTCGCGGTCGCCGCCGTCCCCGCGGTGGCGGGCGCGCTCGGCTCGCACCGGCTGACCATCGGCGACGGCTACGACCTCGACGGCTCGATGGCCGCGCAGCTGATCGCCGCCGTCCTCGCCCTGATCACCGGAGCCGTCGCCTACCGGCGGCTGGACGACCGGCGCGGCATCCCCCTCGCCGCCGACCTGCGGGCCGCGCTGCGCGGCGAGGTGTACGTCCCGCCGTCGCAGGCCCCCGCGCCCGAGCCGGTCCGCCGCGAGCGCGGCGTGTTCGTCGCGTTCGAGGGCGGCGAGGGCGCCGGCAAGACCACGCAGGCACGGCTCGCCGCGATCTGGCTGCGCGACCACGGCTACGACGTGATCACCACGCACGAGCCGGGCGCCACCAAGATCGGCATGCGGCTGCGCGCGATGCTGCTGGACCGCGACACCACCGGCCTGTCCGACCGCGCCGAGACCCTGCTGTACGCGGCGGACCGCGCCGACCACGTCGCCAACGTGATCCGGCCCGCGCTGGAGCGCGGCGCGATCGTGGTGAGCGACCGCTACCTGGACTCCTCGCTCGCCTACCAGGGCTACGGCCGGCAGCAGCCGGTCGGCGCCATCGCCCGCGTCAACGCGTGGGCGACCGGCGGGCTGGTGCCCGACCTGACCGTCCTGCTGGAGGTCCCGCCGGCGGACGGGCTGCGCCGGCTGTCGGCGCCCGCCGACCGCATCGAGTCCGAGCCGCAGGAGTTCCACGAGCGCGTCCAGGCCGGCTTCCGCGCCCTCGCCGAGGCCGAGCCCGACCGGTACCTCGTGCTGGACGCGAGCCGCCCGCAGGCCGAGCTGAGCCGCGAGATCCAGTACCGCATCCGCGAGATCCTCCCGGACCCGATCCCGGCCGGCACCGAGGACGCGACGAGCACCTTCCCGGCCATCACCGACGTCTAGGGCGTCCCGGCGCGCGGCAGCCCTTAGCCTTGTCCCATGAGCGTGTGGGATGACCTGGTGGGGCAGGCGCCGGTCGTCGAGCAGCTGTCGTCGACGGCCGCGGGGACCGGCGGCGGCATGGCGCACGCCTGGCTGTTCACCGGGCCGCCCGGGTCCGGGCGGGTCACCGCGGCGCGGGCGTTCGCGGCGGCGCTGCAGTGCACCGAGACGCCGCGCGGGTGCGGGCACTGCGCGTCCTGCCACCAGGTCCTGCAGGGCACCCACGCGGACGTGGAGGTCGTCCGCCCGCAGGGGCTGTCGTTCGGGATCAAGGACGCCCGCGCGCTGGTGCTGCGGGCGTCGTCGTCGCCGAGCGGGCACGGCTGGCAGATCGTGCTGTTCGAGGACGCCGACCGCGCCACCGAGGGCGCGGCGAACGCGCTGCTGAAGGCCATCGAGGAGCCGCCGGCGCGGACGGTGTGGCTGCTGTGCACGCCGTCGGCGGAGGACCTGCTCGTGACGATCAGGTCGCGGTGCCGGCAGGTGACGCTGCAGACGCCGCCGATCGCGGCGGTCGCGGACATGCTCGTCCAGCGCGACGGCGTCGACCGGGAGACCGCGGAGATCGTCGCGCGGGCCGCGCAGGGGCACATCAGCCGGGCGCGGCTGCTCGCCTCGGACCCGGCGATGCGCCGCGTCCGCGAGCAGGTCGTGGCGGTGCCGCGCCGGCTGACCGGGGTGAGCCCGGCGGTCGCGGCGGCGGAGACGCTGGTGAAGGCCGCGAAGGCGGAGATGGAAGCGCAGACGTCGCAGCTGAACGAGGCGGAGACGTCCGCGCTGCGCAAGGCGCTGGGGGAGAGCGAGAAGGGCCGCATGCCGCGCGGTACGGCGGGCGCCCTGAAGGATCTGGAGGACCGGCAGAAGTCGCGGTCGACGCGGCTGCTGCGCGACGCGCTGGACCGCACGCTGCTCGACCTCGCCTCCTACTACCGGGACGTGCTGACGATCCAGCTCGGCGCGGGCAGCGAGCTGGTGAACATCGAGCTCGGGCCGGAGCTGCGGACGGCGGCGTCGGGGGGCCGCCCGGAGGACACCCTGCGCCGCCTCGACGCGATCATGGACTGCCGGGAGCGGCTCGCGGCCAACGTCAACCCGACGCTGGCGTTCGAGGCGCTCACGCTCGCGCTCCGCACCGGCTGAGCGCCCATCGGACCGCAGGGCCGAGCGCCCGCCGGACCGCGGGGTCGAGGCCCGCTATTCGACGGCGCGTCTGGGATTAACACAAATCGCCCCTTTTCGTTACAGCTCCGTACGCGTCTCTCAACAGACGCACCCGTACCGTCTGCTGGCCATAGCACGCCGAAAACGGGCGCGTTCCCCCCATGGCCAGGAGGTCTGCTTTGCGGCGAGCCTTGATTTCCGCCGCGTGCGCCGTCGCCACCACGGCGGCGCTCGCGATTCCAGCGTCCGCGTCACCGGCTCAACAGCCGGCGAAAGGCGCGGCGTCGGAGTACGTCGTCCTCTACAAGGACGGCGTTTCCCTCGGCAAGGCCCATGACGCGGTGAAGGCCGCCGGCGGCTCGATCGTCGAGGAGAACGCCGATGTCGGCGTCGCCACCGTCCGGTCGAAGAACCCCGGGTTCGTCCAGGCGGTGATGCGGCAGGGCGCCCTGGACGGCGCCGCGCACAACCGCGTCATCGGCGAGGCCCCTAAGGAGAAGAAGGCCGCCGCGAAGGTCGAGAAGACCGCCGGCACGCAGGGCCGGGTGACGGTGAAGGGCAAGCCGTCCAAGCACACCGAACCCCTCGCCGACCTGCAGTGGGACATGAAGCAGATCCACGCGACGGCGAACGGGTCGTACAAGGCCGAGCCCGGTTCCAAGAAGGTCCTCGTCGGCATCCTCGACACCGGCGTCGACGGGAACCACCCCGACATCAAGCCGAACTTCGACCGGAAACTGAGCCGGAACTTCACGCACGACGTCCCCTACGACGCGGATGGCAACGTGCTGGACGGGCCGTGCGAGTTCAAGTCGTGCGTGGACCCGGTCGACTGGGACGACAACGACCACGGAACGCACGTCGCGTCCGAGATCGCGTCCCCGCGCAACGGCCTCGGAATGGCGGGCGTCGCACCGAACGTCACGCTGGTCAATCTGCGCGTCGGCCAGGACTCCGGGCAGTTCTATCTGCAGCCGACCATCGACGGCCTCACCTATGCCGCGAAGAACGGCATCGACGTCGTCAACATGAGCTACTACATCGACCCGTGGCTGTGGAATTGTGCCAATAACCCGGCGGACAAGCCGGAGGACCAGCTCGAGCAGCGCACCATCATCCAGGCGACGCAGCGGGCGCTCGACTTCGCGCACCGGCACGGCGTCACCCTGATCTCCGCGGCCGGCAACGACTTCGTCGACTACACCAAGACCAACGTCGACGACAGCAGCCCGGACTTCCCGTCCTACCCGGGCGAGAAGCCGTACGAGCGGACGATCCCGGCGAGCTGCCAGTCGATGCCGTCCGAGGGCAAGCACGTCATCCCGATCTCGGCGACCGGGCCGAGCACCCGCAAGTCGTACTACAGCAGCTTCGGCAACGGGTACGTCGCGGTGGCCGCCCCCGGCGGCGACAAGGTCGACAACGCCGCCCAGCGGCCCGACGACCGCGGCGGCATCTGGGCCGCCTACCCCGAGCGCCTCGCCAAGGAGCGCGGCGAGCTGAACGCGGACGGCACGCCGAAGGTGTCGTACGTGATCCGCAGCTGCAAGGGCAAGACCTGCGCCTACTACCAGTCGCTGCAGGGCACGTCGATGGCGTCCCCGCACGCGGTGGGCGTCGCCGCGCTGATCATCAGCAGGTTCGGGCACCGCGACGGCCGCACCGGCGGCCTCACCCTCGACCCGGACTTCGTCGAGTGGAAGCTGCGCGGCAGCGCCACCCCGAAGGACTGCCCGAGCCCGAGCACCGTCGACTACGTCTGGTACACGCAGACCAACGGCACCTGGGTGAAGCACACCTCCACGCAGACCTGCGAGGGGACGAAGGGGAAGAACGGGTTCTTCGGCGCCGGCATCGTGGACGCGCTCCACGCCGTCCAGCGGTAACCGCCTTCCGGCACGCGGCCCCCGGTCCCTCCCGGCCGGGGGCCGCGCCCATGCCCGGCGGAGGCCGCTGAAACAGATCGGCCGCTCGAAGCAACCCGGGCGGCCCGGCGACGTCTCTGGGACATGGAGACTGAAACGGTGCTCCCCGAACGGGAACGTCCAGCGGCCCCCGCGCGCGCGGCGTCCGGCGACGCGGCGGACGCGGTCACGGAGCTGTACCGGGGCCACGCTCTCGGCCTGATGCGGCTCGCCCTGGTGATGGTGGGCGACCGCGGCACGGCCGAGGACATCGTGCAGGACGCGTTCGCGGGCCTGTACAAGCGATGGCCCCGCCTGCGCGACCGCGACAAGGCGCTGACGTACGTGCGGTCGGCGGTCATGAACGGGTCCCGGACGGCGCTGCGCCGCCGCCGCAGGCCGCTGCGGGCCGTGCACGCGCCGGCGGTGTGGTCCGCGGAGGCCGCGGCGATGGTCGGCGAGGAGCGCCGCGAGGTCATGGACGCGCTGCACCGGCTCCCGGGCCGCCAGCGCGAGGCCCTGGTGCTGCGGTTCTTCGCCGACCTGTCCGTCGAGGAGATCGCCGCCGCGATGGGGGTCAGCCCCGGCACCGTCAAGTCGACCACGTCCCGGGCGCTCGCCGCGCTCGGCCGGATCCTGGAGGGAGAGCAGTGAACACGACCGAAGAACGCCTGGTGGACGCGCTGCGGTCCGTGGGCGACACCGTGAGCCCCGAGGACGTCCCGCCGCCGCGCTTCACCGAACGCCGCCGTGCCGGGGCCCGGCGGCCGGTGCTGATCGCCGCCGCGGCAGCCGCCGCGGTCATCGCCGGAGGCGCCGTCGCGGGAGGCGTGCTGCCGTCCGGCCACAAGGACCGGCGGCCGGTCGCCGCGAGCACCGGGGTGCGGGTGGCGCTGTTCCTGTGCACCCGCCAGAACCGTAACGACAACTGCGCGGGCAGGGACGTGACCGAGCGCCAGAAGGCGGATCTCAACGCGTCGCTGGACACCGACCGCCGGGTGCGCGACGTCGTCTACGTCACGAAGGAGCGGCACTGGGAGCAGTTCAGGGCACGGTTCAAGAACACGAGGCCGCCGGCGCTGCCGACGACCTCACCGGAGTCGATTCCTCCGATGTTCATCGCCACGGTCGGCCGTGCGGACGTCAAAGCGTTCATGCAGTTCTACCTCGGGCGGCCGGGGGTCGACACCGTCGTGATCGAAGGGCGCTGACCTGGGGCATGATGGGTGGATGCCGTACCGAGTCACTTTCGTGTGCACGGGGAACATCTGCCGCTCGCCGATGGCGGAGGCGATCCTGCGCCACCATGTGGAGGACGAGGGCCTGGACGTCGAGGTCGACAGCTCCGGCACCGGCAACTGGCATGTGGGCGACGGCGCCGACGAGCGGACGGTCGCGGCGCTGGACCGCGCCGGGTACCGGTCGGCGCACATCGCCCGCCAGTTCGAGGAGCCCTGGTTCGACCACTACGACCTGATCCTGGCTTTGGACGAGGGCCACCGGCGGGCGCTGCGGTCGATGGCGCCGGACGACGAGGCGCGGGCGCGGATCCGGCTGCTGCGCGAGTTCGACCCGGAGGCGGGCAGCGACCTGGACGTCCCCGACCCGTACTACGGCGGCCGCGCCGACTTCGACCTGGTGCTGGAGCAGGTCGAGGCGGCGATCCCGGGTCTGCTGGAGGAGATCCGGGCCGGTCTGAAAGCCGCCTGACGTGCCCGGCCTGCGGGAACGCCTCGGGCGGCTGCTCGGAAGCCCGGTCGAGTCGGTCTCCGGCCTCGGCTCCAGCCACGCGTGGACGCTGCACCGCGCGGCCCTCGCCGACGGCCGCGAGGTGTTCGTGAAGGCCGCGTCCGACCAGGCGGGCGTGTTCGCGGCGGAGGCGGCCGGGCTGCGCTGGCTGGGGGAGGCGGGGCCCGGCGCGCCCGTCCCGGACGTCCTCGCCGCCGACGACCACCTGCTCGTCCTGCCGTGGCTGCCGTCCGCCTCGCCCACGCCGGAGGCCGCCGAACGCTTCGGACGGGAGCTGGCCGCCCTGCACACCGGAGCCCGTCCGGACGCCTACGGCGCGCCCTGGGACGGGTACATCGCCGACCTGCCGCTGGACAACACGCTCGACGACCGGGGCTGGCCCCGCTGGTACGCCGAGCGGCGCCTCGAACCGTTCCTGCGCCGGGCCGAGCGGGACCTGTCGGCGGACGACGTCCGGCTCGTCGAGCGGGTCATGGCGGAGATCGAGGATCTCGCCGGGCCGCCGGAGCCGCCGAGCCGCGTGCACGGCGACCTGTGGTCCGGGAACGTCCAGTGGACGGACGGCCGGGCCATGCTGATCGACCCGGCGGCGCACGGCGGCCACCGGGAGACGGACCTGGCGATGATGGCTCTGTTCGGGACGCCCCACCTGGACCGGATCCTCGCCGCCTACGACGAGGCGGCGCCGCTCGCCGCCGGCCGGCGCGACCGCGTCCCGCTGCACCAGCTGCATCCGCTGCTGGTGCACGTGGCGCTGTTCGGCGCGTCGTACCGGGCGTCCCTGGTGGACGCGGCCCGCTCCGCCCTGGGCTGACCGCACGGACCGGTTCGGCCATCCACTAGGGTCGTCGCACCCCGCGGTACAAGGCTCGGACTCGAAGTGATAACTCCCCAAGCACGGGCGAATGCCGCGCGGTATATCAAATGCCGAGCAGCGGAGAGGCGGTGCGGAGCGACCCCATGGACGGCGGGAACGACGAGGGCGGAAGCGGGATCCGGTTCCGGGAGGTGTGGCGGACCGCGGTGCCGGTCAGCGTCGCCGCGGCCGCGGCGCTGTTCGCCGGCGGCAGCGTCGACCTGGTCCACCGGCACCAGCGGGCCGCGCACAAGGAGCACGACGCGGAGGCCGCCGCGGCCAAGAGCGCGCCGCCCGCGCCGCGTGCCGTCGTCGGCGTCACCCGCGCCGGCGGCGCGCTGACCGTCCGCGACGCCCGCAGCGGCGCCGCCGTCGGGCTGCCCGTCGCCGCCCCGGACGGACGCCGCTTCCAGCGCGTCGCGGGCAGCGGCGACTCGTTCGTCGTCGCGTCCTACGGCGCCGGGAAGGTCACGTTCGAGCGGCTGAAGCTCGGCGCCGACGGGCGGCCCGCGTCGCTCACCGAGATCCCCGGGGCGGCGGTCCCCGGCGTCTCGACGGCATGGTCGGACCTCGCGGCGGCCCCCGACGGCGACCGCATCGCCTACGTCACCTACAAGGGGACCCGCGCCCGCATCGACGTCGTCTCCGCCCGCACCGGCGCGCGCAAGACGTGGACGACCCGCTTCCCCGCCCGCGTCAGCAGCCTCTCATGGGCCGGTGACACCCTCGCGTTCGTGTGGAACCCCGTCCGGCGCGTCGCGGGCAGGTACACCGCGGTCCGGCACGAGTTCCGCCTGCTGGACACCAGGGGCGCCTCGGGCGACCTCAAGGCCAGCAAGGCCGTCACCGCCCTGCCCAAGGGCACGACCAGCGCGGTCGTCACCCGCGACGGGAAGACCGTCGTCGCGGGGGTCGTGGAGCGTTCCGTCGCGTCCGTCCAGGCGTACTCGGCGCAGACCGGCCGGCCCACCAAGGTCGTCTGGAGGCAGCGGCTGAACGGCAGCATCACCGGCCTCGACAGGGGCAAGGAGGGCAAGCTGCTGATCTCCGGCAGCGACGGGCGCCTGTACGCCGAGGGGGCCGGCACGATCACCGCCGCGGATCTCGCCGACGCGGCCTGGTGATCTCCGCCCGCGTCCGCCGTACAGTGGACGGACAGAACCGGGCGAACGGAGCGAAACCGTGGGCATGGTGATGGCCGTCAGCTTCACCCGTTACGGCCGGCTCTACTACCTCGACCCGGGTCCGCACACGCCGAAGGTGGGCGACAAGGTCCTCGTCCCGACCGACTCGGGCCCCGAGGTCGCCGAATGCGTCTGGGCGCCGCAGTGGGTCTCCGACGACATCGGCGGCCTCCCCGAATGCGCCGGCCCCGCCACCGGCGAGCACCTCGAACGCGACGAGACCAACCGCCGCCGCCGCGCCGAGGGCCGCTCGATCGCCAAGCGCCTCATCCGCCGGCACGACCTGCCCATGAAGGTCATCGGCGTCGACTACCTCGACACCGACAACGTCTTCAAGATCTACTTCACAGCCCCGCACCGGGTCGACTTCCGCGCCCTGGTCCGCGACCTCGCCCGCAACATCAAGGCCCGCGTCGAGCTCCGCCAGGTCGGCCCCCGCGACGAGGCCCGGCTGCAGGGCGGCATCGGCCCCTGCGGCCGCGACCTGTGCTGCGCCACCTTCCTCAAGGACTTCGAGCCCGTCTCCGTCCGGATGGCGAAGGAGCAGGACCTGCCCGTCAACCCGCTGCGCATCGCGGGCGCCTGCGGCCGCCTCATGTGCTGCCTGAAGTACGAGCACCCGCTCTACACCGAGTTCAAGGAGAAGGCGCCGCGCCTCGGCGCGAAGGTCTCGACGCCGGAGGGGGACGGCCAGGTCATCGGCTACAACGTTCCCGGCGACCGCATCACGGTCAAGGTCGGGTCGCGCCGCTGCTCCTGCCCGTCCGCCTCCGTCTGCTCCCCCCGCCGGCAGCACGACGCCCACTACAACCCCGGCGACGACCCCGCCTGACGCCTCCGGCGGGCGGGTCATGAGCGGGCCGGCCTCGGGAGGAGCTGGGCCAGGGCGGCGGTGGCGGCGCAGAAGGCGATGATCGGGACGAGCGCCACCTGGAAGGCGTCCGCCACGTCCGCCGGGACCGGGCGCCCGCCGAGGACGGTGTAGAACGCGATCCCGACGACCGCGACCCCGACCGCGCCGCCGACCTGCTGGAACGTCGACAGGACGCCCGCCGCCGACGCCGCGTGCCGCTCGCCGACCCCGGCCAGGACGAGCGCCGACATCGGCGCGAGGACGAGGCCCATGCCCGCGCCGGCGAGCGCGAGGCCGGGGATCAGCCAGGCGACGCCGCCGTCCTGCGCGACACCGTCGATCAGCAGCAGGCAGCCGGCCGCCTGCACGGCGGCGCCGAGCGCGAGGACCTGCCGGCCGATCCGGGCGGCGGCCGCGGCGGCGCGGGTCGACGCGGCGAAGTATCCGGCGCCGAGGGCGGTGAACAGCAGACCCGACTGCAGCGCGCTGAGGCCGCGTCCCTGCTGCAGGTAGAGGGCCAGGTAGAGGAAGAACGACGCCATGGCGAGCTGGTAGGCGAAGGCGATGCCGATGCCGACGGTGAACGCCCGCTGCCGGAACAGCGCCGGAGCGATCAGCGGCGCGGTGCCGCGCCGCTGCCACAGCGCGAACGCGGCGAGCAGCACGGCCGAGCCGGCGAACGAGAACCACGTCCAGGCGGGCCAGCCGAGCCGGCGCCCCTCGATCAGCGGCAGGACGAGCGCGACGAGACCGAGCGTGACCAGGGCCGTCCCGGCGAGGTCGAGCCGGGTGCCGCGCGCGGCGGGGGTCGCCGGGACCGTCCGGCGGACGAGCGCGAGGGTGCCCGCGCCGATCGGGACGTTGATCAGGAAGATGCTCCGCCAGCCGCTGCCGAGGACGTCCGCCTGGATCAGCGCACCGCCGATGAGCTGCCCGAACACGCCTCCGAAGCCCATGGTCAGGCCGTAGGCGGTGAACGCGCGGACCCGCGCCGCGCCCTCGAACGCGCCGTTGATGATGCCGAGCACCTGCGGCATCAGCAGCGCCGCCGCGACGCCCTGCGCGACCCGGGCCGCGATCAGCGTCCCGGCCGTCGGGGCGAGGCCGCAGGCGAGGGATGCGGCGGTGAACGCGGCGAGCCCGGCGGCGTACATCCGGCGGCGCCCGACCAGGTCGCCGAGCCGCCCGCCGGTGATCAGCCCGCCGCCGAGCGCCAGCCCGAACCCGGCGACGACCCACTGCGTGGCGGCGGCGCCCGCGTGCAGGTCGCCCTGGATGTCGGGGATCGCGACGTTGACGATGAAGAAGTCGAGCGTGGTGATGAAGATGCCGACGAGCAGGACCAGCAGGCCGCCGGCGGGCGCGGCGTGCGCCGGCGCGCCGTCCTGCGGCCGCCTGCCCGCTCGCGGTGTAGCGGTGGTGGACAAGGGATCTCCCCGGTTCGTTCGTCTCGGTGCGTGCACCATGACGATCTCCCGGGCCCGGTCATCGGGTCGATGACGTGAGGGGTAATGCGGCCTGCGAGGGGCGGTGTAATTCGCTTGTGAGCAGGGCGGTCACCGACCTAGGTTCGCCTCTCATGGACTCACCCGTGCGGCGGCTCTCGATCGACGACCTTCCCGCGTGCCAGCGGCTCGCCGAAGACCGCGAGTGGGGCGAAGAGGACCACAAGTGGCGGTTCCTCTTCTCGGTCGGCGACGTCTACGGCATCGACGACGGGAACGGCGACCTCGCCGCCACAGTGGTGTCGACCCCGTACGGCAAGGACGTCGCGGCCATCAGCATGGTGCTGGTCGCCAAGCGTTACGAGCGGCGCGGTCTAGGCGGCCGCATCATGCGGCATGCGATGGACGAGGCGGGGACGGCGAGCCTCTGCCTGACCGCCACCGAGATGGGCCGTCCGCTGTACGAGCGTCTGGGGTTCCGCTCGGTCGGGTCATGCACGACGTACACGGGCGTGGTCGACGGGCCGTTCCGGCAAGGTGCGTCCAGGCCCGCTACGTCCGCGGACATGGCCGCCGTCCACGAGCTCGACACCGAGGTCTTCGGTGCGGACCGCTTCCAGGTCGTCGAAGGGCTCCCGACGTTCTGCTCGGCCTTCCACGTCGTCCGCGACGAGTCCGGTCTGGTGGGTTTCGGGGGCGTCTGGTGGAACGACGGGCGGGCCCTCGTCGGTCCGGTCGTGGCCCGCGACGCCGAGGCCGCCCTGACGCTGGTGGACGAGATCGTCCCGCGCGGTCCGGTGCGCCTCGACATCGACCACCGGCACCCGGAACTGGTCGAGTGGGCGGACAAGCGCGGGCTGACCCCGTTCTTCTCCACCACGATCATGGAGTACGGCGAGCCGATCGCGAACGACCCCGCGCGGCTCTTCCTGCCGGTCGCCCAAGCCCTCGGCTAGGGGTCCGCTCAGGCGGCGACGGGTTCGCGGGCCGGCGGCTTCGGAGCCGGCTTCGGCTTGGCGGCGCCGCCCGGGAGGGCGTACCGGAAGATCTTCTTCCAGGTGCTCGTGACCTGCTTCGACAGCGACCCGGTGTGGTACGGCAGGCCGTAGCGGGCGCACAGGTCGCGGACGCGCGGGGCGATCTCGGCGTACCGGTTGCTGGGGATGTCCGGGAACAGGTGGTGCTCGACCTGGTGGCTGAGGTTGCCGGTCATGAGGTGGAACAGCGGGCCGCCGGTGATGTTGGCGGAGCCGAGCAGCTGCCGGACGTACCACTCGCCCTTCGTCTCCGCGTCGAGCGGGTAGTCCTCCTCGAACACGTCGACGTCGCCGGGGAAGTGCCCGCAGAAGATGATCATGTGGGCCCAGACGTTGCGGGCGGCGTTCGCGGTGAAGTTCGCGGCCAGCGTGGACAGGAACTGCGGGCCGCTGAGCAGCGGGAACGCCAGGTAGTCCTTGCCCCACTGGCGGCGCACCTTGCGGCCGATCGCGCGCAGCTTCGCCTTCGTCACCTCCTCGTCGTGGGTGCCCTCGCGGATCCTGTCGATCTCCAGGTCGTGCAGCGCGACGCCGTACTCGAAGAACATCGCCAGCAGCGCGTTGTAGATCGGCTGCGGGACGTTCGCCCAGCTCCACGGCTGCTCGGGCGCGACGCGCAGGATGCCGTAGCCGACGTCGTTGTCCTTGCCGAGGACGTTGGTGAAGGTGTGGTGGACGAAGTTGTGCGAGTGCTTCCACTGCTCGGCGGGGGAGACGTTGTCCCACTCCCACGTCGTCGAGTGGATCTTCGGATCGCGCATCCAGTCCCACTGGCCGTGCATGACGTTGTGCCCGATCTCCATGTTCTCCAGGATCTTCGCGACGGCGAGCGTCGCGGTCCCGGCGACCCAGGCGGGCGGCAGCGCGGACGCCATCAGCAGCGCGCGGCCGCCGATCTCCAGGCCGCGCTGCCAGCGGATCACCCGGTGGATGTAGTCCGCGTCGCGCTCGCCGAGGTCGGCGGTGACCTCGTCGCGCAGCGCGTCCAGCTCGCGGGCGATCGCGGCGTAGTCGGCGGGGGTGAGGTGGTCGGTCGTTGCGGGCATCGTCGGTCCCTTTCAGAGTTCGATGTCGACGGGGCCGGCGGCGGCCGAGACGCACGTCTGCACGATCTGGCCCTCCTCGCCGTGCACCTCGCCGGTGCGCAGGTCGCGGACCCGGCCGGAGCGCAGGCGGCCGACGCAGCTGTGGCAGATGCCCATCCGGCAGCCGCTCGGCAGCAGCGCGCCGGCGCGCTCGCCGGCGTCCAGGAGCGGCGTGTTCCCGTCGGCGTCGGTCTCGACGCCGCTCTCGGTGAACCGGACGCGCCCGCCCTCGCCGCCTCCCGTGCCCGCCGCCAGCGCGGGACGGAACCGCTCGACGCGCAGCCGGTCCTCGATTCCTTCGGCGCGCCAGTGCGCGGCGAGGTCGTCGAGCATGCCGGACGGCCCGCAGGCCCAGGCGTCCCGTTCCGTCCAGTCGGGGCAGAGCTCCGCCAGGTCGGACGGGGTGAGGCGGCCGCCCGTGGACGTGTGCCGCTCGTGCAGCCGGATCCTGGGCATCCGGCGCAGCTCGCCGCCGAAGATGACGTCGCCGGCGTGCCGGTCGGAGTGGACGAGCGTGACGTCGGGCGCCTCGCCTGCCGCGGCGAGGTGCCGGAGCATCGCCATGACCGGCGTGATCCCGCTGCCCGCGGTGACGAACAGCAGCCTGGACGGCACCGGCGCCGGCAGCGTGAAGTCGCCGTCCGCCTCGCCCAGCCGGACGATCGCGCCCGGCCGGATCCGGTGCACGAGGTGCGCGGACACCAGGCCGTCCGGCCCCGCCTTGACCGTGATCGTGATGCGGCCGTCCGGGCGGGGCGGTGACGACAGCGAGAACGTGCGCCAGTGCCGGACGCCGCCGATGTCCACGCCGACCTTCACCCACTGGCCGGGGCGGTGGCCGCGCCAGGCCGTCCCGGGCCTGATCAGCAGGGTCGCGGCGGCGGGCGCCTCGTGCCGCACCGCCTCGACGCGGCCGCGCGGCTCGGCGGTGGACCACAGCGGGTTGAGCAGGCCGAGGTAGTCCTCCGGCAGGAGCGGCGTGGTCAGCAGCCTCGCGGCGGCGGCGAGCCGGCGGCCGCGGCCGGGTCCCGCCGGCCGCGCCGAGAGTGCAGGGGTCAAGGGTGCCTCCCCGTCGGCGCTCTTAACTTACGCTTGAGTAACCTACGGTTACGTAGCCGTAGGGAGGTCGCAAGTCCTGCCGGGCGAAAGCGACAGGCATCACACCATCGCATGATGTTCCATCCGACGGTGTAATGCCTGGTGACAACTTCGGTGCCCGGATTTGGGCTGGCCGCTAACCCTCCTTAGTCGGGAGACGAGAGGCGCCCCGGACCGCCCGGCTCAGAAACGCGACTTCGGCCGCTCCTGAAGCACCCCGTCGACGAAGATGTCGACCTTCTCGCTGTAGAAGCACACCAGCCCGGCCACCTTCCGGGACTCCTCCAGCGGCGTCCGGTACGACCACGCGAGATCCTCGTGAACCTCGCCGTTCGCCCGCACCGACCAGTACTCCGCCGTGCCCTTGTACGGGCAGTGGGTGACAGTGTCGGTGTGCTCTAGCAAATCCATCCGGACATGCGTCTTCGGCAGGTAGTACCGCACCGGAAGACCCGTCTCGAACAGCAACCTGGGGCTGGACGACTCCGCCACCGTCACGCCGTCCACCTCCACACGCACACGCCGGGAACTCGCCAGCACGTCCACCCGCGTGTACGGGTTGCGCGGATGGACGAACACCTCCTCGTCCTCCTCGAACCAGGCGTCCATCGCGCCCCACTCCAGCCGGACGAGCCCCCGCAGCTCCTCGACCGGCGACTCCGGATAGCGGAGCGCCGCCCCGGGCGCCTCCGCACCGTCCACCTTCACCGTGTACGCCGTCGCGTCACCCCGGCTCGGCGAGTGCTTGCCCGGGCCCTCCTCGACGAGCTCGGCCCGCACGTCCGCCGCCGGAAAGTAGTAGGTCGGGTAGTAGGGGATCTCCCACACGAGCACCGGCGCCGTCGTGTCCGCCACCAGGTTGCCGCCGAGGTACGCCCGGACGCGCTTGCCGCCTTGCTCGATGCGGACGCGGGTCCGCTCCTTCGCTGCACTCATGACTGGGCCAACCGCCCCTGCGACGCCCCTATTTCGGCCGCATGCGGCCGCCGCTCACTCGGCATGGCGACGCGGACCGGCGACGCGGACCGGCGACGCGGACCGGCGACGCGGACCGGCGACGCGGACCGGCGACGCGGATGGCAACGCGGCCAGGCGACCCTTGTACCTGCCCACATGAGCCCGTCCTGTCACACCGGTCCCGGCTCTCTCATCCAATTCTCATATCCGCCTCACGCGAGCCCCATGCGCGGCCAAGAGCCTTCTCGCATGAAATGGCCGTTCCAACGCCGGACCACGCTCATCAACGGCACCCTCGGCGTGCTGCTGGTGGCCGGGGCCGGCACCGCATACCTCACCCTCGGCGACGGAGGTGACGGCGCCTCGGCGGCCACCCGCGTCACGCGGGTGGAGCGCGGCACGGTGTCGGCGTCGGTGTCGGCGTCCGGCTCGGTGGAGAGCGCGCGCAGCCGCGACCTGTCGTTCGGCACGTCCGGCATGGTCGCCAAGATCTACGCCAAGGCGGGCCAGAAGGTCGTCGCCGGCGCCGTCCTCGCCCGGCTCGACCAGACCGAGGCGCTCGAGAACATCGACGTGGCCAAGGCCAACCTGGAGGCCGCCGAAGGCGGCGACACCACCTCCGCCAAGGGCTACGCCAGCTACCTGCAGGTGAAGAACGCCTACAGCACCGCGCTTCGCACCTACCAGGGCACCGTCCTCAAGGCACCGTTCGCAGGGACCATCACCGCCGTCAACGGAAGCGTCGGCGGCAGTTCCGGCGGATCCGGGTCGTCCTCGTCGGGCTCCGGCGCCGCTTCCGGGACGTCCGGTGCGGGGACGTCGGGCGGCGGCGGGTCCGGTTCGTCGTCCTCCTCCTCGTCTTCGGGGTCGTCGTCCTCGTCCGGGTCCGGGTTCATGGAACTCGTCGACACCAGGCACCTGCAGATCGAAGGCGACTTCACCGAGGCCGACACCACCAAGCTCAAGGTCGGCCAGACCGCCTCCATCTCCTTCGACGCCCTCACCGGCAAGACCGCCACCGGCAAGATCACCTCGATCGGGCTGTCCCCGACCACCACCGACAACGTGGTGAAGTTCCCGGCGACGATCTCGCTGACGAAGGTCCCGTCCGGCGTCCGGCTCGGCCAGACCGCCACCGTCGAGATCACCACCGCGTCCGCCGACGACGTCCTCTACGTGCCGACCGCGGCCGTGAAGACCGCCGGCGGGCAGAGCACCGTCACCGTCGTCCGCAACGGCAAGCAGACCACCGTCACCGTCGAGACGGGCGTGAAGGGCGACCAGGGCACCGAGATCACTTCCGGGCTCGACGAGGGCGACCAGGTCGTCGTGACCTCCACGAGCACCGGGTCGAGCGGCACCACCCAGCGCGGCGGCTTCCCCGGAGGCGGCGCCCCCGGCGGCGGCTTCGGCGGCGGCGGACCGGGCGGCGGCGGAGGCCGCAGGTGACCCCCACCCCGCGGCCGGACGCCCTCGGACCCACCCCGCGGCCGGACGCCCCCGGACTCGCCCCGCGGCCGGACGCCCCCGGACCCGCCCTCGGACCCGCGCTCGCCGCCGCACCCGCGCTCGCCTCCGCACCCCGGCCCGTCCTCGGCATCCGCGACGTCAGCAAGGTCTACGGGGAGGGCGACACCGCCGTGCACGCGCTGCGCGGCGTCTCCCTCACCGTCGAACCCGGCGACTACGTCGCGATCATGGGCGCGTCCGGGTCCGGCAAGTCCACCCTGATGAACATCATCGGCTGCCTGGACGTGCCGAGCGGCGGCCGCTACCTCCTCGACGGCATCGACGTCGGCGCCCTCGACGAGCGCCGCCTCGCCATCCTGCGCAACCGCCGGATCGGGTTCGTCTTCCAGTCCTTCAACCTCATCCCGCGGATGACCGCGCAGGCCAACGTCGAACTCCCGCTCGCCTACGGCGGCGTCAAAGGCCCCGAACGCCGCCGCCGCGCCCTCGCCGCGCTCCGCGAGGTCGGCCTCGCCGACCGCACCCGGCACGAGCCCAACGAGCTGTCCGGCGGGCAGCAGCAGCGCGTCGCCATCGCCCGCGCCCTCGTCACCTCCCCGACCCTGCTCCTCGCCGACGAACCCACCGGCGCCCTCGACAGCGGCTCCACCGCCGACGTCCTCGCCGTCTTCGACCGGCTCAGCCTCGCCCGCCGCACCATCGTCGTCATCACCCACGAGGACGACGTCGCCGCGCACGCCAAACGCGTCGTCCGGCTCGTCGACGGCCGGGTCGTCGACGACGTCCGCCGCGCCCCCGTCGCCGGCCCGCCGCCCGCCGCGTCCTGGACCACGGAGGGCGCCCGGTGAGCCCCCTGGAGATCCTGCGGTTCGCGCTGCGCGGCCTGTCCGCCAACAAGCTGCGCAGCTCCCTCACCACCCTCGGCATCCTCATCGGCGTCGGCGCCGTCATCCTGCTCGTCGCGGTCGGCAACGGCTCGTCCGAGCAGATCAAGAAGAGCATCCAGCGGCTCGGCGCCGACTCCCTCACCGTCACCAAGACCACCACCGGAGGCGGCGGCGGGCGCGGCGGCTTCGGCGGAGGAGGCTTCCCGGGCGGTTTCGGTAGCGGCGGGTCCGGTTCGGGTTCGGGGCCCCGCACCCAGGCGCACGACCTCACCACCCAGGACGCCGCGGCCCTCGTGAGCGCGACCGACGCCCCGTCCGTCAAGAGCGCCTCCCCGGTCGTGACCAGCCAGTCCGTCACCGCCGGCTACGAAGGCACCAGCGCGACCATCAACCAGTTCGTCGGCACCACCCCCGCCTACTTCGCCGCGGCCAACAAGACCCTCGCGTCCGGCACCTCCTTCACCACCGCCGACGTCACCGCCGCGAACAAGACCGTCGTCCTCGGCAGCACCACCGCTTCCGACCTGTTCGGACGCGTCAGCCCCCTCGGCAGGAAGATCGACGTCGGCGGCATCCGCTTCACCGTCGTCGGCGTCCTCAAGGCGACCGGCTCGTCCTCTTCCAGCTTCTCCGACCCCGACAGCATCGCGATCGCGCCGCTGTCCGCCGTCCAGGAGTCGCTCACCGGCTACGGCGCCCTCGACCAGATCATCGTCCAGGCCAAGGACTCCGGCGCCGTCGACTCCGCGCAGGCCGAGGTCACCCAGATACTCGGCCAGCGGCACGACGTCGCCTCGTCCGGGACCGCCGACTTCACCGTCTCCAGCCAGGCAAGCGTGCAGTCCGCGGTCAGCGAGTCGAACAAGACCTTCACGGTCCTGCTCGGCGCGGTCGCCGCGATCAGCCTGCTCGTCGGCGGCATCGGCATCACCAACATCATGCTGGTCACCGTCACCGAGCGGACCCGCGAGATCGGCATCCGCAAGGCCATCGGCGCGCCGCGCGGCGCGATCCTCGGCCAGTTCATCGCCGAGGCGACCGTCCTGTCCCTCATCGGCGGCGTCCTCGGCGTCGTCGCGGGCGTCGCCGGCAGCCTCTTCACGATCGTCGGCGTCAAACCCGTCCTGGTCCCGTCGTCGATCGTCCTCGCCTTGGCCGTCTCGGTGGCGATCGGCCTGTTCTTCGGCAGCTATCCGGCCAACCGCGCCGCCAAGCTCCGCCCGATCGAGGCCCTCCGCCATGAGTGACCGTCCAAGGAACCGCCCATGCCCCGCAGACGCCGCAGGCCAGCCCGGCACATCCTTCCGCCCGACCCCGCTCCGCCAGGCGCCCCCTCAACGGCAGGCCCCACAACCCCGCCCCTGCACCACGCCCAAGCCGCGCAGCGCGTCGACGGAGAGGAGGCACGGATGAGCACCCGAGACCACGACCCCACCACGCCAGACCCAGAAACCCCCCGCCCCTGGGCAACCACAAACCCACGGCAAGACCCGGGGTCCTGGCAGGGCTTGGCGTCGGGGCAGGTCGCGGAGGAGAGGGCGGGCGCGGTGCCGGGGCACGGTGCGGCGTTGGAGGGAGGCTCGGTGCCGCTACAGGAATCGGGGTGGAAGTCGGAAGCCGGCAGCGCAGCGGCATCCGAGAGGCCGGTGGGCGACGCCGAACTGCTGGCGAGCTCTCCGTTCGACGGTGACCTCGATGCCGAGCTGGCGGCGAGTCCATCGCGGCGATCCCTGCGGGGACCGACCGTCTACTTGGGTGCAGGGCTCCTCCTCGTTGTCGGTTTCCTCGGGGGTGTTCAGGCGCAGAAGTGGACGTCCGACGACTCCGGTTCGCCGGGCGGTGGCCCCGCCGCGGCAGGCGGTTACGGCCGGACGGGGGGACGCGCCCCCAGCGGTTACGGCGGTGCCTTCGCCGGCCGGCCGGGTGGCGACGGGACGGGCACGGAGCAGGGCGGCCGCGGCGGAACCGGTGCCCCCGGTGGCTTCGGGGGCGGCTTCGGCGCGGGTGCGGGTGCGGGCGGAGGCATGACGGTCGGCACCGTCACCAAGGTCGTCGGCGACACCCTCTATCTGCGCACCTCGGACGGCAAGACCGTCAAGGTCAAGACGACCGGCACCACGAAGATCAGCGTCACCAAGGACGGCAAGCTCCGCGACCTCGGCTCCGGCGCCACGGTCATCGTGCGCGGCACCACCGGCAAGGACGGCTCGGTGTCCGCGACGACCGTCAACCAGGGCGCCGGCCGTTGACCACCGATAGGAGACGATGACGATGAACAAGGCCAGCGTGGGCCGGTTGGCCGGCGGGCTCGCCGTCACCGGGACGCTGCTGCTCTCCGCGGCCTGCGGAGGAGGCAGCGACGGCAAGGCGAACGCCGCTTCCAGCAAGGCCGCCGGCACGGACCAGATGTCGGCGTTCCGTGCCTGCATGGAGAAGCAGGGCGTCAAGGTGCCGGACCGCGGCAACCGTCCGAGCGGCGCGCCGTCAGGCCGTCCGAGCGGCGCGCCGTCCGGTGGGCCCGGGGGTGGCGCGCGGCCGTCGTGGCGTCCCAGCGGTGCACCGTCCGGTCGTCCCACCGACCGTCCGACGCGTTCGGCCGCGCAGCAGAAGGCCATGCAGGCCTGCGCCTCCCTGGCTCCGCAGCGTGGTCGGGGAGGCCAGGGCGGCCCACCAGGCGGCAACCCGAACGGGGGCCAGAATAACGGCGCCCCTGCCTCCTGACCAGCGTGTTCGTGCCCCGGTGCCGTCGCTGCAGTGGCAGGTCACCGGTGCCAGGTAGGTTCCGCACCGACGGGCCTGCCGTTCGAGACGCGCGCTCGCAATCCCCGGTGGCGATGCGCGCCCGGTGGGGCCCGTCCACCTCCGCGGGCCCCACCGCCCCACCTGCTGCAAGGCGTGGATCCGGTGCGGGGACGGTCGGCGTCGCGCCATGAGCGCCGGGTCGTGGCGCATGGCCGTGCTCCGAACAACAGGTGCGGCATCACGACTCCGCTGATTTCGTTTTCCCCGGGACGGCCAGGACAGGCAGGAGCGCCGCCATGAGGATCGCCGCCGTCCACCAGAAGGTCTCGGTGAAGGCGTTGGTGAGCAGCGCCGGCGTGTGGGGGGTGTGGTGGGATGCGGCCTCACCGAGGTTGCCGCTCGCGCCGGGGATCTCGTGGCGGATGGCGATCTGCAGGACGACGGCCATGACCGCGGTTCCGAACGAGCTGCCCACGCGGATCAGGATGTTCGCGCCGGTGGTCGCCGCGGCGACGGCCTCGCGGGGGAGGCCCAGGTAGCTCGCCGCCATCAGGGACGGGGCGATCATCCCGTGCCCGAAGCCGATGACGAACATCGCGCCCATGATCACGGCCCGTCCCGTCGTGGGGTCGAGCGTGGTCAGCACCAGGGTGCCGGCCAGGACGATCGCCACGCCGCCGGCGGCGATCCAGCGTCCGCCGAACCGGTCGACCAGCCGTCCGGTCACCATCATCGTGATCATGGCGCCGACGCCCATCGGGGCGAGCAGCCAGCCCGAGTCCAGCGCGGACTCGCCGCGGACGATCCTGGCGAACAGCGGGATGAGGATCATCAGCCCGAACACGGACGCGCTGTAGAGGAAGAATCCGCCGGTGGACGTGGTGAAGGCGCGCGTGCGCAGGAGGCGCAGCTCGATGAGCGCTCCCTCTCGCTTGCGGAGCGCGTGCACCGCGAAGGCGACCACGAGTCCGGCGCCGGCGATGACGCTGGTGAGGAACCGGGCGCCGGTGAGGCTGGCACCGTTCCCCGCCTCCGACAGTCCGTACACGAGGGCGGCCAGCCCCGGCGACAGGAGGAGGATGCCCGTGACGTCGAGCCGCGCGCTGGGGTCGCGTTCGGTGTCGTGCGGGAGCATCCGGACGGCCGCCAGCAGCGCCGCGGCGCACAGCGGGATGTTGACGTAGAACATCCAGCGCCAGCTCAGATGGTCGACGATGGCGCCGCCGAGCAGCGGGCCGAGCACCGGGGCGAGCATCGCGGGCACCGAGACGATGCTCATGACCCGTCCCATCCGGCTCGGGCCGGCCTCCCGGACGAGCATCGTCTGGCCGACGGGCATCAGCATGCCGCCGCCGAGGCCCTGCAGGACCCGGAACACGATGAGCGACGGCACCGACCAGGCCAGCCCGCACAGCAGCGAGCCGCCGATGAACAGGCCGAGCGACACCAGCCACATCGTCCGGGCGCCGAACCGCCGCACCGACCAGCCGGTCATCGGGATCGCCATGGAAAGCGCCAGCGTGTAGCCCGTCACGACCCACTGGATGGTCGACAGCGAGGTGCCGAAGTCCTTGCCGAGCGCGGTGAGCGCGACGTTGACGATCGTGCTGTCGAGCACCGTCATGATCACGCCGAGCACGACGACGATCGCCAGGTTGCGCAGCCGCGGGTCGATGCCCGTTTCCACCCCTGCCGGGGGTGCCTTCTGAGTCGCGATCAAGATCCATCCTCCCGTTTCCGTACGCCGTATCGCCATCACCGTACATCGTCTCGCGCCATCTGTACACCGTATCGATACGCCGTATCGGTTAGGATCTTTGACGTGGCAGAGAGCAGCGAGCCGCCCGAGCGGCGCGAACGGGCCCGGCCCAACGACGTCTGGGCACGGCCGCGCGGAGGCCGGCGCCCGAAGCTGACGCGCGAGGCGATCGTCGGCAAGGCGATCGAGATCGCCGACGCCGAGGGCCTGGAGGCCGTCTCCATCCGCCGCGTCGCGAGCGAGCTCGGCGTGCGCGCCATGAGCCTCTACACGCACATCGAGGCGAAGGAGGACCTCCTCGACCTGATGTACGACGTGGTCGCCGAGGAGGTCCTGGTCGAGGACGGGCTCCCGGACGACTGGCGCGCCGCGATGGTCGAGATCATGCGGAAGGAGCGCGCCGCCGGCCTCCGGCATCCCTGGATGTTCGAGTTGGCCGGCCGTTCGCCGCGCGTCGGGCCGAACGGGCTGCGGCACGCCGAGCAGTCGATGGCCGCCGCGGCGCGGCTCACCGACGATCCCAAGGAGATGCTGGCGATCGTCACGACCGTCGACCACTACATGCTCGGTTTCGTTCTGCGCGAACAGCGGCTGCGCGAGATGGGGACGACCCCCACGGGCGAGGTGCGCCCGAGCGTGCTGGAGCAGGCTTATGTCCGCAAGCTTCTGGAAAGCGGGGATTTCCCGCACCTGAACTCGGTCCTCGACGCGGGTCTCTTCAGCCAGGAGGACTTCGACCTCGGCCTCAAATGGCTGCTCGACGGGATCGAACACGGCCATCGAGGGAAGTGGCCCTCGGCCAGTCCTCCGACGTAGCGTAGGCGCCGGGGTACGTGCCGCTACGACGAGACGGGGACCAGGTGCGGGCAGCGAGATTCATCGGCGTGGCCATGGTGGCGACGCTGGCGGCGGCGACCGGCTGCAGCGGTGGGGACGGCGGTGGGGGCAAGGAGGCGACGGCCGCCACGTCGCCGGCCACCGCCGCGTCCGGGCTCGGCGCCTTCTACGGCCAGAAGCTGTCCTGGAAGAGCTGCGGCGGCGGGTTCGAGTGCGCCACCGCCCAGGTCCCGCTCGACTACGCCAAGCCGTCCGGCGAGAAGGTCGGGATCTCGATGATCCGGCTTCCCGCCCAGGACAAGTCCGCGCGTATCGGTTCGCTGTTCACCAACCCGGGCGGCCCGGGCGGCTCCGGCGTCGACTTCGTCCGCCAGGCCGCCCAGAGCTTCGGGGCCGACCTGCGTAAGCGCTTCGACATCGTCGGCTTCGACCCCCGGGGTGTGGGCGCCAGCGATCCGGTCCGCTGCAACACCGGACCCCAGCTCGACAAGTTCTTCGCCGCCGACACCTCGCCGGACGACCAGCAGGAGGTCAACGCCTTCGCGGCGCTGAGCAAGGAGTTCGCGAGCAACTGCAAGGCCAAGGCGTCCGCAGAGCTCCCTTATGTGGGCACCAAGGACGCCGCCCACGACATGGACATCCTTCGCGCCGCCGTAGGCGACTCCAAGTTCACCTACTACGGCGCGTCCTACGGCACCTACCTCGGCGCCATCTACGCGGAGGAGTTCCCGAAGAACGTCCGTGCCCTCGTGCTGGACGGCGCCGTGGACCCGAAGGAGTCCGCGATCGGCACCCTGGTGGAGCAGTCCAAGGGGTTCGAGACGGCCTTCCGTGCCTTCGCGAAGGATTGCGTGAAGTCGGCCGGCTGCCCTCTGGGGACCTCCACGAGCGTGGCCGAGAAGAACCTCGCCTCCTTCATGGCCAAGACCGACAAGACCCCGCTGGCCAACACGCGCGACTCGCGGAAGGTCACCGAGTCCCTCGCCGTCATGGGCATCGCCACCGCCCTGTACCTCAAGGACTACTGGCCCCTCCTGCGCCAGGCCCTCACGCAGGCCATGCAGAAGGGTGACGGGACCCTCCTTCTGGCGCTCGCCGACCAGATGGTCGAGCGCAAGCCCAACGGCACCTACAGCAACCAGACGGACGCCAACATGGCCGTCAACTGCATCGACAAGCCCAACCCGCCGAACCTCGCCGCCTACGGCAAGGCCGCCGACCAGGCCAAGAAGGAAGCCCCCAATTTCGGCTCCTTCGTCGTCTGGGGCGGGCTGCCCTGCATCTACTGGCCTGTCCAGCCCAAGCAGCAGCCCCAGGCCGTGCACGCCAAGGGCGCCAAGCCCATCGTCGTCATCGGCACCCTCCGCGACCCCGCCACCCCGTACAAGTGGGCGCAGAGCCTGGCCAAGCAGCTCGACTCCGGCGTCCTGCTCTCCCTGGACGGCGACGGCCACACCGCCTACCTGCAGGGCAACGCCTGCATCACCCAGGCCACCGACAAGTACCTGCTCACCACGGAACCGCCGAAGGACGGGACCCTCTGCCACTGACCGAGCCGTGCCGCCGATTAACCGGTGCACATCCACCCCTGCGGACCCGGTAGACTGCATCCAGCCGTGTTCCGCACGGTGCGCCGCCTTAGCTCAGTCGGCAGAGCGATTCACTCGTAATGAATAGGTCATCGGTTCGATTCCGATAGGCGGCTCCACCTCGAAGACCCCTTGCGATCACCGCAAGGGGTCTTCGGCTAACAGTGGCGTCTGCTTCGCGGTCGCCGACGGCCGCCCCGCCGTCCGGCCTCGCAACCGTCCTGTTTCCCCGCGCGCCCGGTATCGTCCCATCCGTGGACGATGCGGGGATCGAGGCCTTTAAAGCCGACCAATCGAGCACCTTCAGCCGGGTGACTCTGCGTCACCTCGCCGGCCGCGATCAAGACGAGTTCCTCGCCTTGGTGAACGCCAGCACGGACCTGCATCGCCCATGGGTGTCTCTGCCGTCCACGCCAGAGCAGTACCAGGCTTACCTCACACGGTACGCGCAGCCCGACGAAGAGTCGGTATTGGTCTGCGTGCGCGGCAGTGGAGCCATCGCCGGTGTGGTCAACATCAACAGCATCATTCGGGGACGGTTCCAGTCCGGGTCCATCGCCTATGCCGCCTTTGCTCCTACCGCCGGCCAGGGCTACATGACCGAAGGACTCACGCTGGTGGTGCGCTACGCCTTCGAGCAGTTGCAGGTTCACCGGCTCGAAGCGCAGATCCAGCCCGATAACCACGCCTCCCTCAAGCTGGTTCGGAAGGTCGGCTTTCGCTATGAGGGCTGCTGTCCCGAGTTGCTGTACATCGATGGCGCTTGGCGGGACCACGAAAGATGGGCGATCACCAACACCATGATCGACATCAGGCCGACGCCTCCACACGCAACGTTGCCAGAACGCTAGGTGACCGCTCGTTGCGGACGAGCGTCCGGGTGTCTGAACGGTGAAGAGGCAACGAGAGTGTCGTGTTCGTGGCGTAGGCGGACGGTCATGTGGGCGAGGAAGTACAGGCCGGCGATGAGGTAGCAGTTGGCTACCGGTGTCAGGAGATGGAGGCCGTATTCACGCGGGTCTCCGTTGTGGGGCGTCCACCACAAGGGGGAAAGGGCGAAGATGGCGCAGCCCGCCAATGCGGTCTTCGTGTGCTCGTCGCGGAGGAGGACGGCCAGGACCGGGACGATCCACACCCAGTGGTGCGCCCAGGAAATGGGGGAGACGAGCAGGCCGGTCACGCCCGTGACCGCGGTGGCGCTCAGCCAGTCGCCGCGCCTTGCCCAAAGTGCGGCGATCGCCAGGCCGGAAGCGCCGATGACCAGCGGGATGGCGGTATACCAGTTGCCTATCTCGGCTGTGCCATGGAGCATGCGGGCCAACGCGCCATAAGGGGACTGGTTGCTGATGTACGTGACGCCGACGCGTGACGTGTCGAAGAAGGTGTGCAGCCAGTAAACGCGGGACGCGTCCGGTGCGATCGCGTAGGCGAGCAAGGTGCAGACGGCGAAAGTGGCAAGGGAAGTGACGGCGTCCTTGGTCCTTCTCGTGAGCAGTAGCAGGACGATGAAGATGCCCGGTGTCAGCTTGATCGCGGTGGCGATTCCTATGCCGATCCCGGCCGGACGGCCGAGGGCCGCCCGGTGCATGTCGGCGAGGACGAGGGCCAGGAGGAAGAGGTTGACCTGGCCGAGGAAGAAGGAGTGCCAGACGGGCTCCAGAAGCAGGCCGGCGGCCACGACCGCGACGAGCGGCGGGCGGCGGCCGGCTAGTTTCACTGTCAGGGAGCAGACCCAGACGAACGCCGCGAACGCAGCCGCTTGCCACAGTATCCGGGCGAAGGTGAGCGGCAATGCGGCGAGAGGTCTGAACAGTGTCGCCATGAAGGGGGTGTTGGTGAACCAGAGGCCTGCGATTCGCTCCTGGTAAAGGCGGGAGCCGTCCGTGACGACGTGTCCTCCCAGCCAATAGATGCGGAAATCGAGCGAGTCGTACATCGCCGAGAGGAGCGCGACTCCCAGGATCTCGAAGGCCAAAAGGAACGACGCCCAGCGTTTCATGGAGACAACGGTGCCGACGGCGTTGCGGCCGGGCATCGGGCCGTCGGACACATTTATCGCCGCTGTTCACAGCCTGGAGGATTACGCCTGCGGGCCAATGTGCGGGCGGGCGGCCGAAGGTTACGATCGGCGCATGTCAGCCCTGCCGCGGCGTCGAGCGCGCCCAGCCGCCGGGACGGTCCTGGCCTGGTGCGGGGCAGTCCTCTATCCCGGTGTCCTGTACATAACGGTCTCCCCTTCGAGGTTCCCCGGCCAGGCGGCCATGCTTCTGTCGGCCGGTCTCACGGCGCTGGTCATGGCGTTGCTGAGGCGGCGTCCGCTGGTGGCCCACGGGATCTTGCTCCTCGCCTGGATCGTCGCCCTCATGCAGACGCGGAGCGGGGCGATCGGCGGGTTGGAGATACTGCTCACCGATCTCGCGGTCGGTTACATCGCGGTGGCACGCGAGCGGAGGCTCTCGGTCTCCGTCGCCGTCGTCACCGGCGTGCTGCAGGTCCTGTCCGTTCTCGTGTGGCTGTCCGCGGACGCGATGTTCCACGTCACCGTCCTCCTGGCGATGGCCGTGACGTGGATGACGGGGGACTCCATCCGCGCGCGGCGGGCGCACGCGGAGATGCTCCGCGAGCAGGCCACGGCGCAGGCCGTCGCGGCCGAGCGGCTCCGGATCGCGCGGGAACTGCACGACATGGTCGCGCACAGCATCGGCATCATCGCGATCCAGGCCGGCGTGGGCGGACGGGTGATCGACACGCAGCCGGTGGAGGCACGCAACGCCCTCGACGCGATCGAGGCGACCAGCCGCGACACCCTGTCCGGGTTGCGCAGGATGCTCACCGCCCTTCGCAAGGACGACACGGGCGCCGCACCGCTCGGTCCTGCCCCTGGCCTGGCCGATCTCGACCGCCTGGCCGCGGCGACGAGGGACGCGGGCGTCGAGGTCGAGGTCCGGAAGGTGGGAGAGCCGCGGCCGCTCCCGCCGGACGTGGATCTGTCGGCCTACCGGATCGTCCAGGAGGCCGTCACGAACGTCGTCCGCCACGCGGGCACCGAGCGCTGCCGGGTGACGGTCGACTACCGCGGCGAGGAACTGGCCGTCGAGATCGCCGACGACGGCCGCGGCGGCGTGGTCGGGACCGGGTACGGCATCGTCGGGATGCGGGAGCGGGTCGCGCTGCTGCGCGGCGAGTTCACCGCGGGGCCGTGCCCGGGAGGCGGGTTCCGGGTGGCGGCGCGCATCCCCCTACCGGCGGCGGTGGCATGACGATCCGCATCGTGCTCGCGGATGATCAGCCGTTGATCCGTGCCGGCCTGCGCGTCCTCATGGCCGACACCCCCGACATGGAGATCGTCGGTGAGGCCGGGACGGGCGCCGAGGCGGTCGCGCTGGTGGAGGAGACGCGCCCCGACGTCGTCGTGATGGACATCCGGATGCCCGACATGGACGGCATCGAGGCGACCCGGCGGATCGAGACGGCGCACGTCCTGATGCTGACCACGTTCGACGATGACGAGTACGTCTACGGCTCGCTCAGGGCGGGCGCCAGCGGGTTCCTCGTCAAGGACATGGCGCTGGAGGAGATCCTCGCGGCGATCCGCGTCGTCGCGAACGGGGAGGCCCTGATCGCGCCGAGCGTCACCAAGAAGCTGATCGAGGAGTTCGCGGCGCGTCCGGAACCGGCGCCCAGGGCGGCGCGGCCCGTCGACGGCGTCACCGAGCGCGAACGCGAGGTCCTCACCCTGGTCGGGCGTGGCCTGTCCAACCAGGAGATCGCGGCGGAGCTGGTCATCAGCGTGGCGACGGCCAAGGCGCACGTCGCGCGGCTGCTCGCCAAGCTCGGTGCGCGCGACCGCGTCCAGCTCGTCATCATCGCCTACGAACTGGGTCTGGTCAGGCCGCCTGCGTGAGGCGGCCGGGGCCTTCGGCCTCCGCTCGCCGGACGGGTCAGGAGACGGGCGCGGGCAGGTGCCTGGCGAGGACCTCGATGTGGGTCTTGTGCGCCTCGGCGTGCCGCTCGCGGCCGGCCTCGGTCACGGCGACGAACACGCCGCGGCGATCGGACTCGCACATCACTCGCTCGACCAGGCCGTGCTTCTCCAGCCGGGCGACCGTCCGTGACAGCGCGCTCTGGCTGAGGTACATCGCCGCGGCGATCTCCTGCATGCGGCGCTTCTCACAGTCGACCTCGACGAGCCTGTCGAGCGTCTCGAACTCGCTCATGCTCAGGCCGTGCGCCTCCTGCAGAGTGCGGTCGAGATCGCAGGCGACCGTGTTGTAGCAGGTCGCCAGCTCGCGCCACCGGCCCACCAGGGCCGCCTCCGACTCCATGCCGCGCATCTTAGCATGCGTGCGCATCAGATGCACACGCATTAAGTTCGCTCGAAATTTATGCTTGGACATTGAATGCATGTGCATGTACTGTCCTCCGACGTGACTATCACCGACACCTCACCCGCCTCTGCCGTCCGCGGGCCGGCCGCCGCGAGCGCGCCGGCCGAACAGGCCTGGACCCCCCGGCTGTGGGGAGTCCTCGCGGTGCTGTGCGCCGTGCTCTTCCTCGACGGACTCGACGTCTCCATGGTCGGCGTCGCGCTCCCGTCGATCGGAACCGAGCTCGGCCTGTCCACCACGTCGCTGCAATGGATCGTGAACGGCTACGTCCTCGGCTACGGCAGCCTGCTGCTGCTCGGCGGGCGCACCGCCGACCTCCTCGGCCGCCGCCGGGTCTTCCTCACCGCGCTGGCCGTGTTCGCCGTCGCGTCGCTGGTGGGCGGCCTGGTCAGCGACGGGACGCTGCTCATCGTCACCCGCTTCGTCAAGGGCCTGGCCGCCGCGTTCACCGCGCCGACCGCCCTGTCCATCCTGACCACCACCTTCCATGAGGGCCGCGCCCGCAACAGGGCGCTGTCGGTCTTCTCGGTCTTCGGCGCGAGCGGCTACTCCTCCGGGCTGATCCTGGGCGGCCTGCTCACCAGCTTCGGCTGGCGCTGGACGTTCCTGACCCCCGTCCCGCTCGCCCTGGTCGCGCTCGTCGCGGGCATCGCCCTGATCCCGCGCGACAAGCCCGCGGCCGACGGCGGCCACGACCTCGTCGGCGCCGTCACGCTGACCGGCGGCATGCTCCTCGCCGTCTACACCGTCGTCTCGGCGCCGGACCGCGGCTGGCTCGACCCGGTCACGCTCGGCTCCGTGGCGCTCGCCGCCGCCCTGCTGATCGGCTTCGTCGTCACCGAGAACAAGGTGCGGCACCCGCTGATCCGGCTCGGCATCCTGCGGATCGGCAGCATCGTCCGCGCCAACCTCAGCATCGTCGCGCTGTTCGGCTCCTACCTGAGCTTCCAGTTCATGATGACCCTGTACCTGCAGGACGTCCTGCACTGGTCGCCGCTCAAGATGGCGATGGCGCTGCTGCCCGCCGGGCTCATCGTGGCCTTCGGCTCCCCGTTCGTCGGCCGACTGATCGACCGCTACGGGACGCCGCGGCTGATCACCAGCTCCATGACCTCGCTGAGCCTCGGGTACGTGTGGTTCCTGGCCACCGCCGGGAACACCCCGCATTACGCCTTCACCATCCTGCCGACGATGCTCCTGCTGGGCGGCGGCTTCGCGTTCGGCTTCAGCTCGATCATGGCCCAGGCGACCGACGGCATCGACGACTCCGAGCAGGGCCTGGCCTCCGGCCTGGTCCAGACGTCCGGCCAGGTCGGCGCGGCCCTGGTCCTCGCCGTGGTGACCGCCCTCGTCGCGGGCGGCACCAGCGGTGGAGGCGGCGACTTCGCCGAGTTCCACCCGGGCGTCAACCTGGTCAGCGGCGTCGCAGTGGTCGGCCTGGTGCTGAACCTGATCCCGCTGCTCCGCCTCACCCGCGCAAAGCGCGCCTGACCCCCTTCCGCCTGCCGGACCACCGGGGCGGCTTCCCAAACGGGAAGCCGCCCTTCGGCCGTCCACTGCGTCGGCCGTCCACTGCGTCGGCCGTCCACTGCGTCGGCCGTCCACTGCGTCGGCCGTCCACTGCGTCGGCCGTCCACTGCGTCGGCCGTCCACTGCGTCGGCCGTCCACTGCGTCGGCCGTCCACTGC
>NZ_JAGEPF010000020.1 GCF_017573465.1 Actinomadura violacea
CGAGGGCAACTTCGCCGACTACGAGAAGAACAAGATCGAGCGGCTGGGCGCCGACGCGGCCCGCCCGCACCGGGTCACGCACCGCAAGCTCACCCGCGACTGACCCGCCCGCACCGCGGCGGACGGCAGCTGGCTGAGGATCATGTCGACCCAGGTGGCGACCAGGGCGTCGTCGTCGACGCCGATGGGGTCGGTGTCGAGCAGGACGCGCAGGAGCCGCGACGACAGCAGCGCGCCGACGCCGACGGCGGCGATCGCGTCGGCCCGTTCCGGGGTGACGCCGGCGTGGTCGCGGAGCCAGCCGGCGAACCCGCCGTAGGTGGTGCCGATGATCTGCTGGACGACGTCCTCGACGAGGTCGGGGCGGGCGCGGGCCTCGGAGGCGACGATGCGCAGCAGCTCGGCCTCGTTGTCGAGTTCGGTGAGCGCGTAGCGGGCGGTGAGGGTCAGCTCGGTGCGCAGGTCGCCGACGCCGGCGAAGACGTGCCGGATGTCGCGCAGCGCGGCGATGCGGCCGAGGTGCCGCTCGATGCCGGCCTTCAGCACCGCCTCCTTGCTGCGGAAGTGGTGGTAGATGCCGCCGGCGCCGGGCGTCAGGCCGACCGCCCGCTCGATCCGGGCGACGCTGGTGCCCTTGTAGCCGTCGCGGGCGAACAGCTCCATCGCCGCGTCGATGATGCGGTCGCGGGTTGACGTCGTCATGCGCCTAAGTAAACACTGAGGAAGCCAAAGAATCCACTTGCTGGAGGTCTGTGATGGCTGAGCGAGGCGTTCGGGGCGGTCGGGTGGCGCGGACGGCGCCGCTCGTCGGTCTCGCGGGGCGGACGGCGGGGGAGGCGGTCGTGGCGTCGCTGCGCCGGCGCGTCGGCGTGGCGGGCGGCGACCCGGAGGCGGCGGAGCGGCGCGCCGCGGAGCGGTGGGTCGAGCGCCTGGGCCGTTCCAAGGGGGTGCTGATGAAGGCTGGGCAGCTGATGTCGTTCGTCGACTTCTCCGTGGACGGGGAGTACCGGCCGGTCTTCCAGCAGGCGCTGGCCCGGCTGCAGGACGACGCGCCGCCGATGCCGGCGGAGATGGCGGCGGCGCAGGTCGAGGCCGAGCTCGGTGCGCCGGCCGGGGAGGTGTTCGCCGAGTTCGAGCCGGTGCCGGTCGCGGCGGCGTCCATCGGGCAGGTGCACCGCGCCGTCACCCGCGACGGGCGGCGCGTCGCGGTCAAGGTGCAGTACCCGGGGGTCGAGCGGGCGATCAGGGCGGATCTGGCGAACGGGGAGCTGCTGGCGACGTTCTTCCAGGTCGGCCGGGGGATGGTGCCGCGCGGCCCGAGCCTCGACCTGCGCCGCGTCGCGCAGGAGGTGTCGGAGCGGATCGGCGACGAGATCGACTACCTGACGGAGGCCCGCAACCAGCAGGAGTTCGCCGACCACTACCGCGGGCATCCGTTCGTCCGGATCCCGGAGGTCGTCCACGAGCTGACGACGCGGCGGGTCCTGACCATGGAGTTCGCCGAGGGGATCCGGCACCGTGACGCGCTGTCGGCGGACCAGGGCCTGAAGGACCGCTGGGGCGAGGTGCTGTTCCGCTTCTACCTCGGGAGCATCCGCCGTATCGGGATCTTCCACGCCGACCCGCATCCCGGCAACTACCTGTTCCACGAGGACGGGTCCGTGACGTTCCTGGACTTCGGGTGCGTCAAGCACTTCACCCCGGAGATGCTGCGGTACCAGGTGGACACCGCCGAGGCGACCGTGGACGGGGACGTGGATCGGCTGCTGCGGATCCAGTACGGGCACGGATGCCTGGACCCGGCCGACCCGCCGCCCGCCGACCAGGTGCTCGGCTTCTGGCGGACGACCCTGCACGCGTGGACGGCGCCGCAGCCCTACACCTACGAGCCCGCGGGGGAGGCCGACGTCAGCCGGGCCCAGTTCGGTCTCCGCGGGCCGTACGGGGAGTTCCTCCGCAAGTTCAAGATGGATCCGGAGCTGACGACGCTGACCCGGATCCAGCTCGGGGTGTCCGCCGTGCTCAGCGGGCTGCGGGCGACCGGGGAGTGGGAGGGGATCCGGCGGGAATGGGACCGTGGCGGGCCGCCCGCCACCGAGCTGGGGGAGCTGGACGTGGCCTTCTGGGGAGCGGGAGCCGTCCATGCGCGCTGACGCGGGTACCGCCTTGCGGGGCGAGCCGGTCGGGTGGGACGAGGAGCAGGGGCTCTGGCAGGTCACCGGCTTCGACGAGGCGTCGGCGGTGCTGCGCGGCGACGGCTGGAGCAGCGACCCGCGCCGGCTGCCGTTCGCGCCCCCGGAGCTCGCGGAGTTCCCGCCGGGCGTGCTGCTGTTCATGGACCCGCCGGACCACACCCGGATGCGGCGGCTGCTGAGCCCGGCGTTCACGCCCCGCGCGGTGGAGTCGCTGCGGCCGCGGGTCGCCGAGATCGTCGAGGCCGCGCTGACCGGGCTCGGAGACGAGGCCGACCTGCTGCGGGAGGTCGCCTACCTGGTCCCGGTCGCGGTGATCGCCGAGCTGCTGGACGTCGGCGAGGAGGGCGCCGGGCTGCTCCTGGACATCACGCCCGACCTGGTGCGGATGCTGGAGATCGACGCCGGTTCCGAGGACCTGGTGGTGAGCGCCGCCGCCTCGGCCGAGCTGATGATGTTCCTGACCCCGCTGCTCGCCGAGCGGCGCCGGCGTCCGGGCGGCGACTTCATCAGCGCCATGCTCGCGGTGCCGGACGGGCTGACGCTCGACGAGATCGCCTCCACGTGCGTCCTGCTGCTGGCGGCGGGGCACGAGACGACCGCGAACCTCATCGCGAACTCCGTGCTGGCGCTGCTGCGCGACCCGTCGCAGCGCCCGCACCTGCTCGCCGATCCGGTGCGGTCCGTCGAGGAACTGCTGCGCGTGGAGGGGCCGGTCAGGCAGGTCGTGCGGACGGCGCTGACCGATCACCGGCTGGGCGGCCGCGACGTCCGCGCGGGCGAGGTCGTCCGGGTGCACCTCGACGAGGTCGGCCGCGGCCAGGGTCCGCTCGACCTGGCGCGGGGGCCGCTGCCGCACCTGGCGTTCGGGGGCGGCATGCACTACTGCCTCGGCGCGGCGCTGGCCCGGATGGAGGCCGTCGAGACCCTGCCCCGCCTGGTCGCGCGCTTTCCCGGCATGACTCTGCGGTCGCATGAATGGCGCGACTCGTCCACCTTCCACGCGCTGACCGGACTCCGCGTCGCCGGCCTGATGCGAGGCGCCGATTGATCCAGGTCGGGCATCAGACGATGCGCAAACGGTGTTGGACGGGTATCACCGCAGGCTCCTATCGTCCCTAGGTGGAGTCGACGGGGGAGGTCGGGACGACGATGAGCACGCCCAGGATCACCGAGATGCGGGTCGTGCCGGTCGCCGGGCGCGACGGCATGCTGCTCAACCTGAGCGGCGCGCACGCGCCGTTCTTCACCCGGAACCTCCTGCTGCTCACCGACGAGTCCGGCAACACGGGCGTCGGTGAGGTGCCGGGCGGTGAGGGGATCCGCCGGACGCTCGAAGACGCGCGGGAGCTGATCGTGGGCCGCCGGATCGGCCGGTCCGATGCGGTGCTGAACGCCGTGCGTGCCGCGTTCGCGCACCGGGACGCGGGCGGGCGCGGCCCGCAGACGCACGACACGAGGGTCGCCGTTCACGCGTTGACCGCGATCGAGTCGTGCCTGCTCGACCTGATGGGCAAGCATCTGGACGTGCCCGTGGCGGCGCTCCTCGGCGACGGTGTCCAGCGCACGCGGGTCCCGGTGCTCGGCTACCTGTTCTATGTCGGCGACCGGCGCCGCACCGACCTGCCCTACCCCGAGCCGGAGGACGGCGCGGACGGCTGGCTGCGCGTTCGGCATGAGGAGGCGTTGACGCCGGAGGCGATCGTCCGGCAGGCCGAGGCGGCGCGGGACCGGTACGGGTTCACCGACTTCAAGCTGAAGGGCGGGGTTCTGCGCCCCGGCGAGGAGGCGGAGGCGGTGCGGGCGCTGGCCGAGCGGTTCCCGTCCGCGCGGATCACCCTCGACCCGAACGGCGCATGGTCGCTGGACGAGGCGGTCCGGATCGGCCGCGGCCTCGCCGACGTCCTCGCCTACGCCGAGGACCCCTGCGGCGCCGAGCGCGGCTACTCGGGACGCGAGACGATGGCGGAGTTCCGCCGCGCCACCGGGCTGCGGACCGCCACCAACATGATCGCGACGGACTGGCGGGAGCTGGGCCACGCGATCCGGCTCGACGCGGTCGACATCCCGCTCGCCGACCCGCACTTCTGGACGCTGCGCGGCTCGGTGCGCGTCGCGCAGCTCTGCCAGGCGTGGGGGCTGACCTGGGGATCGCACTCCAACAACCACTTCGACGTGTCGCTCGCGATGTTCACGCACGTCGCGGCGGCGGCGCCCGGCGAGATCACGGCGATCGACACGCACTGGATCTGGCAGGACGGGCAGCGCCTCACCCGCGACCCGCTGCACATCGAGGGCGGCGAACTGGCCCTGCCGGACGCCCCCGGCCTCGGCGTGGAGATCGACGAGGAGAAGGTCGCGGCGGCGAACCGGCTGTACCTCGAACACGGCCTCGGCGACCGCGACGACGCGGCGGCGATGCGGTACCTCGTGCCGGGCTGGACGTTCGACCCGAAGCGCCCCTGCCTGGTCCGCGACGCCCCGGGCTGACGGCGGCCGTCCAGGGCGGCCGCCGGGACCATCGCCGCCGGCCGGTAGCATCGGGCCGTCCGGCGGAGTTCCCCCGCCGCCGGCCCCAGGCACCCGACCCCCAGGCGAGGACATGCAGCAGACCGACCTGCCCGCGGCCGAGTACCGGCACGTCTACGAGTTCAACATCCGGTTCGGGGACATCGACTCCCAGGGCCATGTGAACAACGTCAAGTTCCTCGGCTACCTGGAGGACGCGCGCCTGGAGATGTTCCATGGCGACCCGGTGCGCAAGGGCGAGCAGCCGGTCCGCGGCATGGTGATCTCCCGGCACGAGATCGACTACCGGCTGCCGCTGCTGCCGACCGTCTACCCGATCCGCGTCGAGACGTGGGTGACCGAGGCGCGCGCCGCGTCGTTCAAGCTGGCCTACGAGGTGCGCGACGACGAGAACGTCTACGCGACCGCCACCTCGACGCTCGTCGCGTTCGACGTGGAGGCCAACCGGCTGCGCCGCTTCACCCCGGAGGAGCGCGAGTTCATCGGCCGGTACGTCGTCCCCGCCGAGTGACCCGCCCTCCGTCCCCCCGGTGCCCGCCCCGCCACTGCCCGTTTTGTCGCCACTAATGGCGTCTGACCTGGACGTCCTTTTCCGCTGCGCCGCCTGCCGGTCCGTCCGGGTGATGACCGTGCCGTCACGGATAAATAACAAGGGCAACAGCAATCCGCTTTCGCCGCACATATCCCTCTAGTGTCGCGTCGCGAAATGTGGCGAACCCACGTGGAAGGGACGAAATGCGGCGCATCTCACGAGGAGCGATCGCCCTGCTGCTCGCCGCGGGCATGGCCGGCACCGGCGCCACCGCGGCGCAGGCGGCGACCCCCGCGACGGCCGGCAAGGCGGCACAGACGGACGACATCCTCGCCCGGCTCAAGGCCATCCCCGGCATGCAGGTGACGGAGAAGGCCTCCACGATCCCCGGCTACCGCTGGTTCTGGCTCGAATACCGCCAGCCCGTCGACCACCGCAACCCGCACGGGAAGTGGTTCGAGCAGCGGATCATGCTCCAGCACAAGTCGGCGGACCGGCCCATGGTGCTCTACACCAGCGGCTACGACACCCCCGAGACCATGTTCACCGCCGAGCCGACCGCGCTCGTCGACGGCAACCAGATCTCCGTCGAGTACCGGTACTTCACCCCGTCCCGGCCCGAGCCCGCGGACTGGAAGAAGGACACGATCTGGCAGGCCGCCACCGACGAGCACCGGATCGTCGGCGCGCTCAAGACGATCTACAAGGGCAAGTGGATCTCGACGGGCGCCAGCAAGGGCGGCATGACCGTCGTCTACCACAAGCGCTTCTACCCCCGCGACGTCGACGGCAGCGTCGTCTACGTGGCGCCCAACGACGTCGACAACGACTCCGACGGCGCCTACGACAAGTTCTTCAAGACCGTCGGCACCGACCCCGGCTGCCGCACCCACGTCGAGGCGCTCGCCCGCGAGTTCCTCAAGCGCCGCCCCGCGATGCTCGAGCGCTTCAAGGCCGCCGCCGCGCAGAACGGCTGGACGTTCAACATCCTGCGCACCCCGGACCGCGCCTTCGAGAACTCCGTCATGGACTACGTGTGGGGCTTCTGGCAGTACCACCTGCAGTCCGACTGCGCCTCGCTGCCCGCCGTGAACGCCTCGGACGACGACCTCTACAAGACGCTCGACGACATCTCCGGACTGTCGTTCTACAGCGACCAGGGCCTCGCCCCCTACATCCCGTACTACTACCAGGCCGGCACGCAGCTCGGCTGGCCCTCGCCCAAGTTCAAGTACCTGCGCCCCCTGCTGCGCTACGAGAGCAGCTACCAGCCGCGCACCTACGTCCCGCGCGACATCCCGATGCGCTTCGACAACGGTAAGGCGATGCGCGACATCGACGGCTGGGTCAAGCGCCACGCCGACCACATGCTGTTCCTCTACGGCCAGAACGACCCGTGGGGCTCCGAGCCGTTCCGCCTCGGCAGCGGCAGCCGCGACTCCGCCGTCTACGTCGCCCCCGGCATGAACCACAGCGGGCGCCTCATCGGCCACCTTCCCGCCGCGCAGCAGGCCGAGGCGAAGGCCGACGTGCTGCGCTGGGCCGGCGTCCAGGCCCAGGCCAAGACCCTCACCACCGGCCCCACCGCCGACGACCCGCTCCAGTTGCAGCGCCCGCCGATGTAACCCAGGGGGCTGTGTTTTCCCAGGGGGGCGACCCCCTGGAACCCCCGTTGCGACGGACGAGGCGTTTCCCGCTCCGCTAGCGCTCCGCAGGAAACGCCTCGTCCGTCGTCGGGCATGCCCGCTCCGCTCGCTGCACTCGCTCCGCGTGCCTGCCCGTGATGGGTGGTTGCGGTTCAAGCCTGGGGGCGGGGCTGGCGTGTTAGTGCAGCCACGCGGCGGCGTTGCCGGGGAGTAGGTCGCCGTACATGGGCATGCTGGTCAGGATCGGGCGGCCCGGGGGGAGGCGGACGGGGTTCTCGCCGCAGTTGACCGCGCAGGTGAGCGGGCCGCGGGTGAAGAAGACGGCGGTCTCGGGGGAGTCGAGCCACTCCAGATCGTCGGGCAGGGTGTCCAGGAGTTCGCGGCGCTTCGCGAGGGCGCGGCGGTAGAACGCCAGCATCGACGAGGTCTCGTCCGCCTGCGCCTCCGCCGTCAGCGACGCCCAATCCGGTGGCATCGGCAGCCACGGGCGGACGCCGTCCGGGGAGAACCCGTAGGGCTCCGCCGTGCCGGACCAGGGGAGCGGGACCCGGCAGCCGTCCCGCCCCGGCTGGGTTCCGCCGCTGCGCTTCCAGATGGGGTCCTGGCGGGCCGCGTCCGGCAGGTCCGTCACCTCGGGGAGTCCGAGTTCCTCGCCCTGGTACAGGTACGCCGAGCCGGGCAGCGCCAGCAGCATCAGCAGGGCCGCCTTCGCGCGCGCGTACTCGATCCCCGGCACGCCGCCCGGACGCCGGTAGCGGGTGAGGTGGCGGACGGAGTCGTGGCTGGACAGCACCCAGGTGGGCGCCGCACCGGTCGGCGCGACCGCCTTCAGCGCGGCCTCGATCACGTCGCGGAACGCCGGCGCCGACCACGGCGCGAGCTGCAAGTCGAACTGGAATACCTGGTGCAGCTCGTCCGGCCGCAGGTAGAGCGCGAGGTCCTCGGGCGAGTCCGTCCACACCTCGCCGATCGCCATCCGGTCGCCGCCGTACCCGTCCAGGACGCCGCGCCACCGCCGGTAGATCTCGTGGACCTCGGGACGGCTGTAGATCGGCCCGTTCACGACGTGGCGGCCGCGCCCGCCGAGGTCGGCGAACGAGGCGTCCTTCACCAGCCCGGCGGCGACGTCGATGCGGAAGCCGTCGACGCCGCGGTCGAGCCAGAACCGCAGGACGTCCTCGAACTCGGCCCGCACCTCGGGATTGCGCCAGTTGAAGTCCGGCTGCTCGGTCGCGTAGAGGTGCAGGTACCACTCGCCGTCGCGGACGCGCGTCCACGCCGGGCCGCCGAACGCCGACGGCCAGTCGTTCGGCGGGTCGACCTCGCCGGGACTCTCCCCTGGCCGTCCCGCGCGGAAAATGTAGCGGTCGCGTTCCGGTGAGCCGGGCGGTGACGCCAGCGCCTCCCGGAACCACCGGTGCCGGTCGGACGAGTGGTTCGGCACGATGTCCACGATGAGCCGGAGGCCGTGCGCGTGCGCGTCCGCGACGAGTGCGTCGAAGTCGTCCAGCGTCCCGAACCGGGGGTCGACGTCCCGGTAGTCGGCGACGTCGTAGCCGCCGTCGGCGAGCGGCGAGGTGTAGAACGGCGTCAGCCAGAGCGCGTCGACGCCGAGGTCGCGCAGGTACGGCAGCCGCGACCGGATCCCCTGGAGATCGCCCTCGCCGTTCCCGTCGGAGTCGGCGAAGCTGCGGACGTAGACCTCGTACACGACGGCGTTGCGCCACCAGGGGGTTCGCGTCATACAGAGCGATCTACCCGCTCAGGACGGCGCGTTCACCATGCTTCGCGCCGCCATCGTGAAGTAGTCCCAGAGCATCTTCTCCAGCTGCTCGGGCAGCTCCAGCTCGTCCACCGCGACGCGCATGTGCTTCAGCCACGCCTCGCGCTCGGCCTCGCCGATGACGAACGGGACGTGCCGCATCCGCAGCCTGGGGTGGCCCCGGCGCTGGCTGTAGGTGTTCGGCCCGCCCCAGTACTGGATGAGGAAGAGCCGGAGGCGTTCCTCGGCGGGGCCGAGGTCCTCCTCGGGGTAGAGGGCGCGAAGGTCGGGGTCTTCAGCGACACCCTGGTAGAAGCGGTGGACCAGCCGGTGGAAGGTCTCCTCGCCGCCGACCGCTTCGTAGAAGGTCACCTGTTCAGTCATGGCGCTGCCCACCCTATGCGATCGGCCGCCCGGTGATCGGCCGTCTCGCGATCAGTTGCCCGGACCCGTCCGCGCCGGGCGCGACGCGGTCAGGCCGTGGCCGGGGTCGCGACCGAGACGCCCGCGTCGTCGAACGCGTTCTTCACCCGCTCGCGCAGCTCCCGCGCGATCGCGGCCTGCTTGCCGGGCGCCGTCTTCAGCACGACCCGGATCACGATCGCGTCGCCGGCCAGGGCCTGGACGCCCCACACCGACGGCTCCTCCAGGACCATGTCCTCCCAGCCGGGCGCGGCGGCCAGCTCGTCCGCCGTGGTCTGCAGGATCTCCTTGACCTTCTCGGTGTCCTCGCGGATGTCGACCGGGATGTCCAGCACGGCCCGGCCCCAGTTCTGCGACTCGTTGCCGACCTTCTTGATCTCGCCGTTCGGCACGTACCAGACGACGCCGTTGACGTCGCGCATCCGGGTGACCCGCAGGGTGACCGCCTCGACCGTCCCCTTGGCGGTGCCGACGTCGATGAAGTCGCCGACGCCGTACTGGTCCTCCAGCAGCATGAACAGCCCGGCGAGGAAGTCCTTGACGATGTTCTGCGCGCCGAAGCCGACCGCGACGCCGATCACGCTCGCGCTGGCCAGGATCGGCGCGAGGTTCAGCCCGAGCCGGCCGAGGATGCTGAACGCCGCCGTACCCATGATCACGATGGACGCGATCGAGTTCAGCACCGAGCCGAGCGTCTTGGCGCGCTGCGCCCGCCGCTGGTTCAGCAGGGCGGGGCTGCCCTCGAACACCGTCCGGGACCGCTCCTTGACCTTCTCGGACATGGTGCCCTCGGCCATCCGCACCGTCACCTTGGTGATCATCCGGTGCGCGACGTTCCGCACGACCAGCGCGAACACGAAGGTGAGGATGATCGCCAGGACGGTGCCGAGGGGCTTGTCGAGCCAGGTCTTGTAGAAGCTCGTGAAGTCGTTGCTGTGGGAGATGTTCCAGACGAGCCGGCAGCCCGTGCTGGGCGAGGGGTCGTGGCACGCCGCCTCGGGCGTGCCCTTCTCCGCCCAGGGCAGCAGGGACTGAGCATCGACCAGCATCTCGGGCAGACCCTCCCCGGCCTTTGTGGGTGTCTCGACACCTCGCCGTGGACCTGCGGCGGGTACGAGCCCGATCGTAGGGGACGGTAACGACCGGTTCGTACCTCGCCTGCGATGTGTCTTGACAAGGCCGGGGAGGGGCTGTTCAGGCGAGCGTGCCCCGCGGGGTCCGCGGCTGCCGCGCCGTTCCGGCCACGGCCCCGCGGGGCACGCCCGGCTCTAGGGGCGGCCCGCGGGCCGCATCTCCCGGTCCAGTGGCTGCAGGACGTGCGCGAGCTTGCCGGCCGCGCCGCCCACGTCGTCGACGCGGTGCATGCGCTCGCCCCACGACCACCAGAAGTAGTGGTCGCGCGTCTCGGGGGCGGGCGCGCAGGTGACGTCCTCGGCCAGGCTCGCCGCGGCCGGGTTCACCACCCGCAGGAACGCCGGGCCCGAGCGGGTCCGGACCACGCGGGCCACCAGGCCGCGCGCGCCGAGCTCGCGCTCCAGCGCCCGGAGGTAGCCGACGCGTCTGTCGCTGACCACCTGCGTTCCTCCTCCGTCGGTCGTGCCGGGCGCCGCTGCGCCGGGCCGCTCGTGTGCCGCCGGTGCCGCCGGTTCCTGCGTCGTCGTCTGCATCGCCGATCCTTCGTCGCCGGCCCCGGCGTGCGCGGCGCGTGACCGCGCGGCCGCCGGGACGGCCGGCAATTGATCAACCCTCTGGATCCGTTCCGTTGCTCCCGGTGAGAATTGCAACTCTCACGGTGGCGGGTCAAGGGAGGCCCTGTCCGGCGAAGTACCGGATTACCCCACCTCAGAGGAAGCCTCACACCCGGCGGAGGAAGAATCTCTACCCTGAGGGGTGAGGACGCATCCGGAGCCCCTGTCTTTCCCGGGAATCGCTTGGCCCGCCCCGCCGTCAGGGTTACGCTGCGTGCGCGAGAGATTATCTGTCGTGGCCATCTATTGACCGGTCGCCGTGGCCTGGACGACCGCCCCTCCCCCGGAGGAGCGCCGCCCCGGCCCGACGGTGAGGAGGCCGGAATCGATGTCGGACCCCCCTCGGAAAGAAACGGACGTGGCTCGCCGGATCCGTGCGCACGCTCTGGCCCGAGGGCGCAGCCCGCAGGAGATCGCGCACGAGATACACGAGCAGTGCGGCCCCCTGTTCGGCACCAGCAGGGTCAAGGCGCACCGCCTGGCCCACGGTGTCGCGCTGTCCGACATCGTGGCCCAGGTCAAGGCCCTGTACGAGGTCGACGGCAAGCCCCTTCCCCGGCTCGGGGAGACGCTGCTGTCGGCCTATGAGAGCGGGTACAAAAGACCCGGTCCCGAGTATCTGCACTACCTGTGCGCCGTGTACCGCGTCGAGCCCGATCAGCTCGACTACAAGAGCCCCTGCATATGCGGACGGGGACACGCCGTCCGCGCGGGGGCCGCCACGGTGCCGCAGCCGCGCGCCCCCGAAAGGCACGCGGCGCAGCATCCCGACGCACCGCTCGTCGGGTCGATCATCCCCAGGGCGGAGGACCGCCACTGGGTGGACGTCAACGACTTACGGGGCCCAGACCGCGCCGACGGCCCCCTGTCCATTGATGTGGGAGAGGAGGACATCGTGCTTCGTAGGACCCTTCTGCAACTGCTGGCCGGAGCGGGCGTGGCGCTCGACGGTCAGTTCTTGGGTGCGGTCGACAACCTTCGGCGCAAGATGGACGACACGCTGGTCGGCGCGACGGTCTCGCCGACCATGCTCGACCAATGGGAGGAGACCACCTACGGCTACGGCCGGCAGTACCAGGCGACGCCGTCGCTGCGGATGCTGTGCGACGTGCTGCTGGACTTCAGCGAGGTGCGCCGCATGTGCGACAAGCGGCAGCCGGTGGAGCTGCAGGAGCGGCTGTGCCGGATCGCGGCGCAGCTGTCCGGGCTGTCCGGCCTGATCATGATCAATCTGGGCGACCACCGGCTGGCCCGCTCGTTCTTCCGGACCGCGCGCACCGCGGCCGACGAGACCGGCGACCGCCGGCTGCGCGCCTGGGTGACCGTCCGCGAGTCGCTCGTGCCGATGTACTACGGCGACCCCCGCGAGGCGCTGCACCTGGCGCGCAAGGCGCAGGACCTGGCCGGCCGCACCCCCGGGGTGGCCGCCGCCATGGCGCCCGCGGTGGAGGCCCGCGCGCTCGGCATGCTGGCGTTGCGCGGACGCGGCGACGCGGCGCCGAGCGCCCGCCGGGCGCTCGTGCGCGGGCGCTCGGTGTTCGACCAGTTGTCCAAGACCGATACGAACGACCTGGTGTTCGGCTTCACCGACCGGCAGATGGCCTTCTATGAGGGCGACACGTTCACCAATCTCGGCGACCACAAGCACGGCGACGAGGTGCTGAGCCACGCGCTGACGCTGTACGCGCCGACCGACCGCGTCGACCTGACTCTCGTGCGCCTCGACCGGGCGATGTGCAAGCTGCATTCGGGCAACCCGGACGCGGCGCTGGTCGGCGGGCAGGAGGCGATCCTGGACCTGCCGCCCGACCACCGGTCCGACATCCTGGTGCACCGGGCCCGCCAGATCGGCGCCGCCGTGCAGGCCAAGCACGGCGAGATCGCCGGGCTGCGGGAGTTCCGGGAGGCGCTCGCGGGGCCCTGGGTCACCAGCCCCACCAAGGAGCCCGCCCCCACCGGGGAGCGCAACCCCGTCCCCCCGGCCGAGCAGGTCTGACCGGGCATGGGAACGCCCGACGGCGCCTCGGCGCAGGAACCTCCCGCGCCCGGCGCGGAACCCGCGGGCCCGCAGGCCGGGCCCCCGGCACCGTCCGCCGCCGACCCCCGTCCCCGCCGCCGCGCCCTGGTGCGGCTGCAGGGGGATCCCCCCGTCTGGAGCTTCGGGGAACTGCGGCTGCGCCGCTACCGGGCCCGCGACCACGCCACCGTCCTCGCCCTGCACCGCGAGGGCCTGGCGCAGGTGGGCCTGCGACCCGGCGACGGCGTCTACTACGACCACGACTTCTTCCGGATGGAGGACATCTATCTGCGCAATGACGGCGAGTTCCTCGTCGGCGAGGTCGACGGGCTGATCGTCGCGATGGGCGGCCTGCGGCGCGCCGACCTCGTCCCCGGGGGCCGGGCACGGGCGTTCGGCGGCTACGCGCCGGGCGACCCCGTGCTCGACGCGGTGGAGATGGTGCGGCTGCGGGTGCGGCCGTCCGCCCAGCGGCGCGGCTACGGCGCCGCGGTCGTCTCCGCACTGGAGGAGCGCGCCGCCGAGTACGGGTACCGGGTCCTGCGCGGCGACACGACCGAACTGCAGGCCCCGGCCCTCGCCCTGTACCGCAAGTTCGGCTGGAGGGAGACGCGCCGCGAGGTGATCGGCGGCTTCGTCAACATCTACATCGAGAAGGAACTCCGCTAAGGAATTCCGCTGAGGACACCCGAGCCGCGGGACGGCGCGCCGGCGGCGCGGCGCGGCGCGCGCCTGCGGCTCGGGACGTGTCATTGTGGGGGGGCGACCCCCCACACCCCCCGGGCATGGCGCTGGCCTGCGCCTTTCGACTCCGCTAGCGCTCCGCTACAGGCTTCGGCCACCGCCATGGTGGGGGGCCTGCCCCCCACGCCCCCCGGCGGGGGCTTCGCCCCCACACCCCCTTGGGGCTCCGCCCCTTGCCCCCTGTGCCTTGGCGGCGCCGGGGACGTTCAGGCGTTGGGGAGGGTGCCGCCTACCAGTTGCATTAGGGGGTAGCGGCGGCGGCGGACGTCGGTGAAGCCGCGGTCGGCCAGTGCGCCGGTGACCTCCTGGTCGCCGAACACCGTGTAGCCGGTGGCGCGGCGGATCAGTTCGCCGCCGACCTTCGAGGCGTACAGCGGCGTCAGCCGGCGGGAGGTGAGGATGATCAGCCGGCCGCCGGGGCGCAGCACGCGGGTCATGCCGTCGACGGCCGCCCACGGGTCGTCGAACAGGTACAGCGCGCCGAAGCAGCAGACGGCGTCGAACGTCGCGTCGCGGAACGGCAGGTCGACGGCGTTGCCGCGGACGTAGCAGACCTCGCCGCCGGCGGGGGTGTCGGCCTCGGCGCGCGCCAGCATGGTGGCGGAGGCGTCGACCCCGACGACGAGGCCGCCGTCGCCGACGCCCTCGGCGAGCGCGCGGGTCACGTTGCCCGGGCCGCACGCCACGTCCAGCACGGTCGCGTCCGGACGGCCCTCGCCGCCCGGCTGCCCGAGACCCAGCCAGTCCCGCGCCGTCGCCTGCTCGGCGGCGGTGTCGGGGCCGATCGGCCAGCCCTTGGCGAGGTTGAAGCCGACGGGCCGCCAGACCTTCTCGTAGATCTGCGGGAGGAACGTCGACTCCATGACCGACTGGGCCAGCGACGGCGCCCGCTCCTCGGCGGGGCCGAGGAGATCGAGGTAGCCGGCCGTCAGGTCGGGCTCGGCGGGCGGTTCGCGCAGCAGACCGAGCACCCGGTCCACGGCGGACGGGCTGCGCACCATCGACACGTTCACCCCCGTTATTAGATCACCCGTCAATTTCGTCCCGCCAGCCCGCCGTCTGTGACCCGCCTCACCGCGCGCCTCAGGGCAGGCTGAGGGCGGTCTGGGCGGCGATGAAGGTGAGGGTGTCGGTCATCAGGTCGATCGACCGGCTGACCGAGCGGGCGGCGTGGCCCACCTCCGACTCGTTGCGCAGCAGGATCGGGGCGTCCGACGCTGTCGCGTGCTGGAGGGCGGCGCACAGCTTGCGGGCGTGCAGCGGGTCGACGCGGGTGTCGCTGCCGAACGTGGTGAACAGCGTCGCCGGATACGCCGTCCCCGCGTGGACGTGGTGGTACGGCGAGTAGCCGAGCAGCCAGCCGAGCTCCACCGGGTCGTCCGCCGTCCCGTACTCGTCGTTCCACGTCTGGCCGAGCCCGAACCGCTCGTAGCGGACCATGTCCAGCAGCGGCGCCGAGCAGACCACCGCCCGGTACAGGTCGGGGCGCTGGGTCAGGGCGGCGCCGACGAGCAGGCCGCCGTTCGACCCGCCGGAGATCGCCAGCTGCGCCGGGGTGGTGAGCCCGTCGGCGATCAGCTTCTCCGCGGCGGCGTGGAAGTCGTCGAACACGTTCTGCTTGTGCTCGCGCATCCCCGCGCGGTGCCACTCCTCGCCCTCCTCGGACCCGCCGCGCAGGTTCGCGATCGCGTAGACGCCGCCCGCCTCGACCCAGGCCAGGATGCTCGCCGAGTACGACGGCGTCAGCGAGATGTTGAAGCCGCCGTAGCCGTAGAGGATCGCCGGCCGCGGGCCGGACGCGCCGGGCCGCGACGCCACCAGCATCCGCACCTCGGTGCCGTCCGCGGAGGTGTAGGCCACCTGCCGGGTCTCGATCTCGGGGACCTCGACGGTGCCGGGCGCGGACGCCCACAGGCTCGTCTCGCCGGTGCGGGCGTCGTAGCGCAGGACGGACGAGGGTGTGACGTTGTCGGTGTAGCCGAACCATGCCTCGTGGCCGCCCTCGGGCCGCTCGACGATCCCGCCGATCGAGCCGAGGCCCGGCGCCGGGACGGTCCCGAGCCGCTCGCCGGACGCCAGGTCGTGCACCGTGATCTCGCTGATCGCGTGCCGCGTCCACCCGGCGAGCAGCACCGGGGCCTCGAGGCCGTCGAGGATCGCGTAGTCGGTGAGGACGGCCTCCGGGTCCTGCGGGATCAGGTCCCGCCACGTCCGCGGCGACGGGTCGGACGGGTCGGTCACGCACAGCCGGGCCCGCGGCGCGTCCAGGTCGGTGAACACGTAGGCGCGGCCGTCCCGCCCCACGTGCAGCCCGGTCCCGGCGTCGACGCCGACCTGGACCGGCAACAGCTCGGGGCGTTCGAGCGGCGAGGCGGCGAGATCGGCGATCCACAGGTCGTTGCGAGGCGCGGTGCCCTGCGAGGCCGAGACCGTCAGCCACCGGCCGTCGCGGCTGACGCCGACACCGTAGTAGTTGGTCTTGTCCATCCCGTCGCCGAAGATCAGGACGTCGTCGGTCTCCGGCTCGGTGCCGACCCGGTGCAGGTAGACGCGCCGGTGGTACTGCTCCTCGCCCTCCGGGACGGCCCGCGCGGGCAGCCGCCGGGTGTAGTAGAACGCCTCGCCGCCGGGCAGCCAGGCGATGCCGGACGACCGGGTCCGGTCGATCGGCCCCTCCACCCGCTCGCCGGTCGCGACGTCGATCACGAACAGCAGCGACTCCTCGTCCCCGCCCGTCGAGATCTTGTACGCCAGCAGCCGGCCCTCCTTGTCGGGCTGCCAGCCGTCCAGCGTCGTGGTGCCGCCCGGGTCCAGCGCGATCGGGTCGACGAGGGCGCGCTCGGCGCCGTCCGGGTCGACGGTGTAGAGCACCGGGTGCTCCTGCTCGGCGGTCCGCCGAGTGAAGAACCGCCGGTCGCCGCGCCAGACCGGCGCGCCGACGCTGCCCGCGCCGAGCAGCTCGCCGAGCCGGCGGCGCAGCCGGTCGCGGCCCGGGAGCGCATCGGCGACCTTGTGGAACAGCTCGTCCTGCGCGGCGAGCCACTCCTCGGTCTCCGCGCTGTCCGCGTCCTCCAGCCAGCGGTACGGGTCGGCGACCCGGTGGCCGTGGATGTCCTCGACGATGTCCTGGCGCCGCGCGGGCGGATAAGGCGTTCCGGTCATGCGATGCACTGTATTCACCGATGCGGCCGGTCCGCCCGGCCAGGCCGATCCGGGGCGCAACGCGGCCGTTTTTGCGTTCGATCTGGCCCTTCGATGGGGATATTTGGGGTAGCGGTCGGGCTGCCCCAGCCGCCACACTGATTCCAGGTCGGTTCGCCTCTGGGGAGGTCCTCATGGCGAGTGCGCAGGTGCCGGAGACAATATCTCGGCCTCGGTGCGAGGCGCGCTCAGCCGCGTCCGCCGAGGCGAACCCCGGCACGCCGGCGGAGGCCGTCTGATGAGACAGGTCCTTCTCCTGAACGCGACGTACGAACCACTCACCACGCTCCCGCTGCGGCGGGCGGTCTGCCTCGTGCTCCGGGAGAAGGCCGAGATCGTCCACCACGACGTCTCGGGCGCCACCCTGCATTCGGCGACCATGGAGGTCGAGGTCCCGTCGGTGATCCGGCTCCGCCGCTACGTCCGCATCCCGTTCCGGACCCGCGTCCCGCTGACCCGGGCCGCGCTCATGCGCCGCGACAACTTCCGCTGCGTCTACTGCGGCCGCCGCGCCGAGACCATCGACCACGTCCATCCGCGCAGCCGCGGCGGCAAGCACGTCTGGGAGAACTGCGTCGCGTCCTGCATGACCTGCAACCACCGCAAGGCCGACCGGCTGCTGTCCGAGCTCGGCTGGACGCTCGGGATGACCCCGGGCGTCCCGCGCGGCGCGCACTGGCGGCTCATCGGCATCGTCCACGACGGCGATCCCCAGTGGGCGCCGTACGTGACCGAGCCTGCCGCCTAGCCGGGACGGGGACGTATCCTGTCCTCGTGCCACGCTATGACTACCGCTGCCGCGCGTGCGGGTCGACGTTCGAGGTCTCCCGCCCGATGATCAACGCGTCCGACCCGGCGCCCTGCCCGGACGGCCACGACGACACGGTCAAGCTGCTGTCCACGGTCGCCGTCACCGGCACGTCGCGGGGCGGGGCTCCGAAGCCTCCGCCGGCCGCCGGGGGCGGCTGCTGCGGCGGAGGCTGCTGCTCCTAGCCCCGCCCGCCGCTACTCGTCCCGGCCGCCCCGGTCCTGCTGTGCCGCGCGGATCCCGGCGGCCATGGCGGCGCTGTCGTGGCCGGGGCCGCAGCCGTCGACCAGCATGATCGTCCCGGGGATGTGGTCGGCGCGCAGGTGCTTGATCTCCTGGTAGGCGGGCGAGTCGTACCAGGCCCGCGCCTTGGCGATGTCCGGGAACTCCAGCAGGACCAGGTCGCCCTCCCACGCGCCCTCGCGGACGTCGGGGGTCTCGCCGTGGACGATGAAGCGGCCGCCGAACGGGTCCATCGTGGCCTGGATGCGCTCCATGTAGGTGAGCACCTCGTCGTGGAGCGGCGGGCAACCGTGCAGCTGGCCGAGGACGTAGGCGGTCATGGAGATCTCCTCCGGGTTCGTGGATCCGGGGCCGCCCGGTGGGGCGGCCCCGTTGACGTGATCCACTCTGCCCGGGGGCGGGAACGGTAGCGATTACCCGCCGGGTAATGCCTCAGCCGTGCAGGCCGTCGAGCTGGGAGACGTCGCGGGCGGCGCCGGTGGACGCGGACGTCGCCATCGCGGCGTAGGCCCGCAGCGCGGCGCTGACCTTGCGGTCCCGGTTCCGGGGCCGGTAGCCGCCGAGGTCGGCGAGCAGCTTCTCGCGGCGGATCTCCAGCTCGTCGGCCGGGACGTCCAGCTCCAGCACCCGGTTCGGGATGTCGATCACGACGCGGTCGCCGTCCTCGACCAGGGCGATGATCCCGCCGCCGGCCGCCTCGGGGGAGGCGTGCCCGATGGACAGCCCGGACGTGCCGCCGGAGAACCGGCCGTCGGTGATCAGCGCGCACGCCTTGCCGAGCCCGCGGCCCTTCAGGAAGCTCGTCGGGTACAGCATCTCCTGCATGCCGGGGCCGCCCTTGGGGCCCTCGTAGCGGATCACGACGACGTCGCCGGCCTTGATCTTGCCGGACAGGATGCCCTCGACGGCCTGGTCCTGCGACTCGAAGACGACGGCGGGGCCGGTGAAGGTCCACAGCTCCTCGTCCACGCCGGCGGTCTTGACGATCGCGCCGTCGGGGGCGATGTTGCCGCGCAGCACCGCGAGGCCGCCGTCGGCGGTGTAGGCGTGCTCGGCGGAGCGGATGCAGCCGTTCTCGCGGTCGAGGTCCAGCTCCTCCCAGCGGGCGCTCTGCGAGAACGCGGAGGTGCTGCGGACGCCGCCGGGCGCGGCGTGGAACAGCTCGACGGCCTCGGGCAGCACGTTCGGGGAGCGGACGTCCCACCTGTCGACGAACTCGGTCAGCGACGCCGAGTGGATCGAGTGCGCGGAGTCGTGCAGCAGCCCGGCGCGGTGCAGCTCGCCGAGCAGGGCGGGGATGCCGCCGGCGCGGTGGCAGTCCTCGACGTGGTACTTGCCGGTGGCCGGGGCGAGCTTGCACATGCACGGGACGCGGCGCGACAGCTCGTCGATCTCGGTGAGCCCGAAGTCGACGCCGCCCTCGTAGGCGGCGGCGAGCAGGTGCAGGATCGTGTTGGTGGAGCCGCCCATCGCGACGTCGAGGGTCATGGCGTTCTCGAACGCGTCGCGGGTGGCGATGTTCAGCGGCAGGACGGACTCGTCGTCGCCGTCGTAGTAGCGGCGGGCGATCTCCACGACGGTGCGGCCGGCGTCCTCGTAGAGGCGGCGGCGGGAGGTGTGGGTCGCGAGGACGGTGCCGTTGCCGGGCAGCGCCAGCCCGATCGCCTCGGTGAGGCAGTTCATCGAGTTGGCGGTGAACATGCCGGAGCAGGACCCGCAGGTCGGGCAGGCGCTCTCCTCCATCTCCAGCAGCTTGTCGTCGGCCAGCGACGCGTCGGCGGAGGCGATGATCGGGTCGATCAGGTCGAGCTTGTTGCCGCCCATCACGCCCTCGACGGGCTTGCCGGCCTCCATCGGGCCGCCGGAGACGAACACCGTCGGGATGTTCAGCCGCATCGCGGCCAGCAGCATGCCCGGGGTGATCTTGTCGCAGTTGGAGACGCACACCAGGGCGTCGGCGCAGTGCGCCTGGACCATGTACTCGACGGCGTCGGCGATCACCTCGCGGGACGGCAGCGAGTACAGCATGCCGTCGTGGCCCATCGCGATGCCGTCGTCCACCGCGATCGTGTTGAACTCGCGGGGCACGCCGCCGGCCTCGCGGACGGCGCCGGCGACGACCTTGCCGACCTCGTCGAGGTGGACGTGGCCGGGCACGAACTGGGTGAAGCTGTTGGCCACCGCGACGATCGGCTTGCCGAAGTCCTCGCGTTCGACGCCGCTGGCCCGCATGAGCGCGCGGGCGCCCGCCATGTTCCTGCCATGGGTGACCGTACGTGACCTGAGCGGGGGCATCCTGTGACCTCTCCAACCTGTGCCGTGGTGCCGTGTCGCCGGACGCGTCGCCGCGCCGGGTTCGGCGGGCGGGAGCGAGCGGTGCCCGGTGGGAAGCTCTCAGCGGCGGATCGCGGCGCTGCCGCCGGCTCAGCGGAGGTCGCGCGCGGGCCGGCCTGTGCAACCCGATGCTACAAGGTCGGGGCCGGGGCTCGGAAAAGCCGGGACCGGAGAGGCCGGGCGCCCGGGGCGGAGGGCCTGGAGAGGCCGGGCCCGCAAGAGGGGCCGGGAGGGAAGGTGCCGGGCCCGCGAGGGGCCCGGTGGGAAAGCGGCCTGCGATGCGGCGGAGTCCCGCGCCGTTGCGGGACCCGGTGCCGTCGCGGGATCGGCCGTCAGCCGTACTTGGGGGGCAGCGCCTTCTCCGCCGCCTGGAAGATCCGCTGGACGTCGGTGTCGGTGAGGATCTTGGGACGGCGGCGCAGGTACGAGCGGGCGCGGTTGCCCGCGTACACGTCCACGTCCCTGACCCGCATGACCTTCCACGGGATGGACGGCCCGTAGATCGCCACCGAGGGCTGCACGGGCACCTCGAACCCGACCTGGCCGCCGATGATCCTGCTGGCCTGGTCGGCCTCCCAGCGCGCCTCGTCCAGGCGCTCCTTCTTGTTGAAGGGGCCGTGGAAGAGCTTGCGGTGGGACAGGGTGCGCACGGGGAGGCGCTTGTCCCACTTCTCGGAGTCGATGGCGTAGACGCCGCTCGGCCCGATCACCAGGTGGTCGATCCGCCCGTCGCTGACGCCCTCGTCATCGCGGGGGACGGCCCGTGCGTGCAGCACGAGGTATCCGTTGCGCTGCAGCGACCGCAGCTGCTTCTCGGTGCGCCGTTCGGCGGCCGAGGACTTCTGCCAGGCCGCGATGCTCGAGTCCCGGCGGGACCGGCGGACGACGTCCACGACGACCACGAGGACCGCCGCGGTGATCCCGAGCCGGCCGCCGAACATCGCGGTCGCGACGACGAGCACCGCGAGCGCGACGCCGATCCGCCATGCCCAGACCCGGACGCGCGGGTCGGCGAGCATCCCGGTGAGCGTCCGGTCGCCGGGCGGCCGCTTCTCCGGCTCACGCATGGGGGGCTGCTCCTGCGCCTCGTCCGGCTGCCCGGAATCGTCCCTGGGCTGGCCCCGTGCCTGCTGTGTGTTGCCCCGCTCCATGATCGCCATAAGTGACGCTCCGTATTCCTCTCCCATCGGGGGCATGATCCTCCGTGCGCAGAGTAATCATCATGCGAGTCGGCGACTAGTCATGCAGGGTTAATAGTTTTGTCGCCGCAGGTGAGTGATTGACTGCCGCGTAGGACGGGTACGTGAATCATCTACCACCTCTTCCCGGCAGAGAATCCCTGCCCTCTTTGGATGCCCGCGCGCGGGCGGTCTAGCGTTCCGGTTCGTGACACATCTCCATGACCTCGGCGCTAGGGAGGCGGCTGACGCCGTCCGTTCCGGGCGGCTGTCCCCAGTCGAGCTGACTGATCATTACCTGGACCGCATCGAACGGCTGAACCCGCAGGTGGGCGCCTATGTGACGGTGACCGCGGAGGGGGCGCGCGAGCAGGCGGCGCGGGCCGAGAAGGCGGTCCTGGACGCCGCGGACCCGGCGGACCTGCCGCCGCTGCACGGGGTGCCGGTACCGGTCAAGGACCTGAACATGGTGGACGGCGTCCGGATGACATTTGGTTCATCCGTTTTTGCCGATTTGACCGGTTTTGCGGATGACAGCGTCGCGCGGCTGCTCCGCGAGGCGGGAACGATCATGACCGGGAAGACCGCCGTGCCGGAATTCGGGCTGCCCTGCTACACCGAAGGCGACGTCGCACCGCCCGCCCGCACGCCCTGGGATCCCGCCAGGTCGGCGGGCGGTTCGAGCGGCGGCGCCGCCGCGGCCGTCGCGGCCGGGCCGGCCCCGGTCGCCCAGGGCAGCGACGGCGGCGGCTCCATCCGCATCCCGAGCAGCGTCTGCGGCCTGTTCGGGATCAAGCCGACCCGCGGCCGGATCTCCCAGGGGCCGATCGTCCCCGACCTGTTCGGGCTGTCCACCAACGGGCCGATCGCCCGGTCCGTCGAGGACGCCGCCCTGCTGCTGGACGTCATGGCCGGGCCGATGCCCGGCGACCTCTACGCGGCGCCGCCCGTCGAGGGCTCGTTCCTGTCGTACGCCGGACGCCCGCCGGGACGGCTCCGGATCGCGCGCAGCCGGCAGCCCGCCGTCCCGGGTGCCGAGGTGCACCCCGACTGCGTGCCGCCTACGAGGAGGCGTCCGCGCTGCTGGAGGAGCTGGGGCACGAGGTCGTCGAGCTGCCGCCGGTGTTCGGGCCGGAGATGCTCCCGCACTTCGAGCTGCTCTGGGGCGTGATGGCCACGATGACGCCCGTCCCGGACGGGCGCGAGCACCTGCTCCAGCCGCTCACCCGGTGGCTCCGCGAGCGCGGGAACGCCACGACCGCGCCGCAGCTGTTCCGGGCGCACGCCGCACTGCAGGGCGCGCTGCGCGCCGCGTTCCCCGTCATGAACGAGTTCGACGCGATCCTGCACCCGACGCTCGCGCAGCCGCCCGTCCCCGTCGGCTACTTCCACGACCAGGAACCCGAGGAGAACTTCCGGCGGCAGACGCTGTTCACCCCGTTCTGCGCCGCCTACAACATCTCCGGGCAGCCCGCCGTGAACGTCCCGCTGCACTGGAACGCCGAAGGGCTGCCCATCGGGATCATGCTCGCGGGCAGGCTCGGCGGCGAGGGGACGCTGATCTCGCTGTCCGCGCAGCTGGAGGAGGCGCGTCCCTGGCGCGGCCGCACGCCGCCCATCTGGGACGCCTGAGCCCCCGCGGCCCGCGCTTGGCGCGGCGCCGCCGGGGCATGTGTGCAGGCGTGGCTGACGACGAACTGATCAGGCTGGCGGGCTACCACCGGGTCGCGACGCGGTACACCGACTGGCGCGGACGGAAGGCGGACGTCCCGCCCGCCACCCTGGTCGCCGTCCTCGGCGCGCTCGGGGTGGACGCCTCGTCCCCGGCCGCCGTCCGCGCGGGGCTGGAGCGCCACCGGGAGCGCGAGCGCGCGCTGCCGCCGACCGTCGTGGTCCGCCAGGACCAGAGCGGGGGACGGACCGATGCCCGGATCCTCGCGAAGCTGCACCGCTCCCTGGGGCCCGGCGGCGATCTGGACGTGCGCATCGAGACCGGCGAACCCGACGTGCTCGATGCGCCGTCCGCTGAGGCGGCGCGCGGCGGGCCCGTGCCGCTGGACGGGTTGGAAGGCGACGTCCCACTCGGCTGGCACCGCCTCCGCGTCCGACAGGGGAGCCGGGAGGAGAGCGCGGCGCTGCTCGTGGCGCCCGCGTCGCTGCCGCGCCCGCCGCGGATGTGGGGGCTGACCGTCCAGCTGTACTCGCTGCGCTCGCGCGGGTCGTGGGGGATCGGCGACCTGCACGACCTCGCCGACCTCGCGGCATGGGCCGGACGCGACCTCGGCGCCGGCTTCGTCGTCGCGAACCCGCTGCATGCGGCGGAGCCGATGCCGCCCGTCAGCCCGTCGCCGTACTCGCCGATGAGCCGCCGCTTCCCCGCCCCGATCTACCTGCGGATCGAGGACATGCCGGAGTACGCGGCGATGCCTCCCGAAGGCAGGGAGCGGTTCGCGGCCATGGCGGCGCGGCTGCGCGACCTCGCCGGCCCGCTCGACCGCGACGCCGTGTGGACGGCGAAGCTCGAGGCGCTGGAGGCGATGTACCGGTCGGTGCCGAACATCGGCGACGACCCCGGCTTCCGGGAGTTCCGCGAGCGCAACGGGGCGGCGCTGCGCGCCTTCACCACCTGGTGCGCGATCAGCGAGGAGCAGGGCACCACCGACTGGCGGCGCTGGCCGGCCGCGCTCCGCGACCCGCGCGCCGTCCTCGGCGAGCCCCGCCACCGGCCGCGCGCCGGGTTCCACGCCTGGCTGCAATGGCGCCTCGACCAGCAGCTCGCCGGCGCGCAGAAGGCCGCCCGCGACGCCGGGATGCCTGCCGGGATCGTCCACGACCTGGCCGTCGGGGTGGCGCAGGGCAGCGCCGACGCCTGGATCTACCGGGACGAGCTCGCGTCCGGGATGAGCGTCGGCGCGCCGCCCGACGAGTTCAACCAGCGCGGCCAGGACTGGGGGCAGCCGCCGTGGCGGCCGACGACGCTCGCCGCGGACGCCTACGTCCCGTACCGGGAGATGCTGGCGGCGGCGCTGCGGCACGGCGGCGGGCTCCGCCTCGACCACGCGATGCAGGTGTCGCGGCTGTGGTGGATCCCCGAGGGCGGCTCGCCCGCCGACGGGACCTACGTCGGCTACGACCGGGACGCGATGCTCGGCTGCCTGGTGTGGGAGGCCCGCCGGGCGGGCGCGCTCGTCGTCGGCGAGGACCTCGGCACCGTCGAACCGGAGGTCCGCGACGACCTCGCCGACCGGGGCGTCCTCGGCACGTCGCTGCTGTGGTTCGAGCGCGACGCGGACGGCCGCCCGAAGCCCGCGGAGCGGTGGCGGGAGCTGTCGCTGGCCACCGTCGGCACGCACGACATGCCGCCGATCACCGGGTTCCTGCACGGCGACCACATCGCGCTGCGCGACCGCCTCGGCCTGCTCACCCGCCCGCCCGCCGAGGAGGCCGCCGACCACCGCGAGCAGCTCGCCGCCTGGCTCGGCGTCCTGCACGCCGAAGGGCTGCTGACCATCCCGCCCGACGAGGTGCTGCGGGCGCTGGCGGACGGCTCGGACGCCTACGACCCGCAGGTCGTCGCCGCGCTGCACGCCTTCCTCGGCCGCACCCCCGCACGCCTCATCGGCGTCTCGCTCGCGGACGTGGTCGGCGAGCGCCGCACTCAGAACCAGCCCGGCACCATCGACGAGTACCCGAACTGGCGCGTCCCCCTCGCCGACGCGGAGGGGCGGCCGGTCGTCCTCGACGACCTCGTCGAGGACCCGCGGGTCCGCGCCGTGCTGGAGCAGGTCAGCCGAGCGTCGTCGTGATCCGCTCGGTGACGTCGCGCAGCAGGGTGTCCGGCACGATCGGCACCGACGCGATCGCCGAGAAAAGCGCCGGCAGCCCCGGCAGCGGGTAGCCGTCGTCTTCCGGGCCGTCGAGCGCCGCCTTGCCGAGCGGCTGATGGGACAGGGACTTGCGGGCGCGGGCCCAGGCCGCCTCGACCTCCTCGGGGGACGGGACGCCGAACCCGTGCCCGACCGGTGCCGCGTGCCGCAGCTTCACCAGCGCGCTGTCGGTGAACTCCGCGGCGAGCCTGCAGCGCTCGACGAGGTCGGCGCGGACCGGGTCGTCCAGCCGCGTCATGACGGTGCACGGCGTCCGGCAGCGGGCCGCGCAGTCGCCCAGCGCGGACGCGACCTGGCTGTGCTGGCGGTCCAGGTAGGCGCGCCAGCCGGGCGGCGGCTCCTTGGCGACGCGGAGCGTCCGCTCGCACGCCGACCGCTCCGGGCGGGTGTGGTCGCACGCGCGCGGCGAGCCCGGCTCGACCGGGACGCCGAACCGGCTGCCCTCCCCGTCCACCGACGCGCCGATCAGCGCCGGGTCGCCGGCGTGCCCGAGGACCGGCTCCCACGCCAGCAGTGGCAGGTACTCGCTGGCGATGTGCACGGCGGCGACCAGCGCGGCCATGTCGCGCCGGTGCCAGCGGATCGCGATGACCTCCAGCAGCAGCGCGTAGGCGGGCCGCAGGCTCGCCAGCGCGCCGCGCGGCCGCTCCTTGGGCGCCTGCGGCATCCGGCTCGCGCGGGCGCGGTCGAGCAGGTCGCGCGGCACCTCGCCGACGGCCTCCGGCATCCCGAAGTCCTCGGCGTCCAGGTCCAGGACGCGCTGCCCGAACGCGCACAGCGGCGCGACGGCCTTCGCCGGCCCGGCGGGGACGAGCGTCCCGTCGGCGATCAGCGCCTCCAGATCCCCGAACGCGTACCGCCGTGCCAGCGCCGTCAGCACGTCCCGCGCCGTCTCCACCCGACCATCCCCTCTCCGCGGACCCCCGTGACCCTGCAACGATCGCACGGCCACGGGGGTTGCGGCAGCGGGGACGGACTCAGCTCGCGGCGGCGTCCTTCGCGCGGGCGCGCAGCGCGCGCGCGACACCGTCACGGCCCTCCGACAGCAGCCGGGCGAGCGCCGCGGGCGGCTTCTCGCCGGCCATGTAGGACTCGGTGCGGTCGATCGTGGACTGGTCGATCACCAGGAACGGGTAGGCGACCTCGGCGAACGTCTGGGACATGTCGCTGGTCCACTCCTTCCACACCCGGCCGACCTCGGCGAAGTACCTGTCCACGTACGGGACGAGCAGGTCCGCCTGGTCCGGCTCGACGAACCCGCCGAGCGTCGCGCGGTACACGGCGTTCGGCAGCGTGCCGCCGATGATCCGGTCCCACGCGGCGGCCTTGGCCTCGGCGGTCGGGATCGCGGCCTTGCAGCCCGCGGCGTGCCGCTCGCCCGCCGCCGTCCGGTCCCGCTCGTGCTCGGCGTCGATCTCGCCCTCGCCGGCCTTGCCGGTGACGACCAGGCGGCGCAGCAGCGCCCACCGCAGGTCGGTGTCGACGGTCAGCCCGTCGAGCGACTGCGAGCCGTCCAGCAGCGCCCGGACGAACGCCAGGTGCTCCTCGCTGACCGCCGACGCCGCGAACGCCTGCGTGTAGGCCAGCTGCAGGTCCGAGCCGGGCGCCGCCTCGCGGGTCAGCTCGAACAGCGTGCCGGCGAGCAGCGCCAGGCCCTCCTTGCGCCAGGACGGGTCGGCGTACTGCTGGACGGCCGTCCGCGCCTGCCGCAGCAGCGTCTGCGTGACCGAGATGTCGGTGACGCCGCGGATGCCCTTCGCGACGAGCCGGACGTAGTCGCGCGTCGCCATCTCCGCGTCGCGCGTCATGTCCCACGCCGCCGACCAGCACAGCGCCCGCGGCAGGCTCTCCTTGATGTCGCCGATGTGCTCCACCAGCGTCTTCAGCGAGTGCTCGTCGAGCCGGACCTTGGCGTAGGTGAGGTCGTCGTCGTTGACCAGCACCAGGTCGGGGCGCTTCTGCCCGACGAGCTGCGGCACCTCCGTGCGGGCGCCGACCACGTCCAGCTCGACGCGCTCGCGCCGGACGAGCCCGTCGCCGGTCCGGTCGTACAGGCCGATCGCCAGGCGGTGCGAGCGCAGCGTCGGGTAGTCGGCCTTCGCCTCCTGCAGGACGGCGAACGAGGAGAAGTTCCCGTCGGCGTCGACCTCGTACCGCGGCCGCATCGTGTTGACGCCGGCGGTCTCCAGCCACTCCTTCGACCAGGACGCCAGGTCGCGGCCGGACGTCTCCTCCAGCGCGTCCAGCAGGTCGGTGAGGACGGTGTTGCCCCACGCGTGCCGGTCGAAGTACCGGCGCACGCCCTCCAGGAAGTTCTCGCGGCCGACATAGGCCACCAGCTGCTTCAGGACGGACGCGCCCTTGGCGTAGGTGATCCCGTCGAAGTTCACCTCGACGGCCCGGATGTCGGGGATGTCGGCGGAGATCGGGTGCGTGGACGGCAGCTGGTCCTGCCGGTACGCCCACGCCTTCTCCAGGTTCGCGAACGTCGTCCACGAGCCCGTCCACTTGGTGGCCTCGGACTGGCACAGCACGCTCATGTACGTGGCGAACGACTCGTTCAGCCACAGGTCGTCCCACCAGCGCATGGTGACCAGGTCACCGAACCACATGTGCGCCATCTCGTGCAGGATCGTCTCGGCGCGCCGCTCGTAGGAGGCGTCGGTGACCCGCGACCGGAAGACGTAGTCCTCCAGGAACGTGACGGCGCCGGCGTTCTCCATCGCGCCCGCGTTGAACTCCGGCACGAACAGCTGGTCGTACTTGCTGAAGGGGTACGGCCGGCCGAACACCTTCTCGAAGTAGGCGAAGCCCTGCCGCGTCACGTCGACGATGGCCTCGGCGTCGAGGTGCTCGGCGAGCGACGCCCGGCAGTACACGCCGAGCGGGACGACGGTGCCGTCGTCGCGGCGGTACTCGTCGCGGACGGCGTGGTACGGCCCGGCGATGAGCGCGGTGATGTAGGTGGAGATCTGCGGGGTGGGCAGGAAGCGCCACGTCCCGCCCTCGACGCTCTCGGGGCTCTCGTTCGTGACGACCTGCCAGTCCTGCGGCGCCGTCACGGCCAGCTCGAAGGTCGCCTTCAGGTCGGGCTGGTCGAAGCACGTGTACATCCGGTGCGCGTCGGCCGTCTCGAACTGCGTGTAGAGGTAGACGCTCCCGTCCACCGGGTCGACGAACCGGTGCAGGCCCTCGCCGGAGCGGGAGTAGGCGCAGTCCGCGACGACGCGGAGCTCGTTCTGCGCGGCCAGGGAAGGCAGCGGGAGGCGGCCCTTCTCCCCGTCGTAGGACGCGGGGTCCAGCGCCTCGCCGTTCAGCGTCGCCTCGCGGACGACGGCGCCGTGCAGGTCGACGAAGGACGACGCGCCCGGCTCGCCGCAGCCGAACCGGATCGCGGTGGTCGAGCCGAAGCGCTCCTCGCCGGTGGTGAGGTCCAGCTCGACCGCGTACGACTCGACGGTGAGCAGCCGGGCCCGTTCCCGCGCCTCGTCGCGCGTGAGGTTGCCTGCCACATGTACTCCTTGGTCGGCTTATTTCTTTGCTGTCCTCATGTCTACCAACCGGCCGGGTGACAGGCCCGCACGCCACGGCCTTTCCGCGACGGGCTGAGCGGGATCCGGCGGGGGAGCGGGGGCGGGAATCAGCGCGGCGGGGGCCGGGTTGTCGGTGGGGAGATCTCACCGATGACGCTCGAGCAGCCGTAGGAGGCGACGTTGCCGCAGGACGCTCCGACACCCGTGGACTTCTGGTTCGACCCGCTTTGCCCGTGGGCCTGGATCACCTCGCGCTGGATTCTGGAAGTGGAGAAGCTGCGCCCGATCCAGGTGCGCTGGCATGTGATGAGCCTGGCCGTCCTCAACGAGGACAAGGACGTGCCCGAGGAGTACCGCAAGGGGCTCGCCGACGCCTGGAAGCCGGTGCGCGTGTGCATCGCCGCCGAGCAGAAGTACGGAGCCGACGCGCTCGGCAGGCTCTACACGGAGCTGGGCACGCGCCGCCACCACGAGAAGCAGAAGTTCGACCGCGAGTACTTCGAGGCCGCGCTGACCGCCGCGGGCCTGGACCCGGCGCTCGCCGACGCCGCCGACTCCACGGCGTACGACGAGGCGGTGCGCGCGTCGCACCAGGACGGCATCGACCGGGTCGGCCAGGAGGTCGGCACGCCGGTGATCGAGGTCGAGGGCAGCGCGTTCTTCGGCCCGGTCGTGTCGCCGATCCCGCGCGGCGAGGCCGCCGCGAAGCTGTGGGACGGCGTGGTCGCGGTGGCCTCCACCGACGGGTTCTTCGAGCTCAAGCGCACCCGCACCCGGGAGCCGATCTTCGACTGAGCCACCGCGTGAGCCACCGCGCCTGCCGCCGTGCGGGCCGATCGGGGCGGCTTCGGCCGTTCCGGTTGCCGCGCCGGTGCCCCCTCCGCCAGACTCGGTGCTCCGAGAAAATGGCAACGGTTTTCATATCCGAAACGGGGGCATTCGTGAAGGTTGCGTTCGTCGGCAAGGGCGGCAGCGGCAAGACCACCCTCTCGTCGCTGTTCGTCCGGCACCTCGCGCTGCGCGGGCTGCCGGTGGTCGCCATCGACGCCGACATCAACCAGCACCTCGGCGCGGCTCTCGGCCTCGACGACGGCCGGGCCGCCAAGATCCCGGCGCTGGGCGACCACCTCACCGAGATCAAGGACTGGCTGCGCGGCGGCAACCCGCGCATCGGCTCGGCGTCCACCATGGTCAAGACGACCCCGGCGGGCACCGGGTCGCGGCTGCTGCGGCTGCGCGGCGACGACCCGGTGCACGCCCTCGGGCAGGACGTGGACGGCGTGACGCTGCTCGCCACCGGCCCGTTCAACGACGAGGACCTCGGCGTCGCCTGCTACCACTCCAAGACCGGCGCGGTCGAGCTCTACCTCAACCACCTGCTGGACGGCCCCGGCGAGTACGTCGTCGTCGACATGACCGCCGGCGCCGACACGTTCGCGTCCGGGCTGTTCACCCGGTTCGACCTGATGTTCCTGGTCGCCGAGCCCACCCGGAAGGGCGTCGGCGTCTACCGGCAGTACGTCGAGTACGCCCGCGACTACGACGTCGCCATCCGCGTCGTCGGCAACAAGGTGCAGTCGGACGAGGACGTCGCCTACCTGCGCGAGCACGTCGGCGACGACCTGCTCGTGTGGCTCGGCCAGTCCGCCGCCGTCCGCGCGATGGAGCAGGGCCGCTCCGGCGCGGTGCTGGAGGACGGGAACGAGGCCGCGCTCGGCCGGCTGCTCGCCGAGGTCGACGCCCAGGCCAAGGACTGGGACAGGTTCCAGCGGCAGGCCGTCGAGTTCCACCTCAAGAACGCGCGCAGCTGGGCGAACCGCGCGACCGGCGAGGACCTCGCCGCGCAGGTCGACCCGGAGTTCCGGTTCCCCCTCATGCACGCCGGGTGACCCGTGCGCGCCGGCTGACGTGCACGCCGGGTGACGCCTACGCCGGGTGACGCCGGGCCTACGCGGGGCGCCATCGGGCCTACCGGCGCGCGCGGTTCCGCACTACCCTGCCCGCCATGACGATGCGGCGGATGTTCATGATGTCCGGCGGCTCGCTGGTGCCCCTCGCCGTGCTGGCCGTGCTCGTCGGCAACCAATGGGTCGTCGACGCGATCATCAAGAGCGACTTCAGGCTCGACAAGGGGATCGGCCCGCTGGTGGCGCGGCTGCTCTTCCTGTCCTGGCGCTTCACGCCGCCGCACGGGCTGAGCTGGCGCTACGCCGTGACACTCGACTTCACGACGCTGCTCGCCCTCGTCGGGACGGCCCTGCTCGTGGCGGCGGGCGCGCGGTCGGTCGACGCCGCGCGCGGCCCGGTCGGCGCGCTGATCACCGGCTGGTGGGCGGTGATCGCCGCGGGTGGCGTCGCGGGGTTCGTGTTCGGCCTGCTGCAGAACTGGGCGCTCGGCTTCCACGCCACCTCGATGAGCACCAACATCTTCAACGGCATCGACAAGGGCGCAAGCGCGGGCCTGCTGTACGGCTGGCTCGCGGGCGCCGGCGCGCTGGCGGGCTACCTGATCGGCCGTCCGCGCGGCCAGGCCGCCCCGCAGCAGTACGGGCAGTACGCGCCGCAGCAGCCCTTCGGGGCCGCCCAGCCGCCGTACGCCGGGCAGCAGCCGTACGCATCCCAGCAGGCCGGGCCGCCGCAGCAGCCGTACGGGCAGCAGGGCTACGCTCCGCAGCCGTACGCGCAGCAGCCCTACGGCATGCAGCCGGGGGTCCAGCAGCCTGGTGTTCCGCAGCAGGGCGCGCAGCCGCCGATGCCGACGGCGAACGACCGGCCCGCCCTGCCGCCGTCCCATCCGGCCGCCGTCCCCTACGTCCCGCCGGCGCGCCCGGCGCAGTCGCCCGGATGGGAAGGGGTGCCCGTCCCGCCCCAGCCCGGTGCCCCGGCGCCGCAGCCCGCCGCGCCGGCCGCCGAGCCCGCCGCGCAGGAGCCCGAGGCCGCCGGGGCGCAGGACGGCGAGGAGCCGCCGGCGCCCGGGCCCGAGGCCGCCGCGCCGGCCGGCGCCGCCCCCGAAGCCGCGGCGCTGCAGAGCCCCGCCGCGCGCACTGAGGACGAGGAAGACGACGAGGACGACCTCGCCGACCGGACGATGGTCGACCGCAAGCCCGACCTGCCCCGCGACCCGGACCCGATGCCGCCGCCGCAGTAGCGCGGGCCCGGTCTGGCGAGTGTGAACAGGGCCTCACGCCCCCGGCGCGCGCCGGGGGCGCGGGCCTGCGAGAATCGGGCCCATGCGCGTGTTTCTGGGAACCGACCATGCCGGCTTCGAGCTGAAGGAGCACCTGGTCTCCTGGCTGAAGGCCAACGGGCACGAGCCCGTCGACTGCGGCGCGTTCGAGTACGACGCCGTGGACGACTACCCGCCGTTCGTGCTGCGGGCGGCCCGGCGGACGGCGGCGGAGCCCGGCACGCTCGGCATCGTCATCGGCGGCTCCGGCAACGGCGAGGCGATCGCGGCCAACAAGGTCGCGGGCGTGCGGGCCGCGCTGGTGTGGAACGAGGACACCGCGACGCTGGCCCGCGAGCACAACGACGCCAACGTGATCAGCATCGGCGCGCGGCAGCACGACGCGGACACCGCGACCCGGTTCGTCGAGCTGTTCCTCGGCACGCCGTACTCCGGCGAGGAGCGGCACAGCCGCCGGATCGCGATGCTCGGCGACTACGAGCGGACCGGCGAGCTGCCGCCGCTGCCCGACGAGGGCTGACCCTCCCGCGTTCTCCGGCCTCCGGGCCCCGGCGGGCGGGTCACAGCCCGTTCTCCGGGGCCTTCCTGGCGCCGCCGCGCTTGCCGAGGCGGCGCCGCTCGTTCTTGGCGGCCCGGGACCTCTTGGCCGGCTCGGCGCGCGGCGCCTCGCCGCGCTCGCCCGGCTCGGCGCCCGCCGCGGGGGCGCCGACGCCGTCCGGCCATGGGCGCGAGACGTCCCGCGCCCGCATCGCCGCGTTCACGGTGATGCGCATCCCCGGCTGCCCCATATGCCGCCTCCCTCGCGTTTCCGAACTTCGGCTCGGAGTGGGTCTTACCCACAGGGAGCGGAGCTGGACCGTTTCAACGCGTCACCGGTCGCCCGGATGCCCGCCGGTCGCCGCGAATGCTCGGTACAGTGCCGGAGACATGCTTCAACGACTGGTGCAGATGCTTCCGCCGCGGGTCCGCGCCTTCCTGCGCAGGATCCCGCCGCTGGTCGCGCTGTACCGGGCGATGCGGCAGGGGCGGCTCACCAGGGAGCGCAACGTCTTCGCGGTGCTGGCCGTGGCGGCGATCGCGATCGGCGTCGCGACGGCCGACGACACCCGCGGCCTGGCGCCGTCGGGCGCGCTGGTGCTCATCGTGCTGGGCGGCGGGCTGCTGCTGAAGGTGCGCAGCCTCATCGCGCTGCTGGTCGTCGTGGTCGCGATGGTGTCCTACGACGCGCTGCAGGACGTCGCGGCGATCGGGCCCGGCATCGTCGCGACGCTGACGATCACGGCGGTGCTCGCGCTCACCCTCGCCCGCACCCGCCAGCAGCTCGGCGTGCAGGGGCTGCGCGGCGACTCGATGCTGCTGGAGCTGCGCGACCGGCTGCGCCGGCAGGGCGAGATGCCCGAGCTGCCGGACGGCTGGGCGTCGCAGGTCGTGATGCTGCAGGCGGGCGGCTCGTCCTTCGGCGGCGACTTCGTGGTGTCGTCGCTGCAGGACGGCACGCTGGAGGTCGCGCTGGTCGACGTGTCGGGGAAGGGGACGGACGCCGGCACCCGGGCGCTGATGCTGTCGGGCGCCTTCGGGGGGCTGCTTGGATCGCTCCAGGCCGACCGGTTCCTGCCCGCCTGCAACGTCTACCTCCAGAAGCAGGGCTGGGACGAGGGGTTCGTCACGGCGGTGCACGTCGTCGTCGACCTGAAGACCGGGGAGTACACGGTCGGGTCGGCGGGGCACCCGCCCGCCGTCCAGTTCGACGCGGGCAGCGGCGCGTGGCAGGTCAGCCCGGCCAAGGGCGTCGTCCTCGGCGTCGTGCCCGACCTGCACTGCGTCCCCGAGCGCGGGGTGCTGCGGCCCGGCGACGCGCTGATGCTCTACACCGACGGCCTCGTCGAGTCGCCCGGCAGCGACCTGGACGCCGGGATCGACCGGCTGCTCGGCGAGGCCGAGCGGCTCGTCCCGCAGGGATTCGGCACGGGCGCGCGGGAACTGGTCGAGACGATGGCCGCCACCCGCGACGACGACTGCGCGCTCGTCCTCATCTGGCGCACCTAGCGGCGCACCTAGCGGCGAACCGGCGGCAAGGGCGGCGCGCGCGTCAGCGCGGCTTGTGCTTGCCCTTGCCCTTCGCGTGCTTGGCCTTGTGCTTCGGCACGTGCTTCGTGACGTGCGCCCGCACCGGTGCCCGCTTGGACGGGCGGGGCGTCGCCGCGCGCGGCTTCTTGGCCGGATGGGCGGACACCGTCGGCATCACCGGCGCCGAGGAGTGCGGATGCGGGTCGCCCCTGCCCTGCGTCAGCCCGAGGATGACCGCGCCGACCAGGACGGTCCCCGCGGCGGCCCCGGCCGCGGCGAGCACCCGGGTGCGGTTGATGGACAGCGTGCCCGCGATGCCCATCGGGTTGAACGCCCGCGTGTCGGTGGACGCGGCGTCCCTCGCGGCGTCCCCCGCCGCGCCCGCCCGCGGCAACGACCCGGACGGCGTCGCCGGGGCTCCATCGGACGCCGTCGCCGGAACCCCGCCGGGCGGCGACGGCGGCACCGCGGCCGCGGGCGCCCCGTTCGGCGGGGCCGCCGGCCAGTCGCCCGCCTGCGGCTGCTCCACCAGGCTGAGCAGCAGGTCCGAGGCGCTCGGCCGGCCCGCCGGGTCGTGCGACAGCGCCGACCGGACGGCCGGCAGCAGCGGCTCCGGCAGCCCGGACAGGTCGGGCGCGGCGTCGGTGACCCGCAGCGCCTCGGGGTCGCCGCCGAACGGCATCCGCCCGGTGCCCGCGTGCGCGATGAGGCAGCCCCACGCGAAGATGTCGGCGGCCGGGGTCGCCGGGCCGCCGCGCAGCACCTCCGGCGCCATCCAGCCGGGCGTGCCGAGCACCTTCCCGGTCGCCGCGGTGACGCCGCCGGAGTCCTGGCTGCGCGCGATCCCGAAGTCGATGACGCGGCAGCCCGACAGCGTCAGCATCACGTTCGCGGGCTTCAGGTCGCGGTGCACCAGCCCCGCCGCGTGGATCGCCGCCAGCGCCGAGGCGACCCCGACCGCGACCCCGTGCAGGTCGGCGGGCGGCAGCGGGCCGCCCGAACTGAGCCGCTGGTGCAGCGAGATCCCGCCGACGTAGTCGGTGACGAGGTAGGGCCGGCCGTCGTCCTCGCCGTGCGCGAGGACCCGCGCCGTGCAGAAGGACGCGACCCGGCTCGCCAGGTACGCCTCGTCCTTGAACCGCCGCCGGTACGACTCGTCCCCGGCGAGGTGCGGATGGATGGTCTTGACCGCGACGCGCCCGCCGGACACCGGATCGGTGCCGAGGTAGACGGTGCCCATCCCGCCCGACCCGAGCCGGCCCAGCAGCGTGTGCCCGCCGACCGTACGCGGGTCCGCCGGCTCGAGCGGCCGAATGTCTCCGTCCATGGCGGTGTTCCCGACTCCCTTGCGTCTCCTGCGTCCATCCATCCCCGTTAGAAGGGAGATTATGGCGCGTTCCCCCAGGAAGAAGTGGAAACGTGATCGTCACGTCGATGTAGCGTCCAGTCCACAGGGGGCGGGCAGAGTGGGACTCGTTCGGCAGCGAGCCCGGTCCCGTCGGATTCTCCTCCTCGGCGCGCGGGCGGCGGGCCCGCTGGCGGCACCGAAGGCGATGCCCGCGCGGGCGGCACCCCAGGGGTGGGAGGCGCCGTCCGCGCGGGCATCGGCCACTACCGCGCCGAGGTTTCACCCGGCAATGGTCCGGTAACAACCAGTTCTGCGCACTCCTCCCGGGCGCGGGACGCGGCGCCGCACCGGCGGCTGCGTGACGGGGAGGGGAGAGCGCCGGGGTGCGGGTTCTCTGGAAGAGGCTGTCGCCCTCCTGCTGGTCGGTGCGGGCCCGGATCACCGCCGCGGCGACCCTGATGGTCGGCCTCGTCCTGGTGGCCGGCATCGTCGTGTTCTACACGCTGGTCCAGCGCACCGTGTACGGCGGCCTGCACCAGCGCGGCGACCTCGTCGTCGACGACCTGGCGACGCTGGTCCGCCAGACCGACCCGCGCGGGCTGCTGCGCGTGGAGGACCCCGACTTCTCGCTCCTTCAGGTCCTCGACCAGGACGGCCGGGTCGTCGCCTACAGCGACGCCCTGCGCGGGCGGCGGCCGCTGAAGGTGCCGTCCCCCGCGGTGGTGAGCCGCGCCGAGGATCACATCGTCCATGCGCAGCGCATCAACGCGGACGTGTACGTCGTCGAGGAGCGCATCCGCACGTCGTTCGGGTTCCGGACGATCTACGCGGGGGCGCCGCTCACCGAGCTGACCCGCAACAAGGGCGCGTTCATCGGCCTGCTCGCGGGCGCCGCCGTCACCGGCACCGCGCTGGTCGCGTGGATCGTGGCGGGCGCGGTGCGGCGCGCGCTGCGGCCGGTGCGGAAGATGAGCGACGAGCTGGCGGACATCACCGGCGGCGAGCCCGGCCGGGTCACCGTCCCGGACGCGGCCGACGAGGTGTCGGAGCTGGCGCAGTCGGTGAACCTGACGCTGCACCGGCTGGAGGGGGTCATGGAGCGGCAGCGCGGGTTCGTCGGGGACGTCTCGCACGAGCTCCGCAGCCCGCTGACCGGGCTGCGGACGCAGCTGGAGCTGGCGCTGCAGGACCCGGAGGACGAGGACTGGCCGGCGGTCGCGCGGGCGGCGCTGGCGGACGCCGACCGGCTGCAGGGCATCGTCACCGACCTGCTGATCCTGGCGAAGCTCGGCGCGGGCGTGCACGTGGAGCGCGAGCGGGTCGACTTCGGCGCGCTGGTGCGGGCGGAGGCGGCGCGGCGGGACCGGCGCGTCCCGGTGGAGATCGACGCGCCCGATGGCATCGGGGTCCGGGCGACGCCGGAGCAGCTGGTCAGGCTGCTGACGAACCTGCTGGACAACGCCGAGCGGCACGCCCGGTCGCGGATCTGGGTGACCGCGGCGCGCGACGGCCCGGACGCGGTGCTGGAGGTGCGCGACGACGGGTCGGGCATCCCGCCCGAGGACCGGGAGCGGATCTTCTGGCGGTTCCAGCGGCTGGCCGAGGGGCGGCGCCGCGACAAGGGCGGCACCGGCCTCGGCCTGACCATCTCCCGCGACATCGCGCGGGCGCACGGCGGCACGCTGGTGGCCGCCGACAACGAGGGCGGCGGCGCCCGGTTCGTCCTGCGGATCCCGGCCGAGGAGCGTTGACTTGCGGCGTGTCGTCCTTAAGAGCGCCGTTTTAAGGACGACACGCCGCAAGTCAACGGCGTGGGGGGCGGCGGCGGGCGTGGCCGGTGGCCTGCTCGAACGCGTGCCCGATCCGCAGGACGGCGAGGTCGGCGCGGTGCGGGCCGACGATCTGGAGCCCGACGGGCAGGCCGCCGGGGGTGAACCCGGCGGGCACCGACAGCGCGGGCGAGCCGGTCGCCGACACCAGGAAGCAGGACCGCATCCACTCCAGGTAGTCGGGCATGGCGTGCCCGGCGACCTCGTGCGGGTACTCCAGGTCCGCGTCGAACGGCGGGACCTGGCTGACCGGCACCAGCAGCGCGTCGTAGCGCTCGAAGAACGCGCGGACGCGGTGGAACAGCGCGGTGTGCAGGACCTCGGCGCGGCCGACGTCCGCGGCGGTGAGGACGCGGCCCTCCTCGATGTTGCGGGCGAGCGAGGCCTTGAAGTCGGCGCGGCGCTCGTCCAGCAGCGGGCCGAGGGCGATGTCCCAGTGCCAGGCCCGCAGCGTGCGGAACGCCTCGTCGGCGCCGGTCAGGTTCGGGCAGTCCTCCTCGACGGTGCAGCCGAGGTCGGTGAAGACCTTCACGGCCGGTTCGAGGACGGCGGTGACGGCGGAATCGACGGGGACGGTGCCGCCGAAGTCCGGCGACCACGCCAGCCGCACGCCACGCATGTCGCGTTCCAGGGGGACGTCGAACGCGGAGCCGGGCGTCTCCAGCGCGATGGGGCTGCGCGGGTCCGGCCCGGCGAGCACCGACAGCAGCAGCGCCGCGTCCGCGACCGACCGGGCCATCGGGCCCTGCACGCCCATCGTCGCCCAGCCCGCCGGCACCGGCCAGGACGGCACCCGGCCCGGTGACGGGCGGAACCCGACGACGTTGCAGAACGACGCCGGGTTGCGCAGCGAGCCGCCCATGTCGCTGCCGTCGGCGAGCGGGTGCATCCCGCACGCCAGCGCCGCCGCCGCCGCGCCGCCGCTGCTGCCGCCCGCCGAACGGGAGGGGTCGTAGGGGTTGCGGGTCAGCCCGAACAGCGGGTTGAACGTGTGCGACCCGGCGGCGAACTCCGGCACGTTCGTCTTGCCGATCGTGATGGCGCCGGCCGCCCGCATCCGCTCGACGACCAGCTCGTCGGTGTCCGGGACGTGGTCGGCGAAGATCGGCGAGCCGGACGTGGTGCGGATCCCGGCGGTGGCGTGGGTGTCCTTGTGCGCGATGGGCAGCCCGTGCAGCGGACCGGGGTCCGCGCCGGACGCGAGCCGCTCGTCGGCGGCGCGGGCCTCGTCCAGTGCCCGCTCGGCGGCGAGCGTGACGATGGCGTTGACGTGCGGGTTCGTCCGTTCGATCCGGTCGAGGTGGGCCCGCACGACCTCCCGCGCGGACAGGTCGCGGGCGCGGATTCGGCGGGCGAGGCCGCGGGCGGAGGAGAAGCAGATCTCGTCGCTTTCGGAGGGCACCGGCGTTTCCCTTCCCTGAGCCGTGTCGATCTCAGAGCCGTGTCGATCTCAGTTTCCACCCCGGGTGACCGTACGGCCGTGCTCGCGGCCATCATTCTGGGAAGGCGGTCATCATCCGGGAGGGCGGTCGTCCGGAAAGGGCAGGGGAGGCACGGTGACGGAACGGGTCGGTGCGCGGGAACTGCTGCGGCGCGTGCTGGACGGCGGGAGCTGGACGTCCTGGGACGTGCCGCCCGCCGGGGAGCCGGAGCCGGGCACGCCGTACGGGGACGATCTCGCCGCGGCCCGCGAGCGCGCCGGCACCGACGAGGCCGTCGTCACCGGCGAGGGGCTGCTGCGCGGCCGGCGGGTCGCGTTCGTGGTGTCGGAGTTCCGGTTCCTCGCCGGGTCGATCGGCTCGGCCACCGCGGACCGGATCGTCGCGGCGGTCGAGCGCGCGACCGCCGAGGGCCTGCCGCTGCTCGCCGCGCCGTCCTCGGGCGGGACGCGGATGCAGGAGGGGACCGCCGCGTTCGTCCAGATGGCGCGGATCACCGCCGCCGTCATGGCGCACCGCGCCGCGGGACTGCCCTACCTCGTCCACCTGCGGCATCCGACGACGGGCGGGGTGTTCGCGTCGTGGGGGTCGCTCGGGCACGTGACGGCCGCCGAGCCCGGCGCGCTGATCGGGTTCCTCGGGCCGCGCGTCTACGAGGGCCTGTACGGGGAGCCGTTCCCGCCGGACGTCCAGGTCGCCGAGCACCTGGCGGCGAAGGGGCTCGTGGACGCGGTGGTGGGCCTGGACGACCTCGCGGAGGTGGCGTCGCGGGCCCTGTCGGTCTTGTGCGCGGGGGCGGTCCATGGTGTCGGCCCGGCCCGCCGCGTCGAGGGCCCGCCCTCCGAGGGCCCGCCCTCCAAGGGGCCGCCGTCCGGGACGTCCGCCGATGACGACGCGTGGGACTCGATCGAGCGGTCGCGCCGCCCGGACCGTCCCGGCGTGCGGGAACTGCTCCGGTACGGCGCCGCGGACGTGACGCTCCTGTCGGGCACCGGGCAGGGCGAGGCGGGGCGCGGGCTGACGCTCGCACTGGCCCGCTTCGGCGGCGCGCCGTGCGTGCTCGTCGGGCAGGACCGGCACGGCCAGCGCGCCGGGCACCCGCTCGGCCCGGCCGGCCTGCGGGTGGCGCGGCGCGGGATGCGGCTGGCCGCCGAGCTCGGGCTCCCGCTGGTCACCGTGGTCGACACGCCGGGCGCGGTGCTGTCGGCCGACGCGGAGGAGGGCGGGCTCGCCGGGGAGATCGCCCGCTGCCTCGCCGACCTGATGACGCTGCCGGCGCCGACGCTGTGCCTGCTGATGGGGGAGGGGGCGGGCGGCGCGGCGCTGGCGCTGCTGCCCGCGGACCGGGTCCTCGCGGCCCGGCACGGCTGGCTCGCGCCGCTGCCGCCGGAGGGCGCGTCGGTGATCGTGCACCGGACGCCGTCGCGCGCCGCGGAGCTGGCCGCGTCGCAGGGCGTCCGCTCCGCCGACCTGCTGCGGGACGGCCTGGTGGACGCGGTGGTCGACGAGCGCCCCGACGCCGCCGACGAGCCGGAGGAGTTCTGCCGGCGCGCCTCGGCCGCGCTCGAACGGGAGCTGTCCGGCCTCGCGGCGGGCACCGCCGCGTCCCGGCAGGCGCGGTACCGGCCGTCCCGTTGACCCCATTTCATTTGGGTACGTACGATTTGCGGGACGCGAAGGAGGTCCCGTGCGCGCCCTGCTCGTCCAGCATGACCACGTCTCGCCCGCCGGTCCGATTACCGACCGGCTCGCCGCGCGCGGCCACGACGTCACGGAGTTGACGGTGGTGCCCGCCGAGCGGCACCTGACGCCGGACGTGCGCCCCGGGTTCCCCGACCCGCTCGACTGGGACCTGATCGTTCCGATGGGCGCGCCGTGGTCGGTGAACGATCCGGGTGTCGCGTCGTGGGTCGTCCCTGAGCTGGCGATGCTCGCCAAGGCGCACGCCGTCGGCGTCCCGCTGCTGGGGATCTGCTTCGGCGGGCAGGCCCTCGCCGCAGCCCTCGGCGGCCGTGTCGAGCGCGCGCCACGTCCCGAGATGGGCTGGGTGGACGTGCGCACCGACGACCCGTCGCTCGTCGGGCCGGGCCCGTGGTTCCAGTTCCACTACGACCGCTGGATCCTGCCGCCGGGCGCCGTGGAGATCGCCCGCAGCGAGGTCTGCTCGCAGGCGTTCGTGCTCGGCCGCTCGATGGGCCTGCAGTTCCATCCCGAGATCACCGTCGAGGAGTTCGGCCTCTGGCTGGAGTACGGCGGCGACGCCCAGATGCGCGCCGAGGGCGCCGACCCGGACGCGATCATGGCCGAGCTGCGCCGCACCGAGGCCGCGTCGATCGCCCGCACCACCGCCCTCGTCGACGCCTTCCTCGACCGGGTGGCCGCCGGCTGACCTCAGCTCCCGCGCGGGCTCGGGCGGGGGAAGCGCCGTACAGGCGCGCGGCCCCGGGTGCCGCGCCGGCGCGGGACCGCCGAGGCGAGGAGCACGGCGAGCGCGGCCACGGCGGCGAGCGCCGCGAGGGTCCATGCGGCGAGCCTGTGGGCCTTGCAGTTGCGTGCGGAGACGGCGTTCGCGACGGCCGTGCGGCCGGGCTCGGTGTTGTCCGGCATGTCGATCGCTTTCCTGTTCTGAGGGTGCCCCCTGACGCCCTCTTTGGCCACAGCATGTCATGTCGCGACCACGCTGCGCATCGGGGCGAACTCTTACACCGCCCCAGCGTGCGGAGGGTCACACGTCCGGGCGGGGGCGGCCGGCCGGGCGGTCACGCGCGGGTGGCGGACGCCTGGACCAGGGCCGTGAACAGGGCCTGCTGCGACGGGTCGGACGCGGCGGTGTCCTCGGGGTGCCACTGGACGGCGAGGAACCAGCCGCGCGGCGCGGCGAGCTCGGCGGCCTCCACGGTGCCGTCGGCGGCGCGGGCGGTCGGGACGAGGGCGGTGGCGAGCGTCGCCACCGACTGGTGGTGGTAGCAGGACGCGGCGGCCCGGTCGGTCTCCAGCACCTTGGCGAGGAGCGTGCCGGGCGCGACGTCGACCGGGTGGACCTTGTGCCGGTGGTCGGGGTCCATGTGCTGGTCGAGGGTGCCGCCGAGGACGGCGTTCACCACCTGGAAACCGCGGCAGACCGCCAGGGTGGGCAGGCCGGTGGCGAGGGCGTGCGCGGCGACGGCCAGGTCGAACTCGTCTTGCGCGTCGTCCACGTCGTAGAGGGTCTCGTGCTCGGTGGCGTCGCCGTAGTGGCGCGGGTGCAGGTCGCCGCCGCCGGGCAGCAGCAGGCCGTCGCAGCGGTCCAGGCGGGACGGGTCGAACGGCGCGGCGGGGTGCATGACGAACGGTTCGCCGCCCGCCCGGTACACGGCCTCGACGAGCGCTCGGGCGGCCACCTCGGCCTTGTAGCGCAGCGCTGACGCGCTCGTGGAGAAGCGTGCGGGCAGTGCGATGAGAGGGCGGTGCGTCACAGTTCGATCCAGGTCGTCTTGAGATCGGTGTACTTGTCGAGGGCGTGCAGGGACTTGTCGCGGCCGTGCCCGGACTGCTTCACGCCGCCGAACGGGACGCTCATGTCACCCTCCTCGTAGCAGTTGACCCAGACCGTTCCGGCGCGCAGCGCGCGGGAGGCGCGGTGGGCGGTGGACAGGTCGGACGTCCAGACGGCGGCGGCGAGGCCGTAGTCGGTGCCGTTGGCGAGCGTGATCGCCTCGTCGAGGTCGTCGAACTCCAGGACGGCGAGGACGGGCCCGAAGACCTCCTCGCGGGCGATCGGCATGTCCGGGGTGACCTGGTCGAACACGGTGGGGGAGAGGTACGGGCCGTCGGCGGTGCCGGTGTCCGGCCCACCGGTGCGCAGGCGGGCACCCGAGGCGCGGGCGGCGTCGATGTGGGCGAGGACGCGCGCGTGGTGCGCGGCGGAGACCAGCGGGCCCATCTCGGTGGCGGGGTCGAGCGGGTCGCCGACGCGCAGCGACTCGGCGCGCGCGACGACGCGGTCCACGACCCGGGACGCCACGGAGCGGTGCACGAGCAGCCGGGACGGCGCGGTGCACATCTCACCGGCGTTGAAGAAGATCCCCCATGCGGCGGTGTCGGCGGCGGCGTCCAGGTCGGGGGCGTCGGGCAGGATGATGTTCGGCGACTTGCCGCCGAGTTCGAGCCAGACGCGCTTGAGGTTGGACGCGGCGGCGTAGCGCAGGAAGTGGCGGCCGACCTCGGTGGAGCCGGTGAAGGCGAGGACGTCCACGCCGGGGTGCTCGCCGAGGGCGCGCCCGGCGACCTCGCCCGGCCCGTTGACGACGTTGAACGCGCCTGGCGGCAGCCCCGCCTCGGCCGCGAGCGCGGCGAGGTGCAGCGCCGACAGCGGCGACTCCTCGGCGGGCTTCAGCACCACCGTGCAGCCGGCGGCGAGCGCCGGGGCGATCTTCCACGCCGCCATCGTCAGCGGGAAGTTCCACGGGACGACGGCCGCGACGACCCCGGCGGGCTCGCGGGTCACCAGCGCCAACGAGCCCTGCGCGGTGCGGGGCGCCTCGTCCGGCTGCTTGTCGGCGGCCTCGGCGTACCAGCGCAGGCAGCCGATGACGGCGCGCAGTTCGATCCCGTGCGCTTCGCCGACCGGCTTGCCCATCTCCAGGCTGACGAGCAGCGCGAGCGTCTCGCGGTCGCGTTCGACGAGGTCGGCCCAGCGCAGCAGCGCGGCCTTGCGTTCGGCGGGCGCGAGGCGGGGCCAGGGGCCGGTGTCGAAGGCGCGGCGGGCGGCGGCGACGGCGGCGTCGACCTCGGCGCTCCCGGCGGACGCGACGCGCGCGATGACCGCGCCGTCGCGCGGGGAGACGACCGGGGCGGTGGCGCCGCCGTCCCGGAACGCGCCGTCGATGTGGTGGCCGGTGTGCGGGTCGAGCCGGGCGGCCCGGTCGAGCCACTCCCGGTACGGGACGTCGGTCACGGGTGCCCTCCTGCGTGCACGGTCCTGAGAGAATCGTTTGGGACCGAACATTAACCCGGGCGGGTTGACCTCCGCCATCCCGGCTTCCTAGATTATTTGGGACCAAACAAACTGGAGGTGCAGCGATGGCAACAGTCGCCGGCGTCGCCGTCGAGCCCGGCCACTGGATCGGCGGCGAGCGGGTCGGCGCGGCCGACGCGTTCGAGGACGTCTCGCCGATCGGCGAGCGGCCGCTCGCCGACATCGCCCGGGGCGGGCCGGACGCGGCGGACGCGGCGGTGGCCGCCGCGCGCGCCGCGTTCCCCGCCTGGTCCCGCACGTCGCGGGAGGAGCGGGCGCGGCTGCTGCACGCGATCGCCGACGGCGTCGACAAGCGCGTCGAGGAGCTCGCGCAGGTCGAGACCGCCGACAACGGCGCGCTGATCCGCTCGCACCGGCGCGGCGTGATGCCGCGCGTCGCGCACAACTTCCGGTTCTTCGCCGATTGGTTGCTGAAGCTCGGCCACGAGGACTTCGACACCCGCGGCCACGCCAACCACGTCAGCTGGGACCCGGCCGGCGTCTGCGCGCTCATCACGCCGTGGAACGCGCCGCTGATGCTGGCGACGTGGAAGATCGCGCCCGCGCTCGCCGCCGGGAACACCGTCGTGCTCAAGCCCGCCGAATGGACGCCGCTGACCGCGTCCCTGCTCGCCGGCATCACCGCCGAGGCCGGGCTGCCGGACGGGGTGTTCAACGTCGTCCAGGGCTACGGCGCCGAGGTCGGCGGCCCCCTCACCGCGCACCCGGACGTCAAGCGGATCAGCTTCACCGGCTCGGTGCCGACCGCGAAGGCGATCGCGGCGGCCGCCGCGCCGAACCTGACGCCGCTGTCGCTGGAGCTGGGCGGCAAGTCGCCGCTGCTGGTGTTCGCCGACGCCGACCTCGACCTCGCCGCCGACCTCGCCGTCGAGCAGTACGACAACGCAGGGCAGGTCTGCCTCGCCGCGACGCGGCTGCTCGTCGAGTCGTCGGTCGCGGGCGAGTTCACCGAGCGGTTCCTGGCGAAGGCCGCCGCGCTCAAGCAGGGCGACCCGCGCGACGAGGCGACGGACATCGGCCCGCAGATCCACCGCCGCCACCTCGAACGCGTTGATGGCTTCGTGCGCCGCGCCAAGGACGCGGGCGCGCGCGCTGTCCTCGGCGGTGGCCCCAACGAGGAGCTGGGTGGGCTGTACTACCGTCCGACGCTGCTCACCGGGGCTCCTGATGGTGCTGAGATCCTCTCAGAGGAGGTCTTCGGGCCCGTGCTGACGCTCCAGACGTTCGACACCGAGCAGGAGGCCGTCGCCATGGCCAACGGCACCCGGTTCGGGCTCGCCGCCACCCTCGCCACGGGCGACCCAGAGCGCGCGCGGCGCGTCACCTCGCAACTCGTCGCCGGGACCGTCTGGGTCAACTGCTTCTTCGTCCGCGACCTGCGCGCGCCGTTCGGAGGAGCCCGGGAATCCGGCATGGGACGCGAAGGCGGAGACTGGAGCTTCGACTTCTACTGCGACGTGAAGAACACGGTGACGGCCCCATGGGCGAGGTAGCCGGCGCGGGACTCCTCGCGCACGTCCCCACGATCGTCCTGCCCGAGGTCACCCGCCGCGAACTGAACAACGGCGAGGACACCACGCTCGTCTCCGGGCTGCGGCGGCTGCGCGCGGACGTCTTCGAACGCGACGACTACGACACCGTCGTCGTCCTCGACTCGCACTGGGCGACCACCGTCGAGTTCGTCACGACCGCGCAGGAGCGCCGCGCCGGGCTGTACACGTCCGAGGAACTGCCGCGCGGCATGTGCCGCATGCCGTACGACTTCCCCGGCGACCCGGAGCTGGCGCGGGCCGTCGCCCGGTACGCCGACAAGCACGGCACGTACATCACCCCGATCGACGACCCCTACCTGCCGATCTTCTACGCGACCGTCAACCTGTGGACGCACCTCGGCGTGCGCGACGACCCCTACCTCGGCCTGCCCGGCAAGCGGTGGATGTCGATCGGGGTATGCCAGACCGCCGACACCGAGGACTTCCTGCGGCTCGGCCGCGCCCTCGGCGACGCCATCGCCGGGCTCGACCGGCGCGTGCTGCTCATCGCGTCCGGCGCGCTGTCGCACACGTTCTGGCCGCTGCGCGCCATCCGCGACCACGAGGCGGCCGGACCCGAGCACATCTTCACCCCCGAGGCGCGCGCCGCCGACGAGCAGCGCATCGCCTGGCTGCGGGACGGCGACCACGCCCGCGTCCTCGACACCATGCCGGAGTTCCTCGCCTTCCGGCCCGAGGCGCGCTTCGGCCACTACCTGATGATGATCGGCGCTCTGGGGGAGCACGCGTGCCGCGCCCCCGGACGCCTCTACAGCCGGTACGAGAACTCCGTCGGAACGGGCCAGGTGCACATCTGGTTCGACCGGCCCGAGAACGGATGGACCTCCTGATGCCCGACGCCGCTCGTTCGCAGGACGCCCCGCTGGACGCCCCGCTGGACGCATTGCAGGACGCGTTGCAGGACGCGTCGCAGGACGCGTCGCGGACCCGGGAGTACCGGCGGATCCTGCTGGACGGCGCCGCCACGCAGGTCGTGCGGGACGGCGACGAGCTGGTCAGCGCGGACGGGCGCCGGGTGCGCGCCGCCGACGCCGTCCACCTGCCGCCCTGCGAGCCGTCCAAGGTGATCGCGGTGCACCTCAACCACCGCAGCCGCGTCCAGGAGTTCCAGACCAGGCTGCCGCCCGCGCCGACCTACTTCCACAAGCCGGTCTCGGCGCTGAACGCGCACGGCGGCGCGGTCGTCCGCCCGGAGCGCTGCAAGTACCTCAACTACGAGGGCGAGATCGCCATCGTCATCGGCCGGACGGCCCGCAACATCGCGCCCGGGGACGCCGGCGGGTACATCGCGGGATACACCGTCGCCAACGACTACGGGCTGCACGACTTCCGCGACACCGACGCCGGGTCGATGCTGCGCGTGAAGGGCTCCGACACGCTGTGCCCGCTCGGGCCCGGGCTCGTCACCGGCTGGGACTTCCGCGGCAAGTACCTGCGCACGTACGTGAACGGCGCGCTCGTGCAGGACGGCAGTACCGACGAGATGGAATGGGACATGCACTACCTCGTCGCCGACATCGCCCGCACGATCACCCTGTACCCGGGGGACGTGCTGCTGTCCGGCACGCCGGCGAACTCGCGTCCCGTCGGGCCCGGCGACGTCGTGGAAGTCGAAGCGGAAGGGCTCGGACGGCTCCGCAACCACATCGTCGCAGGTCCGGTGCCCATCCGGGACGACTGCGGCGCGCAGCCGACCGAGTCGGAGGAGGTCATCTCCACCGCGTTCGGCGGCGACTGGGAGTTCCGGGGGATTCGCGGGCCGCGCCGGTGACCCCTCGGCCCGGGTGCGGTCCGGGCCCGGGTCCGGGCCTGCGCCGCGCGCGCAGGCCCGGACGTCTCTCTAGGAGAGCAGTGCGTCGGTGCGCTTGACGACCTCGCGGCAGAACGCGCCGACGCCGTCGGGATCGTCGGTGAACTGCGACGGCTTGATGCAGAACGTCGTGAACCCCTGCGCGACCTGCTCCGGGATGCGCTCCAGGGCCGGCTCCAGCGGCGAGACGGAGGCGTCGTCGGGGAACACCGGGCGGCAGCCGCCGATCATCTCCAGGTCCGCCGCGTCCCGTCCTTCCGCGGCCATCGCGGCCTGAAGGCGCTCCAGCTCGTCCGGCGTGGGACGGCCCAGCGGATGGAAGCCGTGCCCGTAGCGGACTAGCCGGGTTAGGAGCCGGTCGTGCAGGTGCTGCCCGCCGAACCACATGCGCGGGCCGTCCGGACGATAGGCGCGGGGCTCGAAGTAGACGTCCTCGAACGCGAAGTGCGTCCCGTGGTAGGAGACGGGCGAGCCGCGCCACAGCAGGTCCCAGATCTCCAGCTGCTCGTCCAGGATCGCGCCGCGGCGTGTGAACGGGACGCCGAGCGCCGCGTACTCGTCGCGGCTCCAGCTCACCGTCGGCTGGACGACCAGGCGCCCTTCCGACAGCAGGTCGAGCGTGCCGATGTCGCGGGCGAGGGCGAGCGGGTGCTTCAGCGGCGCGAGGACCGCCGCGGCCGCGAGCCGGATCCGGGTGGTGGCCGACGCGATCGCGCCGAGCAGCATCAGCGAGCCGGGCCACGGGGTGAACGGGTCCTGGTTGCCGGGCAGCGCGTACTCGCGCGGGTTGCCCATCACGCCGTCCGCGCCCGCGTCGGGGCCGAGCACGACGTGCTCGCTGACCATCACCGCGTCGAACCCCGCGTCCTCCGCCTCGCGCGCCCAGCGGACGAGCACGGGCAGGTCGCGTCCGGTGGTGAGGGTCCAGTTCTCGCTGAGCACGAGCACGAAGCGGGGAGTCATGGGCGCATCGTAAGGGCCCAAACGATCGACGGCAAGGGGTGCCGCGGCGGTGGTGCGGACGGCGGGTTCGAGGCAGGCGTGGGTGCGGTGGGCCGGGTGGCGGGGACGGCGTTTGTGTGGGTCGGGTGTGGGTGTGGGTGTGGGTGTGGCGGGTCGTCAGGTGCGGGTGGCGGGTCGGGTGTGGCGGCGGGTCGGGTGGTGGGGGTGGCGGGTCGGGTGTGGCGGCGGGTCGGGTGGTGTGGCGGTGGGTGTCGTCAGGTGCGGGGGCGGCGGCCTGAGCGGCGGGGCGGGAACGGCGACTCGGCTCGCAGTGCCTCACGGCGCGCGTCGCCCTCCTCCTCCAGGTGCTCGACCACCGAGCGCAGCGTGTCTGCGAGGTTGCGGTTCTCGTCCGCGTTGAGTCGCTCCACCACGAACGCCTCCTCGGCGTTGAACGCCGGGAACAGCCCGCGCATCAGCTCCTGGCCCTTGTCGGTCAGCCGCAGCAGGACGAGGCGCCCGTCCGTCGCGTGCGAGCCGCGCTCGATCAGCCCGCGCCCCTCCAGCGTCTTGACCACCCCGGTGAGCGTGCCCTTGGAGATCCCCGCCTCCTCGGCGACGTGCCGGGTCTCCATCTCGTCCCAGATCCACACGACCCACAGCACGACGAACGCCGTCCACGTCAGGTCCGCGCCGCGCAGCACCGAGCTCTCGAAGTGCTGCCGGATCGCGGCGGCGGCGCGGTAGATGTTCGAGACCGCCATCATCGCGTCGTGGCGCAGCGGGACGTCGCCGAGCCGCCGCTGGATCGCCTGCTCGGTCTCTTGCAGTGTGTGATGGCCGGTCACGCGCGTCCTCCCCGGGTGCGGCCCGGCGCCTGCGCGCGGGCCGACTGCGAATCTACCCTTGCCGACGCTCGTTTGAGGCCGTACGATCCGCGTCGAGGAAAATCGTGCGGGCCCAAACGATCTGTGCCCGCAGGCCCGCCCCGGCACTGGAGCCGCACATGGCGATCCCCGAAGTCGTGTCCCCCTCGTCCTCCGGAACCGGACGCCGCCGCATCGGCGTCCCCGAGACCGTGTTCTTCGTCGTCGCCGCGTCCGCCCCGCTGACCGTGGCCGCCGGTGGGCTGCCGACCTCCTTCGCGGTCACCGGCGTCGTCGGCATCCCGCTGCTGTACGTCGTCCTCGCGGTGCTCCTCGCCGTCTTCACCGGCGGATACGCCGCGATGAGCCGCTCCATCACCAACGCCGGCGCCTTCTACGCCTACATCACCCACGGGCTCGGGCGCGTCGCCGGCGTCGGCGCCGCGTTCGTCGCACTCATCTCCTACAACACCATGCAGATCGGCCTCTACGGGCTGTTCGGGTTCACCACCGCCGACCTCCTGAAGTCCAAGACCGGCCTCGACCTGCCCTGGTGGACCGTCGCGCTGCTCGGCGCCGCCGTCGTCGCCGTCCTCGGGTTCCGGCGCGTCGACCTCAACGCCCGCGTCCTCGGCGTGCTGCTCGCCGTCGAGTTCCTCACCGTCTTGGTCTTCGACGTCGCCCAGCTCGCGGACGCCCCGTCGGGCGTGTCGCTCGCCCCGCTCGGCCTGCACGCCGCGGGCGAGGGCGCGGTCGGCGCCGCCTTCTGCTTCGCCATGGCGAGCTTCATGGGGTTCGAGGCCGCCGCACTCTACAGCGAGGAATGCCGCGACCCGCGCCGGACCGTCAGCCGCGCCACCTACATCGCCGTCGCCGTCATCGGCGTCTTCTACGCCTTCACGGCCTGGGCGATGACCGTCGGCACCGGCACGTCCCAGATCGTCGGGCGAGCCCGGAAGGACGGCCCCGGCCTCGTCTTCGCCCTCTCCGACGAGCACGTCGGGAAGCTCTTCGCCGACCTCGCGCAGATCTTCCTCGTCACCAGTCTGTTCGCGGCGCTGCTGTCCTTCCACAACGCCGTGGCCAGGTACTTCTTCTCCCTCGGCCGCGAAGGCGTGCTGCCGGCGCCGCTGAGCCGGACCCACGCCAGGCACGGCTCGCCGTACGTCGGCTCCCTGACCCAGACCGTGCTCGCCGTCGTCGTCGTCACGGTCTTCGCCTCCACCGGCAAGGACCCCGTCCTCACGCTCTTCAACTGGTTCACCAATCTGGGTGCGCTCGGTGTCATCCTGCTGCTGGCCCTGACCTCGGCCGCCGTGGTGGCCTACTTCGCCCGCGACCACCGCGATGAGAATGCCTGGAACCGTCTTATCGCGCCCGCCGTGGCGTGCGCCGGGCTCGGTGCCGTGTTCGTTGCGAGCCTGCTCAACTTCGACGCGCTCCTCGGCGCCGAGAAGGGCTCCGCGCTCACTTGGGCGCTCCCGGGCCTGCTTTTCGGTGCCGCCGCTCTGGGAGTGGCCTTCGCCGTCTACCTCCGCCTGGCCCGCCCCGACTCCTACGCCCGCATCGGAGCCCCGACCTGAGGGGTCCGTGCGCGGAATAGTGGAATCCGTGCGTGCGGAATGGTCGTGGCGCGGGCGGTTAAGGGGGCGACAGCAAGAGGGGTGTTCGGGGCTTGGGGCGAGATGGGTTCGGGGGGTGGGTGAGAGGGGTTCTCGTGCGATGGTGTTAACGGCGAGATGGTGTTCGGGTGGTGGGGTGGCGCTGGCGTACGGGGCCGCCCCTCCAAAGTCAAGGGCGCCTTCGGCGTCGCTGCGCGATGGACTTCGTCCACCCTTGACTTTGGAGCCTCTGCGGCCCCTGAGGCAGCGTTAGGGGCAGGCTCCGCCTGCCCCGCCCCGGGTCGCGCCACCCCACCACCCCCCTCCGTAAGGAACGAAGGGACGGACGAGACGAAGGGGCGAATACAGGCAAATTCCCGGCCGAGTCAGTCCGAAAATCAAACCCACGAAATGGTGGCTCACCGATTCGATTGTCGGTCACGGATGGTATTCTTTACGTATGCAATCAGTGACGGTCGAGTTGGGGGCCGCGTCCACCATGGAACTGGTGAACGCGCTCTCAACCATCGCCACTGAACTCGCCACCCGAGAAGCCCCGGAATCGGCAGCCGCGTCCCTGGAATTGGCTGAGACGCTGGCAGCCGCCACCGATCTGCAGGAAAGCGCGCTCGCGACTCTCATCGGCCGGGTGGACGCCGCGGGAGAGCAGCAGCGGTGGGGATATCCCTCCACTCGCGCATGGCTGCGTTCCAAGCTGGGCATGCGAGAGAGCCGCGCCAAGGAGCGCCTGACGCTCGCGCGGCAGCGGCATCGCCTCCCGCAGGTGGCCAAGCGGCTGGCGGCCGGAGACCTGTCCTACGGGTACGCCACCACGATTGCCGACTCGGTCGCGCGCCTGGATGACACCGACTGCTCGCAGGCCGAGGCCACACTGTTGGAGATGGCCGATCAGGGCTTCTCGGCTGGGAAGGTCGCCTCGTTCGGGCAGCGGATCCGCGACGTCATCGCCGAACGCGACGGCACTGAGGACGCACCGGACGAGGACACCAAGCGCGGCTACGACAAGTCGTGGATCACCACCACCCGCTCCCTGGACGGCGGCCGGTACATCAAAGGCTGGCTGAACCCCGAAGACGCCGCGATCTGGGACGGCACCCTCGCCCCACTCACCAAGCCAGCCGGGCCCGACGACCGCCGGGACGTGAGTGAGCGCACCGCCGCCGCCCTGTCCAGCGTCCTGTCCGGCGGGCACAAGGCCACCAAGGTCACCGTGATCTGCGACCTGGAGACGCTGACCGGCGGGAACGCCCCTGCCCGCCTCACCGACGGGACACCGATCCCCGCCGCCCAAGCCCGCCGGATCGCTCTCGCCGCCGGAGTGTCACCCCTCCTGCTCGGACGCGGCAACACCCCGCTCTACCTCGGCTACCGGGAACGATTCGCCAGCGCAGCCCAACGCCAAGTCCTCGAAACCCTCTACCCCACCTGCGCGGTACGCGAATGCGAGACGCCGGGCACGCTGTGCGAAGTGGATCATGTCGGCGGATGGGCACTCGGCAAGTCACCCACCGACATCGATCAACTCGCCCTCACCTGCGGATGGCACAACCGGTTCAAACACACCAGCCCCGACCAGATCCACATCACCAAAGACCCAGACGGGCGATACGTCTACCGATTGCTGCCACCGCCCGACGCCCGGCGGGGAAGTCGTGCCGGGCCGCCTGGCGCTGCCATCGACTGGGCTGCGTAACCAAACTCTCCGAAGGCGCCCGAGGGGTACGGGACCGTCACGCGGGAAACGGCTGCGCTGATGTTCGACTCGCCGTTTCCGGTCGAGGGGCGGCTGGCCGAGTTGGCGCTCGAGGTGGGGGTCAGGCTAGGACGCGGCCGCCGTTCCAGGTGACGCCGACCTGGCGGTAGTAGGCGGCGATGGGCTCCTCGACCGTGAGGAGTGACAGTTCCTCGGTCGGGGAGTCGAACAGGCGGAGGTCGGCGTCGCCCGTCCAGGCCGGGCCGGCCTCGAAGGCGGCGCCGCCGGACTCGATCAGCTCGTCCAGGGCCGGGGGGCGGCCGGGTTCGATGGACGGCAGGTGGCGGTGGTGGGCCATCGGGTGGCCGTTGACGAAGCCGTTGGTCTCGGACGGTTCGCGGAGGGTCACGATGGCCTCGGCGAGGCGGCGGTCCGCGGCGGCGAGGGTGGCGCCGAACCGGTGGCCGGCGGCGATGCGGGGGGCGCCGCGGCCGTAGGGGTGCGGGCGGGTCTGGTGGATCGAGCCGAGCTTCTTCGGGTAGCCCTGGTGCAGGCCGCGGGCGATGGCGAAGTCCTTGTTGACCCAGATGTAGACGCAGCGGGAGTAAGTGCGTCCGGCGAAGGTGCAGCGGACGACGACGAAGCACTCCTTGTACTGGGCGCGGACGGGGTCGAGGAGTTCCTCGGCGGAATCGGAGCAGGACTGCCAGTCGGCCCAGATGATCGCGACGGCGCCGGGGTCGTCGGGGGCGGGGGCCAGGGGGGCGGGGAGCAGTTCGGCGACCCGGGCGGGGTCGGTGCGGTACTCGACGGTGAGCAGGTCGCCCGAGTAGTGCCAGGGCGGGCTCGGGATCAGCGACGAGCGGCCCGTCGCGGACTTCGGGTGCAGGAAACCACGCACTGGTGCCACCGGGACCTCCGTTTCGTTTGGGCCCATACGATAGGCGTGCCGCGTGCGTTTGTCACTCGTTGGACTCTTGTCAGGGCTTGCGGGCCGCCATATGGTTTGAGCCCAAACGAGCTGAGGGGAGCGACGAGTGAGCCGACAGGAGCCCGCCGCCGAGCCGGTGCGGGACGTCGTGCGGCGGCTGACCGCCGGCGGCGTCGACGTCGTCCGCGTCCAGTACCCCGACCTGATCGGCGTCGACCGGTCCCGGGACGTGCTGGTCGAGCGGCTGCCCGCGGTCGCCGCGCACGGCCTGTCGTTCTGCCGCGCGATCTACCACACCAGCCCGCAGGGCGACGTGGTGGACGTTGCGGGCGGGCTCGACGCGGGGCTCCCCGACATCTGCGTGCGCCCCGACCTGTCCACGCTGGCGGTCCTGCCGTGGGAGCCGGGCGTCGCGTCGTGCCTCGCCGACGCCTACGAGCCCGGTGGCGGACTGTGCCCTGAGGGTCCGCGTGACGTGCTGCGCCGTGTCGTCGCGCGGATGGGCGAGGTCGGCCTCGATCCGGTCGCGGGGCCTGAGTTGGAGTACTACCTCTGCGAGCCCGACGACTCCTCGCCTTCCGGATGGCGCCGGTACGGGGATGCGCCTGGCAATGTGTACTCGTCCGGTCTCAAGGGCGATCCTGGCAACCACCTGCTGCGGACCCTCCGGCATCTGCGCGACCTCGGGCTCGGCGTGACGATGGGCAATCACGAGTTCGGCGGCGGCCAGTTCGAGATCAACCTCGACCATTCGGGCGCGCTGGACGCGGCCGACCGGGCGTTCCGCTTCAAGTCGGCCGTCCAGGAGATCGCCCGGACGCAGGGGCTGCTCGCCACGTTCATGGCCAAGCCGTTCAACGACGAGGGCGGCTCCGGCTTCCACGTCCACCTGTCCTGCCTGGACGGGGACGGCCGGAACGCGTTCGAGGGCGACGGGGAGCACGGCCTGTCGGAGACCGCGCACCAGGCGGTCGCCGGGGTGCTGGAGCACGCGCCGGCGCTCGCCGCGCTGCTCAACCCGACGGTCAACTCCTACAAGCGGTTCGGGCCGGACACGCTCGCGCCGTGGCTGGTCGACTGGGGGCTGGACAACCGCAGCGCGATGGTGCGGATCCCGCCGGAGCGGGGCGCCGGGTCCCGGCTGGAGGTGCGGCTGGGGGACGCCTCCGCCAACCCCTACCTCGGCATCGCGGGCCTGCTCGCGGCCGTCTACCTGGGCGTTCGTGAGAAGTCGGCCGTCCCGCCTCCGTTGGAGGGCTACGGCTACGACGCCACGAAGGCGCCCGTCCTGCCAGGCGGGCTCCCGGCGGCGCTGGACGCGCTCGAAGCGGACGAGGCGCTCACCGAGGTGCTCGGCGCCGGGTTCGTGTCGGCGTTCCTGGCCTACAAGCGGGACGAGGTCGCGCGGTTCCGGCGGCACGTGACCGACTGGGAGTTCCGCGAGTACGCCTACCACCTTTGAGGAGACGTGTTGACCACCGTGGACCTCGCCGACCCGGGCAACTTCCTCGACGACGCGACGCCCTGGCGGATGTTCGACGAGCTGCGCCGCACCGCGCCCGTCCATTGGAACCCCGAGTCCGACGGCGGGAGCGGCTTCTGGTCGCTGACCCGGCACGCCGATGTCGTCGCCGCCGACCGCGACCAGGAGCGGTTCACCTCCGAGAGGTTCGTGAACCTGGAGGAGGTGGACGAGCGGCAGGCCGCGATCCGGCGCTCGCTGCTGGAGACGGACGGCCCGCGGCACGCGGCGCTCCGCCGCGTCCTGCAGCGCGCGTTCACCCCGCGCGCGGTCGCCGGTTACGCGACGTTCCTGCGCGGCCTCACGGCGCGGACGCTCGACCGGGCGCTCGCGCGGGGCACGTTCGACTTCGTCGCGGAGATCGCCGCCGACTTCCCGATCAACGTGCTGGCGCGGATGCTGGACGTCCCGGACGGCGACACGGGCCGGCTCATCGACTGGGGCAACCGGATCATCGCCAACACCGACCCGGACTACGCGGACGTCCTGCTGCACAGCGAGGAGAGCGAGCGCTACCGCGACCTGCCGTTCCGCAGCCCGGCGTCGCTGGAGGTGTTCGAGTACGGGCGGGAGCTGGCGGCGAAGCGGCGCGGCGGAGAGGGCACGGACCTGGTCAGCCGGCTGGTCAACCAGACGCCGATCGACGGGGTGCCGCTGTCGGACCGCGACTTCGACAACTACTTCCTGCTGCTGGTCGTCGCGGGCAACGAGACGACCCGGCATGCGATCACGCACGCGATGCGCGCGCTGATCGAGCACCCGGAGCAGGCGGAGCGGCTGCGCGACGAGCCGGAGCTGATGCCGGTCGCGGTGGAGGAGTTCCTGCGCTGGGCGTCGCCCGTCTACCACTTCCGGCGCACCGCGACCTGCGACACCGAGATCGGCGGCACCGCGATCCGTGCGGGCGACAAGGTCGTGCTGTGGTTCGCGTCGGCGAACCGCGACGAGGAGGTGTTCGCCGACCCGTACCGGTTCGACGTGACGCGCGCGCCGAACGACCACATCGCGTTCGGGAAGGGCGCGCACTTCTGCCTGGGCAGCGCGCTGGCCCGGCTGGAGATGCGGATCATGTTCGAGGAGCTGCTGCCGCGGCTGGCGGACGTGCGGCTCGCGGGCGGGATCCGGCGGGTGCGGTCCAACTTCGTCAACGGGATCAAGGAGATGCCGGTGACGGTCGCGCTGGCTTGATCGTTTTCCGCACGGTATGTCCGGGGACGCTGCCATACTGCCCGCCATGTCCCCGCAGCTCCCGGCAGATCCCGCGCAGTCGACGCTCTACCTGGACTGGATCGACGAGGCCGACCCCGATGCCGCGCCCGACGCGGAGAAGCTGTTCGCCGCCGTCCGTGCTGGCCTCTCGCGCGCGTACGAGCGGCCCGGACGGTTCCTCGACGACATGAAGCGGGAGGCGCGCCGCCTTCCCGCCGCGCACCTGCCCTGGTTCTGGGACACGGTCGGGCACCGGCTGAGCGGGTTCGCGCCGAGGCACGCGGCGACCGCGTACGCCGACGCCCGCGACGCCGAGGCCCGGCACGCGCTGCCGGTCGACGACCGGTACCGGGTGGACAACGCCCTGCTGTTCGCCCGCGCCGGGGCCATCGGCGCCGCGCGGATCCGCGAGCACCAGGAGTGGCTCGCCGCGACCTACCCGGCCGACGGCGCGCACCGCGAGTTCGCCCAGTTCGTGGCGGCGTGGGGGAGGGGCCGCGCCGCGCCGCCCGCCGACCTGCACACACGCGTCCGCCGGTCGGCGAAGGCGGCGGGGCTCGGGCTCGGCGAGGACGCGGAGATCCTCGCGCAGGCCCTCGCCGACGCGCGCGGCACCGCCGTCCCCGACGGCCTGCTCGACGGCGCCGCGAAGGTGTTCGCCGAGGCGCCGCCGCCCGCCGGGCTGCGCGCCGCGCTGGCGGAGATCTTCCCGACCGGCGCCGTCGACGGGTCCGCGTGGCTGCGGATGCTCGACGCCGCCGGGGTCGTGGAGGCGATGGCGGACGGCGCCGTGCGCCCGTCCGGCGGGCTCGCCGGCTGGCTCGGCGCGTTCGCCGCGCACTACTCCTACGTCCGCGTCGCCTACGGCGGGATCATGCCGCAGCCCATGCCGGACGAGCTGTACGCCGTCCTGCCGCGCCTCGCCGCCCGGCTGCGCGAGGAGGCCGTCCCGGTGCGGCTGCACGAGTCCCGCTACCGGGGCGCGTCGCTGTTCGACGCCGACCTCGTCGACGCGTGCCTCGCCGCCGGTATCGCCGTCGAGGACCCGGGCGAGCGCCTGCGGCTGCAGTTCTGGGGCCAGGGGTCGCGCCGCGACCTGACGTCCCTCGCCGCCGACCCGGTGCTCGGGCCCCGGCTGGAGGGCACCGTCCACGCGGGACTGCGGGCGGGGACGGCGATCTCCCGGCTGCCCGAGGCGCCGGGCGTGGAGAAGGCCGTCCACACCCGGATCAGCGGGCTGATCGACCGGCTCGCCGGCGGCGGCGTCGCGGCGGCCGAACACGCCGCGGCCGCGCTGGAGGGCCTGCTCGACCCGCCCACGGTCGCCGCGCTGGACGGTCTCGGCGACGCCCTCGCGGCGCTCGACCTGGCCGTCCCGCTCGCCCGCACGCTGCGCGCCGGGATCCCCGCCGAACTCGGCTGGCCCGCCCTCGACGACGCGCTCGCCGACCTCGGCGAGGACGCCGCCGGCGTCACGTCCACCTGGCCCGTCCTGACCGTCTACGGGCGGAGCCGCGCCATCGCGATCGACCACGCGGGACGCCGCGGCGAGTGCGCGTTCGCCCTTCCGGAGGGGACGGTCGCGCACTCCGTCCACTACGCCGGGGGCGACTTCCTGGTCGGCTGGTCGAAGAAGACCTCTTCGAGCCCCGCCTCGCACGCGTTCTGGGCGAGCGCCCCCGGCGAGGTCTTCGAGCCCGAGCGCAACTTCGGGATGCGGGCCTGGCGCGGCCCGCACGACGGCGTGCTCGGCTTCCAGTTCGAGGCCCGCGGCGGCCGCAACGACGGCGAACTCGTCCTGCGGCCCGGCGGCCGCGAGGGCATCGGCTACCACGAGCGGCAGTTCGGCGACGGCGCCCGGATCTGGAGCGCGCCGACCTACGCGCGCTCGCTCGACGAGTGGACGGTCCTCGACACCGCGACCGGCGAGCAGCGGACCCCCGACGCGCTCCCCGGCTTCCTCGCCGCCGACCCGCCGGGCGACGACGCGTCCTGGGACCTCGACCACTGCAGCCTCGTCCGGCTCCCGGACGGCGCGGACGCCTCGCCGCTCGGCCACTCCGGCGGCCTCGCCGGCTTCCGCGTCGCCGAGCACGGCAAGGACCGGGGCCGCCCGCCGTCCGGCTGGACGATCGAGGGCACCGACGGGCGCACCGCCCGGCTCCGGTACGTCAAGGACGGCGGCGACCCGTGGGGCGTCCTCCGCATGCCCGGCGGCCCGGACCTGGTCATGGCCTCGGTCCGCTACAGCGCGTTCCGCGAGATGCGCTGCCACGACGCGTCCGACGGCACGCTGCTGTGGGAGGGGCGCCCGTTCCCCGGCGGCGAGGCCGAGCCGCGCCGGGACCCGCGGCACCGGCCGCTGCTCCCGCCGCCCGCCTTCTGGCACTTCCTCGCCCCGCGCGACACCGCCTCGTCCGAGGCGCTGCGCCGCACCGGCGAGGCCGCCGCCCGCGCCCTGCTGGCCGCCGCGCCGGAGCCGGACTCGGTCCGGGACGTGCTGGCCCGCGAGCTGCCGCAGGTCACCGACCCGGCGATCGCCGCCGGGGTCGTCGACACCGTGCTGCGGGCCGCGGCCGTGCTGCGCCGCCGCCGCGCGACGTCCCGGCACGTCGAGATCGTCCGGTCCGGCGCGACGGTGCGCCCGCCCGCCGAGACGCCCGACACCGACCTCGACGACGCGCTGCTCGGGCTGCTTCCGCCGCCGCCCCGGATCAACGGGGAGGAGCGGTCGCCGCGGCCCGCCACCGTCACCGCGATCGCCGCCGACGGCCGCTACCTCGACGGCGCGATCGACGACACCACCCGGCTCGTCAGCCCGCCCGCCCGGCCCCTGGACTGGGCGCCGCTGCTCGGCGCGATCGACGCCGCCGCGTGGCGGCTCGTCGCGCCGTCGACGAGCGACGCGGACCGCGCCTCGCTCGCCGCGCTGCTGCGCACCTGGGCGGACCAGCCGTTCGCGCGTCCCGGCACGTGGCGGCGTGGCTACGCGACCGGCGCCGCCCTCGCGGGACTGGAGTCGACCGTCGTCGTCGGGGTCGTCCCGTCCGCCGACGGGCCGATCGACCCCGAGCGGGCCTACCGGTTCGTGCAGCGCGCCGGCGCCCCGGAGCCGGCCGGCGCGAAGAAGACCGAGACGGTCACCGTCGCCCGCGACGACGCCGCCCGCCTCCGCCGCCTCCTCGACCGGTACGAGCGGAACGGGCCGCTCGCCCCGGACAAGGACGCGGTCGAGGCGTTCGTCCGGGGCACCGGCGTCCGCCGCGCCATCGCCGCCCTCGTCCTGGACGGCCTGCCCCGCCGCGCCTACGAGGGCGGCGACCGCACCACACGGTTCGAGGCGCACAAGAAGATGCTGCGCACCAAGCCGTACTCGGCGACGAAGGAGGTCGCGCAGGAGGCCGAGGACCTCTCGCACCGGCTCGGCGTCCCCGGCCGCCGGCAGGTGGTGGCCGCCGGGATGCCCGACGACCCCGCCGAGCTGTGGGCGGACGGAGGCCAGGCGGCCGCCGCCGCGCGCATGGCGGACGCGTGGTCGCGGCTCCTCGGCCGCCGCGCCGCCGTGGACGAGGCGCTGGTCGCCGACCTGGAACGCGACCTCGGCCTGCCGGACACCTGGGCCGCCGCGCTCGCCGACCCCGCCGCGTCCCCGATCGCCGCCGCCGACCTGACCTGCGTCGTCGCCGAGCAGGAACCGTACGGTATCGGCGTCCACACCGTCGCGCCCGACGGCACGGTGAACACGCGGCGCATGCACCACGACCCGTACGTCCCGCTGGCGTCCGTGCTGGTGTGGGCGCTGACCGAACGCCCCGTCGGCGACCCGGCCGTCGCCGGCGTCGGCGATCTGGTCGCGCGGTTGAAGGCCCGGCTCGCCGCGCCCGGTCTGCTGCTCCCGCTCGGCTCCTGCTCGCTCGGCGACCCGGGGCTGCGGCGCGACCTGTTCGGGCCGGACGTCCACCCCGTCCGCCTGGCCACCCGCGAGGGCGTGTCCGCCGAGCCGCACCCGGACGAGCTCGCCTACGACGACGGCCTGCTGATCGTCGACGGCCGGCAGCGGCTCGCGCGCGTCGTCCTGCGCCCGTCCGCGCTCGCCGGCCCGGCCGCCCGCGCGCGCCTCGACCGGCTCTGCGCCGACCACGGCCTGGACGACCTGCGCCGCCTCGTCGACGCCGCCATGTCGCGCTCCGCCGCCGTCGACCGCATGGTCGCCCGCGCCGCCGCGACGCCCGTCCCGCCCGGCGGCTACGAGGCGAACCCGCTGCTGAGCGTCCCCGGCCTGGTCGCCGACGCGGCCGCCGAGACCGGCACGAGCGAGGACGCGGCCGTCCTCTACCTGCAGCTGCTCACCCTCGCCCGTCCGACCGACCGCAACGTCCGCAGGTGGAACGGCTGGACGGCCGCCCGGCACAAGGCCGCGCAGGCCGAGCTCGTGGACCGCGCGCTCGTCCAGCAGGACAAGCGCGCCCGCGCCGGCCGTACCGCGTTCGTCCCCGGCGAATGGGCCGTGCTCAAGGCGCCGGAACTTCCGATCGAGAGCGCGAAGCTCGCCGCGCACCTGGCGACGGTGGTCCGTGACAAGAGCGTCCGGGGCCCGTTCGTCCGCCTCCTGCCGCCGCGCCCCCTGCACGAGATGTTCGAGGCCGCCTGGGCCGCCCGCCGCCCCCGCTGAACCGCGCCGGACGCGGCGGTTCCGGCGGTCAAAGGCCGCTGCGGGGGAAGCCGGCCACCTCCCGCTCGAACATCTCCGCCGCGGCGAGCAGGTCGGCCTCGCGGCCGTGCCGGGCGACGAGCTGGAGCCCGGCCGGCAGCCCGTCGGCCGTGACGCCGGCGGGGACGTTCACGGCCGGATGCCCGGTGCCGCTGAACGGCATCGTCCGCAGGACGTAGCCGAGGCCGCCGCCCTCGAAGTCCGGTTCACGCTCGGGTGCGGTGAACCCGATCGTGGGCGCCGCCAGCAGGTCCACCTCGCGCAGCGCCGCGTCCACCACGCCGGTGAAGCGGCGCCGCTCGTCCATGGCGTGCAGGTAGGCCGTGGCGGTGACGTCGCGTCCGGCGGCGAGGTTCGCGCGGGTCCCCGCCGCGTAGTCGGCGGCGCGTGCGGGGTACCAGGCGCGGTGCTCGTGCGCGGCCTCCGCCAGCATGGTCGTCGCGACCTGCCCCGTGAACTCCTCGATGCCCGGCAGCCGCACCTCCCGGCACCGGGCGCCCGCGCGCGCCAGCACGTCCAGCGCGTGGTCGAACACCTTCCGCACCTGCGGGGTCAGCGGCTCGCCGAGCAGGTCGGCCACCACGCCGATGCTGCGCACCGGCGCGGGCGGCGCGGGCTGCGGCCCGGCGAGCACCTCGTGCACCAGCCGGGCGTCGGCCGGGGTCCGCGCGAGGACGCCGACGGTGTCCAGGGACGGCGCGAGCGGCAGCACGCCCGCCATGTCGATGGCCCCGTGGGTCGGACGCAGCCCGACCAGGCCGCAGAACGCCGCCGGCAGGCGCACCGATCCGCCGGTGTCGGTGCCGATGGAGGCGTGGCCGATCCCGGCCGCGACCGACCCGGAGCTGGAGCCCCCGGCCGTCCGGCCCACGTCCCACGGGTTGTTCGCCTGGCCGTGGTCCGCATGGACGAAGCCGTAGGCGAACTCCAGCAGGTTCGCCGTGCCGAACACGACGGCGCCCGCCGACCGCAGCGCGGCGTGGACGGCGGAGCCGCGGTCCGGACGGTGGTCGCGCAGGATCCGCGATCCGGCGGTCATCCGCACGCCCGGGATCGCGATCAGGTCCTTGACCGAGACCGGGATCCCGGCCAGCGGCGCCGCGGGGACGCCCCGCAGGAAGTCCCGCTCCGCGCGTTCCGCCTGGCGGCGGGCCGGCCCGTCCAGGACGGTGACGAACGCGTTGAGCTCCGGCTCGAGCCGGTCCAGCCGGGCGAGCACGGCGTCCAGCACTTCGACGGGCGATACCTCGTGCCGCGCGTACAGGTCGCGGAGCTCCGCGATCGGCGCGAACAGCAGCTCTTCCAAGACGCCTCCTCCTCGGTGTCCATGCTGGGCCCGCGACGGTTCGCCAGAGACCGAACTGTGTTCGGCCGGAGGGGCTACCGGAGAGTACGGTGTCCGGAACGTCCGAGTGGTTGGAGGGTCGATGCCGCAGCTCGCCGAAATGGTCCCGCCGTCGGTCGCGGGCGCCGTGCTCCGCGCGGTGTTCGCGCTCCCCGGTCCGGTGCGGCGGCTGATCGCCGGACGGCCGGTGGTGCGCGACGGGCAGCGGCTCGCGCTGGACGCGCAGCTGCTCCTGCAGATGACGCGGCTGGAGGGCGCGAGCCTCACCAGGCCGACGGTGGCCGCGGCGCGGCAGGGCCTCGCCCGCGGGCAGCAGTGCATCGACCGGCGGCCGGCGCGCCCCGTGCGGACGCGGGACGTGACCGCCGCGGACGCGGTCCCGGCCCGGCTGTACGAGCCGAAGGGGCTGGCGGAGGGGTCGCCGCTGCTGGTGTTCTTCCACGGCGGCGGCTGGGTGATCGGCGACATCGACACCCACGACTCGGTGTGCCGGTACCTCGCGGTGAACGCCGGGGTGCGGGTGCTGTCGGTGGGCTACCGGCTCGCGCCCGAGCACCGGTTCCCGGCGGCGGCGGACGACGCGCTCGCCGCGTACGCGTGGGCGGTGGAGAACGCGGCGGCGCTCGGCGCCGACCCGGCCGCGATCGCGGTCGGCGGCGACAGCGCGGGCGGGAACCTCGCGGCGGTCGTCGGCGCGTTCGCCGACCGCAGACCCGACTTCGCGCTGCTGATCTACCCGGCGACGGACATGTCGGTGCGGCGCCGGTCCCGGGAGCTGTTCGCCGACGGCTTCTACCTGACCGACGCGGACATGGTGTGGTTCAGCGACCACTACTGCCCGGACGAGGAGCGGCGCACCGACCCGAAGGCGTCGCCGCTGCTCGCGAAGGACCTGAGCGGGTTCCCCGCCACCTACCTCGTGACCGCCGGGCTCGACCCGCTGCGCGACGAGGGCGAGGCGTTCGGCGAGCGGCTCCGGGAGGCCGGGGTGCGGGTCGCGGTGCGCCGGCAGGAGGACCTGATCCACGGGTTCGCGAACATGTGGGGGCTCGGCGGCCGGTTCCAGGAGGCCCTCGCTGAGGCCGCCGGCGCGCTGCGCGCCGGCCTGCTCTAGCCGCGCGAACGGGCCCGCCCCGGTGACGAGGCGGGCCCGCGCGGGCGGTGGTCAGAGGGGCAGGCCCGTGAAGATCATGACCTTCTCCTCGGTGTAGTCGGCCATCGCCGACCGCAGGCCCTCGCGCCCGACGCCGGAGTCCTTCACGCCGCCGTACGGCATCTGGTCGGCGCGGTAGGACGGCACGTCGCCGATGACGACGCCGCCGACGTCCAGCTCCCGGTGGGCGCGGAACGCGATGTCCAGGTTCCGCGTGAACACGCCCGCCTGCAGGCCGAACTTCGAGTCGTTGACCAGCGCGAACGCCTCGTCCACCCCGTCGACGGGCTGGACCAGCATGACCGGCCCGAAGACCTCCTCGCGCGACACCTTCGCGTCCGCGGGGACGTTGGCGAGGACGGTCGGCGCGTACGTCGCGCCCTCGCGGGTGCCGCCCGCCAGGACCTTCGCGCCCGCCGCGACGGCCTCGTCCACCCACGCCTCGACGCGCTCGGCGGCGTCCTGGCTGACGAGCGGGCCGACCTGCGTCTTGTCGTCCCACGGGTCGCCGGTGATGAGGGAGCCGACCTGCTCGACGAGCTTCGGCACGAACTCCTCGTACACCGACCGGTCGACGTAGACCCGCTGGACGGCGATGCAGCTCTGCCCGGCCTGGTAGTTGGAGAACAGCCCGATCCGCTTGGCGGCCCAGTCGAGGTCGGCGTCCGGCAGCACGACCGCCGCGCCGTTGCCGCCGAGCTCCAGCGTGACGTGCTTGCGCGGCACCTGGTCGTTGATCGCCCAGCCGACCGGCACCGATCCGGTGAACGACACGATCGGCAGCCGCGGGTCGTCGACCAGCGCGGACGCGCGGTCGTTCGGCACCGGCAGGACGGAGAACATCCCGGCGGGCAGGTCGGTCTCGGCGAGCAGCTCGCCGAGCAGCAGCGCCGACAGCGGCGTCGCGGGCGCCGGCTTCAGCACGATCGGGGTGCCCGCCGCGATCGCCGGGGCGATCTTGTGGGCGGCGAGGTTCAGCGGGAAGTTGAACGGCGAGATGCCGAGCACCGGGCCCTTCGGCACGCGGGTGATGTAGGCCATCCGGCCCTCGGCGGCAGGGTCGGTGTCGAGCCGCTGCGTCGTCGCGCTGAACCGGCGGGCCTCCTCGGCGGCGAACCGGAACGTGGAGATCGCGCGGGTCACCTCGCCGCGCGCCCACAGCAGCGGCTTGCCGTTCTCGCCGGTGATCAGCCGGGCGACCTCCTCGGCGCGCTCGGCGAGCCGCGCGGACACGTGCGCGAGGGCCTCCGCGCGCACGTGCAGGGGCAGCGCCGCCGCCGTCGCGCGGACCGCGTCGGCCGCCGCGACCGCCTCTTCCACCTGCGCGGGCGTCGGCACGGCGGCGGTCCCGACCACCCGGCCGTCGTAGGGGTGCGTCACGGTCAGCTCACCGTCGCCGGTCTCCGGGCGCCCGGCCAGCCAGAAAGGGGTCACGTTCATGACCTCACGCTATCTCCGGGGGGCCGGATGGCGAGTCTCCAGGACGGCCAATCGGGCCGCCGTCGTTGGACGTCACGGCCAGTGCGATCCACAGTTCGGCGCGGGCGGCCGGGTCGTCGAGGTCGCGGCCCAGCAGCTCGGCGGCCTTGCGCATCCGCGACCGCAGCGTGTGCCGGTGCACGCCGAGCGCCCGCGCGGCGGCCTCGCCCTGCCCGTTGGCGGCGACGTAGGCGCGGACCGTGCCGACCAGGTCGTCGGCGCGCAGCGGGGCGAGCAGCGCGTCGGCGAACGCCCGCGCGGCGTCGGGCTCCAGCAGCCCGAGGACGCCCTGCCCGGGAAGGTCCGCGTGGTGCAGGACGGGCCGTCCGGTGCGGCGGGCCGTCGCGAGTGCGTCCTCCGCCTGGCGCAGCGCATCGGCGAGGGCCCCGGCGCCCGCCCCGGCGTCGCCGGGGTCGCTGACACCGATCGGGCCGGTGCCCGTGAGCAGGGCCGTCACCGCTCCGGTCAGCTCGTCGGGGACGATCACGGCGGTGCCGCCGGCGAGCGGCGCCGCCAGGCAGCGCTCCCCGGCCGGGTCGGATTCCAGCGCGTCCAGGACGGCGCCGCCGCCCCCGCAGGCCAGCACGCGGACCGGTCCGCCCGGCACCGCCGGGCCGGCGGCCGGGAGGCCCGCGAGCAGCGCCGCCAGCGCCGCCCGCGCGTCCCGCCCGGTGCGGGGCGTCTCCGACTGGAGCGTCAGCAGCGCGACGGCCGCGCCGACGATGGTGTGCGCGACGTGCGGGAGCGGCGCGTCCGTCCCGACGGCGAGGAATCCGCGCGGCCGCCCGCCGAGCCCGATCCGCTGCAGGACGACGTGGTCGTCGGGCATGGCGAGCGCCATGCTCGCGGGCGAGGCCCCGGAGGCCGGGTCGCGGCGCAGCCGTGCCAGCTCGGGGGCGAGGGCGGCGGCGCGGCCGCGGGCGCCGGCGGGCTCGGCGTGCCGGACGGCGCCGGACGCGTCCAGCAGCAGCGCCCACCCGCCGAGCAGCCGCGCGAGCCGCCGCACGAGCGCGCCCGGCCCGGTGAGCGCGGCGCGGGTCAGCTCCCGCTGCGCCTGGAACGCCCGGGTGACGTCCTCGTACCACTCGGCGGCCAGCATCCGCGACACCGCCTTGCCGATCGCGATGAACGGCGTCGGGCGCGGCACCTCCAGCAGCGCGAGGCCCCGGTCGCGGGCGGCGGCGAGCAGCTCGGGCGGGACGTCCGGGTGGATGACGCCGACCGCGAAGCCGAGCCCGGCGACGCCGCGCCCGACCAGCCGGTCGACGTAGCGGGCGGCGCCGCCGGGCGTCAGCCGCATGCCGGTGGTGAGGACGAGCTCGCCGCCTTCGAGGAACGGGGTCGGGTCCTCCAGCTCGCTGACCGCGACCCACACCACCGGGCCGTCCGGGAGCGGGCCGGTGAGCGGGCGCAGGCCGAGCTGCGGCAGGGCCGCCACGGCGGCCAGCGTCGGCGGCACGCGCACTCCTTCATGTCCAAACCTTTGGACGGATTTCGCCGTCCCGTACGGTTCATCGTAGGGGCCGTTCGGCTTATGTTCGCGCCATGACCAGCCAGAACCTGAGCGGCGACCGCCTGCCGCAGGAGCGACGCGTCGTGACCGAGATCCCGGGGCCGCGGTCCCGGGAGTTGCAGGAGCGCCGCGCCGCGGCGGTGGCGCCGGGCGTCGGCAGCGTGCTGCCGGTGTACGTGACGGACGCGGGCGGCGGGGTGCTCGTCGACGCCGACGGCAACTCGCTGATCGACCTCGGCTCCGGCATCGCGGTGACGAGCGTCGGCAACGCCAACCCGCGGGTCGCCGCGCGGGTGAAGGAGCAGGCGGACCGGTTCACCCACACCTGCTTCATGGTCGCGCCGTACGAGTCGTACGTCGCGGTGTGCGAGAACCTGAACCGGATCACGCCGGGCGAGCACGAGAAGCGGTCGATCCTGGTGAACAGCGGCGCGGAGGCGGTGGAGAACGCCGTCAAGATCGCCCGGTACGCGACGGGCCGGCAGGCGGTCGTGGTGTTCGACCACGGGTACCACGGCCGGACGCTGCTGACGATGACGCTGACCGCGAAGAACATGCCGTACAAGCAGGGGTTCGGCCCGTACGCGCCCGAGGTGTACCGGATGCCGCTGGCGTACCCGTTCCGCTGGCCGACCGGGCCGGAGAACTGCGGTCCGGAGGCGGCGGCGCAGGCGATCGACCAGATCACCAAGCAGATCGGCGCGTCGAACGTGGCGGCGGTGCTGGTCGAGCCGATCCAGGGCGAGGGCGGGTTCATCGAGCCGGCGGCGGGGTTCCTGCCGGCGATCGCGGAGTTCTGCCGGGCGCACGGGATCCTGTTCATCGCCGACGAGGTGCAGACGGGGTTCGCGCGGACGGGCGACATGTTCGCCTGCGAGCACGAGGGGGTCGTCCCGGACCTGGTCGCGACGGCGAAGGGCATCGCGGGCGGGCTGCCGCTGGCCGGGGTCACCGGCCGCGCCGACATCATGGACAAGGTGCACGGCGGCGGGCTCGGCGGCACCTACGGCGGCAACCCGCTGGCCTGCGAGGCGGCGCTCGCGGTGCTGGAGGAGATCGAGGAGGGCAAGCTGACCGAGCGGGCCCGCCGGATCGGGGAGATCATGCTGCCGCGGCTGCGCGCGCTCGCGGCGAAGCACGAGGCGATCGGGGACGTCCGCGGGCGCGGCGCGATGATCGCGATCGAGCTGGTCAGGCCCGGGACGAAGGACCCCGACCCCGAGCTGACGGCGGAGATCGCGCGCCGCTGCCACGCCCAGGGCGTGCTGGTGCTGACCGCCGGGACGTACGGGAACGTGCTGCGCTTCCTGCCGCCGCTCGTCATCCCCGAGCACCTGCTCAACGAGGGCCTGGACGTCATCGAGGAGGCGTTCGCCGGCTGACCGCCCGATGCCCGGCCGGAACCGCCGGTGCCGCGACGGCACCGGCGGTTCTCGCATGCCCGCGCGGCGTTGTGAGGCGGCTCACACCGTTATCCGCCCGTTATTGACCGTTCTTCGTTTGGCCCCGTACGTTCGCAAATACGTTTGGGCCCGAATGAAGAGGCGCACATGCACCCGAACCCCGATCCCCAGGCAACCCCCGACCTGGTGCTGCTGGACGGCGAGGTCCTCACCGCCGACGCCGCGTTCCGCACCGCCCGCGCCGTCGCGATCACCGGCGGGACCGTCACCGCCGTCGGCACCACCGACGCGGTCCGCGCGCTGGCCGGCCCGCGCACCGAGGTCGTCGACCTGCGCGGACGCACCGCCCTGCCCGGCATCAACGACTCGCACCTGCACGGCTGCGCGTTCGGCTCCACCCGCCCCCCGCTCGCCCTCGACGTCGGCTTCCCCGCCGTGCACTCGATCGCCGACATCCAGGCCGCCGTGAAGGACGCCGCGTCCCGGCTGCCGGAGGGCGCGTGGATTCGCGGCAACGGCTGGGACACCGGATACCTCACCGAATGCGCCGACGGGCGCCGGATGCCCGACCGCGCGGACCTCGACGCCGTCGCGCCGCGCCACCCCGTCTACCTGCAGGACTTCAGCGGCCACCTCACCTGGGCCAACACCCGCGCCCTCGACCTCGCCGGCGTCACCGCCGACACGCCCGTCCCGGAGGGCGGCGTCGTCCACGTCGACGGCGCGGGCAACCCGACCGGGCTGCTCGCCGAGGGCGCGCAGGACCTCGTCCAGCGGCACCTGCCCGCCTACAGCCGCGACCAGATCGAGCGCGCGATCCGCGAGGCCGTCGCGACGCTGCAGCGCGAGGGCATCACCAGCTACACCGAGCCCGGCCTCGGCCCCGGCGGCAAGAGCCTGTTCGCGGGCGCCGCCGGGCAGCTCACCCTCGACGTCTACGCCGACCTCGCCCGCGCCGGCGACCTCGGCGCCCGCGTCGGCGTCCTGCTGCTGCTCACCGGGATGGGCGGGTCCGCCGCCGACATCGCCGAAGGGCTGGCGAGCGCGCGCGTCCCGCAGGACGTCGACCCTCGCGTCCTGCGCGTCCTCGGCGTGAAGCTGTTCGCCGACGGCATCCCGCCCAACAAGACCGCGTGGATGAGCGAGGAGTACACCACCGGCGGTCACGGCTGCCTGTGCGTGCACGGCGCCGCCGACGCGCTGCGCACCCGCGAGCTGACCGAGATGGTCCGGCTCGCGCACGCCGCCGGCCACCAGCTCGGCGTGCACGTCACCGGCGACCTTGCCATCGACGCCGTCGTGGACGCGTTCGAGGCCGCGCAGGCCGAGCACCCCCGCGACGACCCCCGGCACTACATCATCCACGCCGACCTCGTCGGCCGCCGCAGCCTGCGCAAGCTCGCCGCGCACGGGTTCGGCGCCAACATGAACCCGGCGATCAAATGGACGATCGCCGACATGCTGGAGGAGATGCTCGGCCACGAGCGCGCCGCCTACCAGTACCCCGTCCGGTCCGCGATCGAGGCGGGCGTCCCCGTCACCGCCAGCTCCGACGCGCCCGTCACCTACCCGAACTGGCGGCAGGGGATCGCCGCGATGCTGCTGCGCGAGTCCAAGGCGAGCGGCCGGACGTTCGGGCCGCAGGAGCGCGTCGGGCTGCCCGACGCCGTCCGCGCCTACACCGCCAACGCCGCCTGGCAGGACTTCGCCGAGGACTGGAAGGGCACCCTCGAACCCGGCAAGGCCGCCGACGTCACCGTCCTCGACGGCACGCTCACCGCGATCGACCCGCACGAGCTGCCGGACACGCCCGTCGCGATGACGGTGTTCGACGGCCGGGTCGTCCATGCCGCCGAGGGCGTCTGACATGCGGATCGGCAGGCTCCTCGCGGCGGCGCTGGTCGCGGCGGCGGCCGGATGCGCGGCCGGCGCGGACGCCGGCACCGGCCCGATCCAGATCGGCTCGGTGTCGACGCTCAGCGGCGCGGTCACCTTCCCCGAGGCGTCGCAGGCCGCCCGCGCGGTGTTCGACGACGTCAACGCCGCCGGCGGCGTCCGCGGCCGGAAGATCGCCTACACCGCTGGCGACGACAAGGGCGACCCGGCGACCGCAGCGCTGGCCGCCCGCGATGTCATCCAGAACAAGCACGCCGTCGCCCTCGCCGGCGGCGCCAGCCTCGTCGACTGCCAGGTCGACGGCCCGCTCTACGACCGCTACGGGATCGCCGACGTCCAGGGCACCGGCGTCGACCCCGGCTGCTTCCGCTCCCCGACGATCTCGCCGACCAACGTCGGCCCGTTCCTCGGCACCACGCTCACGCTCTACTACGCCTCCGAGCACCTGAGGATGAACCGGCTCTGCGGCTTCTTCTCCATCATCGGCAGTACCGGACGCGCCTACCACGACGGCGTGACCCGCTGGACGAAGCTCACCGGCAAGCGGCTGCTCATCGAGGACCGCAGCCTGTCGGCGTCCACCACCGACTACACGCCCTACATCCTGCGGGCCCGCGCGGCCGGCTGCCAGGGCGTGTTCTTCAACGGCACCGAGCCGATGGACGTCGGCTGGGTCAAGGCCGCGCACGCCCAGAACGTCACCGGCATCAAGTGGCTGTTCCTCGCCTCCACCTACACCGACCAGGCGGCGAAGGCGTTCGGGCCGTCCGGCGCGGACGTGGTGGCGCTGTCGGAGTTCGAGCCCTACACCGACGTCCGCTCCTCGGTCAACCAGGACTGGAGGGCCACGATGACCGGGCACCATGTGCCGCTCACCTCGTTCGCCCAGGGCGGCTACCTCGCCGCGACCCATCTGGTCACCGTGCTGCGCGCGATCAAGGGCGACATCACCCGCGCGTCCGTGCTGCGCGCGCTGCGGACCCTGCGCCCGCTGCCGACCGGCATGACCGGCACCCCGTTCGCGTTCGGCCCCGGCGACGCGCACGCCTCCAACCTCGCGGGCAAGTTCGTCCGCCCGGACGGCGGCGGCTGGACGGTGCTCACCCCCGACTGGATCAGGCTGCCCAATGCTTGAGGGGGCGATCGCCGGACTCGCCGGCGGCGGCGCCTACGCCGCGCTCGGGCTCTGCCTCACGCTGATGTTCCGGCTGGTCAGGGTCGTGAACTTCGCGCAGGTCGCGATCGGTGTCATCGGCGTCTACACGATGGCCGCCGCCGCCGGGCACGGCTGGCCGTACGGGCTCGCCGCGCTCGCCGGGCTGCTCGCCGCCGCGCTCGTCGCGGCCGCGCTCGGCTGGGTGATGGGCAGGTGGTTCGGGGAGGCCGGCGCCGACCAGCGCTCCGCGATCTCCATCGCGTTCCTCGTCGGCCTGCTCGCCGTCTCCTACCTGGCGTTCGGCACGCACCCGCGCCGCATGCCCGGCGAGTTCGGCGGCTCGCTGTTCACCGTCGACGGCATCACGATCACGCAGGCGTCGGCGGTGTGCGTGCTCGGCTCGGCCGTGGTGGCGGGCGCGGCGTGGCTCGTGCTGACCCGGACCGTCCTCGGGCTGCGGCTGCGCGCCCTGTCCGAGCGTCCGACGACCGCCGAGCTGCACGCGATCCCGAGCCGCCTCCTCGGCGCCGGCATGTGGGCGGTCACCGGGCTGCTGTCGGCCGCCGTCCTGCTCGTCGTCGCGCCGCAGCAGACCAGCGACCAGACGTCGCTGGCGCTGATGGCGATCCCCGCCTGCACGGCGGCCCTGGTCGGCGGGTTCCGCAGCCTCGGCCTCACCGTCGCCGGCGGCCTCGGGCTCGGCGCGCTGCAGGGTGCGCTCGCCCACGTCGGCGAGCTCGCCCAGTACCGCGACGCGGTGCCGTTCCTGGCGATCCTCGCCATCTTGATCTGGTCGCAGAGGCGGGAGGTGTGGGATGCGGCGCGCTGAGTTCCTCCGGCAGCCGCTCGCGGCGCTGGCCGTGATCGCGGTCGCTGCCGCGGTGGTCCCCGAGTACTGGCTGTTCCTCGCGACGTCGGCGCTGGTGTCGGCGGTCGCGCTGCTCGGCCTCGGCGCCGTCGGCCGCGCGGGCATGAACTCGCTGTGCCAGCTGTCGTTCGCCGCCGTCGGCGCGTGGACGGTCGCGCGGCTCAGCGTGTGGGACGTGCCCGGCTCGATCATCGTCTGGGTGCTCGCCGGCGGGCTCGCCGCGATGCCGTTCGGCCTGGTCGTCGGGCTCCCGGCGCTGCGGCTGCGCGGCGTGCACCTCGCCGTCGTCACGCTCGGGTTCGCGGCGGCGGCCGACGTCGTGGTGTCGGCCGTCAACTTCCCCGGCGTCGACTCCTACCAGCAGGTCGGACGGCCCGGCTTCCTCGCCACCGACCGGCAGTACTTCGTCTACGCCGGCCTGGTGTTCGTGATCGCCGGCATCGGCGCCGAGCTGCTCGGCCGCACCCGGACGGGCGCCGCGTGGCGGGCCGTCCGGTTCTCCGAGCGCGCCACCGCCGCGTCCGGAACGAGCGTCGCCCGCGCGAAGCTGTCGGCGTTCGCCGCCAGCGCGTTCCTCGCGGGCGTCGCGGGCGGGCTGCTCGCCGGGCAGGTCGGCATGGTCACCGCGCAGAACTTCCAGACGATCGGGTCGCTCGCGCTGTTCGTCGTCGCCGTCATGGCGGGCGCCGAGTACGTCGGCGGCGCATTGTTCGGCGGCGTGCTGATGACGTTCGTCCCGGAGGTGTTCCGCCGCGCCGGGATCTCGCAGGACTGGGCGAACGTCCTGTTCGGCGCGGGCGCCGTGCAGGCGCTGTCGCAGGGCAGCAGCGTCAGCGAGGGCCTCGCCCGGCGGCTGCGCGCCCGGCGTCCCGCGCCGGTCCCGCCGCCGCGCGCCGAGACGACCGGCGGCGAACCGCCGCTCGGCACCGGACCGCTCCTCGAAGTGCGCGGGCTCAGCGTCCGGTACGGGCGGATCGCCGCGCTGCAGGACGTCGACCTCGTCGTCCCCGAAGGCACCGTCATGGGGCTGATCGGGCCGAACGGCGCGGGCAAGTCCACGCTCACCGACGCTCTGTCGGGCTTCATCGCCTCCGCGACGGGCGGCGTCACGCTCGCCGGCCGCCGCCTCGACGGATTGCCCGTGCACCGCCGCGCCGCCGCCGGGCTGCGCCGCACGTTCCAGCAGGACCGCGTCCCGACCGGCCTCACCGTCGGCGCCTACCTGCGGTTCGCCGCGCACCGCCGGGTCACCCCGGCCGAGGTCGACGACGTCCGCGCGTTCCTTGGCTGCCCGCCGCAAGACGCGCACGTCGCCGACCTCGACGTCGGCGCCCGCCGGCTGCTGGAGGTCGCCGCCGCGCTGCTGGCCCGCCCGAAGGTCGTCGTCCTGGACGAGCCCGCCGCCGGCCTCGCGCACGCCGAGTCGCTCGCGCTCGCCGACCGGCTCGTCGAGGTGCCCGCCCGCTACGGCGCGTCCGTCCTGCTCATCGAGCACGACCTGGACATGGTGCGGCGCGCGTGCGCGCGGGTCGTCGTGCTCGACTTCGGCGAGGTCATCGCGTCCGGGCCGCCCGCCGAGGTGCTCGCCCGGCCCGACGTGGCCCGCGCCTACCTGGGAGACGAGGTGGCCCTCACATGAGGTCGCTGGAACTGGACGGCGTGTCGGTCGGACGGGGCGGGGCGCCGATCGTCCGGGACGTGAGCCTGACCGTCCCGGCGGGCGAGGTGACCGTGCTGCTCGGCCCGAACGGGGCCGGGAAGACGACGCTTCTGGAGGCCGTCGCCGGGGTGCTGCCGATCGCCTCGGGACGGATCACCGGGGACGGTGACGACGTCACGCGGCTCGACCGGGTGCGGCGCGCGCGCCGCGGCATCGCGCTGGTCGAGCAGGGACGGACGGTGTTCGCGCGGCTGACCGTCGCCGAGAACCTGCGGGCCGTGCGGCGCGGCCCCGCCGCCGACCGCGCGCTGGAACCGTTCCCGGAGCTGCGCAAGCGGATGGACGTGCGGGCCGGGCTGCTGTCGGGCGGCGAGCAGCAGATGGTGGTGCTCGCGCGGGCGCTGGCGATGTCGCCGTCGGTGCTGCTGATCGACGAGATGTCGCTCGGCCTCGCCCCGGTGATCGTGAAGCGGCTGCTGCCCGCCGTCCGGGCGCTGGCGGACGGCGGCGTCGCGGTGCTGCTGGTCGAGCAGTTCGCCACGCTGGCGCTGGAGATCGCCGACACGGCGCACGTGCTGGCCGGCGGCCGCCTCACCCACAGCGGCCCGGCGGCCCCCCTCCGCAAGTCCCCGGACGTCCTCCACGCCGCCTACCTAGGAACCTGAACACGTTCACTTGCGGCGTGTCGTCCTTGAAAGCACCGTCTTAAGGACGACACGCCGCAACTCGACGGAAGGAAGCGGATGGGACGGGTGCTGATCGTCACGGGCGGCGGCAGCGGGATCGGCGCTGCGGTCGCCGCGGCGGCGGGGGCGCGCGGCGACACCGCGGTGATCTGCGGGCGGCGCAAGGACGCCTTGGAGCGGGTCGCCGCCGCGACCGGCGCCGAACCGCGGGTCTGCGACGTGTCCGAGCCCGACGCGGTCGCCGCGCTGGTGGACGGCGTCGTCGCCGCGCACGGGCGGCTCGACGGCCTCGTCGCGAACGCCGGGGTGATGCGCGCCGGAGCCGTCCTCGACCTGAGCGCCGAGGACTGGGACCTCACCCTGCGCACCAACGTCACGTCGGTGTTCCTGCTGGCGAAGGCGGCGCTCCCGCACCTCATCGACGCGCAGGGCGCGATCGTCGCGGTGTCGTCGGTCGCGGCGCTTCGCGCCCCCTTGGACGGCGCCGCGTACGCCACGTCCAAGGCCGCGCTGACCATGCTCACGCAGACGATCGCCGCCGACTACGGGCCGCGGGGCGTCCGCGCGAACGCGGTGTGCCCCGGCTGGGTCCGCACCGAGATGGCGGACGCGGAGATGGACGAGTTCGGCGCGCCGCTCGGCCTCGGCCGCGAGGAGGCCTACGAGGAGGTCACGCGGCTCGTCCCGCAGCGCCGCCCCGGCACCCCGCAGGAGGCCGCGGCGGCGGTGCTGTGGCTGCTCGGCCCCGAGGCGTCCTACGTCAACGGCGCGGTGCTGGCGGTGGACGGCGGCACCGCGCTCCTCGACCCCGGGACCGTTCCCTTCGGCTTCCGGGTCAGGCCCCGGTAGCGGGCGCCTCCTCGGCCTTCAGCCCGTACAGGCCCGCGAGGATCTCGTAGGAGCGGATCCGGTCGGCGTGGTCGAACACCTGCGTGGTCACCATGACCTCGTCCACGCCGGTCTTCTCGACCAGCGCGTCCATCTGCCGCTTCACCGTCTCGGGGCCGCCCATCACCTGGTCGGCGAGCCGCGCGTCGATCATCTGCCGCTCCAGCGGCGTGTACGGGTGCGCGGCGGTCTCCTCCGGCGTCGGCAGCTTGCCCGGGCGGCCCGTCCGCAGCCGCAGGAACGCCAGCGCCTGCGGGGCGGCCAGCTCGCGGGCCCGCTCGTCGGACTCCGCCGCCGTCACCGACACGCCGATCATCGAGTACGGCGCGTCCAGCATCCCCGGCCGGAACGAGTCGCGGTACAGCGCCAGCGCCGGCAGCGTGTTCTCCGCGCTGAAGTGGTGCGCGAACGCGAACGGCAGCCCGAGCAGCCCGGCCAGCCGCGCGCTGTACCCGCTGGACCCGAGCAGCCACACCGGCGGCTCGTTGCCCGCCGCGGGCGTCACCGTGCTGTCCTCGGCGAAGTAGCCGCGCAGCTCGATGACCTGCTCGGGGAAGTCGTCGACCGACAGCGCCTCGGGCGAGCGGCGCAGCGCCCGCGCGGTCGCCTGGTCGGTGCCGGGCGCGCGGCCGAGGCCGAGGTCGATGCGCCCGGGGAACAGCGCCTCCAGCGTCCCGAACTGCTCGGCGACCACCATCGGCGCGTGGTTCGGCAGCATCACCCCGCCCGACCCGACCCGGATCCGCGACGTCGCCGCCGCGACCTGCCCGATCAGCACCGAGGTCGCCGAGCTGGCGATGCCCGGCATCGTGTGGTGCTCGGCCAGCCAGTACCGGTGGAAGCCGAGCGCCTCGGTGCGGCGGGCCAGGTCGAGGGTGTTGCGCAGGGCGTCGCCGGACGTGGCGCCGCTCACCACGGGCGCGAGGTCGAGGACGGAGAACGGAAGGCTCATACAGGTGCGAACCCGCCCGGGCCCCGCGCTCTTCCCGGGTCAGCCCTTCAGCGCGACCAGGACCGCCACCGCGGCGATCGCGACGATGACCGGCACGGTGATGCTGATCCACGACCAGGTGACCAGGCTGCGGGCCCGGTCGGCGTCGGCGGGGAAGATCCGCTCGGCCTTGGTGTACAGGAGGGCGCCGACCACCACCAGCGGCAGGAAGACGAAGGTGGTGAGGAGGCCGAGGACGAACGCGGCGGTCTGGCCGAACCGCGTGTAGGTCCCGTCGGAGCCGATGCCGAACGCGAGGCGGGGAGCTGCTTCGTTCATGAGCGCACCGATCACTAGAAGAGTGATCCGGATCATACGCTCCGTGAGCGGCGGCGCAAGGGGTCCGGACGTCCGCTCCCGGACGCCCGGACCCCGGGGGATCAGCGCAGGCGCAGGCCGACCAGGACGGGGTCGTGGTCGGACGACCGGAACGCGTCCGGGCGGTAGAAGCGCGCCGGGTTGTACTCGGTGTTGTAGTCGAGGAGCGTCGGCTCGTCGCTGTTGACGTGCCAGATCGTCGCGCCCGTCACCCGCCGGGACAGGGCGGCGCCGGCGAGCACGTGGTCGAGCTCGCCGGACATGCCGTCGAACACGTAGCTGTAGCGCCGGTCCGGCCGGACGAACCGCTCGGTCTGCCCGGCCAGCCCGGCGCCGGTCAGCACCTTGATCGGGTCCTCGGCGGTGTAGCTGTTGAGGTCGCCGATGACCAGGGGGTTCTGCTCGTGCGCGGCGAGGTCGGCGACGGCCTTGGCCTGCGCGACGCGGTGGGCGTTGAAGCAGCCCTGCCCGTCGCCCTGGTCGGTGTCGGCGCCGGTCGCGCCGGTGCAGCCCTTCGACTTCAGGTGGTTGACGATCAGCGTGAACTTCGTGCCACCGCCGGCCGGCTGGAACTCCTGCGCGAGCGGCGGCCGCTCGAACACCGTCTGACCGGAGGAGTGCGGGGCGCCGACCGGCGTGAGCTTCGCGGGCTTGTAGATCATCGCTACGTGGATCGCGTCGGTACCGGGGTTCGGGTTCTCGACCCAGGTGTACGTCCCGGCGCCGACGGCCGCGTTCAGCCGGTCGACCAGCGTCTTCAGCGCGCCGGCGTCGCCGTTGTTCTCGACCTCCATCAGCCCGGCGACGTCCGGGTTCAGGCCCTTGAGCGCGGCGACGAGCTTGGTCAGCTGCCGCTCGCGCTCCTCGGCGCTGTTAGCGCCGCGCTCGTTCAGCGTGGTGAACCAGTTGAGGGTGTTGAAGCTCGCCACGCGGACGTCGCCGCCGACCGCCTGCGGCTTCTTCGGCTCCGGGTTGTCGTTGGCGAAGTGCGCCGTCTTCGTGGGCTGGAGCGCGTACGCACCGTACTGGTAGGTGAGCACGCCGGTCAGCCCGGACGTGGTGTCGCCGATCCGCAGGACGCGCGGGTCGGTGTACGGGATCGTCGCCGGGTTCTGGACGTTCGACCCGTCGTCGACGAGGAGCTGGCGCGCGTCGTTGGCCGCCTGCGTGGAGCCGTGGCCGTCGGTGGGCTGGAAGAGGCGCCCGCCCGCGGAGACGGTGATCTCACCGTAGCGGCCGAGCTGGTAGGTCTCGGTGGCGGTGAGCTTCTGCGGGAACCGGACCAGCATGCCCTCGTACCGCTCGAGGTCCGCGCCGCCCTTCAGCGGCAGCCGCACGTTGCCGGGCGCGACCTTGCCGCGGCCGCACACGTCGACGGCGGTGACGGGCGAGAGTTCGGTGAGGCCGTTGTACTCGGTGGCCTTGCCGGTGACGAGGACCCGGTCGCCCGGCTTCACCTCCTGCGTGGAGTAGACGAAGATCCCGTCGGAGGTGCGCGGGTCGCGGTCCGGCGCCGGGTCCTGGACGAAGAAGCCCTTGAGCTGGTCGGCGCGCTGGAAGTCGCCGGTGACGACGCCCTCGACGCGGACGGTCTGCCCGCGCAGGGGCGAGGCGTCGCCCGTGCCCTGCACCTCCGCGATCCGGTGGGTGGCGGGTGTGCCGCAGGTCTCCGGCTCCGCCGCGGTGGCCGGCTGCACGCCGGCGGCGAGGCCGGCGGTCAGGACGGTGGCGAGTGCTGCTGCTGTTCGGCGCATGCGCGGACGGTACGGCGCCGGCGCCCCGAAACCGCGAACCGTTAATGAAGACTCCACCAATTTGCAATGGCTTGTCGCAATTCGGTGCGGCGCATGACACGCCGAGGGGTCCCGTGACCGGGAGTAGGCTTGACCGGTGTCCTGACCCCCGCGCACCCGTCCGGTGAAGTCGTCGAATCCCGCGTGTCCCGACGCGGATCCGTCGGCGCCGGAGCGTGCGGGCGCACCATTCGCTCGGCCGGTCGATCGCACGGTGGCCGTTCGCCGCCCGAACTACTACTTGCATAGTACAAGTATTGCTCACCGCAATGATGCGGAGTAACGTTCCCGACGCAATCGGTGACCCGCCGTGACCGCGGGCGACCGGACCGTGCTCCCACCCCGCCCGTGTCCAGCCGTCCGCGGCATGCCGCGGTGCGCCGTCGGACGTGCGGAAGGGGTACGGGGCGTGGGGCGTCGGGGAGCGGTCGAGCGAGGGGAGCGGGCGGCCGCGGCCGCCGCCGAGCAGCTGCTGCGGGCGGGCGGGCTGCTACGGCGCACGCCGACGACGCCGGACCTGCGGGCCGTCTACCGCGCCGACCAGAAGGTCAACGACGCGCCCTACCGGGAGCGCTGGGCGCACGACAAGGTCGTCCGGTCCACGCACGGCGTCAACTGCACCGGCTCCTGCTCCTGGAAGGTCTACGTCAAGGACGGGATCATCACCTGGGAGACCCAGCAGACCGACTACCCCTCCGTCGGGCCGGACCGCCCCGAGTACGAGCCGCGCGGCTGCCCGCGCGGCGCCTCGTTCTCCTGGTACACCTACTCGCCGACCAGGATCCGCTACCCGATGGCGCGCGGCGTCCTGCTGGAGATGTACCGCGAGGCGAAGGCGCGGACCGGCGACCCGGTCGCGGCCTGGGCGGACGTCACCGGCGACCCCGGGCGCCGCGCCCGCTACCAGGCGGCGCGCGGCCGGGGCGGGCTGGTGCGGCTCGGCTGGGACGAGGCGCTGGAGATCGCCGCGGCCGCGCACGTCCATACCATCGCCGAGTACGGGCCGGACCGCGTCGCCGGGTTCTCCCCGATCCCCGCGATGTCGATGGCCTCGCACGCGGTCGGCGCCCGGTTCATGTCGCTGATCGGCGCGCCGATGGTGTCGTTCTACGACTGGTACGCCGACCTGCCGATCGCGTCGCCGCAGGTGTTCGGCGACCAGACCGACGTCCCGGAGTCCGGCGACTGGTGGGACGCGGCGTACCTGATGCTGTGGGGCTCGAACGTCCCGGTCACCCGGACACCGGACGCGCACTGGATGGCGGAGGCCCGCTACCGCGGCCAGAAGGTCGTCGTGGTCTCGCCCGACTACGCCGACGCGACGAAGTTCGCCGACGAGTGGCTGCACCCGCACCCCGGCACGGACGGCGCGCTCGCGATGGCGATGGGCCACGTGATCCTCACCGAGTTCTTCGTCCGCCGCCAGGTGCCCTACTTCACCGGCTACGCGCGCCGCTTCACCGACCTGCCGTTCCTGGTGGAGGTGGACGAGCGCCCCGACGGGACGTGCGTGCCGGGCAAGTTCGTCACGGCCGCCGGCCTCGGCGACGGCACCGAGGCGTCGGCGTGGCGGCCCGTGGTCATGGACGGGGCGACGGGCCGGGCGGTCGCGCCGAACGGCACGCTCGGCGACCGCTGGTCGCGGCGCGGCGAGGGCCGCTGGAACCTCGACCTCGGCGACGTCGAGCCGCTGCTCACGCTGCACGAGCCCGGTACGGAGACCGCCGAGGTCCTGCTGCCGCGCTTCGACGTCGACGGCGGCGGCGAGAACGGCACGGTGCGGCGGGCGGTTCCGGTCCGGACGGTCGCCGGGCGCCGCGTGACGACCGTGTTCGACCTGATGCTCGCCCAGTACGGCGTCCGCCGCGACGGCCTGCCCGGCGACTGGCCGGACGGGTACGGCGACGCGGCGCAGCCGTGCACGCCGGCGTGGCAGGAGACGATCACGTCCGTGCCGGCGAACGCGGCGGTGCGGGTGGCGCGGGAGTTCGCGGCCACGGCGGAGAAGACCGAAGGCCGCTGCATGATCCTCATGGGCGCCGGCACGAACCACTGGTTCCACTCCGACACCGTCTACCGGTCGTTCCTGTCGCTGCTGCTGCTGACCGGATGCCAGGGCGTCAACGGCGGCGGCTGGGCGCACTACGTCGGGCAGGAGAAGGTGCGCCCGCTCACCGGCTGGCAGCAGCTGTCGACGGCGGCGGACTGGGTGCGGCCGTCCCGGCAGATGGCGGGCACCCCGTACTGGTACATGCACACCGGCCAGTGGCGGTACGAGCGGTACCGCGCGGACGCGCTCGCGTCCCCGACCGGGCGTGGCCTGTTCGACGGCCTGCACACCGCCGACCTGGTCGCGCGGTCGGCGCGGCTCGGCTGGATGCCGTCCTATCCGACGTTCTCCGCGAACCCGCTCGACCTCGGCCGCCGCGCCCGCGCGGACGGCCGCCCGGCGGGGGAGTGGGCGGCGGAGGAGATCGAGGCGGGCCGGCTGGGCTTCGCCTGCGAGGACCCCGACGCCCCCGCGAACTGGCCGCGCGTCCTGACCGTCTGGCGCGCGAACCTGATCGGCTCGTCGGCGAAGGGCAACGAGTTCTTCCTGCGGCACCTGCTCGGCACGGGCGACAACGCCTCCGCGCAGGAGGCGCCGCCCGGGCACCGGCCGCTGGAGGTGACCTGGCGGGACGAGGCGCCGCGCGGCAAGCTCGACCTGCTGCTCGCGCTGGACTTCCGGATGACCTCGACCACGCTGATGGCCGACCTCGTCCTGCCCGCCGCGACCTGGTACGAGAAGCACGACCTGTCCAGCACGGACATGCACCCGTACGTGCACGCGTTCTCCCCGGCGATCAGCCCGCCGTGGCAGGCCCGCACCGACTTCGAGATCTTCCACGGGCTCGCGGAGCGGCTCGGCGAGCTGGCCGCCGGCCGCCTGGACACCGCCTGCGACCTCGTCGCAACGGCCCTGCACCACGACACGCCCGGCGAGACCGCGCAGCCCGGCGGGCACGTGCCCGACTGGCGGGCCGGCCACGACCCCGTCCCCGGCTTCAACCTGCCCGGCTTCACGCTCGTGGAACGCGACTACACCGCGATCGCCGCGAAGCTCGCCGCGTTCGGGCCGCTCGCCGAGGACGAGGGCATGACGGTGAAGGGCGTGACCGTCCACCCGGGGCCCGAGGCGCGGTGGCTGGCGGCGCGCTGCGGGACGTCGGCGCACGAGACGACGCTCAGACGGCCGCTCCTCGACACCGACGTGAAGTTCTGCGAGGCGATCCTCGCGCTGTCCGGCACCACCAACGGGCGCCTCGGCGCCGAGGGGTTCGAGCGGCTCGCGGAGCGCTGCGGGCCCGCCGGCGGCCTCGACGCGCTCGCCGAGTCGGTCGCCGAACGCCGCGTCGTGTTCAGCGACACCCAGCAGCGGCCCGTCCAGGTCGGCGCCAGCTACGAATGGTCCGGCAAGGAGGCGCCCGACCGCCGCTACTCCCCGTTCACCGTCAACACCGAGCACCGCAAGCCCTGGCACACCCTCACCGGACGCCAGCACTTCTACCTCGACCACGACTGGATCGCCGAGCTCGGCGAGCAGCTCCCGGTCTACCGGCCGCCGCTCGACGCCGCCGCCGTCTGCGGCGACCCGCATCCCGGCGGCGGCGGGCGCTCGGTCACCGTCCGGTACGTCACGCCGCACTCCAAATGGTCGATCCACTCGGAGTACCAGGAGAACCTGCTCATGCAGACGCTCGCGCGCGGCGGCCCCGTCATCTGGATGAGCGTCGCGGACGCCGCGCAGATCGGCGCCGCCGACAACGACTGGATCGAGGCGGTCAACCCCAACGGCGTCGTGGTGGCGCGCGCGATCGTCTCGCACCGGATGCCCGCCGGGACCGTGTTCATGTACCACGTCCAGGAACGGCTGGTGAACGTCCCGAAGTCGGAGGCCACCGGCCGGCGCGGGGGCGTCCACAACGCCCTGACCCGCCTGCTCATCAAACCCAGCCACCTCATCGGCGGGTACGGCCAGCTGTCCTTCTCGCCCAACTACTACGGACCCACCGGCAACCAGCGCGACGCCGTCACCGTCATCCGGCGCCGTTCGCAGAACGTGGAGTACTGACATGCGCGTGATGGCCCAGGTGGCCATGGTGATGAACCTCGACAAGTGCATCGGCTGCCACACCTGCTCGGTCACCTGCAAGCAGACCTGGACGAACCGGGAGGGCACCGAGTACGCCTGGTTCAACAACGTCGAGACGCGTCCCGGCCAGGGATACCCGCGCGGCCACGAGGACCAGGACAGGTGGAAGGGCGGCTGGAAGCTCAAGCACGGCCGGCTCGTCCCGCGCGCGGGAGGCCGTGCCCGGCGCCTCGCCCGGCTGTTCGCCAACCCGGAGCTGCCCTCGCTCGACGACTACTACCAGCCCTGGACCTACGACTACGAGAACCTCACCTCGGCGCCGCTCGGCGACGACGTGCCGACCGCCCGGCCGCGGTCGCTCGTGGACGGCCGCCCCACCGACGTGACGTGGGGCCCGAACTGGGACGACGACCTCGGCGGCGGCCCGGACGTCCTCGCCGCCGACCCCGTCCTGCGGAAGATGAACGACCGGGTCCGGCTGGAGTACGAGCAGGCGTTCATGTTCTACCTGCCGCGCATCTGCGAGCACTGCCTCAACCCTTCGTGCGTCGCGGTCTGCCCGTCCGGCGCGATCTACAAGCGGATCGAGGACGGCATCGTCCTCGTCGACCAGGACCGGTGCCGCGGCTGGCGGATGTGCGTGTCCGGCTGCCCGTACAAGAAGGTGTACTTCAACCACCAGACCGGCAAGGCCGAGAAGTGCACGTTCTGCTACCCGCGCGTGGAGGCGGGCGCGCCGACCGTCTGCTCGGAGACGTGCGTCGGACGGCTCCGCTACCTCGGCGTCATGCTGTACGACGCGGACCGCGTCGGCGAGGCCGCGAGCGTGCCCGACGAGCACGACCTGTACGAGGCGCAGCTCGGCTGCTTCCTGGACCCCGACGACCCGGACGTCGCGCGCGCCGCGGAGGAGTCCGGCATCCCGCACGACTGGATCACCGCCGCGCGCCGCTCGCCCGTCCACGCGCTGATCAACCGGTACCGGGTGGCGCTGCCGCTGCATCCGGAGTACCGGACGATGCCGATGGTCTGGTACGTGCCGCCGCTGTCGCCGGTCGTCGACGCGGTCACCGCGGGCGGCCACGACGGCGAGGACCCGGCGAACCTGTTCGGCGCGATCGACTCGCTGCGCATCCCGCTGGAGTACCTCGCGCACCTGTTCACCGCGGGCGACACCGCGCCGGTGGAGGCGGCGCTGTGCCGGCTGGCGGCGATGCGCGCGCACATGCGCCGCATCAACCTCGGCGAGGAGCACGACCCGGAGATCGCCCGCGCCGTCGGCCTGGACGAGCGGGCGATCGAGGAGATGTACCGGCTGCTCGCCCTCGCCAAGTACGAGGAGCGGTACGTCATCCCGACGACCTACAACGGGACCGTCCCCGACGACGTCGCGGGCACCGGTTGCAGCCTGGACGGCGACGGCGGCCCCGGCATGTACCCGAGCGATGTGGAGGGATTCCACGTCCCGCCGCAGCGTGAGCCGGTCGCGGCGGCGGAGTTCAGCGGGCCCGGCGACCCGGGCGGCCGCGACGAGCTGAAGGGGCGCGTCAACCTGCTCAACTGGAACGGGCGGGGCCGGCCGCGCGGGCTGTTCCCGCGCCGCTCCGAGGAGAACGGCCTGTGAGCGGCGCACCGGTCCGCAGCGCGCCGGTCTACCAGGCGGCGTCGCTGCTGCTCACCTACCCCGACCCCGAGACGTGGCCGGAACGGGTGGGCGCGGTCCGGACAGCCCTGCGCGAACCAGCGGTTCTCCACGGATCACCCGCCGGGTGCGGCGACGCGCTGCTGCGCTTCTGCGGCGAGGTCGACGGCGTCGCACCCCTCGAACTGGCCGCCCGGTACGTCGCCACGTTCGACCGCACCCGCCGACGCACCCTGGACCTCACCTACTACACCGACGGCGACACCCGCCGCCGCGGCGGCTCCCTCGCCCGGATCAAGGCCGTCCTGCACGAGCACGGCTGGGAGCCCGGCGGCGGGCGGCTGCCCGACTTCCTGCCCGTGCTGCTGGAGTTCGCCGCCCGCTGCCCCGACCCCGGCGAACGGCTGCTGTGCGAGCACCGGCCCGGCCTCGAACTGCTGCGGCACGCCCTCGACGCCTACGGCAGCCCCTACACCGGCGTGCTCCTCGCCGTCCGCGACGCGCTCCCCGGGCCTGGCCCGACCGCCGCCGACCGCGCCGCCGTCCGGGAGCTCGCCCTCGGCGGGCCGCCCGCCGAGAGCGTCGGGCTCGAACCGTTCACCCGTCCCAGCCGAGCCCGAGGAGGCGTCCGGTGACCCATCTCGACATCGCCCTGTGGGGCGCGCTGCCCTACATCGTCCTCGTCGTCCTCGTCGCGGGCTCGGCCTGGCGGTACCGCTACGACCGGTTCGGCTTCACCACCCGCTCCAGCCAGATCCACGAGTCGCGGCTGCTGCGCGTCGGCGGGCCGCTGTTCCACTACGCGCTGCTGTTCGTGATCGGCGGGCACGTCACCGGGCTGCTCGTCCCCGAGATGGTGACGGACCGCCTGGACGTCAGCGAGAACTCCTACCACGACGTCGCGCTGATCATGGGCGGGAGCGCGGGCGTCGCCGCCGTCGCCGGGCTGGCGATCCTGCTGTACCGGCGGCTGCGCGTCCCGGCGGTGCGCCGCGCGACGAGCGGCACCGACCGCGCCGTGTACCCGCTGCTCGCCGCCGCCATGCTCGGCGGGCTCGTCGCGACCGCGTCCAGCCTCGCCAACCCCTACGACTACCGGCTCGGCGTCTCGGTCTGGTTCCGCAGCCTGTTCGACCTCGACCCGGACGTCGCCGCGATGGCGCACGCGCCCTTCGTCTACCGGTTGCACGCGCTGCTCGGCATGGCGATGTTCATGCTGTGGCCGTTCAGCCGGCTCGTCCACGCCCTCACCGCGCCGGTCTGGTACCTGGCCCGGCCCTACGTCGTCTACCGCTCGCGGGCCGTCCCGTACCGGCACCCGGCTGCGCGTCCCGGCGACACCCGCCCCACCGGCGCGGGCCGCACGCCGCGATAGGCCGTGCAGGCTGGCGGGCGCTTGAGGGACAGCGGGCGGGTCAGCGGGAGCGGGCCCGGCGCACGCCCGGGCCGGACAGCCCGAGCGGGTCGTCGACCAGCCCGCCGACCCGGCGGACCTCCTCGAACGGGTCCACCGCCAGGTCGTCGGCCACCGCGGTCAGCGAGCGCAGCGCCGACACCAGCGCCGCCCGCTCCTCCTCGGCGAGCCGCGACACCAGCGCGCCGACCTCCGCGCCGCGCCGCGACGCGACCCGGCGCACCAGGTCGCAGCCCCGGTCGGTGAGGCTGAGCAGCACCTCGCGCCGGTTGGCCGGGTTGGTGCGCCGGTCCACCAGCTCGACCGACTCCAGCCGGTCCACCATCCGCATCGCGTTCGACGGGTTCACCCCGAGCGTCGCCGCCAGCAGCGCCATCTTCACCGGCCCGTAGCCGGCCAGCACCATCAGCGTGCGCAGCTGCGGCAGCGTCAGCGAGTCGTCGATGGACGCCAGCGCCCGCGCGGAGACCGCCATCAGCAGCCGGGACGCCGCCATCACCGCCGTCGTGACCTCTTCGGCCTCGGCGAGTCCGGCCTCCTGAGCGGGCCCGTCCCCGCCGGTGCGCCCGCGGGCGCCGCGGGACGGCTCAGGAGGCTCGGTACTTCGTTCTGCCATGTGCGTTCTTACCCCGTACCCGGACGTCACCTGGCGTTCACCCTAACCCGCCGTTTTTGACTTGGTTGCTAATAAGGCCGACCGACCCTGTGACGCATCTTCATTCCGCGCCGCGCCGCCCGTGGGGGACAGTCATCAGCGTTCACTTTCCGGACCCACCCCTGGAGCGAGGAATGCGACTTCGGACCCTGCTCACCACGGCGGCACTGGGGGCCGCCCTGGCCGCGCCGGTGCTGACCGCGCCGCAGGCCGGGGCCGCGCCGCCGGGCTGCGACGCCACGGACGCGCAGATCTACGCGGCCCCCGGCGCGGTGACCGGGAACCCGGGAGACCTGCTCGCCTGCCGTCCGGCGAAGCTGACCAACATCCCCGGCGACGTGCCGATGCACGCCTGGAAGGTCAGGTACGTCTCGACCGACGCCAAGGGGCAGAAGATCGCCGTGTCCGGGACCGTCGCGGTGCCGGACGCCGACTGGAAGGGCGCCGGGTCGCGCCCGACCGTCGCCTTCAACCCCGGCACGCTCGGCTCCGGCCTGCAGTGCGCGTTCTCCAAGCAGCTCGCCGGCCAGTACGTCGACATGTACGAGGGCGGCAACCTGCAGCTCATGCTCAAGGCCGGGTACGCGGTCGCCGCCACCGACGGCGTCGGCTACCTCGACGGCCAGGTGCACACCTACATGGTCGGCGCGAACGCGGGGCACGCGCTGCTCGACATCGTCCGCACGTCCCGGCAGATCCCCGGCGGCACGCTCAAGGCGGACGGCGACGTCGGCATCTCCGGCTACTCCGAGGGCGGCGCCGCCGCGCTGTGGGGCGCGCAGCTCGCCGCGTCGTACGCGCCGGAGCTGAAGGTCGTCGGCGCGGCGGCGGGCGGCGTGCCCGGCGACCTGAAGCTGACCGCCAAGCAGCTGAACGGCAGCCTGTTCGCCGGGTTCCTCGCCGACGCGCTGGTCGGCCTGCACGCCGCGCACCCCGAGATGCCGTTCGACGACCTGATGAACGACAAGGGCCGGCAGGCGATCAAGGACGTGAAGTCCAACTGCCTGTACGGGACGCTCGCGGTGTTCCTCGGCGCGAAGGCCGAGAACTTCTCCACGCAGGGCCTGTCCCTCGACCAGATCTACGCCCTCAAGGGACCGGACGGCACGAGCTGGGGCGACATCGTCGACCGGCAGAAGCTCGGCGTCGACATCGGCACGCCGTCCTCGAACGCCAAGTACAAGATCGGCTTCCCGGTCTTCCAGTACCGCGGCTGGCTCGAGGAGATCATCCCGCACGAGACCGAGGACGGCACCCACGCCGCCTACTGCTCGGCCGGCATCAACACGACCTGGAAGAACACCTACCCGACCGAGCACCTGTCCACCGACTGGGGCGCCGCCGGGGACGTGACGAACTTCCTGGGCGACCGGTTCGCCGGCAAGCCCGCGCAGGGCAACTGCTGAACCACCGCCCCGCCCGCGGGGACCGGGCCGCCGCCCGGGACCGGCGGGCGGGGCCTCCGCACTCATGTCCCTCCTCCGCACTCATGTCTCTAAGGAGTCCGCAATGACAGCGGGTGTCGCCGACGCCGGCAGCAGAACCCCGCAGCCCGACATCTCCGGCACCGTCCCGATCCCCGAGCGCATCGCGGTCGTGGTGTTCGTGGTCGGGCCGGTCATCGGGCTGCTGTGCACCGTCCCGTTCCTGTGGGGATGGGGGATCGGCTGGTCGGACATCGCGATCTTCGCCTTCCTGTACCCGCTGAACGCCATCGGGATCACGGTCGGCTACCACCGGCACTTCACGCACGGCGGGTTCAAGGCCAAGCGGTGGCTGCGGATCGCCCTGGCGATCCTCGGCGGGCAGGCCATGCACGGCTCGGTGATCCGCTGGGTCGCCGACCACCGCCGCCACCACAAGTACTCCGACCAGGACGGCGACCCGCACTCGCCGTGGGCGTACGGGCCGGGCGTGTGGGGCCTCACCAAGGGGCTGTACCACGCGCACATGGGCTGGCTGTTCAGCAAGGAGCGCACGTCCCGCAGCAAGTACGCGCCCGACCTGCTGAAGGACAAGGACATCCGGTTCCTGTCCCTCGACCCCGTCTACGCGCTGATCGTGCTGTCGACGTTCCTCGTCCCGATGGGGCTCGGCGCGCTGCTCACGCAGTCCTGGCACGGCGCGGTCACCGCGCTGTTCTGGGCCGGGGTGATGCGGGTGTTCGTCGGCGACCACATCACGTTCTCCATCAACTCCATCTGCCACGTGTTCGGCAAGGAGGACTTCAAGACCCGCGACAAGGCCCGCAACGTGTGGTGGCTGGCCATCCCGTCGTTCGGCGAGTCCTGGCACAACCTGCACCACGCCGACCCGACCTGCGCCCGGCACGGGGTGCTGAAGGGCCAGATCGACATCAGCGCCCGCGTGATCTGGCTGTTCGAGAAGCTCGGCTGGGCCTGGGACGTCCGCTGGCCCGACTACGAGCGCCTCGAAGGCCGCCGCGTCCGCCGCGGCGGGCCCGCCGCGGAACCGGCGGCCGCGGAGCCGGCCGCCGCCGACGCCGTCTCCTCCTGACTCGTCCCTCCCGTACCAGGAGCTTTGTGAGCATGACCGACCTCCCCGCCCTCGACCGCACCCCGCTGATCGAGCGGCTCGCCCGGTTCGCCAAGGACTTCCCCGACGACCGGGCCTACACGTTCATGGACTACATGGCCGACCCGGACGGCGTCGCCACCGACGTCACCTGGGGCGAGCTGGACCGGCGCGCCCGCGCGACCGCCGCGGCGATCCGCCGCGCCACCTCGCCGGGGCGGCGCGTCGCGCTGCTCGCCCCGCAGGACCTGCACTACGTCACCGGGTTCCTCGGCGCGATGTACGCCCGCGTCATCGGCGTCCCGCTGTTCTCCCCGGACCTGCCGGGGCACGGCGACCGGCTGCTCGCCGTCTACCAGGACGCCGAGCCCGACGTCGTCATCACCACGAGCGCGTCGCTGCCGGCCGTCCGCACGTTCCTCGCCGGCGACGGCGTCCGCGAGCCCGCCGAGATCATCGTGGCGGACGAGGTGGACGGCGCGCTGGACTGGATCCCCGAGCCGATCGACCCCGACGACGTCGCCTACCTGCAGTACACGTCCGGGTCGACCCGCACCCCGGCCGGTGTGATCATCACGCACGGGAACTTCGCGACCAACGCCGAGCAGCTGTGGCGGACGTTCGAGGGCATCCCGCGCGAGTCGTCCGGCGTGAACTGGCTGCCGGTCTTCCACGACATGGGCCTGGTCACCACGGTCGCGCTGCCGCTCGTCTACGGCAACCCGGGCGTGATCATGGACCCGGTCGCGTTCGTGATGCGGCCGGTCCGGTGGCTGGAGCTGCTCAGCAAGCAGAAGCACGCGTTCACCGGCGGCCCGAACTTCGCCTACGAGTACCTCACCGCGCAGGTCACCGAGGAGGAGAAGGCCAAGCTCGACCTCAGCGGCGTGCAGGTGTTCATGAACGGCGCCGAGCCGATCCGGGAGAGCACCCTCACCGGGTTCTACGAGGCGTTCAAGGACTGCGGGCTCAAGCCGGAGGCGCAGGTGTGCGCGTACGGGCTCGCCGAGGCGACCGTGTACGTGTCGGCGTCGTCGCGGTTCCGCGAGCCGACCCGCGCCGCGTTCGACCACGAGGCGCTGCGCCGCGGCACCGCCGAGCCCTGCGCCGCCGACGCGCCCGGCGCGATCCAGCTGATCGCGTGCGGCACGTCCTTCGGCCAGCACACGATCATCGTCGACGCCGACACGGGCGTGCAGAAGGCGGACGGCTCGGTCGGCGAGATCTGGGTGCACGGCCCGAACGTCGCGGCCGGCTACTGGGGACGTCCCGAGGCCAGCAAGGAGACGTTCGAGGCCGAACTCGCCGGCAACATCGGTGACCTGCCGCGCGGGCCGTGGCTGCGCACCGGCGACCTCGGCGTCCGGCACGGCGGCGAGCTGTTCGTCACCGGCCGGATCAAGGACCTCGTCATCGTCGACGGCCGCAACCACTACCCGCAGGACATCGAGTTCACCGTGTCCAACGCGCACAAGGGCGTCCGCCGCGAGTACACCGCGGCGGTGTCGGTGGACGTCGATGACACCGAGGGCCTGGTCGTCGTCGCCGAGCGGAACCGCCGCGTGCCGATCGCGCTGCTGGACGTGGACGAGGTCGCGCAGGCCGTGCGGACCGCCGTGAAGCAGCAGCACGACCTGCGCGTCCACGACTTCGTGCTGATCGAGCCGGGCGGCATCCCGCGCACCAGCAGCGGCAAGATCGCCCGGTCCGCGTGCCGGAAGGCCTACCTCGACCGGACGCTGCCGTACGTCACCGTCCCCGCCCGGGAGGACTAGGGCGCGGCCGTCACTGCTCCCCGTCGCCTGCGTCGCGCAGCCAGACGGGGAGCAGCAGCATCAGCTCCAGCCGCAGCGCCGGATCCTCGATGTCGTAGTCGAACAGGTCGTGCAGCTGCGCGAGCCGGTACCGGACGGTCTGCGGGTGCACGCACAGCGCCTCGGCGGCGTCGGTGGCGTTGAACCCGTGCTTGAGGCATTCGAGCAGCGTCATCGCCAGCCGGCCGCCGCGGTGCGGGCCGAGCTCGGTGAGCGGCGCGAGCCGGCGCTGCGCCGTCGCCTCCGCGAGCGTCCAGCCCTCCTGCAGCAGCAGCTCGGGCAGGTGGTGGTCCGCGCGGACGAGCCGCCCGGGCGCCGCGCCGGCGGGGTCAGCGGCGGCGCCGAGCCGTCCGGCGGCCATCAGGTCGAGGGCCCGGTGCGCCCAGTGCAGGGACACCCCGGCCTCCTCCAGCGGCACCGACGGGCCGATCGCGCCCGTCCAGCCGGAGACGGTCGCGGTGAGCCGGTCGGCGCCGCCGGGCCGGTCGGGGTCGGGCATCACCAGGCACGGGCGGCCCCGGTCGACGCCGCTGAGCAGGAACGGCGGCAGCCCCGCCGGGCCCTCGCCGCCGCTGCCGGGCCGCGGGTCCAGCACGATCACCGCGATCCGCTCCGGCAGCGCCCAGCCCGCGAGCCCGGCCTGCTCCACGACGATCTCGCGCGGCGCCGGCGGGTGCGAAAGCAGCAGGCTGAGCAGCCGGCCGCGGCGCTGCTCCCGCTCGCCCGCCGCCTTCTCCCGCGCCCGCGCGTACCCCTGTGCGGCGGCGGAGGCGAGCAGGTCCAGGTAGGCGAAGTTCACCTCGGTCAGCGCGATCGCCAGCTCGCGCGGCTTCTTCAGCCGCTCGGCCTCCCGCGACAGGTACCGCCAGGCCGTCCGGGACGCGACGCGCAGCGCGTTCTGCAGGTGCTCCAGGCTGCGCCCCTCGACGGCCTCGCCGTAGCCGATGTCGAAGAAGACCTGGTGGACCTCCTGCCAGGGCGTGTCCGGGTCGGCGATCATCTGCACGAAGTGCCCCATGCCCTGCGCCACGGCGCCGCGGATCACGTCGGTGTAGACGGGGTCGTCGGGCCGGGCGTACTCGGGGACGTTGCGCAGCACCCCCTCGACCATCGTGTCGACCAGGTCCGGCAGGTGGGGCCGCATCCACCGGGCCTCCTCGCGCGGGACGTCGCGCCAGGGCTGCGCCGACAGATCGTCGGTCTCGGCCGACCCTTCGTACAGCTCTGTCAAAGTGTCACCTCCGTGAGCGGACACCCGGGCCGCCAGGCTAGGTATCCCGCGTCCCGCGCGACACTCACAGGAGTGACAAGCCGGCCCGGGCTTTGGTACGGGACGGATTGATTTCGCGCAGCGAAATACGAAGGCCAATGCCTTCCGGGCAAGAGAACACAAGAAGTGCCGCGGCGCCTTGTCACATTTCGCGGAAACGGTCGCTACGGCGGGGGCAGCGTGAGGAGGAGCACGGCCGCGCCTGCGGCCACCAGCCCGGCCACCTGGCCGGCCGACAGCCGTTCGCGCAGCGCGGTCACGCCCCACAGCACCGGCACCACCGGGTACAGCGACGACAGCACCACCGCGATCACCACCAGCTGCCGGGCGGTGGCCAGCAGGTAGAGCGCGAGCGCCGCCGCGGCGACGGCACCCGTCACGAGCGCGTACACCGTGGTCCGAGCCTCGGGGAACCGAAGCGGGCGCGAGCGCGCGAGCATCGGCGCGATCGTCAGGACGGCCGCCACGCGTCCGGCCGCGACCGGCCACAGGCCCGCGTCGTCGCCGGCCTGCGCGAGGGCCAGGTACTGCACGCCGATCCCGGCGCTCGCGACGAGCCCGTTGACGATCGCCGACCGGGCCCGGTCCCGCTCGTCCGAGCGCGACCGGGAGACCAGCCACAGGGCGGGCAGGACGACCGCGATTCCCGTCCAGGCCATGAGGGAGGGCCGGTCGCCGAGAAAGGCCACGCCCACCAGTACGGGAAGCGCGACGCCGCCGACGGCGCTGACCGGGACGACCACGCTCATCGTTCCCCGGCTGATTCCCCGGTAGAGGAACACCATCGCGATTCCGGTCCCCACTCCGGACGCGAACCCCCACGCGATGTCCTGCCACGCCAATTCGCGCACGGGGACGAAAAGGGCCGCGACGACCGCGCACGCCAGCCCGCCGACCTGGCCGAGGAACGCGACCGTGCGGAAATCCGCTCGCCGCGACAGCAGCCCGCCCGCGACATCGGCGATGCCGTAGCAGAGCGCCGACCCGAGCGCGAGCAGGGCGCCCGTCACGGCGCATCCGCGGCCGTCTCGCCGCCGGCGGCGTCGCGTTCCGCCTGCCCGACGGGACAGACGGCGCCGTCGGTGCAGCATCCGCGGTCGCATAGGCGGCACATGGACTCCGCGTCGCCTATCTCGGCGTACAGGCCGGTCAGGAGCTTGCCGAGCAGGGCGGCGAGGCTGTCGCGCTCGTCCGCGTCGAGGGCGGCGAGGGCGGTGGCGAGCGGCGCGCCGCGCGCTGCGAGCACCGCGTCCACCGCCTCCTCGCCGGCCGGGGTCAACCGCACCTCGACCCCGCGGCCGGGGCCGCGGTCGCGCCGGGCGAGCCCGGCGGCCTCCAGGCCGTCCAGCATGCGGGCGGCGGCCGACTGGGTGAGGCCGACGCGGCGGCCCAGCTCGGTGACGCCGAGGCCGGGCGCGTGCGCGAGCACGACCAGGGCGCCGGCGCCGCTCGCGCTGACCCCGGCGGCCCGGGTCGCGCCGCCCACCGCGAGGTCGGTGACGGCCAGCGAGGCGGCGCCGAGCAGGTTGGCGAGGCGATCATGCATGACTCATGCATAACAAGCGCCGGCGGCCCGTGCAACCCCTGCGGGCGGGCCTCGGGCCGGACCGTTTGGCGTGCGATCCTGACGGGTAGCCCCTGCTGGTCTCGTGCGCCGCCCCGGAGCTCCGCGGCGCCGCTCGCAACGGAGGTCGCCGCATGGATCGTGGACCCGCGCCGGTTCCGGCGCCGCCGGGCGAGCCGGACGGGCGGCGGCGCATCCCGCGCACGGACGCGCTGCTCGCCGACCCGCGGCTCGCGGAGGCGGCGGCGCGGCTCGGGCGCGGGGTGGTGAAGGCGGCGGTGGTCGCGGCGCAGCGCCGCGCGCGGGCGGGCGAGATCCCGGTGGGCTCGGTCGCGGACACGGCGGCCGAAGCGCTGCCGGGCACCGCGGCCGGGCTGCGGCCCGTGCTCAACGCGACCGGCGTGCTGCTGCACACCAACCTCGGGCGCGCGCCGCTGTCGGACGCCGCGCGCGAGGCGATGCTCGTCGCGTCCGGCGCGACCGACGTCGAACTCGACCTCGCGACCGGCGCGCGGGCGCGCCGCGGCCGGTCCGCGCTGGCCGCGCTGCTGGACGCGGTCCCGGCGGCGGAGGCGGCGCACGCGGTCAACAACGGCGCGGCGGCGCTGGTGCTGGCCGCGACGGCGCTCGCCGGCGGCGGCCGCGAGATCGTGATCAGCCGCGGCGAGATGGTGGAGATCGGCGACGGCTTCCGCATCCCGGAGCTGCTCGCCGCGACCGGCGCCCGGCTCCGCGAGGTCGGCACCACCAACCGGACCTCGCCGGACGACTACGCGGCGGCGGTCGGCCCGGACACCGGCTTCATCCTCAAGGTGCACCCGTCGAACTTCCGCGTCACCGGCTTCACCCGCGCGGCCGGCGTCGCGGAACTGGCCGGGCTCGGCGTCCCGGTCGTCGCCGACATCGGCTCCGGCCTGCTCGGACCCGAGCCGCTGCTGCCCGACGAGCCCGACGCGGCCACCTGGCTGAAGGCGGGCGCCGACCTGGTGACCGCGAGCGGCGACAAGCTGCTCGGCGGCCCGCAGTGCGGGCTCGTCCTGGGCAAGGAGGAGTACGTGCGGCGGCTGTCCCGGCATCCGCTGGCGCGCGCGCTGCGCGTCGACAAGCTGACGCTCGCCGCGCTGGAGGCGACCGTCCGCGGCCCCCGCACGCCGACGGACGAGGCGCTGCATGCCGATGTGGAGGTGCTGCGGGAGCGCGCGCGGCGGCTGGCCCGGCGCCTGCACGAGGCCGGTGTCGACGCCGCGGCCGTCGACAGCGAGGCCGCGGTCGGCGGCGGCGGCGCGCCCGGCGTCGTCCTGCCGAGCGCGGCGGTGTCGCTGCCCGAGCCGTACGCCGCGCGGCTGCGGCAGGGCGCGCCCGCCGTGATGGGCCGCGTCGAGGACGGCCGCTGCCTGCTCGACCTGCGCGCCGTCCCGCCCGGCGCGGACGACGCCGTCGCCGCCGCGGTGGCCGCGGCCACGGAAGGACGGTGAGCATGCACGTCGTCGCGACCGCCGGGCACGTCGACCACGGCAAGTCCACGCTGGTCCGCGCGCTGACCGGGATGGAGCCCGACCGGCTGGAGGAGGAGCGGCGCCGCGGCCTCACCATCGAGCTCGGCTTCGCCTGGACGGACCTCCCCGGCGGCGGGCCCCTCGCCTTCGTCGACGTCCCCGGCCACGAGCGGTTCGTCGCGACCATGCTCGCCGGGGTCGGGCCCGTGCCCGCCGCGCTGTTCGTCGTCGCCGCCGACCAGGGCTGGCAGCGGCAGTCGCAGGAGCACCTCGCGGTGCTCGGCGCGCTCGGCGTCCGGCACGGGCTGCTGGCCGTCACCCGCCGCGACCTCGCCGACGCCGCGACCATCGCCCGCGTCCGCGGCGAGGCGCTGGAGCGGATCGCCGCGACGTCCCTCGGCGAGGTCGCCGCGGTCGAGGTCAGCGGCGCCACCGGGCAGGGCCTCGGCGACCTGCGCGCCGCGCTGCGCGACCTCGCCGCCGCGCTCCCCGAACCCGACCGGGCCGCCGACGTGCGGCTCTGGGCCGACCGCGTCTTCACCGTCCAGGGCCGCGGCACGGTCGTGACCGGCACGCTCGGCGCCGGGACGGTCCGCGTCGGCGACCGGCTCGCGGTCGGCGGCGAGACCGTCCGGGTCCGCGGGCTGCAGAGCCTCAAGGAGCGGCGCGACGAGGTCGGGGCCGTCGCCCGCGTCGCCGTCAACGTGCACGGCGGCACGGACGCGATCCGCCGCGGCGACGCGCTGCTGACCCCCGGACGCTGGCTCCCCACCGAGCTGATCGACGTCCGGCTGCACGGCGACCCCGCCCGCGACCTGCCGCGGTACCTCGTCCTGCACATCGGCTCGGCGGCCGTCCCGGTGCGCGTCCGCGCCCTCGGCGAGGACACCGCGCGGCTCGCGCTGGAACGGCCGCTGCCGCTGCGCGCCGGGGACGCCGCCCTGCTGCGCGACCCCGGCCGGCACCGCGTCCCGGCTGGGGTCGCGGTCCTCGACGTGCGGCCCGGGCCGTTCGCCCGGCGCGGCGCCGCCGCCGCGCGGGCCCGCGAGCTGGCCGCGATGGGCGCCCGCCCCGACGGCGCCGCCGAACTGCGCCGCCGCGGGCTCGTCCGCCGCGCCGACCTGGTCGCGATGGGCGTGCCGCCGCCGTCCGAACCCGTCGCGGGGGACTGGCTCGCCGACCCCGGCCACTGGGACGACCTGCGCCGTCGTCTCCACGGCGCCGTCGAGCAGCACGCGAAGGAGCACCCGACCGACCCCGGGCTGCCCGCCGAGGCCGCCCGCCGCGCCCTCGGCCTGCCCGACCGCGCCCTCGTCGAGGCCCTCGCCACCGGGCTGCACCGCCGCGACGGCCGCCTCTACGGCACCGCCACCGGCCCCGAACTGCCGCCGCACGTCCGGCGGGCCGTCGACGCCGTCCGCCGCGACCTCGCCGGCGCCCCGTTCAACGCGCCCGACGCGGGCCGGCTCGCCGAACTCGGCCTGACCCCGAAGCTGATCGCCGCCGCCGCCGCGAGCGGCGCGCTGCTCAGGGTCGCCGACGGGATCGTCCTGCTCCCCGGCGCCGACACCCGCGCCGCCGAACTGCTCGCGAAGCTCGACCCGCCGTTCACCCTCAGCGAGGCGCGCCGCGCGCTCGGCACCACCCGCCGCGTCGCCGTCCCGCTGCTGGAGCACCTCGACGAGCAAGGCCTCACCGTCCGCGTGGACGACCTGCGCCGGCGCTGCACCGAAAGGACCCCATGAGTTCCAAGCGGCTGACCCAGTACGCGCACGGCGGCGGCTGCGCCTGCAAGATCCCGCCCGGCGAGCTGGAGGAGGTCGTCGCCGGCCTCGCCGCCGCCCCCGCCGACCCGAACGGCGAACTGCTCATCGGCCTCGACACCGGTGACGACGCCGCCGTCGTCACCCTCCCCGACGGGCCGGGCGGCCCCGCCGTCGTCGCCACCGCCGACTTCTTCACCCCCGTCGTCGACGACCCGTACGACTGGGGCCGCATCGCCGCCGCGAACGCCCTGTCCGACGTGTACGCCGTCGGCGGCCGCCCGCTCGTCGCGGTGAACCTGCTCGCCTGGCCCCGCGGCGTCCTCCCGTTCGACCTGGCCCGCGAGGTGCTGCGCGGCGGCCTGGACGTCGCCGCCTCGGCGGGCTGCCACGTCGGCGGCGGCCACAGCGTCGACGACCCCGAACCCAAGTACGGCATGGCCGTCACCGGTGTCGCCGACCCGGCCCGGCTGCTCCGCAACGACACCGGCAAGCCCGGGACGCCGCTCACCCTGACCAAGCCGCTCGGCGTCGGCGTCCTGAACAGCCGGCACAAGGCGACCGGCGAGGTCTTCCCGCACGCCGTCGCGTCCATGGCCGCCCTCAACCGGGACGCCTGCGCCGCCGCGCTCGCCGCCGGCGCAGAGTGCGCCACCGATGTGACGGGCTTCGGCCTGCTCGGCCACCTCTACAAGCTCGCCCGCGCGTCCGGCGTCACCGCCGTCGTCGACGCCGCCGCCGTCCCCTACCTGGACGGCGCCCGCGACGCCGTCCGCGACGGCTACGTCAGCGGCGGCACCCGCCGCAACCTCGACTGGGTCGCCCCGCACACCGACTTCGGCGCCGCCTCCGAGGAGGACCGCCTCCTCCTCGCCGACGCCCAGACCTCCGGCGGCCTCCTGGTCGCCGCCGAACTCCCGGACCAGCCCGTGATCGGCGAACTGATCCCCGCCACCGACCACCCCCTCCTCATCCGTTGACTTGCGGCGTGTCGGCCTTATGGAGCGCTTCATAAGGCCGACACGCCGCAAGTCGACGTCAGGCTTCGGTGCCGGTTCGGTCGGTGATGCCGGCTCGGTCGCGGTAGGAGCGGACCAGGGCGAGGGCCGCTTCGCCGCGGGGGCGGCGGCCCGGCCGGATGTCGCAGGCGATCGCCTTGGCCTCCTGGATGTGGGAGTTCGGGTCCAGGGCGAGGTGGAGCAGCTCGTTGGCGGAGTCGCCGCGGCTGTAGCCGTTGGAGCCCCAGTGGTAGGGCAGGCCGATCTGGTGCAGGACACGGCCGTCCATCGCGAGCGGGGTCAGCCGGTCGGTCACCATGACGCGGGCCTCGATGACGCCGCGCGCGCTGACGATGGTGGCCCAGCCGCTGTGCTCCAGGTCGCGTTCGGCCGCGAGCTCCGGCGACACCTCGCAGAAGAACTCCGGTTGCAGCTCCGCCAGGTACGGCTGCCAGCGCGACATGCCGCCCGCCGTGTGATGCTCGGTGAGCCGGTACGTCGTCGTGACGAAGGGGAACACCGCCGCGCCGGGACTGTCGCCGCTGGGCTCGTAGAGGTTCGCGGGATGCGGGTCGATGAGGTGCCGGACGGGGTTGCGCCGCTGCTTGTACAGCAGGTTCTCGAACGGCGACTCCTGCGGCTCGTAGTGCGTGGGCAGCGGGCCGTCCATGAGCCCGGCGGGGACGTACAGCCACGCCTTCCCGTCGGCCTGCATGATGAACGGGTCGTTGCCGGCGAGGGCGTCGGCGCCGGTGGAGCCGTGCGGCGGCTTGTAGTCGGGCGCCTTGTCCGCGACGAAGTCGGGCACGTCGTGGCCCGTCCATTCGCCCTTCTCGGCGTCCCACCAGACGAGCGCCTTCCGGTCGCTCCACGGGTTGCCGTCGGGGTCGGCGGACGCCCGGTTGTACAGGATGCGGCGGTTCATCGGCCACGCCCAGCCCCATTCGGGCGCCACCCAGCTCTGGTCCTTGCCGGGCTTGCGGCGGGCCGGCTGGTTCACGCCGTCGGCGTAGCAACCGGCGTAGATCCAGCAGCCGCAGGCGGTGGAGCCGTCCTCCTTCAACTCGGTGTAGGACGACAGCGGGTTCCCGTCGGCGTCGCGGCCGTTGATCTCGGCGAGGACCGCCTCGGCGTCCGGCTCGGCGGTGCCGCTCTCCACCGGGTAGTCCCAGGTCAGGTCGAGGACGGGCCGGTCCATCTCGTCGGACGAGCCGGCGAGCTTGGCGCGGATGATCCGGCCGAGATGGTAGGTGAACCACAGCTCGCTGCGCGCTTCGCCGGGCGGTTCGACCGCCTTGTGGTGCCACTGCAGCATCCGCTGGGTGTTGGTGAAGCTGCCGTCCTTCTCGGTGTGCGCGGCGGCCGGCATGAAGAACACCTCGGTGCCGATGTCCTCGGTGCGCATCTCCCCGGTCTCGATCTCCGGGCCGTCCTTCCACCACGTCGCCGACTCGATGAGGGAGAAGTCGCGGACGACGAGCCAGTCGAGGTTCGCCATCCCGAGCCGCTGCATCTTCGCGTTCGCGGACCCGACGGCCGGGTTCTCGCCGAGCAGGAAGTAGCCCTTGCAGGTGCCGTTGATCTGGGCCATCACCGTCTCGTACGTGCTGTGCGAACCGGTGAGCCGCGGCAGGTAGTCGAAGCAGTAGTCGTTGCCGTCGGTCGCCGCGTCGCCGAAGTAGGCCTTCATCAGGCTGACGAAGTAGGAGCGCATCTCGCCCCAGAAGCCCTTCTTGGCGGCCTCCGCGGCGATGAACGCGTCCAGGTCCTCGTTGGCGTGGGCGACCGGCATCGGGATGTACCCGGGCAGCAGGTTGAACAGCGTCGGGATGTCGGTCGAGCCCTGGATGGAGGCGTGGCCGCGCAGCGCGAGGATGCCGCCGCCAGGACGGCCGATGTTGCCGAGCAGCGTCTGCAGGATCGCCGCCGTCCGGATGTACTGGACGCCGACGGTGTGCTGCGTCCACCCCACCGCGTACGCGAACGCGGTGGTGCGGTCCCGTCCGGAGTTCTCCGTGACCAGGTCGCAGACCTGCAGGAACTGGTCGCGCGGCACGCCGCAGATCCGCTCCACCATCTCCGGCGTGTAGCGGGAGAAGTGCCGCTTGAGCACCTGGAACACGCACTTCGGGTGCTGCAGCGACGGGTCGCGGTTCGGGTCGCCCTCGCCGAGCGCCGTGCCGCCGGAGCCGGTCGCCTCGGCGTGTCCCGACGTCGCCGTCTCGACGCGCGCGTCGTACTCCATGTCGCGCTGGCCGGCCGCGGCCTGCATCTCCAGGCCCTCGTACCGCCAGCTGTCCGGGGTGTAGCAGCGCCCGTTCGGGTCCAGGCCGGAGAACACGCCGTCGAGGTCCTCGGTGTCGCGGAAGTCCTCGTTCAGGATCACCGACGCGTTGGTGTACTCCAGCACGTACTCGCGGAAGTACTTCTCGTTCCGCAGGACGTGGTTGACGATCCCGCCGAGGAACGCGATGTCACTGCCGGCGCGCAGCGGGACGTGCACGTCCGCGAGCGCGCTGGTGCGGGTGAACCGCGGGTCGACGTGCACCAGCTTGGCCCCGCGCGCCTTCGCCTCCATCACCCACTGGAACCCGACCGGATGGCACTCGGCCATGTTCGAGCCCTGGACGACGATGCAGTCGGAGTTCTGCAGGTCCTGCTGGAAGGTGGTCGCGCCGCCGCGTCCGAACGAGGTTCCCAGACTGGGAACGGTGGACGAGTGTCAAATGCGGGCCTGGTTCTCGATCTGTACGGCGCCGAGCGCGGTGAAGAGCTTCTTGATCAGGTAGTTCTCTTCGTTGTCGAGGGTGGCGCCGCCGAGGCTGGCGAACCCGAGGGTACGCCGCGTCCGGTTGCCGTCCTGCTCCCACTGCCAGCCGTCGCGCCGCGCCGCGATGACGCGGTCGGCGATCATGTCCATGGCGGTGTCGAGGTCGAGGCGCTCCCATTCGGTGCCGTGCGGACGGCGGTAGAGCACGTGCCGCTCGCGCGCCGAGCCGGTCGTCAGCTGGAGGCTCGCGGACCCCTTCGGGCAGAGCCGGCCGCGGCTGACGGGGGAGTCGGGGTCGCCCTCGATCTGGACGACCTTGTCGTCCTTGACGTACACGTTCTGGCCGCAGCCGACCGCGCAGTACGGGCAGACGGACTTGACGACCTGGTCGGCGGTGCTCACCCGTGGCGCGAGCCGCTCGCTCACGCCGCTCTTGGCGGCGGCGCCGCGGCCCAGCGGGTCGTCCCCGGTGACCTGGCGGTACACCGGCCACGATCCGATCCACTGGCGGACGCCCATCCCGACCCCCTCACCTCGTCGGGCCGCCTCGTACCCGCGCCCCGCACCCCGAAACACGGGGTGCGGGGCGCGGGCGGGTCACCTGCCGGCGAAGGCGGCGAGGCTCGTGGAGACGATCTCGGGCCTGCCGTCGTTCTGCTTCGCGGACGCGGTGAGCACGTCGATGTGCTGGTAGCCGGGGGCGATGACGTCGCCGGGCTGCGGGTCGCGGCCGCCGAGCCCGTCACCGGCCTCCAGGTTGATGATCGGGTTCGCCGTGGGGCCGTTGGTGTGGACGGCGTCGTCGGCGATGCCGGGGGCCGTCGCCAGCGCGATGTCGGTGACCATCTTGGTCGGGAAGTAGTGCTCGGTGAAGTCGAGGGGCTGCTCGGCGAGGCTGCGGGCCAGTTCGCCGATGTCGGTGACCTCCTTGGCGGCGGACGTGAACGGGGTGCCGTCCTTGGACGCGGGCACGCCGGCGCCGACCTGGTCGTAGTTCCGCCAGGTGTAGAGCGGGCCGTTCGGCTCGTCCGGGATGGCCTTCTTGTCGGGGCCGAGCAGCTGCGCGAGGCCGCCGAGCCCGATCGCGTCGAGGTCGTTGGGCGCCGGGAACTCCTTGTCGACGATCCTCCCGCCGTCCCAGAACCCGACGCTGGCCTGCATGAACGCCAGCGGCTCGGAGTTGTCGTCGAGGAGGCCGCCGAGCGCCGCCGCGTTGGTGAAGCGGAAGTCCTTCACCGACGGGGAGCCCTTCACGAACGTCGGGTAGTCCTTGGAGAACAGCATCCGGTACGTCGTGTCGGTGTTGAACGAGGACGGCACGTAGGTCGCGAGGTCGGACAGACCGCCCGGGGCGACGTCGGCGGCGAGGCCCGCGATGGACAGCAGGTTCATCGTCTCGGTGTTGATCAGCGCCGGAGCCGAGAGCGCGCGGGGGACGACGCCGCTCTCCAGTCCGGCCTGGACGGCGCCCGCGCCGAACTTCAGCAGCGGCACCAGGTCGGTCGGGATCTGGCCGTCCATGCCGGGCAGGCTCGTGCTGATGCGGGTGTCGAGCGCGAAGTACCCGGAGCACTGGTTGTAGCCGGCGTCGCCGGTGGTGGAATGGTTCCCGTCGAAGTCCCATTCGGCGAAGAACGCGGTCAGGATGCCGCCGAGGGAATGGCCGCCGCAGAGCATCTTCTGCTTGCGGGCCTTCTGGTCCGGCAGTTCGTGGCGCATGAGGTCGTACTGGTCGCGGACGGTCTGCTCCAGCCCGACGTTCTGCAGCCATTTCACCTGGTCGTTGGACTGGTACCCGGCGAACTTCCGGCCGTCGGCTTCTTTGTGCCGGTAGTAGTAATCGACGGCGAGGTGGACGTCCTTCGCGGCGAGCCCGGCCTGGACGCCGGTGTGGTCCTCCAGGCAGTTGGAGCGGCGGTCGAGTGCCCAGAACTCGATGTGCCTGCCGTTCTTCGCGGCGGCCGCGACGGTGTTGCGGGCGACGCTGTCGAAGGCGCCCGCGCCCTCCAGGATCCCGGGCTGCGCGACGAGGATACGGTCGGCCGAAGCCGACGCCGCCGGACCCTTGGCGTCACGGAAGCGCAGGTAGGACAGCCAGTCGCAGGCCGCCGGGTGCGGGCCCGCCGAGGACGGCAGCGGGATCCGCACCCGCACCATGGACTCGGCGACGCCGGTGACGGGCGACCCCGTGGCGACCGGCGTCTCGACCCGGTCGGACGCGGCGGCGGCACCGGCGTGGACGGGCAGCACCGCGGCGGCGACGAGCGCCGACGCGCCCAGCACGGCGAGCCCAGGGAGCCCGCCGAGCCGGCGCGAGGGGCGGCGAACGAGGGGGTGGGGTGGTCGCCCCATCGCGTTCTCCTTCCGGACGCGAACGGATACGGGGCAACAATGAACGCCGTTCGGCCGCCGCGACAGTCGTCCACCGCCACAATCGCCGGGCCGTTCTTGTGCTTCCGGCGATAAAAAAGCGCCTACCGGCCGAGCGACGCGGCGCCGACCGCGCGGATCAGCTCGGCGTACTCGGCGCGCTCGGCGGGCGACAGCGCCCGCTCGTACACGGCGGCGGCCAGCCGGTCGGTGGTCTCCTCCGCCTCGGCCCAGCGGCCCTTGAGCGCGGAGCAGTCCGGGAGGTCGCCGCGCCAGCCGAGGAAGCGCGCGCGGCCCTCGTCGGAGCCGGCGAGCACGGCCTCCAGCGGCGCGAGCCCGGCCGCCGTCGTCGCGACCAGGTGCAGTGCGCCCCGCCACTCCCGCAGCACGTGCACCAGCTGCGCGGTGCGGGCCGGGACGTCGTCCGGCAGCGGCTCGGCCCGCCAGCCGCAGAACAGCGGCAGCCCGGACCCCTCGGCCGCGTCGACGACCCGTCCGGCCAGCTCGCAGAGCCGCTCGCCGCCGGCGTCGCCGACGTGCTCGCGGCCCCATTCCGCGCACGTCGCCGTGTACCGCCGGGCGGCCTCGCGCGCCCCGGCGACCGCGACGCCCTCGTCCCAGAACAGCCGGACGACCTGCGGCGGGAACCAGCCCATCGCGGCCGACACCACGCCGGCGTCCACGTCCCCGAGGACGCCGCCGCGGCCCGCGAAGTAGAAGGCGAACGGGTTGTCATAGCCGACCTGCTCGCCGCGCTCCGGGGTCGCCGGGTCGAGCATCCACGCCGCGCCCACGTCGTGGATGATCCCGTCGGCCGCCCGCACGGTCTCCATCGCGTACAGCCCGCTCATCGCGCCTCCTCCGCTCGGCTCGGTAAGCGGGAGGTTACTCCCGTTCGGCGGCGGGCCGCGCGCCGGGGCGGTGCCAGTCCAGGCAGACCACCACCGCGTCGTCGGCGAGATCGGCGCCCTCGTGGTGCTCGATCAGCTCGGTGACGAGGGTCAGCGGCACCTCCGCCGCGTCCTGCAGGCGGCTGCGCCGGGTCGCCTGCTCCAGCGCGTGCGTGCCGAACTCGCCGCGCGCCGACCGCGCGGAGAACACCCCGTCGCTGACGATGACCAGCCGGTCGCCGGGCTCCAGCCGGAACCGCTGCGGCCGGTACTCGGTGTCGGGGAACATGCCGAGCGGCAGCTGCTGCTCCAGCGGGATCCGGGTCACCTCGGCGCCGCGCAGCCGCAGGATCCGCGGCGAACCCGCGTCGATGACGTGCACCACGCCGTCGGCCAGGTCGATCCGCATCACCAGCGTCTCGGTGAACTCCCGGCCGCCGTAGCGGACGTGCACCATGTCGTTGGCGAGGCTCGCCTGCTCGCCGATGTCGGCGCCGGAGCGGCGCGCGTTGCGCAGCGCCCCGACCGTCAGCGACGTCAGCAGCGCCGCCTGGATGCCGGTGCCCGAGCCGTTGGTGACGGTCAGCGCGAGATGGTCGTGCTCGGCGGACCAGTCGAAGTTGTCGCCGCCGATCGAGTAGGCGGGCTCCAGGTGCCCGGCGAGGCTGTAGCCGTCCCCGGCGCAGGCGTGCCCGGGCAGTAACTGCCACTGCAGCTCGGCGGCCAGCGTGAGCCGCTGGCTGCGGCGGGCCCGCTCGTACCGGTCGGTGTGGTTCCACGCGACCCGCAGCGCCGAGCCGAACAGCGCGCCGATCTCCTCCAGCGCGGTCAGCCCGGCGTCGTCCCAGGCGCCGCCGGACGTCTCGAACTCCAGCACGCCGAGCCGCTCGCCCCGCGCCGTGACCGGGACGAACACCGCCGCACCGGCGCCGTCGCCGTCCGCCGCACCGGCGCCGTCCGGCGGCCCGGGGCGCTCCGCCGGGCCGGGGGCGACGACGGCCCGCCGGGAGACGAACGCGCGTCCCGCCGCCGAGCCCCGGATCCAGATCGGCGCGGCCGGCTCCCCTCCCGCCGGCCGCGCCGGGACCGGGAGGAACGGCTCGACCGGCAGCAGGACGCGCGAGTGGTAGTCGTTCACCAGCAGCCGCGCCCGGCGGATCCGCGGGAGCTCCCGTCCGAGGACGGCGGTCAGCGTCTCCGGGAGCGCATGCGCGGGGGCGGTGCGCAGCGCCCGTTCGACCTCGGCCGCGCGGCCGTGCGTGCTCATTGCGTCCCCATCTCTGTGGTCCGGGCCGTCCGCTCCCGGGGCATGGTTCCTCCGCGGACCGTCCGGCCCGGGACGGGGAACCGCAGGGGAAGACTGTCAAAAAGCTTGCCACATGGCAAATACTTGATGTCGAGGAGCACCCGAATTCCTTCCGGAATCCCGCGGGGGACGGGTGGGGCCGCGCGCCGGCGGGTCAGGCGGTCCGCGAGCCGAGCGCCTCGGAGGCGCCCGCGTCCTGCCGCTCGCGGGCCAGGTCGAACTCGGTGAGCGCGTCGATCAGCCGCCCCCGGGACCCCGGCGACAGCTGCGCCAGCACCTCCCGCACCGCCGCGCGGCGGCGCCGGGTCAGCTCCGAGTACAGCCGCTCGCCCTGCTTGCTCAGCCGGACGATGATCTCCCGCCGGTCCGCGACCGCGCTCTCGCGCACCACGAGCCCGGCCGCCTCCAGCCGGTCGCACAGCCGGCTCGCGGACGAGGGGATCGCGCCGAGCTCCTCGGCGAGCCGGCCGAGGTTCGGCGTGCCGAACCGGGCGATCGCCTCCACGGCGCGCAGCTGGATCGGCGACACCGCCGGCTCCAGGCCCTGGTCGGCGCGGCTCCACAGCAGCGCGGCGGCGCTCAGCACCCGCTCCACGGCGGCGGTGACGTCGTCCGGCACCTCGCCGGCTCCGCCGCCCGCCGGATCGCCGCCCGCCGGCTCCGCGCCCGCCGGCTCCGCCGCGCCCGCCGGGTCGTCGGCCGAGAGCCGCGGTCGTCGCTGAGTCACGCCCCCGCCTTTCCGATCGAGTTCCCTGGCCTCGGCACCCGCGGCACCGTCTCGCGCGTCCGCCGCGGTGGGGCGGGACGGGGCGCGTCGCAGACGGTAGACAACGATAAACGACGACGCCCGTCAGGGGGCGGCGGCCGACGGGCCCGGGCCCGCCCGCAGCCGCGACACCAGGTCGCCGAGCGCGCTCTCGGCGCCCGGGTCGTCCCACGTCCAGAACGGCACGGTGCGCAGGTGCCGGCCCTGCGGGTCCAGCAGCTGCCCGGCGAGCTTCATCTGCCACAGCGCGACCGCCCGGTCGGTGATCGTCAGCTCCGGGAAGCGCCGCCGCAGCGCCGTCTCGAAAGACTGGACGCGCTCCACCGACCGCAGCCACACCACGAACAGCACGTTGTCCGAGCCGGTCAGAGAGGCGCACATCCGGGTCTCGCGCAGCCCGGCGAGCAGGGCCGCGAGCCGCGCCACCTCGTCCGGCGGCGCGCTGCCCCACAGGTACACGCTCACCGGCCAGCCGGACAGGAACCGCGCGACCTCGCAGCGGTACATCAGCGCGCCGCCCCGGTGCATCCGGTCGAGGCGGCGGCGCACCGTGGTCGGGCTGAGACCGGTGCGCTCGGCGAGCCGCGCCACCGGCTGCCGGCAGTCCTCGCCGAGCAGCCGCGCGAGCCGCCGGTCCTCCGCGCGCAGCGCCCAGTCGCCCTCGCCCCGCGGCCGGTCGTGCAGCAGTAGGTCGCGCTGCTCCTTGTCGAGCCGGTCGAGCCGCCACCGGCTGCCCTCGGAGTGCAGGGTGGTGGCGAGCTGGGTGCGGGTCGCGGCGACGCCGTCCAGCCGGCCGAGCCGGAACCCGACGTAGCGGGCGAGCTCGGCGTTGTCGCGCAGCACCACGGTCATCAGCAGGTCCCGGCCGCCGGTGACGTGCTCCAGATTGAACACGTGCGGGTCCTCGGCGAGCGCCGCGGCCACCTCGTGCAGCCGCCCCGGCACGCAGTCGATCTCGATGAACGCGACCACCGGGGTGATCCACTCGACCGCCACCGGGAAGCAGGACAGCCAGGCCAGCCCGGCGCCGGTCAGCCGTGCCCAGCGGCGCGCGGCGGTGGAGGCGTCCACGCCGAGCGCCGCGCCGATGCGCCGCCAGTCGGCCCGCGGCGCGGTCTGCAGGGCGGTGACGAGCATGTGGTCCAGCTCGTCGAGGGTGGTCGATGTCGGCATGCGGCGCGGCTCTCACGGTGGATACCGGCAGAAGCCGGGTGGAAAGGGTTCGACTCCGCACCATACCCCCATGTCTGTCTGTGACGATGCCGCTGACCTGCGAGAAGAACTGACCGAGCTGCGCCGCGCCCTGCACCGCGAGCCCGAGCTCGGCCTCGACCTGCCGCGCACCCAGGAGAAGGTGCTGGCCGCGCTGGACGGGCTGCCGCTGGAGATCACCACTGGCAAGGGCCTCAGCTCGGTCACCGCGGTGCTGCGCGGCGGCGCGTCCCGTCCGGACGGGACCCGGCCCGCCGTGCTGCTGCGCGGCGACATGGACGCGCTGCCCGTCCAGGAGGACACCGGCCTCGACTACGCCTCGGCGATCCCCGGGCGCATGCACGCCTGCGGGCACGACCTGCACGTCGCAGGCCTCGTCGGCGCCGCGAAGCTGCTCGCCGCCCGCCGCGCCGAGCTCCCCGGCGACGTCGTGCTGATGTTCCAGCCCGGCGAGGAGGGCATGGGCGGCGCCAAGATCATGATCGACGAGGGCGTGCTGGACGCGGCCGGCGGGCGCGCCGTCGCCGCCTACGCCCTGCACGTGTTCTCCACCGCGCTGCCGCAGGGCACCGTCGTCAGCCGCGGCGGGACGGCGATGGCCGCGTCCGACGCGGTGCACGTCGTCGTCCGCGGCCAGGGCGGGCACGGCTCGTCCCCGCACGCCGCCAAGGACCCCGTGCCCGCGCTCGCCGCGATGGTCGGCGCCCTCCAGACGATGGTCACCCGCGAACTGGACATCTTCGACCCCGCCGTCGTCACCGTCGGCTCGATCCACGCCGGGACGGCCGGGAACGTCATCCCCGAGACCGCGTCGATGGACGTCACCGTCCGGTCGTTCTCCGAGGACGCGCACCGCAGGGTCCGCGCGGGCGTGGAGCGGACCGTGCGCGGGATCGCCGCCGCCCACGGCGTCGAGGCCGACATCGACTACGTCGAGCAGTACCCCGTCACCGTCAACGCCGCCGGCGAGGCCGCGTTCGCGCTCGGCACCGCCCGCGAGCTGTTCGGGGACACCCGCGTCTTCGACGTCCCGCGCCCGATGGCCGGGTCCGAGGACTTCTCGTTCGTCCTCCAGCAGGTCCCCGGCGCGTTCATCGGCCTCGGCGCCTGCCCGCCCGACCGCGATCCCGCCACCGCGCCGATGAACCACTCCCCGCAGGCCGCCTACGACGACGCCGTCCTGCCCGACGCGGCCGCGCTGCTGACCGAGTTCGCCGTGCGCCGCCTGGGGGACGCGTGACGGCCGCCGCCGGCGCCGCGACCGATGAGGGCGCGGCGCCGCCGGTGCGCTCGGTCACCGCCGTGGTCGGCCTGCTCGTCCTGTTCGAGCTGGTCAGCGGGTTCCTGCAGGCGGGGATCGCGCCGATCCTGCCGAGCATCGGCGACACCTTCGGCGTCTCCGACTCCGCCGTCGCGCTGGTCGTCTCCGTCCAGCTGCTGTCGGCGGCCGTCTGCGCGCCCGCGATGGGCCGGCTCGGCGACCTGTACGGGCACCGCCGGATGCTGCGGATCGCGCTGGCCTGCGTCGCCGCCGGCTCCGTGCTGTGCGCCGTCGCCCCCGCCTTCCCGGTGCTGCTGGTGGGACGGCTGCTGCAGGGCCCGCTGGTCGCGCTGATGCCGCTGGAGATCGCGCTCGTCCGCGACCGGCTCCCCGTCGGCCTCGCCCGCCGCGCGATCGCCCGGCTCGTCGGCGCGCTGACCCTCGGCGGCCTGCTCGGCGGACTCGGCATGGGCATCGCCGGCAAGGTCTTCGGCGACGTCCGGCTCGCCCTCGCCGTCCCCGCCGTGCTCGCGCTCGCCTGCGTCGCGGTGTCGATGGTCGCGATCCCCGAGTCGGTGAGCCGCGCGACCGGACGGGTCGACTGGCCGGGCGTCGTGCTGCTGGGCCTCGCCGTCCTCGGCCTGCTCGCCGGGGTGTCCGCGGCCGGCGACCACGGCTGGCTGAGCGGCCGCGTCCTCGTCCCCGCGCTGCTGGGCCTGGTGCTGCTCGGCGTCTGGGCGTTCGTCGAGCTGCGCACCGCCGAACCCCTCGTGGACCTGCGCGCCATGGCCGGACGGCACGTCGCGCCGTTCTACTTCGCCTCGTTCGCGTTCGGCGTCGTCTACTTCGGCGGCCAGTCCCCGAACTCCACCTTCTTCGCCACCGACCCGGACAAGGCCGGCTACGGCTTCGGGCTCTCCTCGCTGTCGATCGCGCTGGCGATGCTGCCCGCGATGGTCGCCAGCATCGCCGGCTCCGCGTGCACCGCCCGGATCGCCGGGCGGATCGGCTACCGCGGCGCGCTGATCGGCTCGTTCCTGCTGGTCGGCACCGGGTTCGTCGCGTTCGCCGCGGCGCACGCCGCGCTCTGGCAGGTGATCGCCGAGCTGACCGTGATGGGCCTTGGGATGGGCACCGCGCTCGGCGCGATGCCCACGGTGATCGCCGAGGCGTCCGACCCGTCCCGGACGGGCGTCGCCACCGCCGTCTACAACAACGTCAAGACGGTCGGCGGCGCGGTCGCCGGCGGCCTGTTCGGCACGCTGCTCGCCGCCCCCGCCGGACGCGACGACCCCAGCGAGGGCGGCTACGTCGCAGTCTGGCTGATCGGCGCCGCGTTCGCACTGCTGGCGGCGCTGCTCGCGGTCGCCGCCCGCAAGCGCGAGACGTGACGCCGCGTCCGGGCAGGGAATGACGGCGGCATCTCATCGCCATATCCGGGCAAAACCGGGCGGAGCCGAGGGTACGCGCAGTGCAGGCCGGTAAGGGGACACCGGAACGGCCGCACGCGCGCACCCGAGGAGAAGCCATGAACCAGCCGTCCGGCGGCGCGGCCGGCGAGGAACCCGACGTCCTGCTCGACGTCCCCGTCGTCAAGGTCGACGAGGTCGAGATCGAGGTCGACGAGCTGCAGGCCGGGGTGTCGCTGCACGCCGCCGTCCTCGACGTGCTCTCCCTCGGCGTCGGCGCGGACGTCTCGCTCGGCCGCGTCAACCTCACCCTCCGCGGCGTGGAGGCGCAGGCCCTGCTCAAGGTGCGGCTCGACAACGTCGCGCAGATCATCGACCGCGTGCTGACGACGGTGGACGCCAACCCCGAACTCCTCGCCCGCGCGGGGGACGGCGCCAGGGAGGCGGCCCGCGCCGTCGAGGGCCCGGACACCGGCCGCGCCCTGCCGCGCGCCGAACCGGCACGTCCCCGCGGCGACCCCGACGCCCAGCGCCTGCCCCGCCGCCCCCACGTGGGCCGCGACTCCGGCCCCGCGCCCCGCCCGCCCGAATACCGGACCCAGCGTCGACGGCCGGACCCGCGCGAGCCCCGGGACGACCGCGACCCCAGGCGCGAACGCGACCGGCGAGCCGAGCACGACTGGCGCGACCCCTGGGACCACGACGAATGGCCGGACCTGCGCGGGCGGCGAGTTGAACGCGAGCCGCGGGACCAGCACGAGCGGCGAGATCGGCAGGGGCCCTTGGACGAACCCGAGCGGCGGCACGAGCGCGGCCATCGGGACCGGCGGGACCACTGGGACGAAGACGAGCGACCGAGCCTGCGCGGGCGGCCGGACGCGCGCGAGCGGCGAGAGGAGCGTAAGCCGCGAGACGAGCGCGAGCACGATCGCCGAGACCGGCGCGACCACAGGGACCAGGAAGGGCGGCGGAGTGAACGCGAGCCCCGGGAACGGCCGGACGATCTGGCGGCGGGGGAGCTCGTGGGGGCGCTGACCAGGAAGTCCGTGCGTGCAGGCCGAGAGTTGATCGGCGGCGTGCTCAAGCGGCTGCCGGGGATCTGAGGCGAACCGAGGAGGGAACGATGCGGGAACCGGATGTGGAGATCGGCGCCTCCGTCGAGGCGGACGAGGTCGTCTTCCGCGAGAAGCCGGACGTCGAGGAGCAGGCGGGCGCGGCCCCGGAAGGGGAGTCGGGCGCCCGGACGGAGCGGGAGAATCTGCCCCGTCCCGCGGAAGTGAACGTCACGTACCGCGACGTTCGTGTGTCGCATCGGCTGAGTGCGCGGCTGGCCGAACCCGAACCCGAACCCGAGCCCGACGACAACGGCGAGGAGTAACGCCCTGGGGCGGCCCCGGCAGCGGGCCGGCCCCAGGGGCGCGGTGGTCAGTGGGTGGACGCTCCGGCGGGCTGTGCGTGCTGCGCCGCCTTGAGGGCCTCGCGGAGGTTCGCCTCGGCCTCGTTGCTCAGCGACGTCTGCATCACCTCGCCGCCGTACTCGGCGATCTGCGGGATGACGCGGTCCGGCGTGACGGAGATGACCAGCAGGAACAGGACCGCGCCGCCGGGACGGAGCTTCTCGCCGACGTCCCGCATGAAGGAGTCGTCCACGCCGACGTCGGTCATGGAGCCGCCCGCGGCCCCGGCCGCCGCGCCGACGGCGGCGCCGACCAGCGGCGCGAAGAACAGCATGCCGAGCAGGCCGCCCCAGACGCCGCCCCAGATGGCGCCCGACCGCGTGGTGCTGTGGATCTGGTGCAGCTTGATCTTGCCGTCGGGGCGCTTCTCCACCACCGCGGCGTCGCCGAGCGTGATCAGTTTCCGGCGTTGCATGTCGATCAGGCGGTCGCGCACCGTCACCGCGGTGTCGACGTCCGGGTAGGCGACGGCGATCAGATCGCTCACGGCATCCCCCGATGCTCCGGCGCCAGGAGGAATTCCCGCTGGCGCTCCGATATGCGTGAGTTGCCATCATTTCAGGCATATCGCCAAATAATGGCAACCCCATGGCATAGAAGCCTTTCCTGCCGTTCGCCGCGGCTAGCATGGGGATCATGAACGCGCCCGCAGGCCCGCCCGTGGACGACCGGCTCGTCTCCTGGTGGGAGTCGCTGAAGCGGCGGGCCCCGGAGTCCATCACGACCGTCGTCCTGCACGCGACGGAGATCCCGACGCTGGACGAGGCGTGGGACTACGCCGAGCGCAGCGCCACCGGGACCGGGGACGGCACCGGGGTGTGCGGCCACCTCTACGTCGACCGCGACGGCGGCTGCCACCGGTTCGTGCCGCTCGACCGGGTCGCCGCCCACGCCGCCGGCCACAACACCCCGTCGATCGGCATCGAGCTGGTCAATACGGGCCGCCATCCGGACCATTTCCATTCGCGGTCGCAGGAGCCGGACGAGGATTTCCCGCCGGAGCAGACGGCCGCGCTCATCGGGTTGCTGACCGTCCTCAAGGAGACCCATCCCGCGCTCGCCCACCTGGTGCGGCACAGCGACCTGGACCAGGAGACGATCCCCGCGTCCGACGACCCGGACGTGCCGGTGCGGCGCCGCATCGACCCCGGTCCGCACTTTCCCTGGGACGACGTCCTGCGCCGGTGGGAGCGGATGCCCGGCCCGTCCCCCGCCTGACCGGTCCGGCTAGTCCGGGTCGGCGGAGGCGGGGGCGGGCCGCCCGAACCGGGACCGCAGGTCCGCGTCGACCTCGGTGAAGTCGCGCTCCTTGGTCTCCGGGACGAAGCGGCTCACGAAGACCCAGCCGATCCCGGCGATCACCGCGAAGATCCAGAACGTCTCGCCCTGCCCGATCACCTTCGCGATCGGCAGGAAGATCAGGCTGACCACGAAGTTCGCCAGCCAGTTCACCGCGGTGGACGCGCTGGACCCGGCGGCGCGGGCGCGCGGCGGGAAGATCTCCCCGATCAGCGTCCAGAACACCGGCCCGGTGCCGACCGCGTAGCCGGCGATGTAGAGCACCATGCACACCAGCGACAGCCCGGACGACCAGTCCGCGACGAACGACAGCCCGAGCAGCGCCATCATCACCGTCATCGCGCCGAGCGAGAACAGCAGCAGCGGGCGGCGCCCCGACCGGTCGATGACGCGGATCGCGATCAGCGTCATCACCAGGTTGATGACGCCGATGGCGATGGAGTAGACGATCGAGTTGGACGCGGTCAGCCCGGTCTCCTCGATGATCGTCGGGGCGTAGTAGATGATCGTGTTGATGCCGCCGAACTGCTGCACGGCCGCGAGCGCCAGCCCGACGACCAGCGCGGGCCGCACGTCGGCGGCCAGCAGCGTCCGCCAGCCGGCCGCGCCGCCGCCGTCGCCCTCCCGCGCCCGGCCGCGGTCGTAGCGGTCGAGGAGCCGGTCGGCGGTGGCCTCGTTGGTGACGGAGGCGACCAGCCGGCGCGCCTCGTCACGGTCCCCGCGCGCGGCCAGCCAGGCGGCCGACTCCGGCAGCACCCACAGCGACGCCGCGACGATCACCGCCGCGGGCACCGCGCCGATCCCGATCATGGCCCGCCAGTCGCCGGCTCCCGAGAACGCGAGGTTGGTCAGGTAGGCGACGAGGATGCCGATCGTGATCAGCAGCTGGTTGAGGGTCAGCGTGCGGCCCCGGATCTCCTTCGGGGAGATCTCGGAGAGGTACACCGGCACGGTCGCCGACGCGCCGCCGACCGCGAGGCCGAGGACGAGCCGCCCGAGCACCAGCATCGCGTAGCCGGTGGACAGCACGGCGATCACCGTGCCGACCAGGAAGACGAGCCCCTCCAGGCCGAGGATCCGCCGGCGCCCGATCCGGTCGGCGATCCGCCCCGACCCCATCGCCCCGACCATCGCGCCGAGCACCAGGACGCTGACCACGCTGGACTGCTCGAACGAGTTCAGCCCGAAGTCGGTCTTGATGTACAGCAGGGCCCCGGAGATCACCCCGGTGTCGAACCCGAACAGGAACCCGCCGACCGCGATCAGGACGGCCCAGAGCCAGATCTTGCGCAGCCCGTCCGGCGGCACCTCGGCCAGCGGCCCCTCGTAGACCGTCGCGCTGGAGAAGCCCTGCACGTCAGGCCCGCCGCCCGGCCGCGCCCGGTCCACCGCGCGCGGCCGCTCGGAACGTCGTCATCCCCGCTGCCTCCCCGATCGGCGCCGCCGCTGCTGACCCGGCCCTACCCTCCGTGATTGCGGACACACGCACCGTCCGGGTTCCGGGGGGCGCGCTCCAGGCGCCGGTCAGGCGGGCCGCTCGGTGATCCAGACGGCGATCTGGGCGCGGGAGGAGAAGCCGAGCTTGGACAGGATGTGCTCGACGTGCGAGTCGGCGGTGCGCTTGGCGACCGTCAGCCGCTCGGCGATGTCGCGGTTGGACAGGCCCTCCGCCACCAGCGCCGCGACCTGCAGCTCCCGCTCGGTGAGCGGGCACGCGCCGGGCGCGTCCTCGGCGCCGTCCGGGGCGGGGGCCTCGCCGAGCGCGTCCCGGATGGCCTGCGCCGGCGCGAGCCGCCCGCCCTCCTCGAACGCCGCGCGGTAGCGCCGCTCGCCGAGGGCCTCCGCGGCCCGGCCGGTGTGGATCTCCCGGAGCATCGCGTGGTGCGGGCCGAACCACGCGGTCTGGGTGGACTCGCGCATCCGGTCGGCGGCGCCGAGCAGCCGGACGGCGCGGACGTACTCGCCGCCGCTGCACAGGCACCCGGCGACCGCCTCCAGCCCGAGCGTCATGCCGAGCTCGTCGCCGAGGTCGCGCTTGATCCGCAGCGACCGGCGGAGCCGCTCGATCGACGCGGCCAGGTCGCCGGCGAGCCACAGCGCGAGCCCGCACACGAGCATGCCGTAGGAGCGCACCCACAGCTCGCCGTGCTCCTCGCCCGTCCGCGCGCCCTGCCCGGCGTGCGCGACGGCCGCCGGGTAGTCGCCCTTGAACAGGTACGCCACGCCGCGGAACACCTCGACGAGCAGGAACAGCACGTCGGCGCCGGCGACCTCCGCGCTCACCTCGTCGGCGGCGCCGAGCAGCCGCAGCGCGAGGTCGACGTCGCCCGCGAACAGCGCCGCGACGCCCTGGCAGGCGACGACCATGCCCGCGGTGTCCGGGTCGCCCTCGGCCCGTGCCTGCGCCAGCGCCCGGTCGAGCAGCGCCCCGGCCGCGGCGAGGTCGTCCTGCAGCGTCATCGTCAGCGCCGCGACGCCGAGGAACCCCGACCAGCCCTCGCCGGTGGTGTCGCGGACCTCCAGCAGCCGGTCCATCCAGTGCCGGCACTCGCCCGCCATGCCGTGCAGCATCCACAGCCGGCCGAGCGCCTCCATCGCGTCCCGGATCGTCGCGGTCTCCGCGGTCGCCATGACGTGGCCGAGCAGCGCGCGGATGTTGGCGCGCTCGCAGCCGAACCAGGTGAGCCAGCCGGCCTGCCCGGCGCCCGCGAGCTCGCCGCGGGCGGTCCGCAGCCGCCCGGCGTACCAGTCGAAGCAGCGCCGCCGCAGCAGCGCCTCCCCGCCCTGCGCGGCGAGCCGCTCGACGCCGTACTCGCGCAGGCTGTCGAGCATCCGGTACCGCACCTGGCCGCCGCGGTCGGCGCGCTGCACGATCGACTTGTCCACCAGCCCGGTGAGCAGCTCGACGACGTGCTCGGCGGGCAGGTCGTCGGCGGAGCAGACGTGCTCGGCGGCGTCGAGCTCGAAGTCGCCGGCGAACACCGACAGCCGCGCCCACAGCAGCCGCTCGCCGGGCGAGCAGAGCGCGTGGCTCCAGTCGATCGCGGCGCGCAGCGTCTGGTGCCGCGGCACGCTCGTGCGCATCCCGCGGGCCTGGAACAGCCGGCTGCCGAGCCGGCTGAGCACCTGGTCGGCGGAGAACGTGCGCAGCTGCACCGCGGCGAGCTCGATCGCGAGGGGGATCCCGTCGAGCCGGTCGCAGAGCCGGACGACCGCGTCGCGGTTGCCGTGGTGGAGCGTCCAGCCCTGGACGGCCGCGGCCGCGCGCTCGGTGAACAGCTTCACCGAGTCGCACTCCTCGCCGCCCGAGGCGCCGGCGCGGCCGGGGCCCGGGCGGCCGAGCGGCGCGACCGCGATGGTCTGCTCGCCCAGCACGTCGAGCGGCTGGCGGCTGGTCACCAGCACGCGCAGCCCGGGCGCGCTCTGCAGCAGCGCCTCGGCCAGCGCCGCGCACTCGTCGAGCAGGTGCTCGCAGGTGTCGAGGACGAGCAGCACCCGCCGGTCGGCGAGGTGGTCGGCCAGCCGGGACGCGGCGGGCTCGCCGCCCTGCTCGACGAGGCCGAGGGCGTCGCAGACGGCCTGCGCCAGCAGCGACGGCTCGGTGAGGCCGGACAGCGCGACGAAGTAGACGCCGCCGTCGAAGGCGTCGCGCGCGCGGGCCGCGGTGCGGACCGCGAGCCTGGTCTTGCCGACCCCGCCGGGCCCGGTCAGCGTGACGAGGCGGTGCCCGTCGATCAGCCGCCGGACCTGGTCGAGCTCCGTCTCGCGTCCGACGAAGCTGGTGAATTCCGCGGGGAGTCTTCCCGTCTGCCGTTCCAGCGTCACATTCAGCGCCACGCCGTCTCCGAGTCAGTTCCCGCCGGGCTTCCGGCGACCAGAGGGACTCTTGGAGTGTAGTCGCGGCGCTACGGAAGGCGACCTCGAATCGGTAGGGGAGATCGGTTCATCTACCGATGGCGGACGCCGGGCGCTCCGCCAGGATGGGCACCGGCCGCAGGGGGCACGGGCCGTTCCGGTGACGGGGAGCGCGGCGCTCCCGCGCGGTCCGCCTGCCCGGCGGCCGGGGATCCGGGGGGAACCCCCCGGCCGCCGGGACCTGATCCCCGCCATCGTCACCGTGCTGTCGGCGCCGGTGGCGGTGGCGGGCTCCAGGACGCGCGCGAGCACCGTTCCCGCTGGTTACGCGGGGTGACCGCGCCATGGCATAAGTGACCTCTTGCCCCTTTTGGCACTCAGTGCCACTATGGCGTGGACCGCTTATCGGCCCGATGGCAGCGCAGCCGTTGTCCGCCCGAAATGGCCTTCCACCCCTGCGTCGCCGGGTCTGACCCATGTGGAGGAAGAAGCCATGGCGCGTTCGGCAGGCATGCGTTTGACAGGCAAGGTCGCTTTCATCACCGGCGCGGCGCGCGGGCAGGGGCGCGCGGAGGCCGTCCGGCTGGCCTCCGAGGGCGCCGACGTCATCGCGGTCGACCTCGTCGGGTCGGCCAGCTCCTACGTCCCCTACGAGCCCGCCGCCCAGTCCGACCTGGACGAGACCGCCAAGCTGGTGGAGGCGCAGGGGCGCCGCGTGGTGACCCGCAAGGCGGACGTGCGCGACCTCGCCGCGCTCCAGTCGGCCGTCCAGGACGGCGTCGCCGAGCTCGGCCGGCTGGACGTCGTGGTGGCCAACGCGGGGATCGTGAACTACGGCCGCACCTGGGAGCTCGAAGAGCAGCAGTGGCAGGACGTCATCGACACCAACCTCACGGGGGTGTGGAAGACGGTCAAGGCCACCGTCCCGACGCTCATCGAGCAGGGCCAGGGCGGGTCGATCATCATCACCAGCTCCGTGGCCGGGCTCAAGGGGCTGCCGTTCCTCGCGCACTACGCCTCGTCCAAGCACGGCGTCGTGGGCCTGGCGAAGGTGCTGGCGAACGAGCTGGGCGAGCACGACATCCGGGTCAACACCGTCCATCCGCACGGGGTCCGGACCGGCATGACCGCCGGGAAGATGACCGAGCTGCTGGAGCAGTCCCCGATGCTCGGGCCCATCTACATGCCGACGCTGCCCTACGAGATGGTCGAGCCGGAGGACATCGCGAACATCGTCGCGTTCCTGGCCTCCGACGAGGGCAAGTACATCACCGGCGCCCAGCTGCCCGTCGACCTCGGCGCGCTCAACCGCTGATAGAAGGCGTCAGCGGAGATCGCGGCCGGCCGGGCGGACGGCCGCGATCCACCGCGCGGCGGCCTTGCGCGCCCGGTCGCGGACGGACGGGAACGACTCGGGGAGCCGGACCTCCGGGAGCAGGGGAGCGGCCGAGCGCGCGCGGGCGGACGCCGCCGTCACCCCGGACCCGTAGGCGACGTCCTCGGCGAGCCGCAGGACCGTGTAGCTGACGGGGTCGATGGCGGGCCGCTGTCGCGCCCATTCCAGCGCGATCGGCGCGAGCATCGCCGCGGCCGCCGCGCGGGCGACCCTGCTGCGGCGCGAGGCGGCGAGCGTGAGCAGGCCGAGCGGCCACCACTCGCGGCGCAGCGCGTGCCCGATCGCGGCGGCGTCGGCGGCGACGCCCTTGCCGACGATCGCGGCGGCCAGGCTCCAGTCGGCCGGCAGCCGCGACAGCCGCCTCGCCAGCAGCGCCGCCGTCACCGCCGCGACGCCGGCGGCCGCGCCCGGACGTCCCCGCGCCAGCAGCGCGAGCACGGCGAGGTTCCACGCCGACGGGCGGGCCGGCGCGAGCCTGCCGGGATGCCGCCGCGCCAGGTCGGCGGCGGACGTGCCGTACTCGTGCCGCCGCTTCGCCCAGGTCGCCGGGTGCAGCCGCGGCGTGTGCGCGACCCGCGCGGCGGGCTCGTACCGGACGTTCCACCCCTGGTCGCCGAGCCGCCAGACGAAGTCGACGTCCTCGCCGAGCCGCAGGTCCTCGTCGAACGGGCCGTCCGGCACGGCCGCTACCCGCACGAGCAGCGTCGCGGTCGGCACGAACCCGAGCCGGCCGCCGGGGCGGACCAGCGCGGGACGCACCCCCATGTCCAGTGCCGAGCGCGCGGTCTCGTAGCGCGCCAGCAGCCCGGTGTCCGCCGACAGCGGGACGATCCGGGGGGCGACGGCGGCGACGCGCGGGTCGTCGAAGTGCGGGACGAGGACGTCGAGCCAGCCGTCCATCGGGCGGCAGTCGGAGTCCACGAACGCGGCGAACGGGGTCTCCACCAGGCGCAGTCCGGTGTTGCGCGCCGCCGCCGGGCCCCGGTTGCGGGAGTGCCGGACGAGCCGCGCGCCGTACTTCTCCGCGACCCGCCGCAGCGGCCCGGGGGCGGGTGAGGCGTCGTCCACGACGATCACCGGCACGTCGCCGACGGCGGCCAGCGACCGTTCCAGCTCGTCGGCCCGCTCGTAGGCGGGGATCACGACCGTCACGTCGTGCGGGCCGGGGCGCGGCGCCGGGAGCGGGTCGGCCATGCCGAGGTCGAGGAGCCTGCGGGCCAGCGCCCGGCCGAGCGGCGAGGGGTCGGCGAGGCCCGCCCGGCCGGCCCGGCGCAGTGCCGCCAGGTGCGGGCGCGCCGCGTCCGCGAGCCGCACCACCTTCCAGGGCGCGCCGCCGGTGGCGACGCGCCCGCCCGACCAGAGCGAGGTGTCGCGGGCCAGCGCGATCGGCAGGCCGTCGGGTAGCCGGAACCGGTTCTTCGGCGCGCTCATGGCCGGGGAGCCGCCGGGTCGAGGAGCCGGCCGCGCTCGTCCGCGCGCCCGCCGCCGATCCGGCGGACGACCGACGCCACCATCGCCGCGACGATCTCGCGGCCCCGCTCGGCGGACGCCCCGGCGGGGTCGCCGAGCACGCCGGACGGCGAGACGGCGCGGACGCCGCCCGCGACCAGCTCCGGCATGATCGCGGCGAGCGGGCGGGTGTCCCCGGTGACGGCGTCGAACGGCCGCACCAGGTCAGGGGCCAAGTGCAGCATCACGGACGTCTCGGTGAAGCCGGCGTGCGCGTCGCCGCCGGGGACGCCGCAGCCGACCCAGCCGGCGTCGTGCCCCTCGATCCGCATCCGGCCGGCGGCGGCGTCGAGGGTGGGGACGTTGCCGCCGTGCCCGTTGACGAAGACGACCCGTCCCGCCCACAGGGCGAGCGACCGCACGGTCTCCACGAGCACCGAGGTCAGCGCCTCGTGCCCGATCGAGACCGTGCCGGGGAAGTCGGCGTGCTCGCCGCTCGCCCCGAACGCGATCGGCGGCGCGACGAGCACCTGCCCGCGCGCGTCCGGCCGCAGGGCGTCCGCCGCGCGCGCGGCGACGGCTTCGGCGATCACCGTGTCGGTGGACAGCGGCAGGTGCGGCCCGTGCTGCTCGCACGAGCCGACCGGCACCAGGACGAGCGGGGCCGCCCGGACGTCCGTCCAGGCGGCCCCCGCCAGGTCAAGGGAACCGGCCACGTCAGCCCGCAGAACCGCCGCCGCCGCCGAGCGTCAGCGCGAAGCCGGGCGGGACGACCAGGTCGTCCGGGTTCAGCTCGCCGGCGGAGGAGTGGCCGAGCCCGAGCACGGCGGAGTCGAGGCCGCCGCGCATGATGTCGAGGACGTTCTCCACCCCCGCCTGCCCGTTCGCGGCCAGGCCCCACAGGTAGGCGCGGCCGATCAGCACGGCGCGCGCGCCGAGCGCGAGGGCCTTGGCGACGTCGCCGCCGCGCCGCACGCCGCCGTCCAGGAGCACCTCGATCTGGTCGCCGACCGCCTCGGCGATCGACGGCAGCACCCGGATCGTGGCGGGCGTCGTGTCGAGGTTGTTGCCGCCGTGGTTGGACACCGACAGCGCGGTCACCCCGGCGTCCACCGCGCGCTTGGCGTCGTCGACGCGGGTGACGCCCTTGAGCAGGAACGGGCCGCCCCACTCCTCGCGCAGCCACGCGACGTCCTCCCAGGTGGGAGGCGGCGTCTGCATCCACTCGCCGTACGCGCCGAAGAACGTCGGCGCGGGGCCGTTCGGCGGCTTCAGGTTCGGGGTGGTGAGGTCCGGGATCCGGCCCTCCTTGGCGAACTTCCACAGCCAGCCCGGGTGCGGCAGCACGCCCGGCGCGAGCTTCGCCGCCGTCTTGAAGTCGATCTTCTCCGGGATCATGGGGCTGCCCCAGTCCCGGCCGTTGGAGAACGACCAGTCCAGCGTGGCGATCAGCGCCTTCGCGCCCGCCTTCTTCGCGCGGTCGAGGCGCTGGATCATCGCGTCCCGGTCGCCGCTCCAGTACATCTGGAAGAAGACGTTCGGGTTGGCCTCCGCGACCTCCTCCACGGGCTTGCTCGCGAACGAGCTGAGCCCCATGATCACGCCCCGGTTCGCGGCGGCCCGCGCCACCGCCACCTCCCCGTCGGGGTGCACGGCCTGCACGCCGGTGGGGGAGATGAGCACCGGCATGGAGGTCTCCACGCCCATCACGGTGGTGGACAGGTCGCGCTCCGCCTTGTGCCCGACGACGCGCGGCGCGAAGCCGAGGTCGCCGAACGCCTTGGTGTTGGCGTCGATCGTCCGGCCGCGCTCCGAGCCCGCGACCAGCGCCCCGTAGACCATGTGCGGCAGCCGCCGCTTGGCCCGGCGCTGCGCCTCGGCCACGGTCTCGAACCACGGGTTCTTGAACATCTCGATGTCTCCAGGATGGGTGGGCGGGGCGGCGGCTAGGTCAGCCGCAGCCCGGCCAGCGGGTTCTCCTCGCAGGCGCTCACCGGCGGACGCTCCGGGCGGCTGGTCATCAGCGTGACCGGCACCGGGCGGCGGCGCGGCGGCGAGGTGCGGTGCGAGTGGTCGGCGGACGGCTTCGGGATCCCCGCCCGGTCCTCGGGACGCCGCGCCAGCAGCGTCTCGCCGTGCCCCTGCACGCACTCGGGGTCCGGGCCGTCCAGCGGCAGGCCGGTGAAGAACTTGGCGGCCATGCAGCCGCCCTTGCACGTGTCGTAGAACCCGCAGGACGCGCACGCCCCGCCGGTCTGCGGCTCGCGCAGGTTCCGGAACAGGTCCGACTCGCGCCACACGCGGGCGAACCCGCCCGGCTGCCGGATGTTGCCCGCGAGGAACTCGTCGTGGATCGCGAACGGGCAGGCGAACACGTCGCCGACCGGGTCGATCAGGCAGACGACGCGCCCCGCGCCGCACAGGTTCAGGCCGGGCAGCGCCTTGCCGTAGGCGGACAGGTGGAAGAACGAGTCGCCGGTCAGCACGCTGTCGCCGTGCGCGACCAGCCAGTCGTACAGCTCGCGCTGCTGCTCCTGGCGCGGGTGCAGCTCGTCCCACACGTCCGCGCCGCGGCCGGACGGGCGCAGCCGCGTCAGCCGCAGCTGCGCGCCGTACTCGTCGGCGATCGCCTTGAACGCGTCCATCTGCGGGATGTTGTGCCGCGTGCACACCACCGACAGCTTGAAGTTCTTCATCCCCGCGTCGCGCAGGTTCCGCATCGCGCGGATCGCGGTGTCGTAGGAGCCGGGGCCGCGGACCGCGTCGTTGACCTCGGGCGTCGCGCCGTCCAGCGAGATCTGCACGTCGACGTAGTCGTTGGCGGCGAGCCGCTCGGCGACCTCCGGGGTGATCCGGACGCCGTTGGTGGAGAACTTCACGCCCACGTGGTGCGCGGTGGCGTAGTCCAGCAGCTCCCAGAAGTCCGGCCGGACGGTCGGCTCCCCGCCGCCGATGTTGACGTAGAAGACCTGCATGGCCTCCAGCTCGTCGATGACGGCCTTGCACTCCTCGGTGCTCAGCTCGCGCGGGTCGCGCCGCCCGGAGCTGGACAGGCAGTGCGCGCACGACAGGTTGCAGGCGTAGGTGAGCTCCCAGGTCAGGCAGATCGGCGCGTCGAGCCCGTACTCGAACAGGTCGACCAGCCGCGTCCCGGACCGCTGCGCGGGGTTCTGCGGAGCGAGGGTCATGGGGTCCTTTCCACGAGCATGGAGGAGCCGGCGAGGGCGCCGAGCGCCGCGCCGAACCTCGGCAGGTCCGCCGCGGGCACGCCGGCCCGGCTGCACGCCTCCCTGGCGGTGGGCGCCTCCCCGAGGGACCGCACGACCTCCAGGAGCCGGCGGTCCTTCAGGAACGACAGCTTGCGCGTCCCGAAGTGGTAGAGGAGCGCGCCGAAGGGCTCGGGCCGCACCGAGACCTGCGGGTGCAGGTCCCAGGCGCGGTCGAGGTCGAGGTCCGGCACGGGCCGAGTCATGGCGGACGGCCTAGTAGACGCCGCACATGCCGTCGATCGAGACCTCCTCGATCAGCGACTCGGCGACGTCGATGTCCTGGGCGCGGTCGTCGGCCTGCTCGGCGGCCTGGTTCTGCGGAGCGGTGTTCTCCATGGGTCCTCCTTCGTGCGGCGTGCGACGGCCCGGCCGTTCCGGCGTGCGGCGCGGCTCGTACCATCGGTCCTGGACGGATACTAAATGCATCGAGTGCCATAAAGGAAGGTTCCGCTCCATGATCCGCCGGAATCCCGGGTGAGCACCCTGTCCCCGCGCCGGCCCGACGTACTCGTGGTGGGGGCGGGCGGCAGCGGCGCCGTCCTGGCGGCCCGGCTCAGCGAGGACCCCGGCTGCGAGGTGCTGCTGGCCGAGGCCGGGCCTGTGCCGTCCGAACTTTCGGACTTCCCCGGCGGGCTGCTGGACGCGCGGCTCGTCCCCGGCGCGCAGCCGGGCAACCCCGCCGTCCGGACGTTCCCGGCCCGCCTCGCGCCCGGCCTGCCCTACGCGGCGGCGCGCGGACGGTTCCTCGGCGGCTCGACCACCGTCAACGGCGGCTACTTCATCAGGGCGCGGCGCGAGGACTTCGACCGCTGGTCCGTCCACGGCGACCTGTGGTCCTACGACCGGGTCCTGCCGCTCATGCGCGCGCTGGAGACCGACCTCGACCTCGGCGCCACCGCGCTGCACGGCGGCGACGGCCCGGTCCCGGTCCGCCGCACCGACCTGGGCCATCCCGCCGCCGCCGCGTTCCAGGCCGCCGCCCGCTCCCTCGGGCACCCGGACGACCCCGACAAGAACGCCCAGGCCGCGCCCGGGTTCGGCCCCGTGCCGTCGAACACGGTGGACGGCCGCCGGATCAACACCGGGATCGCCTACCTGCTCGGCGAGGCGGCCCGCCGGCCCAACCTCACCGTCCTCGGCGACTGCGTCGCGCGGTCGGTCGTCGTCAGCCGCGGCAGGGCGACCGGGGTGGTCCTCGAACGCGGCGGTCGGCGGACGGTGCTGGACGCGGGGCAGGTCGTCCTGTGCGCGGGCTCGCTCTCCTCACCGCACCTGCTGCACCTGTCCGGCATCGGCCCCGCCGACGACCTCGCCGCGCACGGCGTCCCCGTCGTGCACGACCTGCCCGCCGTCGGTGCCGCGCTCAGCGACCATCCGCAGGTCACCGTGGAATGGACGCCGCGGCGGCCGCTGCCCGCGCCGTCCGGTACCTGGCTCGGCGGCGCCCTCCATCTGCCCTCGTCCGGCGGCGCCGCGGCGGGCGACCTGGAGATCCTCCAGTCCCTCGTGCCGGTGATGGGCCTGGTCGGCGGGACGGCGTCGGTCCCCGGCGCGCCGCTGCCCTTCCTCGTGTCGGTGCTGACGCCCCGGCGCGGCGGGACGCTCCGCACCGTCTCCGCCGACCCCGACGTCCCACCGCGGATCACCTATGGCTACCTGGACACCGAGGACGACCGGCGCCGGATGCGCGAGGCGGTGCGGGCGGCGGGCGCCGTCGTCGAAGCACTCGGGGATATCTCCGGCGGCCCGGTCGAACCCGCGCCCCGTCCCCTGGACGACGACGCCCTGCTCGACGCGTGGATCCTCGCCCGGCTCGGCACGTCCCAGCACACCTGCGGAACCGTCCCGATGGGCGGCGCCGTCGACGGCCACGGCCGCGTCCACGGCCTGACCGGGCTGCGCGTCGCCGACACCTCGATCCTGCCGGACGCGCCGCTGCGCGGGCCCGCCGCGACGGCCGTCCTCATCGGCGAGGTGATCGCCCGAGCGGTCCGCGCCGGCGGCTGATGCCGCTCGCGTCACGCCGATTCCAGGGCTACGCCGACACCGAGCCGGCGCCGTCCGGTACCGCCGACAGGCCCGCGCTCACCTGCCGCAGCGCCTCGTCCAGCACGTCGGCCAGCACCGTGTCCTCACCGGACGCCAGCCAGAACTCGTACGCGGAGACGCACGCGGACAGCACGACGTTGCCCGCGAGCCGCGGCACCAGCGCCGACGCCGGCGCGCCGGTGCGCCCGGCGACGAACGCGGTGATCACCGACCGCCAGGACGCGTACCGCAGCGTCGCGTCCGCCTGCAGGGTCGGCACCCCGAGGATCAGCTGCATGCGCTGCCGGTGCCACGGCACGTCCTGCGGGTCGAACCGGTTGAACTCGACCACGGCGCGGCGCACCGCGTCCATCATCGGGGCGTGCGGGTCCGCCTCGTCGAGCAGCGCGCGCAGCCTCCGCAGCTGCCCCTCGAAGTCGCCCCACACCAGGTCGTTCTTCGAGGAGAAGTAGCGGAAGAACGTGCGCCGCGCGATGCCGGCCGCCGCCGCGATGTCGTCGACGGTCGTCGCGTCGAACCCCTTGCGCGCGAACAGCTCGAACGCCAGCCGCTCCAGGACGGCCGGCGAGGTCGCGCGCGGCCTGCCCATGGCCCGCTGGCGGCCGGCCGTCCCGCCTTCCGAGGTCACGCCACCAGGGTCCCACGGCCCGCACGGGTCCGCACCTAGAAGACCGGCGTGCCGTTCCGGACCAGCCTCCAGTTCTCCACGTGAAACGACTTCGGGTCGATCGTCCCCGCCGCGGACGCGTACGCCACGATCGCCTCCCGGATCGCGAGCTGGGCGTTGTAGACGACCGGGGCCGTCGTGATGTGCGGGAAGCCGCCGCCGCCGGACTGGCGGTAGTTGTTCACCGCGACGACGAACTTCTGGTCGTCCGCGACCGCCGTTCCGTTGAAGGCCAGATTGCGGATCCGCGACCCTTCCGCCTGGGCGATGTCGATGTCGTACGTCACCCCGGAGAACTGGTCGTAGTTGTAGTCGGGAAGGTCGTGGGCGTTCGTCCACGACGCCGGATCGACCGGGTCGGACGCGGCGACCTGCTTGTAGTACCGCGCCGAGTATTCGAGGTAGTCCTTGATCTGCGCACCCGTCAGGACGCTGCCGAGAAGGGTGTTGTCGTAGATGTAGAGCCCGGCGATGTCCTTGATGGTGACCTTCCCGGCGGGAAAGGTCGCGAGGCGGCTGAACGGCGCCGCGATCGAAACCACCGGAAGGGTCGCGTACTCGGTTCCCGCCACGGCCTCGGTGACCTTCGCGGTCTGCACCGCGTTGACGTAGTCGAGGATCGCGGTGTCCTTCCAGCACGACTCCGCCGCCGACATCTCCTCGGTGGACGTCGCCACGACCTGGTTCACGTAGGCGACCACCGCGTCGTGCTGCTTCTTCACCAGCCCGACGAGCGCCGGGTCCTCCTCGACGGTGTTCGTGTTCACCGTCGTCGCGGACTTCCCGACGACCTTCCACCGGCCCCGCTCGCGCCGCAGCGTGAGGTCGAACACCGACAGCCGCTCGCCCCAGCACTTCGGCTCGCTCATCACCACCGGCTCGCCGGTGGTCTCGTTCGTGACGAACCGCTCGGGGACGTCGATGTGCGCGTGCCCGAACAGGATCGCGTCGATGCCCGGGACCTGCTGGGCGACCATCGCCGACGCGTTCTCCACCGGAATGTCGCCCGTGTAGGACGACAGTCCGCTGTCGCCCGCGTGCGCGCTGACGACCATGACGTCGACGCCCTGCGCCCGCACGATCGGAACCCATTTCTTGGCGGTCTCGACCAGGTCGAGGAAATCGAGCTTCCCGGACACGTTCGCCTTGTCCCAGATCGCGACGCCAGGATTCGTCAGGCCCAGCAGCCCGACCCTGATCGGCGGATGCCCCGGCACGTGCATCCGCTTGATGACGTAGGGGCGGAACGCCGGACGGTCCGTTCCCGCGTGCACCGCGTTAGCGGCCAGCACCGGCGCGTCCATCTGGCTGATCCATTTGTTCAGGAACGGCAGCCCGTAGTTGAACTCGTGGTTGCCGAGCGCCACGGCGTCGAATCCGATGGCGTTCATCTGCGTCGCCATAGGGTGCGTCTGGCCCGTCTTGGTGATGGGCTCCACGGTCGCGTAGTAGAAGCCCAGCGGGGTGCCTTGGATGGTGTCCCCGGCGTCGAAGAGCAGCGTGTGACCGCGCCCGCGCTGCCGGCGGATCTGCTTCACCAGGCTCGACACCCGCGCCAGCCCGACCACGTTCCCGGCGCTGTCGCTGTACGCCGCATCCTTGTAGTAATCCCAGTCCAGGGCGTGGCTGTGGATGTCGGACGTGCCCATGACGGTGATCGTCACGTCGCGTCCGGGCCGCCTGCCGGGCGTCACGGCCTCCGCCGACCCGGGCCATCCCGCGAGGGCCAGCGCGCCGGCGGCGGTCAGCCCGCCGAGGGCCTGCCGGCGGCTGAGGCCGTGCCGATGGCCCTCATGGCCGCCGGCCGGCTCGTCCGGCACTCGACACGAACACCAGCGCGGCGCCGGGCCCTGCGGTTCGTCCATCACACGTCCTTCCGAGGGTGCCAAGGGAGACGACCCGTCACCATAAGCCCGCGGCGCCGGTCGGGAGCCGGTGAGAATCCCCGATCCTGGCGGCCCAACCTTGGCAGACCCCGTCCTTGCGCCGCGCCGCCCGGACCAGGTGTGCGACGGCCCAGGCCGGGCAGGCACCGGCCGTGAGCACCAGTGCGCTGATCGTCGTCGACATGCTGAACCCCTACGGCCACCAGGACGCGGGCCTGCTCACCGCGAGCGTGGAGCGGATCATCGAACCGCTGCGGCGGCTGCTGGAGCGCGCCCGCGAGCGCGGCGACGTGCGCGTCCTGTACGTCAACGACAACCACGGCGACTTCACCGCCGACCGCCGGGACCTGGTCCGCCGCGCGCTGGACGGCGAGCGCCCCGACCTGGTCGAGCCGATCCTCCCGCCGGACGACTGCGACTTCCTGGCCAAGGTCCGGCACAGCGCCTTCTACGGGACGCCGCTGGAGTACCTGCTCTCCCGCGAGGGCGTGGAGGAGATCATCCTCGCCGGCCAGGTGACCGAGCAGTGCGTCCTCTACAGCGCGCTGGACGCCTACGTCCGGCATTTCAAGATCAAGGTGGTGCGGGACGCGGTCGCCCACATCCACCCCGACCTCGGCTACGCCGCGCTGCGCATGATGGACCTCAACATGCGCGCCAAGATCGTCCCCGCCGCCCAGTGCCTCTGAACCGCGGGAGCGCCGGCGGCGGACCGTCTGCTACGCATGGAGAATGAGCGATTCCGGGCTGACCGTGGACGACATCGCGGCCGCCGCCGGGCTGCGGCTGGCGGTGGTGGCCGGCCGCGCGGGGCTCGGCCGCCGGATCCGGTCCGCGCACGTCGCCGAGCTCCCCGACCCGACGCCCTGGCTGCGCGGCGGGGAGCTGCTCATGACGACCGGCATGCGCGCCGGCGAGGCGGGCGGCCCCGCCGCGTTCCTGCGGCGGCTCGCCGGCGCCGGGGTCGCCGCCGTGGCGCTCGGGCTCGGCTCGACGCTGGCGTACCGGCGCGCGCCCGCCGAGTGGGCCGAGCCGGCCGAAGAGCTCGGGCTGCCGCTGCTGGAGGTCCCCGAGGAGACGCCGTTCATCGCCGTCACCGACGCGGTGTACCGCCGGCTGGCCGAGCTGCGCTACGGCGACGTCGAGCACGCGCTGCGGGCGCAGCGCGTGCTGACCGGCGCGGCCGTCCGGCCCGGCGGCGTCCTGGCGATCGCGCGCGGCCTCGCCGCCGAGGCCGGCCTGTGGGTGGTGGTGACGGACCGGACCGGCCGCCCCCTCGCGGCCGTCCCGCAGGACGCGGCCGGACGGCTCGGCGCGCTCGAAGCCGACCTCGCCCGGGTCGTCCGCAAGGGCCCGCACGCGTCGGCCCGCCGGACCGACGGCGGCGACGACGTCCTCTTCCAGCCGCTCGGCGCCGGGCGGCTGCGCGGCGTGCTGGTCTGCGGCGCGGGCGCTGAGCTCGGCGCGTTCCAGCGGATGCTGATCGGCTCGGCGGTCTCGCTGATGTCGATCGAGCTGGAGCACCGGGAGGCGCTCGCCGGCGCCGAGCGGAGGCGCCGCGCGGGGCTGGTCTGCGAGCTTCTGGCGGGACGGCACGCCCCGGACGCGGCGGCGGGGGTGCTGGCGTCGCTGGGCCTCGGCGGCGGCCGCGTCCGCGTGGTCGTCGTGCCGGACCTGCCGGACGTCCCGGACGCGGCGGCCCGGCTGGAGTCGTTCGCGGAGGCGTTCCCCGGCGCCGCGGCCGCCGCCGACGCGTCCGGACTCGTCGCGATCATGCCCGAGGAGGACGCGCTGGCGGAGCGCCTCGCGGCGGAGCTGCCGGGGCTCGCGGCCGGGATGGGCGGCCCGGTGGGGCCGGACGGGCTGGAGCTGAGCCTGCGGCAGGCCCGGCAGGTGCTGGCGCTCGAACGGCGCAGCGGCCCCGGCGTCTACGACGCGCTGGCGCGCCCGAACTTCCAGATGCTGCTCGGGCTCGGGCCGCCGGCGGTGCTGCGCGCGTACGCCGACGCGATCCTCGGCCCGATCGACCGCCTCCCCAAGGGCCGCGGCGACGAGCTGATCAGGACGCTGTGGGCCTGGATCGAGGCGGACTGCTCCTACGAGCGCGCCGCCGACCGGCTGGGCATCCACCGGCACACGCTGCGCGAACGCCTCCAGCGGGTGGAGCGCCTCACCGGCAAGCGGCTGGCCGCGCGGGAGCTGGGCGATGTGTGGATGGCGCTGGCGGCCCGCGAGGCGGCCGACGGCGCCGCCGGCCCCGAGCCGCGGCCGGGGGCCTAGCGGGCGACCCTCCGATCGGGCGAAAACGGCCCGCCGGACCCGCCCGATCGGCAGGGGCACCGCGCCGACCTGCGGCTTTAGCGTGTCTCCAACTCGCCGAAGGAGACCCCCATGACAGTCGCCCCGCCCGGTCCGGACGCCCCGTCCGCCGGACTCAGATCCGGCGCCGTCGGCACCCGGGACCTGGTGTTCTTCGTCGTCGCGGCCGCCGCGCCGCTCACTGTGATGGCCGGGTTCGGGCCGCTCGCGTTCGTGTACGGCGGCGCGGCCACCCCGTCCGGCTACCTGCTCGCGGGCCTGATCTACCTGCTGTTCACCGTCGGGTTCGCCGCGATGAGCCGGCACGTGTCCGGCAGCGGCGCCTTCTACGCCTACATCACCCGGGGGCTCGGGCGGACGCCCGGCGCCGGCGCCGCCGTGCTCGCCTACGCCGCGTACGCCCTCGGGCAGATCGGCTTCGCCGCCGCCGCGGGCCTGTTCGCGTCCACGACGATCGAGGACCTCTTCGGCGTGCACGTCCCGTGGGCGGTGGCGGCGGTCGCGCTGTCGCTGCTGGTCGGCGCCATGGCGTACCGGCGGGTCGACATCGGCGCGAAGGTCATGGCGGTGCTGCTCACGGGGGAGATCGGCGTCCTGCTCGTGCTCGCCGCCGCCGTCCTTCTCCGGGGCGGCCACGAGGGGCTGTCGGCCGGGAGTTTCGCGCCGGACCGGGTGTTCACCTCCGGCCTCGGCGCGATGCTCGTCATCCCGCTGGTCGTCTACATCGGGTTCGAGCAGACCGCCATCTACAGCGAGGAGACCCGCGACCCGCGCCGCACCGTCGCCCGGGCCACCTACATCGCCGTCGCGTTCCTCGCGGTCTTCTACACCTTCATCAGCTGGACGCTCTACATGGCGATCGGCCCGAACGCGCTCGCCGCGGCGCTCTCGGGGGACCCGTCGACGCTGGTGTACCGGCTCGACGACGCCTACGTCGGCGGCGCCATGACCAAGGTCATGGAGGTGCTGATGGTGACCAGCTACCTCGCCGGCGTGCTGGCCCTGCAGAACGCGTGCGGCCGGTACCTGTTCGCGCAGGGCCGCGAGGGGCTGCTGCCCGCCGCGCTGCGCCGGGTCGGCGCGTCGACCGGGACGCCGAGCGTCGCGTGCGTGCTGCAGACGTCGATCGTCGTCGTGGCGCTCGCCGGGTTCGGGCTGTCCGGCCTCGACCCCTACCGGCAGGTCGTCGTGTGGACGAACACGCCGACGCTCGTCGGCGTCCTGGCGCTGCAGATCATGACGTCCGCCGCGGTCGTGGGGTACCTCGGCCGCCGCCGCGCGGGCGAGTCGCCGTGGCAGCGGCTGGTCGCGCCGGGCGCGTCCGTGCTGGTGCTGGGCGCCGTCCTGGTCCTGCTGCTGACGAAGCTGCCGGTGCTCACCGGCATGGGCGCCACCGGCAACACCCTGATCATGCTCCCGCTGCCGGTCGCGTTCGCCGCCGGGTGCGTCCGGGCGCTGTGGCTGCGGTCCGCCCGGCCCGACGTCTACGCCCGCGTCGGCTCCACCGACCCGTTCGCCTCCTGAGAGGACGCCATGACACTCCCGCCCCGCTACGCCTGGTCCATCCCCGGCTGGGAGCCAGAACGGCCCCGCAACGATCCCGCCGTCGGTGAGATCTGGTGCTACACCGACCGCTTCGGCTACGACCCGGGGGACGAGGTGGCCGTGCACGTCCACACCACCGCCGACGTCTACGACGTCGAGGTGGTCAGGGACGGTGCCGCGCCGCGAACGTACTTCCGCCGGACGGGCCTGCCCGGTGCGGCGCACCCCACGCCCGACGACGCGTACGCCACCGGCTGCGGCTGGCCCGTCGCGTTCACGGTGCCGGTGGGGGCGGACTGGCCGTCCGGGTTCTACCTCGTCATCGTCGGCATCGACGACGAGCACGGGCGCCGGCACGAGCGCGAGCACTTCTTCGTCGTCCGGGCGAAGGCGGGGGAGCGTGCCGCAGCTGCCCTGGTCCTCACCACCAGCACGATGCTCGCCTACAACGACTGGGGCGGTGCGAACGCCTATCGCGGACTCGGTGACGACCCGTATGTCGACGTTCCGACGCCTCGGCAGTCCGCGCTGCGTCCGATCGCGCGGGGAATGCTGCGCAAGCCCGAAGGGGCCGCCCGCAACCGGCACACCGACGTTCCGCCGATCGGGTGGGAGCCGCGCCACCCTGCCTACGAATGGGCCTACGCCAACGGCTACTCCCGCCACCATGCCGACGCCCTCTGGGCGACCTACGAGCGGCCGTTCGCGGGCTGGGCGGAGCGCAACGGCTACCGGCTGGACTACCTCACCCAGCACGACCTGCACTACCGCCCCGAACTCCTCGACGGCTACGAGAGCCTCGTCATCGTCGGCCACGACGAGTACTGGACGGCCGAGATGCGCGACGCCGCCGACGCGTTCGTCGACGGCGGCGGTAACCTCGCCCGGTTCGGCGCCAACTACATCTGGCAGGTGCGGTTCGAGGACGGCGGCGCCACCCAGATCTGCCACAAGGCCCCTGGCGCGGACCCGGTCGCCGCGGCCGCCCCGTCCCGGGACACCACCGCCTGGGACGCGCCGGGCATCGGCCGCCCGGGCGCCGCGACGATGGGCCTGACCGGTCTCGGCGGCGCCTACGCCCGCTACGGCTCGACCACGCCGCGCTCCAGCGGCGGGTACACCGTCTACCGTCCGGACCACTGGGCGTTCGAGGGCACCGACCTCTACTACGGGGACGTGTTCGGCGGCGACGCGTGCATCGTGTCGTTCGAGGTGGACGGCGTCGACTACACGTTCCGCAAGGGACTGCCGTACCCGACGCACGAGGACGGCGCGCCGGCGAACCTGGAGATCCTGGCCATGGCGCCCGCCGTCGTCGGCGAGATCGACCGCTGGGGCGGCCGGGTCCCGCTCGGCGCGCCCGAAGGCGAGGCCATCGGCCTCATCGGCGCCCTCTACGACGGGGACCCGCCCGAGTTCCGGCGCGACGCCCGGTACGGCGCGGCGATGATCGGTGTCTTCGAGCGCGGCGGCACCGTCTTCAACGCCGGAACCTGCGAGTGGGTCAGCGGGCTCATCGCCCGCGACCCGTTCACCGAGCGGATCACCCACAACGTCCTGCGCCGCCTCGCGCCCGGGTCCCGGGACGCCCGCTGACCTCGGGCCGGCGGGCGGTCAGTCCAGGCAGAACTCGTTGCCCTCGGGGTCGGTCATCACGATGTGGCCGGCGCCGAGCGGGGGCGCGGGCTCGTGGCGCTGGACGCGGGCGGCGCCGCGGGCGACGAGCCGGTCCGCCTCCGCCTCCAGCGCCGCCATCCGCGCGTCGCCCGTGAGGCCGGGGGCCGCCCGCACGTCGAGGTGCACGCGGTTCTTGGCCTGCTTCCCCTCCGGCACCCGCTGGAAGAACAGCCTCGGGCCGGAGCCGCCGGGGTCGACGACCGCCGAGGCGTCGTTGCGGCGTTCGGGCGGCACGCCCATCGCGTCGAGGGCCTGCTCCCAGGAGTCGAAGCCCTGCGGCGGGTCCTGGAGCCGGTAGCCGAGCGCGTCGGCCCAGAAGGCGGCCAGGGCGGCGGGGTCCGCGCAGTCGAAGGTGATCTGGACCTCGCGGGCCTTGTGGTTCGTCATGGCCCCCAGCCTTCCCCATATCGCGGACAGGTTCGTTCCGCGATCGCGTGGAACGATGGGCGCGTGACCGTCGAGGCGACGACCGAGCGGGTGCTGCGGCTGCTCGGGCTGCTCCAGGCGCGGCCGTCCTGGACCGCCGCCGAGCTCGCGGCCGAGCTGGGCGTCACCGACCGCTCGGTGCGCCGCGACGTCGAGCGGCTGCGCGCGCTCGGCTACCCCGTGCACGCCGCGCCGGGCGTCGGCGGCGGCTACCGGCTCGGCGCGGGCACCCGGCTGCCGCCGCTGCTCCTCGACGACGGGGAGGCGATCGCGACGGCGGTGTCGCTGCGGCTGGCGGCGGGCGGGACGGTCGCCGGCGCGGGGGAGGCGGCGCTGCGCGCGCTCGCGAAGCTCGACCAGGTGATGCCGCCCCGGCTGCGCGCCGAGGTGCGGGCGGTGCACGGCGCCACCGAGACGCTCGCCGGGCCCGGGGCGGTGGTCGACGCGGAGGTTCTGGTGACGCTCGCGCGGGCCTGCCGCGACGCGGTGCGGGTGCGGTTCCGGTACGCCGCCCGCGGCGGCGCCGAGGGCGAGCGGGCGGTGGAGCCGGTCCGGATGGTCGCCACGGGCCGCCGCTGGTACCTGATGGCCTGGGACGTCGACCGCGCCGGCTGGCGTACCTTCCGGCTGGACCGGATGCGCGACGTCACCGCGACGACCTGGGGTTTCCCGGTGCGGGAGCATCCGGACCCGGTCGCCTACGTGCAGCGCTCGGTGGCGGAGGCGCCGTACCGGCACCTCGCGCGGATCCGGGTGCGCGCCCGTCCCGAAGAGGTGCTGGACCTGGTGCCGCCGCAGGTGGGACGCGTCGAGGACGACCGGGACGGGTGGTGCGTGCTCGTCGTCGGCGGCGACGACCTGGACCGGCTGGCGGTGCAGGTCGTCCGGCTGGGGTTCGAGGCGCGGGTGCTGGAGCCGCCGGAGCTGCGGGAGGCCGCCGCCCGGCTGGCCCGCCGCCTCGCCGCCCTGGCCGGGCCGGGCGACGAGATGCAACAATGATGTACAACGCCGTTGTATATCGCGCGCAGGGTCGCTAGCCTGCCGCCATGCCCGACACGCAGCCCCCGTTCGCCCCCGCCCTGACCTTCGCCTTCGAGATCCGCGCCGAGCTCGCCCCCACCCTCCACGTCGGACACGGCGACGGCGAGCGTACCGAGTTCACCCCCATCACCGGCGGCACGGTCCACGGCCCGCTGCTGCGCGGCACCGTCCTGCCCGGCGGCGGCGACTGGTCGAGCACCCGCGGCGACGTCTGCCAGCTCGACGCCCGCTACCTGCTGCGGGCCGAGGACGGCGCGGTCATCGACATCGTCAACCGCGGCTACTACCACGAGGACGAGGCCGGCAGCCCCGAGCAGCACGACGGCGACCTCCAGGTGTCCTGGCCGGGCGTCTACTACCGGACGTCGCCCGTCTTCCGCACCGATGCGCCGGCGCACCGGTGGCTCGCCCGGACCGTCTTCGTCGGACTCGCCCGCGCACCCGAGGAGGAGACCGTCGCCATCCGCATGTACGCCCTCCTCTGACCCGTGATCCGAGCGGCGCCCCGGCGAACGGCCGTGGCGCCGCTTCCGCGTTCCAAGGCTCGCGGAAAACGGTCTTCAGCAATCGGGGCGGTCGCACGTCTTCTCTTGGTAGAGGCTCTAGGAAGGGCGGCCACCGGCGTGTCAAGAGAAGCTCTGTCCGCGTTGTTCCAGGAGCACGCGCGGACGCTCGTCCGCACGGCCGTGCTCCTGATCGACGACGAAGGGGTCGCCGAGGAGGTCGTGCAGGAGGCGTTCCTCGGCCTGCACCGCCGCTGGAGGCGGCGCGGCTCGCCGGAGAGCCCCGAGGCGTATCTGCGCACGTCCGTGGTCAACGGCTGCCGGTCGGCGCTGCGGCGGCGGAAGGTCGCCGCGTCCGCCCGCGTCCCGCGGCCGGTGCCGGACGGCTCGGCGGCGGAGGCGGTGCTGCTGCGCGAGGAGCGGACGGAGGTGCTCGCGGCGCTGGACCGGCTCACCCGCCGGCAGCGCGAGGTCGTCGTGCTGCGCTTCTTCCTCGACCTCGACGACCACGCGATCGCGGCCACGCTCGGAGTGAGCCGCGGCACGGTCTCGTCCACGATCTCGCGCGCCCTGCGCCGCCTCGAGGAACTCCTGGGAGGGAACGGATGAGCGCCGAACTGGAGAACCGCCTGCGGACCGCGTTCGAGGACGCGACGGCCCGCGTCGAGGCACCGCCGGAACCCGACTGGCCGGAGGACGGCCGGGCGCGGCGCGGGGCGTACCCGTTCCTGGCGGTCGCGGCGGCGGTCGCCGCCACGCTGGCCGTCCTGCTGACCGCCGGCCTCCTCAAGGGCGGCGGGAGCGCCGACGATCCGTCCTTCGTACCGCGCGCCCTCGACGTCACGCCGGTGCGGCCGGCCCGGTCGCCCGACCTCGCGCTCCGGCTTCAGGACGCGCACGACCCGCAGGTCGTGCGGGTGCGCACCGGCGAGGTCCTCGGCACGGTGCGGCCCCCGGCCGGCTACCGCCCCCTCTGGGCGGGGCAGGCGACGGCCGCCGCCGACGACCGCACGTTCTTCTTCACGGTGGGGAGGAAGGCGGCCGGCCGGGCGCTGGTGGCCCGCGTCCACGTGGACGACCGGGGACGGCCGGACGGCGACGCGGTCCTCGTCGCCCAGGCGCCGAGGGCCGCCGACCTGGACGCGGTCGTGCCGTCCGCCTCGCCGACCGGTACCGCCGCGCCGACCGGTACCGCCGCGCCGTCGCGCTGGTCGTCGCTCGACGGCCTGACGGCGTCGCCGGACGGCACCCGCCTGGCGATGCTGGTGAGCACGCCGTCCGGGGAGGGCGTCGCGGTCTGGGACCTGCGGACGGGCCGCGCCACCACCTGGGGGAGCCGCGTGCCGGTCCTGTCCGTCGCCTGGGGCGCGGACGGGTCGCTGCTGTGGACCTCGGACGCGTCGGCGGGACGGCTCGGCCCGCGGAGCCGCGGCGGCGTGCTGCGGGCCACCCGCACGTTCGCGGGAACGGGGGAGGCGGACCGTCCCGTGCTCCTGCCCGGCGGCGACCGGATCATCGTGCTCGACCGGCAGTACTCCGTGCGGCTCGTACGGCTCCCGGGATCTCCGGGCGCGTCCTCGAAGGTGCTGGACCAGTGGGTGCCCGGCGACGGTGACAACGGCGGGCCGGTGGTCGACGCGAGCGGGCGGTTCGTCCTCTACCTGCGCAACGGCAAGGGCATGCGGATGAACCTGGCGACCGGCGCCCGCACCCCGACCGGGCTCGGCGGCGAGGGGAACAAGATGGCCGCCTTCGTCTGGTGATCGCCCGGCGGGCCGGCGCCGGCCGCTGGACGGCGACTTTTTATGCTGTACGATCAGCAAACAAGTTGCGTGAGAGGCGGTAGCGATGGCGGACATCCTTGACCTCAAGGGGCGGACGGCGCTGGTCACCGGGGCGGGGCAGGGCGTCGGCCGCCGGGTGGCCCTGCACTTCGCCGAGCACGGCGCCGGCGCGGTCGTGGTCAACGACTTCCGGGCCGAGCGGGCCGAGAAGGTCGCCGAGGAGGTGCGCGCGCTCGGCGTCAAGGCGCTGCCGGTCGCGGGCGACGTCGGCGACCTCGACGCGGTGACGGCCGCGGTCGCGCGGGCCGCCGGGGAGTTCGGCCCGATCGGCATCCTGGTGAACAACGCCGGGAACGCGGGCCCGCAGCCGACCGAGGAGATGACCCGGCCGTTCTGGAAGCAGACGCCCGCCGAGTGGCACGGCTACCTCGGCACCAACCTGTTCGGCGTGCTCAACAACGTGCACGCCGTCCTGCCCGGCATGATCGAGAGCGGCTACGGCCGGATCGTCACCGTCATCTCCGACGCCGGACGGGTCGGGGAGCCGGGCCGCGAGGCGTACTCGGCGGCCAAGGGCGGCGCCGCCGGGTTCACCCGGTCGGTCGCCGCGAGCACCGGCCGGTACGGGATCACCGCCAACTGCATCTCGCTCGCCGCGACGCGGACGCCGCGCACCGAGGGCCGGTTCGCCGACGAGGAGCGCTTCAAGAAGATCATGGCCAAGTACGTGATCCGGCGCGCCGGGGAGCCCGAGGACGCGGCGAACCTCGTGCTGTTCCTGGCCTCCGACGCCGCGTCGTGGATCACCGGGCAGACCGTCCCGGTCAACGGCGGCTACTCGTTCGCGCTCTGAGGAGGACCACATGAGTGTCGTGCAGACCGAGCGCCGCGGCGCCGTCGAGATCATCACGCTGAACCGGCCGCGCGTGTACAACGCGATCGACCTGGAGCTGCGGGAGGCGATGCAGGAGGCGTTCGAGCGGTTCGACGCCGACGACGCGGCCTCGGTCGCGGTGCTGACCGGCGCGGGCGGCAACTTCTGCTCCGGCCGCGACCTGAAGGCGGCGCGCCGCGGCGAGCCGAGCTACCGGAACCGGCAGGCGCAGGTCGCCGCGTTCACCCGGCGGTCGGTCGGCAAGCCGGTGATCGCGGCGGTGGAGGGCTACGCGCTCGCCGGCGGCTTCGAGCTGGCGCTGAGCTGCGACCTGATCGTGGCGGCGCGGGACGCGCTCTTCGGGCTGCCCGAGGTCCGGCACAGCCTGGTCGCCGTCGGCGGCGGGCTGATCCGGCTGCCGCGCCGCATGCCGTACCACGCGGCGATGATGATGGCCCTCACCGGCGACCGCTACGGCGCCGGCGACCTGGAGCGCTGGGGCGTCGTCGGGAAGCTCGCCGAACCCGGGCACGCGGTGGACGCCGCGCTCGAACTGGCCGAGCGGATCCTGCTCGGCGGGCCGCTCGCGGTGCGGGCCACCAAGGAGATCGTCCGCCGCGCGTTCGAGTGGAGCGGCGAGGACGAGGCGTTCGACGCGCAGATGGCCGTCGCGCGGCCCGCGCTGGACTCGCCCGACCGCGACGAGGGCCTGAAGGCCTTCGGCGAGGGCCGTGCGCCGTCTTGGCGGAAATGACGGCCCCGCGCCGGTAATGTGACCCAGTCACCAATGGGAATTCGTGCAGGGGGACCCGTGGCGGGCCGGCAGCTCACCCAGGGCGAACGCAGCGACGCCTCCAAGCGCGCGCTCGTCGACGCCACGATGCGGATCATCGCCGACGAGGGGTACCGCAGCACGACCGTCGCGCGGATCCAGGAGGAGGCCGGGGTCAGCCGCGGCCTGGTCGGCTACCACTTCGGCTCCAAGCAGGGGCTGATGGAGGCGGTCCTGACGACGATCCGCGACTCCTACGTCAGCCAGGTGCTGCGCCGAAAAGAGCAGGACCTGCCGGGCCTGGAGGCGATCGAGCTGATGCTCGACTCGTACCTGTCCCGGCTCGGCCGCGACCCGGTGCCGGCGAAGGTGGTGCTGGTCCTGGCGCTGGAGTCGGTCGGCGACCTCGCCGAGCTGCGGCAGGCCATGGCGACGCGGCTGGCGGAGATGCGCGCCGAGTTCGAGGAGTGGATCGTCCGCGGCGTCGAGGACGGGACGGTCCGCGCCGACGTCGACCCGGGCGGCACGGCCGTCTACCTGGGCGGCATCCTGCGCGGCATCACGCTGCAGTTCCTCGTCGACCCGGACGGGTTCGACCTGGACGAGGCGCGGCGCGCCGCGGTCTCGTCGGTGGTCAACGGCCTGCGCCCTTGAACGAATGCCGCCCTTGAACGAATGCCGCCCTTGAACGAATGCCGCCCCTGAACGAATGCCGCCTCTGCGCGGCGATGAGTTCCCGGCGCGCCGGCGGTCGGTACGGGCATGGACACCAGGACACTGCACACCCCCGGAGCCGACCTCGTCTACGACGTCCGCGGGCCGCTGCCTCCCGCCGGCGGCCGCCCGCCGCTGCTCATGATCGGCCAGCCGATGGACGCGAGCGGGTTCGCGACGCCGGCGTCGCACTTCCCCGACCGCACCGTGGTCACCTACGACCCGCGCGGCCTCGGCCGCAGCGTCCGCAAGGACGGCAGGACCGACCACGCCCCCGAGGTCCAGGCCGAGGACGTGCACGCCATCATCGAGGCGCTCGGCGCGGGCCCGGTCGAGATGTTCGCCAGCAGCGGCGGCGCGGTGACCGCGCTCGCGCTCGTCGCCGCCCATCCGGGCGACGTGACGGTCCTGGTGGCGCACGAGCCGCCGCTGATCCCGGCGCTCCCCGACGCCAAGGCCGCCGAGCGCGCGCGGGCCGCCGTCCGGGACGTCTACGAGGCCAAGGGCTCGGGCGCCGGCATGGCGGCCTTCATAGCGATGGCCTCGTGGCAGGGCGAGTTCACCGACGACTACCTCGCGCTCCCGGCGCCGGACCCGGCGCAGTTCGGGATGCCGGCCGAGGACGACGGCTCGCGCGGCGACCCGCTGCTGTCCGACCGCTCCTGGGCGGTCAGCGGGTACCGGCTCGACGTCGAGGCGCTGAAGGCGGCGCCGACGCGGATCGTGATCGCGGTGGGGGAGGAGTCGAAGGGCCTGCTGACCGGACGCACCTCGGAGGCCGCGGCCGCGCTGCTGGGCCTGCCGGCGACGGGGTTCCCGAGCCACCACAGCGGCTTCCTCGGCGACGAGTTCGGCCACCCCGGCGAGCCCGAGGCGTTCGCGCGCAGGCTGCGCGAGGTCCTCGACGGCGCCGCCTGACGGCCCGGAGCTAAGCCCCGAGCCGGCGGGCCGCCCGCGCCAGGATCTCGGGATCGGTGTCGGCGACGGTGTAGAAGCTGATCCGGTCGGCCAGGCCGTCCATGCGGTCCCGGACCGCGCCGGCCACCCCGTCCGGTTCGGCGACGACCGCGAACGCGTTCAGCACGTCGTCGCCGACCAGCCCGGTCATCGCGTCCCACCGCTGCGCGCGGGACAGTTCGTGCAGCTCGTCGGCCAGCTCCGCCCATCCGTGCAGCTCCAGGACCGGACGGTAGGCGGGGGTGCTGCCGTAGAACGCGATCTGCTTGCGGACGGCCCGCACCGACGCCGCCATGGCCTCCTCGGTCGCGCCCGTGGCGAGCAGCACGGGGGCGCTCACCTCGATCCGGTCGCGGCCCGACGCGGCGAGCCCGCGGCCGAGCGTCGGCAGCGTGACCTCGCGCAGGTAGCGCGGCGTGGTGAAGCCGTGGACGAGCAGCCCGTCCGCCGCCGCGCCGGCGACCTCGGTCATCTTCTCCCCGACGGCGGCCAGCAGGATCGGCGGCGTCCCGAATGGGTGCGGCGCCGGGGTGAACGCCGAGGTCATCAGCGTGTGCCGGTAGAAGTCGCCCTCGAACGCCAGCCGGTCGCCGCTCGCCCAGCACCGCCAGATCTCGCGGACGGCGGCGATCAGCTCGGCCATCCGCCGCGCGGGCGCGCTCCAGGGCATCGAGTAGCGGCGCTCGATGTGCGCGCGGACCTGGCTGCCGAGGCCGAGCGCGAACCGGCCGCGGCTGTAGAAGGCCAGGTCGTGGCCGAGGTGGGCGAGGTTCATCGGGTTGCGCGCGAACGCGACGGCGATGGACGTGCCGAGCCGCAGCGCCGCGGTGTGCTCGGCCGCGACGCCGAGCGGGACGAACGGGTCGTGCGCCGACTCGCGCGCCCACAGCCCGTCGTATCCGGCGTCCTCGCAGGCCCGGGCGGTGCGTGCCACGCCGTCGAGCGGGAGGCCCTGCGGAAGGCGCGCGTCGACCTTCACCGTGCCTCGCCTTGCGGTGCGGGGCCTTCGAGGACGTGGACGATGCACACCGCGCCGACGCCGACCATGTGCGCGATCCCGGTGCGGGCGCCCGGCTGCTGCCGGTCGCCGGCCTCGCCGCGCAGCTGCCGGGTCACCTCGGCGACCTGCCCGACGCCGGTCGGGCCGACCGGGTGGCCCATGGCGAGCAGCCCGCCGGACGGGCTCACCGCGCACCGCCCGCCGATGTCGAACTCGCCGGCCCGGAGCCGTCCGGCGGCCTCGCCCTCGCCGCACAGGCCCATCGCCTCGACGTACTGGAGCTCCTCGATCGAGAACGCGTCGTGCAGTTCGACGACGTCCACGCCGGACGGGGCGACGCCGGCGTCGGCGAGCGCGGCGGCGGTCGTCTCGCGGGTCAGCTCGGCGTCGAAGCTCTTCGGCCCGTACAGCTCCTCGCTGCGCTGCGCCGACGCGGTCACGCGCACGCACCGGGCGCGGTCCACGCCGAGCCGCTCGACGGCCTCGGCGGACGCGACGATCACCGCGGCGGCGCCCTCGCCGACCGGGCAGCACTGGAGCCGGGTCAAGTGGCCGGCGATCGGCCGGTCGCCGAGCACCTCCTCGGGCGTGCGCTCCTTCTGCCGGTGCGCGAACGGGTTCCTCGCGCCGTTGCGGTGGTTCTTCACCGCGACGGCGGCGATGTCGGCGGGGGACGCGCCGTACCGGGTCATGTACTCGTCGGCGAGCAGCGCGTACTTGGTGAACGGGACGATGTGCCCGCCCGCGAGGCTCGGCAGCCCGGCCAGCGACTCGGCGCGCTTCACCGGCGCCGGCTTGTCGACGCCCATGGCGAGGACGACGTCGGACACCCCGGCGGCGACCTCCATGCACGCCAGCCGGAACGCCGACGACCCGGACGCCGAGGCGTTCTCGACCTGCGTCATCGGGATGCCGGTCGCGCCGAGGTGGCGGAGCATCGGCCGCGACACCGCCATGCCGAGCCGCGTCGCCCCGGTGTAGGCGCCCTGCACGTCGCGCCAGGCGATGCCGGCGTCGGCGAGGGCGGCCCGCACGGCGGTGAGCCCGAGCCGGACGTAGGGCACGTCACTGAGCGGCCGGTACCGGTGCAGGCCGATGCCGATCACGTACACCGGCCGCATGTCGCGCAGCTTCACGCGGCACCTCCCGCGGCGTCTCCCGAGACGGCGAACCGCACTTCCACGATGGCGCCGTCGCCGTCCGTCCCGGCGGCGACGGCCTCGACGCGGGTGCCCGGCGCGGGGCCGCCGTCCCCGTCCAGCAGCGCGTGCACGAAGGGGCCGTCGTCGAGGACGATCGCGAGGGCCGTGAACGGGGCGTCGATGCCGGGGCCGTCGTGGCGGCGCACGACGGCGGCCGCGGCGACGGTCCCGGTGCCGGCGAGGGCGGCGGGACGCAGCGCCGCGCCGTCCGCGCCGCACCGCTCGCAGCCGAGGTCCTGGGCGGGGAAGGCGACCCGCCCGCAGGCGGTGCAGGCGACGCCGCGCAGGTCGGGCGGGCCGGAGGGGCGCGGGTCGGCGATGGCGGCCGCGGGGGCCGCGGGGTGGGGTTCGGGCATGGGCCCAGCATGAGGGAATCCTTGCTGAATGTCCAAGAAGTTTGTTATCGTCCTCGCCATTGTGATCGACGACACAGCACCGGGCCCGATCTGTGCAGGTCAGCGCCGTGTGCACCAGCCGAGGAGGCGGAGCTGAACGCACAAGCGACAGCCGGACCCGAACATTTCGCCCGCACCCGTCCGGACGCCGCCGCCCTCGTCGAGGGCGGCCGGAGCCTGACCTGGGCGGCGTGGAACGAGCGCGCCGACCGGCTCGCCGCGGCCCTCGCCGCCCGCGGCTACGGCGCCGGCTCCCGCATCGGCGTGGCCGTCCGGCCGCGGATCGAATGGTTCGTCGTCAACGCGGCCCTCGCCAAGCTCGGCGCGATCCAGGTGGCGATGAACCTGCGGCTCACCCCCGCCGAACTCGCCTACATCGCCGAGGACAGCCGCACCGAGGCGGCGTTCCTCGACGTCCGCGACCCCGGCCCGGTGGAGGACGCGCTGCGCGCCGCCGGCGCCGGGCTCGTCGCGCACGTCGACCCGCCGGACGGACTGCTCGGCCTGGCGGACCTGCTCGCCGAGCAGCCGGACCCGGAGCCGCGCGTCGCGCGGAACCAGGCGCAGCTCATCGTCTACACCTCCGGCACGACGGGCCGCCCCAAGGGCGCGTTCCGGCAGACGCCGACCGCCGACCCCGACATCCTCAGCTGCTACCTCGACTCCACCCGGTTCGACGACTTCTCCTCCGGCGACGACCGGCGCGCGCTGCTGAACATGCCGATGCACCACGCGGCCGGCCCGAACCACGCCAACGCGTGCCTCGGCAACGGCGGCGTCGCCGTCCTGCAGCGCCGGTTCGACGCCGAGGAGGCCCTGCGGCTGATCGGGGAGCACCGGGTCACGCACTGGCACGCCGTCCCGACCATGCTGCAGCGGATCTTCGCGCTGCCGCCGGAGGTCCGCGCGAAGTACGACGTGTCGAGCCTGCGCAAGGTCAGCGTCGGCGCCGCGCCCGTCCCGTACGTGCTGAAGGAGCGGGTGTTCGAGTACTTCGGCGAGGGCCTGCTCTACGAGGGCTACGGCTGCACCGAGGCCAGCATGATCGCCGGGATGCGGCCCGAGGAGCACCGCCGCAAGCCCGGCGCCGCGGGCCGGCCGTTCCGGCACGTCAAGGTGAAGATCGTCGGCGACGGCGGCGCCCCGCTGCCGGAGGGGGAGACCGGCGAGATCCTCGTCTGGACCCCGCGGATGATCCCCGAGTACCTCGGCCGCGGCCCGCTCGGCCCCGACGTCCTGGACGCCGGCGGCTACTTCCGCACCGGCGACCTCGGCCACCTCGACGCCGACGGCTACCTCTACGTCACCGGCCGCCGCACCGACATGATCATCGCGGGCGGGGTGAACATCTACCCCGCCGAGATCGAGGAGGCCCTGCGCGCCCACCCGGCCGTCGCCGACGTCGCGGTGATCGGCGTCCCGGACGCCGACCTCGGCGAGCGCGTCCACGCGGTGGTGGAGCGCGCCGCGGGCGCCGACGCCACCGAGGACGACCTCGTCGCGTTCACCGAGGGGCGGGTCGCCGGGTACAAGCGGCCCCGCGCCGTCGAGTTCGTCGACGACCTGCCCCGCAACGCGATGGGCAAGATCCTCAAGAAGCGGCTGCGCGAGGAGCGGGCGTCATGACCGGCGGGCCGGCCCTCGTCGTCGACGACCTGCACGTCGAGTACGGCGGCGCCGGACGCGTCCTCAAGGGCGTGTCGCTGCGGGTGCCCGCCGGGTCCGTCGTCGCGCTGCTCGGCAACAACGGCGCCGGGAAGAGCACCGTCCTGCGCGCGATCTCCTCCACGCTGCGGCTGCACCGCGGCGCCGTCCGGCAGGGCTCGATCAGCTGGGACGGCAAGCCCGTGACCGGCCGGGACGCGGCCGACATCGTCCGCCGCGGGATCGTGCAGGTCCCCGAAGGACGGCACGTGTTCGGCCGGCTCACCGTCGAGGAGAACCTGCGGGTCGGCGGCAGCGCGCTGAAGAACCGCGGCGAGCGCGCGCGGGAACGCGAACGCGTGCTCACCCTGTTCCCCGCGCTCACCAGGAAGCTCGGCGCGCGCGCCGGGATGCTGTCCGGTGGCGAGCAGCAGATGCTCGCGATCGGCCGCGCGCTGATGGCGCGGCCCCGCCTGCTGCTGCTGGACGAGCCGTCCCTCGGCCTCGCGCCGAAGATCATCGCCGGGATCGCCGACGCCGTCCACGAGATCAACCGGCAGGGCACCGCGGTGCTGCTCGTCGAGCAGAACTCCGCGATGGCGCTCAGCCTCGCCGGCACCGCCTACGTGCTGGACGTCGGCCGGGTCTCGCTGTCCGGACGCGTCGGCGAGGAGATCGACGCGGCCCGCGTCCGCGAGCTGTACATGGGGGTGAAGCCGTGACCGGGGAACAGGCCGCCGAAGACGCGGTACTGGCCGTCGAGGACGTGGCGCTGAGCTTCGCCGGGGTCACCGCCCTGGACGGGGTGTCGTTCCGGGTCGAGCCGGGCACCGTGCACGCCGTCATCGGCCCGAACGGCGCCGGCAAGACCAGCACCTTCAACGTCATCTGCGGCGTCTACGCCCCCGACCGCGGGAGCGTCACGCTCGGCGGGAACCGGCTCACCGGGCTCGCGCCGCACCGCATCGCGCGGCTCGGCATCGGCCGCGCGTTCCAGAACATCGCCCTGTCGGGACGGCAGACCGTGCTGGAGAACATCCTGCTCGGCCGGCACGTGCTGACCCGCGCCGGGGTGATCGCGTCCGGGCTGCGGCTGCCGTCCGCGCGCCGCGAGGCCCGCGAGGGACGCGCGAAGGCCGCCGAGATCGCCGAGCTCGTCGGGATGTCCCGGCTGCTCGACCGGCCCGCCGGGCTGCTGTCCTACGGCGACAAGAAGCGCCTCGAACTCGCCCGGGCGCTGGCGATGGAGCCGTCGGTGCTGCTGCTGGACGAGCCCGTCGCCGGCATGAACGACGAGGAGACCGCCCGCACCGCCGGGGTCATCCGCGACGTCCGCGACCGCACCGGCGTGTCCGTCCTGCTCATCGAGCACGACATGACCCTCGTCATGGACGTCTCCGACCGGGTGACCGTCCTCGACTTCGGCCGGCTCGTCGCCGACGGCGCCCCGGACGAGGTGCGCCGCCACCCCGAGGTGCTGCGCGCCTACCTCGGCGGCGCCCTCGGCGAGACCGACGCCGGGACCGACGCCGGGACCGAGGCCGGGACCGGCGCCGGGACCGAGGCCGTGGCCAACCAGGACCAGCATCAGGAGGACAAGTGACCAAGCTGATCGAGCTGCTGGTCAACGGCGTGTCGCTGGGCATGCTGTACGCGCTGATCTCCGTCGGGTTCGTCGTGGTGTTCCGCAGCACCGACGTGATCAACTTCGCGCAGGGGTCGACGCTGCTCGGCGGCGGCTACGTCATCGCCCGGCTGTCCCCGCACACCGGGTTCTGGCTCGCCGCGCTCGCGGGCGTCGCCGCGACCGCCGCGTTCGCGATGCTCGTGGACCGGCTGCTGATCCGGCCGCTGCGCCAGCGCGGCGCCCGCCACGACGTCGCCGCGATCGTCACCATCGGGCTGGACATCGTGCTGCTCACCGACCTCACCCGGCGGATCGGGTCCGACATGCTGCACCTCGGCGACCCGTGGGGGAACGCCGTGGTGAACATCGGCCCGGTCACCGTCGCGCAGACGCGCGTCGCCGCGATGGCCACCGCGCTCGTGCTCATCGGCCTGTTCGGGCTGGCGTTCCAGCGGACCGGCTGGGGCGTGGCGATGCGCGCCACCGCCGAGGACACCGAGGCCGCCATGCTGTCGGGCGTCCGGCACAACCGGGTGACGCTCAGCGCGTGGGCGATCGCCGGCGCGCTCGCCGCCGTCGCCAGCGTGTTCCTGACCGCCTCCCCGTCGCCCGGCATGGACGCCGCGACCGGGCAGACCGCGCTCAAGGCGTTCCCCGCCGCGGTCGTCGGCGGGCTCGACTCGATGACCGGCGCGCTCGTCGGCGGCGTGATCATGGGCCTGGCGGAGAGCCTCGCGTCCGGCTACCAGGGGCAGCTCACCTTCCTCGGGCAGGGCTTCGGGTCCGTCATGCCGTGGGTGGTCATGCTGCTCGTGCTGCTGGTCAAGCCGTCCGGGCTGTTCGGGACGAAGGCGGCCGCCCGTGTCTAGGCGCGTCCTGCTCGCCGTCGCGGCCGTCGTCCTCGCGGTCGTCCCGTTCTACGCCGACACCTCGCTGCTGCAGATGGGGCTGTTCGTCTGCGCCGCCACGATCGGCGCGATCGGCCTGAACCTGCTCAGCGGCGTCGCCGGGCAGCTGTCGCTCGGGCACGCGTTCTTCCTCGCGGTCGGCGCGTACGGGTACGTCGCGCTCGCCGGGACCGACGACCGGATCGGGCTCGGCCTGCCGACCTGGCTCGCCGCGGTCCTCGCGCCCGCGCTCGCCGGCCTCGCCGGGCTCGCGTTCAGCCCGATCTCGTCGCGGCTGCGCGGCCTGTACCTCGGCGTCGCGACGCTCGCGCTCGTCTACATCGGCCAGCACGTGCTCTACAGCGCGACCGACCTCACCGGCGGCTACGACGGGCGCCCGACCCCGCGGCTGTCGCTGTTCGGCCTGAAGTTCGGCGACGACTCCGGCATCACCGTGTTCAACGTGCCGCTCGGGCAGTACGAGCTGCTCTGGTACCTCGGCGTCGTCCTCGCGGCGCTCGCCTGGTGGTTCGCGCGCGGCGTCGTCGCCGGGCGCCCCGGCCGCGGCCTGCAGGCCGTCCGGGACGGGGAGGTCCCCGCCGCCGTCATGGGCGTCGCGGTGCGCCGCGCCAAGACCTCCGCGTTCGTGCTGTCGTCGGTGTACGCGGGCGTCGCCGGCGTGCTGTACGCGCTGATCGTCGGGCGGGTCGTGCCCGACTCGTTCGGCCTCACGATGTCGATCGACTACCTGGCGATGGCGGTGCTCGGCGGGATGGGCGTCGTCGGCGGCTCGGTCGTCGGCGCCGCGATCGTCACCGGCCTGCCGCTGCTGCTCGGCCGCTACGTGGACGCCCTGCCGCTGCTCGCCGAGCCGGGCTCCGGCGGCGTCGACCCGTCCTCGTTCGCCCGCTACCTCTACGGCGCCCTGGTCATCGTGCTGATGATCTTCGAGCCGGACGGGCTGGCCGCGGTGGCCCGCCGCGTCCGCGCCCTGCTGCCCGCGCCCCCCGCCGTCCGCACGCACCCATCCACCACACCCCACCCCCGCGGAGGACGTCCATGAACCGCACGCGCACCCTCGCCGGCCTGGCCGCGCTCGCCCTGCTCGCCGCCGGCTGCAGCTCCAAGGCCGTCAAGCAGGACTCCGTCGGCTCCGACGGCGTCAAGACCGGCCCCGGCGTCACCGCCGGCACCATCACGCTCGGCGAGATGGCGGACCTGACCGGCCCGTTCGCCGCCAACGACACCAAGATCACCAACGCGCACCAGCTGTACTTCTCCCAGCTGAACGAGAAGGGCGGCGTCTGCGGGCGCAAGGTGAGGCTGGACGTCGTCGACCACGGCTACGACGTGCAGAAGGCGACGACCCTCTACTCCGACCTCGCCCGCAAGGTGCTCGGCTTCAGCCAGGTCTTCGGCTCCGGCGTCAACGCCGCGCTCATCGACAAGTACGCCGGCGACAAGGTCCTGGTCTACCCCGCCAGCGGCGCCGGACCGCTGCTGAAGAGCGAGAACATCCTCGGTGCCGGCTCCACCTACGATTACGAGGTCATCAACGCGCTCGACGCGTGGCTCCAGGACGGGACGGTCAAGCAGGGCGACACCATCGCGCACGTCTACCTGGAGGGCGACTACGGCGGGACGGCCATCAGCGGCAGCCGCTACATGGCGCGCAAGCACGGGCTGAAGCTGACGGAGGTCAAGATCAAGCCGACCGACACCGACCTGACCTCGCAGATCGCCGGGATCAAGAACGCCGGCGCGAAGGCGATCCTGGTCAGCGCGTCGCCGAAGCAGCTCGGCTCCGTCGCGGTCGCCAGCGAGTCCGCCGGGCTGCGCGTCCCGATCGTCGTCAACGGCGCCGGCTGGAGCGGCGACCTGCTGGAGGGCGCGTCCAAGAAGCCCGCCCTCGACCGGGTCACCGTCGCGCAGTCGTGGGCCGTCCCGTCGATGAAGCTGCCGGTCGTGCAGGACTTCGTCGCCGCGTACCAGAAGAAGTACCCGAACACGAAGCTCGACAGCAACGTCACGCTGGGGCAGTCGTCCGCGGTCGTGTACGCCAAGGTGCTCCAGCAGGCGTGCGACGACAAGGACCTGACGCGCGAGGGCGTCCTGAAGGCGGTGAGCCAGCTGAAGAACGTCGACACCGAGGGCCTGCTCCCGCCGCTCGACTACACCGTGAAGGGCCACGCGCCCGCGACCGAGTCGCTGCTGCTGCGCCCGGACGCCGGTGTCCCCGGCGGCGTGAAGGCCATCAGCGAGACCCGCCACGAGAGCAAGGACATCGCCGGCTACACCCCGGACTACGCCAAGTGACGCGGGGCACCGCGGCGCGCCGGACGCCGCGCGGAAGATCGAAGGGGGACGCATGCGCCTGAACGGCAAGGTGGCGCTCATCAGCGGCGGGGCGCGCGGGCAGGGCGCCGCGCACGCCGAGATGCTCGCCCGCGAGGGGGCGGGCGTCGTCATCGGCGACATCCTCGACGACGCGGGCGAGGCGACCGCGGAACGGCTGCGCGGCGAGGGCCTGCCGGTGCACTACGTGCACCTCGACGTCCGGCTCGCCGCCGACTGGGACGCCGCCGTCCGCATCGCCGAGGACCGCCACGGGCGGCTCGACGTCCTGGTCAACAACGCCGGGATGATGACGCCCGGCGACGTGGCCGAGGAGACCGAGGACAACTGGGACCACGTCGTCGCCGTCAACCAGAAGGGCCAGTGGCTCGGCATGCGCGCGGCGATCCCCGCGATGCGCCGCGCCGGCGGCGGGTCGATCATCAACGTCGCGTCCACGTTCGGCGTCCGCCCGCCCGCGCACGGCGTCGCGTACGCGGCGGCGAAGGGCGCCGTGCGCGCGCTGACCCGCAACGCGGCGATGGCGCTGGTCAAGGACGGTATCCGGGTCAACTGCCTGATCCTGCCGATGGTCGACACCGACTTCCTGGCCCGCGCCCGCGCCACCGGCGGCCTCGCCAAGCGCGTCCGCGACTACCCGATGGGCCGGATCGCCACGCCCGCCGACATCTCGCCCGGCGTCGTCTACCTCGCCTCCGACGAGTCGTCCTACATGACCGGCAGCGAGCTGGTCATCGACGGCGGCCTCCTCGCCGGGACCGCGACCCGCCTCGACGAAGGGGACTGACGATGCTCACCGTCCACTCGCCCATCACGGGGAGCACCCTCGCCGAGCTGCCGGAGACCTCGCCGGACGACCTCGACGCGATGTTCGCCGCGGCCCGCGCCGCGCAGCGGGAATGGGCGCGCACCCCCGCGCCGGAGCGAGGCCGGATCCTCGTCGAGGCGGGCCGCCTGTTCGCCGCCGACGCCGACGAGCTCACCGAGCTGGAGACCGACAACACCGGCAAGCTCCCGTCGATCACCCGCAACGAGGTGCGGCGCAGCGCGTCCGCGCTCGCCTACTACGGCGGCTGGGCCGACAAGGCCACCGGCACGACCGTCCCCGTCTCCGGCGACCTGCTCGCCTACACGGTCCGCGAGCCGCACGGCGTCGTCCTCGGCATCACGCCGTGGAACGTCGGCCTCCGCATGGCCGCGAAGAAGGCCGCGCAGGCCATCGCGTTCGGCAACGCCTGCATCCTCAAACCGGCCCCCGAGACGCCCCTCACCACTCTCCGGCTCCTGGACGCGCTGCACGCCGCGGGCGTCCCGGAGGGCGTCGTGCAGATCGCGCTCGGCGGCGCCGACCTGGGCAAGGCGCTGGTCGCGCACCCCGGCACCGACCTGATCAGCTTCACCGGCAGCACCCTGAACGGCCGCCGCATCGCGGCCGCCGCCGGCGAGCGGCTGACCCCCGTCGTGCTGGAGCTCGGCGGCAAGTCGCCGCAGCTCGTCTTCGCCGACGCCGACCTGGACCGGGCCGTCGACGGCGTCGTCGGGGGCCTCTACACGACCACGGGGCAGATGTGCGTCGCCGGGTCGCGGCTCTACGTCCAGCAGGACGTCTACGGCGCCTTCGTCGAACGGCTCGCGGAGCGCGTCGCGGCCATCCGGGTCGGCGACCCGCGCGAGCCCGGCACCGTCCTCGGCCCGCAGATCACCGCCGTCCAGCGGGACAAGACCCTCGCCGCCATCGACCGGGCCCGCGCCGACGGCACCCGCCTGCTGGCCGAGGCGCCCCTCCCGGACGACCCGCGCCTCGCCGGCGGCTACTACACCCCGCCCACCCTGTTCGACGGCGCCGACCCGGATTCGGACCTCATGCGCGAGGAGGTGTTCGGGCCCGTCCTCGCCGCCGCGCCGTTCACCGACGAGGCCGACGCGCTCGCCAAGGCGCACGACACCCGCTACGGCCTCGCCGCCGGGGTGTGGACGCGGGACGGAGCCCGCGCCCACCGCCTCGCCCGTGACCTGCGCGCGGGCGTCGTCTGGCTGAACACCTACCGCGTCCTCAGCGACCAGGTCCCGTTCGGCGGCAACGGCGACTCCGGCTTCGGCCGCGAGAACGGCGACGAGGCCCACCGCACCTACACCCGGGTGAAGGCGGTGGTGGCCGACCTGACCGCCTGAGCCCGTGACCACCCCGCCGTCTCTGCGCCCCGCCTGGGTCAGGGACGGCGGGCGGTGACGATCCAGGCGCGGGAGTCGAAGCGGACGCCGTCGTCGCTCAAATGCGCCGCGAGCGTCTCGCGCAGCCGCTCAACCGCGCGTGCCGCGGCGCCGGGTCCTCGCCGTGCCGCCGCAGTTCGGCGTCGTAGCCGCCGGGATCGAGCCTGCGCCTCAAGACGGGCTCCCTATCCAGCGCCGGTAGGCGTCCACGTCGGCGTTGCCGCCGCACACGATGGTGGCGACGTGGCGGCCGGCGAAGCGGTCGCGGTCTTCGAGGACCGCCGCCATGCCGAGCGCGGCCGACGGCTCGACGACCAGCCCGGCGCGCTCGAAGAGCATCCGCATGCCGGCGACGATCGACGCCTCCTCGACCAGGACGGCGTCGTCGGCGACCAGGAGCAGGTCGTCCAGCACGGCGGGGATCGGATACCGAGCGGCGACGCCGTCGGCGATGGTGTCGGCCGTGTCGGTGGTGACGACGCGCCGCCCGCGCCACGAGCGCGTCATCGCCGGCGCGCCCGCCGGCTGGACGCAGATGACCTCGACGCCCGGTGCCAGCGCCTTCACCACGTGCCCGACGCCGGTGGCGAGCGCTCCGCCGCCGAGGGCGATCAGGACGGCGTCGAACGGCGGCGCGTCCTCCACCAGTTCCAGGCCGATGGTCGCCGCGCCCTCGCAGGTCTCGATGTCCAGGCTGTCCTGGACGAGCCGGACGCCGTCGCGGCGCGCGATGGCCGCGGCGTGCTCGCGCGCCACGTCGAAGTCGCCGTCCACCAGTTCCAACCTGGCGTCCAGCGCGCGGATGCGGTCGAGCTTGGCGGCGGGCGCGGCGCGAGACGCCACGACGGTGACGTCGAGCCCGCGGCGACGGCCGGACCAGGCGAGGGCTTGGCCGAGGTTGCCCGCGCTGGCGCACACCACGGCGTCCCGGCCCTCGTCGGCGAGCAGGCTCGCGACGACCTCGGTGCCGCGGCCCTTGAAGCTGCGGACCGGGTTCGCCGTTTCGAGCTTGATGCTCACCGCGCATCCGAGCCCGGGTTCGAGCGCCTCGCAGCGGTACAGCGGACTGTCGAGGAACACCGGGTCGATCACCTTGCGGGCCGCCCGGATCCGGGCGGTGTCGAGGCGCGTCACGGCAAAGCAGCGTAGTACCGGAGGCTGGGGAGCGCCCCTACGAGAACCGGCCGGAGACGGGCCCGGTTTCCTGTGGATAACGACAGAACGTGAACGGGCGGCTGGTGAACCGCAATCTGGATATGTAACATCCAGATTTATGTTGATCATTGCCTTGCGCGGGCGCCGCGTCGCCGGAGGCCCCGGACGACCCCGGCGGGCCGGATGCAGATGACGGAGACCCCGGCCGGGGCCCGCGCCTGGGCGGCGGTGCTGGCGGTGACGCTGGGGATCTTCGCCCTGATGACCTCCGAGCTGCTGCCGGTCGGCCTGCTCACTCCGGTCGGCCGCGACCTCGGTGTCGCGGACGGGACGGCCGGGTTGATGCTGACGGTCCCGGGCCTGGTGGCGGCGGTGTCCGCGCCGCTGATCACCGTCCTGGCCGCCGGGGCGGACCGCCGGCTGCTGCTGGTCTGTCTCGTCGGCCTCGTGGCCGTGGCGAACCTGGCCTGCGCGGCGGCGACCCATTTCGCGGTGATGCTGCTGGCACGGGTGGTCATCGGCGTGGGCGTCGGCGGGTTCTGGGCCATCGCCGGGGGACTCGCCGTCCGGCTGGTGCCGCCTCGGCACGTCGGCCGCGCGACGGCAGTCGTGTTCGGCGGGGTGTCGACCGCGTCCGTCCTCGGCGTGCCGGCCGGGACGTCGATCGGAGACCTGACCGGGTGGCGCACCGGGTTCGCGGCGGTCGGCGTGCTGGGACTCCTCGCCCTGGCCGGGCTGCTCGCGCTCGTCCCCAAGCTGCCCTCGCAGGGCACGATCGGCTTCGGCGACCTGGGGCTGCTGCTGCGGGAGAACGCGGCGGTGCGGCTCGGAGTGTTGATCACCGTCCTCGTCGTCGGCGGCCACTTCACCGCCTACACCTTCGTCCGGCCCGTCCTCCACGCCGTCGGCGTCGAGGACGGCCTGGTCGGGGCGCTGCTGATGGCGTACGGCGTCGCGGGCGTGGCGGGCAACTTCGCGGCCGGAGCCCGCTCCGCCCGGCACCTGCGCACCACCCTGCTGCAGATCTGCGTCGCGATCGGCGCCGTCACGGCGGTGCTCGCACTCGCCGAACCTGGGCCCGCCGGAGGAACCGGACTCCTGATCGTCTGGGGGCTGGCCTACGGCGGCGTGTCGGTCTGCCTGCAGAACTGGATGCTCAAGGCCGCGCCCGCCACGACCGAGAGCGCGTCATCGCTGCTCGTCGCGGCCTTCAACCTGTCCATCGCGCTGGGCGCCCTCGGCGGCGGCGCGGTCGCCGACCACGCCGGCCTCTCCGGAGCCCTGGCCGTGACCGCGCTCCTGCTGCTCGCGGCGGCCGCCCTCATCGGCGTAGCCCGCACACCCCGGCTCTCGACCCCACCGACCGCCCCCGATCGCCGCTGACGCCCGGGGCGCTACGCCTTTGCGCGGTGATGGAAAGGTCTTCCGGCATCCGCCGCGGCGATCGATAGTCGCCCTGAACCACTGGCCCGGGCTCGTACGGAGCCCGGCGACGAACGGGGTGAGCGAAATGAGCAGTGCCAGGACCATCTCCGCGGTCATGGCCACCGGGCTGGCGGGCGCCGGCCTCGTGGCCGTGGCCGCCGCGGCTCCCGCCGGCGCCGCCGCACGTCCGGCGGCCCGTCCCGCCGCGGCCGCGCGGCAGGCGCCGGCCAGGCCGGCGGCCGGGGAGAACGCGCGCAGCACCAAGTGCCGCAAGGCGTCCAGCAGCATCAGCGGCGCCAAGGCATGGGGGACGCTGTGCTGGAACCCCGACCAGATCTTCGCGAACGGATACGTCCGCGACAGCAAGGCCGACGGCAAGTACGCCGCGTTCCGGGTCCAGTTCCGCTACTGGAACCTGGTGAAGTGGCAGACGGTCACCACCTACATCCGCACCACCAAGGGCTACAAGTCGCCCAAGACGCTCAGCATCCGCAACTGGACCAACGAGTCGGGATACAAGATGAAGGACTTCTGGATGCAGGTCTGCAAGCAGGGAGGCAGCCACCGGACCTGCGACGGCCACTGGCACTGACGCACGACCCGGCGGACGGGGGCCCGCCGCCCCGGCGACCGAGCGCGATCACGGTCGCCGGGGCCGGCCCTCGATCAGGGACCGGCCGAGCGCGGTGACGCAGTGCCGGACGCCCTGCCCGTCCCGCTCGGTGCCGATGAGGCCGGCGTCGCGCAGCACCGAGGCGTGCCGGCTCGCGGTCGGCAGCGGCAGCTCGGTGCGCGCGGCCAGTTGCGTGGTGGTGCAGTCTCCGAGGGCCACCGCCTCCAGCACGCGCGCACGAGTCCGGCCCACCAGGGCGGCCAAGGCGCGGCCGCCGGTCCGCGCGGCGGAGGCGCGGTCGTCCTGGACGACCGAGCCGGCCCAGTCCGGACGCGGCGTCACCGGATAGGCGAGCACCGGCGGCAGCGCCGTGTCCAGCAAGGTCACCGGCTGCCCCCAGCAGAAGAACGACGGCTGGAGGACCAGGCCGCGGCCGTCCAGGACGATGTCGTGATCGGCCGGGTAGGCCAGCTCCAGGACGGGGGAGTCCCAGCGCGCCGACGGATGGATGCCGGCGAGCACCCCGGGCCACCCGGCCTCGGCGAGCGTCTGGCGGCGCATCGCCAGGTCGCGGCCCACGCCCTTCGCGACCCGGTCCCAGTACGGGGCGAGGCACGCCGAGGTGTAGCGGCTCACCGCGTCGGCGACCCGCTCCAGCGTGCCGCGCTCGCCCCGCGCGAGCCCGCCGGCCCACGCCGGCACCGGGCTCCCGGGGTGGCGCGCCGCGAGCTCGGTCACGTCCTCGTGCAGCCGCCGCGCCGGGGTCGCCCGCAACGCCTCCATGCCGTCCTGCAGGGTGCCGGTCGCGGTCGCCGGCGTGAGGAAATCGACCGCGTATCCGCTGGACGGCACCAGATCGGTCAGCAAACGCGCATCGGCGGGAACCTGCGCCCGGACCGCGCGCCGCCAATGGCCGAACACGACCGAGCCCTGAACGCGGCGCAACCGGTACAGGCTGAGCACCGTCTCCCACATCGCATCAGGGCCCTTCGCGAGGCGGGTACGCGACAGATCCTCACCGGTGAAATGAATTCGCAGCATCGCACACCTGAATTCGAGTTCCTGGCCTGTGAGATGCCCGCCGGCCCGGAATGGGTTGCCATCCCCGGTGATCACCTTGTCCGCAAACCCGATTCCGATCCCGCCCCTATCACCTCGCGCTCGCGCATGGGCGCGTGGAGAGCGGAACATTATCCGGCGGCATGCTTTTCGGTGGTGTCGCTTGCCGACGACAAGGTTTTGTTGCGGGGCGTCTTCTGCGGGGACGGGCCGAAACGGTGCCTGTACTGGGACGGAGAGAGGCCGGTCGCGCGGCGCATCACGGCGCGCAGATTCGTCGCGGTGCCGAGGCCGCTGCGGTGGGCGACCACGTCCAGGCGCGATTCGCCGCGCTCGATCAGCCGGCAGGCCAAGGTGAGCCTTTCCGCGGTCAGCCAGGCCAGCGGCGTCGTGCCGAGCTGCGCGCGGAAGCGCCGATGCAGCGTCGCCGGGCTCACCGCCGCGCGCGCCGCGAGACCGGCCACCGTCAACGGCGCGTCCAGCCGCTCCTGCGCCCAGGCCAGCACGGGCGCGAGTGACTCGTCGGGGATGTCGGGGACGGGGCGCTCCACGAACTGCCGCTGCCCGCCGTCCCGGTGCGCCGCGAACACCAGCCGCCGGCTGACCGCGTTGGCGACCTCCGCGCCGTGGTCGCGGCGGACGATGTGGAGCCCGAGGTCGAGGGCGGCGGCGCTCCCGGCGGCGGTGAGGATGTCGCCGTCGTCGACGAACAGCACGTCTTCCTCAAGCCGGACGGCGGGGAACCGGGCCCGGAACGCGTCCGCCCACTGCCAGTGCGCGGTGGCCCGGCGCCCGTCCAGCACGCCGGCCTCGGCGAGGGTGAACGCGCCGCTGCAGAAGCCGACCAGCCGCGCGCCGCGCCGGTGGGCCCGCCGGACGGCGTCGAGCACGGCCGGGCGGCGGCGCACCTCGACGTCGGGCCGGTTCGGGACGATCACGGTGTCCGCCGCGTCCACCGCGTCCAGGCCGGCGACCCCGGTCAGGGTGAAGAAGCCGTCCCGCATCAGGGTGCGCGGCTCGGACGCGCAGAGGCGGAAGTCGTACAGGTCGCGGCCGATCTCGGGCCTGCGCAGGCCGAACACCTCGGTCGCGCAGCCGAGTTCGAAGGGGTTGGAGTTCTCGTCCACGATCACCACGACACGGTGCGGGCCCGCCGCGGAACCCGCGTGAGAGGAATCTTGCGCCATGTGCGATTCCTAGCACTTCTCTCCGCGATGCTCCACCCGCGAGGATCGGTCCATGAACAACGAACCCGTCACCCTCGCCACGGCCCTGGCCTCGTTCGACGCGCTGTGGAGCCCCCGCGTCGTGACCCACGTCAACGACTACGACGTGCGCATCGCCAAGGTCGAGGGCGAGCACGTCTGGCACGTCCACGACGACACCGACGAGTTCTTCCTCGTGCTGGACGGCGAGCTGGACATCGCCTTGCGGGAGGCCGCCGGGGAGCGCACGGTCCGGCTCGTCCGGGGGGCGGTCTTCACCGTCCCGCGCGGCACGGAGCACAAGCCGTCCTCGGCCGCGGGCGCGGCGATCCTGATGTTCGAGCCCACCGGGACGCTCACGGTCGGCGACCGCCACGACGAGATCCCGGCGCACGTCGACGCGACGACCGGCCACCCTCTCGGCGAATGACTCGCCGAGGAAAGCAGGAGCGCCCGTGAGCTGGCTGCCCCCTGACGAGTACGTGCGGACTCTTCCCAACGCCACCATGTACGCGGCTCTGTACTTCACCGATACCGAGGGCAATCCGCTCGCTCTGCGCTCGGCGCACGGTGTGGAGGCCTGGCAGTTTCCGGGCGGCAACGTCGAGCACGGCGACGCGGACCCGTTCGCCGTCTTCGACGGCGGGGTGCTCACGGCCTCCGAACTCGAACGGATCGTCTTGGATCCCGCCGAGCACACGGATTGGCTGGTGCAACCGCTCAGTGCCTGGAAGGCGACGATGAGCCCGCGCCTGTTCACCCGAATTGCGGCGCTGCAGGAAGCGCGCGATGGCGGGTCTGCGGCATTCCTTAGCGACCCGGGACCGATCCCGATGTAGGCCACTCGCCGCGAGGGTCACGGGTCGTTCTTCCGGCGCGCAACATCGTGTCAACGGCGGCATCTTCTTGATCTTGGAATTGTAGGGTCGGCGTGCCCTTCGACGCCTGCGGGGCAGGTGGCGGTATCCGCTTGTACCGGCGCTTTCCCGCGGCGACGCTCCCGAAGTGAGGAAGGTACGTTGAAACGACGTTCCACGTCGGTGATGGCCGCGGCGGCCACCGTTCTCGCCTGCACCGTCGCGGCTCAGCCCGCCTTTGCAGATGGTTCCGATCCCGCCCGCGTGGTGCCCGTCTCGGGTGCCAGCGCGCTGTCCGCCGACTGCGGCTCGCCCGCGGGCGACGGATACGTGCTCAACCCGAACACCGAGGTCCAGCCCATGGTGGCGCGGGACCCGAAGCGGCCGTGGCATCTCGTCACGGTGTACCAGCAGGACCGGTGGAACCGGTACGGCAGCAACGGGGCCGTCACCGCCGTGTCCGACGACTACGGGGCGAGCTGGCATCCGTCGGCGAACCGGCCCGCCTTCTCCCGCTGCGATGGCGGCGACTACGACGTCACGACCGACCACTGGGTCACGGTCACGCCGTCCGGTGCGGCGGTCGCCGCGTCGTTCTCGCTGTCGCGCACCGGTGAGACGACGGCGATCCTCGTGTCGCGGTCAGGTGACGGCGGCAAGCACTGGGACGCCCCGGCGACCCTGCAGCGCGACGATGACCCCGAGTTCTTCAACGACCGTCCGACGGTCACCGCCGACCCGTACCACCCGGGCGTGGTCTACGCGGTCTGGGACCGGGTCGACACCCGGTCGAACGGGGAGTGGGTGCAGCCGGTCTACCTGGCGAAGTCGACCGACGACGGGCGCACCTGGTCCACGAAGAAGGCGTACGACTTCCCCGCGAACAGCGGCGCGATCGGCACCGAGCTGGTGCCGATGGCCGACGGGACGCTGCTGATCGGCATGCACCAGGAGACCGACACCGGCGCCGCGACCCAGGTCATCCGCTCATCCGACGGCGGGAGCACCTGGTCGGCGCCGACGCTGGACGTGGCGGCCCCCTTCACCGTCGGCACCAAGATCCCGGACCCGGACGGCTCGGGCGACCCGGTGCGCAACGCGACGCTGCCGCTGCTGGCGGCCCAGCCGAACGGCAAGACGGTGAACGCGGTCTGGCAGAGCCAGGACGCCGACGGCACCTTCCACGTCGCGTACGCCCGGTCGGCGGACAGCGGGAAGACCTGGTCCAGCCCGGTCCGCGTGGACAAGACCCCCACCGGTTCGGCCGCGGTCCCGGCGATCGCCGCGTCCCCCGACGGCGCGCTGGCAGTCACGTACTACGACTTCCGCCACAACACCTCCGCCGCCACCCTGCCCACCGACCTCTGGGCCGTGACCTGCGCGAGCGACTGCACGAAGCCCGGTTCGTGGCGCGAGCGGCACATCGAGGGCCCGTTCGACGCGCGGGCCGTCCCGTCGACCAGCTCCGGCCGGATGCTCGGTGACTACACCGGCCTGGTCTCGACGGGCTCGGCCTTCACGACCGTGTACGGCGTGGCCACCGGCGACACCGCCAACCCCGTGGACCTCCACAGCGCGACCTTCTACAACTGACCGACAGGACGCGACCCGCCGGCGCCCCAACGCCGGCGGGCCGCCCCGGACCGTAATGTCATCGCCGTATGGGCCGGCTTCGCCCGCTGCGGTCGCCGCCCGGCCGACGAGGCGGCGTCCGCCGGCGTCGGTACGCCGAGCCGAGTACGTCTGCGACGGCGGCCGCCAGTGCGACGCCCACAAAGGCGGCCGAGGTGAACACGCCCCGTCCGGCGGCAAGGGAGAAATCGCGATGGGACGCGGCGAGCGCACCGAGGAACGACGATGCGACGACCGCGAGGCCGAACGCCGATCCGAGCCGCTGCCCGGTCTGGAGGACCCCTGCCGCCGTGCCGCCCTGGACGGGCGGGACGTCCTGGAGGGCGAGCGTCAGGTTCGGTCCGATCACCAGCCCGCTGCCCGCACCCGCGATCAGCAGCGGCCCGGCGAGCACCGCCCACATCGGAGTCCCGTCGTAGAGGCGGATCAGCAGGCCGACGGTCACCAGCGCGAGCACCACGGTCAGAGTTCCGGCGACGACCAGTGAACGGCCGAAGCGATACGTCGCACGACCGCCGAGCGCGGCGCTGACCGACGAGCCGATCGAGAACGGCGCCCCGGCGGCACCCGCGGCGAGCGCCGAATATCCCAGGCCCTGCTGGAAGTACAGCGACAGCACGAACACCAGGCCGGTGTAGCCGGCGAAGTAGACGACCCCGATGACGGACCCGATCGCATACGGCCGATGGTGCAGCAGACGGAGGTCGACCAGCGGCGACCCGTGACCGCGGCCGTAGTGCCGTTCCCAGGCGACGAAGCATGCCAGCAGCACGACGCCGAGCCCGACCGGCGACCACGGCACGGACCGCTGCGCCCCTTCGGCCCGGATCAGCGGCAGGATGACCGCGGTGATCCCGGCGCCGAGCAGCACGACGCCGACCAGGTCGAGACGGGTTCCCCGCTCGCGCCCGCGGTCGCGGGGGAGCAGCCGGACCCCGAGAACGAACGTCACCGCGCCGAGCGGCAGGTTCACGAAGAAGACCCAGCGCCAGCCGTCCGCCGAACCGGCGAGCTGGATCAGCAGGCCGCCGATCAACGGGCCGACCGCGGTGGCCGCCGCGACCATCGCGCCGTAGAACCCGGCGGCGGTGCCGCGTTCGCGCCCTTGGAACAACTGCTGCATCAACCCCACGATCTGCGGCGTCAGCAACCCTCCCGCGGCGCCCTGCCCGAGCCGGGCCCCCACGAGCCAGCCCCCGGACACCGACAGCCCGCACACCGCGCTGACCACCGTGAACGCCGCCAGACCGAGCAGGAACACCCGGCGGCGGCCCAGGCCGTCACCGAGCCTGCCCGCGGGAACAAGGACCAGCCCGAACGCCAGCGTGTAGCCGGCGACCACCCATGACAGCTGCGCAGGCGAGGTCCGCAGACCCGCCTGCACGGATGGCAGCGCGACGTTCACCACGCTGACATCGAGCAGCGTCATGAACCCGGCCATCAGGCAGACCGCGAAAGCCCGCCATCGTCTCGACTCACTCTCCGGCACCGGTTCTCCCCCCATCGCGTATGTGCGGTTCCAGTGCAGCGGTGCGGGAGAGCCGCCATCAATCAGCGAATTCACCGTGGAACAATCACCGATGGGAATCAGTGGAGGTCACGGGTGGAGGTCCGCCAGCTTCGCTACTTCGTCGCCGTCGCCGAGACCGGCCACTTCGGCAGGGCCGCGGAGTCGCTGCACATCGTCCAGCCGGCGGTGAGCAAGCAGATCGCCGCCCTCGAACGCGAACTCGGGCTCACCCTGTTCGACCGCTCGCGTCGCCAGATCAGGCTCACCGCCGACGGCGAGGCGTTCCTGCCCCACGCCCGGCGCGCGCTACGCGGCATCGACCGCGCCGCGAAAGCCGCCGCAGACCTGGCCGCCGGAGGCACCGGCACCCTGCGCGTCGGCAGCGCACGCGGACTCGGCAGGCGCCTGGAGGACATCCTCGCCGCGTTCCGCGCCACCCACCCCGACGTCACGGTCGAGCTGACGACCACGTCGTCGGTCCCGGACAAGCTCGCCGCGGTCGCCTCCGGGGACCTGGACGCCGCGTTCGTCTCGGCCCCACCGCGCAGCACGCCCGGCGTGGCCGCCCACCACCTGTGGGACGAGCCGCTCCTGCTCGCCGTCCCCGCACGCCGTGCGGGCACCGCCGCCGACCTCGCGACCCTGGCCGACCTGCCCCTCGCCCTCGCCGCCCGTGACGAGGACCCCGGCACCCACGACCTGATCACCGACGCCTGCCAGGCCGCCGGTTTCACTCCCCGTCCCGGCCCCACCCTCACCCACGCCCAGGACATCCTCGCCGGGCCCATCGCCGCCGGCCGCTGCTGGGCGCTGCTCCCCACCAGCGCCGTCCGCGCGGAATCGGCGGCGGTCTCCTTCGTCGAGCCGGACCCGCCGATCCTCGTCCCCACCGCACTGGCGGTGCCCCGCCCCACCCGGCGCGCACTGACGACAGCCTTGCTCGCCGCCGCCAAGACGTCCGCCTGACATCTCAGGTGAGGCGATCGCGGTGCGCATTGGCTTCCGCACGGACCTCTTCGGTGAAGTCGCTGTCGTCCTCCGAGGCGTCTTCCTGGTAGATGAGCCAGCATCCGCGGATGCCGCCGAGGATGTCCTCCAGGAGGCCGTGAGCCGGACGCTTGGGGTCCAGGGGAGTGGTGCGCAGTTCTTTGAGCAGTGCGAAGCGAAGTCCCGGGTCCTGGCGGGCCAGCATCTCGACTTCGGTGACGTGTTCGAGCAGTTCGCCGAGATCGGGGATCCTGCCTTCGGCGACGGTCATCGCACCCCGGATCAGCGTGGTGATCGTCTCGTAGGGGCTGAGGCCGAGTTCAAGCTGTTCGAGCACGAGGGTCGGGGTCTCGTGCGCGAGGGCCTCGATGTTGTCGGCCTCCTGGAGGATCTCCGTGGTCGCGTAGCCGGTCGCATCCGTGGTGACATCGGCGGCGGCCTGGAGCCAGTGCGCCGCCGCGATGGCGGCGGCCGCGGGCTCGATGTCCTTGAACAGGCCCGGACCACCGAACGGGTCCGCGTCCAAAATCTTGTCGGCGGCCTGGACCTGGACGGGCGAGGCGTCCGCGCGCGTGAGAGCCAGAGCCTGGCGGGCGCGGCCGCTGAGATCGCCGAGTTCGGCCTGCTCAATGGCGGCCAGCTCGGCACGCACCTCGGCCCTGACCCGCTTGCTCAGATCGTCGTCGTCGATGTCGTGCAGAGCACGGCCGACACGGTGCGCGCCCTCCTCGACCGGGTTGTACGCCACCTCCAACACGCCGCCCGACGGCAGGTTCGGCCGGGTAAGCGCCACCTCCACGACCGTGAACGCCTCCCGCTCCTGCGCGCCCTCTTCGTCCGCGGCTGAGGCCGGATGGGTGTAGGTACGCCAGACCTGGGCGGACAGCCGGCTCAGAGCCTCAGCGAGGTGCCGGATCGCGTCGGCCGGAACATCACGCCGCACCTCGGCGAACGTGGAGGCGGCGCGACTCGCGCCGATCTCCTGTATCGCAATGATCGCGTGACGGTCCTCGTCGAAGGCGTAAGTGGTCACGGCTCCCCTTCCCTGCTGCCACCTACGGTGCCACCAGGCAGGCAAGCCCCCAAACGAACAACGTTCGCCCGCCCCCCACACGACCGTGCACGTGAGCGAAAGCGATCTCGAGAAAAGACGAGGCCCAGGCGGGGAAACAGGCTTCCTACCTGGGCCTTCTCAGTGGGAGCGGGCGACGGGAATCGAACCCGCGTAGCCAGTTTGGAAGACTGGGGCTCTACCATTGAGCTACGCCCGCGAGGGGTTGGAGGGCCGACTGGGCCCTCGCTCGTCAACGGTAGCGTACCGGGTTGCGGTGGGCGAACGGGTCCGCGGCCGGAATGCCGGGTTGAGCGAGGCGGACGGGCCTGATCGGCATTAGACTTCACGCGTCGCCGGGGACGGCGGCGGTCGCGGGCTGTAGCGCAGCTTGGTAGCGCACTGGCTTTGGGTGCCAGGGGTCGTGGGTTCGAATCCCGCCAGCCCGACGCAGGTCAGACGGTGTTCGGCTCTCTCACGTGGGGGAGTCGACACGGAGATCGGGAGACGATCTCCGGACAGGTCTCCCGCGGGGGAGCGAGTAGCTCATCCAGCAACCGTACGGGGGAGCGGGGCGACAGCGCCGCCCGCTGGCCTAGCGCGGTCTCCCACCGCTCCTGCAGCACCGCCCTCAGATCGGCGCGCATCGCCTCCGACACGTGCGAGTAGGTACCGCCGATCGCCGACATCGAATGCCCGAACCGATCATGCTGGAGGATCTCGAGCATCCTCTCCTCGTCCAGCCACACCTTGTGCCCGTGCGGCGTTAGCCCCGGCTTCAGAGGCAGCCACGACGCCAGCGCCCGGTCCTGGACGAGCCCGGAGGCGGCGGCCAGGGCACGCCGCCCCCGATGGTCCTCGGCGGCCCCGCCGGCCCGCGTCACGCGCCGCTGGCCCTCCACGGCCGGGCAGTCCGGCACGCGACGGCCCGCACCTGCACCGCCGGCCGGTCGAACCGCGGACGCCCCTGGCGGTGCGGCGGCGCCCAGTCATCATCGGCCGCGAACGGCCACGCGGGACGCAGCGGCTCGCTGGGCCATGCCCCAGCGACGTCGGCCAGGACCGGCCCTGCCGGCAGGACGTGCTCGCCCAGCAGCGGCGGCAGGTCAAGCGCCTCGAAGTAGTCGCCGCTGTCGTTGCGGAACGAGTCGTCCGTGGGGTCCTCCCGGGTGAACCGGCCGTCCAGCTCGCGGAGCTGCTACTCCACGAACAGCCTGCCGTGGCGGTGGTTCGGGCTGCAGCCCGATCAGCTCGCCCCACCGCAGCGCGCACCAGGCGCACGTCAGCCACATCACCAGGTCGTCGTCCTGCCCGGTGAGCAGCGCGCACCGCTCGGCCACCAGCAGCGCCCCGGTCGGCCACGCCTTCCTGCTGTCCCTGGGGCCCTGCCGGTGGACCCGGCCGCGCCTGCGGCTCCGGCCCCGAAGGCGGGCTGCGCAGTTGTCCTCCACCAGCCTGGCGGCCTTGGCGTCCGCCAGGATCGTCGACAGCAGCGCACGCGCCTTGGACGCCGTCGACAGGCTGCAGGCCCCGCTCCCAGGTGCCGAACTCCTGCGGGTGGACCAGCGAGTTGATCGGACGACCCCGAAGGTCGGCAGGATCTGCCCCTTCGGACAGTAGGTGTACCGGTCGACGGTGCGGTCCGCGAGATCCTGGGCCGGCCACCAGACCGCCTCCAGCCACGCGGCCAGGGTGATGTCGCCGGCGCTGGGGTCCCGGCCTCCGTTGGCCGGGCGGCGCAGCCCCTCCGGGAGCCGCCGCCATTCCTCGACCGACACGCCCTCCACGGCGGGAGGGTTCTTGTAGCGGCCGCGGTAGTAGTCGCCGCGGCGTTCGGCGTACGCCGTCAACGCTCCTCGGGAGGGTCAGAGAAGGGGGGGCCAGCGCGGGCAGCGCTTCGTCGAAGAGGGGCAGCCAGGAGGCCGGCTCGACGTCGTCGGGCTGGTCGGCCGGATCGAGGGTCGGTGACTCAGGTGGACGGTGAGAGGGTGCCGGGCCCCGGGGCATCCGGGCCGTCTTGGGCGGGCGGGGAGTCGTTCCCGGGAGGGGGCGTCTCCTCGCCGGAAGGTGAGGACGCTCGAGGCTCCAGCGGGCCGGGAAGCCCACCCCGCAAAGCCAAGGACCGCGCTACCGAGCTCGAAGGCCAGCTGGGCGAGGCGAACACGGAGCCGGCTCGGCTCCGCGAGCAGGTAGCCAGGCTGCACGCAGAGGCGAGAGCCTCACGCGATGCCTGAACGGCAACCGCACGCCGTCCTCGGCGAGGAGGCCAAGCCCCTTCCAGACTGACCGCTGACGACTCGAGCAGGTCACCACGCCGCCTGACTAGATCAGGCGCAACGCGTTGGAATCGGTGCTCGGACCCCGCCGCGGCGCGTCCGGTTGGCCCTGAGGAGTCCCGCATCGAGGAGGCCCTGCGCAATTCGGCGCGGGGCCTCCTGTCATGCGCGCGGGGCCGACGGTTCATCGACTGGAGAGACCGAACGAGGCCGAGGACGCCCCTGCGCGGGAGGGGCCGGCCGGGTGAACGACCGCCAGGGGCTCGGAGACCTCGAACCGGCGGCAGATCGCGCGGGCCGGCAGCCTCACCAGCTCTTGTTCCAGAGGATGCTCGAGGCGTAGACGTAGCCGCAGACGTACTTGCCGTGGACGTAAGCCCGGGACGCCCACATCCGGCGGCCCTGCGTGTCGACCTCGGGGTAGAAGCTGTGCAGTCGTTTGCCCTTTGACAGCGTGGCCACCCACTGGGCATCGACGTTGTTGTACTTCCGCATGTGCACGTTGTTGTAGCGCACGAAGCGGTGGAGGTGGGCTTCACCGGACCTGCCGCTGCAGTCGGCCGGGATCGGAGCGTTTCCGGCGTGGGCGGGCAACGCGCCTGTGATGCCGGCCCCCAGTGCCGCACTCGCGGTCAGCGCGGCGGCCATGGCGGTTTTCGCGATCTTTCGCACGTCACTCCCCTTTGTGAAGGCCCACCTGGGCCGTCTCGATGCTTGTGGATGCACTGTGCCGGGAGCCGGTATACGGCTAGTACACGCGCCGTGGTCACCGCTGATGGGCAACGCACACAGTGCGCTTCCGAAACCGTCGGTGGTATTCGGTCGGGCGGCTCGGCGCCGAGCCCTTTCCGTGGAAACACGGAAGGGCGATATCTTCCTGCCGGAGCAGCTGGATTGAAGCAGCCGAAACCCCGGTGGCCGCATCCGGACCCCCTTTTGGCCGCCTTTGGTCCAGAAAGGCCACAACGGCTGCTTCGCCGCGTTGGTTAGGGCACGGTTTACCTCCCGCTCACTTTCCCTTAACCTTCGCAGCGAGCGAGGCCGCCATGTCTCTTTCCCCAGCCACGCGAGCGCGCGTCCGCGCCCGGATCGCGCTCTCCCACGCACTGACGATCACCCCGATGGGCGCCGTCATCGCCGTCCGGAACCGGAACCTCGCGGCGTCCGGCGCGACCCGACGGCTGTGGGGGCCGCTCGCCGGCGTCCTCCGCCACCGGCCCCTCACCCCGCTTGAGGAGATTGCGCTACCGGACCGACCGGACGTCCGCCTCACCGTGGTCCGGTCCCGCCTGGTGCAGCTGCTGTTCTGGTACGGCGCAACCGGCTACGAGGGTGCGGAGACGCACTGGTGGCGCGTCTTATGCGCCCAGGCCGGCCGGATCCTGGAGGTCGGCGCGAATATCGGCTACTACACCGTCCAAGGCGCCAACGCCGCACCAGGCACCCCGTACACCACCGTGGAGGCCAACCCCGAGGCCGCCGCGATCGTCTCCCGCAACGTCGAACTCAACGGGCTCGGCAACGTCCAGGTGGTGCAGGCCGCGGTGGTCGGCGACGGCGCGCCCGCCACCATGCAGCTGGCGTTGCCCGACCAGGAGCAGTACGCCGCACCCACCGGCGCCTACCTGTCGGAAGGCGCCGAAGGGATCAACGACCGCCCGGCCGGCACCACGGTGACCGTCCCCACCCGGCCGATGAGCGAGTTGGTCGAAGGCGTCGACCTGCTGAAGCTCGACATCGAAGGCTACGAGGCGACAGTGCTGGAATCGGTCCGGCCCTGGCTGCTGGCCCAGCGCCCCACCATCGTCATCGAGGTGCTCAAGAATGTGCCTCGACTGCGGAAGCTGATCTGCGAGCTGCGTGGGGCCGGCTACGAGGTCCGCGCGATCGGCGACACGTCCCTCCATGCCATCACCGACGAGCAGTTGAACGCGGACGTGCCGCTGCCCCGCTTCGGATCCCGCGACGTCATCCTCGTCCCGTCTGAGCGGCTGCACACGCTCACCCCGCACTGACCGCGGTCGAGCATCTCAGGCATCGGCAGCTTGAGTCCGTACGCAAGAAGGTCCCGCGCGCAGCTGCGCGCGGGACCCAACAGGTAGCTCAGCCGACGGGGGCCGCGGAGCCTCCTGGACCATGTCGGAACTCCTGGTTCTGGTGGACCTCAAGCTCTCGCCTGCGCCGCAGCGCCCAGACCTCGCCGGTCTGGCACACGCGCTCGGCTGCGTCCGGCGCGACCCGCACGGCGGCGTGACATCCACGGCGCCCGCCGGGACGGCGACGGACGGTACTGGATCGAGTGTGTCCGGCGGGAGGGCGGCGAGCCGGCGTCCTGGTGAGCCCGCCCGCTGGAGTGGGTGGAATGTGGGGTTCGGGGGCATGCCCTGCGGCGAGGGAGAAGGCCGGCCCGGGCGGGGCGGCCGTCGTCGGAGGGGGAGCCATGAAGGCGGTGCAGTATCGCGAGGTGGGCGGGGCGCCGGAGGTCGTGACGGTGCCGGATCCCGTGGTGGGGCCGGGGCAGGTGCTGCTGAAGGTCACGGCGGCGGGGGTCTGCCATTCCGATATCGCGGTGATGAGCTGGCCGGCGGAGCAGCTGGGGTTCCCGCTGCCGCTGACGCTCGGGCACGAGGGCGCCGGGATGGTGGCGGCGCTCGGGGACGGCGTCGAGGGGGTGGCGGTCGGGGAGTCGGTCGCCGTGTACGGGCCGTGGGGGTGCGGGACCTGCCTGATGTGCGCGCAGGGCAAGGAGAACTACTGCCTGCGGGCGGACGAGCTGGGGATCCGGCCGCCGGGGCTGGGCGCCCCCGGGGCGATCGCCGAGTACCTGCTGGTCGACGACGCGCGGCATCTGGTGCCGCTCGGTGACCTGGACCCGGTGCGGAACGTCCCGCTGACGGACGCGGGCCTGACGCCGTACCACGCGATCAAGGGGGCGCTGCCGAAGCTGGTGCCGGGCAGCGCCGCGGTGGTGATCGGGACGGGCGGGCTCGGGCACGTGGCGATCCAGGTGCTGCGGGCGATGAGCCCGGCGCGGGTGATCGCGCTGGACGTGTCGGAGGAGAAGCTGGAGCTGGCCCGGACGGTCGGCGCGCACGAGACGGTGCTGTCGGACGAGCGGGCGACGGCGCGGGTGCGGGAGCTGACCGGCGGGCTCGGCGCGCAGGCGGTGTTCGACTTCGTCGGGGCCCCGCCGACGGTGGCGACGGCGACCGCCGTCGCGGGCGTGGAGGCGGACGTGCTGATCGTCGGGATCGGCGGCGGCATCGCGCAGCTCGGGTTCGGTGTCGTGCCGTACGACGCGTCGGTGCGGGCGCCGTACTGGGGGAGCCGCGCCGAGCTGATCGAGGTGCTGGAGCTGGCCCGGGCCGGGGTGGTGGACGTGCACGTCGAGACGTACTCGCTCGACGAGGCGCCGGAGGCGTACGAGCGGCTGCACGCGGGGCGGATCAACGGGCGCGCGGTGATCCTGCCCAACGGATGAGCCCCGGCGCACCGGCGGAAACGCCGGTGCGCCGAAGGTCTCAGAGGGTTCGCGCGTGCGCCGCCGCGACCGCGATCGCCTTCGCGAGGTTCTCGGGCCGGCGGCCGCCCGCGTTCGCGAGTGCGCCCTTGCCGCCCGCGCCGCCGCCGACCTCGCGTGCCGCGTCGGTGAGCAGATCGCGCGCCCGGACGTCCGAGCGGGGCCCGGCCGCCGCGACCAGCTGCGCCTTGCCGCCGGACGCGGTGCCGAGGACGGCGAGGCCGCGCCCGTCGCCGGACGAGACGATCGCGGACGCGAGAGTGCGCAGGTCGGCGGGGGTCGCGTCGTCCACCTGCTGCGCGACGAGCCAGCCGGACGGCACCGGTTCGGCATGTGATGCCAGGCGTGCCGCGAGCGCGTCCAGTTCGTTGCGGCGGAGCGCGTCGAGTTCGCGCTGCGTCTCCGCGAGCAGGTCGAGGCGCTGCCGCAGCCGGCCGGGCGCCTGGTCGGGCGGGACGTTCAGCAGCGCGGCGAGTTCGGCCAGCAGCGACCGCTCGTGGTCGAAGTGGCGGAGCGCATCGGGTCCGGTGAGCGCCTCGATGCGGCGCAGCCCGGTGCCGATGGACGACTCTCCGACGATGTGCACCGGCCCCGCCTGCGACCCGTGCCCGACGTGCGTGCCGCCGCACAGCTCGCGGGACGCGTCGCCGATGTCCACGATGCGGACGTCGTCGCCGTACTTCTCGCCGAACAGCGCGACCGCGCCCGCCGCCTCCGCATCGGCGCGGGACGCCTCCCACACGCGTACGTCGGGGTCGTCCGCCAGGTACTCGTTGACGAGCGTCTGGACGATGCCGATCTCGGGCACGGCGGAGAAGTGCGCGAAGTCGAACCGCAGGCGGCCGGGTTCGACGCGGGATCCGCGCTGCGCCGCGTGGTCGCCGAGGACGCGCCGCAGCATCGCGTGCAGGACGTGCGTGGCGCTGTGCGAGCGGGCGGTCGCCGCGCGCCGGTCCGCGTCCACGGCCGCCTCCGCGTCGTCGCCGGGACGGACCTCGCCGTCCACGATACGGACGGCGTGCACGTGCAGCCCGTCGATGCCGGGACGGGTGTCCACGACCTCCAGGACGGCGCCGGGCGTGCGGATCGTGCCGGTGTCGCCGACCTGCCCGCCGCCCTCCGCGTAGAACGGGCTGCGCGCGAGGACCACCTCGATCTCCTCGCCCTCGGACGCGACCGGCGCGGTGCCCGTCCCGTCGAGGAGCGCGACGATCCGCGTGTCCGCGCGGGTGGCGGAGTAGCCGACGAAGTCGGTGCGGCCGTGCTCGGCGATGACCCGCCGGTACAGGTCGCGGCGCGCGACGGCGTCGCCCTTGCGGTCCCGGCCCGCCCGGTGCGCCTGCCGCCGCTGGTTCTCCAGCAGTTCCGCGAACGCGTCCTCGTCCACGGTGAGGCCCGCGGACCGCGCCGCGTCGAGGGTCAGGTCGATCGGGAAGCCGTAGGTGTCGTGCAGTTCGAACGCGGTCTGCCCGGACAGCGTGGTGTCCGCCCGGGAGATCGCGGACTCCAGCAGCCGGGTGCCCTGCCGCAGCGTCCGCTCGAATCCCTCCTCCTCCGCCGTGACGACCTGCTCGATCAGCTCGGACTGGCGTTCCAGCTCCGGCCAGGTCCCGCCGAGGTTGCCGATGACGCTGCCGGTCAGCGGCGCGAGGACGGGCTCGTCGACGCCGAGCCGGCGCGCGTGCCGGGCCGCGCGGCGCATCAGGCGGCGCAGCACGTAGCCGCGGCCGTCGCGCGCGGGCAGCACGCCGTCGGCGATGAGGAACGCGATGGACCGCGCGTGCTCGGTGACGACGCGGAACGACATGGAGTCCTCGCCGCCGTCGCGTCCGGGGTAGGGGCGTCCCGCGAGTTCCTGGACGAGCCGCAGGGTCGGCGCGAGCAGGTCCGTCTCGCAGACGGTGTCCACGTCCTGCAGGACGGCCGCGAGGCGGTCGAGGCCGAGGCCCGTGTCGATGTTCTTCGCGGGCAGCTCGCCGAGGATCGGGTAATCGCCCTTACCGGTTCCTTCGCCGCGCACGTTCTGCATGAACACCAGGTTCCAGAGTTCCTGGTAGCGCTCGCCGTCCACCGCCGGACCGCCCTCGCGCCCGAACGCGGGGCCGCGGTCGTAGTGCAGTTCGGACGACGGCCCGCAGGGGCCCGGAGTCCCCATGGACCAGTAGTTGTCCTCCATTCCGAGCCGCTGGATGCGCTCGGCCGGGACGCCGACCCGGCGCCACAGGTCCTCCGCCTCCGAGTCGTCGAGGTACACGGTGACCCAGATGCGCTCCGGGTCGAGGCCGTAATGGCGCGTGAACAGCTCCCACGCCCAGGCGACGGCCTCCGCCTTGAAGTAGTCGCCGAACGAGAAGTTGCCGAGCATCTCGAAGAACGTCGAATGCCGGGTCGTCCGGCCGACGTTCTCGATGTCGGACGTCCGCGCGCACTTCTGCACGGACATCGCGCGGGGATGCGGCGGCTCGGTCTCGCCGAGGAAGTACGGCTTGAACTGGTTCATGCCCGCGTTCGTCAGCAGCAGCGTCGGATCCGGCGGGATCAGCGGGCTGGACGGGACGACGCGGTGGTCGCGTTCCCGGAAGAAGTCCAGGAAGGTGGAACGGATCTCAGAAGAGCGCATGGAACGGCCTCACGAGGTCGATGGGATGACGGCGCACACCGCCGAGCCGGGCCGGGCACGACTGCTCGTTCCCCAGCTCGGCGCGGCTAGCTCGCCGCCCCACCTCGTGAAAGACCATCGGACGCTTTCCCGTTCGCGGACACGTTCCCTGTAACGCTAACCGAGCCGACCCTCGTTCGGCACCGCGAATTCCCTTCGCCCCCGACCGCCGGCCCCCTTACGGTTGCGCCTGTGTACGCGTACACGGGGCCGCCCGAACTCCTCGCCCACGTGCGTCCCGGTGTCATGGGCGCGCCCGTCACGTCATCCGCCGACATCGACCGCCTGGAGCCGGACGACGAGCCGTTCACCTACGTCGTCGACCTCGCGGGGACGCTCCGGCTGGCGCCGCGCCGCACCGAGCACGTCGCCTGCGCCGCCGGGAGCCCCGTCCTCGCCGCCGGAGAGATCACGTTCGAGCGGGTCCGCGGCGAGTGGCGCGCGACCGAGGTCAGCAACCAGTCGACCGGCTACTGCCCCGACCCGGCGTGCTGGCCCGACGTCGCCGGCGCGCTCGACCGCGCGGGCCTGGCGCGCCCGGACGGCTTCACCGCGGCGTTCGTCTTCCGGCGCTGCCCCGGCTGCGGCGAGCTGAACGTCGTCAAGGACGAGTACTACGTGTGCGTGTTCTGCGACGGCGGGCTCACCGGGACTTGAGGGCCTCGGTCTCGGCGGTGCGCGCGTCGTAGGCGGCGCGGGCGGCGTCGATCTCGCCGAGGTGGCTCTCGGCCCAGGCCACCATCGTGATGGCGGCGTCCAGGAGCGTCGCGCCCATCGGGGTGAGCGTGTAGTCGACGCGGGGCGGCACGACCGGGTAGACGGTCCGGACGACGATGCCGTCCCGCTCGAGGCCGCGCAGCGTGACGGTCAGCATCCGCTGGCTGACGCCCTCGATCTCGCGCTTCAGCTCGGTGAAGCGCAGGGTCCGCTCGCCGAGCACGGCGATCACCTGGAGCGACCACTTGTCGCCGATCCGCTCGAGGATCTCCCGGCCCCGGCATCCGGCGGCCGTGTGCTCGTTGACGTCCATGGTTATCTCCAGGGAACCGAGGCAGAAAAAAGTGCCTTCTTGTGGTGATGGCGCGTGGATCCGCACCATGGAGACGGTTCCCGAAAGGAACCGCCTTACTGGTCATAACCAAGGAGACACGATGACCGCCGAGCTTGTCGAGATCCCCGACTACGTCGCCGGCACCTGGACGATCGACCCCCTGCACTCCGGGGTCGGGTTCGCGATCCGGCACCTCATGGTGAGCAAGGTGCGCGGCCGCTTCGGGACCTTCGAGGGGACCGTCGTGACCGGCGACGACCCGCTGCGCTCGGAGGTGACCGCGACGATCGGCCTGGCGTCGGTCGACACCGGCAACGCCCAGCGCGACGAGCACGTGCGGTCCGCCGACTTCCTGGACGTCGAGAAGTACCCGGAGATGACGTTCCGGTCCACCGGCGTGCGCGCCGCCGGCGACGGGTTCGTGCTGGACGGGGAGCTGTCGCTGCACGGCGTCACCAAGCCGGTCTCGCTGGACCTGGTGGTCGAGGGGTTCGGGCCGGACGCGTTCCGGCAGGACGACCCGTTCAAGGGCGCCCGCGCCGGGTTCACCGCGACCGGCGAGATCAGCCGGCTGGAGTTCGGCGTCGGCGACGCCGCGACCGTGCCGGGCGGGAAGCTCGGGCTGAGCGACAAGGTCGAGATCGTCCTGGAGATCGAGGCGGTGCTGCGGACGGAGTGAGGGCGGAACGCGCTGTTAACCGCCTGTTCCCGGCGGGTTCCGCCGCCGCGCGGGCCCGGCGCCCCATGATCGGTGGGGACGGGACGGAGGGCGCCGATGCCGAACGGGACGTCCGGGGCGCGCCCGCGGCCGGACCCGGACGGCGCTGCCCCGGAGGCGCCGGACGGCGCCGCCCCGGCGGTGCGGCGGGCGCGGCTGGCGGCGCCGTGGCTCGTCGGCGGGCTGACCGCGGTGATCACGGCGGTGACGACGTCGCTGGACGCGTTCAGCCTGCCCGCGCCGGTGCAGCTGGCCGTGACCGGCGGCGTCGCGGCGCTGGCCGGGGTCGCGGCGTGGGGCGCGCAGCCGGCGGAGCGGCCCGGGCCGGCGGCGGAGGCCACGGGCGGGGCGGTCCCGGCGCAGCTGCCGCCGGTGATCGCGCACTTCACGGGGCGGGACGCGTCGCTGGCCGAGCTGCGCCGTGCGGTCGCCGCCGGGTCCGGGTCGCCGGCGTCGCCGCTGGTGGTGTCGGTGCACGGCCCGGCGGGCGTCGGCAAGTCGGTGCTCGCGGCGAGGTTCGCGCACGAGATCGCCGACGGGTACCCGGACGGTGCGCTGTACTTCGACCTGCGGGGCGCGGCGGGGGCGCGGGTGCCGCCGGAGGACGTGCTGCTCGGGTTCCTGCAGGCGCTCGGGGTACGGCTGGCGACCGACCCCGGCGGCCTGCCCGAGCTGCAGAAACTGTGGTGGACGTGGACGCGGGGGCGGCGCCTGCTGGTGCTGCTGGACAACGCGCGCGACGCGGCGCAGGTGCGGGCGCTGCTGCCGCCGGGCGGCGGCTGCGCGGTGCTGGTGACGTCGCGGCAGCCGCTCGGCCTGCTGAACGACCTCGACCGGCGGCTGCCCGAGTTCACCGCCGGGCACGCCGTGGAGCTGCTCGGACGGCTCGCCGGGCGGGACCGCGTCGGCGCGGACCCGGAGGCGGCGGCGGAGATCGCCGAGCTGTGCGGGCGGCTGCCGCTGGCGGTCGGGATCTGCGGGGGACGGCTCGCGGCGCGCGAGTCGTGGACGCCGCGGGTGCTGGCCGATCGGCTGCGGGACGAGCGGCGCCGGCTGGGGGAGCTGGAGCACGGCATCGACCGCGGCGTCCGGGCGAGCCTGGCGCTCAGCTACGACGACTGCAGCCCGACGCAGCGGCGGCTGCTGCGCACGCTCGGCGTGCAGGCGGCGCCGGACGTGCAGGCGTGGGCGGCGGGCGCGCTGCTCGGGGTGTCCGACCTGGAGGGCGAGGACCTGCTGGAGGCCCTCGTGGACGCGCAGCTCGCCGAGTGCTCGGGGACGGACGCGACGGGCCGGATGCGGTACCGGCTGCACGACCTCGTCCGGCTCTACGCCCTGGAGCGGGCCGAGCAGGAGGACTCCCGGGAGGACCGGGACGCGGCGGTCGAGCGGCTGCTGGACGGGTACCGGGAGCGGGCGGAGCGGGTCGCGGCGAGCCGGTGGCCGCAGGACTGGCACCGCGGCTCGGGGCAGGTGCCGGGCCTCGGGTTCGCGGCGGTCGACTGGCTGACGAGCGAGCGTCCGGCGCTGCCGGCGCTGCTCGGGCAGGGCGCGGAGCGCGGGATGTGGACGCTGGTGTGGCGGCTGGGGCGGGCGGCGTGTTCGCTGTTCCATTCGCTGCGCGTGTTCTGGCCGGAGTGGAAGGCGGCGGCGGAGCTGACCTGCACCGCCGCGGGCCATCTGGACGACCGTTCGCTCGGCATCGCGCTGCTGGAGCGTTCGTCGGTGCGCGGTGACCAGGGTCAGATCGATCTGGCGGGCGAGGACGCCGCCGAAGCGCTTCGCATCTTCACCGGTAACCGGGAGACGTGGTGGCGGGCGCGCGCGCTGAGGTCAACGGGGATGTGCCTCAGGGACGCGGGCAATCTGGACGAGGGGCAGCGCTACCTGTCCGAGGCCATCGAGGCGTTCGAGGCGGAGGGCGATGCGTGGTGGCAGGCGCGGACCCGCCGCAATCTCGCTGAACTGCGGCTCGCGCAACGCCGCTATGCGGAGGCCCGCGAACTGCTGGAGAGCGCGCTCGCGGTGTTCCAGCGCAATGGCAACCGGTACTCGGAGGCGCAGACGCTGCGCGCGCTCGGGGAAGTGCTCGCGTCCGAGGCGCGCGCTGCACGCGTCCGGCGACGAGGCCGCGGCCGAGGTCAAGTACAGCCTCGCCGCGCCCGCGCTGGAACGCGCCGCCGAGGCGTTCCGGCTGCGCGGCGAGCAGTGGGAGGAGGCCCGCTGCCTGCGCGCGGCGGGCGAGGTCGGCGATCCCCGCAACGGCCTGCGCGAACTGACGTTCGTGCGGACCGCGGGACGGGTCCTCGCCGACCTCGGCGACACCTGGGGCGTCGCGCGCACCGGCGTGTCGGAGGCCAACGCGCTCGCCCGGCTCGGCCGCCATGCGGAGGCCGCCGGCACCGTCCGGCGGGCCGTCGCGGAGTTCGACGGGCTGGGCGACCGCTGGTGGCAGGCGCGCGGCCGCCGCACCCTCGCCGAGATCCTGCTGGACGCCGGCGACCGCGCGGCGGCGGCGCGGCCCGCCCGCGAGGCCCTCGACCTGTACCGCAGCCTCGGGAACGCGGCCGGGGAGAGCCGCGCCCGCGCCGTCCTCGCCCGGACCGAGCCACCGGACCGGTAGCGGCGTCCGGGAGACTGGGGCCGTGGAACTGCGGCGGCTCAGATACTTCGTCGCGGTCGCGGAGGAGGCGAACCTCACCCGCGCCGCCGAACGGCTCGGGCTGCGCTCGCCCTCGCTCAGCCAGCAGATCCGCGGGCTCGAACGCGAGCTCGGCGCCGCCCTGTTCGACCGGACCGCCGCCGGGATGGAGCTGACGCCGGCCGGCGCCGCGCTGCTGCCGGAGGCGCGGGCCGCGCTGGCCGCCGCCGAGCGGGGCGCGCGGGCCGTGGCGGACGCGTCGTCGGCCACCGCGGCCCTGGTCGTCGGCGTGCCGCCCGGGGTCCCGCCCGACCTGCCCGGACGGCTCGGCGCGGCGGCGCGCGACGCCCGCGTCCGGCCCGTGTACGAGGATGCCGCGACCGACCGGCAGCTCGTCGCGCTGCGCCGCCGCGAGCTGGACCTCGCCGTGGTGACGCTGCCCGCCGACCTCGCCGGGCTGGCGCGCGAGATCGTCCACGACGAGCCGCTCGGCGTCCTGATGGCGGACGGCCACCGGCTCGCCGCGCGGGACGCGGTCGCGTGGCGCGACCTGGCGGGGGAGCGGCTGCTGTGGTTCGACCGCGGCCTCGCGTCCGGCTACCACGACGCGGTCCTCGACGCCTGCCGCGCGGCGGGCTGGGACCCGGAGACCCGCGTCTCGACGGCGCGGCGCGCCGTCGAGCGGGCCGAGCTGGCGTCCGGGGAGCCGATCGTCGCGCTGCGCCCCGCGTGGGCGGCCGAACCCGGGCTCGTGTGGCGGCCCCTCGCCGCGGACGCGCCGCGCCTGAGGTTCGCGCTCGCCTGGCGCCGTGATGCCGGTCACGCGCGCGCCGAGGCGATAGCCCGCCGTCTGCGGCGTTAGGCGCGTCCTCATCCGGCTTAGGCGGCGCCTCGTGGACGGGACGGCCGCACGCGCCGTTCACTGCCCGCATGTTCCTGTTGCTGCTGCACTACGACGACGGCGTCCTCGGCGAGCTGGACGCGCTGATCCCCGAGCACTACGAGTACGTCGACCGGCACATGAAGGCCGGGACGTTCCTGCTCACCGCGCGCCGCGACCCGCGCGTCGGCGGGGTGATCCTCGCCGACGGCACCGACCGCGAGCGCATCGAGGAGATCACCGCCGGGGACCCGTTCCTGCGCACCGGACGCGTCCGCTACGAGATCATCGCGATCGAGCCGACGCGGTCGGCGCTCGCCGGCATCACGGTGTGAGCAGCCCGGGCAGCTCGTCCAGGGACGTGATGCGGGGCACGTCCAGGCCGTCCGGCGCGGGGGCGCCGGACCGGTCGAGCCATACGCCCGCCAGCCCGGCGGACGCGGCGCCCCGCGCGTCCACGTCCAGCCGGTCGCCCACGTAGACGACGTCGCGCGCGTCCAGGCCGAGCCCGGCGCAGGCGACGCGGAAGATCTCCGGGTCGGGCTTGGCCGCGCCGGTCTCGCTGGAGGTCACCAGGTACGGCAGCCGGTCCGCGAGCCCGATCCCCTCGATCTTCGCGCGCTGCTGGCCGGCGTCCCCGTTGGTGATCACGCCGAGCCGCAGGCCGCGCCCCGCCAGCGCCGCGACCGGGCCGGCCACGTCGGGGAACGCGCGCCACGCGGCCGCGTACCGCTCGATGTAGCCGCCGATCCACGCGTCGGCCCGCGCGTCGTCCCAGTCGCCGAGCCCGAGCTCCCGGGCCAGCGGGACGATCCGGGCGCGCCGCTGCTCGGCGAACGTCAGCTCGCCCGCCAGGTACCGGTCGACCGAGGTCTCGGTCAGCTCCAGCCAGCGCCGGACGAGCCGTCCCGGCTCCTCGTCCGGGAACGACGCGGCGATCGCCTCGGCCGCCGCGCCGGCGTGGTCGAGCAGCGTCCCGTCCAGGTCGAACAGGACGGCGCGCGGCGCCGGGAGCGCGCTCGGGCCCGGTCCGGTCACGTGAAGATCCCCGCCTCGGCGAGGGCGCGCGCGGTCTCCACGACGGACGCGCGGCGGCGCGCGAGGGCCGCCTCGTCGTCGTCCTCGTCCAGGACGAGGCGGCGCAGCTGCGGGACGGCGAAGTTCCACGCGACCAGGCCGAGGATGGTGAAGATCCGGTCCTGCGTGAGGCGCGTGCCCTCCTCGCCGGCGGGGGCCCGGACCACGCCGGTGGTCTGGAACTCGCGGACCCGCGCCCGGTAGTCCTCGCGGCGCTCGGGCTCGCCCTGGACCTCGCCGCTGCCCTCCAGGGCCTCCCACAGCAGCAGCCGGACCAGGTCGGGGTTCTCCCGGTACCAGTCGAACAGCCGGCCGATCCCCTCGGCGAAGTCGGCGGCCCGGAGCTCGGCGCCGTGGCAGACCTCGTCGACCTTGGACCGCACGACCTCGCCGAACAGCTTGTCCTTGCCGCCGAAGTACAGGTAGATCGCCTGCTTGTTGGCCCGGGCCTTGAGCGCGATGCGCTCGATCCGGGCCCCGGCGAGCCCGTGCGCGGCGAACTCGGCGGTGGCGGCGTCGAAGATCCGCCGCCGGGTGGCCTCCGCGTCGTACGTCATGCCCTGAATTAAACCATCCGGTTGACTTCGCCCCTCCCGGTGGACCATGGTTAAACCAACCGGATGTTTTATTTGAGGAGAACGCGATGACCGCCATCGAGACGCCGATCCCCGTCCGCTCCCCGCTGCCCCAGGGCCTCGCCGGGCAGAGCGCCGTCATCCTCGGCGGCAGCTCCGGCATCGGCCTGGCCGCCGGCGCGATGCTGGCCTCGCTCGGCGCGCGCGTCGTGCTGACCGGGCGCGACAAGGCGCGGCTGGACGCGGCCGTCGAGCACGCCCGCGCCGCCGGCCCGGACGCCGAGGTCCTCGGCGTCGCGGGCGACGCCACCGACGACGCGGCGCTCGAGGAGACCTTCGAGCGCGCCGGCACCGTGGACCACGTCCTGCTCACCGCCGGCGGGTTCGCCGGCACCCAGCCGATCACCGAGGTCACCCGGGACGCCGCGCGCGGGGCGTTCGACGGGCGGCTGTGGCCCGCGCTCGCCGCCGCGCGCACGGCCGTGCCGAGGATGAACCCGGGCGGATCGATCACGCTGACGTCCGGCAACCTGATCGTCAGGCCACGGCCCGGCATGACGGTGCTCTCCGCCCTCGGCGGGATCGAGACGCTCACCCGGGCCCTGGCCGTGGACCTCGCGCCGCACCGGATGCGCGCGAACACCGTCCGCTACGGGATGATCGACACCCCGCTGGCGCGCGGCGTGCTGAGCGCCGGCGCGGACCGGGCCGGGGACGAGGCCATGGCGGAGGCCGGGCTGCAGACCCCGCTCGGCCGCTTCGGGACCGCCGACGAGGCCGCGGCCGCCGTGCTGTTCCTCATGGCCAACCCGTACATGACGGGCGAGATCCTCACGATCGACGGGGGCCAGGACTTCTAGGGACCGGCGGCCTCCCGGAGGCGGCGTCCGGAAAACCGGTAGGTCCCGCGGTGGCCGGTTTGCGACCATCCGTGTGTGGACTTCGCCGGAGACTTCGAGACGCACCTGACCGCCCGCCCCGCCGCCGCCGAGCGGCTCGCGGGGTGGGCGGCGGCGCGCGGCCTGAAGTTCGTCCACATCGTCCTGGACCGCGGCCGGGTCGCCTCGCAGCCGATGCTGACGCTGCGCACCCGCGGCACGTTCGCCGACGCCCTCGGCGACGCCGTCCGGACCACCGCCGACCTGCGCGCGGACGGCTTCGAGGTCGCGCGGGTGAAGGTCGAGGCGGCGCCGTGGAACGCGGGCGTCCCCGCCGACGACGCCGACGCGCTCGGCCCCGGGTACTACTTCGAGCACCACCTCAAGCTGCTGCTCGACCCCGGATTCGACGCGGCCGCGCTGGCCGGCGCCGCGCGCCCGCACACCGCGCACCTGTCCCGCAACGCCCGGCGCGTCCGCGCCGACGGCCGGCAGGAGCGGTTCGTCACGCAGCGCTGCCGGTGCGTGGGCGCCCGCACGGCGGCCCGGCGCCTGGACGCGCTGGCGGGCGAGTTGCGGGCGCGCGGCCACGAGATCGTCTCGGTGGAGCGGGAGTTCGTCGTGCACGACGCCGACGAGTCCCTGGACGACGGCTGGATCGAGGAGAACCCGGAGGAGACACGATGACGGAGGACCCGCCGCTCCTGGGCATGGCCCCGCACGAGCCCACCCTGCAGGAGATCGCGCACGAGGGTGCGCTCGACCACGTCCTCGACGCGATCTCCTGGTCGAAGTGGGGCGAGCACCTCGTGCTGCGCGGCAGCGCGCTGATGCGCGCCTGGTACGGGCAGGACGCCCGCCGGCCCCACGACCTCGACTTCGTGGTCGACTCGGACGTCTGGGACGACGACGAGCGGCGGACCGCGGGAATCTTCGAGGAACTCTTCGACGCCATCGACCTCGCGCCCCGGACCGAGCTGATGGAGGGCCTGCGGTTCGTCCCGAGCCGGGTCGTGCGGTCGAGGATCTACGCCTACGGCGACGACTACAGCCTGGTGCGCGACAGGGCGGACGACCGGTTCGGGTTCCGGCTGACGCTGCCCTGGCACTGCGGCGACGCGAGCGGGACGGTCCAGGTCGACTTCGCCTTCGACGAGCCGCTGCACGTCCCGCCGTGCCGGACCGCCGTGCCGCGGCCGTCGGGAGAGGCGCCGCTGTATCTGAAGGCGGCGACCCCCGAGCAGTCGCTGTGCTGGAAGCTCCGCTGGCTGTGGACGGAATCGCAGCCCAAATGCAAGGACCTGTACGACACCTGGCTGCTCAGGGCCGTCCGGCCTTCCGCGAAGCTGCTGGCCGCCGACGACGACTTCGCCGACGCGGGGCTGCTCGTGGGCATGGTGTGGCGCTACGGCGACCGGATCGAGGACGGCTTCGACTGGGACGCGTTCCGGGCGGAGCACCCCATGGTCCGCGGTTCGGCGCGGGACTACATCCGGGCCGTCGTGCGGGAGCTGATGTGGCCGGTGTTCTACCCGGAGGAGCCGCCGCCCGCGTGGCCGGAGTGAACGCGTGGAAGGGCCCCTGACCGGCGTCCGGTTTCGGTCAGGGGCCCCATCGGGCTCGGCCGCGCTTCACGGGACGCTGGGAGGGCGCGCCCCGGGGAGCAGCGTCAGCCGAGGCCGTTCTTGATGGCGGTGATCAGCTCACCGCCCGTCGTGTCCCCGCTCAGCTCCCAGAAGAAGGCGCCGCCCAGGCCCTGGCCCTTGGCGTAGGCCATCTTCCCGCCGATGGTGGACGGGGTGTCGTAGCTCCACCACTCGCTGCCGCACTTGGCGTAGGCAGTGCCCGCGACGGTTCCGGTCGCCGGGCATTTGCCCTTGAGGACCTTGTAGTCCTCGATGCCGGCCTCGTAGGTGCCGGGCGCGGCGCCGGTCGCGGTGCCGCCCGGTTCGGACTGGGTGACGCCCGTCCAGCCGCGCCCGTAGAAGCCGATGCCGATCAGCAGCTTGCCCGCCGGCACTCCCTTGGCCTTCAGCTTGGCGATGGTGTCGGAGGTGTTGAAGCCCGCGTGCGGGATGCCGGGGTAGGACGTCAGCGGCGAGTGCGGGGCCGTCGGCCCCTGCGCGTCCCAGGCGCCGAAGTAGTCGTAGGTCATCGGGTTGAACCAGTCGACGTACTGGGCGGCGCCCGCGTAGTCGGTCACGTCCATCTTGCCGCCGTCGCTCGCGTCGGCGGTGATCGCGGCCGTGACCAGGCTGCTCGACCCGAACTTGGCGCGCAGCGCGCCCATCAGCTTCTTGAACGCGTCGGGGCCGCTGGTGTCGCAGGAGAGCCCGCAGGCGTTCGGGTACTCCCAGTCGATGTCGATGCCGTCGAACACGTCCGCCCAGCGCGGGTCCTTGACGAGCTTGTAGCAGGAGTCGGCGAAGGCGGCGGGGTTCGCGGCGGCCTGCCCGAACCCGCCGGACCAGGTCCAGCCGCCGAACGACCAGAGGATCTTCAGGTTCGGGTACTTCTTCTTCAGCTTGCGGAGCTGGTTGAAGCTGCCCGCCACCGGCTGGTCCCAGGTGTCGGCGACGCCGTCGACGCTGTTCGCGGCGGTGTAGGTCTGCTGGTAGTCGGCGTAGGCGTCGCCGATGGCGCACTGGCCGCCCGTGACGTTGCCGAACGCGTAGTTGAGGTGGGTGAGCTTGGCGGCGGACCCGCTGGTGTCGATGTTCTTCACGTAGTAGGCGCGCTGGTAGACGCCCCAGTCGGTGAAGTAGCCGACGACCTTGTTCCCGCCGCCGCCCGGGTTGCCGCCGCCACCGTCGTCGGTGGTGACGGACACGGCGCCGGACGCGGCGGACGCGTTGCCGGCGGCGTCGTGCGCCTTGACGGTGAAGCTGTAGGCGGTCTTGGCGGACAGGCCGGAGACGGTGGCGCTCGTGCCGGACACCGTGGCGGCCTTGGTCGCGCCGTTGTACACGTCGTAGCCGGTGACACCGACGTTGTCGGTCGAGGCGTCCCAGGCCAGCGAGACGCTCGTGGCGGTCTTGGACGTGGAGTGCAGGTTCGCGGGAGCGGTGGGAGCCTGGGTGTCCTGCTGCGGGGTGCCCGAGCCGTCGCAGGCGGCGCCGTTGACCTTGCAGCCGGTGAGCCAGCCGGAGCCGGTGCCGTCGAAGCCGAAGCTCGTGGTCGCGCCAGCGGCGACCGTCCCGTTCCAGCTCGAGTTGGCGAAGGTGTAGTGGCCGCCGGAGACGGTCTTCGTCGCGTTCCACACCGAGGTGATGGACGTGCCTGACGGCAGGTCGGCCTCGACCTTCCAGGCGCTGATGGCGGCGCCCGTCCCGTTGCTGATCGTGCAGTTGCCCTCGAAGCCGGTGCCCCAGTCCGAGGTCTTGGCGCAGGTGGCCGTCACCGCCCCCGCCGCGGGCGCCGGTGGCGCCGTGAGCAGGGACGTCGCGAGTGCGAGGGTGGCCGCGGTGGCGAGCGCGACGGCTCGCCTTCCGCCCGGTCTGGACATGATTCTCCGTTCGTCCGTGCCCCCGAACCAACAGGAATCCCCGCTTTTCTCTTAGGAAAGTTTCCTAAGAAATTGGGGTGATGGTAACCGGGTGAACACGGCCGTTCAAGCCCTCCCGGAGGCCCCGGGCGGCCGGGCGCCGGTGGTCTGGGCGCCTGCCTGGGGACGTACGGGACGGCCTCGCGGAGAAAGACCGGAACGGTGGTTCAGGCCGTCCCGAACCACCCGGGGATGTCGAGGCGCCACGGATCGGCCGGCGTCATCGCCCGCAGGGTGCCCTCCAGGGCGCGCACCCGGTCGGCGCCGAGCCGCCGGCTCCAGTCGTCCCGGATCCGGTCGAAGATCCGCGCGGATCGCATCAGCGCGTCGACGCCGTACGGGGTCAGCCGGACGATCTTGCGCCGCGCGTCCGCCGGGTCGGCGGCGCGCTCGACGTACCCGGCGCGCTCCAGCGACTCGACCATCTTGCCCGCGGCCTGCTTGGACACGCCGAGCCGGCGGCCGAGCTCCACGGCCGTGGTGCCGTCCGGGCCGATCGCCTGGAAGACGAAGCCGTGCATCGGCCGCATGCCGGGATGGCCCTCGCGGGCGAGCTCGGCGTGCAGCTCATCCAGGATCGCCTGGAACGCCAGGAGCAGCCGCAGCGGCAGCTCGAAGCCGGGCGGGTCGGGCGGGGCGCTTGACATGAAAGACAACCTCGTTGACTATATGGACAACCACATTGACCAATTTACGGGATGGGGAACCATGACGCTCGTACGCAACGCCGACCGCCGCCGCACCGAGACGCCGAACGGCGTGATGACCACCCTCGCGACGCCCACCCAGGGCGGCACCGAGGGCATCGCCGTCTGGCGCGTCGACGCCACGCCCGGCCGCACCGGCCCGCTGCACGCCTTCGACACAGAGCAGGTGTGGACGTTCATCGACGGCGCCGTCACCGTCGACCTCGACGGCCGGAAGATGGAGGCCGGACCCGGCGACACCGTCGTCCTGCCTCCCCACCTGCCCCGCCAGCTGACCGCCTCGGACAAGGGCTTCACCGCTCTCGTCGCCGCCCACGCCGGCTGCCTGGCCTACGACCCCGACGCGGTCGTGGACCCGGGCAAGTGCGAGCTGGCGCCGCAGGGCGACGAGCGGATCGTCCCGCCATGGGCGCAGTGACCCTGCACCGGCGCGCGGCGGGTCAGCCGCCGAGATAGGCCAGGACCGCGAGCACGCGGCGGTTGTCGTCCTCCGACGGCGGCAGCCCGAGCTTGCCGAAGATGTTGTTCGTGTGCTTGCTGATCGCCTTCTCCGTCACGAACAGCTTCGCGGCGATCGCCGCGTTCGAGCGGCCCTCGGCCATCAGCCCCAGCACCTCGCGCTCGCGGGGGGTCAGCTGCTGCAGCGGCTCCTCGCGGGCGTGCCGGGTCAGCAGCTGCGCCACCACGTCCGGATCCAGCGCGGTGCCGCCGCCCGCGACCCGCCGCACCGCCTCCACGAACTGCTTGACGTCCGACACCCGGTCCTTCAGCAGGTAGCCGATGCCGCCCGAGCTGTCCGACAGCAGCTCCCGCGCGTACAGCTGCTCCACGTGCTGCGACAGCACCAGCACCGGCAGCCCCGGCACCTGCTTGCGGGCCTCCAGCGCCGCCCGCAGCCCCTCGTCGGTGAACGTCGGCGGCAGCCGGACGTCCACCACCGCCACGTCCGGGCGGTGCGTCGTCAGCGCCCGCAGCAGCGACGGCCCGTTGTCCACCGCCTCCACGACCTCGAAGCCGAACGCCCCGAGCAGCCTGATCAGCCCGTCCCTGAGGAGGGCGAGATCCTCGGCGATGACAACGCGCACGGCAGCTCCAGGGTCACGACGGTCGGCCCGCCGGGCGGGCTCGTCACGGCCATCGTCCCATCGAAGGCCGCGAGCCTGCGCTCGATCCCGCGCATGCCGCTCCCCGCCGCGGGGTCCGCGCCGCCCGTCCCGTCGTCCCCGATGATCATAATCAGCCGGCCGCCGGAATGCTCGATCTGGAGCCACGCCCGCGCCGCACCCGAGTGCTTGACCACGTTCGCCAGCATCTCCGCCACCGCGAAGTACGCCGCCGACTCCACCGGCGCCTCCGCGCGTCCGGGCAGGTCGACGTGCACGTCCACGGGCAGCGGCAGGGTCAGCGCCAGCGCGCGCACCGCGCCGTCGAGGCCGCGTTCGGCCAGCACCGGCGGATGGATCCCCCGGACGAGGTCGCGCAGCTCCGTCAGCGCCGTCCCGCTCGACTCGCGCGCCTCGGCGAGCAGCTTCGCCGCCATCTCCGGGTCATGCTTCATCATCTCCTCGGCCAGCCCGATGTTCATGCTCAGCGCCACCAGCCGGGCCTGCGCGCCGTCGTGCAGGTCCCGCTCGATGCGGCGCAGCTCCGCGGCGGAGGCGTCCACCGTCTCCGACCGCGATTCCGCGAGCTGCTCGACCCGCGCGGCCAGCGCGGCGCGCGTCGGCGCCAGCAGCGACTGGGAGAACAGCGCGTGCGCCTTCAGGAACACCGGCCCGACCGGCCCCGACACCGCGATCAGCACCGCGCCCAGCACCACCGGCCCGGCGATCCCGACGACGCCCCAGTCCTTCAGCGGCCAGAACGGGCCCCACCCGTAGTCGCTCACCCACGCCAGCCACGGCGCGACGAAGATGCCCTCCAGCCCGTACAGCGCCAGCCCTCCCGCCAGCACGCCGAGCACGAGCGCGACCGGCACGTTCACGATCGTCCACAGCAGGTCGCGCCACGACGCCGGATCGGCCAGCAGCCGCCCGAGCCGCCGGAACGGCCCGAGCCCGGCCGGCTCCGGCCGGTACGGGACGGGGATCTTCACGCCGGACCACTCGGCCGCCCACGTGCGCTGCTGGTCGGCGACCGACCGGATCGCCCGGAACACCTCCGGCACCAGGACGACGCCGACGCCCAGCGGGATGAACGCGATCGCCAGCACCGCCACGATGAACAGCGGCAGGTTCACCGCGAACGCCACGACGATCTGGAGCACCCCGCGCAGCAGGCTGGGGAGCGTGCAGCTCAGCGCGCGGCGCCAGTACTTGCGCAGTAGCTCGCTCACCCGGTCCTCCAAGGAATCGCCATAGCGGTGGATCTCCACCATTGTGGTCGAGCGCGATCCAGGGCTCGGTGGTGCTAGACCCACTCTTCCCCCGCCGGACGGGTGGTGCTGGACCCACCGTCATTCGACCGGTGACAAGACAACCGGCCCCGATCCCTGGACAATGCACAGGCGACACCCAGGGGAGAAAGCGAATCGAAGCTGTGACAGCGACCATCAGCCAGACGTCCGCCGGCCAGGAGGGCGACGAGCCCTCGATCCGGCCCATCACCGAGCGCATCGCCGAGGAGATCGGCGTCCGCGACGGGCAGGTGCGGGTCGCGGTGGACCTGCTCGACGGCGGGGCGACCGTCCCGTTCATCGCCCGCTACCGCAAGGAGGCGACCGGCGCGCTCGACGACGCGCAGCTGCGCGCGCTGGAGGAGCGGCTCCGCTACCTGCGCGAGCTGGACGAGCGCCGCGCCGCGATCCTGGAGTCGATCGAGTCGCAGGGCAAGCTCACCGGCGAGCTGCGCGCGCAGATCATGGCGGCCGACTCCAAGGCCCGGCTGGAGGACATCTACCTCCCGTACAAGCCCAAGCGGCGCACCAAGGCGCAGATCGCCCGCGAGGCCGGCCTCGAGCCGCTCGCCGACCTGCTGCTGGCCGACCCGTCCCGCGACCCGCAGGCCGAGGCCGCCGGCTACGTGGACGCCGAGAAGGGCGTCGCCGACGCGGCCGCCGCGCTGGAGGGCGCGCGCGCCATCCTCGTGGAGCGGTTCGCCGAGGACGCCGACCTCATCGGCGCGCTGCGCGAGCGCATGTGGAACCAGGGGCGCATGGTGTCCCGGGTCCGCGACGGCAAGCAGGAGACGGGCGCGAAGTTCGCCGACTACTTCGAGTTCGCCGAGCCGTTCGCCAAGCTGCCCTCGCACCGCGTCCTCGCGCTGTTCCGCGGCGAGAAGGAGGAGGTCCTCGACCTCGACCTGGAGCCGGAGGACGCGCCCGAGGACCCGGCCGCCCGCAGCTCCTACGAGGCGGAGATCGCGCGCCGGTTCCGGATCGCCGACCAGGGCCGCCCCGGCGACCGGTGGCTGGCCGACGCCGTCCGCTGGGCCTGGCGCACCCGCATCCTCGTGCACCTCGGCATCGACCTGCGCACCCGGCTGCGGCAGGAGGCCGAGGACGAGGCCGTCCGGGTGTTCGCCGCGAACCTGCGCGACCTGCTGCTCGCCGCGCCCGCCGGCACCCGCTCCACCATGGGCCTGGACCCGGGCCTGCGCACCGGCGTGAAGGTCGCCGTGGTCGACGCCACCGGCAAGGTGACCGCGACCGACACGATCTACCCGCACGAGCCGCGGCGGAAGTGGGACGAGTCGATCGAGACCCTCGCCAAGCTCGCCCGCGAGCACAACGTCGACCTGGTGTCCATCGGCAACGGCACCGCGTCCCGCGAGACCGACAAGCTCGCCGCCGACCTGATCGCCCGGTACCCCGACCTCAAGCTCACCAAGATCATGGTGTCGGAGGCGGGCGCGTCGGTGTACTCGGCGTCGGAGTACGCGGGCCGCGAGCTGCCCGGCATGGACGTCTCGCTGCGCGGCGCGGTGTCCATCGCCCGCCGCCTGCAGGACCCGCTCGCCGAGCTCGTCAAGATCGACCCGAAGTCGATCGGCGTCGGCCAGTACCAGCACGACGTGTCCGAGGTGAAGCTGTCGCGCTCCCTCGACGCCGTCGTCGAGGACTGCGTGAACGCGGTCGGCGTGGACGTCAACACCGCGTCCGCGCCGCTGCTCACCCGTGTGTCGGGCATCGGCGAGGGCCTCGCCGACAACATCGTCGCCCACCGCGACGCCAACGGCCCGTTCCGCAGCCGCTCCGGGCTCAAGGACGTCCCGCGGCTCGGCCCGAAGGCGTTCGAGCAGTGCGCGGGCTTCCTGCGCATCCCGGGCGGCGACGACCCGCTCGACGCGTCCAGCGTGCACCCCGAGTCCTACCCGGTCGTGCGCCGCATCCTGGAGGCCGCGGGCAGCGACATCAAGGCGCTCATCGGCAACACAGCCGTGCTGCGCTCGCTGAAGCCCGGCGAGTTCGTCGACGACACCTTCGGGCTGCCGACGGTGTCCGACATCCTCGCCGAGCTGGAGAAGCCCGGCCGCGACCCGCGCCCGGCGTTCAAGACGGCCACGTTCAAGGAGGGCGTCGACAAGCTCTCCGACCTCGAGGCCGGGATGCTGCTGGAGGGCGTCGTCACCAACGTCGCCGCGTTCGGCGCGTTCGTGGACGTCGGCGTCCACCAGGACGGGCTCGTCCACATCTCCGCGATGTCGGACAAGTACGTCGAGGACCCGCGCGAGGTCGTCAAGCCCGGCGACATCGTCCGGGTGAAGGTCCTGGACGTCGACCTGCAGCGCAAGCGGATCTCGCTGACCCTGCGGCTGGACGACGAGCCGGGCCGCGACCAGCGGGGCGGACGCGGCGGCGAGCCCCGCGACCGCGACCAGCGCCGGCCGGGCCGGGGCGCCCAGGGCGGCGGCCGCAACCAGGGCGGCGGCGGCCAGAACGGCGGCCAAGGCGGCGGCCAGGGCGGCGGACGCAACCAGGGCGGGCGCGGGCAGGGCGGTCGCAACCAGGGCGGACGCGGCCAGAACCAAGGCCAGGGCGGCGGCGGGCGCGGCCAGAACCAGGGCCAGGGCGGCGGACGCGGCCGGTCCGGTCATGGCGGCTCCTCCGGCGGCGGCGCGATGGCCGACGCCCTCCGGCGCGCCGGCCTCGACAAGGGCCTGCCCGGCGGCGACCGTAAGTCCCGCTGAGCCGACCCCGACGGGCGTTCATCCGCTGCGAGCCGTCGTCCCCGGTCACCCCGGGGCGGCGGCTCGCGGCGGTTCAGCGTCGCCCGGCGGCGATCTGGCCCGTTCCGGTCAGCGGCCGGTCCCGCGCCAGCGGCCGTCCGAGCCCGTCTCGGTGTGCTGCTCCGGCGCGGGGGAGCGGCGCGGCGGCCCGGGCGGCGGGCGGCCCGGAATGTTGTAAGGGCCCGTGCCCAGCGGATCCTGCGCGTACGGGCTGCGCTGCGGCGGCACCGAGTACTGCTCCGGCGCGGCCTGCGGCGGCACCTGCGGGGCGGGCGGCCGCTGCTGCCCGAGCTGCGGACCACCGAGCGCCGGGCCGCCCACCGCCGGACCGCCGAACGGGTCCTGCGCGGCGGAGACCTCCTCGTGCGGGCGGTCGTCCTCCGCGACGGGGCGGTGCCGCGGGAACTGCAGGACGGCGACCGCGCCGAGCAGCAGCGCGCCGAACCGCATCGCCGAGTGCCCCATGTCCTTCGGCCACGACTCGGCGTACATGAAGGTGCCCATGGTCAGCAGGAACGACTTGGCGCTCACCGTCATCACGGTCGCCACGATCGACACCCGGCAGCGCTGGAACGCCATCACCATGATCCCGAAGCCGATCGCCGCCGCGAGCACCGTCAGGTACGGCCAGGGCGTCGCGGCGATCCGCAGGCCGGTGGCGTGCGCGTCGTCGCTCCACCCCTTGATCGCCAGCTCCGCGGTGCCGACCGGGAACCCCGAGCTCAGCCCGTAGGCGATGCCCGTGACGGGGCGGGCGTGCCGGCCGTCGGGCCGGTGGTCGCCGAGCACCAGGATCAGCACCGGCACCAGCACCGCCGGCGCCACCACCACCGCGATCTTCCACAGCGGCACGCCGCCCGACCGGATCGGCTCGTGGCCGCTGATGGACGCGGTGAGCAGCAGGATCGCGGCGGCGATCAGCAGCAGGCTGAGCCACTCGCGGGCGGTGAGCCGCTCGCCGAAGAACACCATCGCGATCAGCAGCAGCGGGACGACCCCGGACATGAAGATCGGCACCGCGGTGGACAGCGGCAGCTTGCCGAGCGCCACGATCTGCAGGCCGAGCCCGCCGAGCACGACGGCCAGGGCGAGGAGGAAGATCCAGTTGCTCACGATCGTCCAGATCATGTGCAGGATCCGGTTGCCCCGCACAGGGGCCATCCGGTCCGCCGCCAGTTTGAAGACGGCGAACCCCAGGTAGTAGAGGCCGGTCGCGCTGAAGGCCGCGGCTATCCCGTTCATCCCGGACGAGTATGGGGGGTCCGGGTGTCAAATGTCACTGCCTGTACGGGATTGTTGACAGGGATTCGCCGGTCCGAGCCCCCCGCGATGTCCGCAGACGCCGCCGCTACCCCATAGACTTGGCGCGCGAGGGCGCGGAGCCGCATCTCGGCATGCCCGCGCCCGCGAAGACCGACCGGCTGAGAAGACGCAGACGGGCGCGGCATCGCGGCCGTGTGCGCCGAGGCCGGGCGCTCGCAGGCAGGAAAGAGCACGCGTCGAACGCCGCGGCGGAGACAGCGCCCGATCAAGGAGACCTACCCCAGTGAAGACCGATGTCGAGGAGCTGACCCCCACCCGGGTCAAGCTCACCGTCGAGGTTCCGTTCGACGAGCTCAAGCCGAACCTCGACAAGGCGTACAAGGAGATCTCGCAGCAGGTGCGGATCAAGGGCTTCCGGCCCGGCAAGGTCCCCGCCCCGCTGATCGACAAGTACGTCGGCCGGGGTGCGGTCCTGCAGGAGGCGGTCAACGACGCGCTTCCCGAGCTGTACGGCCGCGCCGTCGAGGAGACCGAGATCTTCGTTCTCGGCCAGCCGGAGGTCGAGGTGACGGAGCTGGACGACGGCTCCCAGTTCGCCTTCACCGCCGAGGTCGACATCCGGCCGAAGTTCGAGGTGCCGGACTACGACGGCATCGAGGTCGTCGTCGACGACGCCGAGGTGACCGACGAGCAGGTCGAGGAGACCGTCGGCAACCTGCGCGAGCGGTTCGCGTCGCTGACCACCGCCGAGCGCGCCGTCGAGGAGGGCGACTTCGCCACCGTCGACCTGGTCGCCCGCATCGACGGCGAGGAGGTGGCGGACGCCTCCACCACCGGCTACTCCTACGAGGTCGGCAGCAAGTCGGCCATCGAGGGCCTGGACGAGGCGCTGGTCGGCCTGTCCGCCGGCGAGGACAAGACCTTCACCGGCACCCTCGCGGGCGGCGAGCACGCCGGCGAGGAGGCCGAGATCACCGTCACGGTGCAGAGCGTGAAGGTGAAGAACCTGCCCGAGCTGGACGACGAGTTCGCCCAGCTCGCCAGCGAGTTCGACACCATCGGCGAGCTGCGCGAGGACGTCCGCGTCCGGCTCGGCCGGCAGGTCAAGCTGCAGCAGCTGTCCGACGCGCGCGACAAGGCCCTCGAGGCGCTGCTGGAGAAGATCGACATCCCGCTGCCCGAGAAGGTGGTGGAGGAGGAGATCGGCCGCCGCAACCAGCAGCTGGAGCAGCAGCTCCAGATGGCGGGCATGACCAAGGAGGACTACCTCTCCGACGAGGAGAAGTCCGAAGAGGAGTTCGACACCGAGGTCGCCGACGCGGCCCGGCTCGCCGTCAAGGGCGGCTTCGTCCTCGACCAGCTCGCCGTCCAGGAGGAGCTGAACGTCGAGAACGAGGAGCTCAGCGAGTACGTCGTCACGCAGGCCATGCAGATGGGCGTGGCGCCGCAGCAGCTCGCCGAGTACCTCACCCAGAACAACCAGCTGCCGGCGATCGTGTCGGAGGTGCTGCGCAGCAAGGCGCTGAACCTCGTGGTCGAGCACGTCAAGGTCAAGGACGAGTCCGGCAACGAGATCGACGTCGAGGCCGTGCAGCGCGAGCTGAACGGCGAGGCCGCCGAGGCTGAAGCCGAGACCGACGCCGACACCGAGGCTGAGACCGCCGCGGCCGAGGAGTCCGCCGAGGAGTCCGCCGAGGAGTCCGCCGAGGAGACCCTCGCGGAGACGGCTGAGGCCGCCGCTGAGGAGGCCCCGGAGGCCGGCGCCGAGGACGGCGACAAGAAGTAGGGCGAGGGCGGCACAGGCCGTCCTGCGCGTTCCCGACACGCCCCGCACCCGAGCTCCGGGTGCGGGGCGTGTCGCGTTCGCGGAGATCGTCCATACCTCGCGAGGGCGTGGGTACGCCCCTGGCGAAAACGCGGCCCCCCGGGCTTAAAGGGGGTCGTGAGCGCGTTACTGTCCAATCATCCGAACCGATTAAAAGGACCGGAGGAACACCCGGTGAGCATGCCTCCGACTTTCGACGAGTCGTCGCGGATCCAGGCGCGGGTGGCCGAGGCGCCCCTGCTGCCCCTGGGCGACCAGCTGTTCCAGCGGCTGCTGCGCGAGCGCATCGTCTTCCTCGGCCAGCAGGTCGACGACGACATCGCCAACCGCATCTGCGCCGAGCTCCTGCTGCTGTCGGCCGAGGACGGCCGCCGCGACATCACGCTCTACATCAACTCGCCAGGTGGCTCCGTCACCGCCGGCATGGCGATCTACGACATCATGCAGTACGTCCCGAACGACATCGTGACGGTCGGGATGGGGCTGGCCGCCTCGATGGGCCAGTTCCTGCTGTGCGCGGGCACCACGGGCAAGCGCTACGCCCTGCCGCACGCCCGGATCATGATGCACCAGCCGTCCGGCGGCATCGGCGGCACCGCGTCCGACATCAAGATCCAGGCCGAGCAGATGCTGTACGTCAAGAAGACGCTCGCCGAGAAGATCGCCGTGCACACCGGCCAGCCGCTCGACCAGATCGAGCGCGACTCGGACCGGGACCGCTGGTTCACCGCCGACGAGGCCAAGGACTACGGATTCGTCGACCACGTGGTGCTCAGCGCCAACCAGGTGCCCTCCGAGGGCACGGTCTCCTGACGACCTGAATCACTATCGGAGGCACACAGTGAGCGATCTCATCCGACCCGGCTTCAGCGATCTGACCCGGCCCGGCGTCCAGGCGGGCGGGTCCCCGACGCCGGTCGACAACCGGTACATCATCCCCTCCTTCGTCGAGCGCACCACGTACGGGGTCAAGGAGATGAACCCGTACAACAAGCTCTTCGAGGAGCGGATCATCTTCCTCGGCGTGCAGATCGACGACGCGTCCGCCAACGACGTGATGGCCCAGCTGATCACGCTGGAGTCGATCGACCCGGACCGCGACATCAGCATCTACATCAACTCGCCCGGCGGCTCGTTCACCGCCATGACGGCGATCTACGACACGATGCAGTTCGTCAAGCCCGACATCCAGACGGTCTGCATCGGCCAGGCCGCCTCGGCCGCCGCGGTGCTGCTCGGGGCCGGTACGCCGGGCAAGCGGGCGGCGCTGCCGAACTCGCGGATCCTGATCCACCAGCCCGCGACCGAGGGCACCTACGGCCAGTCCAGCGACATCGAGATCCAGGCCCGCGAGATCATGCGGATCCGCGAGCTGCTGGAGACGATCCTGGCCGAGCACAGCGGCAAGAGCATCGACGAGGTCCGCCGCGACATCGAGCGCGACAAGATCCTCACCGCCGATGAGGCCAAGGAGTACGGTCTCATCGACGATGTCTTCGCCAGCAGGAAGCGCAAGGCGGAGGTAGTGTCGTCCTGAGGACGTAGGACGCGGGAGTCCCGAGCCCGGTGGCCATACTTCCGGGCGAGGGGCTCACCGAGTCCGTTGGAGGCGGTAACGTCGAGTCCAACGTCGAGAGCCCTCGGGACGCCAGCCGGCCGCGCCGCACCCTCTCAGACGGGCGGCCCCACGAAAAGGAGACAGTTGGGTGGCACGCATCGGCGACGGTGGTGATCTGCTCAAGTGCTCGTTCTGCGGGAAGAGCCAGAAGCAGGTCAAGAAGCTCATCGCGGGTCCGGGCGTGTACATCTGCGACGAGTGCATCGATCTCTGCAACGAGATCATCGAGGAGGAGCTCTCCGAGACCTCCGACCTGAAGTGGGACAACCTGCCCAAGCCGCGGGAGATCTACGAGTTCCTGGACTCCTACGTCATCGGGCAGGAGACGGCGAAGAAGGCGCTGTCGGTCGCCGTCTACAACCACTACAAGCGGATCCAGTCGGGTGACGTGGGCCGGGACGACCAGGTGGAACTGGGCAAGTCCAACATCCTGCTGCTCGGCCCGACCGGATCCGGCAAGACGCTGCTCGCGCAGACGCTCGCCAAACTCCTCAACGTCCCGTTCGCCATCGCGGACGCCACGGCGCTGACGGAGGCCGGATATGTCGGCGAGGATGTCGAGAACATCCTCCTCAAACTGATCCAGGCGGCCGACTACGACGTCAAGAAGGCCGAGACCGGGATCATCTACATCGACGAGGTCGACAAGATCGCCCGCAAGAGCGAGAACCCGTCGATCACCAGGGACGTCTCGGGCGAGGGCGTCCAGCAGGCGCTGCTGAAGATCCTGGAGGGCACCACCGCGAGCGTCCCGCCGCAGGGCGGCCGCAAGCACCCGCACCAGGAGTTCATCCAGATCGACACCACGAACGTGCTGTTCATCTGCGGCGGCGCGTTCGCCGGCCTGGAGAAGATCGTCGAGTCCCGGGTGGGCAAGCAGGGGATGGGCTTCGGCGCCCAGATCCGCTCCAAGTCCGACTTCGAGGAGTCCTCGGCGGTGCTCGGCGACGTGATGCCGGAGGACCTGCTGAAGTTCGGCATGATCCCCGAGTTCGTCGGCCGGCTCCCGGTGATCACCTCGGTGCACAACCTGGACCGGGAAGCGCTGATCAACATCCTGACCGAGCCGAAGAACGCGCTGGTGCGCCAGTACCACCGCCTCTTCGAGCTGGACGGGGTCGACCTGGAGTTCACCGACGACGCCCTTGAGGCGATCGCCGACCAGGCCATCCTGCGCGGCACCGGCGCCCGCGGCCTCCGCGCGATCATGGAGGAGGTCCTGCTCTCGGTGATGTACGAGGTGCCGAGCCGGCAGGACGTCGCGCGCGTGGTGATCACCCGCGAGGCGGTCCTGGAGCACGTCAACCCGACGCTCGTCCCGCGCGACCGCCCCAAGCGGGAGCCGCGCGAGAAGAGCGCCTGATCGGGGTGTGATCGGGGCAGTGTGTCCGCAGAAAGCGCGGACCACTGCCCCGATCACATATCCCCCAGGGGGGCGACCCCCTGGAACCCCCGATGCGGGGGCTCCGCCCCCGCGCCCCCTGCCCCCTGCCGGTTGCGGTCGGCGGGTTACGCGCGCGATTCGCCGAGACCGGCTTCGCGGGCGAGGACGATGGCCTGGGCGCGGTCGGCGACGTGCAGCTTCATGAAGATGTTCGACACGTGGTTGCGGACGGTCTTCTGGCTGAGGAACAGCGTGGCGGCGATCTCGGCGTTGCTGCGGCCCTGCGCGATCAGTTCGAGGACCTCCCGTTCCCGCTCGGTGAGCTGCGGGAACGCGGCCTGGCGCGGGTCGGGCATGTCGGTGAAGTAGGCGAGGACGCGGCGGGCGATCTCCGGCCCGTAGATGGCCTCGCCGGCCGCGACGGCCCGCACCGCCCGCGCGATCTCCTCGGCGCCGGACTCCTTCAGCAGGTAGCCGCGGGCGCCCGCGCGCATCGCGTTGAACACCGAGTCGTCGTCGCGGAACATGGTCAGCACCAGCACCCCGATGCGGGGGCTGGTGCGGGTGATGGTCCGGGTGGCCTCGATGCCGTTGCCGCCGGGCATGTGCAGGTCCATCACGACGACGTCGGGCTGCAGTTCGGCGGCCATCCGCACCGCGTCGGGGCCGCATTCGGCCTCGCCGACGACCTCCACGCCCAGCGCCTGCAGCAGGCCCTTCAGCCCCTGCCGGAACACCGGGTGGTCGTCGGTGATGAGGACCCGGATCGCGTCCGTCATCGGCGGCCTCCGCTCACCTGCTCAGGGGTGCCCGCTCCGGCGTCCGGGCGGAGCACGATGGTACCCGGCGGCGCCGGGCGCGGGCAGGGGCAGCCGGGCCGACACGACGGTCCCGCCGCCGGGCCGCGAGGTGACGGTGCATCCGCCGCCGAGCTCGGCCGCCCACTCCTTCATCGAGGCCAGCCCGCGGCGCGGCCTCGGCCGGTCGCCGCCTCGGGCCGCGTCGGGCATCCCGGGGCCGGTGTCGGCGACCGTCAGGTGCAGGTCGGCGTCGCGGCGCAGCAGCACCATCGCGGTGCTGGCGGGCGCGTGCAGCCGGACGTTCGTCAGCGCCTCCTGGACGATCCGGTACGCGGCGACCTCGACGGCGGCGGGCAGTTCGGCGGGCCCGCCGTCGAACCGGACGTCCACCCGCTCGGCGCAGCCCTCCGCGAACGACTCGATGGCGGCGACGAGGCCGAGGTCGTCCAGCGCGGGCGGGCGCAGGCCGTGCGCGAGGTCGCGGATCTCGCCGACGGCGCCGGCGAGCCGGTCCCGGACGTCGGCGAGCAGCGGGTCGGTCCGCTCGGGCTCGGCGGCGAGGGTGATGCGCGCCGCGTCCAGCGACATGGCGAGGCTGGCGAGGGTCGGGCCGAGCCCGTCGTGCAGATCGTGCCGGAGCCGGCGGCGCTCCTCCTCGCGGCTGGCGAGGATCCGCTCGCGGGAGCGCTGCAGGTCGCGGGTGAGGCGCAGCAGGTGCGGGATCGCCGCGGCGTGCGCCGCGACCGCTCCCGCGGCGAACGCGCCGGCCACCACGGCGGTGCGCGCCACTACCGCTCGCATCCCGTCCCATCTCCCTTCGCCCCGGTGTCGCGGGCGTCTCGGCATCACCCTTTCCGTGGAGGCGACCCGGTGTCAGGTGACCTGTGTCCCGTCCGCGGCGGGAAAACGCTCTCTGGACGGGGGAGGCGGGGGCGGACCTCGCGGGGCGGGCCGTGGGACCGGCGCGGTCCCCGTAGAATTGTTGGCCGTGACACAGCCCAGCAGTGAGCGCGGCCAGGGGGCCGCCGCGGACGTCGACCTGCCCACCCAGTACCGACCGGCCGATGTCGAGGGCCGGCTCTACGAGCGGTGGGTATCGGCGGGGCTGTTCACCGCAGACCCGTCCCGCGACCCGTCCCGGCCCGCGTACTCGATCGTGATCCCGCCGCCGAACGTCACCGGTTCGCTGCACATGGGGCACGCCCTCGACCACTCGATCCAGGACACCCTCGTCCGGCGCCGCCGGATGCAGGGGTACGAGACCGCGTGGATCCCCGGCATGGACCACGCGGGCATCGCCACGCAGAACGTCGTGGAGCGGGAGCTGGCCAAGGAGGGCCTGTCCCGGCACGACCTCGGCCGCGAGGCGTTCGTCGAGCGGGTGTGGAAGTGGAAGGGCGAGTCCGGCGGCCGGATCCTCGGCCAGATGCGGCGGCTCGGCGACTCCGTCGACTGGACGCGCGAGGCGTTCACGATGGACGACCAGCGCGCCCGCGCCGTCCGCACGATCTTCAAGCGGCTGTTCGACGACGGGCTGATCTACCGCGCCGAGCGCATCATCAACTGGTGCCCGCGCTGCCTGACGGCGCTGTCGGACATCGAGGTCGAGCACGAGGACGTCGACGGCGAGCTGGTGTCGATCCGGTACGGCTCGGGCGACGACGAGCTCGTCGTGGCGACGACGCGGGCGGAGACGATGCTCGGCGACACCGCCGTGGCCGTCCATCCGGACGACGAGCGGTACGCGCACATGGTCGGCCGGGAGATCGAGCTGCCGCTGACGGGGCGCCGCATCCCGGTCGTCGCCGACGAGCACGTCGACCCTGCGTTCGGCACCGGCGCGGTCAAGGTGACCCCGGCGCACGACCCGAACGACTTCGAGATCGGCCGCCGGCACTCGCTGCCTTCGATGTCGGTGATGGACGAGCGGGGCGTGGTGACGGCGTCCGGCCCGTTCGAGGGCCTGGACCGGTTCGAGGCGCGTCCGGCGGTCGTGGCGGCGCTGCGCGAGCAGGGCCGGATCGTCAAGGAGATCCGGCCGTACGAGCACTCGGTCGGGCACTGCCAGCGCTGCTCCACGGTGGTGGAGCCGCGGGTGTCGCTGCAGTGGTTCGTGAAGGTGGAGCCGCTGGCGAGGGCCGCGGGCGACGCGGTCCGCGACGGCCGGGTGGCGATCCACCCGCCGGAGATGGCGTCCCGCTACTTCGAGTGGGTCGACAACATGCACGACTGGTGCATCAGCCGGCAGCTGTGGTGGGGCCACCGCATCCCGGTCTGGTACGGCCCGGACGGCGAGACCGCCTGCCCCGGCCCGGACGAGGAGCCGCCCGCCGGGTGGACGCAGGACGCCGACGTGCTGGACACCTGGTTCTCCTCGGCGCTGTGGCCGTTCTCGACGCTCGGCTGGCCGGACAAGACGCCGGAGCTGGAGCGCTTCTACCCGACGTCGGTGCTGGTCACCGGGTACGACATCCTGTTCTTCTGGGTCGCCCGGATGATGATGTTCGGGCTGTACGCGATGGACGGCGCCGAGCCGTTCAAGACGATCGCCCTGCACGGGATGGTCCGCGACCAGCACGGCAAGAAGATGTCCAAGTCGTTCGGCAACGTCGTCGACCCGCTCGACTGGATCGAGCGGTACGGGGCGGACGCGACGCGGTTCACGCTGATGCGCGGCGCGAACCCGGGCGGCGACGTCCCGGTGGCGGAGGAGTGGGCGCAGGGCTCGCGCAACTTCTGCAACAAGCTGTGGAACGCGACCCGGTTCGCGATGATCAACGGTGCGCACGTCCGCGGCGATGTTCCCGCCGAGCTCACGACGGTGGACCGGTGGATCCTGTCGCGGCTGCACGCGGTCATCGCGGAGGTCGACGCGCAGCTGGAGTCGTTCGACTTCGCCAAGGCGTGCGAGACGCTCTACCACTTCGCGTGGGACGAGGTCTGCGACTGGTACGTGGAGCTGGCGAAGGTCCAGCTCGCGGACGAGCGCGCCGAGGCGACGCGCCGCGTGCTCGGCGAGGTGCTCGACAACCTGCTGCGGCTGCTGCACCCGGTGGTCCCGTTCGTCACCGAGGAGCTGTGGACGTCGCTGACCGGCGCCGGCACGCTCGTGACGGCGCCGTGGCCGGCCGCCGAGGCGGCGCGCGCCGACCGGGACGCCGAGGCGGTCGTGGAGTCGCTGCAGCGGCTCGTCACCGAGGTCCGCCGGTTCCGCGCCGACCAGGGGCTCAAGCCGGGCCAGAAGGTCGCCGCGGCGCTGGAGTGGGGCGGGTCGCCGCTCGCCCCGCATGAGGAGGGCGTCCGCGCCCTGCTGCGGCTGACCGCGCCGGGCGACGGCTTCGCGGCCACCGCGTCGCTGCCGGTCGAGGGCGTCACGGTCCGGCTGGACACCGCCGGCGTGATCGACGTCGCGGCGGAGCGCAAGCGGCTCGACAAGGACCTCGCGGCGGCGCGCAAGGAGGCCGACCAGGCGCGGCGCAAGCTCGGCAACGAGGCGTTCATGGCGAAGGCCCCCGAGGCCGTCGTCGCCAAGAACCGCGACCGGCTGGCGCAGTCGGAGGCGGCCATCGAGCGGCTGGAGGCGCAGCTCGCGGCGCTGCCGCCGGCCTGAGCGCGGCGCGGTCCGGCGGTGCCCACGGTCGAAGCACTTGTGTTTCCCGCTATGGACGATGCGGCGGTCCGGTACTGTCTTCGTGTCCGCTCGTGAGCCTGGAAGGCACGAACCGGCTTGCCGGGGAAACGGTTCAGATGGCCTTGATCGCGTGGATGTCGCTGGGTTCGTCCCAGCGTGGGGCCCGGTCAACGGTCCCGCGCCGCGGGTTCGCGGCGGATGTGACTGCGCGCGCGGCAGCCGGCCGCGCCGGAGAGCATGAATCGGTGTGGCCGGCTGAGGCGACGAGCCCGGTCGTTCGCGGCCGACAAGTTGACGCGGTACGGAATCCTCGGGAGTGAAATGGCCGAACCACCCTCCCGCCCTGGTGTGCCGGGCGACGAACCCAGCCGCCGGAAGGTCGATGAGGACGGCAGGGCGCCCGAGGATTTCGCTGTCGCCCCGGCGCCCTGGGGGACCTCGCCGCCGTGGTGGTCGGCGGAGGCCGCGGACGGGACGGGACCACAGATGATCGCGAACGGAACCGGGGGGCATCCGCTCCCGAACGGCACGGGCGGGCACCCGATCCCGAACGGCACCGGCCCGATCGCCCTGCCGAACGGCACCGGGCCGATCGCACTGGTGGACGGGACCGGCCCGCACGCGATGCCGGCGCCGCTCGGCGCGGCCCCCCTCGGCGCGGCTCCGCTCGGCTCCGCCCTCCCGGGCCCGGCGGAGCCGGTACGCGAGCGCAGGCAGGTCTCCGGGCTGCTGCTCGGCGCCGGGATCGGCGTGGCGCTGGTCGCCGTGCTGCTGGTCGGCCTCCTGGCGTTCAAGCCGGACGGCCCGGTCGCGGGGAACGGCGGGAAGGGCGGGCTGTCCACGGCGTCCAGCCGGCGGATCACCGCGGTTCCGCGCGCCGGCGGGATGACCAAGGACGCGACCGCGCCCGCGGCCGCGGCGGCGTTCCCGTTCGTCATGGCGGCCGTGCGGGGGGCCGGCGTCCCGGCTTCCCCTAACGGCTCGGCGGTGTACACCGACCCGCTCGGGCGCACGAGCGTGCTGTTCGTCGGCGGGACGGGCGCGGTGGGCGATCCGGCCGCGTACCTGCGCAAGCTGCGGCCCAGCACGTTCATCTCCGGCGGGCAGGGCAACCCGGGGCAGAACGGCGGCCGGGCCGAGTGCGGGACGTTCGCGGTGCTGGCCGAGACTCACACGTACTGCGCGTGGGCGACCCGCGACTCCTACGGGGTCGTCGCGTCCGAGCGGCCGACCGTGAACCCCGACTTCTCGCTGATGGACGACGTCATGCGCCGGATCCGGAAGGACGTCGAGAAGCCGGCACGGTAGCCGGCGGGAGGAACAGCCGCTCGGTGCCGGCGTCGATCCGGTCGAGGACCAGCCCGGTGAAGTAGACGGTGCCGAGCACGGCCACCCGGTGCCCGAGCGTGGCGAGCGCCTCCGGGGTGACGGCGCCGGCGCCGACGACGTCCCAGGCCGGCGGCAGCGGCCGGGTGAAGCGCAGGTGCGGCTGCGGCAGCCGGACGTAGGTGACGGGCAGGTCGCCGAGCGCGCGGACGGCCCCGTCGAGGTCCTTGTGGTCGGGCAGGCAGACGACGGCGTGGTCGATCTCGCCCCAGCGGTCCCAGGCGGCGGCGAGCGCGGCGGCGACGCCCGTCCCGTCGATGGCGGAGTCGATGAGCAGCGTGGTGGCCGTCCCGGGCACGGTGTGCCAGGACATGCGCCCCGGCAGCACGACCGTGGACAGCACCGCCCGCAGCGTCTCCTCCGGTGGATCGCCGCCGGTGAGGCGGCGGGCGGCGGTGATCCCGGTGGCGGCGGCCGCGCGGCCGAGCCCGGCGGGCAGCAGTCCGGCGGGGGCGCCGCCGTCGCCCGCGTACTCGACCGGCCCGAGGACGTCCGCGACGTCGGGGGACTGGGGCGCCGACACGATCCGCGCGCCCGGCCCGGCCACGCCGCGCTTCTCCGCGGCGATCTCCGCGGGCGTGCCGCCGAGCACCCCGGCGTGTTCGAGGAACACCGGCGTGATCGCGACCACGTCCGGCGGGAACAGCGAGACCTCGTCGGACCGGCCGCCCATCCCGGCCTCCAGGACCAGCACGTCGGCGCCGGTCCGGCGCGCGTGCAGGACGCCCGCCAGCGTGAACAGCCCGGACGGCGACAGGTAGCCGTCCACCGGCGGCCCCAGCTCCGCCATGGCCGTGTCCAGCAGATCGTCGAGGTGCGCGAGTTCCGGCTCGGAGACGGCCTGGCCGTCGATCCTGATCCGGTCGCGGTTGGTGCGCAGGCCGGGGCTGGTGACGGTGCACACGCGCAGGCCCGAGGCGGCGAGGAACGCCGACGCGTACGTCGCCGCCGTCCCCTTGCCCTTGGACCCGACGACGGTCAGCACCGGCACGCCGGGGGACAGGACGTCGAGCGCCTCCGCCAACTCGCGCGCGCGGGCGAGGCTGCGCGTCTCGCCCGGACGACGCCGCTCCCATTCCCGGAAGAAAACCTCGTCAGCCCGCATACCCTCCATGCTTCCACTCCGCGCGCCCCCGCCCGCCACGGGTGCGGACGGGGCGCCCGGTGGCGGCGGATAGGCTCTCACCGTGAGCCAGGCAACCGAGCCGCTCGACTACCGCGGCGCCGTGAACGCGATCATGAGCCGGGGCGTCGAGTGGGAGATCGACCCGACCCTCGACCGGATCCGCGACCTCGTGGACGTCCTGGGCGAGCCGCACCGCGCGTACCCGGTGGTCCACGTCGCGGGCACCAACGGCAAGTCCAGCACGGCGCGGCTGATCGAGTCGCTGCTGCGCGAGCGCGGCCTCCGCACCGGGCTGTACACCAGCCCCGAGATGACGACGCTGCGCGAGCGGATCGCGATCGACGGGGAGCCGATCAGCGAGGAGCGGTTCGCCGAGGCGTTCCAGGACGTGCTGCCCTACGTGCAGCTGATCGACGGCAAGAACGAGGTGCCGCTGTCGTTCTTCGAGGTCCTCACCGCGATGGCGTTCGCCGCGTTCGCGGACGCGCCCGTCGACGTGGCGGTGGTCGAGGTCGGCATGGGCGGCACGTGGGACGCCACGAACGTCGCCGACGGCACGGTCGCCGTCGTCACCCCGATCGGCCTGGACCACACCCGCTACCTGGGCGACACCATCGAGGAGATCGCCGGGGAGAAGGCGGGGATCATCAAGCCGGGCTCCGTCGCGGTGCTGTCCCAGCAGTCCGTCGAGGCGGCCGAGGTGCTGCTGCGGCGGGTCGTGGAGACCGGCGCCGCCGTGGTGCGCGAGGGCATCGAGTACGGCGTGCTGGACCGGGACGTCGCGGTCGGCGGCCAGATGATCAGCCTGCGCGGCCTGCACGGCTCCTACGACCAGGTCTTCCTGCCGCTGTTCGGCGAGCACCAGGCGAGCAACGCGGCGACCGCGCTGGCCGCCGTCGAGGCGTTCGCCAGCGGCGCGCCGACCCGGGGGGAGGTCGCGCTGGAGGCGGCCACCCGGATCGCGCCCGGCGAGGCGTTCCTCGGCGGCGAGGAGGGCCAGCTCGATCCGGCCCTCGTGCGCAGCGGGTTCGCCAAGGCGGCGTCGCCGGGGCGGCTGGAGGTCGCGCGGACCGGGCCGACCGTGCTGCTGGACGCGGCGCACAACCCGGCGGGGATGGCGGCGACCGTCGCCACCGTCACCGAGTCGTTCGGCTTCACCCGGCTCGTCGGCGTGCTCGCCGTCGCCGCGGACAAGGACGTCGCCGGGGTCCTCGACCAGCTCGAACCGGTGCTGGCCGAGCTGGTGGTGAGCCGCAACTCCTCGCCGCGCTCGCTGCCGCCCGAGGAGCTGGCGGAGCTCGCCGAGGGGATCTTCGGCCCGGAGCGGGTGCACGTCGCCGAGCGGCTGGACGACGCGATCGACCGCGCGATCGGGCTCGCCGAGGAGACCGGCGAGTACCGCGGCGCCGGCGTCCTGATCACCGGTTCGGTGGTCACCGCGGGCGACGCCAGGACACTGCTGCGGGTCGAGGAGGGCCGGTGACCGCGATGACCGAGGGCACGACTCAGGACGCGGCGGGCGGCGGCCGCAAGGCCGCGGACCCGGTGCGGCGGCTGTACGCCACCGTGCTGTCCTGCGAGGCGATCGTGATCGCGCTGGCGATCCCGGTGGCGATCTCGGTGCTGGACGTGCCGGGGGCGACGGCCGGGGCGGTGTGCGGCGGCCTGGCGGTGGTGTGCCTGCTGATGGCGGGGCTGCTGCGGTTCCGCTGGTCGTTCGCGGCGGGCTCGGTGCTGCAGGTGGCGATCATCGCGACCGGGTTCATGGTGCCGGCGATGTTCTTCCTCGGCGCGGTGTTCGGCGCGCTGTGGCTGACGGCCTTTTGGATGGGACGCAAGGTGCGCGGGCTCGCGGCGCGCTAAATTCACGGGGACGGCATCATTTCCTCCGCCGATCCCCGCGTTCCGCACACCATTAATTCCGACATTCTTCGTTATTGGGAAATAGTGCGTTCGGTGGGGGCGACCTCCGAAGGAGCGCGCCGTGTCCTCCCACGCGCAGTTCTCCCACGCGCACGACCACCCCGGCGTCCCGATCGCGGCGCCGGACCGTCCCACCGCGGCACAACGCAGCGCGGCGCTCGGCGCGCTGCTGGCCGCGGTCACCGCCGTCCCCGCCGCGGTGCTGGTCGTGCCCGACGCCACCGCCGGCACCGTCCCCGCCGCCGCGCACGCGCTCGGCCTGCGCGACGCGCAGATCCCCGCGCTGCTGCGCGCCACCGGCCTGTCGCTGCCCGCGCTCGCGCTGACCGTCCCGCTCGCCGCCGTCGCCGCCCGCCGCCTTCCCGCGTGGGCGGTCCTCGCCACCGGCCTCGCCGTGCTGCTCGGCGGGCTCGGCGCCGTCCGGTTCGCCGGCTCGGTGCCGCTGGCCGGCGCGGTCCGCGCCGTGCAGGGCGCCGGCGCCGGGATCGCGCTGCCCGCCTCCCTCGTCCTGGTGTGGGAACGGCGCAACGCGGTCGTCTCCGCGCTCTGGGCGGGCGTGCTCGCCGCCGCGCTGCTGGTCGCGATGCCCCTGGCAATGCACGCCGCGCTGCACGCCGTCCCGCCGCCGCGCGCGGGCTCGGCGCCGTCCGGCTGGCACGCGGCGCTCGCCCCCTATCCCTGGCTCGCCGCCGCGGCCGCGGCGGCCGCCGTCCTCGGCGCCCTGCTGCGCGGGCGCGTCCCGTGGGCGCTGCCGCCGCCGCGCCTCGCCGAACGCGGACGGCTCGCCCTGCCGTCCGTCCCCGTCGCGGCCCTCGCGTTCCTCGCCGTCGTCGCCGCGCACGGATGGTCGCCGGGCGCCCGCCTCGCCGTCGCCGTGTCGGCGCTCGCCGCGCTCGCCGGCCTCGCGGCGGCCGGCGGCGCGGAGGGCGGCCCGTTCGGCTGCGCCGTCGTGATGGTGGCGGCCGGCCTGCTCACCTACCCGCTCGCGGCGCCGCTGTCCGGCCTCGCCGCCGCGGGCGCCCCCGCCGCCGGGCCGCTGCCGCCCGTAGCCGGCGCGCTGGCCGCGGTGACCGGCGCGCTCGCCGCGTCCCGCGCGCGCCCCCGCGCCGCCGTCGCAGCCGGCTACGCCCTGATGGCCGCCGGCATCGGCCTCGCCCTCGCCGCCGGGCCCGCCGGACGCTGGACCCCGCTCGTCCTCCTCGTCCCGCTCGGCACCGGCGCCGGGCTCGCGCTCGCCGCCTCCCTGCGCGACGCGCACACCGGCGCCGCACTGTTCGGCCTGTCACTGTGCTTCCCCGCCGTGCTCACCGGGCAGCTCTTCGTCCTCTCATTGCAGGCCACCCGGCTGCGGCGGGCGCACCCGCTCACCGGCGCGCGGCACCTCGACGCGCTCGCCGGCGGCTACCGCACCTGGCTCCTCGTCGCCGGGACGGCGGCCGTCCTGCTGGCCGCCCTCACCCTGCGCCTCATCGCCCGGCACGGCCGCGCCGCCGAACGGAACGGCGCCGTCGAACGGAACCGCGGCGCCGAGCGGAACGGCCGCACCGCCGCCGAATCCGCCCCGGCGCCCGAAGCCGGGTAGGATTCGCGCGCTCACCCAATCTGAATTCCCCAAGGAGAAACACACGTGTCCGAGCGCACTCTCGTCCTGGTCAAGCCCGACGGCGTCCGGCGCGGCGTCGTCGGCGAGGTCGTCTCCCGGATCGAGCGCAAGGGCCTGACCCTCGTCGCGCTCGAACTGCGCACCCTCGCCCGCGAGACCGCCGAGGCCCACTACGAGGAGCACTCCAGCAAGCCGTTCTTCGGCGAGCTCGTCGAGTTCATCACCGGCGGCCCGCTCGTCGCCATGGTCGTCGAGGGCCCGCGCGCCATCGAGGCGTTCCGCGCCCTGGCCGGCGCCACCGACCCGGTCAGCGCCACGCCCGGCACCATCCGCGGCGACTTCGCCCTGGAGATCGGCGAGAACATCGTCCACGGCTCCGACTCCACCTACTCCGCCGAGCGCGAGATCAAGCTCTTCTTCCCCGAGCTCGGCTGACATTCCCCAGGGGGCGACCCCCGGGAACCCCTGCCACGGTCGGCGAGGCCTGCCCACGGCCTGGCAGGGGACGCGCACGACACGCGGGCCGGAGCTCTCCGGCCCGCGTTGCTTTAGCTAAAAGCGGGCTGGTCAGGACCCGTTTTTTGGGAGACGCGCGGTGCGGGGGCGACTGCCCGCGAGCGCGCCGGCACGTTACGATGGACGCGCCGCTATACACGCCCGACAATCATGAAGGGCTCCCTTTCTTCATGGGTAACAAGCTGTCGTTTCTCGGCCGTGACATGGCGGTCGACCTTGGCACCGCCAACACGCTCGTGTACGTGCGGGGGCGCGGCATCGTCCTCAACGAGCCGTCCGTGGTCGCGATCAACACCAACACCGGCAAGATCGTCGCGGTGGGCATCGAGGCCAAGCGGATGATCGGCCGCACGCCCGGCAACATCGTGGCGGTCCGCCCGCTCAAGGACGGTGTCATCGCCGACTTCGACGTCACCGAGCGGATGCTCCGGTACTTCATCCAGAAGGTCCACAAGCGCCGGCACTTCGCCAAGCCGCGCATCGTGGTGGCCGTGCCGAGCGGGATCACCGGGGTGGAGCAGCGCGCCGTCAAGGACGCCGGCTACCAGGCCGGGGCCCGGCGCGTCTACATCATCGAGGAGCCGATGGCCGCCGCGATCGGCGCCGGGCTGCCCGTCTACGAGCCGACCGGCAACATGGTGGTCGACATCGGCGGCGGCACCACCGAGGTCGCGATCATCTCGCTCGGCGGCATCGTGACGAGCCAGTCGGTGCGGGTCGGCGGCGACGAGCTGGACCAGGCGGTCATCTCCTTCTCCAAGAAGGAGTACTCGCTGATGCTCGGGGAAAGGACCGCCGAGGAGATCAAGATGGCGATCGGGTCCGCCTATCCCGGCGGCGAGGAAGAGCCGCACGCCGAGATCCGCGGCCGCGACCTGGTCAGCGGGCTGCCGAAGACCGTCGTGATCTCCGCCGAGGAGGTCAGGCGGGCGATCGAGGAACCGGTCAACGCCGTCGTGGACGCGGTGAAGACCACGCTCGACAAGTGCCCGCCCGAGCTCTCCGGCGACATCATGGACCGCGGGATCGCCCTGACGGGCGGCGGCGCGCTGCTGAAGAACCTGGACGAGCGGCTCCGCGAGGAGACCGGGATGCCGATCCACCTGGTGGACAACCCGCTCGACTCGGTGGTGCTCGGCACCGGCAAGTGCGTCGAGGACTTCGAGTCGCTCCGGCAGGTCCTCGTGCCGGAGTCGCGGCACTGAACTCCCGGCGGCGACCACAGAATCCGGAGGTCGGTGGGTGAAGGACACCCGGCGCACCCGCACGGTCCTCGGCGTGCTGCTCGTCGCGGCCCTCGCGATGATCACCGTGGACTACCGCGGCGGGGACCATTCGCCGCTGAGCGGCCTGAGAAGCGCCGGCGCGGCCGTCTTCGGTCCCGTCGAGCGGGCGTCGGCGTCGGTGGTGCGGCCGGTCGGCGGCACCTTCGACGCGATCACCGACGCGCCGGGCGAGAAGCGCCGCGCCGACCGGCTCGCCCGCGACAACCAGCGGCTGCGCGAGCAGCTGCGCTCCAACCGGCTGGACCAGGACCGCTCCGCGCAGCTGCAGCGGCTGCTCGGCACCGCCGGGATGGGCGGCTACAAGATCCTCGCCGCGCAGGTGATCTCCGCCGGCCAGGGCTTCGAGGACACCGTCACCATCGACGTCGGCAGCCGCAGCGGCGTCCGCGCCGACATGACCGTGATGAGCGCGGACGGGCTGGTCGGCCGGGTCACCCGGGTCGGCCCCGCGACCTCGACCGTGCTGCTCGCCACCGACCAGACCTCCTCCGTCGGATCCCGCCTGGAGGACTCCAAGGAGATCGGCATCGTGCAGGGCTCCGGGCGGCGCGGTCTCGGCGGCGGCGCCACCCCGCTGCGGTTCCAGCTGCTGGACGCGGCCGCGCCGATGCGGGTCGGGCAGCGGCTCGTCACGCTCGGCTCGCAGGGCGAGCGCCCGTACGTGCCGGGCGTCCCGATCGGCACCGTGGAGCGCATCGACGCCTCCTCCACCGGGCTGACCCGCACCGCCTACGTCAAGCCGTTCGTGCACTTCACCAGCCTGGACGTGGTCGCCGTCGTGGTGGCCCCGCCGAAGACCGACCCGCGCGACGCGGTGCTGCCGGCCAAGCCGGCGCCGCCGCCCTCGCCGAGCCCGACGCCGTCCCCCAGCGGTTCGCCCGGCGGCAAGAAGAAGAAGGGCAAGAAGGGACCCAAGACCGAAGCGGGCGGCACCGCCACCCCGTCCGCGAACCCGAGCTCGGGGGGATGACGTGCTGAACCCACCGGAGACGTCGCAGACCGGCCGCACCCTCACCACCGTGCTGGTGATCGTGGTCGCGCTGATCCTGCAGGTGTCGGTGGCCAACCGGCTGCCGCTGCCCGGCGGGGTGCAGCCCGACCTGGTGCTGCTCGCCGTGGTGGCGCTCGCGCTCGTCTTCGGCTCGATGACCGGGATGGTCACCGGGTTCCTGGCGGGGCTCGCCGCCGACATCATCCCGCCCGCCGACCACACCATCGGCCGGTACGCGCTCGTCTACTGCCTCATCGGCTACCTGTGCGGCATCGCGTCCGCCGAGATGGACCGGCAGACGGTCGTGCCGTTCTTCGCGGTCGCCGCCGGCGCCCTCGCGGGCACGGTGCTGTACGCGGTGACCGGCATGATCCTCGGCGACCCGCGCGCCCAGTGGGGCACCGTGTCGGGCATGGTGCCGCTGCAGGTCGGATACGACGTCGTCGCCAGCCCGTTCATCGTGTGGGCGGTGCTGCGCGTCACCCGCAGGTACGAACGCGGCGAACGCTCCCGCGGGGACCGGCTGTCGGTGCCCGCCGCCCGCTACCGCGCGATGTCGGGGCGGGGCGGCGGCCTGTGAACCCTCGCACCCACTTCCGCCTCGTCGTCCTGTACGTGATGGTCGGGCTGCTGCTGCTGGTCCTGATGGGCCGGCTGTGGTCGATGCAGATCCTCGACGGCTCGCACTACCAGCAGCTCGCCGACCAGAACCGCACCCGCGACATCGTCGTCCCGGCCGTCCGCGGGATGATCCTCGACGACCGCGGCATCCCGCTCGTCCGCAACCGCAGCGCGCTCGTCGTGTCGGTCGACCGGACGACCCTGTCGCGGCAGAAGGACGGCGGCAAGGCCGTCCTGTCGCGGCTGGCCGGCGTCCTCGGCACGAACTACCAGGACGTGGCGAACCGCATCCGGCTGTGCGGCCCCGGCATCAAGCGGCCGTGCTGGCCGGGCTCGCCGTACCAGCCGATCCCTGTCGAGGACCACGTCGACCCCAAGCGCGCGCTGCAGATCATGGAGCGCCAGGAGGACTTCCCCGGCGTGACCGCGCAGGTCCAGGCCGTCCGCGACTACCCGCGGCCGGAGGGTGCGACCGCCGCGCAGGTGCTCGGCTACCTGCAGCCGATCACCCAGGAGGAGCTCGACAAGCGCAAGGGCCTGAAGGTCACCGGCTACAGCGGCGTCGACCTGATCGGCCGGGCCGGGCTGGAGGCCCAGTACGACGCGGCGCTGCGCGGCGAGCCCGGGTTCCGCCGGGTGCTGGTCGACAGCCAGGGCCGCGTCACCGGCACCGCCGAGGAGAAGGCCGCCATCCCCGGCGGCAACCTCGTCACCAGCATCGACGCGGGCGTGCAGGGCGCGGCGGAGAAGGCGCTGAAGCACGCGATCGAGAACGGCCGCAAGTCCGGCCACCCCTCCGACGCGGGCGCCGCCGTGGTGATGGACGTGCAGACCGGCCGGATGGTCGCGATGGCCAGCTACCCGACCTACGACCCGAGCATCTGGACCGGCGGCATCTCCCAGGACGAGTACGACGCGCTGCTCGGCAAGAAGAAGGGCGAGCCGCTGATCTCGCGGGTCACCCAGGGCCAGTTCGCGCCCGGCTCCACGTTCAAGGTCTCCTCGGTGGCGGCGGCGGTGAGCGACGGCTACGCGCTGAACGGCACCTACCAGTGCCCCGGCTCGTTCGACGTCGGCAGCCGCGCGTTCCACAACTTCGAGGGCGAGGCGCTCGGCTCGATGAGCCTGCACACCGCGCTGGTGAAGTCGTGCGACACCGTCTTCTACAAGTTCGCGTACGAGGAGTGGCTGCGCGACGGCGGGATGCACCCGAAGAGGAACCCGTCGGACCCGATGGTGAAGATGGCCCGCAGCTACGGGTTCGGGAAGGCCACCGGCATCGACCTGCCGAGCGAGTCCAGCGGCCGCATCCCGGACCGGGGGTGGAAGAAGGACTACTGGGACGCCACCAAGAAGGGCGACTGCAAGGCCGCCAAGACGGGCTTTCCCGACGTGCAGAAGACCGACCCGGCGCGCGCCGCGTACCTGAAGGCGGTCGCGGCGGAGAACTGCGTCGACGGCTACGTGTGGCGCGCCGGTGACGCGGCGAACTTCTCGGTCGGGCAGGGCGACGTGCTGGTCACGCCGCTGCAGCTCGTCCGCGCGTACGCGGCGGTCGCCAACGGCGGCAGGCTGTTCACGCCGCGCCTCGGCGAGGCGGTGCTGCGGCCGGACGGCAGCGTCGAGCGCCGGATCACCACGCCGCCGCCGACGAAGCTGCCGGTCGACCCGAAGGTGCTGGCCTACATCCGGGGCGGCCTCGCGGGCGTCACCAAGAGCGGCACCGCCGCCGGGGCGTTCAACGGCTTCGACTTCAAGAAGGTCGACGTGGCCGGCAAGACCGGTACCGCGGAGGTCTACGGCAAGGACGACAACTCGTGGTTCGCCTCGTTCGGCCCGGTGAAGAACCCGCGGTACGCGGTGATCGTCATGGTCGCCCAGGGCGGGCAGGGCGCCGTGACGGCGGCCCCGGCCGTCCGGGAGATCTGGGAGGCCATGTACGGGACGAAGAAGCAGAAGCCGCTGCTGACGGACGGCAGGCTCCCCTCCGATCTGCCGAAGGCGCCCGTCGAGGGGACCGCGCCGTGACCGCCGGGACCGCCGTGACCGCCCCGAGGGGCTTCGAGCCGCCGATCGGAGCGGGACGATGCTGAACACCACCGGGGCCGGGTCGGTCGGCGGGTACGGGGACCGGAGCCTGTGGCAGGGGCGGCTCGCCGGGCTGCGCAAGCTCGACTGGCCGCTGACGGTCACCGTGCTGGTGCTGTCGGTCGTCGGCGCGCTTCTGGTGCGGTCGGCGACGTTCCAGCTCGCGCTGGAGCACGGCGACGACCCCGAGGGCTTCCTGAAGCGGCACGTCCTCAACCTGCTGATCGGGTTCGTGCTCGGCGGCGTCGTCACCGTGCTGGACTACCGGCTGCTGCGCGCCTACGTCCCGATCCTGTACGCGCTGGCGTGCGTCGGCCTGCTCGCGGTGCTGACCCCGCTCGGCTCCACGATCAACGGGTCGCACTCGTGGATCGTGCTCGGCGGCGGGTTCCAGATCCAGCCGTCGGAGTTCGCCAAGGTCGGCCTGGTGGTGCTGCTCGCGATGATCCTCGGCGAGCCGCGGGACGGCGAGATCGGCCCCGGCCGCCGGGACGTGCTGCTCGCGCTGGCGCTCGCCGGGGTGCCCGGCGTCCTGATCATGCTGCAGCCCGACCTCGGCACCACGCTGGTGTTCATCGCCGTCGTGCTCGGCATGCTGGCGGTCTCCGGGGCGCAGAAGCGCTGGCTGGTGGCGCTCGTCGGGGGCGGCGCGGCGGCCGGCGCCGCGGTGTTCTTCTTCGGGCTGCTGAAGAAGTACCAGATCGACCGGTTCACCGCGTTCCTGGACCCGTCCGCGGACCCGCGCGGCGCCGGCTACAACGCCCAGCAGGCGCGGATCGCGATCGGCTCGGGCGGCCCGTTCGGCAAGGGCCTGTTCCACGGCCAGCAGACCGGCGGGCACTTCGTCCCGGAGCAGCAGACCGACTTCATCTTCACGGTCGCGGGGGAGGAGCTCGGCTTCGTCGGCGCGGCGGTGATCGTCCTGCTGCTCGGCCTCGTGCTGTGGCGCGGGCTGCGGATCGCCTCCCAGGCCGCCGACCTGTTCGGCACCCTGGTGGCGACCGGCGTGGTGTGCTGGCTGGCGTTCCAGACGTTCGAGAACGTCGGCATGACGCTCGGCATCATGCCGATCACCGGCCTGCCGCTGCCGTTCGTGTCCTACGGCGGGTCCGCGACGTTCGCCAACATGATCGCCTTCGGCCTGCTGCAGGCCGTGCACATCCGCCGCCGCCCGTTCGACTGAGCACCGCCCGTTCGACCGGCCGGGCGGCGGTAGGCTGGGCGTTCATCCCATGTCTGCAGCACGGAGGACACCGCCATGCCTGTCGAGTCGCTCTTCCCGCGCCTGGAGCCGCTGCTCCCGAGCGTGCAGAAGCCGATTCAGTACGTCGGCGGTGAGCTGAACTCGCAGATCAAGGACTGGGACGGCACCGACGTCCGGTGGGCGCTGATGTACCCGGACGCCTACGAGGTGGGGCTGCCGAACCAGGGCGTCCAGATCCTCTACGAGATCCTGAACGAGCGCGACGGCGTGCTGGCGGAGCGGACCTACTCGGTCTGGCCCGACATGGAGGCCGTCATGCGCGAGCACGGCATCCCGCAGTTCACCGTGGACGCGCACCGCCCGGTCGCCGCGTTCGACGTGTTCGGGGTGTCGTTCTCCACCGAGCTCGGCTACACCAACCTGCTGACGGCGCTGGACCTCGCGGGCATCCCGCTGGAGGCGGCGGACCGCACCGACGAGCACCCGATCGTGGTCGCGGGCGGCCACGCGGCGTTCAACCCCGAGCCGATCGCCGACTTCGTCGACGCCGCCGTGCTCGGCGACGGCGAGGAGATCGCGCTGGCGATCACCGAGGTCGTCCGGGAGTGGAAGGACGAGGGGTCGCCCGGCGGCCGCGACGAGCTGCTGCTGCGGCTCGCGGCGTCCGGCGGGGTGTACGTGCCGCGCTTCTACGACGTGACGTACCTGCCGGACGGGCGCATCCAGCGGGTCGCGCCGAACCGTCCGGGCGTGCCGTGGCGGATCGAGAAGCACACCGTCATGGACCTCGACCAGTGGCCGTACCCGAAGAAGCCGCTGGTGCCGCTGGCGGAGACGGTGCACGAGCGGTTCAGCGTGGAGATCTTCCGCGGCTGCACCCGCGGCTGCCGGTTCTGCCAGGCCGGGATGATCACCCGCCCGGTGCGGGAGCGGTCGATCACCACGATCGGCGACATGGTCGAGCAGGGGCTCAAGGAGTCGGGGTTCCAGGAGGTCGGGCTGCTCAGCCTGTCCAGCGCCGACCACAGCGAGATCGGCGACGTCGCCAAGGGCCTCGCCGACCGCTACGAGGGCACCAACACCTCGCTGTCGCTGCCGTCCACCCGGGTGGACGCCTTCAACATCACGCTCGCCAACGAGTTCTCCCGCGGCGGCCGGCGGTCCGGGCTGACGTTCGCGCCGGAGGGCGGCTCCGAGCGGATGCGCAAGGTGATCAACAAGATGGTCACCGAGGACGACCTGATCCGCACCGTCACCACCGCCTACGAGAACGGCTGGCGGCAGGTCAAGCTGTACTTCATGTGCGGGCTGCCCACCGAGGAGGACGAGGACGTCCTGGCGATCGCGGGCATGGCCAAGCGGGTCATCCAGGCGGGCCGCGAGGCGACCGGCCGCAAGGACATCCGCTGCACGGTGTCGATCGGCGGGTTCGTGCCGAAGCCGCACACCCCGTTCCAGTGGGCGGCCCAGTGCGACCACGAGACGGTGGACCGCCGCCTGAAGGCCCTCAAGGACGAGCTGCGCGGCGACAAGGAGTACGGCCGCGCGATCGGCCTGCGCTACCACGACGGCCAGCCGTCGATCGTCGAGGGCATGCTGTCGCGCGGCGACCGCCGCGTCGGCAAGGTCATCCGCGCGGTGTGGGAGGACGGCGGCCGCTTCGACGGCTGGAGCGAGCACTTCTCCTACGAGCGCTGGACGGCCTGCGCCGAGAAGGCGTTCGCCGGCGGGCCCGTCGACCTGGACTGGTACACCGTCCGCGAGCGCGACGAGGTCGAGGTGCTGCCCTGGGACCACCTCGACGCCGGGCTGGACCGCGAGTGGCTCTGGCAGGACTGGCAGGACGCCGTCGACGAGACCGAGGTCGAGGACTGCCGCTGGACGCCCTGCTACGACTGCGGCGTCTGCCCGACCATGGGCACGGAGATCCAGATCGGCCCGACGGGCCGGAAGCTGCTTCCGCTTTCGGTGGTCTGACGGGGCCCTCCGGCGCCGCGAACCGCCGGTGGAATCGGGCTTTCCGGGCCCGTCGCGGGCCGGGGCGCGGCCGCTCCGGGGCCGGGCCCCGGCGCAACGATGCCCGCCGCCCCGTACTCTATAGAGAGACCTTGTTTTTGGACTCGGCACGAGTAGGAAGGACCAGAACCCTGGCACCCATGCCGGAGGGACCGGCGCCGGCCCCCGTGACCCAGCGACTGCGCGTGCGCTATGCCAAGCGCGGCAGGCTGCGGTTCACGAGCCACCGCGACATTTCCCGGGCCGTGGAACGCGCCGTACGGCGCGCCGGGATCCCTGTCGCGTTCAGCGGCGGATTCACCCCGCACCCGAAGATCTCGTACGCGGGTGCGGCGGCAACAGGGGTGGCCAGTGAGGCGGAGTACCTCGAGATCGGACTGACCGAGACCCGCGACCCTGCGCGGGTGCAGGCCGATCTCGACGCGGCCCTGCCCCCGGGGCTCGACATCCTGGATGTCGTGCCCGCCGGGCCGGGACGCGGCGGCGATGCGCAGGCCAGGCCGGCCGCGTTCGCCGAGCGGCTCGAGGCGTCCGAATGGCGGATCCGGCTGGACGGGGTGGCGCAGGACGCCGCCGCCGCTGCCGTGGCCGCCTTCCTGGCCGCCGGGAGCATCGAGGTGGAGCGCCTCACCAAGAAGGGGCGGCGCCGGTTCGACGTGCGCGCTGCCGTGTCCGCCTGCGAGCTGGACCGGCGCGCCGCGGAGGCGGCGGATGCCCCTTGTGCGATACTTCGAATGGTTGTTCGGCATTCCACACCCGCCGTACGACCCGACGACATCCTCACCGGACTGCGCCAGGTCGCCGACCTAGCGCCGCCGTCACCGCCACTGGTGACCAGGCTGGCGCAGGGGCCCCTGGACGCGGCCACCGGTGGCCTCGCGGATCCGCTGGATCCGGACCGGGAGACCGGCCTGCCGTCCGGCGACGAAGCCGGGACGGCCGGCGGCGCAACGCCGCGGCCCGGGGACCCCGCGAGCGCGGATGCCGTCAGCGCCTGATCGTGAGGCCGAAGCCGTGGCGACACGGAACCGGCCCCGCAGGGGACGGCGGGCGCACCCCCGACGACTTCGTCGTCACGACCGGACCACCGTCCGGCGGTGACGACGCCGATGACTGACGGAGCGCTCCCGCGCGGCGCACCGCACCGATCCGCCCCCTGGCGGAACGGGCGGTCGCGCCCGGGAGCCTGACGGGAGATTGCCCGGATGCTTGATAACGAAGCCGATGCGGCCACCGCCGAAGGCACCGAAGAAGAGACCACCGGAACCGCGGCCGAGGGCGCGGGCACCGAGAACGGGACGCGCAACGGCGCCGCCTCGGGCGTGACGTCGCGGCCGCGCCGCCGGGCGAGCCGCCCGGCCGGACCGCCGCCGGACGTCGAGGAGGCGCCCGCGGCCGAGGCCCCCGCCGCCGCGGCCGAGGCTGAACCCGAGGCAGCCGCCGAGGCCGCCGAGCCGCCCGCGAAGAAGACCACCCGGTCCCGGACCCGCACCCGCGCCGCGAAGGCCGCCGAGACCGCGGAGCCGGTCCCGCCGACGGGCGCCGAGACGTCCCCGGAGGTCGTGGCCGAGCCCGCCCAGGCCGCCGCCGAGACCACTGAGACCGCCGAGCAGGCCGAGGGCGCTGAGGCGCCCGCCGAGCCCGCGCGCCGCACCCGCACCCGCCGCCGCACCACCGCCGCCGCCCAGCACGACGAGGCGCCCGCCGCGCCGACCGTCCCGCCGGTGCCGTCCGTGCCGGAGGTCCCCTCCGTTCCGGTCGCGGGGGCCGAGCCGGAGGCCGCCCAGGTGTCGGAGACCGAGCCCGCCAGCGGCGTCGGCGTCCCGGGCGTGACGTTCCAGCCGCCCATGGTCGTCTTCCAGCCGCCGCAGCCGACCGCCGAGCCGGCCGCGCGGCCCAAGGACGAGCCGAAGGCCGAGCCGTCCGAGGAGACCGCCGAGGAGGAGGGCGACCACGGGCCCTCCGACGAGGACGAGTCCGAGGACCGCCCGTCGCGCCGGCGCCGCCGCCGGGGCGGCCGCGGCCGGGGCCGCGGCGGCAAGGACGGCGACGAGGGCGACGAGACCGAGGACCACGAGGCCGAGGCCAAGGAGTCCAAGGACGCCAAGGACGCCAAGGAGGGCAGGGAGGCCAAGGAGGACGAGGCCGCCAAGCCCGCGAAGGCCAAGTCCAAGTCCAGGTCCGCGAAGGCCAAGGACAAGGACAAGGAGAAGGACGAGCAGGACGCCGAGGCCGACCACGAGGCCGAGGGCGATGAGGACGGCGAGGGCCCGGGCGGCAGCCGCCGCCGTCGCCGCCGGCGGCGCCGCTCGGGCACCGACGCCGAGCCGACCGGCTCCGACGACCCGCCGAACACGGTCGTGCACGTCCGCACGGCCCGCGAGGAGCGCGCCGCCGCCGAGGACGAGGTCCAGTCCGTCCGGGGCTCGACCCGGCTGGAGGCCAAGAAGCAGCGCCGCCGCGAGGGCCGCGAGCAGGGCCGCCGCCGCCCGCCGGTGATCACCGAGGCGGAGTTCCTGGCGCGCCGCGAGGCCGTCGAGCGGGTCATGGTCGTGCGGCAGGAGGGCGAGCGGACCCAGATCGCCGTCCTGGAGGACGACGTCCTCGTCGAGCACTACGTCAACCGCGCGACGCACCAGTCGTACGTCGGCAACGTCTACCTCGGCAAGGTGCAGAACGTGCTGCCGTCGATGGAGGCGGCGTTCGTCGACATCGGCAAGGGCCGCAACGCGGTGCTGTACGCGGGCGAGGTCAACTGGGACGTGGCGGGCCTGGTGGGCCAGCCGCGCCGGATCGAGTCCGCGCTGAAGTCCGGCCAGTCGGTGCTGGTGCAGGTCACCAAGGACCCGCTCGGCCACAAGGGCGCCCGGCTGACCAGCCAGGTCTCGCTGCCCGGCCGCTACCTGGTGTACGTGCCGGACGGCTCGATGACCGGCATCAGCCGCAAGCTGCCCGACAAGGAGCGCAGCCGGCTGAAGTCGATCCTCAAGAAGGTCATGCCGGACAACGCGGGCGTGATCGTCCGCACCGCCGCCGAGGGCGCCACCGAGGAGGAGCTGGGCCGCGACGTGTCGCGCCTGGCCGCCCAGTGGGACAGCATCCAGAAGAAGGTCAAGACCGCGTCGGCGCCGTCGCTGCTGTACGGCGAGCCCGACCTGACGATCCGGGTCGTCCGCGACATCTTCAACGAGGACTTCTCCAAGCTCGTCGTCTCCGGCGACGGCGCCTGGGACACCGTCTCGGAGTACGTCGAGTACGTCGCCCCGCACCTGGCGGAGCGGGTCGAGCGCTGGACGGGCGACCAGGACGTGCTGGGCGCGTTCCGGATCGACGAGCAGATCGCCAAGGCCCTCGACCGCAAGGTGTGGCTGCCGTCCGGCGGCTCGCTGGTGATCGACAAGACCGAGGCGATGACGGTCATCGACGTCAACACCGGCAAGTTCACCGGGCAGGGCGGCAACCTCGAGGAGACCGTCACCCGCAACAACCTGGAGGCGGCCGAGGAGATCGTCCGCCAGCTGCGGCTGCGCGACGTCGGCGGCATCGTGGTGATCGACTTCATCGACATGGTGCTGGAGAGCAACCGGGACCTGGTGCTGCGCCGCCTCGTCGAGTGCCTGTCGCGGGACCGTACCAAGCACCAGGTCGCCGAGGTCACCTCGCTGGGCCTGGTCCAGATGACGCGCAAGCGGGTCGGGCAGGGCCTGCTGGACGCGTTCTCGGAGACCTGCGAGTCCTGCAACGGCCGCGGCATCCACGTCCACCTGACGCCGGTCGAGCCGAAGCCGGACAAGGCCGCCGGCAAGGAGTCGGGCCGCCGCCGCAAGCGCAAGGGCGAGGTCGAGAAGGCCGTCGAGGAGAAGCTGGCGCAGCACGAGGCGAAGAAGGAGCCGGCCGAGCCGAAGAAGGCGGCCGAGCCCGCCCCGGCGCAGGAGCCGGAGGCCGCGCGGCCCGAGCCGGTCCGGTCGCGGCCGAAGAAGTCCGGTCCGGCCAAGCGTCCTGCGGGCCCGCCGCCGGAGGTCGACGGCGAGGAGCCGCCCGCGCAGGCGGCGGTCGAGGCCGCGGACGCCGCCGAGGAGGTCGCGGGCACCTCGCCGGGGATCCTCGACGACGAGCCGGTCGCCGTCTCCTCGAACGGCACCGCGCCGGCCGAGGCCGACGGCACCGTCCCGGCCGAGGCCGACGCCGCCCCGGCCGCGGAGGAGGCGGAGCCCGCCGAGGAGGCGGAGCCCGCCGAGGAGGCGCCGCGCCGCCGCCGCGCCCGCCGTCCCCGCGCGACGGCGCAGGCCGACAGCGAGTAGCCCGCACGGCGTGCCGGCCCGGTGGGGGCCGGGCCGGCGCGACCTGGCGGGCGCGGGGGATGCAGTACACTTGGGGTTCGGCGCGTCTTGTGACGTGTCCGGACCTGCACCGCGAGGCCCCAACCGGGTCCCGTTCGGTGCGCACCCCGGCCGATCCGGCGGGGGAGAAGCAGAGAGCGCCGGGGCTCCGCCCTGGCGTGCCGCCCTCGGCCCGGTGCCGGGGGTAGGCCCTCATCCGGGGGCTGGTGGACCACGCGCGGGACCGGTTCAGTCCGGAAGCGCGCGCAGACGAGAGGTTTCCGCGGTGTACGCGATTGTCCGCGCAGGCGGCAGGCAGGAGAAGGTCGCCGTCGATGACGTGCTGACCGTCGACAAGCTGGCCGGCGACGTCGGCTCGACCGTCAAGCTTCAGGCCCTGCTGGTCGTGGACGGCGACAACGTCGTCAGCAAGACGGCCGACCTCGCCGGCTACGAGGTGACCGCCGAGATCCTCGGCGCGGTCAAGGGCCCGAAGATCAACATCATGCACTACCGGAACAAGACCGGTTACAAGCGGCGGATGGGCCACCGTCAGCCGTACACCGAGGTCAAGATCACCGGCATCAGCTCCGGCAAGTAAGGGAGAGCGGTCACATGGCACACAAGAAGGGCGCATCGTCCAGCCGTAACGGTCGCGACTCCAACGCCCAGCGCCTCGGCGTGAAGCGGTTCGGCGGCCAGGTCGTCAACGCGGGCGAGATCATCGTCCGGCAGCGCGGCACCCACTTCCACCCCGGCCCGGGCGTCGGGCGCGGCGGCGACGACACGCTGTTCGCGCTGGTCGCGGGTGCGGTGCAGTTCGGCCGGTACCGCGGCCGCAATGCCGTGAGCATCGTCCCGCCGGCGGAGTAGTCCGCCTGCATCAGACGTTTTCCAAGGGGCGGACCGGTCTTGGTCCGCCCCTTCGCCCTGTTCATGGGGCCGTACACCGAGGAGGATCCACCGTGGCCGCTGGTGCGGGAACGGGCGCCCAGTTCGTCGACCGGGTGGTGCTGCACGTCGCCGCGGGCAACGGCGGCAACGGCTGCGCGTCGATCCACCGGGAGAAGTTCAAGCCGCTCGGCGGCCCGGACGGGGCGAACGGCGGGCGCGGCGGCAGCGTCGTCCTGGTCGTGGACTCCAATACCGCGAGCCTGCTGGAGTACCACCGGCGGCCGCACCGCAAGGCGGCGAACGGGCGGCCCGGGCAGGGCGGCAACCGGACGGGCGCGGACGGCGCCGACGTGGTGCTGCCCGTCCCGGACGGCACCGTGGTCAAGGAGGGCGACACGGTCGTCGCGGACCTGGTCGGCGAGGGCACCCGGTTCGTCATCGCGCGCGGCGGGCAGGGCGGGCTCGGCAACGCGGCGCTCGCGACGGCCAAGCGCAAGGCGCCCGGGTTCGCGCTGCTCGGCGAGCCGGGCGAGGAGCGCGACGTGGTGCTGGAGCTGAAGAGCGTCGCGGACGTCGCGCTGGTCGGCTTCCCGAGCGCCGGCAAGTCGTCGCTGATCGCGGCGCTGTCGGCGGCCAAGCCGAAGATCGCCGACTATCCGTTCACGACGCTGGTCCCGAACCTCGGGGTGGTGAGCGCGGGGGACATCGCGTTCACCGTCGCGGACGTGCCGGGCCTGATCGAGGGCGCCAGCGAGGGCCGCGGCCTGGGCCACGAGTTCCTCCGCCACATCGAGCGGTCCTCGACGCTCGCGCACGTGCTGGACTGCGCGACGCTGGAGCCGGGCCGCGACCCGGTCAGCGACTTCGAGGTCATCGAGCGCGAGCTGCAGGCCTACGACCGCGTCCTCGGCGACCGTCCGCTGTCGGACCGGCCCCGCATCGTCGTGCTGAACAAGGTGGACGTGCCCGACGCCCGCGACCTCGCCGAGCTGGTGCGGCCGGAGTTCGAGGCGCGCGGCCTGAAGGTGTTCGAGGTGTCCGCGGCGTCCCACGAGGGGCTGCGGGAGCTGTCGTTCGCGATGGCGGCGATGGTCGAGGAGTACCGCGCGTCGCTGCCGCCGGCGGAGCCGACCCGGATCGTGATCCGGCCGGAGCCGGTCGACGGCGGCGCCGAGTTCGAGGTGAAGGACCTCGGCGACAACACCTACCTGATCACCGGCGGGAAGCCGGTGCGGTGGCTGCGGCAGACCGACTTCGCCAACGAGGAGGCCGTCGGCTACCTCGCGGACCGGCTGGCGCGGCTCGGCGTGGAGAACGCGCTGACCGAGGCGGGCGCGAGCGCCGGCGCGACCGTGCTGATCGGCACGCCGGACGACTCGGTCGTGTTCGACTGGGAACCGGAGATCGTCGCCGGCGAGGTCGCGGCGGGCCCGCGCGGCACCGACCGCCGCCTGGACGGCTACAGCTAGGCCCGACGGTGTCCCCGAGGCTCCCTGGGAGACACCGACCGCACCCCCCGCAGGAGAGAGGCTCGATGAGCGAGCGCGAGGCGATCGCGAAGGCCCGCCGGATCGTGGTGAAGGCGGGCTCGTCGTCGCTCACCACGGCGCAGGGCACGATCGACGCGAACCGCATCGACGCGCTGGTGGACGTGCTGGCCGCGCGCCGCGCCGCAGGCGCCGAGATCGTGTTCGTGTCGTCCGGCGCGATCGCGGCGGGCCTCGGCCCGCTCGGGCTGACCCGCAGGCCGCGCGACCTGGCGACGCAGCAGGCGGCGGCGAGCGTCGGGCAGGGCCTGCTGTTCGCCCGCTACACCTCCTCGTTCGCCCGCTACGGGGCGACGGTCGGGCAGGTGCTGCTGACCGCGGACGACATGATCCGCCGCTCGCACCACCGCAACGCGCAGCGCACCCTGGAGCAGCTGATCACGCTCGGGATCCTGCCGATCGTGAACGAGAACGACACCGTCGCGACGGACGAGATCCGGTTCGGCGACAACGACCGGCTCGCCGCGCTGGTCGCGCACCTGACCCGCGCGGACGCGGTCGTCCTGCTGTCGGACGTCGACGCGCTCTACACCGGCGACCCGCGGCGGCCCGGCGTGCGGCGCATCACCGACGTGCACGGCCCGGCCGACCTCGCGCAGGTCGAGCTCGGCGGGTCGGGGCGGGTCGGCACCGGCGGGATGGTCACCAAGGTCGAGGCGGCGCGGATCGCGGGCGTCCCGGTGGTGCTGACCGACGCCGCGTCCGCCGCGCACGCGCTGGCGGGCGACGAGGTCGGCACCCTGTTCCACCCGGCGGACGGCCGCCGCAGGTCGACCCGCGACCTGTGGCTCGCGCACGCGACCACCGGCCAGGGCCGCGTCACGCTGGACGCGGGCGCCGTGGACGCGGTGGTGCGGCGGCGCAAGTCGCTGCTGCCCGCGGGCGTGACGGGCGTCGAGGGCGACTTCGCGGCGGGCGACCCGGTCGACCTGTGCGACCCGGAGGGCCGGGTCGTCGCGCGCGGCCTGGTGCACTACGACGCGTCCGAGATCCCCGAGCTGATGGGGCGCTCGACCCGCTGGCTGGCGCGCGAGCTGGGCGCCGAGTACGAGCGCGAGATCATCCACCGCGACCACCTGGTGGTCCTGACCGAGCAGTGAGGAGTTCGCGATGAGCGAGCGCGAGCAGTTCCTGATGGTGGCGCGGCGCGCCCGGGAGGCGGCGTCGGGGCTGGCGCCGCTGCCGCGGGCGGCGAAGGACGCGGCGCTGCACGCGATCGCGGACGCGCTGGTCGCGGCGGCCCCGGAGATCGTCAAGGCGAACGCGGCGGACGTCGCGCGGGCCCGCGAGGCCGGCATCTCGGAGTACATGATCGACCGGCTGGGCCTGGACGAGCGCCGGATCGCCGCGATCTCCGACGCGGTGCGTCAGGTCGCGGCGCTGCCCGACCCGGTGGGGGAGTCGGTGCGCGGGGGCGTGCTGCCGAACGGGCTGGAGCTGCGGCAGGTCCGGGTGCCGCTCGGCGTCGTCGGGATCATCTACGAGGGCCGCCCGAACGTGACCGTGGACGCCGCCGCGCTCTGCCTGAAGAGCGGGAACGTGGCGATGCTGCGCGGCTCGTCGTCGGCGCACGACTCCAACACCGTGCTGGTCCAGGTGATGCAGGCGGCGCTGGCGGGGACGGAGGTCCCGGCGGACGCGGTGCAGCTCGTCCCGGGCACGTCCCGCGAGTCGGTGAAGCACCTGATGCGCGCGCGCGGGCTGGTGGACGTGCTGATCCCGCGCGGCGGCGCCTCGCTCATCAACTCGGTGGTGGAGGAGTCGACCGTCCCGGTCATCGAGACGGGCGTGGGGAACTGCGCGGTGTACGTGGACGCCGCCGCCGACGTGGACATGGCCGTCGACATCCTGCTGAACGCCAAGACGCAGCGCCCGTCGGTGTGCAACGCCGCCGAGACGTTCCTGGTGCACGCCGACGTCGCCGACGCGTTCGTCCCGCGCGCGCTTGAGGCGCTCAAGCAGGCCGGTGTCACCGTCCACGGCGACGAGCGGATCCGCGCGTACGGCGACGATGTGGTGGCGGCGACCGAGGACGACTGGTTCGCCGAGTACCTGTCGCTGGACATCGCGGGCCGCGTCGTCGACTCCCTCGACGACGCCGTCGCGCACATCCGCACGTACGGGTCCGGGCACACCGAGGCGATCGTCACGACGTCGCAGCCGGCCGCGAAGCGGTTCGTCGCGCTGGTCGACTCGGCCGCGGTGATGGTGAACGCCTCGACGCGGTTCACCGACGGCGAGGAGTTCGGGTTCGGCGCGGAGATCGGCATCTCCACGCAGAAGCTGCACGCGCGCGGCCCGATGGGGCTGCCGGAGCTGACGTCCACCAAGTACGTCGTCACGGGCGAGGGGCATCTGCGCGGCTGAGCCGCGGGCGGAGCGCCGCGCCGGGGGCGGCTCAGGCGGAATTGTGACACTGTGACCCTTGATGTCACGTTGCTCGGCATGGTCTGATGCGGCTGTGAATCCTGAGATCAGCCGCCGCCGCGTCCTGAAGGGCGCCGCCCTCGGCGCGGGGATCGCCACCACCGGACTCGCCGCGTTCCCCGCCCGTCCCGCCGCGGCGGCCGCGCCCCCGCTGCGCGGCCCCGCCGCCGGCACCACCCTCGACCGGACGTACCTGCTCGGGAAGCCGGGCGCCGGCGGCTACCGGCCCGTCACCGCCGGTCCGGGCGAGCCGCACCTGCTCCGCCGCGACCTCGGCGGCACCGCCTCCCCGAAGCGCGCCGCGACCCGCCGCGGCGTCCTGGCGTTCGGGCAGCTCACCGACGTGCACATCATCGACGCCCAGTCACCGGCGCGCGTCGAGTTCGCCGACCGGCTCAAGGACGCCGTCGGCATGCTGCCCGTCGAGGGCGCGTACCGGCCGCAGGAGATCCTCACCACGCAGGTCGCCGAGGCGATGGTCCAGGCGATCAACAAGGTCGGCCGCGGCCCCGCCACCGGCCTCGGCCTGTCGTTCACCATCAACACCGGCGACGCCGCCGACAACGTCCAGTACAACGAGCTGCGCTGGATCATCGACCTGCTCGACGGCCGCCGGATCCGCCCCGACTCCGGCGACCCGAACCGCTACGAGGGCGTCATGGACCACGCGTCCTACGACCGTGCCTTCTGGCACCCCGACGGCCCGCCGCCCGGCGCGCAGCCCGACATCCCCATGGCCAAGTACGGGTTCCCGCGGGTCAAGGGCCTCATCGACGCCGCGCGCCGCCCGTTCCAGGCGACCGGCCTGACCATGCCGTGGCTCGCCGCGTTCGGCAACCACGACGGCCTCATCCAGGGCAACCTGCCGGTCAACCCGCTCGTCTCCGGCCTCGCCACCGGCGGCATCAAGATCGGCGCCCCGGCGGACGACGCGCAGGCGCAGCGGCTCGCCCGCATGATGACCGGGGCCGACGCCGGCGAGCTCGTCCGGCTCAGCCGCGAGCGCGGCGCAGCGGGCGGCCTGTTCCGCCAGGTCACCCCCGACCCGAACCGGCGCATGCTGGCGCGCCGCGAGGTCGTCGCCGAGCACTTCCGCACGTCGGCGTCGCTGCACGGCCACGGCTTCACCCAGGCCAACCTTCGCGACGGCACCGCCTACTACGCCTTCGACCGCGGCATCGTCCGCGGGCTCGTCCTCGACACCGTCAACCCCAACGGCTACTCCGAGGGCTCGCTCGACAAGGCCCAGTTCGCGTGGCTCGAAGCGCAGCTCAAGGCGGGCAGCAGCCGCTCTCTCGCCGCCGACGGCTCGACCGTGCACCGCACTGCGAAGGACCGGCTGTTCGTCCTGTTCAGCCACCACCCCATCGCCTCGCTGACGAACCCGCTCGGCGGCGGGCGCGTCCTCGGCGACGACGTCGAGGCGCTGCTGCTGCGCTACCCCAACGTCGTGCTGTGGGTGAACGGGCATACGCACCGCAACCAGGTCATCCCGCACGCCCGCAAGACCGGCGGCGGCTTCTGGGAGGTCAACACGGCCGCGCACATCGACTTCCCGCAGCAGAGCCGCATCGTCGAACTCGCCGACAACCGCGACGGCACCCTGTCCGTCTTCGCCACCATCCTGGACTCCGCCGGCCCCGCGTCCCACGGCGGCCGCCTCGCCGACCCCGTCCACCTGGCGTCGCTGTCGCGCGAGCTGGCGGGCAACGACTGGCAGGAGCGCGCCGAGCACCGCCGCGGCGAGACCGCCGACCGCAACGTCGAACTCCTCGTCCCCGCCCCGTTCTGACCCGCCGCGTTCCGGCAAGGAAAAGGACCGCCGTGTCCGTGTCACGGCGGTCCTGGTCTTTCCCGCGGGCTAGTTGTCCCGGCGGTTGAAGCGGTCGAACAGGCCGCCCGCCGCGTTCGCCGCCGCGTCCGCCATGTCGCGGACCTTGCCGACGAACGGGTCCGCGGTCCGCTCCCACGACTCGCGGTACGAGCGCGCCGCGTCCTTGATGCCGTCGCTGACCGACGCGTTCCCGTCGTCGTCGCGGCGCGGGTAGTCGCCCGCCATGATCCGCTCGTACTCGCCGCTGCGCGCCCACCGGTCGATCTCGGCGAACCGGATGACCGCGAACGGGTGCGACTGCCCGAGCAGGTTCAGGAACTTCAGCAGCCCGTCCCGCACGTCGCCGGCCGCGTCGTACTCGCGCGCCTGCTGCAGGAACGCCTCGCTGCTCATCTCGTGCAGCCGCGTCCCGCCCGCCAGCTTCATGTTGACGCGCTTGGCCGCGTCCAGGTCCTGGCCGGCCAGCAGCCCGGCCCGGTCCGACGACAGCTCCGCCTTCCGGAACCACTCGCGCAGCCCGATGATGATCGCCGCGATGCCGATGTTGCCGAGCGGCAGCCACGCCAGCCGCGACCCGAGCTGCAGCAGGATCTGCATCATCGTCTGGTACACCGCGTGCCCGGACAGGATGTGCCCGACCTCGTGCCCGATGACGAACCGCAGCTCCTCGTCGTCGAGCAGGTCGAGCAGCCCGGTGTTCACCACGATGAACGGGTGGTCGGAGCCCAGCGCCATCGCGTTCGGCGTCGGGTCCTGCCGGACGAAGACCTCCGGGACCTCCGGCATGTCCAGGATGTAGCAGGCGTCGCGCACCATGTCGTTCAGGTGGTGGAACTGGTCGTCCCCGACGCGGACCGTGCCGCCGAGGAACATCAGCCGCAGCGACCGCTCGTTGACCAGCCCCGACAGTTTGCGCAGGACGACGTCGAACCCGGACAGCGAGCGCAGCGCGACCAGCGCCGAACGGTCCGCCGGGTGTTCGTAGGCCCGGGAACTGATCCCGGGAAAGCGCGTGCGTGCCCGATCCGGTGTGTTCTCCGTCATGTCTGGCATGGTAGTTCCGACGAACCACTTCGCCGGAGGGTTCCCCGCTGCGGGCCCGCGTCCGGCTGTGGCCTGCCCGGGAGGCGCGATGTTCGATCCCAGAGCCGAGGCTATGTCGACCGACGAGCGTGCCGCCCTGCAGCGGCACCGGCTCTGGGGGCTGGTGGACCGGCTCGTCGCGGCCGGCGGGGTGCAGGGCCGGCGCCTCAAGGACGCCGGTGTCACGGGCGGCGCCGACGTGACGCTCGCCGACCTGCGCGGCCTCCCGTTCACCACCAAGCAGGACCTGTGGGACGGCTACCCGTTCGGGATGCTCAGCGTGCCGCGCGACCAGGTCGCCGCCGTGCACGGCTCCAGCGGGACGCGCGGGCGCCCGACGCTCGTCGCCTACACCAAGGCCGACCTCGACCTGTGGGCGGCGATGTGCGCGCGGTCGCTGGCGTGCGCGGGCGCGGTGCCGGGCAGCATCGTGCACAACGCCTACGGCTACGGGCTGTTCACCGGCGGCATCGGCATCCACCAGGGCGCCGTGGCGCTCGGCGCGACCGTCGTGCCGATGTCGGGCGGCATGACGGACCGGCAGGTCCGGATGCTCGCCGACCTCCGCGCCGACGTCCTGACGTGCACGCCCGCCTACGCGCTGCGGCTCGGCGAGGCCGTCGCCGAGGCCGGCGTGGAACTGCCCGCGCTGAAGGCCGGCCTGTTCGGCGCCGAACCGTGGTCGGCCGAGCTGCGCGCCGCCATCGAGGCCGTCCTGCCGATCAAGGCGATGGACATCTACGGGCTGTCGGAGGTCATCGGGCCCGGCGTCGCCACCGAATGCCTCCAGCAGGACGGACTGCACGTCAACGAGGACCACTTCATCGTCGAGGCCGTCGACCCGTCCACCGGCGAGCCCGTCGAGGACGGCGCGCCAGGCGAGCTCGTCTTCACCACGCCGACCAAGCAGGCCCTGCCGCTGCTGCGCTACCGCACCGGCGACATCGCCTCCCTCACCCGCGGCGAGTGCCCCTGCGGCCGGACGCTCGTCCGGATGAGCAAGGTCATCGGGCGCGCCGACGACATGATCGTGGTGCGCGGCGTCAACGTGTACCCGAGCGAGGTCGAGCGGGTGCTGCTCGGGTCCGGGCTCGTCCACCCGCACTACCAGCTCGTCGTGGACCGGCGCGCCCCCGCCGTCCGGCTCCTCGTCGCCTGCGAGGCCGTGTCCGGCGACCCGCGCGAGCGGCTCGTCCACGATCTGCACGAGGCGCTCGGCCTCACCGCGGACGTGGTCGTGCTGCCCGCGGGGACCGTCCCGAGGCCCGAGGTCGGCAAGGCCGTCCGCGTCGTGTCCTGGGACGACGGCCGCCCGCCGCTGCCCGGCCTGAGCTGACCTCCGGGCGGGGCGGACGTTCCGGGCCCCGCCCCGGCTGGCTATTCTCGTCGCCATGACGCAAAAGCGGCGGTTGGGGATCATGGGCGGCACGTTCGACCCGATCCACCACGGGCACCTCGTGGCCGCCAGCGAGGTCGCCCACTTCTACTCGCTCGACGAGGTCGTGTTCGTCCCCACCGGCCTGTCCTCCCACAAGGAGGGCCGCAAGGTCGCCGCCGCCGAGGACCGCTACCTCATGGCCGTGATCGCCACCGCGTCCAACCCGGCGTTCTCGGTCAGCCGCGTCGACATCGACCGCCCCGGCCCGACCTACACCGTCGACACCCTGCGCGACATGCGGCAGATCCACGGCCCCGACGCCGAACTGTTCTTCATCACCGGCGCCGACGCCCTGGAGAAGATGCTCACCTGGCACGACACCGACGAGCTGTTCGAGCTCGCGCACTTCGTCGGCGTCACCCGCCCCGGGCACCGCCTCGCCGACCCGGGCCTGCCCGACGGCAGGGTCTCGCTCATGGAGGTCCCCGCCCTGTCGATCTCCTCCACCGAGTGCCGCGAGCGCGTCCACTCCGGCGAGCCGATCTGGTACCTCGTGCCGGACGGCATCGTCCAGTACATCAACAAGCGCGACCTCTACCGCGCCGACGCCGCCTGACGGGCGCCTGGGGCGTAAGGCGTCCTTCAATCTGCCGTTCCGGGGGCGGCCCCCACAGAGGCGCTGACCTGGATCTTCGGCCGGACGATCAGCGCGGAGCGCCGCATACCCTGGAGCATGGGACTGGACGCCCGTACCAGCCCGAACATCGACGAACAGGGACTCCGGCCGCCACCCGTGAGAAGGTGTTAGCCGAGACGACCCCAACAGGGAGGATCGCGAGCGCATCGTGACCGCATCCGACAGGGCGGCACAGCTCGTCCGGATCGCCGCCGAGGCGGCGGGCGACAAGCTGGCCGACGACATTCTTGCCTACGACGTGAGCGAGCAGCTCGTCATCACCGACGCGTTCGTGCTCTGCTCGGCGGCCAACGACCGCCAGGTCCGCGCCATCGTCGACGAGGTCGAAAAGCGCCTCCGCGAGGAGGCCGGCGCCAAGCCCGTCCGGCGCGAGGGCGAGCGCGAGGGCCGCTGGGTGCTCCTCGACTACGCCGACGTCATCGTGCACATCCAGCACGAAGAGGACCGGGTGTTCTACGCCCTGGAGCGGCTCTGGAAGGACTGCCCCCTCATCGCCCTCCCCGACGCCGTCAACGCCCACATGGAGCAGCGCGCCCGCGCCGTCGGGAGCGCGAGTGAGTGACGCCCGCCCCTCCCGCGAGCCCGGCAAGCGCACCCTGCTGCTGTGGCGGCACGGCCAGACCGCCTGGAACGTCGAACGCCGCTTCCAGGGCAAGACCGACATCCCCCTGGACGACACCGGCGTGGCGCAGGCCCACCGCGCCGCCCGGCTCCTCGCCGGGCTCCGGCCCACCGCCCTGCTCGCCTCACCGCTGCGCAGGGCCGCCGACACCGCCCAGGCGCTCGCCGACATCACCGGGCTCCCCGTCCAGTACGACAAGGACCTGATCGAGCGCGACGGCGGCGCCTGGGAGGGCCTCACCGCCCGCGAGATCCGCGAGCGCTACCCCGAGGAGCACGCCGCCTGGCAGCCGCCCGGCGGCGAGACCAGCGCGCAGGTCGCCGAGCGCGTCGGCGCCGCCCTCGGACGGGCCCTCGACGAACTGCCCCCCACCGGCAGGCTCGTCGTCGCGTCCCACGGCGCCGCCCTGCGCCTCGGCATGTCGCACCTCATCGGCCTCCCCGAGGAGACCTGGGAGCGCCTCGGCGGCCTGTCCAACTGCTGCTGGTCCGTCGTCACCGAGATGCGCGACGGCGGCTGGCGCCTCGCGGAGCACAACGCCGGAACCCTCCCCGAACCGGTCCTCGGGGACGACCGCACCGACAACGGGGCCTGACGGCCGGAACTGATTCGAGACCGACCCCCGGTGTCCTATACACTGGCGGAGCGCTGCGGGATGAACGTCCACGCAGTCGCGCGGGGCTATGGCGCAGTTGGTAGCGCGCCTCCATGGCATGGAGGAGGTCTGGGGTTCGAATCCCCATAGCTCCACGAGACGGACTCTGGTGCTCGTCGACTTTCAGTCGACTTAGCCGGAGTCCGCTGTGTTTTTCGGGGGGACGACCCCCGTGCCCCCCGATGTGGGGGCTTCGCCCCCACGCCCCCTTGCGCGCGCTGCGCGCTTTTGGGGGGCTTCGCCCCCTTGCCCCCCGCGTGCTTACGCTGCGCACAGTCCTGGGTTGCCTGAGGTAAAGATCAAACGGACATTCTGGGACGAATGTTCTGGGTGGTGCCGGCGGGATGGTTTCATTCGGGGTATGGGCAGACACCGCAGGGGAGCGAAGCGCGAGGTCACCGTGGGCGACCTCATCGACGAGCTGCGCCGGTTCGATCCGCGGCTGCAGGTCCGGCTGGCGATCGAGCCGCGGATGCCGCAGGAGCACTCCGTCGGCGCCGTCACCGAGGCCGACGGGATGGTGTGGATCGGCGAGGCCGGCCGGGTCGGCTACGCCCCCGACGAGGTCCGAGACCGCCTCGGCTGGACCTGACATGCCGGAGTGCGCCCCTAAGCGGTGATCTACCCAGGTTGAGCGGAATGCGGGCGCCGTGGGGGCTTCTCTTGGAATGCGGCGCTGCGCCGGTACCCCGGCGATGCCCGCGCCGCGCCGAGCGCAAAGCCTTGCCCATGGCGGCGGCTACCTTTCGCCGGGCCGCGCTTCGCCGCCTCGATCACACGGGAACACGCCACGTAGTGGTGATGTGATCGAGATGAGGGTTGTACCTATGCGAAGCCGGATCTCCGTAAGAGGGCTGCTGCCCGCCGCGCTGGCGGCGGCCTCGGCCGTGGCCGTCGCCGCCCCCGCGTCGGCGCAGGACGCGCCGCCGCCCGGCCCTGCCACCACGACGACGACCACCTCGACGCCCGCGGACAACGGCGACTGCGCGCGCGCCGTCAAGGTCCTGTCGGTGCTGAAGCTGCTCCCGAGCACCCCGGACCTCGGCAAGATCCTGTGCTCGGAGAACACCGCCGGCAAGCAGGGCACCGTCGGCAAGGACAACACCGTCGGCAAGGAGCAGGCGCCCGCCACCGGCACCGCGCAGCGGCCCGCGTCCGAGAAGGCCTCCGAGTCCGCGCAGCAGCCGCAGGAGTACAACCTGCTCGGCCTGCCGCTCGAATGGCCGAAGAGCCTCACCGTCCACGTGCCGACGCTCAACGACCACTGGTACGTCTACAAGTCGACCAAGCAGTGACGTCCGCCGCGGGCCACGGAGGAGCGTCCTCCGCGGCCCGCGGCGTCCGAAGTGCTCTCAGCGTGCACTAAGCTTTTCCTCGACCGCGGGGCTATGGCGCAGTTGGTAGCGCGCCTCCATGGCATGGAGGAGGTCTGGGGTTCGAATCCCCATAGCTCCACTCGAGGTCGGGAGTGGCGAGGAGCTTCGGCTCCTCGCCACTCCCTTTTTCATGCCGTGTAGCGGAGGACGGCGCCGACGTGCAGGCCGGAGTTCGGGCCGTCGGACGGGAGGACGACCAGGTCGCCGTCGGTGGCGGTCAGCGCCCGGACGAGCGCCGCGTCGGCGCGCTCGGGCGTCGGGTCGTCGACGCCGAACTCGCTGCGCAGCTCGTCGGGGTCGGCGGCCACCTGCGCGGGGTCGGGACCGATCCACAGGCGGGCCGGGGAGTCGGGGTCGTCGTCCAGGATGAGCGTCTCCACCTGGCCCTGCCGGACGGCCTGGACGGTCGCCGGGAGGCCCGCGACGGCGCGCTGCCCGTTGGCGAGCTCCCGGTCGAAGCGCTCCGCGACGGCCATGACGTGCTCGGTCGTCTTCAGCTTCAGGACCCGCTCCAGTTCGGCCCGCAGGTCGGGGTCCCCGGCGCCGGTGTTCTTGTCGACCTCGACCGTGCGCTCCAGGACGGGCTCGGAGATCTCGTCCAGGACGGCGGTGCGGGCGCGGGTGTCGCCGGCGATCAGCACGGCCTCGGCCCCGCAGCGTTCGGCGACCCGGTCGATCTTCTGCGCGACCTTCTTGGCGTTGGCCTTCCAGACGTTCTCCGAGGAGCGCTGGAAGCGCGACTGGTTCCAGTCGCCCGCCTTGGTCTTGCGGATCGGGTAGTCCTCGTCGCCCTCGACCTCGACGTGCTCGCGGCGGCCGTCGGCGTGCACGCAGTCGATGGTGCCGCCGCGCCGGTCCACGATGACCATCAGGTGCGGGAACCGGTCGCCGCGGTCGGCGAGGTAGGGGACGACGTGGGGGAGCGGGGCGACGCAGGCGTGAGCGGACCGGGGCGGGCCGGGGAGCCGGTCGGTGTGCAGCACATCGCCGTCCGCCGCGAAGACCACCAGGCCCTCGGAACGGCGCTGCGCCATCTCCTCGTCGATGGTCCGCTCGACTGCGCGGAGCGTGTCCTTGGGGGCGTGCTGGGCCTCCAGGTCCGCGCGCAGCGCCCGCCACCGCAGCTCGGCGGCCTTGGACGCGTCCTCGGTCGTCCGGGTCAGGTCGGCGTAGACCGACACGTAGGGTCCCGGGTGCTGGTACAGCGTCTTGAGGAATGACAGCTCCATAGGGTGGCCGTACCCGATCCCGCTGGGGCAAACGTCAAGAATGTGGCGATTGTGGCGTCAGCTCTCGGCGGACTGCTGCAGCCGGGCGTAGGCGAGCTGGAGCCAGTCGGAGCCCGCCACGGCCGTCATCGTGGCGCCCGCCAGGCGGGTGGCGTCCGGGGCGAAGACGAGCCCGGCCGCGTAGGCCGTCGCGACCCACTGCCCGGTGCAGAACGGGCAGGTGATCAGCTCCCCGACGGCGTGCCGGACGCCGTGCCCGCGGGCCTCCTCGGCCAGTTCCGCGGGACCGGACGTGCCGGAGTAGCGGGTGAACGGGGCGCGCAGCGGGCTCGTCACCGGGTCCTTGGCGATCAGCCGGGACAGCTTGTGCGTGGTGATCGTCATCAGCGCGAGGTCGCCGAGGCCGACGGGCGGCGTGCGGCCGCGCCGCCGCCACGCCAGCAGCGCGACCGCGCCGGTCGTCACCGCGTACACCGCCATGGTGCCGAGGTAGGAGCCGAGGGGCCGGTCGGCGTCCCCGGCGTACTTCTCCTTCTGCTTGCGCGCGGTGTCGACGACGTTGCTCATGCCTGCTCCTTTCCGGGCGGGACGATCAGGCAGAACTCGTTGCCCTCGGGGTCGGCGCACACCGTCGTCGGCCAGCCGTCGTCCACGAACGGGCCGCGCACGACGGTGGCGCCGAGCGCCGTGACCCTCGCCAGCTCGGCGTCCATGTCGGTGACCCGCAGGTCCGCGTGCATGCGGTTCTTGGCGACCTTCGGCTCCGGGACGCGCTGCAGCAGCAGCCGGGGGTTCTCGCCGCGGGGGTCGGTGAGCGCGACGTACGGGGGGCTGAAGCCGCCGCGCTCGTAGCCGAGCGCGGCGGCCCAGAAGTCGGCGAGCGCGTCGGGGTCCGCGCAGTCCAGCACGAAGACGAGTTCCATCAGTGGTCGCGCAGCGCCTTCACGAGCTCCGACTTGTTCATCGACGAGCGCCCCTCGATGCCGATCTCGCGGGCCCGCTTCATCAGGTCGTCCTTCGTCCAGTCGTCGTAGGAGGGGTTCTTGCCGCCCTTGCGGCCGACCTTCTTGCCGCCCTGGTTCGCCGACGCGTTGGCGATCCGGGCCGCCTTCTCCTTGCTCTCGCCCTTGTCACGGAGCTTCTGGTACTTCTTCTCGTCCTTGATCTGTGCTCTGGGCATGGAAGGTGACTACCCGGTATGCGCCGTCCACACATGGACGGCGGGTGGGACGGGTCTCCTTATCGGGGACAATGGCACCCGGAAAGGGGACACGTGCGCATCGGCATCCTGGGCCCGCTGTCCGTGCGGGATGAGGCCGCGCGACCCGTCGAGGTCAGCGGCCCGCGGCTGCGCGCGCTGCTGATCCGGCTGGCGGCCGACGCGGGGCGGCCGGTGTCGGCGGAGCGGCTGCTGGACGATCTGTGGGACGGCGCGCCGCCCGCGGGCGGGGGCAACGCGCTGCAGGCGCTGGTCTCGCGGCTGCGCGGTGTCGCGGGCCGCGACCTGGTCGAGCACGGCCCGGGCGGCTACCGGCTGGGGATCGACCCAGGCGAGGTCGACGCGGTCGCGTTCGAGCGCGCCGTGGCCGCCGCGCGCAAGGAGGCCGCCCCGGCGCCGCGGGCCGACGCGCTGCGCCGCGCCCTGGAGCTGTGGCGCGGACCCGCGCTGGCCGATGTCGCCGACGCCGAGTACGCGCGCGCGTCGATCGGCCGGCTGGAGGAGCTGCGCCTCGCCGCCGTCGAGGACCGGGTGGACGCCGACCTCGCCGCGGGGCGGCCTGTCCCGCCGGTCGCGGAGCTGGAGCCGCTGGCCGCCGCGCATCCGCTGCGCGAGCGGCTGCGCGGCCAGCTCATGCGGGCGCTGTACGCGGCGGGACGGCAGGCCGACGCCTTGGAGGTCTACGAGGAGACGCGGTGCGCGCTCGCCGACCGGCTCGGCGTCGACCCGTCCCCGGAGCTCGCCGCCGTCCACTTGTCGATCCTGCGCCGTGAACCCGCCGCGCGCACCACCGCGCCCACCGCGATCCCTGAGCCCGCCGCGCCTCCCGAGGCGGGGCCGCCCCTGGTGCCCGGGCCCGCGCGGACGAACCTCCCTGCGCAGCTCACCAGCTTCGTCGGGCGCGAGGAGGAGTCGCGGCGGCTCGGCAAGCTGCTGCGCGAGAGCAGGCTCGTCACCTTGACCGGGCCGGGCGGCGCGGGCAAGACCCGGCTCGCGGGGGAGACCGCCGGCGCGTTCCTGGACGACATGCCGGACGGCGTGTGGTTCGTCGCGCTCGCCCCCGTCAGCGACCCCGGCGACCTGCTGCAGGCCGTGCTGGTCGCGCTCGGCGTGCCCGAGACCGTCCGCCGCGGCGAGACCCGCACCGTCGTGCGCCCCCTGGAACGGCTCACCGACTTCCTCACCGCCAAGCGGACGCTGATCGTCCTGGACAACTGCGAGCACCTCGTCGACGCGGTCGCGGAGCTGGCCGGGCACGTCCTCGCCCACGCGCCCGGCGTGCGGATCCTCGCGACCAGCCGCGAGCCGCTCGGCATCACCGGCGAGTCGCTGTGCCCCGTCCCGTCGCTGCCGCTGCCGCCCGAGGACGGCGACCCCGGGCCGGCGGAGGCGCTCGGCTACGCGGCGGTCCGGCTGTTCGCCGACCGGGCCGCGGCCGTGCGCCCGGGCTTCGCCGTCGACGCCGAGACCGCGGCCGACGCGGTGGCGATCTGCCGCGCCCTCGACGGGATCCCGCTCGCCATCGAGCTGGCCGCCGCCCGGCTCCGCTCGCTCACCTCCCGGCAGGTCGCCGACCGGCTCGGCGACCGGTTCCGGCTGCTCACCGCGGGCAGCCGCACCGCGCTGCCCCGGCACCGGACGCTGCGCGCCGTCGTCGACTGGAGCTGGGACCTGCTCGACGGGGTGGAGCGCACCGTGCTGCGCCGGCTGTCGGTGTTCGCGGGCGGCGCCGCGCCCGACGCCGCCGTCCGGGTGTGCGGCCTGGACGCGCCGGACGCGCCCGCCCCCGACGACGTCATCGACGTGATCGCCGCGCTGATCGACAAGTCGCTGGTGATGGCGGACGGCGACGCCGACGTGCGCTACCGGCTGCTGGAGACCGTCCGCGTCTACGCGGCGGAGAAGCTGGACGAGGCGGGCGAGACCGGCCGGGTCCGCGCCGAGCACGCCGCGTACTGCGTCGACCTCGCCGAGCGCGCCGAACCCGAGCTGCGCCGCGCCGACCAGTTGCGGTGGGCGGCGCGCCTCACCGCCGAGCGCGACAACTGCAGCGCGGCGTTCCGCCACCTGACCGCCGTCCGCGACGTGCCTATGGGGCTGCGGCTGGTGGCGTCACTGGTGTGGTTCTGGCTGATGCGCGACATGGAGCTGGAGGCCGGCGGCTGGGCCCGGGCCGTCCGCGACATCGCGGGCGGCACCGCGCCGCCGGGGCTGGAGGAGGAGTACGCCATCTGCGTCATCGCCGCCGACCTCGTCACCGAGCTGGCCTCCGGCGACGGCCCGTCGAAGGAGTCGCTGCAGGCGACGATGGAGCGGGTGATGCAGTACGTCCCGGAGTCGCCGCGGCACCCCGCGCTCGCCATGGCCAAGCCGGCGGGCAGCATCTTCGCCGGCGACCTCGACGACACCCGGCGGCGGCTCAAGGCCGCCGAGGGGCACCCCGACCCGTGGGTGCACGCCATGGTCAACGTGATCCTCGGGCACATCTCGCTGAACGCCGGCGAGATCGGCCGCGCCGCCGGCGAGGCGACCGAGGGCGCGGCCGCGTTCCGCGAGCTCGGCGACCGGTGGGGCCTGATCATGGCGCTCGGCGCCCAGATGCAGGTCGCCGTCGGGCAGGGGGACCAGGCCGCGGCGGTCCGGTACGGCGAGGAGGCGCTCGGCTACGCCAGCGAGAACCTCAGCCCGGAGGCGGCCGCCGGGATGCTCACCGGCCTCGCCCGTGTGCGCGCGGTGATGGGCGACATCGAGCAGGCGCGCCGCGACCTGGAGACGGCGGTGGCGGGGATGGAACGCGTCGGCGAGTTCGCCGACGCGTCGTCCGCGCTGCTCCTGCAGTGCGAGCTGGCGCTCTGGGAGGGCGACAAGGAGTCCGCCCGCGAGTACGCCGACCGCGCCTTCGCCTGGGTCGAGCCGCGCCGGCACCGCCCCGACTTCAGCCGCGAGGTGCGCCTCACCCACTGCCGGCTCGGCTGCATCGCCGAGGAGGAGGGCGACCTCGCCAAAGCCGCCGAGTGGCACACCCGCGCCTGGGGCGACATGACCAATGACTGGATCATGGGCAATCCGCTGCTGGCGTCGCTGCTGGAGGGCCTCGCGGCGCTCGCGGCGGCGCGCGGCCACCACGTCCGCGCCGCGGAACTGCTCGGCACCGCGCACGGCCTGCTCGGCTTCCGGCACGCCGGCTCGCACGAGGTCCGCCGCGTCGAGCCCGCGGTGAAGCGCGAGATCGGCGACGCCGCGTTCGAGGAGGCGTACGAGCGGGGCCGCCACGTCACCCGCGACGACGTCTTCGCGCAGGTCCCCGGCCTCGTCGCTTCGGTGTGACCGGCCCCCGCCCCTCCCGATGACCGGGACCGCGGCGGCGCGCAGGGACCCGCGCCGCATAGCGTCCCGCCCGTGCCGACACCGCCGACCCTGACCGAGGCCGCCGCGGCGCTGCGCGCCGGCGCCGTGACGAGCGTCCGCCTCACCGAGGACGCGCTCGCCGCCGCCGACCGGCTCGACGGCGTCCTCGGCGCCTACCTGGCCCGCTTCGACGAGTACGCCCTCGCCCGCGCCGAGCAGGCCGACCGCGAGCTCGCCGCCGGCACCGACCGGGGCCCGCTGCACGGCATCCCGTTCGGCGTCAAGGACGTCATCGCGATGGCCGAGGGCCCCACCACCGCGCAGAGCACCGTCCTGGACCCGCGGTGGGCCGCCGGACGCGACGCGCCGGTCGTCGCCCGCCTCAAGGCCGCCGGAGCGGTGATCACCGGGAAGCTCAGCACCATGGAGTTCGCGTGCGGGATGCCCGACCCGTCCGGGCCGTTCCCCGTCCCGCGCAACCCCTGGGACACCGACGCGTGGCCGGGCGGCTCCAGCTCCGGCACCGCCGGCGGCGTCGCAGCCGGCATGTTCCTCGCCGGGCTCGGCACCGACACCGCGGGCAGCATCCGCATCCCGGCCGGCTTCTGTGGCGTCACCGGGCTGATGCCCACGTTCGGACGGGTGCCGAAGTCCGGGGTCGTCCCGCTCGGTTACAGCCTCGACCATGTCGGGCCGCTGGCCCGGAGCGCGCGCGACTGCGCCGCCGTCCTCGACGTGATCGCCGGGCCAGATCCCGGCGACCCCGACTCGGTGAGCGTCCCCTACATAGCGCCCGAGTTCGGCGGAACCCTCGACGGCGTGCGCATCGGCGTCGTCCGCGAGCACCACTTTCCCGACGACGCCGACCCCGCGCTGGCGCCCGCGTTCGACGAGGCCCTCCGCGTGCTCGCCGGGCTCGGCGCGACACTGGTCGAGACGACCCTCCCGTACTGGGCCGAGACGATCACCGCGAACTTCGTCACAATGGGCGCCGAGGCCCTCGCCTACCACCGCGCGAACCTCGCCGCCCGCTGGGACGACTACGTCCCGTCCACGCGCCTCGCGCTCGCCCGCGGCGCCCTCGCCACCGGCGCCGACTACGTCCAGGCACAGCGCGTCCGCCGCGTCGCCCAGCAGGCCCTGACCCGCCTGTTCGACGACGTCGACGTCATCGCCGCGCCCACGCTCGGCATCGGCGCCCCGCGCTACGACGCCATCACCGACGCCGCCGGGAACATCAGCGTGGACGCCGAGTCCCGGTTCTTCTTCACGCCGTACTGGGACTGCGTCGGCAACCCCGTCCTGGCCGCGCCCATGGGCGTGACCGCCGCCGGACTGCCGCTGTCCATGCAGCTCGCAGGCCCCGCGTTCGGCGAGGCCCGGATCCTGCGCACCGCCGACGCCTACCAGCGCGCCACCGACTGGCACCTGCGCGTCCCCGCCCTCGCCGCCGTCCAAGGAGACGACCGATGACCGAGACCGTCCCCGCCGGACCCGGCACGGCCGACGCGACGGCCGAGGTGGCCGCCATGCTGGCGCGCTGCGGCCTGCCCGCCGGACCGTACGAACTGGCCTATCTCGCCGCCGAATACCCCTACCTCAAGGCCGGCATCGACATGCTCTACACGGTGGACGCGGCGAAGGACGCCGACCCGGCACTCCGCTTCCGGGCCGGCGTCCCCGCCGCGCGATGAGCCGCACTCGGGCGCTCAGGCCCGCCTCGAGTACATCCGCATGGCCAGCGGGAACGTGACGACGACGATCCCCGCCGCCCACGCCAGCGTGTACCAGACGTGGTTGCCGACCGGCCCGCCCACGGTCAGCGCCCGCACCGAGTCCGCCAGGTGCGTGACCGGGTTTACCTTCGTCCACGCCTGCAGCCAGCCCGGCATCGTCGAGGTGTTCGGCACCAGGATGCTGCTTCCGAACGTCAGCGGCATCACCCAGATGAACGCCAGCCCCTGCACCGTCTCCGGCGACGGCGCCACCAGCCCGACCAGCACCGAGATCCAGCACACCGCCAGGTAGAACACGTACGCCAGCGCGAACGCGCCCAGCACCGACAGCGGATCGGTGTGGAACCGGAACCCCAGGATCGAGCCGAACCCCACCAGCACCACCATCACGGTCAGGAACCGCACCGTGTCCCCGAGCACCGACCCGATCAGCGGCGCCGACCGCGCGATCGGCAGGCTGCGGAACCGGTCGAACACCCCCTTGTGGATGTCCTCGTTCAGCGCCGTGCCGAGGCCCATCGTCGCGAACATCGCCATCTGCGCCACCAGCCCCGGCAGCAGCTGCTGCAGGTAGGCGTGGGTGGAACCGGTGAGGGCGCCCCCGAACACGTACAGGAACAGCAGCAGGAAGATGATCGGCATCAGCGTCGTGTCGAGCAGCTTCTCCGGCGAGTGCTTCAGCTGCGCGACGTTGCGCCACGCCAGCGTCAGCCCGTGCCGCAGCGTCCGCCGCGGGCTGATCCGCGCCGGCGGCTCGGACGCCACGGGGGCGTCGACGGTCATCGTGGTCATGCCAGGCTCCCCTCGGAGATCAGGTCGGCGGGCGCGTCCTCGGCGAGGTGCCCGGTGAGTGTGAGGAAGACCTCGTCGAGGCTCGGCATCCGCAGCGACAGCTCCGCCGCCACGATCGACGCCTCGTCCAGCCGCCGGACCAGCGCGGGCAGCACCTTCGGGTCCTGCACCGGCGCCGTGACCAGGCCCGTCGCCCCCTGCACCTCCGGCCGCTCGCCGGTGAGCTCGGTCACGATTGCGGTCAGCTGCGCCGTCCGGAACCCCTCCGTCGCGCGGACCGCCAGCGTCTGCCGGCCGATCCGCGACTTCAGGTCGTCCGACGTCCCCTCGGCGATCACCCCGCCGTGGTCGAACACCGCGATCCGGTCGGCGAGCGCGTCGGCCTCCTCCAGGTACTGCGTGGTCAGCAGGACGGTCGCGCCGTCGGCGACCACCTCGCGGACCGTGTCCCACACCTCGTTGCGGGCCCGCGGGTCCAGGCCCGTCGTCGGCTCGTCGAGGAAGATGACCTCGGGACGGTTGATCAGGCTCGCCGCCAGGTCCAGCCGCCGCCGCATCCCGCCCGAGTAGGTCTTCACCGCGCGCCCGCCCGCCTCGGTCAGCCGGAACCGGGCGAGCAGCTCGCGCGCCCGCGCCTTGGCATCGGCCCGCCCGAAATCCAGCAGCCGCGCGATCATCACCAGGTTCTCGGCGCCGGTCAGCTCCTCGTCCACCGACGCGTACTGCCCGGTCAGCCCGATCATCGCGCGCACCCGCGCCGCGTCCTTGACCACGTCGTAGCCGCACACGGACGCGCGGCCGGCGTCCGGCTTCAGCAGCGTCGCGAGCACCCGGACGGCGGTGGTCTTGCCCGCCCCGTTCGGGCCCAGCACCCCGAGCACCGTCCCGCGCTTCGCCCGCACGTCGACGCCGTCCAGGGCCCGGGTCTCCCCGAACCTCTTCCGCAGGCCCTCGGCCTCGATCACGTAGTCCATCGGTCAGCCCCTCACGGTCGTTCGTGTCGACATCACGTCGTTCTCGTTGACATCGCCAAGCGTCCGTGAGGGCCCTGACGCGGCGCGCACATCGCCGCGGGGACGCTGACGGCCGGCTGACACGCCGCTGATGCCGGCCGCTCCGCACCCGCTCGACCTGCGGGTTTCCGGCGGGCGTCCGCCGGGTGGCCGGGCGGTGGCCACGCCGATTTGACGGACCGCACGAGCCTGCCTAATGTTCTTCCTGCCCCAAGGGGATGCGGGACGCCGACAGGCGGACGGCCCCTGGGGAAGCCACCCGGGAAAAACGGTTCGAAGCGTGCTTCGGAGCGAGGTACTCTGGAGTGGACGGCCCGAGAGGGGATGCAGGACGCCGCAAGGTGGCCGGCCCCGGGGACTCTTCCGCAAGATCAGAACAGGCGATCTTTCGTCGCCTGCACTGGCAAGCGGGAGGCGGGTCGGGGTTCCTGAAGATCGACTCGAGCGAGTGGGTTGACAGGAGCGAAAGTTCCGGTAAGTTAGAAGGGTTGCCCCGGAGCGAGGGCCGCGGAAGCGGGTCTGGCGCGGTGGGTGTCCGTTTCTTGAGAACTCAACAGCGTGTTAAAAGCCAGTGCCTTTATCGGTTCGGCCGGCATGGCCGGACCAACCCCGTGGCCATCCTCGTTTTCGGGGGTGGTGGGGATTTCT